>NZ_CP009323.1:2400000-3600000 GCF_000959725.1 Burkholderia gladioli
CATCGGATTTCCCCAAGAGGATGCGGCGAATCAAGGACCGGGAGCCCGGGATCGTGGCGGCCGGTGTGTCCAGGAAACGGGCGCGCGACGGCACGCGCGATGCCCGATGGACATCGCGGATCGGTGGCGCGGCAATCGTCAAACGGGTGCGGCGGATGCAGCAGGTGCTGAGGCGGGCTGGACGCCGGGGCGCGCTCGCGCGCGTGCCGGCGGCAGCGGAACTACGGGAATGGCGTGGGGCAGGGTCGGCCGCCGGCATGCCGGCAAGCCTGGGGCGCAACGCGGCGCGCCGAAGCGGAATTCTTCATGTCTCCCCCTCTCAGTGGGACGCGGCCTGTCGTCAGCCTTGCGCGAAATATTACGAAAACTCCAATTGGTGTTCAAGTGGTATTGATTTGGAATTGAACTGGCATTAACCCGAATGCCCGGGAAGGAATCGGGGCGGGGAGGGGACGGGCAAGGGGGAAGCGGGCGGGGTCGCGGCCGGCGAGGTGCTCGCGATCGGCGGGCTTGTCGTGGAAATCCGGGGCGCGGGGGGCGCCCCGGGAGCGGGGGAAGGCGGGGCAGGCTCAGACGGCGATCAGCTCGCGCACGCCCTTGGCGTCCATCTCGTCGGCGGCGCCGCCGGCGACGATCTCGCCGCGGCTCATCACCCAGTAGTGATCGGCGATCGACTTCGCGAAGTCGTAATACTGCTCGACCAGCAGCACGGTCATCCCGGTTTCGTCGACCAGTTGCCGCAGCGTGCGGCCGATGTCCTGGATGATCGAAGGCTGGATGCCCTCGGTCGGCTCGTCGAGGATCAGCAGTTGCGGCTCGCTCATCAGCGCGCGGCCGATCGCGAGCTGCTGCTGCTGGCCGCCGGAGAGATCGCCGCCGCGCCGCGTGCGCATCTCGCGCAGCACCGGGAACAATTCGTAGATGCGATCCGGCACCTTCGAGGGTGCCTTGCGGCTGGCCGCGCCCACCAGCAGGTTCTCCTCCACGGTCAGGCGCGGGAAGATATCGCGGCCTTGCGGCACGTAGGCGAGCCCGGCGGCGACACGCGCATGCGGCGCCAGCGCGTCGAGCGGCTTGCCGCGCCAGGCGATCTGCCCGTTCTTCGCGGCCACCACGCCCATCAGGCAGCGCAGCAGGGTGGTCTTGCCCACGCCGTTGCGGCCGAGCAAAACGGTCAGCTTGCCTTCCTCGGCACTCAGGTTGACGTTGCGCAGGATATGGCTGCCGCCGTAGAACTGGTTGAGGGAATCGATCTTCAGCATGAGCAGGTTGTCCTTCAGATTCGTCAACGGCCGAGGTAGGACTCGATCACGGCCTCGTCGCGCTTGACCTGCTCGAGCGTGCCCTGCGCGAGCACCGCGCCTTCGGCCATCACGGTCACGCAGCCGGTCTCGCCGGCCAGCGCCGCGACGAATTCCATGTCGTGCTCGACCACCATCATCGAGCAACTGCCGCGCAGCGCGTTCAGCAACTGCGCCAGCTCCATGGTCTCGTGGTCGGTCATGCCGGCCGCGGGTTCGTCGAGCAGTAGCAGGGCCGGCTGCTGCATCAGCAGCATGCCGATCTCGAGCCGCTGCTTCTGGCCGTGCGACAGCTCGCCGGCCAGGCGGTAGGCGCTGTCCTCGAGCTTGATCAGCGCGAGCGTCTCCTCGATGCGGCGCTGCGCCGAGCGGTCGAGCCGCGCGCGCAGCGAGGCCAGCCAGCCCTTGTCGGTCTTCATCGCCAGCTCGAGGTTCTCCCAGACCGGGTGCGCCTCGAACACGGTCGGCTTCTGGAACTTGCGGCCGATACCGGTGCGCGCGATCTCGGGCTCGCTCATGCGCGACAGGTCGAGGGTCTGGCCGAGGAACACCTTGCCCGCGTCGGGCCGGGTCTTGCCGGTGATCACGTCCATCATGGTGGTCTTGCCGGCGCCGTTCGGGCCGATCACGCAGCGCAGCTCGCCCGCGTCGATCGACAGCGACAGCTTCCTCAACGCGCGAAAGCCGTCGAAGCTGACCTCGACGTCCTCCAGGTAGAGGATGGTGCCGTGCGAGGTATCGATCGCGCCGGGCTCGACCACGCGCGCCATCGAGGCCACGCCGCTGAGGGTGAGCGCCTCGGCGCCGCCGTCGGGCTGGGCCAGGTCGGGCATCATGCCGTTCTCGTTCATCGACGCGCTCCGCGTTTGATCAGGGAATCGACCAGGCCGACGATGCCGCGCGGCATCAGCAGCGGCACCAGCACGAAGATCAGGCCGAGGAAGAACAGCCAGTATTCGGCGAAGTAGGCGGTGAAGAAGCTCTTCGCGCCGTTCACCGCGAAGGCGCCGACGATCGGCCCGATCAGCGTGCCGCGCCCGCCCACCGCCACCCAGATCGCCATCTCGATCGAGTTGCCCGGCGACATCTCGCTGGGATTGATGATGCCGACCTGCGGCACGTACAAGGCGCCGGCGATGCCGCACAGCACGGCCGAGACGGTCCAGATGAACAGCTTGTAGGCGAGCGGGCTGTAGCCGAGGAACATCAGGCGCGTTTCGCCGTCGCGCACGGCGGTGACCACCCGGCCGAGCTTCGAGGTGACGATCGCGCGCGCGGCGAGGAAGGCCAGCACCAGGGTGGCGAAGCTCGCGAGCAGCAGCACCGTGCGCATGCCGGGCGAGGTGATGCCGTAGCCGGCGAGGCGCTTGAAGTCGGTGAAGCCGTTGTTGCCGCCGAAGCCGGTCTCGTTGCGATAGAACAGCAGCATCGCCGCGAAGGTCATGGCCTGGGTGATGATCGACAGGTAGACGCCCTTCACGCGCGAGCGGAAGGTGAAGAAGCCGAACACCCAGGCGACCACGGCCGGCACCAGCACCACCAGCACGAGCGCCACCGCGAGGTGGTCCGAGCCGCTCCAGTACCAGGGCAGCGACTTCCAGTTCAGGAACACCATGAAGTCGGGCAGGCTGCTGCCGTAGACGCCGTCGTGGCCGATCTCGCGCATCAGGTACATGCCGATCGCATAACCGCCGAGCGCGAAGAACAGCCCGTGGCCGAGGCTCAGGATCCCGCAGTAGCCCCATACCAGGTCGAGCGCGAGCGCGCCGATCGCGTAGCACATGAACTTGCCGGCGATCGTCATCGCGTAGGCGGACAGGTGGAAGGCGCTCGATTCGGGTACCACCAGCGCGGCCAGCGGCACGCCGATGCCGATCGCGATGCACAGTGCGATCAGCGCGAGCCAGGCGCGGCGCGACAGCAGCGCCGCGCGCGGCGGCAGGCCCAGCGCGAAGCCGGGCGCGCCGCCCGCGACGGGCGTGGGCACCGTGGCCGGCGCCAGCGAGGAAGAGGAAGTGATCGAGGTCATGGTTCAGGCCTCCGCGCTGCGGCCCTTCAGGGCGAACATGCCTTGCGGGCGTTTCTGGATGAACAGCACGATCATCACCAGCACCGCGATCTTGGCGAGCACGGCGCCCCAGAACGGCTCGATCGCCTTGCTGACCAGGCCCAGGCCGAAGCCGCCCACCACGGTGCCGGCGATCTGGCCGACGCCGCCCAGCACCACCGCCATGAAGGAGTCGATGATGTAGCTCTGGCCGAGGTCGGGGCCGACGTTGCCGATCTGCGAGAGCGCGCAGCCGCCCAGGCCCGCGATGCCGGCGCCGAAGGCGAAGGCATAGGAATCGACGCGCGCGGTCTTCACGCCCACGCAGGCCGCCATCCGGCGGTTCTGCGTGACGGCGCGCACGAACAGGCCGAGCCGGGTCCTGGTCAGCACGCCCCAGGCGATCGCCACCACCAGCAGCGAGAACACCAGGATCGCGATGCGGTTGTACGGCAGGATCAGGTTCTGCATCAGGGTCACGCCGCCGCTCATCCAGGACGGGTTCGAGACCTGCACGTTCTGCGCGCCGAAGATCATGCGGGTGGCCTGGATCAGGATCAGGCTCACGCCGAAGGTGGCCAGGAGCGTTTCCAGCGGGCGGCCGTAGAGATGCTTGAGCACGGTGCGCTCCAGCACGATGCCCACCAGCGCCGCCGCCACGAAGGAGGCCGGCACGGCCACCAGCGGGTACCAGTCGAAGGCGCCCGGCGCGTAGCGCTGGAACAGCGTCTGCACCACGTAGGTGGCGTAGGCGCCGATCATCAGGAATTCGCCGTGCGCCATGTTGATCACGCCGATCAGGCCGTAGGTGATGGCCAGGCCCAGCGCGGCCAGCAACAGCACGCTGCCGAGCGAGAGGCCGGCGAACAGGGTGCTGGCGATCTCGCCGCGCTCCTGCAGCGAGTGCAGCGCGTCGAGCCCTTGCTGGGCGGCGGCGCGCACCCGCGCATCGGGCTCGGCGTAGCTGCCGTCGGCCTGCCTGGCCACCAGCGGGCGCAACTGCTCGATCATGTCGAGGTCGTGGCGCGCGGCCACCAGCTCGACCGCCTCGAGCCGCTTGGCGGGATCGGCGTCGTGCAGCGCGGCGATCGCCCACAGCGCGTCGAGCCGGCGCTTGAGCGTGGCGTCGCTTTCCCTGGCGCGAGCCTTGTCGATCAGCGGCTTGAGCGAGGCATCGGGATTCTTCAGCAGGGCATCGACGGCGGCCGTGCGCGTGGCGAGATCGGGCGAGGCCAGGTCGAGGCCCGACAGCGCATTGGCGACCTTGCTGCGCAGCAGGTTGTTAAGCGTCACCGGCTGGGCATCGCCGGGCTGCACGGCGGCGCCCGACAGCGCGTCCTTGGTGCTGCCGTCGTCGGCCTGCAGCAGCAGCTTGCCATCGTCGCTGGCGAGCGCGGTGCCGTCGGCCAGCGCGTGCAGCAGGCCGACCGAGGCGGCGTCGCCGGCCGCGGCCAGATGATCGATCGCCGCCAGTTTCGCGTCGAAGTCGTCGCCGGCCAGCGCGGCCGTGTCGGCGGCGTCTAGGGCGAAGGCGGCGGGGCTGCCGAGCGCGAATGCCGCGCAAACCAGCAGCATCCGCAGGAAGGGGCGCAGTGTCATGGGAGGGATCCGTCGAGCGAGGACATCGCGGGGCATGAGCGGCACGAGCCGAGCCTCATGCCCCGGTACGGCGAATTACGCCAGCGCGGAGGCGCGGCGGCGGCGCAGGAAGTCGCCGATCGAGCTGACCACGTCGGGCTTGCCCGCGTTGCCCGGGATATACGGGCTCCACGGCTGGGCGCGCACCGTGGTCTTGGTGCGCCAGACCACGTTGAACTGCCCGTCGGCGCGGATCTCGCCGATCATCACCGGCTTGTGCAGGTGGTGGTTGCCGTCCATCTCCAGCACGAAGCCCGAGGGCGCGTTGAACTTCTGGCCGACCATCGCCGTGCGCACCTTGTCGACGTCCGTGCTCTTGGCCTTCTCGACCGCCTGCTTCCACATGTGGATGCCGACATAGGTCGCCTCCATCGGGTCGTTGGTCACGCGCTTGGCGCCGCCGGGCAGGTTGTTCTTCTTGACCCAGTCAGCGAACATCGCCTTGAACTTGGCGTTCTCCGGATTGCGCAGCGACATGAAGTAGTTCCAGGCGGCCAGGTTGCCGACCAGCGGCTTGGTGTCGATGCCGCGCAGTTCCTCCTCGCCCACCGAGAAGGCCACCACCGGCACGTCGGTGGCCTTGAGGCCCTGGTTGCCGAGCTCCTTGTAGAAGGGCACGTTCGAATCGCCGTTGATGGTCGAGATCACGCAGGTCTTGCCGCCCTGCGAGAAGGTGCGGATGTTCGAGACGATGGTCTGGTAGTCGCTATGGCCGAAGGGCGTGTAGACCTCCTGAATATCCGCGTCCTGCACGCCCTTCGACTTCAGGAAGGCGCGCAGGATCTTGTTGGTGGTGCGCGGGTACACGTAGTCGGTGCCGAGCAGGAAGAAGCGCTTGGCGCCGCCGCCCTCGGCGCTCATCAGGTATTCGGTGGCGGGAATCGCCTGCTGGTTCGGCGCGGCGCCCGTGTAGAACACGTTGCGCGACATCTCCTCGCCTTCGTACTGCACCGGGTAGAACAGCAGGCCGTTGAGTTCCTCGAACACCGGCAGCACCGACTTGCGCGACACCGAGGTCCAGCAGCCAAACACCACCGCCACCTTGTCCTGGGTCAGCAGGCCGCGCGCCTTCTCGGCGAACAGCGGCCAGTTCGAGGCCGGGTCGACCACCACCGGCTGCAGCTGGCGGCCCATCACGCCGCCGGCCTTGTTGATTTCCGCGATGGTCATCAGCGCGGTGTCCTTCAGCGAGGTCTCGGAGATCGCCATCGTGCCGGACAGCGAATGCAGCACGCCAACCTTGATCGGCCCCTTGTCCTCGGCGTTGGCCAGCGGCAGGCGCCCCGCCAGCGTGAGTGCACCGGCCATCGATCCGATCTTCAACAGACTGCGACGCTTCATCGAGTTCCCCTTGACGTGTTGGCATGGTTGCGCCGGGCCGGCGCTTCGAAGAGCGATAACGCAAGGCATGTGCCAGCGTGCCCGGAATCCCCAGGCGACGGGGCTCGGCAGGGCTTTTTGTTCGCCGGGCGAGCCGTCTCGGTGCAGGCGCGCGGCACGTCGATGGGCCGCGGCGGTGCAAGGGGGCGGCCGATCGTGGTGCATCGGGGAGCGATGCACAGCCGACGATCATGCGTGTGCGCGATGCGTGCGGTGCCCGCACGTTCGGGACGCATCGCACGCACCGGGATGTATCGGGAAGGGGAAGAGGCGGGGCGGCGCCCCGCGCGCGGGCATCGGCGGCGCACAAAAACGAACGCCGCTGCCTGGGGCAGCGGCGTTGGGGAGCGAGGCGCTCGGGACGGCTTGCCTGAAGCCCGCGAGGGGGCCGGCGCTCGCCTGGCGGATCAGTAGCGCGGCACGGCCGGATCGACGTCGCGCGACCAGGCGTCGATGCCGCCCTGGAGGTTGTAGAGCTTCGTGAAGCCGCGCGATTCGAGGAACATCGCGACCTGCGCGCTGCGCATGCCGTGATGGCAGACGCAGACGATCTCGGCTTCGTCGTCGAGCTCCTCGCTGCGCGCGGGGATCTGCTGCATCGGGATCGACACGCTGCCCGCGATGCTCGCGGTGGCGATCTCCCACGGTTCGCGCACGTCGAGCACGAGCGGCGCGGGGCGGGACGAATCGGCCAGCCAGGCGGCCAGGGCGGGGGCGGTCAGGATCTGCATCGGCATGAGGATATCGGGGTGGCGTGGATCAGAACTTGAAGCGCGACGGCTCCATGGCGTTGACGAGGTGGTCGACGTAGGTTTCGAACACGTCGGCGACGCGGAACTGCTTGTCGTCGATGCGCGTGATGATCTGCGCCTTCATGACCGGGCGCGAGCCGACGAAGGCGGCCAGCCGGCCGCCCACCTTCAGTTGCTCCAGCAGCTCCTGCGGCACCACCGGCAGGCCGCCCGAGACGCAGATCACGTCGTAGGGGCCCTTCTCGGGCAGGCCGCGCGCCGCGTCGGCCAGTACCACCTCGGCATTGCTCACGCCGTTGTCGCGGAGGTTGTCGGCGGCGAACTGCACCAGGGCCGGGTCGATGTCGACCGTCACCACGTGCTGGCCGCGATGGGCCAGCAGGGCGGCCATGTAGCCCGAGCCGGCGCCGATCTCGAGGATGCTCTCGTGCTTCTTGACCGCCAGCTCCTGCAGCATGCGCGCCTCGACGCGCGGGGCCAGCATCTTCTGGCCGCCCGGCAGCGGCAGTTCCAGATCGGCGAAGGCCAGATCACGGTAGACGCTCGGCACGTACAGCTCGCGCTTGACGACCGACAGCAGGCTCAGGACCTCAGGGTCCAGCACTTCCCACGGCCGGATCTGCTGTTCGATCATGTTGAAACGCGCATTGTCGATGTTCATGGTGGTCTTGCCGCAGGGCGGCCGTCAGCGGGGAAATTGAGTGACCGATTGTACCAAACGCCTCGCCATCGCTGCGCCCGGACGCGGCGGTGGGATGCCGTCGCGCAAGGCCGCGCGGCGCCCGGGACGGCGGGGAGCGAGGAAGACGGGCGGCGCTGCCGTGGCACGCCACGGCGGGCCGGCCCCGCGCCACGGATCGGCAGGGCGACGGCGGCGGCCGTCTCAGCCCTTGGCCTTGCGGATCTTGTCCTCGAAGGCCTCGTCGAGCTTGCTGGCCTTGCGCGGCGCCGGCGGCGAGAGGCTGTTGACGAAGGCCACGAACTCGTCGGGCGGCAGCGGCGCGCAGAGCTTCTCGAGGCGGCCGCTGGCGCGGTCGGTCAGGTAGAACAGGTCGCCCGGCACGCTGACGGCGGCATAACGCGGATTGCCGGTGCGGGTCTTCAGGCGTTCGACCGCGTGGGTCGCTTTGGTCGTGCGCATGGTGGGACGGCGAAAAGCGGGAAACCGCCACTGTAGCGCAGATGGCGGGCGGCCCGCCGGGCCCGGTTCAGAGCGTGCGCGAGCAGCGGCCGGCCATCGCGTCCGACAGGTAGGCATCGAAGCACATCGCGATATTGCGCACGAACGGCCGCCCGGCGGGGCGGATCGTCAGGCAACCGGGTTCGATCGCGACCAGGCCGTCGCGCTCGAATTCGCGCAGCGCGGCCAGTTCGCGGGCGAAGCGATCGGCGAAGCGGATCCCGTAGGTGACCTCGATCTCGGCGAAGGGCAGGGTGGCATGGCACATCAGGCGCATGATCACGTCGCGGCGCAGCCGGTCCTCGGCGCTCAGCCGCCGGCCGCGCGCGATCGGCAGCCGGCCCGCGTCGATCGCCGCGCCCCAGGCGGCGAGATCCTTGGCGTTCTGCGCGTAGACGTCGCCGACCTTGCCGATCGAGGACATGCCCACGCCGATCAGGTCGGTGTCGGCGCGCGTGCTGTAGCCCTGGAAGTTGCGCTGCAGCGTGCCCTTGCGCTGGGCGGCGACCAGCTCGTCGGACGGCCGCGCGAAATGGTCCATGCCGATGTAGATGTAGCCGGCATGCGTGAGCGTCTCGATCGCCAGGCCCAGCAGGGCCACGCGCGCGGCCGGCGGCGGCAGGCCGGCCGCGTCGATGCGGCGCTGCATCTTGAACAACTGCGGCAGGTGCGCGTAGCCGAACACGGAGATCCGGTCCGGCGCCAGCTCGATCACGGCGGCGAGCGTGCGCGCGAAGGTCTCGACGGTCTGCTTCGGCAGGCCGTAGATCAGGTCGACGCTGACCGAGCGGTAGCCCACCAGGCGCGCGGCCGAGATCAGGCTGGCGGTGAGTTCGATCGGCTGCTCGCGGTTGACGGCGCGCTGCACCTCGGGATCGACGTCCTGCACGCCGAGGCTGAGCCGGTTGAAGCCCTGCATGCGCAGGTGGGCGAGGGTGGCGGGCGTGGCGGTGCGCGGGTCGACCTCGATCGAGATCTCGGCCTCGCTGTCCGCGGCGATCGGGAAATGGGCGCGGGTGGCGGCCATCAGCTCGGCCATCTGCGCGTCCGACAGGAAGGTGGGCGTGCCCCCGCCCCAGTGCAGCTGCGTGATCACGCGATCCGGATCGAAGCAGCGCGCCTGCAGCGCGAGCTCGCGCTTGAGGCGGTCCAGGTAGGGGCGCGCGTGGGCGCGGTTGCGGGTGGCGATGCGGTTGCAGCCGCAATAGAAGCAGGCCGTCGCGCAGAACGGGATGTGCACGTACAGCGACAGCTCGCTGGAGGCCGCGCCCGGGTCGGCCGCCGCGCGCTCGTAGTCGGCGATCCCGAAGGCCTCGTCGAATTGCAGCGCGCTCGGGTAGGAGGTGTAGCGCGGGCCGTTCGCCGTGTATTTCGCCAGCAAATCGGGACGGAACAGGGGGGAGGATGAGCAGGACGTCATGTAGGAATCGACAGGCGACGAGCGACGCGGTTCAGTCTAGTGGCTTCCCTTCTTAACGAGATAAGCCGATCTGGTCGAAGTTTGCGATGGCACAATGCGGGTTCGCGCGGCGGAGCCGGTCTTGGGGCCGGCCCTCGCCGCCTGGTTGAATCAGTGCGGGTTTTTCGACGTGAACGTAGCAGTCAAGCAAGGGGCGGATGCCGCGCATGCGTGCCGCGAGGGATGCGGCGCCTGTTGCATCGCCCCCTCGATTTCGAGCCCGATCCCGGGCATGCCCGACGGCAAGCCGGCCGGCGTGCCTTGCGTGCAATTGGGCGAGGACCTGCGCTGCGCGATCTTCGGCCGGCCCGAGCGCCCCGCGTGCTGCGCCGGGCTGCAGCCGCAGGCCGAGATGTGCGGCGCCTCGCGCGGCGAGGCGCTGGCCTGGCTGACCCGGCTCGAGACCGCGACGCGCCCCGACTCATGAGCAGGAGATCTGGCATGACCCCATCCCGTGCGAACGGCCGTCGTCGTTTCGTGACGGCCGCGCTCGCGGCCATGGCCGTATCGGCGTCGCTGGCCGCCTGCGGCGCGACGCCCACCTTTCCGTTCATCCCGAACCACTACACGTTCTCGAAGGGCGACGTGCAGCGCGCGGTGGCGCGCAAGTTCCCTTACCAGCGCACCGTCTCGCAGGTGTTCGACGTGGCGCTCGCGAACCCGGCGGTGGGGCTGCTGCCCGAGCAGAACCGCATCGCCGTGCAGCTCGACGCGCGTTTCGCCAGCCCGTTCCTGCGCGAGCCGGTGAACGGGACGTTTACGGTATCCGCGCAACTGGCTTACGATCCGGCCAGCCTGTCGGTGGTGCTGCGCGCGCCGGCCGTGGACAGCGTGAACCTGCAGGGCGACGCGCAGGCCTATGCGCCGCAGGTCGGGCAGGCTGCCGGGCTGCTCGCCACGCAGGTGCTGACCAACTATCCGATCTACACCTTCAAGCCCGAACAATTGCAATTTGCCGGGGTTAACTACGAACCCGGTACAATTACGATCCTTACAAACGGCATACGCGTCGAGATCGTCGAGAAATGACGGCATCGAGCGCGCGGCCGGCCGGGTCGCGTGCTGGATCGACGGGGGGCGACCCGTTTCTGCAACTCTGACGAACGGGCGAAGGATGGACTGGATACTGATCTGCAAGGCGCTGATACTCGGCGTCGTCGAAGGGCTGACGGAGTTTCTCCCGGTGTCGAGCACCGGCCACCTGATCGTCGCCGGCAGCTTCCTCGACTTCAACGCCGAGCAGGAGAAGACCTTCGACGTGGTGATCCAGTTCGGCGCGATCCTCGCCGTGTGCTGGGAATACCGGCGCCGGATCGGCACCGTGGTGGCGGGGCTGCCGACGCGGCCCGAGGCGCGCCGTTTCGCGCTGAACGTGGTGATCGCGACGCTGCCGGCGATCGCGCTGGCCCTGATGTTCGAGAAGGCGATCAAGCGCCTGCTGTTCTCGCCGGTGCCGGTGGCCTTCGCGCTGGTGGCCGGCGGCCTGGTGATCCTGTGGGCGGAGGCGCGCCAGCGCGATCGTCGCGAGCCGGCACGCGTGATGTCGATCGACGCGCTGAGCCCGCTCGACGCGCTGAAGGTCGGCATCGCCCAGTGCTGCGCGCTGATCCCCGGCGTCTCGCGCTCGGGCTCGACCATCATCGGCGGCATGCTGGCCGGCCTCGACCGGCGCGTGGCGACCGAATTCTCGTTCTTCCTCGCGATCCCGATCATCTTCGGCGCGACCTTCTATGAAACCGTGAAGGACTGGCACGCGTTCTCGGTCGATTCGGTCGGGCTGTTCGCGGTGGGGATGGTGGCGGCCTTCGTCAGTGCCTTCGCCTGCGTGCGCTGGCTGCTGCGCTACGTGGCCTCGCACGATTTCACGGCGTTCGCGTGGTACCGGATCGTGTTCGGGCTGCTGGTCCTGCTGGTCGGCTACAGCGGTTGGCTCGACTGGAGTTGAGCCGGCGCTGCAGTTGTCGCACATGAAAAAGCGGTCATGCATCCTGTCGATGCATGACCGCTTTTTTCGTTCGGGCTACTCGCGATTCGAGGGGCGCGCCGGGATGAAGCTCAGCCGGGGCGCTTGCGGAACACCAGGTCCCAGACGCCGTGGCCGAGCTTCAGGCCACGTCGTTCGAACTTGGTGACGGGGCGATAGTCGGGGCGCGGCGCGTAGCCCTCGGCGGTGTTCTCGAGCTGGGGCTCGGCGCCGAGCACTTCGAGCATCTGCTCCGCGTAGTTCTGCCAGTCGGTGGCGCAGTGCAGGTAGCCGCCCGGCTTCAGGCGCGCCACCAACTGCGCGACGAAGGGCGGCTGGATCAGGCGGCGCTTGTGATGGCGCGCCTTGTGCCACGGATCGGGGAAGAAGATGTGGACGCCGTCGAGGCTGTCGGGCGCGAGCATGTTCTCGAGCACTTCCACCGCGTCGTGCTGGATGATGCGGATGTTGCTCAACGCCTGCTCGCCGATCAGCTTCAGCAGCGCGCCAACGCCGGGCTCGTGCACCTCGACGCCGAGGAAATCGTCGTCGCGGCGATGCGCGGCGATCTCGGCCGTCGAGCCGCCCATGCCGAAACCGATCTCGAGGATGCGCGGCGCCTGGCGGCCGAATACGGCGTTCCAGTCGGGCTGCTCGGGCTGGTAGGGCAGGACGTAGCGCGGGCCGAACTCGTCGAGGGCGCGGCGCTGGCCCGTCGACACGCGGCCGGCGCGCGTCACGAAGCTGCGGATGCGGCGCAGGTGCAGCGGGTTGACGTCGTTGGACGGCGTGGCGGAAGCGGCATGGCTGCCGTCATCGTCGGGCGTGCCGTCTTGCGGCAGGCCGGTGTCGTTGGGATCGTGGATCATCGTGTTCGGAATGGACGAGTCGCGCGCTGGGTGCCGGTGCGGGGCGCAGCGCGGTGTGCCCGGCTCGCCGCGCGGTTTCGCCTCGCCGCCGGGCGGGGCCGAGGCTCGGGAGCGCCGGCCCGGTACGAAAAAGCCGCCTTCATGAGGCGGCTTCGCGCGCGCTTCGGGCTATTTTATCTGTTGCCTGACAGAGAGCCGCGAAGAGGTACGTATCTGGAGCGGGCGATGGGAATCGAACCCACGTCATCAGCTTGGGAAGCTGAGGTAATGGCCATTATACGACGCCCGCAGAACGCGCAATTCTACAGGGTTTGATGTGGGGATGGCAAGCAGGTGGTTTCGGGCGGTGGCAGCGAAACTGGCATGGCCGCTCGGTGGAGCGGTGGCATCGCCCGTACGACGTCCGGTGGTCCACATTGAAGGGGCCAGCTTCAGAATTCGGCGTATGATCGTACGACCTATAGCCATGAGTGGCGGGCGATGATGGTAACTAGCGTCCCAATCCAAATATCGACATACGCGCAATCCGAAATTGATCGATTTCGTGCCCTAGCTGAGCATTGGACGAGTGCCGCGCAGCACGTAATTGTGTCGTACTTGACTATCGAGGATGCAGGCACAAAGCGGCTTCATTGGGCGATAGTTCGATACGTCTACGAGACGGTTCGGCCGACGTTGCTCGAACCTTCCGTTGTGGAACTGGACGAGGTTACTGTAGGGCGATTGCCAATCGATTTGTCGAGTACAAATTTCGACCTTGATCGAATCCTTCGTGCGGGGGAGATCGAGATCGGCGGACAGTTCTACGTGCTTCCACAGGCTGACGGGAATTCGTTGAGCGCGACTTTTTTTGTGGACAATCACCCTCAAGTTCAACCAAGTCAGGCAAGGTCGCCCGCGCTGATGTTGTCAACCGGCCGGTCGCCAACTTTGGATCAGCGATTGCTTGGAGACTTTGAACATCGGGTGCGATCTCTCGACACTCCATACGACGGCATGGCCGACTTGTTGAATGAGCATCTGCTGCCTATCACTGTTGTGCAACGTACGGATGCGGCCATAGAGATACTGCTCGAGAGACCGGCCGAGACTGTCCTGGGAGATTCGTTGATCAGCGACAGCAAGCTATCGGCCAAGATCGTGGCTAGCCCCCGTATTGATCCATTCTTGCTCAAGATCGGCGTAAAGTTCGCTCCAGAAACACAGAGAGCTATGCGGTTGTCGATAGACGGGGCTAAACTCCGTTGGACCGCCCAGGATGATGGCCTGATTTTCGCTCGCGTCGAGCAAGACATTGGTGATGCTGCGGTATGCCAAGTCTTTCTAAGCTACGCAGGGCATCATGCTTCACGTTGGTGGATCGGTGACCCGACTCGGTTGCCAAGTCAGCGTTCGGCATTTCTTGCGCAATTCGACAAAGATCTTACGAAGCTTCGTGAAGAACTGCTGTCGCGCGAATCTCGTGGTCACTCGTTCGAGCGGGTTTTGGCGCTCGTCTTGGAAGAACTCGGATTCGACTGTATGTATCTTGGCGAGGTATCTCACTTGCAGGAAGCGCCCGATATTTACTGTGAGACTCCGACTCGAAGAGTCGCAGTGATCGAGTGCGCGGCTGCCGTCACTAACTCATCCGAGAAGCTTTCGAAGCTACACCAGCGTGTGCTACGTATAAAGAACGGCTTTGCCACACAGCGACTCGGAAACGTTCAGGTAAACGGGGTTCTCATCACAAAGCACGGAGACGCGGAGATCGAGCCGTTTATCGAAGAAACAGAGCGGTTCGGATTGTGCATCGTTGGTCTTTCTGCATTGACTCGTCTTGCGGACGGATTGCGATTCAAAGTTCAGCCCGATGCGCTGTACGATGAGCTTTTCACGCCTGTCCAGCGACCTTCGGATCTGTTTGCTCAAGTTGGTTCAGCTTCATAGGATATGTCACAATTTTTCTAGTAATCGCTCCTGTATCGCTGCGTAGCTTCCGGTGTGATCTTAGGTTGTGAACCGTTCGAATTCGGTATCGGGTAAACGAGGCGGAGAGGTTGCAAAGGTGATCTGCGTTAGGAATCCTGGGCCAATCCGAGAGCGAGTTTTGCGGCAAACTTGACCCTGAACCAGGAGGTGGTTTGCCATGAAACGCAAGCGCTTTTCGATCGAACAGATTGTGGCGGTACTGAAGCAAGCGGAACTGGGGATGCCGGTGGCGGATCTGATCCGCCAGGTCGGTATTTCGGAGCAGACGTTTTATCGCTGGAAGAAGCAGTACGCAGGCATGCAATCGGATCAGGTACGCGAGCTCAAGCAGTTGCAAGACGAGAACGCTCGACTGAAGAAGCTGGTTGCGGAGCTGAGCCTGGACAAGGCGATCCTGCAGGACGTGGCTTCAAAAAAGTGGCCCGGCCCGCGCTGAGGCGAGACGTGGTGGCCTATGTGGTGAGCCACTACGGATTGACGATGAGGCGGGCCTGCCGGCTCTTGAAGCAACCACGTAGCGTCCAGTACTACCGAAGCGTCAAGGATCCCCGTCCCGAGCTGCGTTCGCGCATGCGCGAGATTGCGTACACCCGGGTGCGATATGGTTATCGGCGCGTCCACGTGCTGTTGCGCCGCGAAGGTTGGCAGTTGGGCAGGAACCAAGCCTACAGGCTGTATTGCGAGGAACAACTGCAGTTGCGCTCGAAATTGCCGAAGCGTCGCAAGATGGTCGTGACCCGGATGGCGAAGATCGTGCCAGTCAAACCGAACGATGCCTGGAGCATGGATTTCGTGGCTGACCAACTGGCTGATGGTTCGAAATTCCGTACCTTGACCGTGGTGGACGTATTCACCAAGGAGGCCCTGGCCATCGAGGTCGGACAGCGTCTAAAGGGCGAGCACGTGGTATCGGCACTCAATCGCATCGTGGCTCGACGCGGCGCCCCACGGCATGTGTTCGTGGACAACGGCAGTGAATTTTCCGGGCGGCTGCTCGACATGTGGGCGTATCACCATCGGGCCAAAATCGACTTCAGCCGACCGGGCAAACCGACGGACAATTGCCACATTGAGACCTTTAACGGATCATTCCGGGACGAATGCTTGAACCTACATTGGTTCGAGACGTTGGGCGAAGCCAAAGCGATAATCGAGGCATGGCGGCGGGACTACAACGAGAGCCGTCCTCACTCGGCTCTCAAAGACTTGGCGCCGGCTGAATTCGCCCGTCAGCTGGCGCTTTTGCCGGGCCCCATCGGGCCCGAAACGCCGGAAAACTCGCGCTAGGGTTGGTCTGGAAAACCCAAGCGGATCAAAACGCCGGAAAACTCGCGCTAGGGTTGGTCTGGAAAACCCAAGCGGATCAGGATCAATGGTACCAGTCGGCAACCGGAGCTTGCGTGGCAGCGGGTGCTTCAATTACTTCATTCGAGATATCAGGGCGCCGGGCCTGAGGAATCATGAATCGAGAACAGTCGTCCAGACGCACTGGCGGCTTTTGTGGGAGGACAAGCGATACTCGGATGGCACCATTCCTGACGAATCGCAGTACTTTCTAGGGCAGCCGCGTCTGTCGCAGTCGGACGTTGCAACCGTCACACCTATCCAAATCGGCGATCGTTAACCTGTCCCCGACGAATGACAGGCGGTCGAGTCAGTGGCGCGTTTTCCGGGATGCCCGCGCACTCAAGGAGCCACACGACAATTCGCCAGGAATCGCGTCGATATTTCGATGGGTGGCGCGGTTTATTGACGATCTACCTACGGAATTTGCGATATGGAAACGAGGCCAAGGATCACAATCAATGCAGTGGCTCGTCGCTTGCTCAGTGTTCTGATGTCTTTCCTGCTGCTCGCCGCCTGTTCCGAAAGATCCATGAACCTCGATGTCGCGATCTATAACTATTGGCCTCGCGCTATCTACGATGTCGCGCTGAATAGCCAGTACGCCGGCGGTGCTTACATGGCCTACCACCCGGGAGGGGCGGGGGGCTCGGTTGTCTGCTGTATCAAAGTCAAGCCTGGGCCGATAAGGATCGAATATTCTCTAGGAGGCTCGGAAGGCATGCCAAGGCTTGGCGAGAGAATTCATGCGACGGCCGTTTTGACGGAGTTGCCTGGCAACGCCAAGGTTCTCACCGTGCATGTGTATCCTGATGGAACTGCTTTTGCCGAAGCATCCAGGGAGTACGTCGACGAGCGCCCTGAGCCGAAGGGTAAAAGACAATGAACTCGCTTCGCCAGCTTTCTTGAACCATGCGAGCCATATCAGTGGCTACTCGTGATGAGTGCATCTCGAGCCATTCGCGCCAAGCGGTGGTTTGTCAGTGCGATTTCAAAATGCATGACAGGCGGCTGTTTGATTGGCCTCACCAGTAAAGTGGCCGCCGCGACCTCAATCGAGCAACTTTAAGCGTCGGCTTGTGCGTCGCCCTCTCGGCGAGATTGCCATATCCCGCCGTGGGCGCCTAAAGTGACGAAAGCCGCTGCTTCACCCATGTTCACTGCCACGTCCCAGGAGCCCCCTTGTTCCTCTCCCTCGTCGCGATCTTCATCGGCGCCGGCCTTGGCGCCTTGCTTCGCTGGGCCTTGAGCCTGGGCATGAACCTCATCCTCCCCGAGCTCCCGCTCGGCACCCTCGCTTCGAACCTGATCGGCGGCTACCTGATCGGCGTCGCGATCGTCGTATTCGGCGCGAAAACCGGCCTGGCTCCCGAATGGCGCCTGTTCGTGATCACCGGTTTCATGGGCGGCCTGACCACCTTCTCTACCTATTCCGCCGAGGTCATGACGCACGTCGTGGAGGGCCGCCTGGGCTGGGCCGCCGTGGTCGCCTTCGTGCACCTGCTTGGCTCCTTCCTGCTCACCTTCCTGGGCATCTGGACCGCGCGCACCTTCCTGGTCCCGGCCTGAACGCGCCCAGCGCAGACCAAGCACTTGCGCCTGCAACAAATAAAAAGCGCCGCATGAAGCGGCGCTTTTCCGATCACCAAAACCGAAACCAGCTCAAGCAGCCATCAGATCGTCAGCAAGGTCATCGAAATCGCCACGCGCGTGACCACCATCAGCAGCACCTGCACGATCACGAACAACAGGATCGGCGACAGGTCCAGCCCGCCGATATTCGGCAGCACGCGGCGCAGCGGATTGAGCAGCGGGGCGGTCAGCGGGAACAGGATCGCCATGGCCGGCGAGCGCGGGTTCAGCCACGACAGCAGTGCCATCAGGATCGTCATCCACAGCACCAGGTTGAGCGCCCATTTGGCGATGGTCAGCAGCGCGACGATCACGATGGTCGGCAGGATCGACAACACGTCCATGCCGGCCAGCGACATCATCAGCACCACGTAGACGAAGGCGGTCAGCAGCGCCGCCACCACGCTGGCCCAATCGATGCCGCGCGTACCGGTGATGACGCGGCGCAGCGGCAGCACGATCCAGTTGGTCGCCTGCAGCACGGCCTGCGTGACGGGGTTGTACGGCGGCACGCGTACCGCCTGCATCCAGGCGCGCAGCAGCAGGGCTGCGCCGAACAGCGTGAATACGGTATTGAGCAGAAAGCGGGCGATCTCGCCGAGCATCGTTGGAATCCTTGTCTGACAGTCGGGTAGCGTGCGGCCGCCGTATCGTGGCGGCATGCATCGGGCGTCACCTTATCACGGCTCGCGGCGCCCGGGGGCAGCCTGCGCGAGCCGCCGATCGAGCAGGGCGTCCACGCCCCGTTCCACCGCGTCGAGCCCGGCCGGCGGCGTCGCGCGGCGCCTGGCCAGCTCGACGGCGCGGCGCGTCATCAGCGCGTAGAGCGTGGCGTGATCGCCGCCCATCTGGTCGAGCAGGTCGAGCTGGCGCTCGACGATGCCGGCGTCGCCGCGCGAGACCGGGCCGGCCAGCGCATTGGAGAGGCCCTTCTCGCGCGCGGTCTCGATGGTGCCGGACAGCATCGGCAGCAGGGCGCGCAAGGCCTCTGCCTCGTCCATGCCAAGCGTGCGCCACAGCTCGACCGCTTCGGCCAGGCCGCACAGCACGAAGCTCGCCGCGTAGTTGGCGGCCGCGTGGTAGCGCATCCGGCCACCGGCCGGAATCGCCAGCGGATGGCAGCCGAGCGCGCCGCTCAGCGCCTCCAGCACCGGGCGCAGGCTGCCGCCGGCCTCGATCGTCACGGAGCAGCCCTCGATCCGGGCCAGGTCGGCGTCGCCGCCGCCAAATAGATAGAGCGGATGGAAACCGCCGGTCTGCACGCCCTGTTCGGCGGCCGGTGCCAGCAGGTCGACGCTCGAGGCACCGCTGCAATGCACGAGCGCCTGGGTGGCCGCGCGCGAGGGATCGAAGCGCAGCGAGGCGGCCACCGGCCCGATGCCGTCGTCGGACACGGCCACGAACACCAGGTCGGCCGCGTCGACCACCGCCTGTGCGTTCTCGACGGCCGTGCAGCCGTCGATCTGCGCGGCCAGCGCCCGCGCCGGGGCAGGCGAGCGGCTCGCCACCGCCACCACGGGATAAGCGGCCTGCGCGAAGCGTCGTGCCAGGCAGCGGCCGAGGCGGCCGGCACCGATGAAACCGAGACGGGGAACGGGCGGAAGTGACATGGGCGAAGCGGCGAAGATCGGCAAGCCGTCAGTATCCCGTATTTGTGCCGCCTGCCGGGGATTCCGCCCGAACCCTCGGCCACGCCGGCGCCGGCCGTGCGATTGGTGCCGAATCGGGCGGTAATTTGTAATCAATCATTACCCTGGATGAGGATCGTTCGACTCCGTCTATCGGAAATCCTGACCGATTTGTCAGGTCGATCGAGGGTTCGAAGTCCGGCCGGCGCGCCCGGCGGGCCAAGCCGCATCGCGAAAAGCCCCGCCGGGCGTGGCGCGAGGGCGCGGCGCAATTGCAATTTGCAACAAATGCGCTTGGTCGGCGGGAGGGGATTTCGCTACATTGGAGCCCATACAACAGCGCATTCCTTGCTGTTCATGTGGCCGGCCAACTTGACGTGCCGCCAGGAGAATCGAAGTGAAAAAGCTCATTCCTTTCGTTGCAGCCGCCGCTCTCGGCCTCGGAGTCGCGAGCGCCGCCCAGGCTCACGTTTCGATCGGCGTCGGTATCGGCCTGCCGATCGCCCCGGCCTACCCGGTCTATGCCGCGCCGCCCCCGGTCGTCTACGCGCCGCCTCCGCCGCCTGTCGTCTATGCCCCGGCGCCGGCCTATTACGCACCGCCGCCGGTGGTCGTCGGCGGTTACTACGGCCGGCCTTACTGGCACCACTATCACGGCTACTACGGCCACGGCTATTACGGCCGCCGCTGGTAAGCCCTCGCGCGCTCGATGCGCGTGAACACGGCGCGACACGGGAAACCGTGCCGCGCCGTTTGCTTTTGGGGCGCGGGAATCAGGCGCCGGCGTGCACGATCAGGTCGCGATAACCGCCGACGATCACGCTGTAGGAGAAATAGGCGAACAGCAGGGCCGACACCACGTGGCAGGCGCGCATCAGTCCCGCGCCGGCGCGCTTGCGGCCCTGGCTGGCGAGCCCGCAGAGAAACAGCGTCCAGGCCAGGCCGCCGAGGAAGAAGCCGCCCAGGAACACCGAGGCGGTGACGGGCGTGGTGGCGCCGGCCTTGGCGATCAGCGCGCCGCCGACGGCGGCGAACCACAGGATCGCCGAGGGCGAGGACATCGCCAGCAACATCCCGCGCAGGAAACTGCGCGGCGAGCTGGCCTGGGGCGCGGCGTCGGCGTCATCGCCGCCTGCGTTGGCCGAAGGCGGCGGGAACAGCGCCTCGCGCGCCATCTTCCAGGTCAGGTAGAGCAGCACGGCGCCGCCGCCGAGCCAGACCACCCAGCGCACCGCCTCGAACTGCAGCAGCACGGCCATCCCGGCCAGCGCGAGCGCGGCATAGACGAGGTCGCCGAAGCAGGAGCCGAGGCCGAGCCAGAAGCCGGGCTTGAAGCCATGCGAGAGCGTGAGCGAGAGGATCGCGACGTTGACC
This sequence comes from Burkholderia gladioli, assembly GCF_000959725.1. Classification (NCBI taxonomy): domain Bacteria; kingdom Pseudomonadati; phylum Pseudomonadota; class Betaproteobacteria; order Burkholderiales; family Burkholderiaceae; genus Burkholderia; species Burkholderia gladioli. The sequence continues at coordinate 2,420,539 of NZ_CP009323.1, forward strand.
AGGCCGATGTCGAGACACAGGGACAGCGACAGGAAAAAGCCGTCGGACAGCATGGAAGCGGAGGGAGGCACCATCGTCATTCGGGAAACACGTGTGGATGATCGAGGCCGCGAGCGGTACCAGGGCCGCTCGCGGCTCGGCAAGCGCGCTCGAGCCGCGGCTTGCTTGTTACCAGGCACTCGCCGCGAGGATCGGGCGATGAAGCGAGCCGGCGCCAGGCAGAGGACGAGCCGGCCCTGTCGAGGCGAGACAGATCAGGACAGCCCGAGCTCGCTCCAGAGCGTATCGACGCGCGCCTTCACGGCGGCGTCCATCTCGATCGGGCGACCCCATTCGCGCTGGGTCTCGCCGGGCCACTTGTTGGTGGCGTCCAGCCCCATCTTCGAGCCGAGGCCGGCCACCGGCGAGGCGAAATCGAGGTAGTCGATCGGCGTGTTGTCGACCAGCACGGTATCGCGCACCGGATCGACGCGCGTGGTGATCGCCCAGATCACTTCCTTCCAGTCGCGGATATCGACGTCCTCGTCCACCACCACGATGAACTTCGTATACATGAACTGGCGCAGGAAGCTCCAGACGCCGAACATCACGCGCTTGGCGTGGCCGGCGTAGCTCTTCTTCATTTGCACGATCGCCATCCGGTAGCTGCATCCTTCCGGCGGCAGGTAGAAGTCGGTGATCTCGGCGAACTGCTTCTGCAGCAGCGGCACGAACACCTCGTTGAGCGCCACGCCGAGCACGGCCGGCTCGTCGGGCGGCTTGCCGGTATAGGTCGAGTGGAAGAGCGCGTCGCGGCGCATCGTGATGCGCTCGACGGTGAACACCGGAAACCACTCCTGCTCGTTGTAGTAGCCGGTGTGATCGCCGTAGGGGCCTTCCAGCGCATGTTCATAGGCGGCCGCGCCGCGCGTGCCGCTCGGGCGCGGCGGCGCGCCGGCCGACGCCGGCTCGGGCGCGCCGTCCTGCGGGTGGATGAAGCCCTCGAGCACGATCTCGGCGCGCGCCGGCACCTGCAGGCCGTCGACGCCGGGCGTCAGGCACTTGGCCAGCTCGGTGCGCGCGCCGCGCAGCAGGCCGGCGAACTGGTATTCGGACAGCGTGTCGGGCACCGGCGTCACCGCGCCGAGCGTGGTGGCGGGATCGGCGCCGAGCACCACCGCCACCGGATAGGGCTTGCCGGGATTGGCCAGCGCGAACTCGCGGAAGTCGAGCGCGCCGCCGCGATGGGCGAGCCAGCGCATGATCAGTTTGTTGCGTCCGATCAGCTGCTGGCGATAGATGCCGAGATTCTGCCGCGTCTTGTTCGGGCCGCGCGTGACGGTCAGCCCCCAGGTCAGCAGCGGGCCGGCGTCGCCGGGCCAGCAGGTCTGGATCGGCAGCTTGTTCAGGTCGACGTCCTGGCCTTCCCAGACGATCTCCTGGCACGGCGGCGAGGACACCGTCTTCGGCGCCATGTCCCACACGGCCTTGGCCATCGACAGCAGCTTGCCGGCATCGGCCAGGCGCTTGGGCGGGTCCGGCTCCTTCAGGGCCGACAGCAGATGGCCGACCTCGCGCAGCGAGGTGAGGGCGCTGGCGTCGTCGGCGTGCTCGGCGTCGACACCCATGCCGAGCGCGACGCGGCGCGGCGTGCCGAACAGGTTGCCGAGCACCGGAAACCGGTAGCCGGTGGGCGGGTCGAACAGCAGCGCCGGGCCGCCGGCGCGCAATACCCGGTCGCACAGCTCGGTCATTTCGAGCACGGGCGACACCGGCTGGGTGACGCGGCGCAACTCGCCGATGCCTTCGAGACGCTGGGTGAAATCGCGTAAGTCTTTGTATTTCATGGAAATGTTCGCTGGATCCGGCGGCGCCGGCGATGCGGGAGGCAGCGCCAGGCGCTACGGATCGAGCACCGATTCTACCCGCCGAAGCGTTTGGACGAATGTGTCCCGAAAATTTGTGAAGCGTCCGTGAAAGCCAGATGGCACGCGGCTTTTCGATCCGGTGCGTAATAAATGATTACTTTTTGTTATGATTTCGGGGTTTTATAGTGTTGACGATCTATAAAACCGTCCCTAGAATCCGCTCACATTGATCGCCGGGCCCTGGCAGCCAGCCAGTCCGCTCCGGTTCCTCAGACGCTCCGCGTCGCCGTCCGCCGCGACCTGCACGGCACTCGACGGTTGTAGTCGTCCTAGCCAGCGCCTTCGCGACGCTGGTTTTTTGCGTGGGAGCCACCGCGCGTCAGCCTGCCCGCCGGGCGCTGAAGCAATCCGCCGTGGCCCCCGAACGGTACACATACCGTTTCTCCGATGTCGCCGCCCCGTCCGGGCGAGCGGTGTCCTGATTCCGCGGCCACGCGTCCTTCTCGCTTCGAGTCGAGCGAGCCGCACGAGTCATGTTCATGGGAGATCTGAATGAACGCTTGGTTATCGTGGCGTCCCAACGAACGGCATGCGCAGCTGCTGCGCGAAGTGCTGCGTCGCGGGACGCGTGTCAGCCACCATCTATTCAGCGTGGTCGGCGGCCTGGCCGTCGTCACCGCGTTCGCGCTCTGGATGATGCCGAACGCCCGCGGCACGCTCGCCGCGAAGCTGATGCCCGTGCTGTCGGCCGCCGTCAAGGCCGGCCCGGCGCGGCTGCTGTCCGGGCATCCGCTGCCCGCCTTCGGTCCCGGCAATGCCGACGAGGACCTCGACGCCGACGGCCGCACCTCGCCGGTCTCGTACAAGCCCACGGACGAGGCCGGCGGCAACGCGGTTGACGCCGCTGCCGACGCGGCCGCCGCCGATGCGGCCCACAACAGCCAGTCGCCGGTCACCCTGGCCAAGCTGATCCCGCTGCAGCGCGTCGCCCTCGACGCCCGCAGCGACCGCGTCTTCACCAGCCGCGAGCAGTCGCTGGTGGCCAACTACCTGGCGCGCCGTTACCACGTCGCGCAGGAGCCCGTCGGCCGCCTGGTCACGGCCGCCTTCCAGACCGGCCACGATATCGGCCTGGACCCGCTGCTGCTGCTGTCGGTGATGGCAATCGAGTCGGGCTTCAATCCCTACGCGGAAAGCGGCGTCGGCGCGCAAGGGCTGATGCAGGTGATGTCGAAGATCCATTCCGACAAGTTCGAATACGCGGGCGGCACCGATGCAGCGCTGCGCCCGGTGGTGAATATCCAGGTCGGCGCGCTGGTGCTGAAGGACTGCATCGCGCGCGGCGGCTCGCTGGCCGGCGGCCTGCGCCTCTACAACGGCGTGACGGGCACCGACGACGGCGGCTACAGCGCCAAGGTGATGGCCGAGCGCGGTCGGCTGCGCGACGTCTCGCGCGGCCGCAACGTGTCGATCTACGCGCCGCTGCTGCCCACGCCGGTGACCACCACCGCCTCGACCGCCTCCTCGGGCGGCAAGCGCGTGCAGGCGACGCTGGACGGGGCCCACCCGATCACCATCAAGACCAGCGCGCCGGCCGAGTCCAAGCCGGCTGCCACGCCGCAGGCCGACGCGAGCAACGAGACGGGCGCGAAGCACGACGGCTCGTCGGAAGTCGGGACCTGATCGAGCCGGGCGGGCCTATTGGTGCGCCTCGCGAAGCGCGGTCGACGAATACGAAAAAACAGGGCGCCCTCGGGCGCCCTGTTTGTTTTCCGGAGCTGGTCGCGCCAGGCGCTTCCCGTCCCCGAATTTGCAACTTTCTGTTTCCGGCCGCGGGCCTGCGCTTAGCCGCCGAACAGCTTGCGCAGCCGCGCGACGGCTTCCTCGAGACGCTCGTAGGCGGTCGCATACGACAGCCGGATGTAGTCGCGCGGCGCATGCACGCCGAAATCCATCCCCGGCACCAGCACCACGCCGGCATCCTCCAGCATCGCATCGACCAGTTTGGCACTGTCGCCGGCCGCCGGATGGGCGACGCCGCAGCAGCGCGCGTATACATAGAAGGCGCCGTCGGGCCTCACCGGCACCTCGAAGCCGAGCGAAGCCAGCGCCGGCACGATGTAGTCGCGGCGGCGCATGAATTCCAGCCGCCGCGCCTCGTAGATCGCCAGCGTGTCGGGCTCGAAGCAGGCCAGCGCGGCATGCTGGGCGAGTGCCGAGGCGCAGATGAACAGGTTCTGCGCGAGCTTCTCGAAGGTGCCGACCAGCGCCGGCGGCACCACCAGCCAGCCGAGCCGCCAGCCCGTCATGTTGAAGTACTTGGAGAAGCTGTTGACGGTGATCACCTCGTCGCTGAAGGACAGCGCCGAGACGGGCGGGCCGTCGTAGCTGAGGCCCTGGTAGATCTCGTCGATGATCGCGAAGCCGCCGCGCTCGCGCACCGCCTGCAGGATCCGGCCGAGTTCGTCGGGCGCGAGCGAGGTGCCGGTCGGATTCGACGGCGAGGCCAGCAGTACGCCGCGCGTGCGCTCGCCCCAGCGCTCGCGCACGTCCTTCGCGCTCAACTGGAAGCGCGCCTCGGGGCCGCTCGGCACCAGCACCGGCCGGCCTTCGGCGGCGGCCACGAAGTGCCGGTTGCAGGGGTAGGACGGATCCGGCATCAGCACTTCGTCGTCGCGGCCGACCAGGGCCAGGCAGGCCAGCAGCAGCGCGGCCGAGGCGCCGGCCGTGACGATCACGCGCTCGGGTGCGATCTCGAGCCCGTAGGCGCGTGCGTAATGCGCGGCGATCGCTTCGCGCAGCGGCGCGATGCCGAGCGCGCTGGTGTACTGCGTCACGCCGTGCCGCATCGCCGCCGCGGCGGCCTCGACCACCGGCTCGGGCGCCGTGAAGTCCGGCTCGCCGATGCTCATGTGGATCACGTCGCGCCCGGCCTGTTCGAGCCGCGCGGCCTGCTTGACGACTTCCATCACATAGAACGGCTGGATCGCGTCGACGCGCGAAGCCAGCCGGATCAGCGATTCGGCAGCGGTATTCATGTCGGGCAGCGGGGAGGGGGTAAAGAAAAGCGGGCGCCGGGGCGCCCGCCGCAGATCACATCAGGAGCGGCGCGCGGCGGCTTCTTCCGGGCGCAGCTTGAGGGCCAGCTTGTCGAGCACGCCATTGACGTACTTGTGGCCGTCCGAGCCGCCGAAGGTCTTGGTCAGCTCGATGGCTTCGTTGATCACCACGCGGTAGGGCGTCTCGATCTGGTGCTTGAGCTCGAAGGTGGCCATCAGCAGCACCGCGCGCTCGACCGGCGAGAGCTGCTCGATCGGGCGATCGAGGTTGGGCGCCAGGATCGCGGCCAGGTCCGCATGCTCGCGGACCACGCCGTACACGATGGTTTCCAGCAGCTCGCGATCCGCCTTCTCGTAACCCTGCGCGCCGCGCAACTGCGCGTCGATCTCGCCGGTGGACGCGTTCGACAGCAGCCACTGATACAGGCCTTGCGTCGCCAGTTCGCGCGATTGTCGGCGTGCGCTCTTCTTCATTCGTTTTCCTCTTCGTCTTCTTCCTCGTCCTCGTCTTCCTCATCGTCGCTCAGTTGGTCGAGCGTCATCGTGAGGTTGGCCATCTCGACGGCCGTGCGGGCCGCGTCGCGACCCTTCTCGGTCATGCGCGCGATGGCCTGCTCGTCGTTCTCGGTGGTCAGCACCGCGTTGGCGATCGGCGTGTTGAAGTCCAGCGCGATGCGCGAGATGCCGGCGCCGCTTTCGTTCGAGACGAGTTCGAAATGGTAGGTCTCGCCGCGGATTACCGCGCCGAGCGCGATCAGCGCGTCGAACTGGTTGCTTTCCGCGAGCTTCTGCAGCGCCAGCGGGATTTCCAGCGCGCCGGGCACCGTGACCAGCAGCACGTCCTCGCCGGTGACGCCCAGGCGTTCGAGTTCCTCGACGCAGGCATCGGCCAGGCCGTTGCAGACGGGCTCGTTGAAGCGCGACTGCACGATGCCGATGCGCAGGCCTTCACCCTCGAGATTCGGTTGGTATTGTCCGATTTCCATGTTCTTTCCGTGGTTGGATTCAGCGTGATTGGGAGCGGCGCTCAGCAGCTTGCGTCGACATCAGAGCTCGGACGCCGCGCCGCCCGGCATCGGCACGAAGCCCGTCACCTCGAGACCCCAGCCCGACATGCTGCCGAGCTTGCGCGGGTTCGCGAGGACCTGCATCTTGCCGACGCCGACGTCGCGCAGGATCTGCGCGCCGATGCCGAACGTCTTGAAATCGACCGGCCGGCGCTTGAGCGCGGCCGCCTTCTCCTCTTCGTCGAACGCGAGAAACACGTCGACCAGATGTTCCTTGGTATCGCCGCAATTGAGCAGCACCACCGCGCCGAGATCGCGCGCGGCGATTTCCTTCATGGCCGCGTCGAGCGTCCAGGAGTGGGTCGAGGCGCCGGTCTCGAGCAGGTCGAGCACCGACAGCGGCTCGTGCACGCGCACCGGCGTGTCGACCTCGGGCGAGGGCGTGCCGCGCACCAGGGCGATGTGCGGCGAGCCGGTCGGCTTGTCGCGATAGAGCACCGCCTGGAACGCGCCGTGGGCGGTCTGCATGGTGCGCTCGGAGACGCGCTCGACGATCGATTCGGTGCGGCTGCGGTAGTGGATCAGGTCGGCGATGGTGCCGATCTTGATGCCGTGTTCCTTGCTGAACTCGATCAGGTCGGGCAGGCGCGCCATCGAGCCGTCGTCCTTGATCACCTCGCAGATCACGGCGGCCGGCGTGAGCCCGGCCAGGGCCGTCAGGTCGCAACCGGCCTCGGTGTGGCCGGCGCGCACCAGCACGCCGCCCGGCTGGGCCATGATCGGGAACACGTGGCCCGGCTGCACGATCTGGTCGGCGCGGGTGTCGCGCGCGACGGCCGTGGCGATGGTATGGGCGCGGTCGGCGGCGGAAATGCCGGTGGTCACGCCCTCGGCCGCCTCGATGCTGACCGTGAACGCCGTGCCGTATTGCGTGCCGTTGCGGTAGGTCATCAGCGGCAGGTTGAGCTGCTTGCAGCGCTCCTGGGTGAGCGTCAGGCAGATCAGGCCGCGACCGTAGCGGGCCATGAAGTTGATCGCTTCCGGCGTGACGAATTCGGCGGCGACGACCAGGTCGCCCTCGTTTTCGCGGTCTTCCTCGTCGACGAGGATCACCATGCGGCCGGCTTTCAGCTCGGCGATGATGTCGGGCGTGGAGGCGAGCGTCATATCAGAAAAAGGGTGTCCGCTGGGGAAAAGCGCTATTTTACGTCAGGCCGGCCCGGCTGCCTTGGAAATCGGGCGGCGTGGCATGATCGGCGCTGGCGCCGTCCGGCGCGCATGCCGTCGCCAGGCCGGCCGCGCCGCGGTTGCCGCGTCGCGTTTGCCAGTACCTGTCATTCTCGCCGTCCTGTTTCGAATCGCCTGCCTGGAGCCTCGAATGTCCGTTCACACCTGGTTGCTGTTTGCCTTCGCCTACCTGCTGACCACGCTCACGCCGGGGCCGAACGTGCTGCTGGTGGTGCGCAACACGGTGCGCCACGGCGCGCGCGGCACGGTGGTCTCGATCCTCGGCAACCTGCTGGTGCAACTGGTGGTGGTGACGCTGGTGGCCCTCGGCGTGGGCGCCTTGCTGGCGGCCATGCCGCCGCTGTTCGTGGCCCTGAAGCTGGCCGGCGCCGCCTACCTGATCCTGATCGGCATCCGCCAGTGGCGCGAGGGCGGGCGCCCCGCCGCCGGGGCGAACGCGGCGGCCCCGGGCGAGGCCGTGCCCGCGGCGGTGCCGGTCAGCCGCCTCAGGCTGTTTCGCGAGTCGATCCTGGTGGCCGGCAGCAATCCCAAGACGATGATCTTCCTGTCGGCCTTCATGCCCCAGTTCATCGACCACCAGCGCTCGCTGCCGCTGCAGTTCGCGCAGATGTACCTGACCATCGCGCTGCTGGTGCTGGTGGTGCACACGATCTATTCGACCGGCGTGCGCCATCTGCATGGGCGCCTGCGCGCGGGCCGGGCGGTGGCGGCGATGCGGCGCATGACGGGGCTGGTGTTCGTCGGTTTTGGCGTCGAGCTGCTGACGGCGAAGCAGCCTTGAGGGGCGGCATCACAGTAAAGCCATTGCCCCAAGTTTGAAAGTGTGTACCCGCTAACGTGAAATCACCAAAAGCCGGATCGGGCGGAGTCCGATAACCGTTTTCCAGAGGCTGGCTGGGCGCAGTACTGAAAGAATTCAAAAAGTTTCGAATCCTTGCGCCATTCCACTGCGTCGCCCTGGCTCAGATGGAGCGCCTGCTCGATCTGACTGGCCCAGTCTATTACGCAGGTGGTGCCGCGGGTGGCTTGTTCGAGTGTTTCGAGCCGGCGCACGACCAGATTGGCGGCCGCATCTTCGGCGACCTGCCGCGGCGCTTCATCTGCCCCCCACTGTAACCACCGCATCATGTCAGGCCAGCGCAGCGTGAGTGTGATCCATCGGGCGTAGTGGTCTAGGGACGGCGCGCGCCATTGAGGGTCGATGCGCCGTCTCGCATTACGCAGCGACAGATAGAGCCGCGCGAGATTGACCATTCTCTTGATTTCACGAGGATTTCCCGCGCTGTGCCGTCCAAGCTCTCGAATGATGTGACCGACATCTCGGCTGTCGGCCGCCGGTGTGCTTGCCTTGACGGCTGCCGATGGCGAGACCGAGGGCATGACGGAGCCGACGCCGTCGCTAGCTGCCGAGATGAAGGCAGCCGGCGGAGTGACATCGGGGTCGACCGATGCGGACGGTTTCGTGATTGACGCCGACGCATGTCTGGCCGATGCGCCGAGCGATTTCAGGTAGTTGTCGAGCTTGGCCTGCGGAGGAATCGTGAAGGGCAACTGGACGAACTTGTCCATGAAACGCCAGCCGAGCGGGACGCCGCGCTCGTAGCTCGGCAGGCGTTGTCGAATGTCTTCGTGAGCCTTGTCGAGTGCAGCGGCGATCATCTGCGGGTCCATGCCGATCACGAACATGCAGCGATAGGTGTCGCTGGCAAGCAGCATGCTGACGCCTTCCACTACGTTGGCGATCTTGGCTGGGGAGCATCGATCAAGATCATCCACAAAGATGACGATCGGCGAATGCTCGCCTGAGCTCTCTTTCGGCGCCGCCGTCAGAACGCGCTTCAGATCGGCATGAATCTGATGAATGGCACCTACCGATTGCGTGTAATCGGGGACGGTGAGATATGGTGCAAGGCTGAATCTGGCGGGTTCCGCTTGCGTTTGCCGCTGCGTTATCCAATATCGGCCAACGAGATAGAGCGCCAGCAGGATGAGGCTCGCGATGGCACCGGGGTAACCGTATTGGCTGAGGCGGCTGGTGATTGGACCGAGTTCGGGAAAGGCCGCTCGAGCTGCACCCAACCCAAGGAAGGAAAGCATGGCGCTCGCCCCGAGCAGCGCGGCCCGTCGAGCCTGCGCGAGCCAGACCGTCGCGATTCGGTCATAGATCTTGCGGCGCACGATGCCGTCGTCGATGCGCGAAAGGTGCAGGCGTAGCAGGAACGCCTCGCGTTCGCGAACCGGCAGGCGATCGCTGATCTGCGAGACGATGGCGTCGACCAATCCGGCCCACACCTGCTCGGAAGATTCATACTTCCATGCGTTGAACCAGATCGTGAGCATCGAATCGCGAGAGGCAGAAGGGATGGCGTCCCCGGCAGCAAAGGCATTGCGCGCCGGCAAATCCTGCTTTGCGGCGGCTTTCGCCTGGCTGGTCTGATGGTAAAACTCAATAACGGGAGCGAATACCGCGCGAATGCGATTTCGCCAACGCCACGACGCGGGAGTTGGGCGGGAGGAGCCGTCAGCAGCGGCCTCGGCTACTGCCAGGTTGGCGGGATCGAGCAAAACGGGAGTATCTGCGTCTTTTTTTCGATCGAGAAATCGCATCACCTGCCCCAGCGTGAGTTGGCGCTCGGTGGTCTTGTCCCGAAGCTCCGGGGAGGCTTTTTGGCGATCGATGCGATCGCGGATCATCTTCATCAACGATGACTTGCCCACTCCCCAGGGTGCCTGAATACTGATGCTGAGCGGTGCCGAAGTGCCCGGACTTTTCAAGAAGGATGAGATGGCGTCGGCATAAGCCGTGTAGCCGAGATGATCTTCGGACGACGCCGTATCGTTGAGCAAATTCATGATCACCTGGCCGGTCCGAACATCCTCATAGGCTTCGAGCAACTCGGCAGGCTCCACTCCCATCATGCTCAGGTAGCCGACGTACTCACCTTCGCTTTCCAGGAGCGCGCGAACCAGATCGTCCACGCTGTATTGTTTGCCGCGCCCCGCTGACGTGGCGCGAGCTTCCGCGCGGCGGAAAATGGTGGCCACGTTCCGGGTTCGGTCAAGTTCACGGACACTAGTGAACATCGACGGCGTGTCTCGATCGCGCCCGAACAATTGTTGCCAAGCGGAATCGTATAGCTCCGCTGCAAGTTCGCGAATGGCTGAACTGAAGGCGCTCGTATCTGGATCCCCCTGAAATTTGGCAAGAGCATCGGAAAACGCGGCGTCGACGATCCCGAACAGCAATACCTCGGTGGTCAGGTAAGGGTCCTGTCGAGATTGTGCTAGCGCGTCCGCGACGGCGATCACGACTTCGGCGGGAGAACGGGCCTCGTTTGCGGGCGCTGTGGACGATCGCCGGGAGTTTTCTTCCGCTGATTCCACGATCCCTTCGATGCTGTCCCATAACGGCTCGAACCCTGGGGTATCTGGTCCAGGGGTCGAGATCGTGATCGCGATACCCGGACGCCGATCAAACCCTGATCGAATCAGCGCATTGAAGATGACGGTGAAACTCTCCGTGAGCTGAAGTCCTGCAACTCCAGTGCCCATCAGCGGAATCCACCATGAGCCCATGGACTGGAGTCGATAATCCTGCAGGCATCGGCCCAGATTGGTTGCGAGCAGTTCAGACGGCTGTCTGCCATCGACGGTTACGATGAAGCAGAAATGGGTGGCGCCGATCTGTGAAATGAAATATCCGCTTGCCAGTTGCTGAGGTGTTGGAAAATGTTCCTTACTCAGTCCGAATTGGTCAAGCACATACGAGCTGAGTTCTCCCGGCGCGCCTTGTGAGCCGGTCGAAAGAAAAACGGCGTCGGCTTTGGGGATCGAAAGAGAAGTAACGGTGATTGATTCGCTGAGACGAACCTCTGTTCTGTCGCGGATGTCCATGCCGGCCCCGGGGGTTGATCGGCACCTTGTTTCATGCGCCGCCTGTTTATTTGATTGGATTTCCGACCAGGCTGCCCTGGTTGTTTTTTTGCAAATTTTCCGGGATTTCGATGGGCATGTCGATGCCCGGAAATGGCTGGGTGCCATCCCGAGTATCGAATACAACGGGGAGCAGACGGCATTCACCCCGGAGGTCCGGATTTGTGGGGCAAACCCGGCTTTACGCATGCAGGGGATCCGGCTCGTCTCTCCAAGGCGAGGGCGCTCCACCGACGCCTGCTCTGATTTACTTCCCGCCCAGCTTCTCCAGCACCACCTTCGCCGCCTGCTCCGACGAAGCCGGATTCTGCCCCGTGATCAGCAGCCCGTCGGTCACCACGTAGGACTGCCAGTCGGCGCCCTTCGAATAGTCGCCTCCCTTGCGCTTCAACTCGTCCTCGACGAGGAAGGGCACGACCTCGGTCAACTGCACCGCTTCCTCCTCCGAATTCGTGAAGCCAGTCACCTTCCGACCATTTACCAGCGGCTTGCCGTCCTCGCCCTGGGCGTGGCGCAGCACGCCGGGCGCGTGGCAAACCAGCGCGAGCGGCTTGCGCGCGGCGAAGATGGACTCGATCAGCGCGATCGAATCGCGATCCTCGGCCAGGTCCCAGAGCGGACCGTGGCCACCCGGGTAGAACACCGCGTCGAACGCGTCGTGCGTCACCGAGCCGAGCCGCGCCGTGTCAGCCAGCGCGGCCTTGGCCTCGGCGTCGGCCTCGAAGCGGCGCGTCGCCTCGGTCTGGAAATCGGCTTCGTTGCTCTTCGGGTCGAGCGGCGGCTGGCCACCTTGCGGCGAGGCCAGCACGATTTCGGCGCCGGCATCCTTGAACACGTAATAAGGGGCGGCCAGTTCCTCGAGCCAAAAACCCGTCTTGCGACCGGTATCGCCGAGTTGGTCGTGCGAGGTCAGCACCATCAGGATCTTCATGACATTTCTCCAGGGGACATCCAGGGTTGCGGCAACAGGGGCCGCGTACCGCGATGAAGCCACGCAGGCATGGCGGGGCGCGCGAGGTGATTGTCGCGCAGTGCCGTGACGGAACTGCGGCGTGGCTGGCGCGCCCTATGCTGCCACGCCGGCGCCGGGGAGGCTTGGCGCGGCGGCACGGCCCTAAGCGCCCGATAGTTAGTAATTTGTCAGCAATTTCGACGCCCGAGCCGGCTTCGGCCGGCGTTGGCTAATCTACATGGCCGATCGGGCTTCCATCATGCATGTGCTCGCGGTGGACCGCGTTGTAGGGCCCGGGCGGGTCGAACGCCTGCTCGGGGAGGCCGGGTTGGCTTTCGATGGGGCGTCCATCGCTACCCGGCAGCAAAGGAGGGGCTGTCGGCCAGCGGCCGTGGCAGGTCTATTTCCAGCAATTTGCGGCCCTGCGGCACGGTACGCCGGGCACCAAGGCACGTGATGGCCGGCGTCGAGGCCGCGCTCGCGAATGCATCGCGACGAGCAATCGCCGCGGATCGCGGTATGCAATGCGTGGCGAGCGGCTCGGCCCGCCTGGACACGGCGCCACGATGTCCATCGCGGCGGCCTTGCGCTGCGTTCAGTGCCGCGTGACCGACGGGTCCGCGCGGGCATCCACCTCCATGCCCTGCGTCGCCGGTGCCGACGACGACGCCACAGCCACCGCGGACGGCACCGCCTCGCTGTCCGCGATCCCCTCCTTGAAGCCCTTGATGGCGCCTCCCAGGTCCGTGCCGAGGCTGCGGATCTTCTTGGTACCGAAGATCAGCGAGACGATCGCCAGCACGATCAGCCAATGCGTGATGCTCAGACTTCCCATGGTCACTCTCCTTGTATCGGGTTCGATCGGTTCCAGGCGCCGATATCTCCGTCAGCGCGTGCGCCGATCCTAAGCGCGATCGGCCCGGCGATGTATCAAAGCTCCTGATGATCTGGCCAAGAAATCCTGATTGGTCATTGGCCTGATGCATTCCTACTATTGGCGGCACGGAGCGGCTGGCGAGCATCCGATGCCGCGGTGAGCCGTTCATGCCGATGCATCGAACGACGGTTCACCGAGGCACGGCGCCATGCCGCTTCCGATCACAACCCGCGTCACCCGGGAGGTCCCCCGGTACCGGGAAACCATCAGGACGAGATCATCAGGAGAGCAAAACATGACCGATTTGAAACGTCGCAGTGTACTGGTCGGCGCGGCCGCCGGCGCGGTGGCACTCGGTGCGGCGGCAGCCGCCAAGGCGGCCGAATTCGGCAACCCCGACACGCCGGCGCAAGGCGCGATCAACTCCACGCCGATCGCGATCGCCGAGCCGGGTCCGCAGAACCCGCAACTGCGCGACGTGCTGCCCTCGTTCAACAACCCGCCGCCCACCGACGTCGGCGGCATGCCGATCCCGTGGGCCTCGTTCAACATGGCGCACAAGCGCATCCAGGCCGGCGGCTGGGCGCGCGAGGTGACCACCAAGGCCTTCCCGGTGTCGAAGGACATCGCCGGCGTGAACATGCGCCTCGGGCCGGGCGGCGTGCGCGAGCTGCACTGGCACCAGCAGGCCGAGTGGGCGATCATGGTCAGCGGCGAGGTGCGCATCACCACCATCGACACGCGCGGCCGCGCCGAGGTGGCCGACGTGGCGGCCGGCGACATCTGGTACTTCCCGCCCGGCCTGCCGCATTCGCTGCAGGGGCTCGGCGACAACGGCGGCGAGTTCGTGCTGGCCTTCGATAACGGCGCGGCCGGCGAATTCAACACGCTGATGGTGTCCGACTGGCTCGCGCACACGCCGCCCGACATCCTCGCGCAGAACTTCGGCGTGCCTGCCGAGAAGTTCAAGGAAATCCCGCTCGAGCAGCTGTGGATCTACCAGGGCGCGAAGGCGGGCCCGCTGGCCGCCGACCAGGCCTATGCCGCCTCGCCCGAAGGGCGCCCCGACCATCCCTTCATCTTCCGCATGGGCGCGATGGCGCCGACCATCTCGACGGCCGGCGGCGAGGTGCGCATCGTCGACAGCCACAACTTCCCGGTCTCGAAGACGGTGGCGGCGGCCCTGGTGACGGTCAAGCCGGGCGGCCTGCGCGAGCTGCACTGGCACCCGGACAACGACGAGTGGCAGTACTTCATCAAGGGCACCGGCCGCATGACGGTGTTCAACACCGGGCCGGCCGCGCAGACCGTCGACTTCAATCCCGGCGACGTGGGTTATGTCGAGAAGAACCTCGGGCACTACATCAAGAACACCGGCAAGGAGGATCTGGTGTTCCTCGAGATCTTCAAGTCGGATCACTTCTCCGAGGTGACGCTCTCGCAGTGGCTCGCCAGCGTGCCGCGCCAGTTGCTCAGGGAGCACCTGCGCGTCGACGACGAGACGCTCGACGCGATCCACAAGCTCAAGCAGCGTCGCGACGTGATCGCCTGAGCGCGCGTCAAGCCACGCGCGCGCCGCGTGCGCGCAGGTCGCCGACCTGCCGCACGGCGCGCGCCGGTTTTCCTCACCCGTATCGAATCGACACCCGCACCTGCAAGAGGCGTTCATCATGCTGATGGCAATCAAACGTACCGCCAGCTACGCGCTGTCCGGCACGGCAAGCACCGCAACCGTGACGGCCATGCGCGATGCGCTCGACAACGAGCGCCGCGGGATCCGCGCGCTGCTGCCGTTCGCGGGGCCGGCCGTGATCGCCTCGGTCGGCTACATGGACCCGGGCAACTTCGCCACCAACATCCAGGCCGGCTCGACCTACGGCTACGAGCTGCTGTGGGTGGTGCTGCTGGCCTCGCTGGTGGCGATGCTGTTCCAGGCGATGTCGGCCAAGCTGGGCATCGTCACCGGCCGCAGCCTGGCCGAGCTGTGCCGCGACAGCTTCCCCAGGCCGCTGGTGATCGCGATGTGGATCGGCTCGGAGATCGCCGCGATGGCGACCGATCTCGCGGAATTCATGGGCGCCGCGATGGGCATCTCGCTGCTGTTCCACCTGGCGCTCGGCTGGGGGCTGCTGATCACGGGCGTGGTCACGGTCGGCATCCTGTCGCTGGACAAGAAGGGCTTCCGCCCGCTCGAGATCGTGATCGCCGCCTTCATCACGGTGATCGGCCTGAGCTACCTGGGCGAACTCATCATCGCGCCGCCCGACTGGCACGCCGCGATCTTCCACACGGTGGTGCCGCACCTGCGCGACGGCGATGCGCTGATGCTGGCGGTCGGCATCGTCGGCGCCACCATCATGCCGCACACCATCTACCTGCATTCCGGCCTCACGCAGAATCGCGCGCCGGCCCGCAACGACTACCAGCGCCGCAAGCTGGTGCGCTTCTCGAATCGCGAGGTGATGGTCGCGCTCGGCTTCGCGGGTTTCGTCAACCTGGCGATGGTGGCGATGTCGGCCTCGGTGTTCCGCAAGAACGCGCCCGGCATCTCCGATATCGCGGCCGCCTATCACACGCTCACGCCGGTGCTCGGTACCGGTGCCGCGGTGCTGTTCCTGGTTTCGCTGCTGGCCTCGGGCATCTCGAGCTCGGTGGTCGGCACCATGGCCGGCCAGAGCATCATGCAGGGCTTCGTCGGCTTCCGCACGCCGGTGATGGTGCGGCGCCTGATCACCATGGTGCCGGCCGTGATCGTCTGCCTGTTCTGCAACCCGATGACGGCGATGATCGACAGCCAGATCGTGCTGAGCATCGTCCTGCCGGTGCCGCTGATCGCGCTGGTGGTGCTGTCCTCGCGCCGTTCAGTGATGGGTGGATTTACCGCCAGCCGGAAGTTGATCGCCACGGCGGCCGTCGCCACCGCCGTGATCCTGGCGCTCAACGTAACGCTGATCTGGCAGGCCCTCGTCGCGTAACAGCGCGCGCGTGCGCAGCGCCACCTCGAGGCTCGCGCCGCTGGCGGCGAGCGCGCGCGTTTCCGGAGCGGCGGGCTCGGCCCGCTGGAGATCCATGCCCGTGTGCACCTTGTCGATACCCGTGAAGTGCTCGAGCCGCGCGCCGCCCTCTGCGAGAAGGAATTCGCGGAAATGGACGGCGGCGGGCGGCAGGTGGCGATCCGCGCGATGGATCACGCACCAGCTTCGCTTGCGGGGGAAACCCTGCACGTCGAGCACCACCAGCAGGCCGGCGCGCAGTTCGGACTGAACCGTCTGCGCCGACAGGAAGCTGATCCCCATGCCGGCCATCACCGACTGCTTGATCGCCTCGGCGCAGCCGATCTCCATGAAGCGCGGCGCCGAGGGCAGGGTACCGAAGGTCTCGTCGGCGACGCCGCGCGTATCGGTGCCGCGTTCCCTGACGATCAGGCATTCGTCGGCGATGCGCGCGTAGGGAATGTCGCGCGCGCCGGCCAGCGGATGATCGGGCGCGGCCACCAGCACGAAGGGGTTGGGCGCGAAGGCCTCGGCGACGATCGCCGCGTCGTCGGGCGGCTGCACCATGATCGCGAGGTCGATCCGGTCGGCGCGCAGCAGGGCGATCAACTGGTCGCGGCTGCGCACAGTCATCTCGGGATCGATGCCGGGCTGCGCATGCAGGAAGGCACCGATCAGGTGCGGGAAGAAATAGCTGCCCGAGGTGATCAGGCCGACGCGCAGGCATTGCGCGGCGCCGGTCTTCAGGACCGCGAAGGACTGCTCGGCGGCCTTCAGGTCGGCGAGGATCGCCATGCTGTGGCGCAGCATCAGCTTGCCGGCCTCGGTCAGCACGATGCGCTTGCCGACGTGGTTGAACAAGGGAACGCCGGCATGGTCCTCGATCTGCTTGATCTGCATCGACACGGCCGGCTGCGTCAGATGCAGATCCTCGGCCGCACGCGAAAAGCTCAAATTACGCGCAACACTTTCGAAAGTCTTGAGTTGGCGAATTGTTATGTTTTTCATATGAAGCCATGTCTCCTATTGGGGAACATTTTTAATGCCTCCTGGTTCGACGCTCGGCGGCTTCCTCGAAGTTTAGACCTACTATCGTAATTCGGCTTGCAAGGGATCACCCTTGCTTGCAGGCTGGGAGAAGCCGTGCAGGTCGCGATATTTTTAAAAATGGAAAGCGAAATGAAATTATTCGTGCTCGTCATGCACGAATGAATATTACGAGGCGAAGAGAAATACGGCTTTCAGAAATTCTTACGAAATTCCACTGCTATAAGAAATGAAAATGCCTAAAGCGAGATAATCCGGAGCGTGCCTGGGCGATCCCGGTCCGCCGCATGAGGCGGACCGGGTTTCAACGCGTGATGGGGCGCTTATTTGGTGAGGTAGAACAGCGCGTCGGTGCCGGTGTTGCGCGGCGACGGCGTCTTGGCGGCGGGCTTGTCGGTGGCGGTGGCCACCGGTGCCTGCGGGGCGGGCGGCGGATCGTTGCGCGTGCCCGTGTCGGCGACCGGCAGCGTCTGGCTGGCCAGGGCCTTGTCCTTGTTGTCGCGCGAGGAGGGCGTGGAGAGATACCAGAGCGCGTCGGTCGACGCGGTGGCGGCTTTGCGCGCGGCGGCGGCGCTCGCGACGGCTGCCGTGGCGGGCACGGCGTTGCTGCCCGGTACGGCGGGAGCGCGCGTCGGCGCCGCGCCGGCCTGGGTCGAGGTCGAACCAGCGGATTTCGGCGTGATCGCGGCCGGCGCTCGCTGCGCGATGGCCTCGGCCTGGCCGATCTGGAACACCAGCTTCGGCTCGAGCGTGGCGATCACCGCGTAAGGCGGCTGCGGATCCCAGCGCAGGATCACGCGGCCGCGCGGCGTGTCGCCGAAGATCGCCGGCACCCGCTTCATGTCGCTGAACTGCACGTAGATGCGGGCGCCGTCGTCGAACACCTGCACCGGCTTGGCGTCGTCGGCGCCCGTCACGGTCCAGCCGAAGTTGTAGGTGCCGGGCGCCGCGTCCGGTGCCGGGGCGGGCGCCGGGCGGCGCGGGGTGCTGCCGCTCGCGCCGTTGGCGGGCGCCATCTTCACCTGCGAGACGCCGAGGCTGGCGAACGGATTGTAGGTTTGCGGCGGCGTAAACGACGGCGGAATGATAGGCATGGACACATCCTGCGTGCTGATGATCGATTGCGCGGTGTCGTAGACCTTCTGCGCGTAGGCGAGGCGCTTGTCGGGCGAGCTCGCGTTGTAGGCGCCGATGGCGTTCCAGGTCGGACCGAACTGCTGGATGTTCTGCGACAGGATCCAGGCTGCCACGTAGGCATTGGTGCAGGGATCGAGCAGGCTCTGCTGGGTGATGCCCTCGCGCGCGAGCCGCGGCAGCCAGGAGCTGTTGATCTGCATCAGGCCGATGTCGTAGGTCCCGTTGCTGTTGGGGCTGATGACATTGGTGCGCGTGCCCGATTCCACCTGGGCGATCGCGCGCATCAGGCCGACGTTGACGTGCTGGAAGCTGGCCGCGTCGTCGATGCAGTCGGCCCGCGCGAGGCCCGGCATCGCCACCAGCAGGCTGGCGGCGGCCAGCGCGCCTCGGCGCGCGCGCCTGCCGGTCGAGCCCCGTTTTTGGTGCTGCGAGATTCCCATCATGAAACCCGTGCTGATGCCTGTATGTTTTATCGGCCGGGCGCCGCGGCGCCTGCCGGATGGCGGCGCGCGGGCGATTCGGCCGTGCTATGGGCAGCATCGATACTGCGCGATCCGGGGATCGCGGCTCGGCGGGCGTCGGCCCGGACGCCGCCGAGGTCGGTATTTTAGTTTCAGTTGCCGGGCGGATCGAGTGCTTTTCGATGACGGGGACGGATGATGCCCGGAATCGGGGCGGCCGGGCCGGTGGCGACGGGTTGGTTGGCGGTGGTGGCGATTCAGGGCGCGGGCGGCGGCATCTCGACCACGGCGGGGTGCCTGGGCGTCGCGTCCTCGTGGAACAGGTCGTCGAGGTACTGGAGCAGTTCGTCGGCCTCGACGAAGTCGGGGATCTGGAAATCGGCCGGGCGGCGCTTGCCTTCCGCGCCGAAGTCGTAGGCTTGCCAGCGGCCCTGCTGGTGCACGATCGAGACCATGCGGCCGAACAGGTTGAAGTAGCGCGCGTGGGTGTTCATGGGGCTCCGGAGCGGGTTCAGGTGCCGGCTCGCCTCGCGAGGCGGGCGCCGAGGTGCTTGCCGTACAGGCCGACGGCCAGCCCCAGCACGATCAGGGCGGTCGCGAGCAGTTTCAGCGTGCCGATCGGTTCGCCGAAGATCAGGGCCGAGCCCAGCATACCGAAGATCGGCACCAGCAGCGACAAGGGCGCGACGGTGGACACCGGGTACTTCCTGAGCAGCAGGTTCCAGACTCCATAACCGAACAGCGTGGTCGGGTAGACCTGGAACAGGATCGAGAACACGGTCTTGCCGTCGAAGTGCGCGAAGGTGGCGGCGTAGACGGCCGCGCCGTGCTGCAGCCAGGCGATCGCGAACAATGGAAGCGGCGAGAACAGGCTGGACCAGACCAGGAAGGCCAGCACCTCTCGCGTGCCGGACAGCTTGATCACCAGGTTCGCGCCGCTCCAGGCCAGCGCGCCGACGATCACCAGCGCGATGCCGGCCGGCGTGGCGCTGCCGTCGGTGATGGCGATCACGCAGGCCAGACCGAGCAGGGCGATCGCGATGCCGGCGAACTGGTAGCGAGAGACGGTCTCGCGGAACACGGCGGCGCCGAGCAGGATCGTCAGGAAGGCGCTGAACTGCAGCACCAGCGAGGCGATCCCGGCCGACAGGCCGGCCTGGATGCCGAGGTTGACGATGCCCCACAGGCCGACGCCGAACAGCAGCCCGTAGGCGGCGAGGTAAGACAGCGGCACCGCCGGGCGACGGATGAACAGCACCGCCGGCAGCGCGCTGAGCGTGAAGCGGATGCCGGCGAGCACGAACGGATCGGTCGATTGCAGCCCGAGCTTGATGACCGAGAAGTTGAGCCCCCAGATGGCCGTGACGAGGATGGCGAGCAGCGTATCGCGAAGCTTCATGACGAGAACGATGAGGAGTGGATGGAGACGCGGGGCTTTCGATGCATGGTCCCCGATCGGGTTGCGAATCACAACCGGAAAGACTTCATATGCTTATCTCGGCGCGTGGCGACGGGCGGGGCCCGAGCTGAAGAACCAGAACGCCAGGGCCAGCAGGCTGACGCACGCGCCGAGCGCACAGACGCCGGTCCATCCCGCCTGTGCATAGGTCGCCGTCGACGCAATCGAACCGAGGCCGCTGCCCGCCGCGTAGAACAGCATGTAGCAGCCGACCAGGCGCGCATGCGCCTCGGGATGCGTGCGGAAGATCAGGCTCTGGTTGACGACGTGCACGGCCTGGCCGCCAATGTCGAGCAGCACGATGCCGAGCACCAGCGCCGCGATCGAATGCGGTGTGAAGGCGATCGGCAGCCACGACAGGCAGAGCAGCAGCAAGGCGATGCCGGTGACGGCCTGGCCCAGGCCGCGATCGGCGAGGCGGCCCGCGCGCGCGGCGGCCAGCGCGCCGAGCGCGCCCACCAGCCCGAAGGCGCCGATCGCCGTGTGCGACATCGAATAGGGCGGGGCGCTGAGCGGCAGCACCAGCGCGCTCCAGAAGATGCTGAAGGCCGCGAACATCAGCAGGCCGATCGTGCCGCGTACCTGGAGCACACGCTCGCGCAGCAGCAGGCCGAGCATCGATCGCAGCAACCGCGGGTAGCCGAGCCGTGGCCTTGGCGCGGTCGGCCGCGGCAGGCGGGCCGAGAGCACGGCCAGCATCACCAGCGCGATGCCGCCCGAGCCCAGGTAGACCGCGCGCCAGCCCGCGATATCGGTGAGCAGGCCCGCCACCGAGCGGGCCAGCAGCAGGCCGATCACGACGCCGCCTTGCGCCGCGCCGACCACCCGCCCGCGCTCGCCTTCACTGGCGAGGGCCGCCGCGCAGGCGATCAGGCCCTGCGTCATTGCCGTGCCCAGCAGGCCGACGCCGACCATGCCGGCGAGCAGCATGAGCGGGCCGCGCGAGGCGGCAACCAGCACGCAGGCCAGCGCCAGCAACACGAGCTGGACGGCGATCAGGCACTTGCGATCGAGCAGGTCGCCGAGCGGCACCACGAACATCAGCGCCAGCGCGCAGCCGAGCTGGGTCGCCGTGATCACGCCACCTACATCGGAGTGCGAAATATGAAAATCACGCGCAATCGAATCGAGCAAGGGTTGGGCGTAATAGACATTGGCGACGCTGGCCGCGCAGCAGGCCGACAGCAGCATGACGATCGACCGGGGCACGGATCGCGGCGGCCGAGGATCGAGCGCGGCTTCCGAAGGCAGGATGGCATTCATGCCGGCAGTTCCTCACATCTGGTTGCAAAACAAAACTTGTCGGAAGTGTAGGGAAGCTTGTTTTAAAATGCAACTTCTTATCCGGCAGGACCGCCGGACGTGGCTTGTCGTGACGCATCGAGGAGGGCGGGATGGCCAGGCAGAAAAGTTTCGCGGATTCGCCATGCCCGGTGGGCCGGGCGGCCGACATCGTCGGCGATCGCTGGATGCTGCTGATCGTGCGCGACGCGTTCGACGGCATGCGCCGCTTCGGCGAGTTTCTCGCCAGCCTCGGCGTGGCGCGCAACATCCTGTCCGACCGGCTCAAGCAACTGGTGGAGGCGGGCGTGTTCGAGATCGTGCCCGCATCGGACGGTTCCGCCTACCAGGAATACGTGCTGACCCGCAAGGGCGAGGGCCTGTTCCCGGTGATCGTGATGCTGCGCCAGTGGGGCGAGGCCAACCTGTTCGCGCCCGGCGAGCCGCATTCGGTGATGGTCGATCGCAAGAGCGGCCGCAAGATCCGCAAGCAGACCCTGCAGCACGAGGACGGCCGGCCGCTGAACGCCGCCAACAGCGCGATCCGCAAGCTCGACGAGCGCTGAGGCGCGGCGGTTCTTTCGTAATAGAATCGGCGGCGTCGCGCTGGCTGCCACGCGATCCGGCTTGTCGGGACGATGTCACGGGGCATCGTCCAGGCCCATGCGAACCATCGCCATCATTATTCATAGACCGCCATGAACGTAACCACCTCGGACGACTGCACCGGGATCCTGTCAAATCACCCTCTCGCGAAGCACTTCGTCGTGTTCGGGTATCGCGACGGCGCGTATTCGTCGATCCCCAACAACTTCTTTCGCAACTGGCTCGACGAGGAAGCGACCGAAGGCAGTTTTTATATTGGCCGCGGCTCGGGATTCGGGGTCGGCTCGATCGCCAAGTACGATGCGGGTCTGCAGAAGCTGAGCGTGGGCAAGTTCGTGGCCGGCGGCCTGCGCCTGCGTTTCCTGCTCAATGGCCAGCACGACATGCGGACCATCTCGACTGCCATGTTCAGCGTCTTCGGCGACGGCCTGCGCAATGCGCCGCCGCCGCAGTATGCCGATACCGTGATCCACAACGACGTCTGGATCGGCGACGAGGCCCTGTTCCTGGGCGGCTCGGTGGTGGAGAGCGGCTGCGTGATCGGTGCGCGCGCGGTGATTCCGCCGAATTTCCGCGCCGAGCCTTACGGGATCTACGTGGGTTCGCCGGCCAGGCTGGTGCGATTCCGCTTCCCGGAGCGGGTGCGCGAGAGCCTGCTCGAACTGGCCTGGTGGGACATGCCGCTGTCGTGGATCAAGCAGCACAACGAAGCCTTCCTCGCGGACCTGACGAGCGACGAGGGCAAGGCGCTGGAGATCCTCGCCGAGCTCAAGCGGGCGAAGTTCAGCGCGCTGAGCCAGGGCTGAGCCTCCGGCGGGCGGACGAGGGCATGCCGACGTTCGCGCTGGCCACATCCGCGCGTTCGCCGGCCGCTGCCCTGGCTGGCGGTGGCCGAATGCGCGCGGTCGTTCCTCAGCCGGCGGCCGAAGCGCCGGGTTCCTCGGCGTAGCGCGCCGAGATGAAATCGATGAAGGCCCGCACCTTCAGCGGCACATGGCGGGAGCGCGGGTAGAGCGCGTAATAGCGGCGCTGCGCGAGGCGGTTGGCGTGGTCCTTGCCTCGGCTACTGCCGCGCCGGCTGCCGGCAGCATGGAGGCGGCCGAGGCGAGGAGCAGGTGGCGAACGAGGTGGCGAAGGGAAAAGACGGTCATGGCGCTCTCCTGGGATATCGATGGGCGATGGATGGCCCGCACGATAGCGGGAGGGCGCGGCGCGTGGCAGCGCATGGGACAAACAGGTGCCGTGCGCGGCTTGCAAGCCGCGCATCGGTCATTTGACCGATACCTGCCCGGGTTGGGCTTCTTCATGATTGTGAAAGGCGGGTGACCTATCCTGCCCGATTTCAGGCACCTCAAACCCAGGAGCACAGATGAAACGCATTCATGTCGCCATTCTCGCCGTCATGCTGAGCGGCTCGGCACTTGCCGCCTCGCCGACCCCCACCCGCATCCGCGGCACGATCGCCTCGGTCAGCGCCAGCGAGATCACGGTCCACACGACGGCTGGCGCCGATGTGCAGGTCGCGCTGGGCGCCAACACGAAGTACCTGCAGGTGGTGAAGGCCGACCTGGCCAATATCGAGCCGGGCAGCTATATCGGCACCGCCACCAAGAGCACGGGCGCGAACCAGATCGCGCTGGAAGTGGTGGTGTTCCCGCCCGCCATGAAGGGTGTGGGCGAGGGCCATTACGCCTGGGATACGATTCCCGACACCACGCTGTCGGGCGCGGGCACCACCTCCAGCTCGATGACCAATGGCAGCGTGACGGCTGTCGCCGCGCCGTCGAGCACCACCGTCAAGAGCGCGATGACCAACGGCAGCGTCAGCGCGGCCACCGACCAGGGCGGCGTGAAGCGCCTGACCGTCAGCTACAAGGGCGGCGAGCAGGTCGTGCTGGTGCCGCCCACCGCGCCGATCGTCACTTTCCATCCCGCCACCACGGCCGACCTGACCAAGGGCGCGGCGGTGTTCATCAATGCCGCGACGGACCAGAACAAGGCCACGGCGGCCGTGGTCGCGATCGGCAAGGATGGCCTCAAGCCGCCGATGTAAGGCGGCTGGTCGTCATCCGAGCTTACCCGCGCCACCCGATCAACCGCCAAGGAGCCTGTTCATGCGCCCTAGTTCCCGGTCGCCACGACCCGCGCACCCCGCCCCGATCCGGATCATGCACTGGATTGGTGTGTATGCCATGGGATGCATGATCTTCAGCGGCTGGGCGATCTACAACGCCTCGCCGGACCTGCCCTTCGTGTTTCCGCGATGGACCGGGCTCGGCGGCTGGCTGGGCGGCGCGCTGGCCTGGCATCTGAGCGCCATGTGGCTGCTGGTGATCGACGGGCTGGCCTATCTCGTCTACGGGATCGCGTCGGGGCATTTTCGGCGCGATCTTCGCCTGCCTTCGCCGATGGCGGTGATTCGCGATCTGCGCGCCGCGCTGGCGTTCCGGCTCGCGCATCGGCAGGGGCACTACAACGCGGTGCAGCGCGCGATGTATGTCGGCGTGGTGACGGCCGCGATCGTCCAGATCGTCACGGGGCTGGCGATCTGGAAGCCCGTGCAGTTTCAATGGCTGGTGGAGTTGTTCGGGCAGTATGCGATCGCCCGCAACATTCATCTCGCCCTGATGTTCGGCATCGTCGCCTTCGTCGTCGTGCATGTGACGCTGGTGGCGATTCATCCGCGCACGCTGGTGGCGATGATCGCCCCGGTGCCGGCGGAATCCGAGGAGCAGCACTGATGGCCGAGCGTAAAACCGTCGCCGTCCGGCAAGAGGACATCAAGGCGGAACTGAGCCGCGCGAGCCGGCGCGGCTTCCTGAAACGGACCTTGTCGCTCGGCGGCCTGGCCATGCTGAGCGGCTGCGACCTGTCCACGCATTCGGGCGTCGACGCCGCGCTCGAAGCCATGCTGCGCTTCGACGATCGCGTGCAGGCGGCGCTGTTCGGTTCGCAGCGGCTGGCGAGAACCTATAGCGCTGCCGATATCACGCGCCCGTTCCGCTTCAATGCCTTTTATCCCGATTGGCAGGTGCGGGGCGTGCCCGACAACTGGGCGCTCGGCGTCGCCGGGCGAGTGGCGCGCAAGCAGCCGTGGACCCTGCCCGAGCTGATGACGCTGCCGCAGGCGAGCCAGATCACCCGCCATATCTGCATCGAGGGCTGGAGCCAGATCGGGCAGTGGAGCGGCATCCCGTTGCGCGTGTTCCTGGAGCGAGTCGGCGCCGATCTGAACTCGCGCTACGTCGCCTTCAAGTGCTTCGACGACTACTCGA
The DNA here is from genome assembly GCF_000959725.1 of Burkholderia gladioli. NCBI lineage: Bacteria > Pseudomonadati > Pseudomonadota > Betaproteobacteria > Burkholderiales > Burkholderiaceae > Burkholderia > Burkholderia gladioli. Next base: position 2,445,721 of record NZ_CP009323.1, read on the forward strand.
CCAGCATCGACATGGCCAGCGCCCTGCATCCCCAGACGATCCTCGCGCTCGATTTCGATTCGAAGCCGCTCGAGCCGCAATGGGGGGCGCCGCTGAGGTTGCGGATCCCGACCAAGCTGGGGTTCAAGAGCGCGAAGAACCTGGAGGCGATCGAGGTCACCAACGTGTTCCCGGGCGGGTATTGGGAGCAGCAGGGGTATGACTGGTTCGCGGGGGTTTGAGGGGGCGGCTCGTCATGTCGGATGAGCGGCGGCAGGAGCGAGGCGAACCATGCGCCAATGCTGCACGCGCTCGATGCCTTCAAGAATGGGGAGCTTGATCGGGGCCGGCGGCCGGCCTGGGCGTTTCGCGTCGTGTCGCGAGGCGGCGGTTGCGCGGGAGTGTCCATTGATACCGCTCCACCAGCCGATCGGCGGCGTATCGTGCACGCTCGCTCCAGGTTGCCTCGGTCGCGCGGATCTGGACGTCCTCGCGTTCCAGGGCTTCAGGTGCCCAGTATTTCCGGACTTCGCCGACGGGCAGGAAACGCGTCTCCGTGTCAATCATCCGAAACACCTGGAACTCCGGATCGCCGCCGACCTTGGCCCAGTAGGCCAGCCGCAACAGCTCCCGCGCTGTCTCGACGAGGCTCAGGCGATCCGCGAGAAAATCCTCCGCCCGGGCGCGGATCCTTCGACAATGCGTGCGCCACTGATCCACATTCCCGATTCCCGGCGGGACTTCGAATTCCATCGACATGGGCGTTCTCGATTCCATTGAGGGGAAGCGGGGATTGTGGGGGCCAGATTGGCGGGTGTCGAACGCTCCGATGTCGCGGGCTGTTGCCGCATGCACGGCAAGGGGCCGAATCCTCCTCGATGCTTGATCACCGCCGTGCGTAACCGAACGGCACCGGCGAACGAACTACCGTGATCAGCCACCCCGGAGCCTCCCATGTTCGCCCGTTTCCTTTCCGTCATCTGCGCGAGCGCCGCCAGCTTGCTGGCATTCCCCGCGTTTGCCGACGCGCCTCGCCCGGTCGTCATCGAACTGTTCACCTCGCAGGGCTGCTCGTCCTGCCCGCCGGCCGACAGCTACCTGAACGAGCTGAGCGACGCGCGCAAGGACGTGTTGCCGCTGGCCTTTCACGTGACCTACTGGAACCAGCTGGGATGGAAGGATCCGTTCTCGCTTTCGATTTCCGACGCGCGCCAGGATCGGTATGTGCAGCGTTTCCACGGCTTCGCCTATACCCCCGAACTGGTGGTGGATGGGAAATCCGCCGTGGTGGGTTCGAATCGCGCGGCGGTGGATGCCGCGATCGATCGTGCGCGGTCGTCGGCGACGACGTCCGCGAACGTCAGCGCAATGGCCAACGGCAAGGGCGTGACAGTGTCGATCGGCTCAGGAAGCGGACAGGCCCAGGTCCTGCTGGTGGGTTACGACACGCGTCATGTGACGCCGGTCGGACGCGGGGAGAACAGCGGGAACACGCTTACCGAATCGAATATCGTGCGAGCGCTGGCGAGCATCGGCAGCTGGTCCGGCACGGCGCTCACGCTGCAGGCGAGTCCCCCGGCCGGGGAGAAGCTGGCGGTCTTGCTCGAGGCGCCCGATGGGACGATCGTCGGCGCTGCTCGCGTGGCGGACGCACGCGTTGAGCCTTCGCGTTGATCGTTATGGAGAGCTGACGGCAGACGAGCCGCGGAACACGGCCGTCTACCTTCGCAAGCAACGGTAGATGATCCGGCAAAACGCCGGCAGGGCGCCGGCGCATCCAGGCTCCGGATTATTTCAGTACCGCGGCGCCATCCTGGCCGGCGCCAAGCATCCGCTCCACATACCGCGCAATCATATCGATCTCGAGATTCACCTTCGAGCCCGCCTTCAGATGCCGCAGCGTGGTGACCTGCACCGTATGCGGGATCAGGTTGATCGAGAACTCGCAGCCGTCCGCGAGATCCTTCACCGCATTGACCGTCAGGCTCACGCCGTTGACCGTGATCGAGCCCTTGTAGGCCAGATACTTGCCCAGCGCCTTCGGCGCCAGCACGCGCAGCTCGTGCGACTCGCCCACCGGCGCGAAATGCGTGACCGTCCCGAGCCCGTCCACATGGCCCGACACGATGTGCCCGCCCAGCCGGTCGTGCGCGCGCAGCGCCTTCTCGAGATTGACCTCGCCCAGCTCGCTCAGGCCGACCGTCTTGTTCAGGCTCTCGCGCGATACGTCGACGGTGAAGGTTTCGGCGGTGGCCTCGATCGCCGTCATGCAGGCGCCCTGGATCGCGATGCTGTCGCCGAGCGCGACATCGCCCAGGTCGAGCCCGCCGGCGCGGACCACCAGCCGAACGCCGGCATCGGCCTCGGTGCCGAGCGGTGCGATCGATTCAATGCGGCCGACCGCCGCGACGATTCCGGTAAACATCGTGAGATTCCCGTAAGCAGATTCAGTTGGCCGACGCGGCGGCGAAGCGCGCAAGGATGCGCAGGTCCTCGCCGATCCGGTCGATGGTATGGAATTGCAGGCGCGCGCGCTGTTCCAGCGTGGCCGGCGCGGCGAGATTGAACATGCCTGCCGCGTTGTCGCCGAGCAGGGTCGGCGCGACGTAGATCAGCAGCTCGTCGACGCAGCCTTCGCGCAGCAGCGAGCCGTTCAGCTTGTGCCCGGCCTCGACATGCAGCTCGTTGATGCCGCGCTTGCCGAGCGCCTGCAGCAAGGCCGGCAGATCGACCTTGCCGTTCGGGCCGGCCAGCGGCACCACCTCGGCGCCGCGGTCGCGCAGGGCGGCGGCGCGGCCTTCGCCGGCCGCGTCGAGCTCGCCGCAGAAGATCAGGATCGGCGCGCCGCTCAGCAGCTTCGCCTCCAGCGAAACCTCGAGCCGGCTGTCCACCAGCACGCGCAGCGGCTGGCGCGGTGTGTCGATGCCGCGCACCGTCAGTTGCGGATCGTCCTCGCGCACCGTGCCGATGCCGGTCAGGATCGCGCAGGCGCGCGCGCGCCAGGCGTGCCCATCCGCGCGCGCGGCCTCGCCGGTAATCCACTGGCTCTGGCCGTCGGGCAGCGCGGTGCGGCCGTCCAGTGAGATGGCCGACTTCATGCGCACCCAGGGCTGGCCGCGCGTCATGCGCGACACGAAGCCGATATTCATCTCGCGCGCTTCCTGCGCGAGCAGCCCGCAGCGCACGTCGATGCCGGCGTCGCGCAGCATCCCGAGGCCCTTGCCCGAGACCAGCGGGTTCGGGTCCTCCATCGCCGCCACCACCTTGGCCACGCGCGCGTCGATCAGGCCCAGCGCGCAAGGCGGCGTGCGCCCGAAGTGGCTGCAGGGCTCCAGCGTCACGTAGACGGTCGCGCCGCGCAGGTCGTGGCCGCGCGAGCGCGCGTCCTTCATGGCCTGCACCTCGGCGTGGTCCTGGCCGGCCGGCTGGGTGTAGCCCTCGCCGATCACCACCTCGTCCTTGACGATCACGCAACCCACGCGCGGGTTCGGCGAGGTGGTGTACATCCCGCGCGACGACAGGTCGAGCGCGCGCTGCATATGCGCGAAATCCGATTCCGAGAACATGCGCGTCTCCCTATCCGGTGGTCAGGCGGCAGCCAGGGCGCCGAAGGCGCGGCGCGCGGCGGCGAGCGTTGCATCGATCACGGCGTCGTCGTGCACGCTGGAGACGAAGCCGGCCTCGTAGGCCGAGGGCGCGAAATACACGCCCTCGTCGAGCATCAGGTGGAAGAAGCGGTTGAAGCTGGCGATGTCGCTCCTGGTCACCTCGGCGAAGCTGGTCGGCACCGCCTCGGTGAAGTAGAGGCCGAACATCGCGCCGATCGCGTCGGTCGCGAACGGCACGCCGGCGGCGCGCGCCTCGGCGGCGAGGCCGTCGGCCAGGCGTTTGGTCTGCGCGGTGAGCGCCGCGTAGAAGCCGGGGGCCTGGATCAGTTGCAGGGTCTTGAGGCCGGCGGCCACCGCGATCGGGTTGCCCGACAGCGTGCCGGCCTGGTAGACGCCGCCCAGCGGCGCGAGCTGGGCCATGATGTCGCGACGCCCGCCGAACGCGGCCGCCGGCATGCCGCCGCCGATCACCTTGCCCAGGCAGGTCAGGTCGGCCTGGATGCCGTAATGCTGCTGCGCGCCGCCGAGCGCGACGCGGAAGCCGCACATCACCTCGTCGAAGATCAGCACGGCGCCGTGCTTGCTGCACAGCGCGCGCAGCGCCTGCAGGAATTCGGGGGTGCCGCGCACCAGGTTCATGTTGCCGGCCACCGGCTCGACGATCACGGCGGCGATCTCGTCGCCGAATGCGCCGAAGGCTTCCTCCAGCGCCGCCACGTTGTTGTACTCCAGCACCGTGGTGTGCTTGGCGATGTCGGCCGGCACGCCGGCCGAGGTCGGGTTGCCGAAGGTCAGCAGGCCCGAGCCGGCCTTCACCAGCAGGCTGTCGGCGTGGCCGTGGTAGCAGCCCTCGAACTTGACGATGCGGCTGCGGTTGGTGAAGCCGCGCGCCAGGCGCAACGCGCTCATGGTCGCCTCGGTGCCGCTCGACACCATCCGCACCTGCTCGATGCTGGGCACCAGCTTGCAGATCTCCTCGGCGATCTCGATCTCGGCCTCGGTCGGCGCGCCGAACGAGAAGCCGTCGGCCAGCACGCGCTGCACCGCCTCGAGCACCTCGGGATGGACGTGGCCGACGATCATCGGGCCCCACGAGCCGATGTAGTCGATATAGCGCTTGTCGTCGGCGTCCCAGAAGTAGGGGCCCTGGGCCCGGGACACGAAGCGCGGCGTGCCGCCGACCGAGCGGAAGGCGCGCACGGGCGAGTTGACGCCGCCCGGGATGGTGCGCTGGGCGCGTTCGAAGAGCGTTTGATTGTTCGACATGGATAGGTCCTGCTAGACGGAGGCGGCAGCCGGGCAGGCGCGGCGGGGGCCGCATCTTCCGCGCCGGATGCGGACGAAACGATCGTCAGATTGTACCGAAGAGTCGCCGGGGCGGTTCTGGCGCGGCCCGCCCGGCCCTCGCGCGGGGTGGGCCTGCCGGGCCGCGGACGAGGGCGGGAGCGAGGGCGGGGACGGTTGCCTCAGAGCCTGGGCGGCTTGCGCTTGCCGGTCAGTTCGGCCCAGCGTTTTTCCAGCGCGCCCTCGGCGACGGGCTTGATCGAGGTGCCGGAGGTTTGGGCGTCCCAGGTCTGCACCGAGAACGGGTGGACGCGCAGCGCGTCGCGCGCGATCACCACCTCGCTGTGGCCGTCGACCAGCCAGTCGTAGACGAAATCGATGCAGAGCCGGTAGCCGCGCTTCGTGTTCGGGTCCGCCACTTCGTAGGGCGCGCGCATCACGTAGCCGGAGCCGAACACGCCCTTCGGCTCCTGGGCGACGCGATGCAGGAACACGCGGTCGCCGGGCAGGATGCTGCGCGAGAAACCGCAGCCCCAGACGTCGCGCACGGCCTCGCCGGCGCGCACGCGCGCGGCCACCTCGGGCAGCTCGGGCCAGGGCCATTTCTTGGGGCTCCAGATCAGCAGGAAGGCAGTCATGTCGTGGCAGCAGGAGAACGTAAAGAAGACGGGAAGCGGGCCCGGCGGCGCGCGCGCACGCAAAGCGCGAGCTTACCCGATCGCCCGCGCGCGAGTGGCCGACCGGCACGCCAAGGCCCGGCGCGCGGCGCGGGCTTGGACTCGCGAAGCCGGGCTCGCGCGTACAATCGTGGCTTCGCGGCGGCCGCCCGGCCGTCGTTCAAACCGAGTCGGGCCGCGTGGCGCCTAGCCGTGCGAGGTCCCGGCCGCACGCGAGAATTCCCATGTCGAACGCGATACGGCGCCGGCCCGACGCCCGGTTGATCATGCTGCTCGGTGCGCTGGCCGCGTGCGGGCCGATCGGCACCGACATGTACCTGCCGAGCATGCCCTCGGTGGCCGAGAGCCTGGGCACCAGCGCATCGGCGGTGCAGTGGACGCTGACCAGCTTCCTGTCGGGCTTCTCGCTGGGCATGCTGCTGTACGGGCCGCTGTCGGATTCGCTGGGGCGCCGCCCGGTGCTGCTGGGCGGGATCGTGCTGTTCACCGTGGCCGGCGCGGGCTGCTTCGTGGCGCCGTCGATCGGCAGCCTGATCGTGCTGCGCTTCCTGCAGGCGCTCGGCGCGGGTGCCGCCTCGGTGCTGTCGCGGGCGATCGCGCGCGACGCGCACGAGCCGGCCGACGCGGCCAAGGTGCTGTCGATGGTGGCGATCGTCACCTCGGTCGGCCCGCTGCTCGCGCCGCTGCTGGGCGGCCAGATCCTGCGCTTCGCCGGCTGGCGCATGGTGTTCGTGGTGCTCACGCTGTTCGGCATCGGCTGCACCATCGCGGCCTTCCTGAAGGTGCCCGAGACCTGGCCCAAGGAGCGCCGCAAGTCCTCGGCGATCCTGCAGTCCTTCATGGCCTACGGGCGCATCCTGCGCGATCCGGTGGCCTGGGGGCACATGCTTTGCGGCGGCATGGCCTTCGCGTCGATGCTTACTTACATCACCGCCACGCCCTTCGTCTACATCGAGTATTTCCACGTCTCGCCGCAGCATTACGGCCTGCTGTTCGGCCTGAACATCGCCGGCATCATGATCGGCAACTTCATCAACACTCGCGCGGTCGGCCGCTTCGGCTCGCTGCGCCTGATCTCGGCGGCCTCGCTGATCAGCTGCATCGCCTCGTTCTGCGTGGCCTTCTTCTCGTTGACGGGAATCGGCGGACTCTGGTCGATCGTCGCCGGGCTGTTCTTCGTGGTCGGCGTGATCGGCCTGTTGTCGGCGAACTGCTCGACCGACCTGATGCATCGTTATCCGCACAACGCGGGCGCGGCCGCGGCCGTGTTCGGCGCGATGCAGCTCGGCCTGGGCGCGGTCGCCAGCGCCGTGGTGGGGCTGCTCGCGGACGGCACGCCGTTCGGCATGGGCGTGACGATAGCGATCACCGGCGCGCTCTGCTTCCTGGGCCGCCGGCTGGTGATCCGCTGGCACGGCCGGCCGGTGCGCGGCGACTGAGTTCGCGCGGCGCGCGCGTTCGCGGCCGCGCCTTAACAGCAGCCAAAAACAAAGGGCCGGCGCCCGAAAGCGCCGGCCCTTCGTGTTTCCGGCCGTTCATCGCGGCTACCGCCGCCGGCCGCGCTCAGTCGCGCGTGGCCGGGGCCGCGCCGTGGCTGAGCCAGTCGAGCACGTCGGCCGATTCGTCCTCGCCGGCGCGCGCCTTGGCCTGCGCGACCGCCTCGGTGATCTCGGCGTTCGGCGCGGCGCGCCGGATCGCCACGCCCACCGCGAGGATGTCGATCATCACCAGGTGCAGGATCCGCGAGATCATCGACAGCTGCGATTCGCGCATCTCGATGTGATCGGTCTCGAGCGCCACGGTGGCGCGCTTGGCCAGCGGCGTGTTGCTGGAGGTGATCGCGATCACCTTGGCGCCGGCCTGCATCGCCACGTCGAGCACGCGCAGCAGCTCGGGCGCGCGGCCCGACTTCGACACCGCCACGATCACGTCGCCCTTGCCGAGCAGGGCGGCCGAGGCGGCCTGCATGTACAGGTCGCCGTAGGCGATGGTCGGGATGCCGAAGCGGAAGAACTTGTAGTGCGCGTCCTGGGCCACGATGTTCGAGTTGCCCAGGCCGTAGAACTCGATGCGCCGCGCATTGTTGAGGATGTCGATGGCATGCTCGACGTGCTCGAAGTTCAGGTGCTCGCGCAACTGCAGGATCGCCGACACGGTGTTGTCGAGCACCTTCGCGCCGAAGTCGGTGGCGGTGTCGCCCAGGTGCACCTGGCTGTGGCTCATCGGGATCGTGCCGGTCAGGCCGGTGGCCAGCTTCAGCTTGAAGTCCGACAGGCCCTGGCAGCCCAGCGAGCGGCAGAAGCGGATCACGGTCGGCTGGCTGACGTCGGCCTTGCGCGCGATGTCGACGATCGGGTCGTTGATGATCGAGCGCGGGTGATTGAGCGCTAGGTCGGCCACGCGTCGCTCGGCCGGCGTCAGCGCATCGCGCATCTGGCGGATCCGCTCGAACACCGCCGAGGAGGCGCCGCCCGAGCGGTTCGACAGTTGCTCGGCGAGGATCGCCGAGACGCCGAGGAAGGCCGGGTAGTCGGCCGTGATCAGGTAGGTCGGCACGTTCGCGCAGTAGTCGGAGAAGCGGCCCTTCGACTCGAAGCGCTCGCGAAAGCGCGACTTCAGGAACAGCTCGCCGAGCTTGAGCACCACGCCGCCGCCGATGTACACGCCGCCGAGCGCGCCGAGCGTGACCGCCAGGTTGCCGGCGAAGGTGCCGAGGATCGCGCAGAACACGTCGACCGCCTCGAGCGCGAGCGCGTCGCCTTCATGCGCGCGATCGACGATCTCGGGCGTGCCGAAGTTGGCGGGCACGCGCTTCTTGTCGCGACCGGCCAGCGCGCGATAGACGATCTCGATGCCGGGCCCGGCGCACACGCGCTCGAACGAGACATGCGGCCACTTCTTGCGCGCGTACTGCATGACCAGGTCCTCGCGCTCGTCCATCGGCGCGAAGCTGGCATGGCCGCCCTCGCTGCCCAGCGCGATCCAGCGGTCGTCGGCGGGGATCAGCCCCGACACGCCCAGGCCGGTGCCCGGGCCCATCAGGCCGATCACGCTGTTCTGGCGGCGCGTGCCGCCGCCGATCTGCTGGCGCTGCGCGTCGGTCAGGCCCGGCAGGGCCATCGCCAGCGCGGTGAAGTCGTTGACCACCAGCAGCGTGTCGAAGCCCAGCGCGCGGCGCGTGGCCTCGATCGAGAAGCTCCAGTCGTGGTTGGTCATCCGCACCTGGTCGCCGTCGACCGGGTTGGCGATCGCGATCGCCGCGTGGTTGACGCGGCCGATCTTGACGTCCTTCAGATACTTGCGGATCGCGTCGGTCAGCGTCGGGTAGTCGGCGCCGGGATAGACGCGGATCTGCGTGATCTCGCCGGGGCCGGTCTCCAGCGCGAAGCGCGCGTTCGTGCCGCCGACGTCGGCGAGCAGGCGCGGGCCGTCGGCGTGCTGGCCGGCAGCCGGTTTAGTTTGCGCACCAGTAGACATCGAGCTGGGTCCCCTTGTCGTTGGCCAGTTGGGAAATTGCGTTGCGCTGCGGCGCCGCGGCGGCGGCCTCCAGCACTTCGCGCTTGCGGGCGCCCGCGATCAGCAGGAACAGCCGCTCGACGCGGCGCAGCGCGTCGAGCGAGAGGCTCACGCGCGGATGCGGCGCGGCGCCGGGATGCACGGCGACGTAGCGCGCGGTGGTCGAGATCGCCAGCTCCCATTCGGGCGCGTCGGCGAAGATCGAGGCGGTATGGCCGTCCTCGCCCATGCCGAGCACGGCGACGTTCGGCAGCCGGTAGGCCGGGTTCGCGTTGAGCGCGGCGACCTGCGCCTCGAGCGTGGCCGAGGTGTCGACCAGCGGCAGGAAACGCGCGCCGGCGGCGGCGTTCTGGAGCAGCGTGTCGTGCACCAGTTGCGCGTTGCTGGCGCCGTCGGTGTCGGCCACCCAGCGGTCGTCGACCAGGCTCACGTCCACGCGGGCCCAGTCGAGCTCGGCGGTGGACAGGGTTTGCAGGAACGGACGCGGGCTGGTGCCGCCCGACACGGCGAGCGTCGCGCGCGGGTGCTCGGCGAGCGGCGCGGCCAGCGCCGCGCGCACCGCCTGCGCGAGCGCCTCGCACTGCGCTTGCGGGCTTTCGAATGCGTGAAGCTCGATCACTTCTCCTCCAGGCTGCTTTTATTGAATTCGGTGGTCATGCGGGGGACTCCGGCGAGTCGCGGCCGGGGCGGGCCGCGTCAGGCGTGTTGCAAACGCGTGTTTCAGTTTTCTTCCTCGAGCCAGCAGGTGCCGTGCTGCGCGAGCATCGCGCTGGCCGCCGCGGGGCCCCAGGTGCCGGCCGCGTAGGGCTTGGGCGGCTTGAGCGACTTCTGCCATTCGTTCTGGATCGGCTCGACCCAGCGCCAGGCCGCTTCCTGCTCGTCGCGCCGCACGAACAGCGCCAGGCGCCCGTTGATCACGTCGAGCAGCAGGCGCTGGTAGGCCTCCATCTGACCTTCCTTGAAGAACTGGTCGAAGGCCAGGTCGAGATGCACGCTGGCCAAGTTCATGCCCTCGCCGGGCTGCTTGGCCAGGCAATACAGGCGGATCGTCTCGTTGGGCTGCAGGCGGATCACCAGCCGGTTGGTGCCGGCGCGCAACGCATTGGGGCCGAGCGCGGAATGCGGCACCGCGCGGAAATTGACCACGATCTCGGCGACGCGATCGGCCAGCCGCTTGCCGGTGCGCAGGAAGAAGGGCACGCCGGCCCAGCGCCAGTTCTCGATCTCGACCTTCAGCGCCACGTAGGTTTCGGTGTTGCTGTCGGGCTTCACGCCGGGTTCGGTCGCGTAGCCGGGCACCGGGTTGCCCTTGATGGTGCCGGCGTGATACTGGCCGCGCACCGCCACCTTGCTGATGTCGCGCGGATCGATCGGCTTGAGCGCGCGCAGCACGCGCAGCTTCTCGTCGCGCACCGAATCCGAATCCATCGAATGCGGCGGCTCCATCGCGATGATCGAGAGCAGTTGCAGCAGGTGGTTCTGCACCATGTCGCGCAGCGCGCCGGTGTTGTCGTAGAAGTCGCCGCGCGCCTCCACGCCCAGTTCCTCGGCGATCGTGATCTGGATGCTCTCCACCCATTCGCGGCGCCACAGCGGCTCGAACAGCGCATTGCCGAAGCGCAGCGCGAGCAGGTTCTGCACCGGCTCCTTGCCGAGGTAGTGGTCGATCCGGTAGATCTGGTCTTCCGCGAAGATCTCGCCGACCGCGTCGTTGATCTCGTTGGAGGAGGCCAGGTCGTAGCCGAGCGGCTTCTCCAGCACGATGCGCGCGCCCTCGCTCAGGCCGACGCCGGCCAGCGCCTTGCAGATCGGTTCGAACAGGGAAGGGCCGGTGGCCAGGTAGAACACGCGCGTGCCGGGCAGCTCGCCGATCGCCTCGCGCAGGACCTGGTAGTCCGCGGGGCGGCCGAGATCGACGTTGAGATAGTCGATGCGTTCCAGGAACCGCTTCCAGGCGGCTTCGTCGAAGGCGCTGCCGGACGCCTTCCTCGCATGCGGCTTGACGTGCTCCTCGACCCAGTCGTGATAGCCGGCGCGATCCGCATCGTGGCGCGCGACCGCGACGATGCGGCCGGACTCGGCGAGCATGTTGGCGCGATGGGCCTCGAACAGTGCCGGCAGGATCTTGCGCATCGACAGGTCGCCGGTGCCGCCGAACAATACGAAGGTGAAGCTGCTGGAATCGTTTTGCATTGTCTCCGCCCGGTTGGAAATGCGCGTACCACGGCATGGAGGGAAGCCGCCTGGCTGGGCCGTTCCGACGGGCGCGGACGGCGGCAAGCGGAGCCGTAGTGCGATAAAAATATTTTTGACACTGAATTGTAGTTTAACTACAATCCGCCGCAAGGGGTAGACCCGGAAGAAGAAAAAGAAGCGCACACGATGGATGTCGGGGAAGCGCGCTCTTCGGACGGGACGGCCGGTGCGGCAGCGCGCCGAGACCGCATGTTAAAGGACATTGGCGAAACGCATCACGAGCCGGTCCGCGACGGCCCCGAGGTTCGGCGCCGCGCGGCGGCGGGACCGGAACCAACAGATCAGAGGAGACACTCTTTGAATCTCGATCCACTCAGTCCCTGAGCGCCTGCGGCCGGCCACGGCCCGACCGTCTTCCGGTCGTTCGCGGCGCGATATCCCGGTTGTTTCGTTTCGCAAGTTCCTGAGCAAGCCGGCTCTCGCACGCACGAGAGCCTCACGAGTCGGTTAATCCAAACTGGAGGAGATGAGTAATGAAAGTTCGCGCGATGATGGGCGCGCTGTGCGCCGCAGGCCTGATGTTCGGCGCCGCCACGGCACAGGCTGCCGAGAACGTCACGGTGCTGCACTGGTGGACCTCGGGCGGTGAATCCAAGGCGGTCGGCGTGCTGAAGGACGACCTGCAGAAGCAAGGTTACGTGTGGAAGGACTTCGCGGTGGCGGGCGGCGCGGGCGCCGCGGCCATGACGGCGCTCAAGACCAAGGTGATCAGCGGCGACGCCCCGTCGGCCGCGCAGATCAAGGGCCCGCTGATCCAGGATTGGGCGGACCAGGGCGTGCTCGTCAACATCGACTCGGCCGCCGGCGACTGGGGCAAGAACCTGCCGCCGGAAATCGACAAGATCATCAAGTACAAGGGCCACTACGTGGCGGCGCCGTTCTCGGTGCACCGCGTCAACTGGCTGTACCTGAACAAGGCCGCGCTCGACAAGGTCGGCGCCAAGGTGCCGACCACCTGGCCGGAATTCTTCGCCCTGGCCGACAAGCTCAAGGCCGCCGGCATCCAGCCGATCGCGATGGGCGGCCAGCCGTGGCAGGACCTGACGCTGTGGGAAGACGTGGTGCTGTCCGAAGGCGCCGACTTCTACAAGAAGGCGATCGTCAACCTCGACCCGGCCACGCTGGGCTCGCCGAAGATGCTCGACGTGTTCAACACGGTGCGCAAGATCCAGGGTTACTTCGATGCCGGCCGTAACGGCCGCGACTGGAACCTGGCCACGGCGATGGTGATCAACGGCAAGGCCGGCATGCAGTTCATGGGCGACTGGGCCAAGGGCGAGTTCGAGAACGCCGGCAAGAAGTCGGGCAAGGACTACATCTGCGCGCCGGTGCCGGGCACCTCGAACGCCTACACGTTCAACGTCGACTCCTTCGTGTTCTTCCAGCAGAAGGGCTCGGAGAACGCCACGCCGGGTCAGCTCGCGCTGGCCAAGACCATCATGACGCCGGACTTCCAGGAGCAGTTCAGCCTGCTGAAGGGCTCGATCCCGGTGCGCCTGGGCGTGAAGATGGACAAGTACGACGACTGCGCGAAGAAGTCCTACGCGGATGAGCAGACCGCGCTGAAGGCCGGCGGCTACGTGCCCTCGCTGGCCCACGGCATGGCGCAGGGCGATGCCACCGCCGGCGCGATCAGCGACGTCGTGACCAAGTTCATGAACTCGCAGCAGGATCCGAAGGAAGCCGTCGCCGCGCTGGTGAAGGCCGCGAAGGTGAAGTAAAGGCAGCACGGGCGAGGCCTGGCCTCGCCCGTACCGTCGCAAACGGGCCGGCCGCACGCGGCCCGCGCCGTACCCGATGCCGCGCGCCTCGCCCCCAAGGCGGCGGCACCCTCGTTCCAGGAGTCGAATCAAGTGGCTGCCCCTCTCAGCGGAAACGAACCCGGCCGCGCTGACGTCGCCCGCCGCACGTCGCCGCTCTCGGCATTGGCCGATCGCTGGATACCGAAGCTGGTGCTCGCACCCAGCATCGCGATCGCCGTGGTGTTCATCTATGGCTTCATCGTCATCACCGGCTACCTGTCGCTGACCAAGTCGCGACTGCTGCCCAACTACACCTTCGACGGTTTCGGCCGCTACACGGACCTGTTCCAGAACGACGTGTGGTGGACCTCGGCCGCCAACCTCGGCTGGTTCGGGATTCCCTTCATCGTGCTGTGCGTGGTGCTCGGCCTGTTCCTGGCGATCCTGCTCGACCAGCAGATCCGCAACGAAGGCGCGCTGCGCGCGGTGTTCCTGTACCCGATGGCGCTGTCCTTCATCGTCACCGGCACGGCCTGGCAGTGGATCCTGAACCCGGGCCTGGGCCTGGAGAAGGTGCTGCACGACTGGGGCTGGACCAGCTTCTCGTTCAACTGGCTGGACGATCCGGACAAGGCGATCTTCTGCGTGGTGATCGCGGCGGTCTGGCAATCGACCGGCTTCGTGATGGCGCTGTTCCTGGCCGGCCTGCGCGGCGTGGACGGCGAGATCTTCAAGGCGGCCCAGGTGGACGGCGCGACCCTGCCGACCATCTACCGCAAGATCGTGATCCCGAGCATGCGCCCGGTGTTCTTCTCGGTGCTGCTGATCCTCTGCCACATCACGATCAAGACCTTCGACCTGGTGGTCGCGCTGACCGCCGGCGGCCCCGGCACCTCGTCCTCGCTGCCCGCCATGTTCATGTATACCTATTCGTTCAATCGCGGGCAGCTCGGCGTCGGCGCGGCCTCGTCGGTGATGATGCTCGCGACCGTGGTCGCGGTGCTGGTGCCGCTGATGTATATGGAATCGAGGAGCACCCGCAATGCAGCCTAAGATGACGATCAGCCGCGCCGTCATTTACGCGGTGCTGATCCTGTTCGCGATTTACTTCCTGTTCCCGCTGTACGTGATGCTGTCGACCTCCTTCAAGGATCTCGACCAGCTGCGTACCGGCAACCTGCTGACGCCGCCCACCAGCTGGACCATCGACCCCTGGCTCAAGGCCTGGGGCTCGGCCTGTACCGGCGTGCGCTGCGACGGCATGAAGCCGTTCTTCTTCAACTCGCTGAAGATGGTGATCCCGGCCGTGCTGATCTCCTCGCTGATCGGCGCGTTCAACGGCTACGTGCTCACGCACTGGCGCTTTCGCGGCGCCGACGCGCTGTTCACGCTGCTGCTGGTGGGCTGCTTCATCCCGTTCCAGGTGATCCTGCTGCCGATGGCGCGCGTCGAGGGCTACTTCGGCCTGGCCAACACCACCGCCGGCCTGGTGCTGGTGCACGTGGTCTACGGCATCGCCTTCACCACCATGTTCTTCCGCAACTTCTACGTGAGCGTGCCGGCGGAACTGGTGAAGGCCGCGCGGATCGACGGCGCCGGCTTCTTCACGATCTTCACGCGGATCCTGATGCCGGTCTCGCTGCCGATCTTCATGGTCTGCCTGATCTGGCAGTTCACCCAGATCTGGAACGACTTCCTGTTCGGCATCGTGTTCTCGGGCGTCGATTCGATGCCGATCACGGTGGCCCTGAACAACCTCGTGAACACGTCGACGGGCGTGAAGGAATACAACGTCGACATGGCGGGCGCGATCATCGCCGCGCTGCCCACGCTGCTGGTCTACGTGGTCGCCGGCCGCTACTTCGTGCGCGGCCTCACGGCGGGCGCGGTGAAGGGCTGATCCGCGGCCAGTATTCCTGAACGAACCGGCTGCGCGGGCACATCGTCCCGCGCGGCGAGCAGAACCGACGCGGCGCGAGACGCCGCACCTGAGACAGAGGATTCACAGCATGGCAAGCCTTTCCATCCGTGACGTGTACAAGACCTATCCGAACGGGGTGCCGGTCCTGAAGGGCGTCGACATCGACATCGAGGACGGCCAGTTCCTGATCCTGGTCGGCGGTTCGGGCTGCGGGAAGTCGACGCTGCTCAACATGATCGCCGGCCTGGAGACCGTCACCAAGGGCGAGATCCGCATCGGCGGCAAGGTCGTCAACGATCTCTCGCCGAAGGATCGCGACATCGCGATGGTGTTCCAGTCGTACGCGCTCTACCCGTCGATGACGGTCAAGGAGAACATCTCCTTCGGCCTGAACATCCGCAAGGTGCCCAAGAACGAGCAGAAGCAGATCGTCGATCGCGTCGCCGCGATGCTGCAGATCGAGCACCTGCTCGACCGCAAGCCGGGCCAGCTCTCGGGCGGCCAGCGCCAGCGCGTGGCGATGGGCCGGGCGCTCGCGCGCGATCCCTCGCTGTTCCTGTTCGACGAGCCGCTCTCGAACCTCGACGCCAAGCTGCGTATCGAGATGCGCGCCGAGATCAAGCTGCTGCACCAGCGCCTGGGCACCACCATCGTCTACGTGACGCACGACCAGATCGAGGCGATGACGCTGGGCGACCGCATCGCGGTGATGAAGGACGGCGTGGTCCAGCAGTTCGGCGCGCCGCAGGACATCTACGATTCGCCCTCGAACCTGTTCGTGGCGGGCTTCATCGGCGCGCCGCCGATGAACTTCATCAATGGCCGGGTCGTGGAGCAGGGTAGCGGCGTGGGCCTGGAGATCGATACCGGCGCCTCGCGCGGCGTGCTGAACCTGCCTTTCGAGCGCTCGAAGATGAACGGCCACGTGGGCCGCGAGGTGATCCTGGGCCTGCGCCCGGAGCGCATCACCGACGCGCGCAATGCCCATGACGGCCAGGCTTCCTCGCTGCAGCCGATCGACGTGGTGGTGGACGTCACCGAGCCGACCGGCCCGGATACGCACGTGTTCGCCCAGGTCAACGGCAAGCGCATCGTGAGCCGCGTGCACCCGGCCGCGAACCCGCAGCCGAAGCAGCAGCTCAAGCTGCTGTTCGACGTCTCGAAGGCGGTGGTGTTCGATCCGTCGACGGAAGCGCGGATCGCCTGAGCCTGGCGCGGCGAAGGCCGTGGCGACAAAAAAACGGGCCGCCCAAGGGCGGCCCGTTTCGCATGGGCGGCGCGGCGCTCGACGCCGCCGCCGCGCCATCGATTCTCGACGCGGCGTCAGCGCACCTCGCGCGGCGTGCCGCGATCGCTCTCGTTGAGCAGGCCCAGCATCGAGGTCGGCTGCAGCAGCACCAGCACCGCGCCGGCGCCGCCGTCGTTGCCGCGCGCCTCGCAGAAGGCGATCACTTCCTCCTTCTGCACCAGCCAGGCCCTCACCTTGCCCTTGAGCACCGGCTCCTTGCCGACCGAGCCGAGCCCCTTGCCGTGGATCACGCGCAGGCAGCGCAGCCCCTTCTTGCCGGCCTCGCGGATGAACACGGCGAGCGCCTCGCGCGCCTCGTCGCGGCGCATGCCGTGCAGGTCCAGCTGGGCCTGCACGATCCAGGCGCCGCTGCGCAGCTTGCGCACCACCTCGCGGCTGATGCCGGGGCGGTGGTAATAGAGGCTTTCGTCGGAGTCGAGCAGCGTCTCGGGGTCGAATTCGTCGGACAGCGTCTCGCTGAGCACCGCTTCCTCGTCGAGCCGGGTCTGCTTGGGCACCGGCTGCGGCGGCTCGCGGCGGGCAGGCACGCGCGGCGGCGTGGCCAGCGGCGTGATCGCGCCGATCTCGTTGCGGAACAGGTTGGCATTGAGCTCGGCCTCGCGCGTCTCGCGCGCGACCTGCACCTGCTGCCTGGCGCGCCGCTCGGCCTCGCCCTTGAGCGAATCGCGCAGGGCGCCGAGGCCGGCCAGGCCGCCCTGGAGGGCGCCGGGCTCGGGTTTCGGCACGATCGGCTCGGCCGGTTGGGCCGCGGGGGCGGCGGCGCGGCGCTTGGCCGGGTCGCTCGGATGGGGCTGGTTCTTCGCCATGATGGTCTACGGATCGAAGGTGGGGCGGGAATGAAAAAGGCCGCTGCGCGGAGCAGCGGCCTTCGGAAGGCCGGGCGGGCTGCGGCGCGTGGCGACGCTATTGTAACGTCGCCGCGCGCGGCCCGGCCGGCCGACGTCTCACTTCGCGTCGTGCAGGCTTTCCAGGTAGCGCTGCGCGTCGAGCGCGGCCATGCAGCCCGTGCCGGCGCTGGTGATCGCCTGGCGGTAGATGTGGTCCTGCACGTCGCCCGCCGCGAACACGCCCGGGATGTTGGTGGCCGTGGCATTGCCGGCCAGGCCGCTCTTGGTGACGATGTAGCCGTCCTTCATCTCGAGCTGGCCCTGGAACAGGTCCGTGTTCGGCTTGTGGCCGATCGCCACGAACACGCCCTGCAGCGTGAGCTGCTCGGTCTCGCCGGTGCCGGTGTGCTTGATCTTCACGCCGGTGACGCCCGAGTCGTCGCCGGTCACTTCGTCGAGCACGTGGTTCCACTTGATCTCGACCTTGCCTTCCTTTTCCTTCTCCAGCAGGCGGTCGATCAGGATCGGCTCGGCGCGGAACTTGTCGCGGCGGTGGATCACGGTCACTTTCTTGGCGATGCCGGTCAGGTAGAGCGCTTCCTCGACCGCGGTGTTGCCGCCGCCGACCACCGCCACTTCCTGGTTGCGATAGAAGAAGCCGTCGCAGGTCGCGCAGGCCGACACGCCCTTGCCCATGAAGGCTTCTTCCGAGGCCAGGCCGAGGTACTGGGCCGAGGCGCCGGTCGAGATGATCAGCGAGTCGCAGGTGTATTCGCCCGAATCGCCGATCAGGCGGATCGGCTTTTCCTCCAGCTTGGCCGTGTGGATGTGATCGAACACGATTTCCGTGTTGAAGCGCTCGGCGTGCTCCAGGAAGCGCTGCATCAGTTCCGGGCCCTGCACGCCGTTCGGGTCCGCCGGCCAGTTCTCGACGTCGGTCGTGGTCATCAGCTGGCCGCCCTGTGCCAGGCCGGTGATCAGCAGCGGCGACAGGTTGGCGCGGGCGGCATAGACAGCCGCGGTATAACCGGCGGGGCCGGAACCGAGAATCAGGACTTTCGCGTGTTTGGGCGTGGACATGTGCAGGATCCGTTAAAAGCGGCCGGGCGCCCGGATGACGTGGCGCTCGGCAAGGCGGCATGCCGGCCCGGCCGCGCCTTGCGCGCCGGGGACGATGCCATAGATGGGTACCAGACGCGCATTATAAAGGGGCGTTTGCTGCACTGCCGAACCGGCGTTTTTATCGCGCCGATAGCATGCCTCGATCGGCGGGTTACCGTCATTTACACTTGCCCGGTCGCGGCTGCGTTTACAATAATCGCGATCGAACGATCGGCGGCCGGCCCGGCGTGGCCGCCTCTTCTACACGGATTCATGGCAAAAGCTCCCTTTACGGCTCAGGCGCAGGCGCTACCGCATCGTATGTCGCGGCTGTTCGTCGAGATTCGCTGGATTCTGCAGGTCGCGGTGTTCGCGTTCCTGCTGATGGCGCTGCTGAGCTACAGCCGTCGCGACCCGAGCTGGACGCATGCGGTCCAGATCGACCACATCTCGAACTGGGCCGGGCGCGTCGGCGCCTGGACGGCCGATATCCTGCTGCTGCTGTTCGGCATCTCCGCCTACTGGCTGGTGGTGCTGCTGGCGCGCCGGGTGGCCGCCAACTACCGCCGCATCACGCGCCACGAGGCGCTCGACGAGGAACCGCCGGCCCGCCCGATCGGCTGGCTGGCCGAGGGCTTCGCCTTCGTGCTGGTGATGCTCGCCAGCGACGGCATCGAGGCGCTGCGCATGTGGTCGCTGAAGGTGCCGCTGCCGCGCGCGCCGGGCGGCGTGGTCGGCGAGATGGTCGCGCGCGGCGTCTCGCACGCGCTCGGCTTCACGGGCGGTACCCTGTTCCTGCTGATCGCGCTCGCGATCGGCCTTTCCCTGTATTTCCGCTTCTCCTGGCTGTCGGTCTGCGAGCGCGTGGGCGACGCGATCATCAACGCCTTCACGCTGGCCAAGCTGCGCCGCGAGGCCGAGCGCGACCGCAAGCTCGGCGAGGCCGCCGCGGTGCGTCGCGAGGGCAAGGTCGAGGAGGAGCGGGTGCGCATCGAGGAGCACGAGCCGGTCACCATCGTGCCGCCGATCGTCACGCCGGCCAAGTCCGAGCGCGTCGAGCGCGAGCGCCAGGTGCCGCTGTTCACCGACCTGCCGGGCGACTCCACCCTGCCGGCGATCTCCCTGCTCGATGCCGCCACCCAGTCCCAGGAGGCGATCCCGGCCGACACGCTGGAATTCACCTCGCGCCTGATCGAGAAGAAGCTCAAGGATTTCGGCGTCGAGGTCGGCGTGGTGGCCGCCTATCCGGGCCCGGTGGTGACGCGCTACGAGATCGAGCCGGCCACCGGCGTGAAGGGCAGCCAGATCGTCGGGCTCGCCAAGGACCTGGCGCGCTCGCTGTCGCTGGTGTCGATCCGCGTGGTCGAGACGATTCCCGGCAAGAACTACATGGCGCTGGAGCTGCCGAACCCGCGCCGCCAGACCGTGCGCCTGTCCGAGATCCTCGGCTCCGAGGTCTATGCCGCCGCGTCCTCGGCGCTCACCATGGGCCTGGGCAAGGACATCGGCGGCAAGCCGGTATGCGCCGATCTCGCCAAGATGCCCCACCTGCTGGTGGCCGGCACCACCGGCTCGGGCAAGTCGGTGGGGATCAACGCGATGATCCTCTCGCTGCTCTACAAGGCCACCGCCGACCAGGTCCGGCTGATCCTGATCGACCCGAAGATGCTGGAAATGAGCGTCTACGAAGGCATTCCGCACCTGCTCTGCCCGGTCGTCACCGACATGCGCCAGGCCGGCAACGCGCTGAACTGGACCGTCGCCGAGATGGAGCGCCGCTACAAGCTGATGAGCAAGCTCGGCGTGCGCAACCTGGGCGGCTACAACAACAAGATCGACGAGGCGACCAAGCGCGAGGAGAAGATCCCGAACCCGTTCAGCCTGACGCCCGAGGATCCCGAGCCGCTCGGCCGCCTGCCCAATATCGTGGTGGTGATCGACGAGCTGGCCGACCTGATGATGGTGGTCGGCAAGAAGGTCGAGGAGCTGATCGCGCGCATCGCGCAGAAGGCGCGCGCGGCCGGCATCCACCTGATCCTCGCCACCCAGCGCCCCTCGGTGGACGTGATCACCGGCCTGATCAAGGCCAACGTGCCGACCCGCATGGCCTTCCAGGTGTCCTCGAAGATCGACTCGCGCACGATTCTCGACCAGATGGGCGCCGAATCGCTGCTCGGCATGGGCGACATGCTCTACCTGCCGCCCGGCAGCGGCCTGCCGGTGCGCGTGCACGGCGCCTTCGTGTCCGACGACGAGGTGCACCGCGTCGTCGAGAAGCTCAAGGAGCACGGCGAGCCGAACTACATCGAGGGCCTGCTCGAGGGTGGCGTGGCCGACGGCGAGGAAGGCTCGGCCGGCGCGGGAACCGGCGAGGGCGGCGACGAGTCCGATCCCCTTTACGACCAGGCCGTCGAGGTCGTCGTCAAGAACCGCCGCGCCTCGATCTCGCTGGTGCAGCGCCATCTGCGCATCGGCTACAACCGCGCGGCGCGATTGCTCGAACAGATGGAGCAATCGGGGCTCGTGTCGGCCATGTCGTCCAACGGCAATCGCGAAATCCTGGTGCCGGCCCGCGACGCGGAATGACGCCGCATCGGCGCCGGCCCGCCAATCAGGGAGAAACCCACCTCATGCAAGCATTCTCGTTCGTGCAGTTCCCCGCGGTTCGCCGCTTCGTCGCGGCGCTGGCCGGCGCCTCGCTGATGGCGGTCGCCTCGCAGGCCTTCGCGGGCGGCACCGACCAGCTCAAGGCCTTCATCGCCCAGGTCAAGACCGCCAAGGGCGGTTTCACCCAGCAGATCGTCAAGGCCCCTTCCAAGGGGGCGAGCGGCGCGATGCCGACCGTCAAGCCGACCGACAATTCCAGCGGCACCTTCGTGTTCTCGCGCCCTGGCCGGTTCGTCTGGTCCTACGAGAAGCCGTACCAGCAACTGCTGCAGGCCGACGGCGACACGCTCTACGTCTACGACAAGGACCTGAACCAGGTCACCGAGCGCAAGCTTTCGGGCGCGCTCGGCGCGAGCCCGGCCGCGATCCTGTTCGGCAGCAACGACATCGAGAAGAACTACACGCTGCGCGACGCCGGCGAGAAGGGCGGCATCGACTGGGTCGAGATGCAGCCGAAGTCGCAGGACACGCAGTTCCAGCGCATCGGCATCGGCTTCAAGGGCGGCACGCTGGCGGCGATGGAGCTGCACGACGTGTTCGGCAACGTCACTCTGCTGACCTTCACCAATATGCAGACGAATCCCGCGCTGCCGGCCGATACCTTCCGTTTCGCGGTGCCCAAGGGCGCCGACGTGATCAAGGGCTGAGCACCGCCCGCGGTGCCGGGACGGGCCTGCCAGCGATGGCAGGCCCGTTTCGTTTCGAGGCGCCCGGCGGCGCGGCGCGAGGCGCCGGGCGCGCCGATGTCGCGGCGAGTCGCCATCCTGTCCGATCGGCCGGGGGCGGCTGGCGCGCCCGGCTGTCATAATGTCCGGCTGGCGCGGCGATGGACGCCGCGCCGGTCATTGCAGGAGTCGAGGTCCATGTCCGACCTGTTTGAAATCGAACCGCGCCGCCCGCTCGCGGAGGCGCTGCGCCCGAAGACGCTCGACGAGGTGATCGGCCAGACGCACCTGCTCGGCGAGGGCAAGCCGCTGCGGCTCGCGTTCGAGTCGGGCCGGCCGCATTCGATGATCCTCTGGGGTCCGCCCGGCGTCGGCAAGACCACGCTCGCGCGGCTCACCGCGAATGCCTTCGATTGCGAGTTCATCGCACTGTCGGCCGTGCTCGGCGGCGTGAAGGACATCCGCGAGGCGATGGAGCAGGCCAAGGACACGCTGCATCGCAATGGCCGGCACACGATCCTGTTCGTCGACGAGATCCACCGCTTCAACAAGGGCCAGCAGGATGCGCTGCTGCCCTTCGTCGAATCGGGGCTCGTCACCTTCATCGGCGCGACCACCGAGAACCCGAGCTTCGAGGTCAACTCGGCGCTGCTGTCGCGGGCCCAGGTCTATGTGCTGAAGTCGCTCGACGACGCGGAGATGCGCCAGTTGCTGGCGCGCGCGCAGCAGATCGCGCTCGACGGGCTCACGTTCGAGGACAAGGCCGTCGATACGCTGATCGGCTACGCCGACGGTGACGCGCGGCGCTTCCTGAACCTGCTGGAGCAGGCGCAGACGGCGGCGCTGTCGGCGCGCACCAACCGGATCGACGCCGATTTCGTCTCGAACGCGATGACGCTGAACGCGCGCCGCTTCGACAAGGGCGGCGACAACTTCTACGACCAGATCTCGGCGCTGCACAAGTCGGTGCGCGGCTCGAATCCGGACGCGGCGCTCTACTGGTTCTGCCGCATGCTCGACGGCGGCGCCGATCCCAAGTACCTGTCGCGGCGCATCGTGCGGATGGCCTGGGAGGACATCGGCCTGGCCGATCCGCGCGCGATGCAGATGGCCAACGACGCGGCCGCGACCTTCGAGCGGCTGGGCTCGCCCGAGGGCGAGCTGGCGCTCGGCCAGGCCGTGATCTACTTGGCCTGCGCGGCCAAGAGCAATGCCGGCTACAACGCCTTCAACGCCGCCATGGCCTTCGTGCGGCAGGACAAGTCGCGCGAGGTGCCGGTCCATCTGCGCAACGCGCCGACCAAGCTCATGAAGGAGCTCGGCTACGGCCACGAGTACCGCTACGCGCACGACGAGCCGAACGCCTACGCGGCCGGCGAGAGCTACCTGCCCGAAGGCATGCGCGAGCCGCGCTGGTACCAGCCGGTGCCGCGCGGGCTCGAAACCAAGATCGCCGAGAAGCTGAGCTGGCTGCGCGAGCTCGATCGCGAGGCCGGCAAGCCCGAATAAGTCGCGTGATGCGCGGCGGGGCCGCCGGGCCGCCACCGCCGTGCGTTAGAATCCGCGTTTCACACAACGATTTTTCCAAGTCCTCCCATGCTCGACATCCAGTTGCTGCGCAAAGACCTCGACGGCGTCGCCAAGCGCCTCGCCGATCGCGGCTACATCCTCGACGTCGCCAGGTTCTCCTCGCTCGAGGCGGATCGCCGCGCGATCCAGACCCGCACCGAAGAACTGCAGGCGCGCCGCAACAGCCTGTCGAAGCAGATCGGCGCGATGAAGGGGCGGGGCGAGGACACCTCGGCCGTGATGGCCGAGGTCGGCGGGATCGGCGACGAGATGAAGAGTTCGGCCGCCAGGCTCGACGAGATCCAGGGCGCGATGCAGGCGCTGCTGCTCGAGATGCCGAACCTGGCGCACGAGAGCGTGCCGGTCGGCAAGGACGAGGCCGGCAATGTCGAGGCGCGTCGCTGGGGCACGCCGCGCAGCTTCGATTTCGAGGTGCGCGACCACGTCGACGTCGGCACGCCGCTCGGCCTCGATTTCGAGACCGGGGCGAAGCTCTCGGGTGCGCGCTTCACCATGCTGCGCGGCCCGATCGCGCGTCTGCACCGGGCGCTGGCGCAGTTCATGATCGACACGCACACGCTGCAGCACGGTTATACGGAAACCTATTCGCCGTATATCGTGAACCCGGAAATCCTCTACGGCACCGGGCAGTTGCCGAAGTTCGCCGACGACATGTTCCGCGTCGAGAAGGGCGGCGAGGAAAACACCGTCACGCAATACCTGATCTCGACCTCCGAGATCACGCTGACCAACACGGTGCGCGATTCGATCGTCGACGCCGCGACGCTGCCGATCAAGCTGACCGCGCATTCGCCGTGCTTCCGCTCCGAAGCAGGCTCGTATGGCCGCGACACGCGCGGCATGATCCGCCAGCACCAGTTCGACAAGGTCGAGATGGTGCAGATCGCGGCGCCGGACGCATCCTACGCGGCGCTCGACGAAATGGTCGGCCACGCCGAGGCGATCCTGCAGAAGCTCGAGCTGCCCTACCGCGTGATCACGCTGTGCACTGGCGACATGGGCTTCTCGGCCGCCAAGACCTTCGACCTGGAAGTCTGGCTGCCGGCGCAGAACACCTATCGCGAGATCTCGAGCTGCTCGAACACGGAGTCGTTCCAGGCGCGCCGCATGCAGGCGCGTTTCCGCAACGCGCAAGGCAAGCCCGAACTCGTGCACACGCTGAACGGCTCGGGCCTCGCGGTCGGCCGCACGCTGGTGGCCGTGCTCGAGAACTACCAGAACGCCGATGGTTCGGTGACGGTGCCCGTCGCGCTGCGTCCGTACCTGGGTGGCCTGGAGAAGATCGAGCTGCCGGGCTCGGCGGCCTGAGGTCGCGAATCGGATGCCGCTGCGTGAGGAAATCGCACGCGGCATCCTCGTCAGTCCGGCCGAGAAATTTTTTGCGAAAAGGGCTTGGAAAGACGGAAAGAGTTGTTCTATAATCTTTGCTTCGCCGGGACGAGACCTACGAACGGCGAAGCAGTAGAAGGAAAGGTGGCAGAGAGGTCGAATGCGCCGGACTCGAAATCCGGTGTACGGTTATACCGTACCGTGGGTTCGAATCCCACCCTTTCCGCCAGAATGCAAACCCCTCGAAGCCGAAAAGCTCGAGGGGTTTTTTCTTTGCCGAGCGGGTTTTCTCCGGCCTTTAGCGGGCGCGATTCGTTCTCCCCGTAGAAATCGAAAAAACTAAAGAAGTCCGGGGCGGGGTCGTAATAGGTGGCTTGAATCGAGAGGGCGCGTCCGTCTGTCGGGAAGCGCCTCGATGTCGAGCGGGTATGCATGTATCGCTCGTGCCACTCGACACGACCAATCAAGAACACAGAACAACGATGAAGCATGGGGCCATTCGTCCGGATCACGGCGGACATCGGAATGCGGTCGCGCAGCGCCAGACGCACGCGTCGCATTCACTGGGGATATCGCGATCGGTGCCGATACGTGTACCCGTCTTTCCATCTCGACTTCTTGGCTGATGCCGCTTAAGCCGCCGGCGGTGTCCGCGCATCGCGCGCGATGCCCGACCATCACGGCCGGCACTTCTGCCCCATTCGCCGGCCTTCATCGTTTGCATGGCTTTGACGCCAAGGCGTCATCGATCGCGCGGCCAAGAGAGAGCCGACGCGAACTCACAACAAGGAGAAAAACGAGCATGTTCGATAACACCACCACACGGGGTTGGCGGTTTTCCGCGATGGCGGCGCTGGCGGCGGCTGCGATCCTGACGGGATGCGGCGGGGACGACGGCGGCACGGTTGTCCCGAGGGCGCAGGGCAGCACGACGCAGGCAGGCACCGGCAACAGCGCCGGCAGCAGTGCCCAGGCCAGCGTGGAGGAGTCGACGTACACCGATGGCATCTTCGTCGACAACAGCGGCGATGGCTATTTCCAGTTTGATACGAATTTCCCGGCGACTTTCACCGCGGTGACGGGGGCGATCGTGGTCGAGAGCTACCTGGCGCAGCAGGGCGACAAGCAATTCGGTTCGCGTCCGCAATGGCCCGCCGGCGCCTCGTTCGCGCTGAACCAGTCGACCCAGGCCTATATCACGGCCGATGGCGCCGAGGAGGTGTTCGGCTACCAGGACATGGACTGGGGGCCGGTCGGCGCCATCTCGAAGCGCACGCCGCAGGGCTTCCAGTTCAGCCTGGACAAACTGCCGACGCCGCTGTACGACGTCGCACTGATGGCCGTCGATGTGTCGGGGCAGGCCGTTGCCGACGTGCTCGCCAAGGATAGCCGCTCCGTCAACGGCGGCCTGGCCGCCTTGATGGCCAGCGACAAGACGCCGATGCCGGCCGGCTCGCACATCTACCAGACGACCGAGACGGTTCTGACCACCAATATCTGGATGTTGCGCGACTGGAGCGGCAACGGTTTCTACCCGACGCTGGAGGCGGCGCAGGTGGACAATGGCGGCACGATCCGCACGCTCGGCGCCTATCGTTATCTCGATCATCCGGGCGACAACACGGCCCTGGTCGAATACAACGGGAAAATCGATGCGGGCGAGATTCGCAAGCAAGGCGATGTCCTGACCGATCTTCCGCTGGGTTACAACCGCGTCGCGGCGACCTTCATCGCGCAGGAAATCCAGAAGGCATTGCAACCGCGTTGATCCATGATGGCGTCGTGAGCGCGGCCCGGCTCGCGGCGCCGGAATTGGCGAGATCAACTGTCGATCATGGTGGAGGCGGGGTCGGTTTTTTCCGATTTTTCAAGAAATCCGGGGCTTTTAGCCGTTCGAAAACGGATGTGGCGAAAATGGAGCCGGCGCGATGGGGAATATCGTCGAATTTTGGAGGATTCAGGCTTTGGGGTCCTTGTCGCGCGACCATGGTTCGGCACCGGGCTCACGCAACTTTTTTCTCAGTCGCGCGTTCTCGGCGAACAGCGCGACCAGTGCAATCAGCGTCAGGACTGGAAACACCCATTCTGCACCGATGCGAAAGACCGCCCAGGAGGCGAGCAGCAATGCGAGGGCGGTGACGAGCAATGCAATACGATCGAGCAAGCTGTTCATGCGATTTTCGCCTCGCGTTGGCGCATGAAAGCCGTAGGCATGTCGCGTGTGCCTCTGGACTGTCCGCGCGTCGAACCAGATGATTGAGTGGCTCATCGATAGCAGCCATCGGATCAGGTTTTTCATCGAGACCGCAGCTTACGGCTTTCGCGGCGTCTGGGCAGACGACGATTGACGCGCCATGGCCGGCGATCATCAGCGCGATCGCAGCGCTGTCACTAACGAGGCATACCTCTCCAACAATAGGTGGCTTCCCAGTCTCGATTGTTGCGTTGCGGCATTCCGAGTCGTGAACTCTTCCGAAACCCCCATCGTGACTACCGATTCACACTCGGAAATCCCTGATCGAAAAGCCGTTCTCCATCCCTGTAACGTGCTGAAATCCAGTGTGCGCCGCAGCATGATTTTTCATCGCCCGTATCTCGATTTTAGGCTTTGCCAATTCGCTCGATCGTTTGAAAATAACGATTTGACTCATACCCCGCTTTCGGTTGAAGCTAATAGCTTGCTGTCCGAAGGATGTCCCTGCATGAGTTCGACTTTGACCGTCCGCCGTATCGCCGCCGACCAGGGCAGCGTGTATCGAGAGCTGCGCGCTGCGTCGCTGCGCGAGCCCTATGCGCCCGGCGAAGCGCCCGAGGCGGAGCTGTCCGTCGACGCCGACGCGGCCGATGCGATTGCCGCGCAGCGGGCGAGTTCCGATCAGTCCACCACCTTCCTGCTCTATACCGAAGGCCATCCCGCCGGCATGATCGGCGCCTATCTCGACAACACGCCCGAGCGGCGCGCCTTCGTCAGCGAGCTGTGGGTCGCGCACGCGGTGCGGCACCTGCGCGGCGGCGTGCTGCTGGTCAACACCGCGCGCGACTGGCTGGCCGGGCAGGGCGCCACCGAGATCTACGCATGGATCGCCGAGCAGAACCGCAACGCGATCCGCTTCTACGAGCACATGGGCTTCACCAATCTCGGCGAGCATGCGCCGATCGCCCGCGTACCGGGCGCGATGAAGTCGCTATTCGTCTGGCGTTTCGGTGCCTGAGCTCGCCGCCGCGCACCGATTCCCGCCTCGCTTTTCCGATTGCCGCCCCGGCCTTTCCCAAAACGCCCATCGCGCCTGCCCTGGCGCCCTGAAAATGATGGCCGCCCGCCCGGACGCCTGTAAAATACGCAAAAATTTTTTGCAGGACGTCCATGTCGCTTAAAAAATCGCCATTCTTCGAGCTTCGCAGCGGCTCGGTCGATTCCTTGCTGTTCGTTGTCAAGACGGCCGATCTCGATGTCCTGCGGGCCGAGCTGGTCAAGCGTTTCGAGGCGACGCCGGAATTCTTCGCCGACGACGTGGTGGCGATCGACGTGCGGCGCCTGGCCGAGGACGAGCGTGTCTCGCTCGACGAACTCCGAGCCATGCTGAACGACGTACGGATGCGTCCGATCGGCGTGGTCGCGCAGCCGGAGCAGCAGGGCTGGGCCGCTGCGGGCGGGCTGCCGCTGCTGGAGGCGCGCGATCGCCGGGCACCGACCGCCAAGCCGGCGCAGGACGAGGCACCGGCGGCCGAGGCCTCGGCGACACCGGCCGCCGGCGTGGCCGAGGTGGCGGCCGTCGCGGCGGAGCCGGCTGGCGCGGCTTCAGGGGCGATGGGCGCTTCGGCAGCGGCCTCGGGCGGCGCGCCGCAGACGCTGGTGATCGACCGGCCGCTGCGTTCGGGCCAGCAGATCTACGCGAAGGGCGACCTGGTGGTGCTCGCGCCCGTCAGCAACGGCGCCGAGGTGATCGCCGAGGGCAACATCCACGTCTATGCGCCGCTGCGCGGCCGCGCGCTGGCCGGCGTGCTCGGCAATCACGATGCGCGCATCTTCTGTACGTGCCTGGAGCCGGAACTCATTTCGATTGCCGGTATCTATCGAACCACGGAGAACCCGCTGCCGGCCGAGGTGGTTGGCAAATCGGTGCAGATCCGGCTCGAGGACGAAAAACTGATGATCGAGCCGTTGCGGCTGACCTGAGCGCGAGCGCGCGACGCGGCAACGGATCGATCGGACCTCATTGACGAACACAGGGTAGGGTAATGGCAAAAATCATCGTGGTGACTTCGGGCAAGGGCGGTGTCGGCAAGACGACGACGAGCGCGAGCTTCGCTTCCGGGCTCGCGCTGCGCGGCCACAAGACGGCTGTGATCGACTTCGACGTCGGCCTGCGCAATCTCGATCTCATCATGGGCTGCGAGCGCCGCGTGGTGTACGACCTGGTCAACGTGATCCAGGGCGAGGCGAACCTGAACCAGGCGCTGATCAAGGACAAGAAGTGCGAGAACCTGTTCATCCTGCCGGCCTCGCAGACGCGGGACAAGGATGCGCTCACGCGTGAGGGCGTCGAGAAGGTCATCAACGACCTGATCGCGATGGACTTCGCCTACATCGTCTGCGATTCGCCGGCCGGCATCGAGTCGGGCGCGCTGCACGCGATGTACTTCGCCGACGAGGCGGTGGTGGTGACCAACCCGGAAGTGTCCTCGGTGCGCGATTCGGACCGCATCCTCGGCATCCTCGCCTCGAAGACCAAGCGCGCGGCCGACGGCGGCGATCCGATCAAGGAGCACCTGCTGATCACGCGCTACAACCCGAAGCGCGTCAGCGAAGGCGAGATGCTCTCGCTGGAGGACATCGGCGAGATCCTGCGCATCAAGCTGATCGGCGTGATCCCGGAATCGGAGGCGGTGCTGCATGCCTCCAACCAGGGCCTGCCGGCGGTGCACCTCGACGGCACCGACGTCGCCGAGGCCTACAAGGACGTGGTGTCGCGCTTCCTCGGCGAGGAAAAGACGATGCGTTTCGTCGACTACTCGAAGCCGGGCCTGCTGCAACGCCTTTTCGGCAGCAAGTAAGGGAGGCGCATCATGTCGATCCTGTCGTTCCTCCTCGGGGAGAAGAAGAAGTCCGCCGCCGTCGCGAAAGAGCGCCTGCAACTGATCATCGCGCACGAGCGCATCGGCGGTCGCCCGCCGGCGGACTACCTGCCGGCGCTGCAGAAAGAACTGCTCGACGTCATCTCGAAGTACGTCAAGATCTCGAACGACGATATCCGCGTCAGTCTCGAGCGCCAGGACGACCTTGAGGTGCTCGAGGTCAAGATCGAGATCCCGCAGGCCTGAGCGTGATCCGGGCGCGCCGCGCAATGCGGCGCGCCGCCCGCTGCCCGCCGCCCGTTTTCCTCCGCCGTTCCCGGCTCATCCCGCTGTTTCCCCAAGTCCCTTCCAGCGCTCCATCGGACGCGTCGCGCCGAGGGTGGCTTTCATTCGGATTGCCGCTCTTACCAGCTGTTGCACTTTGACCCCCGCCGTAATACGGCCGCTGTAGGCGGCCGACGAGGCTCGCGCATTGAACCGGTACGCACTGAACGCGTATCCGAATCGATCACAAGGAGGTCACCATGATTCGCATTGCTGCCCGTTATCTGGTTCCGCTCGCGCTGGCCCTGACGGCATTCGGCACCACCGTCGCGCCGCTCACGGCGAGCGCCGCGGAAGTCGTGATCGTCGCGCCGAGCGCGCCGCCGCCGGTGCGCTACGAAGTGGTGCCGGCGCCGCGCGTTGGTTATGTCTGGGATCGTGGCCACTGGAACTGGGAACATGGCCGCTATGTCTGGATCGGCGGCCACTGGGAGGCCGAGCGGGTCGGTCTGCATTGGGCGCCGGGCCACTGGGCACCGCGCGGCCCGAACTGGGTCTGGGTGCGCGGCCACTGGGCCTGATGCGGGAGCACGAGCATGAAACGAACCCTGTTCGTCGTCGCGCTCGCGGCGATCGTGCTGGCCGGCTGCGTGGTCGTGCCGGCCCGGCCCGTGTACTACCATCCGGCGCGCGTCGTCGTGTATTGACGCGGCCGGCGTGTCAGCGCGGCGGCGGCTCGTCCGCCTCGCGCGGCGCGGCCGGGGGCGAGGCGCTCCGCGCCGCTTCCGCCTCGACTTTGTCGTCTGGTGCCGATGCTTCGTCATCCTTGCTTTTGGGCTGCGCGTCGTGCTCCGCCGACGCCTCGTGCGGTGCGCCGGCGTGGGCATCGCGCAGCCGACGCAGCGGATCGGCCGGCGACGCTTCGGCATCCTCGGCATTGGTCAGGCGGTCGTCGTCGTGCGCGGCGGGCGCCGGCTTTTCCGCGCTCGTGGCGGTTGCCGGCGGCGCGGTCGGATGCAGGTAGCGATGCGCGAGCGCTTCGTAGAGCGGCGGCACGAACAGCCGCGAGACGCGGCTCGAGATCAGCGCGGTGGCCATCAGCGAGATCACCAGCGCATGGCCGTTGATCATCTCCATCACGATCACGAAGGAGGTGATCGGTGACTGCGTGACGGCAGCCAGGTAGCCGACCATCGCCAGCGCGATCAGCAGCGCCAGCGGCATGTCGCCGAACACCAGGTGCAGCAGGTTGCCGAAGCCGGCGCCGATCGACAGCGAGGGCGCGAAGATCCCCCCGGGGATGCCGGGCAGGTAGGACGCGACCATCGAGATCATCTTGGTGACCGGGTAGAACAGCGAGAGCTGGCTGTGGCCGTCGAGCAGGCCGCGCGCCTCGGCGTAGCCGCTGCCGAAGGTGGTGCCGCCGGACAGCAGGCCCACCACCGCGATCACCAGCCCGCACAGCGCCGCGAACATCACGGGCCGGCCGCGATACATCGCCAGCAGGCGGGCCGGCAGCCAGCGCCCGGTGTTCAGCAGCAGCCAGACGAACAGGCCACCGGCGATGCCGGTGAGCACGGCCGTGGCCAGCACGGCGAGCGCGACCAGGCGCGAGAACTGCGTGCCGGCGTCGATGGTGCCGAAATAGGTGTAGTTGCCGTTCATGCCGAGCGCGATCACGCCGGCGATGATGATGGCCGTGATCAGCACGCCGCTGGCGCGCGCGGAGAAGCTGCGCGTGAGCTCCTCGATGGCGAACACGATGCCGGCCAGCGGCGTGTTGAAGGCGGCCGACAGCCCGGCCGCGGCGCCGGCCAGCACCAGTTGGCGCTCGATCAGGGCGTTCGAGCGCGGGTAGAAGCGGCGCAGGTTGAACATCAGCGCGGCGCCGATCTGCACGGTCGGCCCCTCGCGGCCGATGGTGAAGCCGCCCAGGATGCCGAGCAGCGAGATCAGCACCTTGCCGAACAGGATGCGCAGCGTGAGCAGGCGCGAGCCGAAGGCGGCGGGGCTGGCCTGCAGGGTGGCGATCACCTGCGGGATGCCGCTGCCCTCGGCGCCGCGGAAGAAGCGGCGGGTGAGCCAGACCGAGGCGGCTGCCACCGCCGGCGTGAGGATCAGCGGCAGCCAGGCGTGCTCGTGCTGCAGCGAGCGGAAGCTGTTGTAGCCCCAGTCGATCAGGCGCGCATAGAGCACGGCCACGATGCCGACCACGATCGCCCCGAGCCAGAACACTCCGTACAGGCGCCACAGCCGCAGGGAGCGGCGCGGCAAGGTCTGGAGAAAGGCGGTGGTTCGCGACATGGCTGCGGGCGGGGGCAAAGGGAGAATTATACGGAGGTCGCCGGCAGGCGCAGCCGGGTCAATCCATAAGGGTACCGGCTCGGAGGGGGCGTCGGCGCACTGTCGGCGAATCGAAAGCCGGCGGGCGACAGGCAATTGCGCCAGGCCCCGGGGCGGGCGGCGAGCGCGGTGGACGGCGCGGGAGGTGGGGCGCGGCAAGGCTTGCCCGAAGGCGGCGCGCCCGCGCCCGAGGGGCTGCCTGCCGCCGCGGGCAGGCAGCGTGCCCGGCTTACATCAGCCGCGTATCGCGCGTCTCGCGCATCAGCAGCACGCCGATCACGCTGATCGCCGCGGCCACCGACACGTAGCCGCCGACCCACGACAGGCCGCCGCGCGCGGCCAGCAGTTGCGCGATGTACGGCGCGATTGAGGCACCGAGGATGCCGCCGAGGTTGTAGGCGACGCCGGCGCCCGTGTAGCGGACATTGGTCGGGAACAGCTCGGGCAGCAGCGCGCCCATCGGCGCGAAGGTCACGCCCATCAGGAACAGCTCGATGATCAGGTAGAGCGCTACCAGGGGCATCGAACCGCTGCCGAGCAGCGGGGCCATCGTGAAGCCCGACAGCAGGGCCAGCAGGCCGCCGACGATCAACACCGGCTTGCGGCCGTAGCGGTCGGCCGCCCAGGCCGAGATCGGCGTGGCGATCGCCATGAACACCACGGCGATGCAGAGCAGACCGAGGAAGTCGGGGCGCGCGATATGCAGGGTGCCGACGCCGTAGGACAGCGAGAACACCGTCGAGATGTAGAACAGCGTGTAGCAGACCACCATCGACAGCGCGCCGAGCAAGGTCGGCGCCCAGTGCTGCGTGACGAGGGTGACCACCGGCACGCGCACGCGCTCGTTGCGCTCGATGGCGGCCTGGAAGGCGGGCGTCTCGGCGATCTTCAGACGCACGTAGAGGCCGACCGCCACCAGCGCCGCGCTGACCAGGAACGGCACGCGCCAGCCCCAACTGCGGAACTGCTCGTCGGACAGGCCGATCGCGAGCGCGAAGAACAGGCCGTTGGACATCAGGAAGCCGATCGAGGGGCCCAGTTGCGGGAACATGCCGAACCAGCCGCGCTTGCCGGCCGGCGCGTGCTCGGTGGCGAGCAGCGCCGCGCCGCCCCATTCGCCGCCCAGGCCGATGCCCTGGCCGAAGCGCAGCACGCAGAGCAGCACCGGGGCCAGCGCGCCGATCGAATCGTAGGCAGGCACGAAGCCGATCGCGGTGGTCGAGACGCCCATCACCAGCAGCGAGGCGACCAGGGTCGACTTGCGGCCGAAGCGGTCGCCGAAATGGCCGAACAGGAAGGAGCCGATCGGGCGCGCGATGAAGGCGATGCCGAAGGTGACGAAGGCCGACAGCGCCTGCGCGGTGGCCGAGCCGTGCGGGAAGAACACCGGGCCGATCACGAGCGCGGCGGCGGTGGCGTAGACGTAGAAATCGTAGAACTCGATCGCGGTGCCGATGAAGCTGGCGAACACGATGCGGCGCTGGCTGACGGGGCTCGCGCCATTCGACGCGTCGCTGACGGCCGGTGAGGTAGAGGACATGTTGGTTCCGTGGTGCGGGTTCGAACGGCGCGAGGGGCGTGCCGGACGGAGGATCGATTCGGGTTGGGGTTCCTGCCGCGCCGGGGCATCCGGCGGCGCGGGCGCCGGCTCGTGGTGCCGGCGATGTCTAGGGCGGGTCGCGCGCGTCGCGCGAGCGCAGGCCTGTCTGGCTCGCGAGTCGTACCGGCCGGGTAGGCGGGCCGTGGCGAGGTGTCCTGAAGAAGGACGGGGCGGGTTGGCCGCGATTATAGCAAGCGGCCGGGCGGCGTTTCGGCCGCCGGCGCTGCGTCGTGCGTGGATCCGAAGCGGGCGCGCCGTGGCCGGGCAGCGCGTTGCCGCGGCGCTGGCCGCGCTTGGCAGACCGAAGCAATCCGCGCCGGCACGCGCGTGCGGTCGGCACGCGTTTCACTCGATGGTTTGCGCCTGCTGCTGCGCGCGGGTGCGGAGCTGGAACTGGCCGTTGTCGTTGAACAGCCAGCTTTCCATCATCTCCACCTGGCCGCGGCCGTTCAGCAGGCCGGCGGGCGGACGCGGCAGCGGAGCGGCTCGGCGCAGCGACTGCAGGGCGATGGCCTCGGCGTCGTCGTCGCCGTTGCTGCGGTAGACCGAGGACTGCGCGAGCCGCCCGTCTCGATCGACGGTGAAGGACACGACGACCAGCGAGCGCAGCATCGCCTGCGGCGTGCCGTGCAGCACGCGCGCGGCGTTGGCGTCCAGGATCCGCTGGGCGACCGCGTCGCGATACTGGGCCTGGGTCGCGGCGCCGGCGCCCGGCCCCGGCGAGAGCACCAGGGCGCGCTGCGGCAGGGTGACGGTGCAGGCGGCCAGCAGCAGGGCGCCGGCGAGCGCGGCGATCCTGCCGCTGAGGCGGGCGATGCTGCCGGGCGAGGCGGGAGGGAGCAGGGTGGACATGGCGGATGGCTCGGCGGGAGGAGCGATCGGATCTTCTTGAGCATAGGCCTTGCCCGCCCGGAAAACATCGGGATAAACGATCCCGTGCCGATGGCGAGCGCCATCGGCAATCCAGCTAGGACGGCCCGTGAGCCGGTTTCTTGGCCAGTTTTTCGGCCATCGCCCTGGTGGCCGCCGTCGCGCAAGTGGCCCGCGCGGCCGGCAGCATCGAGCCGTCGCTCCATTCCTTGCGGGCGGACTTGTCACATGAGGCGTCGCGGGCCTTCTTCCACTTCGCGATTTTCGACTCAAGGGCCGATTTCCGATCGGGATGCTCGCTGATGCGCTGATCGACGACCTGCTGCAGCTCACGCTCCGCGACGATCTGGTCGCGCCAGGCGCAAAAATTCATGCTGGTCTGGTTCGAGTCACAGTCCTGCAGGAGTGCCTGGACCTGGCTTGCCGGCAACCCGCTGCGTGCCGCGATCTCGTCGGCCGGCGACGGCTCGGCGAACGCATTCGTCGCGACGAACAAGGCGAGGACAACAACAGCGCTTTTCATCGCGTTCTCTGTTGCGGTTGTGACGCGGCGGGCTGCTGCGCGAACGGCGCCGATTCGAGGCGCCGGCGATTCACGAGCCCTCGCGATCGGACCGGAGCGAGCCGGCGACCCTGTGCATCGCGTGGATGGATATATACGCGCTGGTTGATGGATGAGACCACGCCCGCGTCGTTGCTCTGATTCGCGGCCCTGAGAGCCGTCTGTGCGCCCGTATTGCCGGCGTTGTATGTGTAACTGACCAGTTCGTCGAACTGTGCCTGGGTCAAGTCTCGATTCGATACCGCGCGCCGCACGGCCGCCTCCGCAGTGCTGACTCGAGCCGCCAGTTGCGCATTGACCTGTGCGGCCGACACGGGGCGCGCCAGCTCTTGCGGCGTGCATGGTCCGGCGTGAACCAGCGTACCGACGCCGTAGGTGCAATTGTTAGCCTGATCGTTGTAGTAGGCCATGATCGCGTTCTCGCGCTGGCGTAGCGCTGCCCAGCCTGCCTGGCTCAACCGCATGTTTTCGTTTGCCATCTGTCGTCCTCTCAAACGTAGTGGTCAATCCGCGACTGCCGCGCGGACAACGCACTGTAGCATCGTCGAAAGGGATGTCTAGCCCGACAACGGCAACTGCACCGCGACAAATTATTCGAGGTGTAAAAGTGTCTTTGAGATTGCCGGTCAGCGAACAATTCGAACAGATTGCCGGCAAAAGGCGGGAGTAGCGCGGCCGAGGCGGTATGAACCCCGACATTTCGTGCCTTGAGGGGCAGAAATACGATTTTCGTTTCGAGGAAGGGGAATCGCGCTGCACAAAGCGCGTGTTGCCATATGGGCGGGAGCCACAGCAAGAATTTTCATCCTTGCTCCATCAGGCTGAGCGGGCATTCCTGGCGGAAGCGGTGAGATTCGAACTCACGGACGGTTGCCCGTCGCCGGTTTTCAAGACCGGTGCCTTAAACCACTCGGCCACGCTTCCACGGCCGGCATTGTAACCGAAATGCCGCTGCCGTCCCCAGCTTTGGGGCGGCATCGTGCGCATCCTGCGTGGTCGGCCTGCCGGCTCAGCCCGCCGCGTCGTCGGCGTCGCGCAGGAACAGCTCCTGCAGGTCGTTGAGGAAGCGCTGGCCCAGCGGCGTCGGTGCGATGCGTGCGTAGTCGCGCGCGATCAGCCCGCGCCGTTCGGCCTCGGCCAGCACCGGTTCGATGGTCGACAGCGGCAGCCCCGTGCGCTCGGCATAGCTGGCCACCGGGAACCCCTCGGCCAGCCGCAGCGTGTTCAGCATGAACTCGAAGGGCAGGTCGCGCGGACCGACCTCGCGCTCCTCCTGCACCGGCGTGCCGGCCATCGCCTGCTCCATGTAGGTGGCGGGATGCTTGTAGCGCGCCTGCCGCAGGATCCGGTTCGGGAACGAGAGCTTGGTATGCGCGCCCGCGCCGATGCCGAGGTAGTCGCCGAAGCGCCAGTAGTTGAGGTTGTGCTTGCACTGCCGGTTCGGCCGCGCATAGGCCGACACCTCGTAACGCCCGTAGCCGGCCTGCGCGGTGCGCTCCTGGATCCATTCCTGCATGTCGGCCGAGGCGTCGTCGTCGGGCACGGCCGGCGGGAACTTCGCGAACAGCGTGTTCGGCTCGAGCGTGAGGTGGTAGAGCGACAGGTGCGGCGGCGCATACGACAGCGCGGTCTCGATGTCGGCCTGGCATTGCGCGAGGGTCTGCTTCGGCAACGCGAACATCAGGTCGAGATTGAAGTTGTCGAAGGTGCTGGCGGCGATCTCCACCGCCGCGCGCGCCTGCGCGGTGTCGTGGATGCGGCCCAGCGCCTTCAGGTGCGCCTCGTTGAAGCTCTGGATGCCGATCGACAGGCGGTTCACGCCGCTGGCGCGGAACTGCGCGAACTTGGCCGCCTCGAAGGTTCCGGGATTCGCCTCGAACGTGATCTCGGCGTCGGCATCGAGCGGCAGCAGGGCGCGCACGTCGGACAGCAGGCGGTCGAGCCCGGCCGCCGAAAGCAGGCTGGGCGTGCCGCCGCCGATGAAGATGGTATGCACCTGGCGGCCCCAGACGAAGGGCAGCGCCTGCTCGAGATCGGCGCGCAGCGCGTCGAGATAGGCCTCCTCGGGGAAGCGCTCGCC
The DNA here is from genome assembly GCF_000959725.1 of Burkholderia gladioli. Classification (NCBI taxonomy): domain Bacteria; kingdom Pseudomonadati; phylum Pseudomonadota; class Betaproteobacteria; order Burkholderiales; family Burkholderiaceae; genus Burkholderia; species Burkholderia gladioli. The sequence continues at coordinate 2,482,987 of NZ_CP009323.1, forward strand.
CTTCCATTCGTGCGAGTTGAAATCGCAATAGGGGCACTTGCGCACGCACCATGGGAAATGCACGTAGAGCGCCAGCGGCGGCAACGCGCTCAGGCGCACCTTGCCCGGCGAGGCGAAGGTGGCGACGATGCGCTGGCCGGTTTCGGCGGCCTGGCTCACGCTGATTCTCCGAGGCGGGCCAGCAGCGCGCGCAGGGCGATCGCGCGATGGCTGATGCCGTTCTTGACGGCCGGCTCGAGCTCGGCGACGGTGGCGCCCAGCGCCGGCAGCAGGAAATGCGGGTCGTAGCCGAAGCCGTGCTCGCCGCGCGGCGTGTCGACCACCTCGCCATGCCAGCGCCCTTCGGCGAACAGCGGCTCGGGATCGTCGGGATGCCGAACCAGTGCCAGCACGCAGTAGTAGTAGGCGCGACGATTGTCGGTCTCGCGCAGTTGCGCCACCAGGTGCGCGTTGTTCGCCGCGTCGCTCTTCTCCAGGCCGGCGAGCTGCGCGTAGCGCGCCGAATGCACGCCGGGCGCGCCGCGCAGCGCGCGCACGCAGAGCCCCGAATCGTCGGCGATGGCGGGCAGGCCGGTGGCGCGCGAGGCGTGGCGCGCCTTGGTCAGCGCGTTCTCGATGAAGGTCGGATAGGGCTCGTCCGCCTCGGACACGTCCAGCTTGCCCTGTGGAATGATCTCGATGCCGACCGTCTCGAACAAGGCCGCGAATTCGCGCAGCTTGCCGGCGTTGTTCGAGGCCAGCACGATGCGCGAGAGGCCGTGCGACGGATCCTTGGCGATGCTCATGTCAGTCGCCCAGCGCCGCTTTCTGCAGCGCGATCAGTTCGCCGATGCCCTTCTGCGCGAGATCGAGCAGCGCGTTCATCTCGTCGCGCGTGAACGGCACGCCCTCGGCCGTGCCCTGCACCTCGACCAGGCCGCCCTTGCCGGTCATCACCACGTTCATGTCGGTATCGCAGCGCGAATCCTCGGCGTAGTCGAGGTCGAGCACCGGCGTGCCCTGGTAGACGCCCACCGAGATCGCGGCCACCGAATCGGTGATCGGCGAGCTCGCCAGCTTGCCCGCGGCGATCAGCTTGGCGACGGCGTCCTGCACCGCCACGAAGGCGCCGGTGATGCTGGCCGTGCGCGTGCCGCCGTCGGCCTGGATCACGTCGCAGTCGATGTGGATGGTGCGCGCGCCGAGCTGCTCCAGGTCGACCACCGCGCGCAGCGCGCGGCCGATCAGGCGCTGGATCTCCTGGGTGCGGCCGGTCTGCTTGCCGCGCGCGGCCTCGCGGTCGCTGCGGGTGTGGGTGGCGCGCGGCAGCATGCCGTATTCGGCTGTCAGCCAGCCCTGGCCGCGATCGCGCAGGAACTCGGGCACGCGCTCGACCACGCTGGCCGTGCAGATCACCTTGGTATCGCCGAACTCGACCAGCACCGAGCCTTCGGCGTGCTTGGTGTAATGGCGCGTCAGGCGCACCTCACGCAGTTGATCCGCTGGGCGGCCGCTCGGGCGGGAGGAGGAATTCGTCATGGGGAAGTGGGGCATTCGGAGGGAAACCGCGATTTTACCGCGCATGCCGGCCGCGCACCGGCCGTCGCTCGGCAAGCCGCTGGCCAAGGTCTGGTTTCCGCCGCGCTGCGCGCTTTCATGAACGGCCGTGCGGCACCTGCATCGATCGTCGCAAAGCGGCCCTCGTCGGGCACGCGCGAGCCGATTGTCCAGCCGGGCGAGGGTGTCGCCAAAAATGGGATAATGCCGGTTTCGCGCCCCGTGCCTCGTGAGCACTGGGCGCTCCTGGATTTCCGGGCCATACCGGCCCCCTCACCGGCGAGACCAACCATGATCTACAGCATGACGGGCTATGCGAGCGCGACGCGCGAACTCGTGGCCAACTCGGGCAACGGCGCCACCAGCGTGTCGGTCGAACTGCGCACGGTGAATTCGCGTTTTCTCGACCTGAATTTCCGCATGCCCGACGACGTGCACGTGTGCGAACCGGCCCTGCGCGAGATGCTGATGAACAAGCTCTCGCGCGGCAAGGTCGACGTGCGCATCAACCTGCAGCGCAGCGAGCAGATGAGCCAGGCCGGCGCGCTCAATCGCGCGGCGCTCGACCAGCTCGCCGAGCTCGAGCGCGCGGTGCTGGAGTCGTTCCCGGATTCGGAGCGCCTGCGCACCGGCGAGATCCTGCGCTGGCCCGGCGTGCTGGCCGAGAGCGGCGTGTCGGCCGAGGCGCTGCGCGAGGCGGTGCTGGCCTGCGGCAAGGAAGCGACCGGCGAGCTGGTGGTGGTGCGCCAGCGCGAGGGCGCGCAACTGGCCACCATGCTGCTGGGCAACGTCACCGAGATGGAGGCGATCGTCGCGCGCATCACGCCGCTGGTGCCGGAGCTGATCGCCAGGCATCAGCAGAAGATCGTCGAGCGCCTGCAGGAAGCGCTCGGCCTGGCCGCGCCCGAAGGCGGGCAGACGGTGGTCACGCGCGAGGAAGCGGCCGAACGGATCCGCCAGGAAGTGACCATGTACGGGATCCGCATCGACATCGCCGAGGAGCTGTCGCGCCTCACCGCGCACTTGAACGAAACGCGCCATGTGATCGAGAAGGGCGGCCGCGTCGGCAAGCGCCTCGACTTCATGATGCAGGAACTGAATCGCGAAGCGAACACGCTCGGCTCGAAGGCGGCGGCCAAGGAACTGGCCGACGCCTCGATGGCGCTGAAGCTGCTGATCGAGCAGATGCGCGAGCAAGTGCAAAACCTGGAGTAAGCAAGATGATCGAATCGAACCGAGACGCGCATGCGCTGCATGCCGGCGCGTATCCCGGCAACCTGTTCATGGTGGTGGCGCCCTCGGGCGCGGGCAAGTCGACCCTGGTGAACGCGCTGCTCGCCAAGGACAGCGAGATCTGCCTGTCGATCTCGTACACCACGCGCAAGCCGCGTCCTGGCGAGCAGGACGGCGAGCACTACCACTTCACCAGCGTCGAGGATTTCCGCGCGCGCCACGCGCGTCACGAATTCCTCGAAAGCGCCGAGGTGCACGGCAACTACTACGGCACCTCGCGCGTGTGGATCGAGGAGCAGATGCAAAGCGGTCGCGACGTGCTGCTCGAGATCGACTGGCAGGGCGCGCAGCAGGTCAAGAAGCAGTTCCGCAACGCGGTCGGCATCTTCATCCTGCCGCCCTCGCTGGCAGCGCTCGAGGAGCGCCTGAAGAAGCGCGGCCAGGACGAGCCGAACGTGATCACGCGGCGCCTGCTGGCCGCCGGCAGCGAGATCGCGCACGCCTCGGAAGCCGAATACGTGGTGATCAACGAGCACTTCGACACGGCGCTGTCCGAGCTGCAACGCATCGTGGCGGCCACGCGCTTGCGCGTGGCCTCGCAATACGCGCGGCACACCGAGCTTTTCATCGAGCTCGGCATCCATCTCCCGCACGCCGACTGAAGGCGGCGCACGAGGGACATAAGGTAGAATACGCAACATATTCAGAAGGAATACCCAACATGGCTCGCATTACCGTCGAAGACTGCCTGAAGCAAATCCCGAATCGCTTCGAACTGGCGCTCGCCGCCACCTACCGCGCGCGGCAGCTCGCGCAAGGCCATACGCCGAAGATCGAAAGCCGCGACAAGCCCACCGTGGTTGCGCTGCGCGAGATCGCGGCGGGCCAGGTCGGCATCGAGATGCTGAAGAAAGTGCCTGTTTAAGGCACACTCGATCCTTCAGCCATGTAGTCCGCTCAACCGACGTGCCAACCCAAGGAGGCGAACATGAGCAACACACCATCGTCCGCCTCCGCGGAAGCCGGCCCCGCCGAAGGGGCGGACGCCACCGAAGCGACGGCGAACTCGCCGGCGCGGCAGTATATCGATGCGGTCCTCGAACAATCGTTTCGCCATCTGTTCGGGCCGACCGCCACCCCGGAGCAACCTCGCAAGCACGGCGTCGTTTCGATCGCGAAGCTGACGGCCGCGCTTGCCGAGTACCTTCCTCCGGAGGAAATCAAGGAGGTGAAGGCGGCGTTCCACTTCAGTGACGAAGCCCACCTCGGTCAATATCGCCAAAGCGGCGAACCCTATATCACCCATCCCGTCGCCGTCGCGGAAATCTGCGCCGGCTGGAAGCTCGATGCCCAGGCCGTGATGGCCGCGCTGCTGCACGACGTGATGGAAGACCAGGGCGTGATGAAGAGCGAGCTGGCCGAGCGCTTCGGCCCGAAGGTCGCCGAACTGGTCGACGGGCTCTCCAAGCTCGACAAGATGGAGTTCCGCAGCCGCGAGGAAGCGCAGGCGGAGAATTTCCGCAAGATGCTGCTGGCGATGGCGCGCGACGTGCGCGTGATCCTCGTGAAGCTGGCCGACCGGCTCCACAACATGCGCACGCTCGGCGCGGTGCCGATGGAAAAGCGCCGCCGCGTGGCGCGCGAGACGCTCGACATCTATGCGCCGATCGCGCACCGCCTTGGTCTGAACAATACCTATCGCGAGCTGCAGGACATGAGCTTCGCGAACTTCAATCCGCATCGCTACGCGACGCTCGAGAAGGCCGTGAAGGCCGCGCGCGGCAATCGCCGCGAGGTGATCGGGAAGATCCTCGAGTCGGCGCAGCGCGCGGTGGGCGAGGCGAAGCTCGAAGCGGAGATCATGGGTCGCGAGAAGACGATCTACAGCATCTACCGCAAGATGCGCGACAAGCAGTTGTCGTTCTCGCAGGTGCTCGATGTCTATGGCTTTCGCGTGGTGGTCGAGCATGCGCTCGAGTGCTACACCTGCATCGGCGCGCTGCATGCGCTCTACAAGCCGGTGCCGGGCAAGTTCAAGGACTACATCGCGATCCCGAAGATGAACGGCTACCAGTCGCTGCACACGACGGTGGTCGGTCCTTTCGGCGCGCCGATCGAGTTCCAGGTCCGCACCCGCAAGATGCACGAGATCGCCGAGGCCGGCGTGGCCGCGCACTGGCTCTACAAGAACGGCGGCGCCGATCTCAATGACGTGCAGATGCGCGCGCACCAGTGGCTCAAGTCGCTGCTCGACATCCAGAGCGAGGCAGGCGATTCGAGCGAGTTCCTCGAGCACGTCAAGATCGACCTGTTCCCGGACGCGGTCTACGTGTTCACGCCGAAGTCGAAGATTATGGCGCTGCCGCGCGGTGCCACCGCGCTCGACTTCGCCTATTCGGTGCACAGCGACCTCGGCAACCAGTGCGTGGCCGTGAAGATCAACAACGAGCTGCTGCCGCTGCGCACCGAGCTCAAGAGCGGCGATATCGTCGAGGTGATCACGGCGCCATATTCGAAGCCGAACCCGGTCTGGCTCGGCTTCGTGCGCACCGGCAAGGCCCGCTCGGCGATCCGCCATTACCTGAAGACGATGCGCCTGAACGAGTCGGTGCAGCTCGGCGAGCGCCTGGTCGACCAGAGCCTGAAGGGGTATGGCCTGTCGCTGGCCGAGATCGAGCCGGACGTCTGGGACAAGCTGGTGCAGTGGACCGGCAACAAGAGCCGCCAGGAGATCTTCGCGGACATCGGCCTGGGCCGTCGCGTGCCCCAGGTGATGGCCAAGCGCATCGAGGTGCTGATGAGCGGGCGCGATGCCGACGACGAACTCGCGCGCGGCGATCGCCCGGTCCATCACGCGCCGCCGGTGGCGATCACCGGCACCGAGGGCATGTCGGTGCAGTTGTCGGCCTGCTGCCGGCCGATTCCCGGCGACAGCATCATGGGTTATATCGGCATCGGCCTGGGCATGGCGATCCATACGACCGATTGCCGGGTCGCGCAGCGCATCCATCGCCGCGATCCGGGCCGCTGGATCGACGTCGCCTGGGCGCCCCAGCCGGGCCGCCTGTTCGACGTGACGGTCAAGGTGCTGGTCAAGAACACCAAGGGCATCTTCGCGCGCGTCGCGGCCGACATCACCTCGGCCGACGCGAACATCGTCCATATCGCGATGGACGAGGATCTGTCGCACGAATCGACGGTCCTGCGCTTCGTGATCCAGGTCAGCGACCGCGTCCATCTCGCCAACGTGATGCGGCGCGTGCGGACCAATCCCGACGTGATGCGGATCATGCGAGAGCGTTCGAGCGACGACACGGCGCATACGCGCCATGACGGCGGCATGCGGATCGATCGCGAACGGCAGGATTACTGAGGCAGGCGCGCCCGCGCATGGCGCGTGATCGCGAGGCAAGGGCGGCACCACGTATCCGACGTCGTGCCGCTTTTTTATGGCTCGGCGCCGAGGGATACGGAAAGACGGCCAGGAAAACAAAAGGGCCTTCCCGGAGGAAGGCCCTTCAAAGATGGCGCGGCTGGCAGGATTCGAACCCACGACCCCTTGGTTCGTAGCCAAGTACTCTATCCAACTGAGCTACAGCCGCACGCAAAACGGTACTGCTTTGTTACTGCCGGGCAACCCCGTAGGACTGCTCGTTTGAAAAGGTGGCGCGGCTGGCAGGATTCGAACCCACGACCCCTTGGTTCGTAGCCAAGTACTCTATCCAACTGAGCTACAGCCGCACGCAGAAGTGAGAATATAGCAAGGATTTTGGGGAAAGGGAAGGGATTGGCCACAATTTCTTCACGAGCGGGTTTTATGTCCCTTTCGTGTACCCTTGGAGATTCCCTTACGCAGGCCTGGAGCCGAGTCGGAAACAGCATGAACAAGGCGTTTGTTAAGGAATCGGACGGCGATGACGACGATCTCGACCACGCGCAGCCGGCCATCCCCGCCGGCGCGAAGAACTACATCACGCCGGCCGGCCACAAGCGGTTGCGTGACGAGCTGCTGCACCTGATCGACGAGGAGCGTCCCGAGGTCGTCAAGCTGGTTTCCTGGGCTGCGTCCAACGGTGACCGTTCCGAGAACGGCGACTACATCTACGGCAAGCGGCGGCTGCGCGAGATCGACCGCCGCATCCGCTTCCTGACCAAGCGGCTGGATCTCGCCGAGGTGGTCGACGCGAGCCGGCAGGAGAGCGCCGACCAGGTGTTCTTCGGCGCGACCGTCGACTACGCCACCGAGGACGGCGAGGATCACACCATCACGATCGTCGGCGTCGACGAGGTCGACCTCGATCACGGCCACGTCAGCTGGGTTTCGCCGATCGCGCGGGCGCTGCTGAAGGCGCGTATCGGCGACACCGTCACGCTGATGACGCCGGCCGGCCCGCAGCCGATCGACGTGCTCGACGTGCGCTACCCGGCGCCAGCTGCCTGAACCGCGTTCGGCTTGGCATCGAGCCTCCTCCGGCATGCAAAAAAACAAAAGCGCCCCGCGGGGCGCTTTTGTGATTGCGGAGCCGCTTCGTATCAGAAGCGGTGGCGCAGGCCGGCCGTGACGGCGATCTGCTTGTTGGTCGACGAAGCGCCGCCCAGGCCGTTGACGTAGGCGCCCAGCGCCAGGCCATCGGTGCTGACGTGCTGGTATTCGCCCTGCAGGTACACGTCGGTGCGCTTGGACAGCGCGTACGAGGTCTGCAGGTTGAACTGGTTCCAGCCCGGATGACGGCCGTCGAGGAAGCCGGCCGTGTAGGTCCACGAACCCGCCACCGACAGCGCCGGCGTCAGCGCGTAACGCGCGTTCACTTCGTAGTTGTTGAAGCGGGCGAAGGTGCCGTCCAGCGTGATGCCGGCCGAGGTACCCGAAGCGCCGCCGCCGATGCCGAGCGCGCGATTCACGCGCGTCTGCGTGAACACGAAGCCCGCCGTGGCTGGACCGAAGGTGTAGGTCAGGCCGCCACCGAACACGCGCTGACGCTTGCCGACGAAGGTGTTGTCGCCGGCGACGGCGCCGGCCGCGTTCGACACCGCCGGCGCGGTCAGGCCGTTGATGTCGTTGTTCAGCTGCATGTAGCCGGCTGCCAGGTTGAAGCCCAGGTAGCTGTACGACACGCCGCCGCTGAACACGCGGTTGTTCGAGAACTGGCTGCTGTTCGAGAACCCGTACAAGCCGCCGAACTTCAGGCCGTTCCAGTTGACGCTGGTGTACTTGACCGAGTTGTTGACGCGGAACGAGTTGTTGAGGTTGTCGTTGTCGAACGGGTGGGCGAACTGCGTGCCGCCGTACTGCGTGCCGGTCAGCGACAGCGGCCCGATGAAGTCCACCACGCTGTCGTACTGGCGGCCAAGCGTGACCGAGCCGAACTGCGTGTGGCCCAGGCCAACGAAGGCCTGGCGGCCGAACTCGCGGCCGTTCTGCTTGAGCGTGCCGTTATTGATGCCGAAGCCGTTTTCCAACACGAAGATCGCCTTCAGGCCGCCGCCGAGATCCTCGTTGCCGCGCAGGCCCCAACGGCTGCCGTTGACCGAGCCGCTGGTTTCCGACCAGGAGCTGTGGCCGCCCTGGTTGTTGGTATAGGTGATGCCGGCGTCGATCAGGCCGTACAGGGTCACGCTGCTTTGCGCATGGGCGGCGGTCGCGAAGACACCGGTGAGCGCCGCTGCGATCAGAGTCTTTTTCATTGATTCCTCTCCATCAGATAGAGGAGGCAAGCTCCCCCTGATTCATCGAGATAGTGGCCATCACCGTAGGCGGCGTGGCATGTCGAGGGTGGCGCCACAGGGCGCCGCAAATCTCCAAACCCGAGCGCAGTGTCGAGCGAGCGACCGGCTCGCGTCGATTGCACTTTAAGCAATAATGAATTTAAGTTTGAGAAATGGTCGGGGATCGTCCGCAAACCGTTGTCAGGCAAGGCTCAGCGGCCGTTGCGGGAAAACGGCGAGGAGCGCGAAGCGATTTTTACGTTGCGCGATGGATACAAAATGGGGGAGGGAAGTGGAGGCAATCATCGGCGCTGATGATTGTTGAGGCTTCGACAATAGAGGTTTGTGAAGACCACCGATAATGGCGCGCGATGCAATCGCTATACTGAGACCTCTGCTTTTCGAAGCAGACTTTTTCGTTGACGGAAAAGATCTCCAAACCTTTGTTAGCGCGACTTTCCGGTCGCGCTTTTTTTTGTTCGTATCCTGGCGAGGCGTAGCTCAGTGGCGGCGCCGCTTCGGCGAACTTGTGTCGCGGATGTCGTCCTGCGGCATAGACAGCGGCTGCGCCCAGTCTTCCATCACGTAGTGACGTGCATCGAGCGGCGAGGCGAGCAGGTTCTGCCAATGGTCGCCGTGCCAGGTCGTATCGAATTCGACGCCGAATGACTGAGCCGAGGTTGCTGCCGGAGTGATTGTTTTATGGCGTCGCAGCATGCCGAGTCGATGTACCAGTCGTTTCATTTGGTCGAGCAACATATTCACCCCCTGTACTTCCATGGCATCCTCAGCTTCGCAAAACAGAATGAGAGCAACAACCCGGAAAAATACCAAGCCATGGATTTTTTACTGCTTCGGTATTTTTTGCTTTTTTGTTAATGGGCCTGTGTTTTCCTAGTAATAATGACAGGTTTTCATCGGCTAATTGGTGCATTTTGCCGGGGGTGTATCGTTTCCATCCGGATCGACGTCAAGCCGAATAAGAAGATGTGAAGAATTTTCTTGACGAGCCTGGATCGTCCCATTTATAAAAGCACCACGAAGTCTGCGGTGCTTACTGCTCATTGTCCACAAGGTTTGGCGGGGCCGGGGCTTTCGGTGACGGCACTCACGGGTTGCTCGTTTTATTTAAAATCGTTTGGGGAATCAGGAATATGGATACCGGTATCGTGAAATGGTTTAACGATGCTAAGGGCTTCGGCTTTATCACGTCCGACAACGGTGGCGAAGATCTGTTCGCGCACTTCTCGGAAATCAAGATGGACGGCTTCAAGACGCTGAAGGAAAACCAACGCGTTTCGTTCGACGTCAAGACCGGCCCGAAGGGCAAGCAGGCTGCCAATATCCAGGCTGTCTGATTCGGGTTGTCCCCTGACGGGTTAACCCGGTATTTTCCGGTAGTTGATTCTCAGGTCGATCCGATATCGAGCCCCCGCCTTTGGCGGGGGCTTTGTTTTTGGCGGGTAGAATCGACACCGTGCGCATGCTCGCGCTTCTTCCACCCGGTATCGTTTTCCGCAGACATGCTCGATTCGTCCTCGTCATACCCCGCCATCGACGGCCCGCTCGCCTTCGTCGATCTCGAAACGACCGGCGGATCCGCCGCCGATCACCGGATCACCGAGATCGGCGTGGTCGAGGTCGGGCCGCAAGGGGTGTCCACCTGGACCTCGCTGATCGATCCCCAGCAGCCGATCCCCGCCTTCATCCAGCAGCTCACCGGCATCAGCGACGAGATGGTGCGTGGCGCGCCCACTTTCGCCTCGATCGCGGCCGAGCTGTTCGCGCGGCTCGAGGGCAGGCTCTTCATCGCCCACAACGCCAGCTTCGATCGCGGTTTCCTGCGCGCGGAGTTCGAGCGGGCCGGATTCGCCTTCAATCCCGACATGCTCTGCACCGTGCGCCTGTCGCGCGCGCTGTTTCCGCGCGAGTCGCGCCACGGGCTCGACGCGCTGATCGAGCGGCATGCGCTGGTGCCGAATGCGCGCCATCGCGCACTGGCCGATGCGGACCTGGTCTGGCAGTTCTGGCAGCGCCTGCCGTCGTTGGTGCCGCCCGAGCGGCTCGACGAACAGATCGCGCTGACCACGCGGCGTTTCCGCCTGACGGGCGACCTGACCGAGGACGATCTCGAGCGGGCGCCGGCCGGCTTCGGTGCCTACGCGCTGTTCGGCGAGGGGGATGCGCCCTTGTTCGTCGGGCGCAGCGTGCGCGTGCGCAACCGCCTGCGCGCGTTGCTGGGCGGCGAGCGGCGTTCGGCCAGGGAGCGGCGGCTCGCCGAGCAGGTGCGGCGCGTCGAATGGCGTGAAACGGGAGGAGAGCTGGGCGCAATGCTGGCGGAGACGGCCTGGATCGCCGAACTGTCGCCGGCCTTCAATCGCAAGGCGGGCAGCAAGGCCGCCGACGCCCGCCGCGGCTTGAGCTCGGCGGGCACGCCCTGGCCGTTCGACGGGCCGGTCGCGATCGTCGAGGGCGGCGAGCGCGCCGTCTATCATGTGATCGACCGCTGGCGTTATCTCGGTACGACCCCGGATCTGTCGAAGGCAGCGGCGCTGGCGGCGGCGTCTTCCGCCGGCGACGATCCCTTCAACGCCAGCCTGTGCCGGATCCTGCAGACGCACCTGGCGCGCGGCCTGGCGACGGTGCTCCTGGCGCCGAGCGCGGCGGCCGTCGCATCGGTCGACGATTAGGCCGGCACCGCCCCGGGTCCGCTTCGGCCGGGCGGCCGCGTTCTTCAGCCGATGGCGCTCGCGCCGCCACCCGAGCAGACGTGCGAGAGCGCCGTGTCGAGCGCCGGCGACTGCCGCGAGTCATAGCGCGTCAAGGTTTTCCAGTTGGCGATGCTGCGCGCCACGCGCGCCTGGCAATCGGGCGCCTCGCGCAGCGGCGCGACGCGCGCGAGCGCGGCGATCATCGACTGGGTGAGCTTGTCGAACTGCGGGCGCGTGGTGGTGGCGAGATCGGGCGGCGTGCCCGCGGGCGCCTGACTGGCGCGCCAGCTCGCGAACAGCGCGTTCTGCATGATCTTGCTCGCCTCGATCTGGTCGGCGAAGAAGGCATGTGCGTAATCGCGGTCGATGCCGGCGCCGACCGCGCGCCGCTCGACGTCGGCGAGCAGCTGGGCCTCGCGCGGCTTGTCCTCGATCGGCTTGTGGTTGGCCCACTTCCACTGCGCCACCGGTTCGGCCAGCGCGATGCGCTGCGAGGCGAGGGCGACCAGGTTGGTCAGCGGGGTGTCGTCGCCGTCGGCGGCGGCCGACAGCGGCAGGCAGGCGAGCAGGGCGGCAAGCGAGGCCGAGGCGATGGCTGTGCGGAACGAGGAAGTCATGGAATCGACGAGCGCCGGCATGGGCCGGACGAAGCGGAAAAGTACGAGGATAAACGAAGACGTCGCGCGCGAGCGGCGCGAGGCGAAGATCAGCGCGCCAGGGCGAGCGCGCCCTCACGGCCGTTGTGGCCGGGGCGGCGCGAGGCGTGCCGAAGGGGGAGGCGGTGCAGGCGCAAGGAAGCGGTCGCGAGGCGACGCGTCACGATGCTGAACGGGCCCTTACTTCGGGGAGCCGAGCTTGTGCTGCTCGTCGAAGAACGCGCGCACATGATCGGGCAACTCAGCGAGAAACTCGACGGCCACCGGCTCCGGGTCCGGGCTCATCACTTTCTCGGGAGGTGGCATGCGAAGTGGTTTCTCATCCATGATCAATCTCCTTGCGGTGACTCGATTATCGATCGCTTATCTCGATTTTTTCCAGCGGGGAATCGTTTCATTTTGTCGATGTTGCTTAAACCGCACACACGCCGTGATTTTGTCGGATCAGGCCCAGGCCTGCAGGGACGAATTCGATGCGCGCGCATCGAATTCGTCTGGTCACGCCCGGCGGATCTCCGGGTAAACGCGCTGCCGCAAGGCGCTGCGGCCCGAGGCCGGATTGGGCGAACGCGACGCGCGTGAGGTCGGGCGCAAGCGACGTGCCCTCGGCTCGCGGAGGTGGGAGAGGCAATCGGGAGTCGGCGGAGGCGGAATCGGGGAGGATCGCCGGGCCTTGCGCGGCCGGCGGTGGAGGCGCCGGCCCGGCGCGCCGATCGATCGGGCGCCGGGCGGCGAGGCAGGCAGTTTATGCGCGCCTGAACAGCCGGATGATGAACAGCAGGATGACGGCGCCGATCACCGCGACGATGATCGAGGCGAAGAAGCCGCTGCCGACGCTGATGCCGAGCACGCCGGCCAGCCAGCCGCCGATCACGGCACCGACGATGCCGACGATGATGTCGACGATCAGCCCGAAGCCGCCGCCCTTCACGAGCAGGCCGGCGAGCCAGCCGGCGATCGCGCCGATGATGAGCCACATAATCAAGCCATGAGCCATGGTGGTTCTCTCCTGTTGGATTGTTTGCTGCGAAACGAACCGGCCGCGGGCATCGAGATGCGGGTGACAGCCGTGGGCTGTCGGCTCCGGCCCGTTGCCCACGCAATGTACTGCAATAGACGGGTCAGGAGCGTTAAGTAATGTTAGACAGCGCGCGAGGGAGTTACCAAAGGTTTTTTCGGCCGGAACGGCCGGTCCGGACGATATTTCTCGATCTTTCGGCAGCCTTTCTGGACGGCCGCAAGGCAGGGGGGCGGGAGAAGAACGGCGGAAGCCGGAAAGCAAAAAGCCCGATCACGAGGATCGGGCTTTTTGCTTGATTCTGATGGTGCCGGAGATAGGAGTCGAACCTACGACCTTCGCATTACGAATGCGCTGCTCTACCAACTGAGCTACACCGGCAACAAAGAAGTGAAATTATAGGGTGATTTCTGCAAGGCTGACAAGAGGTCTGGCGAGAAAATTTTCAAAATCCACGCTGGCGTCGACTAAGTGCTTGATCCTGCAGCACTCGCGTCTCCTTGCCTGCCAAACCACCGGCGCCACCTCGGCCGCTGATCGCCCCGGGCTCGCGATGTCCGTCGCCGGTCATCTGGCCCTGCGTCTCACGACGCGGCGAATTCTACGTTGGAGCGCTTCGGGAGGGAAGCCCTGGCGGGCCTCCCGGAATGATTTTTTGCGGCACCGCCGCAAGCCTTCCGGCGGTGCCGAAGCGCTTACTTCGCGGCCGCTTCCTGGTGGTAGCGGGTCACGCGCTCGACCTCGTTGCGCGAGCCGAGGATCACCGGCACGCGCTGGTGCAGGCCGGTCGGCTGGACCTCGAGGATGCGCTCGCTGCCGGTGGTCGCGGCGCCGCCCGCCTGCTCGACGATGAAGGACATCGGGTTCGCCTCGTACATCAGGCGCAGCTTGCCCGGGCGGTCCGGCGTGCGGGCGTCGGCCGGGTACATGAAGATGCCGCCGCGGTTCAGGATGCGGTGCACGTCGGCCACCATCGAGGCGATCCATCGCATGTTGAAGTTCTCGCCGCGCGGGCCTTCGCTGCCGGCGTTCAGCTCGTCCACGTAGCGCTTGACCGGCTCGTACCAGTGGCGCGCGTTCGAGGCGTTGATCGCGTATTCGCGCGTATCGGCCGGGATCTGCATGTTGCTCTGCGTCAACACCCAGGAGCCGAGTTCGCGGTCGAGCGTGAAGCAGTTCACGCCGTTGCCGGTGGTCAGCACCAGCACCGTCTGCGGGCCATACACCGCGTAGCCGGCCGCGACCTGCTGGGTGCCGGGCTGCAGGAAGGACTGCTCGGTGGCCTGCTGGCCGTCCGGGCAGCGCAGCACCGAGAAGATCGTGCCGATCGAGACGTTGACGTCGATGTTCGAGGAGCCGTCGAGCGGATCGAACACCAGCAGGTATTCGCCGCGCGGGTAGTTCTCGGGGATCGGGAAGAAGGTCTCCATTTCCTCGGAGGCCATCGCGGCGAGGTTGCCGCCCCATTCGTTGGCGTCGAGCAGGATTTCGTTGGAGAGGATGTCGAGCTTCTTCTGCACCTCGCCCTGCACGTTCTCGCTGCCGGCCGTGCCGAGCGCCTCGCCGAGCGCGCCCTTCGAGACGTGGTAGCTGATCGCCTTGCAGGCGCGCGCGACCACTTCGATCAACAGGCGCAGGTCGGCGGGGAGGTTGTGATTCTCACGCTGCTGCTCGATCAGGTATTTCGACAGCGTGGTACGTCGGGAAATGGACATTGCTGAGCTCCGAGAGGCGGGAAAACCGTTGTTTGCCGCAATTTTACCCGCCTCGCCCGGTGCCGCCCCCGGCTTTTTGTGGCGCAGCAGCAATCGCGGCGATCAGGCTGCTGTCATGTCGATGTCACGGCAGCGCGATCTCGGGAAGCGCGGCGGCGGCGCTCGAGTGCATGGCGCGCACGAAATCGACCAGGCGGGGGCGCTGCGAGAAACCCGTCAGCCTTGCCGCGTAAAGCTCGCCCGACGGCCTCGAGCCGTCGGCGTGCGGCACCGGGCAGGCGCTCACGCCATGCCTGTCGAGCTGAGTCGCTGCGGCCCATTGCCGAGCGGCGGAAGCGGATCACGCAGCAGCGGGAACCATGCCCGCCGCGCGACCCGATAAAAAACGGCCGGACCGCGTGAGCGGCCCGGCCGTTCTGCATGGCGGGCGAAGAGAGGGACGCCGGATCAGGCGAGCGCCTTCTCGACGATCTCGCGCACGTCGCGCGACTTGACGCCTGCCGCCACGCGCTCGAGCGCCTCGCGCATGCGCTCGCGCAGCGCCGGCGTGAAGCGGCGCCAGTTTTCCAGCGAACGCGCCAGGCGCGCGGCCACCTGCGGGTTCAGCGCATCGAGCGCGAGCACCTGGTCGGCCCAGAACGCATAACCCGAGCCGTCGGCGGCGTGGAATTGCGCCGGGTTGGCCGCGCAGAAACCGAAGATCAGCGAGCGCGCGCGGTTCGGGTTCTTCAGGTTGAAGGCCGGATGCGCGAGCAGCTCGCGTACCGTGTCCAGCGTCGGATGCTCGGCCGTGCCGCGGCGCGTGGCCTGCATCGAGAACCACTTGTCGATCACCAGCGCTTCCTTCTCGAAGCGTTGATAAAAATCGGCCAGCGCCTGCCGGGCCGGCGCCTCGGCGGCGGCCGAGCCGGCCGAGGCCGACAGCAGCGCGCCGAGCGCGGCAGCGCGGTCGGTCATGTTGTTGGCGCCCTCGTACTGCGCGGTGGCCAGGCGCACCGCCTCGGCGGGTTCCGGCAGCTCGGCCAGGTAGACCAGCGCGAGGTTCTTCAGCGCGCGATGGCCGGCGTCCTCGGGCGTCGGCGCGTACTCGCCCGGCGTGCGATGGCGCTCGTGGATCGCCAGCCATTCGGCGCGCAGCGCCTGGGCCAGGCGGCCGCGCACGAACTGGCGCGCGCGGTGCACGGCGGCCGGGTTCGCCTCGCGCATCTGGTCGGCCAGGTAGGCCTCGGAGGGCAGGGTCAGCGCCAGTTCGCGGAAGGCCGGCGAGAGCGTGTCGTCGCTCAGCACGCGGCGGAAGGCTTCGACGAAGGCGTCGCCGAGCGCGAGTTCGGCGCCCGCGGCGGCTTGCTCGGCGAGCGTGAGCAGGGCCCGCGTGGCCAGGCGCTGGCCGGCTTCCCAGCGGTTGAACGGATCGCTGTCGTGGGCCAGCAGGAAGGCGAGCTCCTCCTCGCGATAGTCGTACTCGACGATCACCGGCGCCGAGAAGTTGCGCAGCAGCGAGGGCAGCGGCGCGGCCGGCACGTCGACGAAGGTGTACGTGGCCTCGGTCTCGGTCAGCTCCAGCACGCGCGTGGTGGCGCCGGCGGCGGCCTCGCCGTCCAGGCGCAGCGGCAGGTCCTGGCCGTCGGGGCCGATCAGGCCGATCGCGAACGGGATCAGCAGCGGCCCGGTCTGGGTCTCGCGAGCGGCCGGCGAGGCCTCGCCGTAACCCTGGCGCAGCGTCACCGTGTAGCGCTTGGCGGCGGCGTCGTAGGCGGTCCTGACCGTCACGCGCGGCGTGCCGGCCTGGCTGTACCAGCGCTCGAACTGGGCCAGGTCGCGGCCATTGGCGTCGGCCATCGCGTGGCGGAAGTCGTCGCAGGTGACGGCCTGGCCGTCGTGGCGCTCGAAGTAGAGATCCATGCCGCGCCGGAAGCCGTCGCGGCCGAACAGGGTCTGGTACATCCGCACGACTTCCGAGCCTTTTTCATAGACCGTCATCGTGTAGAAGTTGTTGATCTCGACATAGCTCTCGGGACGCACCGGATGCGCCATCGGGCCCG
This sequence comes from Burkholderia gladioli, assembly GCF_000959725.1. Classification (NCBI taxonomy): domain Bacteria; kingdom Pseudomonadati; phylum Pseudomonadota; class Betaproteobacteria; order Burkholderiales; family Burkholderiaceae; genus Burkholderia; species Burkholderia gladioli. Next base: position 2,499,604 of record NZ_CP009323.1, read on the forward strand.
CGTCCTCGGCGAACTGCAACTGGCGCAGCACGCGCACGTCCTCGATGCGCTTGACCGCGCGCGCGCCGGCGTCGTCGGCCTCGCCGGCCGACATGTCGGCCGAGAACTCCTGGTCGCGGAACACCGTCAGGCCTTCCTTCAGGCTCAGCTGGAACCAGTCGCGGCAGGTCACGCGGTTGCCGGTCCAGTTGTGGAAGTACTCGTGGCCGACCACCGCCTCGATATTGGCGAAGTCGACGTCGGTGGCCGTCTCGGGATTGGCCAGCACGTACTTCGTGTTGAAGATGTTGAGCCCCTTGTTCTCCATCGCGCCCATGTTGAAATCGCCGACCGCCACGATCATGAAGCGGTCGAGATCGAGCTCCAGGCCGAAGCGCCGCTCGTCCCAGTGGATCGAGTGGATCAGCGAATCCATCGCGTGGCGGGTCTTGTCGAGGTCATGCGGCTCGACCCAGACCTGCAGCAGCTTCTTCGCGCCCGAGGCGGCGGTGATGGTCTCCTCGATCGCGACCAGCTTGCCCGCCACCAGCGCGAACAGGTAGCTGGGCTTGCGGAACGGGTCTTCCCACTTGGCGAAGTGACGGCCCTCGGGCAGCTCGCCCGAATCGACCAGGTTGCCGTTGGACAGCAGCACCGGGTAGGCGCGCCTGTCGGCGCGCAGCGTGACCGTGTAGGTCGCCATCACGTCGGGGCGGTCGAGGAAGTAGGTGATGCGGCGAAAGCCTTCCGCCTCGCACTGCGTGAAGAAGTTGCCGCTCGACACGTAGAGGCCCGACAGCGTGGTGTTGCCGGCCGGCGCGCAGGCGCTGTCGATCGACAGCTCGAAGGCGTCCGGCAGGTTCTCGACCGTCAGGCCGTGCTCGTGGGCGCGCACCGCGTCCACCGGCTGGCCGTTCACGCGCGCGGCGATGAATTCCAGCGATTCGCCGAGCAGTTCGAGATGCGGCGTGGGCGCGGCGTCGGGGTTGCGGCGCACGCGCATGGTGTTGCGCACCACCGTGCGCTCGGGCACCAGGTCGAATTCGAGCTCGACGCTGTCGATGAGGAACGCGGGCGGCGTGTAGTCGGCGCGGCGGATCACGGTGGATTGGGCAGCTGTATCGGACATGTCGTGCGTGGGCGTAGGAGTTCGTAAACCGGGAAATGCGCCGACCCGCTCGTGACGGGGGCGTGCGTGCATTGTACAAAGGGTTCGGATGTTGCGCGGACCGAACTTTCCGCCGGCCGGCGGGTCTGCCTGATGTCCCGGTGGGCGGCGCGCAGCGTATGATCGCGGTGCGCCCGCCGGGCGTCATCGAACACGAGGATCCAGATGAAAGCGAATCGTACGTTCCGCGCCGCCCTGTGGCTCGCGAGCGCCTGTGTCGTGCTGCTGTCGGGCTGCGCGAGCTATGTGAGCACCCAGGTCACGGCCTTCTCCGACTGGAGCGGCAGCGACGCGACCCGTACCTACGCCTTCACGCGCGACCAGGACGAGCAGAACAGCCTGGAGCAGGCCACCTACGAGAACATCGTCGCCAACGAACTGTCGACGCTCGCGTTCCGGCGCGTGCCGGCCGCCCAGGCGCGCTACCTGGTGGCGCTCGCCTACGGCATCAAGGGCGACCTGGTGAACGTGCCGCAGCCGGTCTACTACGATCCCTGGATCGGGCCTGGCCCTTACTGGCGCGGCGCCGGCGCCTGGGGCGGCTTCGGTCCCTGGGGCCCGTTCCCGGCCGGCTACGTGAGCCAGACCTACCGCGTCTACGAACGCTCGCTGACGATCCGCATCACCGAGCGCGGCACCGGCCGCGAGGTCTACAACGTCAGCGCGCGCAATTCGGGCGGCGGCGGTTCGCTGGTGACGGCGATGCCCTACTTGGCCCGCTCGGCGCTGGCCGACTTCCCGCTCGGCAACGGCTCGACGCGCACCGTGCGCCTGCCGGTGGACCGCAACGGCGGCGGCCCGGCCGCGCCGGCCTCGAACGAGCGCGCGGTGCCGGCTGCCGCGGCTTCCGGCGCCGCGCCGGCGGCCGCCGCGAAATAAGGCGGCACGGCGCAAGGCGGCGCGGCGGCGCCCGGCCGGGCGCCGATACGGCCCGCTGCTCCAAACCCCGATCGTCGAAATCCGATCTTCAAAAAGCAGGGCCCGACGCGAGATGTCGCGTCGGGCCCAGTCTTCATCCGGATTCCTCAGCGAACGCCGGCTGCGCCGGCGTCCGATCCCGCATCAGGCGAGCGCCGCCTCCGCTTGCCGTGCCGCATCGCGCTCGTGCACGCAACGGCCGGCCGCGTAGGTGCTGTGCACGGCGCGGTCGTCGCCGAGCATGGCAAGCGCGAACAGCAGCTCCTCCAGCGTCTCGGCGCGCGCGGTGCGGCGCGCCAGCAGCGGCGTGGCGCGTGGGTCGAGCACCACGAAGTCGGCTTCCGAGCGCGGCGCCAGGGTGCCGACCTGGTCATCCAGCGCGAGCGCCTGCGCGGCGCCGGCCGTGGCCAGCCAGAACATGCGCGTGGCCGTGAGGTGATAACCCGACAGCCGCGCCACCTTGTGCGCCTCGTTCATGGTCTGCAGCATCGAGAACGAGGTGCCGCCGCCCACGTCGGTGGCCAGCGACAGCGACGCGCGCTGCTCGGTGGCGCGGTCGAAGTCGAACAGGCCGCTGCCGAGGAAGAAGTTCGAGGTCGGGCAATGGGCGATCACCGTGCCGGTCTCGGCGATGCGGCGCCGGTCCTCGTCGTCGAGGTGGATGCAATGGCCGTACACGGCGCGCGGGCGCAGCAGGCCGTGGCGATCGTAGATGTCGAGGTAGCTGCGATGGCCGGGGAACAGCTCGGCCGCCCACTTCACCTCGTCGACGTTCTCGGCCACGTGGCTCTGCACGAACACGTCGGGATGGCGGCGCGCGAGCTCGGCGCAGGCTTCCAGCTGCTCCACCGTCGAGGTCGGCGCGAAGCGCGGCGTGAGCGCGTACATCTGGCGGCCGCGCCCGTGCCAGCGCGTGATCAGCTCGGCGCTGTCGTCGTGGCCCGATTGCGCGGTATCGCGCAGGAATGCCGGGCAATTGCGGTCCATCAGCACCTTGCCGGCGATCATCCGCAGGTTCCTGGCCTCGCTGGCCTCGAAGAAGGCATCGGCCGACTGCTTGTGCACCGTGCAGTAGACCAGCGCCGTGGTGGTGCCGCTGGCCAGCAATTGGTCGACGAAGAAGCCCGCCACCTCGCGCGCATGCTCCGGATCCTCGAAGCGCCGCTCGGTCGGGAAGGTGTAGGTCTCCAGCCAGGGCAGCAGCCCCGGCGCCGGCGACGCGATCATGTCAGTCTGCGGATAGTGGATGTGCGTGTCGATGAAGCCGGGCACGATCAGCTTGTCGCGCAGCGTGGTGAGGTGGGCGTCGGGCGCGAGGCGCCCGGCCAGCGCCGCGTAGGCGCCGGCGGCCACCACCCGGCCGTCCTCGACGATCAGCAGGCCGTCGTCCTCGAGCACGGCGGCGTCGGCGTCGCGGGCCGGGTCTGCGCGAAAGGTCAGCAGCCGGGCGCGGAAGGCGGTTTGGGTCATGAGCGGAACTCCAGCATCGAAAGGGTGAGGCGCGGCATCAAAGCTGCGCGAGCAGCACGCCGGACAACGCGGCGACGATCCACATCGCCGGCTTGATCTCGTGGCGCTTGCCGGTGAACAGCTTGAGCACCACGAAGGCGAGGAAGCCGTAGGCGATGCCGTCGGTGATCGAGTAGGTCAGGGGGATCAGCACCATCGCGATGAAGGCGGGGATCGCCTCGTCGAAGCGATGCCACTCGATCTTGGTGATCGACTCCATCATGAACACGCCCACCAGGATCAGCGCCGGGGCTGTGGCGATCGCCGGCACCAGCGAGAGCAGCGGCGAGAGCACCAGGAAGGGCAGGAAGCAGATCCCGGCCACCACCGCCACCAGCCCGGTGCGCCCGCCCGCCGAGATGCCGGCCGCCGATTCGATGTAGGCGTTGGCGGGGCTGGTGCCCAGCGGCGCCGAGACCACCGCCGAGAACGCGTCGACCATCATCGACTGGCGGATGTTGCGCGGATTGCCGTCGCGATCGATCAGGTTGCCGGCTTCCGAGATCGCCATGAAGGTCGACAGCGCGTCGAAGAAGGCGGTGAACAGCATCACGAAGATGAACGGCCAGTAGGCCACCTTCAGCGCGCCGATCAGGTCGAGCTGGCCGATGCCGGAGAAGTCGGGCGCGGACACCAGGCCGTTCCAGTTGACCAGCGTCCTGGTGGCGATAGCGGCCGGCCAGTAGGCGGTGCCGTCGCCCCAGACACGGCCGATCGGGATCGCCAGCACGGTGGTCACCACGATGCCGATCATCAGCGCGCCGGTCACGCGGCGCACCACCAGCACGGTGGTGACGGCCAGCCCGATCAGGAACGTGACGATCACCGGGTTCAGCGAGGAGGCGTGCACCACGGTGACCGGGTCGCCCACCACGAACTTGGCGTTGACCAGGCCGATCAGGCAGATGAACAGGCCGATCCCGCAGGACACGGCATGGCGCAGGTTGGGCGGGATCGCGTCCACCACCAGCTTGCGCGCGTTGAAGGCGGCCAGCACGGCGAAGATCACACCGGCCCAGAACACGCAGCCGAGCGCGGTCTGCCAGGGCATGCGCCCGCCGTGCACCATCACGAAGGTGAACAGCGCGTTCATGCCCATGCCCGGCGCGACCAGCACCGGGTTGCGCGCGTACAGGCCCATCGCGCAACTGCCGAGGAAGCTGACGATCACGGTGGCGGTCAGCGCGGACGCGAACGGCACGCCTGCCTGGGACAGGATGCCGGGATTGACGACGATGATGTACATCGCCGTCAGGAACGTCGTGATGCCCGCGACGATCTCCGTGCGCAACCGCGAACCGGATTCGCGGATGCCGAAGAAACGGTCGAGCATCGAGCTCGAAGCCGGGGCCTTGCTGCCGTTGTACGTGTCCATCGGAAAAGCTCTCCTCAGTCTCTGTTATGGGAACCACCGTGCGCATGCGTCGAGCGCATGCGCTCAAGGCACCGGCGCTCCCGACAGGACGTGGGCGTCATGCCGGTTGCCAGTGCGAATCGAGCTTCGCGATCAGCGCGGCGCGCTCGGCCTCGGTGACGAAGGACGCCTCGAATCCATTGCGGATCACGGTATAGACGTCCTGGTCCTCGAGGGCGAGCGCGGCCACGGTCGCGAAGTAGTTGTCGTTGACGTAGCCGCCGAAATAGGCCGGATCGTCGGAATTGATGGTGACCGCCACGCCGCTGTCGAGCAGCACCTTCAGGGTGTGCTTGGTCATGTCGTCGAATACCTTGAGCTTCAGGTTCGACAGCGGGCAGACCGTCAGGGCGATGCGCGAATCGGCCAGGCGCGCCACCAGGGCCGCGTCCTCGATGCTGCGCACGCCGTGGTCGACGCGGTCCACCTTGAGCAGGTCGAGCGCCTCGATCACGTAGGCGGGCGGGCCTTCCTCGCCGGCGTGCGCCACCAGCTTCAGGCCCAGCGCGCGGGCGCGGGCGAACACGCGCTCGAACTTCGAGGGCGGGTGGCCCTGCTCGGAGGAGTCGAGGCCGACGCCGATCAGGCGGTGCGAATACTTCTCGAAAAGCGGCAGCGCCGACTCGAAGGTGGCCAGCGCGTCCTCCTCGGACAGGTGGCGCAGGAAGCAGAGGATCAGCTTGCTGGACAGCCCGCGCGCCTCGGCGTCGGCCAGCGCGCGATCGATGCCGGCCACCACGGTCTCGATCGGCACGCCGCGCTCGGTGTGCGTCTGCGGATCGAAGAAGATCTCGGTGTGCACCACCTTGTCGGCCAGCGCGCGCTCCACGTAGGCGGCCGTCATGTCGTAGAAGTCCTGCTCCTGGAGCAGCACGCTCGCGCCCGCGTAGTAGATGTCGAGAAAGGATTGCAGGTCGGTGAACGCGTAGGCCGCGCGCAGCGCCTCGACCGATTCGTAGGCGAGCTTCACGCCGTTGCGCTCGGCGAGCTTGAAGATCAGTTCCGGCTCCAGCGAGCCTTCGATATGGATGTGCAGCTCGGCCTTCGGCGCGAGCGCGATCTTGTTCTGCAGATTCGGGGTCATGGTGTTCTTCTTGGTCGGTCAGGTTTGAGGGGAGGCCGGCACGCCGGCCGCCGGGGCGGCGTGCATGTCGACGACCTGCAGGATCTGCGCGGCCACCGAGATCGCGATGGTCTCGGGAGCCTTGTCGACGATGCCTTCGACGCCGATCGGGCAGCGCATCCGCGCGGTCTGCGCGGGGTCGATGCCGCTCGCGGCGAGGCGCTGTTCGAACTGCACGCGCTTCGACTTCGAGCCGATCATCCCGAAGTATGCATAATCGGCGCGCCGCAGGACGTGCTGGGCCAGCACGAAGTCGAAGGCGTGATCATGCGTCATCACCACGAAGTAGCTGTGCGGCGCGGCCTCGGCCACCGCCTGCTCGGGCGCCTCTCGCGCGTCCACGGCGAGGTTGCCGATGCCGGCCAGCGCCTCGGCGCTCGGGAACGGCGCGTCGCTCGCGTCGATCCAGCGCACCCGGCAGGGCAGGGTGGCCAGCACGCGCACCAGCGCGAGCGCCGCGTGGCTGGTGCCGAACAGCTCCACCGCGAAGGTGTGCGGCGCGATCGTCTCGGTCATCAGCGAGACGTCGCCGGTGCTCCACAGCAGGCAGTCGGCGCGCGTCACGTCGGCTTCCGGCTCGCTGAGCATCACCGGGTCGGGCGAGGGGCCGAAGGCGATGCTGCGCACCGTCGCGTGGCCGGCCGCGACGCGCTTGGCCAGCGAGGTGATCCAGCCCAGGTCGGCGATGTCGAGCCGCTCGAAGGCCAGCGTCACCGCGCCGCCGCAGCACTGGCCCAGGCTCGGGCCGAGCGGCAGCCGCTCGAGGCGGCGCGCGTGCGACAGGTGCGAGCCGTCCTTGAGCAATTGCCGTGCGATCTCGATCGCCTTCCATTCGAGATGGCCGCCGCCGATCGTATGGCGGGCCGTGTCGCGCGTGACCAGCATCTTGGTGCCGGCCTCGCGCGGCACCGAGCCCTCGGCGCGCGCCACCGTGACCAGCACCGCGGCCTCGCCGTGCGCGATCAACTGCTGGACGTCGGTCAACCAGGTTTCCATGGTGTGGGCCTCCGTCGTCAGCGCGCCGCCGCGGCCGCTTGGGGCGCGAGCGTGGGCGGGATGGATGGGACGGCGGGACGGGGCGCCCGGGCAGCGTACCTGGGCAGGCCCTGGGCGGCGCCGGTGCTGGCCCGTTGCGGCGCGTCTCGGACCGGCGCGGGCTGGCGCACGGCGTCAAACGGCCGGTTCGGGGGGATGGCCCGCACGCGGGGCGTGCTGCCTGGGGGACGGATACGGATGGTTTGCGTTGTCATGGTCGATAACAGACATTGCGGATCAGGCGCGCGTTACGCAGGGTCGACAAGCTTCGAGGACTCCAGCCTCGCGCACGTAGATCGCCATCCGGTTTTGACGATAGCACCGCAAATTCCGGGAAATATTTTCCCTGGCTGATGCGGGCTATTTGGAGGCGATCATGTCGATCCTAGTACGTCGAGCGCGCGGGCGGCGTCGACGGACCCTGCCGACGCGCGGCGAAGGCCGCCGCGCGGGGCAGGCGCGGCCGCCGGGGCGGGCCGCGATGCGACTGGAGGGACGGGGCCCGGCGGGCCCCGGCGTGACTTAGGTGTTTACGCCGAACGGGGTGCGCGGCGCGCCCGGGGCCGCCGCGCGAGGCGCGTGGAACGGGCTCAGACCCCGCGCGCGATGCGGCGGCGATTGCGCACCAGGCTGCCGGCCACGGCCAGGAAGATCACCACGAAGCCGATCGCGGCCCAGCCCGGCAGCAGGATGCCGAGGATCGGCGGGTAGGCCGTCTCGCAGAGGCCGGCCACCTTGAACACGCTCGGCAGCCAGTGCGCGGGCGGCAGGCTGTCGACGATCGGCTGCAGCGTGTCGAAACCGCAGCTGAAGCCCGGGTGCAGCTGGATCTGCAGGTGGTGCAGGGCGGTGCCGGCGCCGGCCAGCGCGGCGATCACGATCAGCAGTTCGATCACGGCGAGGCTGCGCCAGCTGCGCAGGCCGGTGCCGAGGAAGGAGAAGATCGCGATCAGCGCGAAGAAGTAGCGCTGGATGATGCACAGCGGGCAGGGATCCTCGCCCTTGACGAACTGCAGGTACAGCGCGCCCGCCAGCAAGGCGACGCAGACGACGCCGAGCAGCGTCAGGAGGCGGCGCTCGCGGCGCTGCGACAGCGAGAAATCGTTCATCGGTGGTCGGTCCCGAAAATGGAGTGGTCGGATTTTATCGCGAACGGGCCGCTGTTTTCGTGCGCTGGGCGGGATTCCCGGGCGGAAGCTGGCTCGCGGTGGCAGTGCCGGGCGCGAAAGCTGGCGCGGCGGTTGGCCGGGCGTCAGGCTCGTGCGCGGCGGTCGAGGCCGTCGCCGCCAAGGCGGCGGGCGCGGCTCCAGCCGCGGCCTGCATGCCGCCCGCCTCGCGGATTCAGCGAATCGCCGCCAGCACCGCCTCGACCGCCTGGCCGATCGCCAGCAGGGCATCGTCGCGATGCGGGCCGGCGGCCAGCATCAGCCCGACCGGCGCCGCGTCGCGCGGATGGCAGGGCACCGACAGTGCGCAGGCGTCGAGGAAGTTGAAGGCGCTCGGGTTGCGCAGGATCAGCGCGTTGGTGCGCCCGAAGGCCTCGTCGTCGGCTTCCAGCTCGGCGATGCGCGGCGGCACCACCGGCACGGTCGGCGCCAGCACCGCGTCGACGCGCGACCAGAGCGTCTGCTCGGCCTCGTCGAGCATGGCGGCGCGCGCGGCGATCAGGTCCAGGTAGTCGGCCGCGCTGGCCGTCTCGCCCTTGAGGATGCGCGCCAGCACGCGTGGATCGTACTGGTCGCGCCGATCGGCCAGCAGCGGCCGGTGCCAGGCATAGGCCTCGATCGGCGAGAAGCCGAAGCGGTTGATCTCGGGCAGGCGGTCGAGCGGGGCGAAACGCAGGTCGGAGACGATCGCGCCGGCCGCCTCGAGATGGCGCAGCGCGGCGTCGAAGGCGGCGCCGACCTCGGCATCCATGCCGTCCGTCACATAATGATTGAGCACCCCGAGCCGCACGCCTTCGAGCGGCCGCGCGGCCGGCACGCGCGGCGCCAGGCCGGCGAGGATCCGGTCGACCAGCGCGCAGCAGGCCACCGAGACGCCGATCGGCCCGAACGAGTCGAGCGTGGTCGACAACGGCACGCCGCCCGAGCGCGGCACGCGGCTGGCGGTCGGCTTGAAGCCGGTCAGGCCGCAGAGCGCGGCGGGGATGCGGATCGAGCCGCCGGTGTCGGTGCCCAGCGCGACCGCGGCCATGCCGTCGGCGACCGAGGCGGCCGCGCCCGACGAGGAGCCGCCGGTGATGCGCGCCTCGCCTGCCACCTCGCGCCGGTAGGGCGAGCGCGGCGTGCCGTAGTGCGGATTGAGGCCGAGCCCCGAGAAGGCGAACTCGCTCATGTTGGTGCGTCCGACGATCACCGCGCCGGCGCGCCGCAGCCGCGCCACGGCGGGCGCGTCGGCGCTGGCGGGCGCCGCGTCGTCGAGCGCGCGCGAGCCGGCCCGCGTGCGCTGGCCGGCGATGTCGAACAGGTCTTTCACCGAGATCGGGATGCCGGCCAGCGGCGAGAGCACGGTGCCGGCCGCACGCAGGCGGTCGTGCGCGTCGGCGGCGGTGCGCGCGGCCTCGGCATCGACGCCCGTGAAGGCGATCGAACCTTGCCCATCGGGCGCGGCGATGCGCTCGAGCGCGGTATCGACCAGCGCGCGGCTGGTGGTGCGGCCGGCGGCGAGATCGGCGGCCAGGGTGGCAAGCGGAGGGAACGGAGCGAAGGTCGTCATGGCGGGTTCGGCTTCGGAGCGGGAGTCGGATGGAGCGGCGAGGGCGGCGCACCCTGCGCCGCCGGCAAAGCCAGGCGACGCCGGGCCTGCCGACGGGCGAGGTGCAGGCAGACGATGGTAGGGGCATCGCCGGCGGGCGTCCAGCGCGGGTGGGCCGATTTGCCGCTGATGCGGGTCTGAAGGATAATGGACCTTCGTCGAACCCACGCGTGACAGACGCGCCAGACCCTCGTCATGAGCGAAAACACGCCTTCCGCACCGCCGTCCGGAGTTCGCCCGGACCTCACCCCGGCTGCCGATGCGGCCGATCCGAATCCCGCCGCAGCACCGTCTCCCGAACCGCCGAAACCTTCGCCGGCGGCGTTTGCCGCGCAGGTGCCGGCCGCCCAGGACGTGGCCGTCGAGCCGGCGATCGCGCCGCCCGATCCGGCCGCGGCCGCTGCTGCCACGGCCGCGGCCGCGGCCGGGATACCGCCTGCGCCCGCAGCCGCGGGTGCGGCGAGCGAGCCGGCCGGTGCCAAGCCCGGCGCGCCACCGCCCGGTTTCGGCGCCGCGCCCGACTTCGAGACCGCTCGTCCGCCGCCTGCCTCGGCGCAGCCGGCGGCACCACCCGCCTACCTGAAGCAGAGCGATACGCCCTGGTCGGTGTTCGGCCGCATCATAGCGGCGCGCGCCCGGCGCCTGTTTGATCGCGCCGGCCAGCGCATCACGCAGCGCACGCTGCGCATCGGCGTGTCGGCCCGCATCTTCCATCCCGAACCCGGCGCCAGCGGCCTGCGCGGCAAGACGCTTCAATACCTGGAGGAGTCGATCGCGCACTGGGTGATGTCGCGCGACGTGCTGGTGTTCATGATCCCGACGGTCGGCCACCAGGGCATGCTGCACCCGAGCAACATCCGCCTGCGCGACTACGCGAAACACCTGGATGGGCTGCTGCTGCAGGGCGGCGCCGACGTCTCGCCGCAAACCTACGCGGCCTCGGACGCGCGCCCGGAATGGCCCGGCGATCGCGTGCGCGACATGTACGAACTCGAGCTGCTGCACGAGTTCGTCGAGTCGGGCAAGCCGGTGCTCGGCGTGTGCCGCGGCTGCCAGTTGATCAACGTCGCGTTCGGCGGCTCGCTCTACCAGGACATCGCCACCGACGTGCCGACCGCGGGCGTGCACGTCAGCGAGCATTACGACCAGCATCGCCACGCGATTCGCTTCCCCGACAACTCGACGCTGGCCAACATGTTCCCGGGCCGTCACGATGCCCTGGTCAACTCGATCCACCACCAGGCGATCCGCGATCTCGGCCGCGATCTCAATATCGAGGCCGTGTCGGCCGAGGACGGCATTATCGAGGCCATTCGCTATCGCCGCGCGCCCTTCGTGGTGGGCGTGCAGTGGCATCCGGAGTTCCATCGCGCGGGCGGCGCCGAGTTGCTCGACTGCACGCCGCTGCTCGACACCTTCCTGCGGGCCGCGCGCGAGACACGGCTCTAAGCACGACCCTGAAGAGCAGTCGCGGGGCGCAGCGCCGAAGCGCGTCCTTGACCGAGTCGCATCCGATCGCGCCGTGCATCTTGCGCCAGGCGGCCGTCCTGCGGTTTCCGCTGGCGGCCGCCTGGCGTTTTCAGGCGATAATCGCGCGTCTTCCCATCCATCAGGAGCCTCAGCTTGAACAAGCGGAGCAAGCTCGCCGGCCTCGGTCGCGCGGCATCGTGGCTGGCGCTGGCCATGATCGTGTCGGCGGCCGGCGTGGCCAGCGCGGCCGACGCGGCGGGCGTCGCATCGGCCGATAACACGGCGGCGCAGGCGCCTGCCGAGGTGCCCCAGGCCATGCCGGAATCCGCGCCGCCGGTGGCCGGCACGCGCCCCGACGTGACCACCCTGACGCCCGACGACGGCCAGGGCGCTGCCGCCTCGTCCTCGCCGGTGGCGGGCGAGGCGCAGGGCAATGTCGCGGAGCTGATGGGCATGCTGCGCGAGCATCGCCTCACGGAGATGCGTACCACCTACAACGGCAGCTACGGCGCGAGCCTGCTGTTCTATCCGCCCGAGATGACCTATTACGTGGCGCTGTTCCAGGACAAGCATTTCTGGCGCGTGGTCAAGTCGCAGGAGCGGCCGCGCGCGGAGATGGTCTACCAGAACTTTGCCGACCAGACCGTGCAGCTATCGGATATCGAGCTGCGCCGCACCGAGCTGGCCGCGCAGAAAACCTTCCTCGAGCGCGTGATCGGCCTGTCCGAGGATCACGCCAAGCGCCTGCAGACCGACCTCGACCTGGCGCGCCAGCAGCGCAGCGAGATCGACGCCCGCCAGCAGGCCGCGCAGGACCAGGCTCGGGCGCTCGAAGTGGAGCAGCGTGCCTCGCGGCTGCAGTTGCGCGATCTCGAACGGCAGGTGCAGCAGCTCCAGCAGCAGAACGAACGCGGCCTGTCGCCGGCAGCGAAATGAGGAATGCGGGCGCCCGCCCGCATCCTTCCTGACAATTTCCTTTCTCACCAAGCCGTCTTCTTGCTCGATATGTAATGGATTTGCAAGAAACGTCGCGCTTCTCATCACTTCCCCGCATACCTTGGCGCAGCGAATTGCGCGACACTGCGGTACAGTCTGCGGGCGCCGGTCGGCCGCCCTACGGCCGGCCCCGGTGCGGCGACACCACACGCTGCGCGAGCTTCGCGCGAAAGCTAGATGAGATAACACAATGTCTACAGCGACCCACACCTCCGTCCAGTCGGAATCGAAGGCCAGGACCGTATTCCGCGTGGTCAGCGGCAACTTCCTGGAAATGTATGACTTCATGGTCTATGGCTATTACGCCTCGGCGATCGCCAAGACCTACTTTCCGAGCGGCGACGCGTTCGCCTCGCTGATGCTGGCGCTGTCGGTGTTCGGCGCGGGCTTCCTGATCCGGCCGGTCGGCGCGATCGTGCTGGGCGCCTATATCGACCACCACGGCCGCCGCAAGGGCCTGATCCTGACCCTGGGCCTGATGGCGCTCGGCACGCTGGCTGTGGCCGTCGTGCCCGGCTACAGCACCATCGGCATGCTCGCGCCAATCCTGGTGCTGCTCGGGCGCCTGCTGCAGGGTTTCTCGGCCGGGGTCGAGCTGGGCGGCGTGTCGGTCTACCTGTCCGAGATCGCCACCAAGGGCAACAAGGGTTTCTACACCGCCTGGCAGTCGGGCAGCCAGCAGGTGGCGGTGGTGTTCGCGGCGCTGGTCGGCGTGGTGCTGCATAGCGTGCTGCCGGTCGAGCAGATGACGAGCTGGGGCTGGCGCGTGCCGTTCCTGATCGGCTGCCTGATCGTGCCGTTCCTGTTTTTTGTACGCCGTTCGCTGAAGGAAACCGACGAGTTCCTGGCGCGCCGCCATCGCCCGAGCATGGGCGAGATCATGCAGTCGATGCTGAAGAACTGGGGCGTGGTGCTGGCCGGGATGGGCATGGTGATCATGACCACCGTGTCCTTCTACATGATCACGGCCTATACGCCGACCTTCGGCAAGGAGGAACTGCACCTGTCCTCGATCGACGCGCTGGTGGTGACGGTCTGCGTCGGCCTGTCGAACCTGGTCTGGCTGCCGGTCTGGGGCAGCATCTCGGACCGCATCGGCCGCCGCCCGGTGCTGATCACCTTCACCGTGCTGACCCTGCTGACGGCCTATCCTGCCGTGCAATGGCTGGTGGCCGAGCCGTCCTTCCTGCGCCTGCTGCTGGTCGAGCTGTGGCTGTCCTTCCTGTACGGCTCCTACAACGGCGCGATGGTGGTGGCGCTCACCGAGGTGATGCCGGCCGAGGTGCGCACCGCCGGCTTCTCGCTGGCCTACAGCCTGGCGACCACCATCGGCGGCTTCACGCCGGCGATCTCGACCCTGCTGATCCACGAGACCCACAACAAGGCGGCGCCGGGGCTGTGGCTCGGCGTGGCGGCGATCTGCGGCCTGATCGCGACCCTGGTGCTGTATCGCACGCCGGAATCGCGCAATCAATACAAGGCGGTCTGAGCACGGCGCTGCCGCGGGCAGCGCCGGCGCGGCACAAGGAAAAAGGGAGCGCCTCGGCGCTCCCTTTTGCGTTGCGAGGCGGGCGGCATGAAGCCGGCCCGCATGCGCCGCCTTAGCCGGCCCGGATGCGCGCCGCCACCGCGGCGACCACCGGATCCCAGGCGCCCGGCTCGCGCTGGCGGAACAGCTCGGCGCGCGGGTACCAGGGGCTGTCCTCGCCGGTGAACCAGCGCCAGTCGGCGGCGAATGCCAGCATCAGCCACAGCGGCTTGCCGAGCGCGCCCGTCAAATGCGCGACGGCCGTGTCGATCGCCACCACGCCGTCGAGCCGGTCGATCAGCGCGGCGGTGGCGGCGAAATCGTCGAGCCCCTCGGCACGATGGATGCGCGCGCGCTGCGGGTGCGCCGCGAGCGCGGCGCGATCCTCGGCCGACAGCTCCGGCTGCAGCACGATCCAGTCGACGCCGGGAATCTCGAACAGCGGCGCGAGCGCGGCGAACGGCGCGGCGCGATTCTCCTGTACCTGTCGCCGCCCCGACCAGACGATGCCGAGCTTGCGCCTGGACTGGCCGCCGAGCGAGCCGCGAAAGCGGCGTCGCGCGTGGTCGGGTACCGACAGATAGGGCGTGCGCGAGGGGATCTCGTCGAAGTCCAGGCCGAGCGCGAAGGGCAGGCTCAGCAGCGAGCAGCCGAGATCGGCGCCGTGACGGCCTTGCCCGCTCGCCACGATGCCGACGCGCCAGGCCTTGGCCAGCGGCGCGAACAGCGACAGCAGCTCGGGCTGCACCTCGAACACCAGCCGCGCGCAGCGCTCGCGCGCCAGCGGCACGAAGCGCGCAAACTGCAGCGTGTCGCCGAAACCCTGTTCGGCACGAACCAGCAGCGTGCGCGCTTCGATCGGCTCGCCATGCCAGCGCGGCTCGCCTGCCGCGGGCGCGCCGGGCAACGCGTGGCGCGCCTCGTATTCGGGCAGGCCGCGCCGGAAGTCGCGCAACGTCAGCAGGGTGACGGCGCGATGCATGCGCGCCAGCGTGTGGTCGGGCGCCAGGCGCAGCGCCTGGTCGAAGGCGCGCAGCGCCAGCTCGTGCGCGCCGAGCGCATGATGCGCGGTGCCGAGGTTGAGCCAGGCCAGCACCAGGGAGGGATCGAGGCCGACCGCGCGCTCGTAGCGCGCGCGTGCCTGGGCGTGGTGGCCTAGCGCGGCCAGCGCATTGCCGAGCCCGAGCAAGGCGAGCGGGAAGGCCGGGTGCAGGCCCAGCACCGTCTCGAAGGCCTGCACCGCTTCCTGGTGGCGGCCCACCGCGTCGAGCGTATTGCCGAGATTGAAATGCGCGGCCGCGAAGCGCGGCTCGGAGGCGATCGCCGCCTGGAAGTGGGAGACGGCCTCGTCGGCCTGGCCGAGCGCGGCCAGCGCCATGCCGAGGTTGTTGTGCGCGCCGGCATGGCCCGGTCGCAGCGCCAGCGCGCGGCGGAACGCGGCGAAGGCCGCCTCGTGGCGGCCCAGCGCGTTGAGCGCGTTGCCGAGGTTGTTGTGGATCGAGGCATCGCCGGGCGAGAGCCGCAGCGCGCGCTCGAAGGCATCCACCGCATCCTCGTGACGCTCCTGCGCGGCATAGGCATTGCCGAGGTTGTAGTGCGCGAGCGGGAAGTCGGGGGCCAGCGTCAGCGCGTTGCGAAAGCGCACGATCGCGTCGTCGATCCGGCCCAGCGCCTTCAGCGCATTGCCGAGATTGAGGTGCAGCGCGGCATCGTTCGGGCGCAGCTCCACCGCGCGGCCGACCAGATCGGCCGCTTCCTGGTTCTGCCCCTGTTGATGGCGCAGCACGCCGAACAGATGCAGTGCATCGGCATCGGACGGGTTGGCCGCGAGCGCGGCGCGGTAGTCGCGCTCGGCCTCGGCCAGGCGGCCTGCCCGATGCGCCGCGAACGCGCGATCGAAAACGGATTCCATGACGCAAGACTGGCGAGAAAGACGCATTTTCCCACAGCGCGCGCCGGGCCCGTCCATTTACGAATGGGCGTCTGGAACGCGTGCGGCGGCGGGCGTAGACTTGGGGACCGTCCTGGATCGCGGAGGTCGAGATGCTTGCCGTCCCGCTGGATATCGCGCCGGTGCTGATCGTCGGCGCCGGGCCCACCGGCCTGGCGGCCGCGCTGTCGCTGGCGAAGGCCAAACTGCCCGTGCGCATCGTCGACCAGGCCCGCCGGCCGGCCCCGCATTCGCGCGCGATCGGGATCCAGGCGCGCACGCTGGAGTTGCTCGAACAGCACCGCATCGTCGAGCCCTTCCTCGAGCTCGGGCATCGCGCGCGCGTCGCGCACCTGGTATCGGCCGGGCGCCGAATCGCCGAGCTCGATTTCGATCCGCTGCAGACGCGCTATCCCTATCTGCTGATGCTGGAGCAGACCGAGACCGAGCGCATCCTCACCGAGCATCTCGCTTCCTTCGACATCCTGATCGAGCGCGGCGTCAAGCTCTCGCGCTGCCGCCAGGATGGCGAGACGCTGCGCGTGCTGCTGGAACACGAGGATGGGCGCGAGGAAACACTGGCGCCGTCCTGGCTGGTTGCCGCCGACGGCGCGCACAGCACGCTGCGGCACCTGCTGGGCGCGAGCTTCGCCGGCCATGCCTTCGAGCAGACCTTCCTGCTGGCCGACGTCGCCGCCGAACCGGGCTGGCCCGACGACGAGATCCACCTGCATGCGACGCACGACGGCCTGGCGGGGATGCTGCCGCTGGGGCATGGGCGCTACCGGATCGTCGCCGATCGGCCGCCGCGGGATGCGCAAGGGGCGGAGCGCGAAGGCGCACCCGCGGCGCAGGCTTCGAGCGAGCTTGGCAAGGGCGGTGCAGACGACGATGCGCCTTCCCTCGAAACCTGTCGTGCCCTGGTGCGCGAGCGCATCGATCCGCATCTGGCGATCGACGAACTGGGCTGGTCGTCCTACTTCCATCTGCACAGCCGCATGATCGAGCATCTGCGCATCGGCCGCGTGCTGTTCGCCGGCGACGCCGCGCACGTGCACAGCCCGGCCGGCGCGCAGGGCATGAACACGGGCATCCAGGAAGCCTTCAACCTCGGCTGGAAACTCGCGCGCGTGCTGACGGCCGGGGCGCCGGAGCGGCTGCTCGACACCTATCACGCCGAGCGCCATCCGATCGAACGCGAGGTGCTGCGGCAAACCAGCTTCATCACCCAGGTGGTGGAGGCCGATCACGGGCCGCTGAAGCTGCTGCGCGAGCACGTCGTGCCGGTGCTGGCCTCGCTGGGCCCGGTGCGCGATGCGCTGCGCCGCTCGGTCAGCGAACTGGCGGTGCAGTACCGGCGCAGCCCGCTGACGCTCGAACGCGTGCTGGACGGCGGCCCGCGCGCGGGCGAACGCGCCCCCGACGCGCTGCTGCGAGTGCTGGACGGCCCCCTGGGCGGCGCGCCCGGCGTGGCGCGCGTGTTCGACCTGCACGACCCCGCGCACTTCACCCTGCTGCTGCTCGAGGCGGGGCCGGCCGGCGAGGCGGGCGATGCCGTGCAGGCCGGCGACCCGGACGGCAGCCGCCTGGCGCAGGCGCTCGACCGGCTGATGCCGGGTGCGATCCGCACCTGGCGCGTGATCGATACCGACGAGGACGGCGCGCCGCCGCTCGACGAGGCCTATGGTCATACGCGGCCCTGTTTCTATTTGATCCGGCCCGATGGTTACCTGGCCGCGCGCGGCCGATCCGCGTCGGACGCGAACGCGCTGCTCAGGCATTGCGAGACGTGGTTCGCGGCGGTCGACCGGCGCGCGTGACGGCGGGAAAGGGCGGATCCAAAGAGAAAGGCGCCGATATGCATCTCGCATGTCGGCGCCTTGTCGTATGCGGCCCGTCGAGTCGCGCCGCCTGCCTGCCGCGGCCCGCCTAGACGGCCGGCGAGGCCGCCGGTTCGAGCAGCGCGCGATGCGTGAGCAGCGCCTCCCGCACGATCGGCTCGAGCGAGTGGAACACCTCGCCCTCGGGCTCGTCGAGCACCGCGAGCAGGGTGCGGCGCATGCGCGGCTCCCAGAAGCGCTTGATGTGATCGGCGACGCCGTTCACCGCCTCGCCGCGATCGGGCATCGAGGCGAAGAAGGTGCCGATCTGGTTGGCCATCGTGACCAGGTGTTCGACCTTCATGACGCGCGCCTCCTCACTTGCCCGAACCGGCCGGCACGGCCGTTTCGCGTTGCTGCAGCAGGCCGATCTGCTCGGTGTTGAAGCGCGAATACTGCTGCTGCCATTCGGACGGCTGCGTGACCGGCAGCACCTGCACCGCCGTGACCTTGTACTCGGGGCAGTTGGTGGCCCAGTCCGAGCTGTCGGTGGTGATCACGTTGGCGCCAGATTCCGGGAAGTGGAAGGTGGTGTAGACCACGCCCGGCTGCATGCGGTCCGACACCAGCGCGCGCAGCACCGTCTGCCCCGCACGCGACTCGATGCCGACCCAGTCGCCGGTATGGATGCCGCGCTCCTCGGCATCGTGCGGATGGATCTCGAGCCGGTCCTCGTCGTGCCAGTGGACGTTCTCGGTGCGGCGCGTCTGCGCGCCGACGTTGTACTGCGAGAGGATCCGGCCGGTGGTCAGGATCAGCGGGTAGCGCGCGTTGACCTTCTCCGGCGAGGCCACGAACTGCGTGATCACGAAGCGGCCCTTGCCGCGCACGAAGCCGTCGATGTGCATGGTCGGCGTGCCTTCCGGGGCCGCCTCGTTGCACGGCCACTGGATGCTGCCGAGCTGGTCGAGCTTCTCGTAGGAGACGCCCGAGAAGGTCGGCGTGAGCGCGGCGATCTCGTCCATGATCTCGGACGGATGCGAATACTGCATCTCGTAGCCGAGCGCCTTCGACAGCAGCAGCGTGACTTCCCAGTCGGCGTAGCCGGCCAGCGGCGGCATCACGCGGCGCACGCGCGAGATGCGGCGCTCGGCGTTGGTGAAGGTGCCGTCCTTCTCGAGGAAGGTCGAGCCCGGCAGCAGCACGTGCGCGTACTTGGCGGTCTCGTTCAGGAAGATGTCCTGCACCACGATGCATTCCATCGACGACAGCGCGGCCGCCACATGCTGCGTGTTCGGATCCGACTGGACGATGTCCTCGCCCTGGCAGTAGAGGCCCTTGAAGCTGCCGTCGAGCGCCGCGTCGAACATGTTCGGGATGCGCAGGCCCGGTTCGGGCTGCAGCGTCGCCTGCCAGGCCGCCTCGAACTGCGCGCGCACCGTGGTGTCGCCGATATGGCGGTAGCCGGGCAGCTCGTGCGGGAACGAGCCCATGTCGCAGGAGCCCTGCACGTTGTTCTGGCCGCGCAGCGGGTTGACGCCCACGCCTTCGCGGCCGACGTTGCCGGTAGCCATCGCCAGGTTGGCGATGCCCATCACCATGGTCGAGCCCTGCGCGTGCTCGGTCACGCCGAGCCCGTAGTAGATCGCCGCGTTGCCGCCGTTCGCGTAGAGCCGCGCGGCCAGCCGCACCTGCTCGGCCGGCACGCCGGTGATCGCCTGGTTGGCCTCGGGCGAGTTCTCCTCGCGCGCGGCGAAGGCGCGCCATTCGTCGAAGGCGCGCGTCTCGCAGCGCTCGGCGATGAAGGCCTCGTCGAGCAGCCCCTCGGTGACGATCACGTGGGCCAGCGAATTGATCATCGCGACATTGGTGCCGGGGCGCAGTTGCAGGTGATGCGCGGCCTTCACGTGCGCGCTGTCGACGATGTCGATGCGGCGCGGGTCGATCACCACCAGCTTGGCGCCTTCGCGCACGCGGCGCTTCAGACGCGAGCCGAACACGGGGTGGCCGTCGGTCGGGTTCGCGCCGATCACCACGATCACGTCGGCCTTCGCGACCGAGGCGAAGGTCTGGGTGCCGGCCGATTCGCCGAGCGTGGTCTTCAGGCCATAACCGGTCGGCGAGTGGCATACGCGCGCGCAGGTGTCGACGTTGTTGTTGCCGAACGCGGCGCGCACCAGCTTCTGCACCAGGTAGGTTTCCTCGTTGGTGCAGCGCGAGGAGGTGATGCCGCCGATCGAGTCGCGGCCGTACTTGTCCTGCAGCTTGCGGAACTGCGAGGCGGCGTAGTTCAGTGCCTCGTCCCAGCTCACCTCGCGCCACGGGTCGGTGATCTTTTCACGGATCATCGGTTTGGTGATGCGGTCCTTGTGGGTGGCGTAGCCCCAGGCGAAGCGGCCCTTCACGCAGGCATGACCCTCGTTGGCCAGGCCGTTCTTGTGGGGCGTCATGCGCACCACCTGCGAGCCCTTCATCTCCGCCTTGAACGAGCAGCCCACGCCGCAGTAGGCGCAGGTCGTGACCACCGAGTGCTCGGCCTGGCCCATGAAGCTGACGGTCTTTTCCTGCAGCGTCGCGGTCGGGCAGGCCGCCACGCAGGCGCCGCAGGACACGCATTCCGATTCCATGAAGCTGCCGCCCTCGCCGGCGGCCACGCGCGATTCGAAGCCGCGCCCGGCGATCGTCAGCGCGAAGGTGCCCTGGGTTTCCTCGCAGGCGCGCACGCAGCGGTTGCAGACGATGCACTTGGACGGGTCGTAGCTGAAGTAGGGGTTCGACTCGTCCTTCTTCGCCTTCAGGTGGTTGTCGCCCTCGAAGCCGTAGCGCACCTCGCGCAGGCCGACCACGCCGGCCATGTCCTGCAGCTCGCAGTCGCCGTTGGCGGGGCAGGTCAGGCAGTCGAGCGGGTGATCGGAGATGTAGAGCTCCATCACGTTGCGGCGCAGGCCCTGCAGCCGATCGCTCTGGGTGCGCACCTTCATGCCGGCCTCGACCGGCGTGGTGCAGGAGGCCGGCGTGCCGCGCCGGCCCTCGATCTCGACCAGGCACAGCCGGCACGAGCCGAAGGGTTCGAGCGAATCGGTGGCGCACAGCTTGGGCACGTGCACGCCGGCTTCCACCGCCGCGCGCATCACCGAGGTGCCGGCCGGCACGGTCACCGACTGGCCGTCGATCTCGAGCGTGACGTCGGTGTCGGCGTGGCGGAACGGGGTGCCGTAGTCGGTATCGTCGAAGGGATCGCGCCGCGCTTGCGCGGCGCTCTTGCAGGCGCAGTTGCCGGAGCCGCAGCCGCCGGCGCGCGAGGAATCGAATGCTTGGGTGGACATCGCTTGTCTCCTGTCAGGCCGCGGCTTTGGCTGCCGCATGGGCGCCGCCGAGTCCGAAATCTTCCGGGAAGTGGTCGAGCGCCGAGAGCACCGGGTACGGCGTCATGCCGCCCATCGCGCACAGCGAGCCGGCCATCATGGTGTCGCAGAGCTCGCGCAGCAGGTGCACCTGCCGCTCGGAGGTGTCGCCGGCGCGGATCCGGGCGATGGTCTCGACGCCGCGCGTCGAGCCGATCCGGCACGGGGTGCACTTGCCGCAGGACTCGTGCACGCAGAACTGCATCGCGTATTCGGCGAGCTCGGCGAGATTGGAGGTGTCGTCGTGCAGCACGATGCCGCCGTGCCCGACCACCGCGCCGACCGCGGCATAGGCTTCGTAGTCGAGCGGGATGTCCCACTGGCTGTCCGGCAGGTAGGTGCCGAGCGGCCCACCCACCTGGGCGGCGCGCGCCGGCCGGCCGCTGGCGGTGCCGCCGCCGAACTCGAACAGCAGCTCGCGCAGCGTGACGCCGAACGCGAGCTCGACCAGGCCGCCCTGGCGGATGTTGCCCGCCAGCTGGAACGGCAGGGTGCCGCGCGAGCGGCCCATGCCGTAGTCGCGGTAGAACTGGGCGCCGCGCGCGAAGATGATCGGCGCGGTGGCCAGCGTGATGACGTTGTTGATCACGGTGGGCTGGCCGTGCAGGCCCTGCAGCGCGGGCAGCGGCGGCTTGGCGCGCACCACGCCGCGCTTGCCTTCCAGCGATTCGAGCAGGGCCGTTTCCTCGCCGCAGACATAGGCGCCGGCGCCCTTGGCGACGAACAGCTCGAAGGCTCGGCCCGAGCCGAGCACGTCGGCGCCGAGCCAGCCGGCCGCGCGGGCTCGCTCGATCGCGTGGTTCAGCGTGGCGATCGCGTGCGGGTATTCGCTGCGCACGTAGATATGGCCTTGCGTGGCGCCCGTCACCACGCCGGCGATGATCATGCCTTCGATCAGGCAGTAGGGATCGCTTTCCATGACCAGGCGGTCGGAGAAGGTGCCCGAGTCGCCCTCGTCGGCATTGCAGACCACGTACTTCTGCGTCGCCTGCGCCTGGCGCACGGTGCGCCACTTGATGCCGGCCGGGAACGCGGCGCCGCCGCGTCCGCGCAGGCCCGATTCGATCAGTTCCTCGCAGGCCGCGGCGCCGTCCAGCGTGAGCGCGCGGCGCAGCCCTTCCAGGCCGCCGTGCGCGAGGTAGTCGTCGATCGACAGCGGATCGGTGATGCCGATGCGCGCGAAGGTCAGCCGCTGCTGCTTCTTCAGGTAGGGCAGTTCATCGACCAGGCCGACGCGCGACGGATGTTCGCCGCCCTCGAGCCAGCCGGCGTCGAACAGCGCGCCGACCTGGGCCGCGTCGAGATTCGCGTAGCCGACGCGACCGGCCGGCGTGGCCACCTCGACCAGCGGCTCCAGCCAGAGCAGGCCACGCGAGCCGTTGCGGACCAGCTCGATCGCCAGGCCGCGCGCGGCGGCCTCGGCCGCGATGGCACGCGCCAGCGCCTCGGCGCCGACGGCCAGCGCGGCCGAATCGCGGGGAACGTAAATGCGGACTGCGGCCTGGCTCATGCGGGCTCCTTGAGATCGGCCGCGGCGAGCAGCGCATCGAAACGCGCCGCTGTCATGCGCGCGTGAGGTTCACCATTGATCATCGCGGATGGGGACTGCGCGCAGAAACCGAGGCAGTAGACCGATTCCAGTTCGACGTCGCCCTGAGCGCCCTGGTCGATGCGGCAGCCGGTGCGCGCCTGCGCGTGCTCGACCAGCGCCTCGCCGCCGAGGCTGCGGCAGGCTTCGGCGCGGCACAGCTGGATCGTCACGCGCGCGGGCGGGGTGGTGCGGAAGTGGTGGTAGTAGGTCAACACGCCATGGACTTCGGCGCGCGACAGGTTCAAGGTCTTGGCCAGCAGCGGCACGCAGCCCTCGGGCACGTAGCCGGCTTCGTCCTGGATCGCGTGCAGGATCGCGACCAGCGATTGATCGGCGCGCGCGTGCCGGGACACCAGCGCGTCCGCTGAAACGGGGGATGGGGACATCCTGAGCTCCTCCAGGTCTATATGCACGGCTACTGCATATAACCGGGCACTGACACTGCTGTTTGATCGAGTGTTGAAGACGATAAGCCGTTAGAATTCAGGTCGCAATAAGAAATGAGGCTGCATAAATGATTCGAGTCGAATGCGACGCACATCTGATCGTGCGCGACAGCGAAGGGCGGACGGCGAGCCTGTCCGATGTGGTGCCGTTGCTCGAGCTGGTCGCGACCACCGGCAGCATCGCGCAGGCCGCGGAGGCCAAGGGGCTGTCCTACCGGCACGCCTGGGGCCTGCTGCGGGCGCTGGAAGCCTGCGTCGGCGGCGCGCTGATCGAGACCGCGCGCGGCAAGGGCACCTCGCTCTCGGAGCTGGGCGCGGCCGTGATCGGCGCGCAGCGGCTGGTGGGCGAGCGGCTCGGCGGCAATCTGCGGGCGCTGGCGGCCGAGGTGGCCAGCGAGCTGAATCGCCGCCTGACCCAGCATCCCGGCGCGCTGCGGATCCACGCCTCGCACGGCTACGCGGTGGCGGCCCTGGTGTCGGCCCTGGTGGACGGACATGCCCAGGTCGACATCAAGTACCGCGAGAGCGTCGAGGCCGTGAAGGCACTGGCGCGCGGCGAGTGCGACATGGCGGGCTTCCATCTGCCGCGCGGCGCGTTCCGCGCCAATTGCGCGCAGATCTACCGGCCCTGGCTCGACGACACGCGCCACGTGCTGATCCACCTGACGCGGCGCAAACAGGGCCTGTTCATCCCGCGCGGCAATCCCAAGGGCGTGGTGGGGCTGGCCGACCTGGCGCGCGAGGACGTGCGCTTCGTCAACCGCCAGCCCGGTTCCGGCACGCGCATGCTGCTCGACCTGGCGCTGCGCGAGATCGGCGTCGATCCCGAGCGGATCAACGGTTATGCCTCGGCCGAGCTGACCCATTCGGCGATCGCGGCCTTCGTGGCCAGCGGGATGGCCGATCTGGGCTTCGGCGTCGAGCCGGCCGCGCATCACTTCGGGCTGGCCTTCATCCCGGTGGTCGACGAGGACTATTACTTCGCCTGCGAGCAGGGGCGGCTCGGCGATCCGCCGCTGGCGGGCGCGCTGTCGCTGCTGCGCGACGAACCCTATCGAGAGACGGTGGCGGGGCTCGACGGCTACGATCCCGCCGCCTGCGGCACGCTGCTGTCGGTGGCGGACGGCCTGTCGGGCACCACGGCGGTTTGAGCGGGGCGAGAGGGCCGTCGGGGGGACGGGAATTCGCCTGTCCCCGAAACCGCCGGTAACGCGAGGCAAGCCGTGGCCAATGCAAGCGGCGCGCATTTGCGCTACGCTTTTCGTTTAGCCAACAATTCCAGCCATCGCGCCGCGACACGGCGCCAGACGTCATGAAACTCCTCGCCAATCTTGCCGCCGTGGGCCTCACGGTCGGCGTGCTGTCCGCCGTCGCCTCGGTGTCCTTCGCGCAGAATGCGCCGGGCGTGCCGGGCGGCATCCTGACCGACCAGTTCAAGTTCAACGAGCATCCGCAGATGCAGTTCGCTGCCTCGGCGCCGTCGAAGAAGTACCAGACCGGCAAGCGCACGGAAGCCCGCAAGAAGGGCGACCTGGGCGATCCGGACGGCTGCAACCTGCAGTGTCCGCAGGACAACTGATCCCGCCGTCACTGTCGGATCGAGGCACGGCCCCTTGCGGGCCGCGCGCATCTCGCGCAAGAAGGAAGGCGCCGCCGCTGGCGTCTTGCTCGATCTTCCCGTCTGTTTTTCCGTTCCCCGCGTTAATTCCCATTCCTGCCTGGTTCGCGACGGGGCACGGCTGCGTGCGTCCGGCTCAGGCCAGCTCGTCGGCCGCATCCGCGAACACTTCCCCGAGATGATCGGCGACGGTCCGCGTCGGCAGGTCCTTGCGGGCCTCGCGCCGCGTCAGCAGCCAGATCTCGCGCGCCGGCGGCGCATGGGCCAGCCGGCACGGCACCAGCGCCGGATCGGCGCGGCCGATGAAATTCGGCAGCAGGGCGACGCCCGCGCCCGCGCCGGCCGCGCTGGCCTGGGCCAGGTAGCTGCCGCCGCGCAGCGCCAGCCGGGCCTTCGGGAAATGCCGGGCGAGCCAGGCCGCCTCCGGCAGGTGCGCATTGGCCTCGTCGAAGCCGACGAACACCGGCGCGGCGCCTGCCGCGAGCCCGGCGGCCAGCGACGGCGCGGCGAACAGCCCGTAACCCAGGGTCGCGACGCAGCGGGCCAGCACGTCGCCGTCCTCGGGCCGTCCGAAGCGCAGCGCGATATCGGTTTCGCGCCGCTCCAGGCTGACTGCCCGGAAGTCCGAGGCGAGATCGATATCGAGCGAGGGATGGCGGGCGGTCAGCGTCGCCAGCCGCGCGATCAGGAAGTGCTGGGCCAGGCTGGGCGGCGCGTTGATCCGCACCAGGCCGCGCGGGCTGTCGTCGGGGCCGCCGCGGCCCAGTTGCGCGGCGGCGGCTTCCATCTCGCTGGCCGAGCCGAGCGTGCGGGTGCCGGCCGCCGTCAGCACGTAGCCGTCGGGGCGGCGCTCGACCAGCCGTTCGCCCAGCGCCTGTTCGAGCGACTGGAGGCGCCGCGAGATGGTGGCATGCGACACCGACAGGGCTCGTGCCGCCGCCGACAGGCTGCCGTGACGCGCCAGCGCGACGAATACGCGGATGTCCTCCCAGTCGGGCGTTGGACGAATTTGATCAGCCATTGTCGAGAGTTTGGGAATTTTCGAACATGGAACGGCAGCCTAGCATGGCTTCCTCCACCAACCGAACAGGAAACTCGCGATGAAGGCGCCAGACCTGACCCTGACGCTGATCGGCGGCCCGACGGTGCTGATCGAATGACGGCGTGCGCCTGCTGACCGATCCGACCTTCGATCCGCCCGGGCGCTACCAGGAGCAGCCGCTTCGCTTCGAGAAGACCACCGGGCCGGCCTTGTCGGTCGAGGAGATCGGCGCGCTCGACGCGGTGCTGCTCAGCCACGACCGCCATTTCGACAATCTCGACCATGCCTGCCGCGCGTGCCGCTGGTCTACACGACGCAGGCCGGGGCGCGGCGGCTGGGCGGCAATGCGCCTGGTCTCGCGCCCTTCGAGACGCGCACGCTGCCGACGCGCGACGGCCTGCGCCTGCTGGTCACGGCGACGCCGGCGCGCCACGGGCCGGTCGGCATCGAGCCGTATTCGGGCGACGTGATCGGCTTCGTGCTCGGCATTGACGAGCCGGGCGACCTGGTCTACGTGACGGGCGACACCGTCTGGTATCAGGGCACGGCGGAAGTCGCGCGGCGCTGCTCGCCGCGCGTGGTGGTGCTGTTCACGGGGGCAGTCGAGCCTCGGGGGCATTTCCGCATGACGATGGGCAGCGAGGATGCGCTCGCGGCGGCGCAGGCGTTTCCCGAGGCACGGCTGGTCGCTGTCCACAACGAAGGCTGGGTGCATCTCAAGGAGACCCAGGCCCAGCTCGAGGACAGCTTCGCCAAGCTCGGCGCGGGCGGGCGCCTCACCGCGCTGGAGCGGGGCCAGCCCTTGCCGATCGGCGAACGCGGCGAGTGAGGATCCGGCCCCTTGCACGTCGGGAGGTCGCGCGGCGCGAATTTTCATCGCCTGCTTCGGATCGGCGTACATCGTTTCCGCCGGCACGGCCTCGCCGTGCCGCTCGCCTTTAGGCTTGGGGAATCTCACCTTCCTCGGGGTTCGACATGTCCCTTGCGATCGGCAACGTGAATGGCAGCAACGGCATCGACGCGCTCGGCGGCGCCAACGGCGCGCAAAGCCAGTTGATCCAGTTGCTGCAGCAGCTCGACAACGCCATCCACCAGTTGCTGGCGCGGATGAGCTCCGACGACGACAACAAGGTCGGCGGGGCATCAGGCGCGGGCGGTGGCGGTTCGCCCGGTTCGTTTCCGCAGCTCGCCGCCGATCCTTCGGGCGCGGCGGGCGGCGGCGGTGCACCGGCGGCTGCGACGCCTGCCGCGGCGACCCCGTCTGCCGTGGCAGCACCGCCGGCCGGCGCCGATGCGAGCACGTCCGGCGGCGGTCCCGCCCCCGCCCCCGCCCCCGGTGCCGCAGGGCTCGGCACCAATGCCGGCGGCGTGCCGCAAGCGGCCGCCAGCAACGGCGTGAGCCCCGATTCGGTGAAGGTGGTGAACACCGGTACCGGCAACGACAAGACCTTCAACGTCACCAACGACACGAATCGCCCCGAGTCCTTCACCTATTCGGTGCAGGGGCAGAACAAGGGGACCATCACGCTGCAGCCGGGGCAGACGGGGACCTTCGTGGCCGGCTCGGGCGATATCGGCGTGCGGATCTCGCCGTCGGACGCGAGCGGCAACACGCATCCCGACGAGGTGCTGTACGAGGACGGCGGCGCCGACAACGGCCAGCCCGGCGGCGCCGGCAATCCCGATATCAGCAAGGTGGACGGCAACAAGGATTTCGGCGGCAACGCGACCAACATGACGGTCACGCTGTCGGACGGCAAGAGCGCCGGCGACGGCGATGCGATCCACGCCTACGCGTATTCGACCGACGATGCCGCCTCGATGGGCCTGGCGGGCGACCCCAGCAAGACCGCGAACATCGTGCTGTCCGACGCGTCCTGACGGCAGCCGGCGAACCGGCCGGCCGCGTTTCTCGACCCCGCCGGCGTGCCCGGCGGGGTTTTCTTTTTGCGGCCAGGCGCTTCGATCCGGGCCGTGACATGCGCGGCGGAGCGACGGGAGCCGCGCGGTGCCGTCGTCGACGGTTTGGCCGTTGGCGCCCCGATCCGCATGCCGCGGTCGAACCCGAGCGCGGCGGGCATGCATCTGGCTAGGGCATGATGAGCGTGTCCGAAACCGTCGCGTCCGCGCTGCCCGCCCAAGCGGTGCGGCGGCGCTGGCGCACCGGGCCCGTAAACCGCAAGCGGCAGTACCGCCGGACGGCGTCTCCGGCCCATGCCTGGGCCCGTTCCGCCCGATTCGCGCCTGCCGTCCCGCAATCCGACGAAGGAAGTGGCGTGGATTCATCCTCCGATCTGATCGTCGCCCGCCCCGAGGGCCTGTACTGCCCGGCCGGCGATTTTTACATCGACCCCTGGCGCCCGGTCGAGCGCGCCGTGATCACGCATGCGCATGCCGACCACGCGCGCCCCGGGCATGGCCGATATCTCGCTGCCCGGCCCGGTGTCGGCGTGCTGCGCTCGCGGCTGCCGCAGGCTCAGGTGCAGGCCCTGCCGTATGGCGAAGCGATCGCGCTCGGCGATGCGCGCGTGTCGCTGCATCCCGCCGGCCACGTGCTGGGCTCGGCGCAGGTGCGCGTCGAGCATGCCGGCCGGGTCTGGGTCGCTTCGGGCGACTACAAGCTGGAGCCGGATCCGACCTGCGCGCCGTTCGAACCGGTGCGGTGCGACACCTTCATCACCGAGTCCACCTTCGGCCTGCCGATCTATCGCTGGGAGCCGACCGCGACGATCCTCGCCGGCATCGACGCGTGGTGGCGCCACAATGCGGCCGAAGGCCGGGCCTCGGTGCTGTTCTGCTATGCGTTCGGCAAGGCGCAGCGCGTGCTGGCCGGCATCGATCGCGGCATCGGCCCGATTTTCTGCCACGGCGCGGTCGAGCCGCTCAATCGCGCGTACCGGGAGGCGGGCGTCGATCTGCCCGACACGCGCCTGGTCTCCGAGGTGCCCGCGCGCGACAAGGCCGCGTTTCGCGGCGCGCTGATCATCGCGCCGCCGTCCGCGCAGGGCAGCGCCTGGATGCGCCGTTTCGGCGACTACAGCGATGCCTTCGCCTCCGGCTGGATGCGCTTGCGCGGCACGCGACGCCGGCGCGGCGTCGATCGCGGCTTCGTGCTCTCGGATCACGCGGATTGGCCGGGGCTGCTGCAGGCGATCGACGCGACGGGCGCCGCTCGCGTGATCGTCACGCATGGACAGGTCGAGCCGATGGTGCGCTGGCTCAATGAGCACGGCAAGCAGGCGGGCGCGTTCGCGACCGAGTACGGCGACGAGGCCGATGAAGGCGCACCCGCGCCGGAGGCGGCGTCGGATGCCGCGCCGAGCGCGGCGGTGGGCGCGGCAGCCGATACGTCGCCCTCGCGGCGGACGCCGCCGTCGGCCCCGGACGCCGGCGAGCACGAGAGCGCGGAGCCCCGGCGATGAAACGATTCGCGGCCCTGTATGCGGCGCTCGATGCGACCACCTCGACCCAGGTGAAGCTCGAGGCGCTGGTCGCCTATTTCTCGGCGGCCGAACCCGAGGATGCCGCCTGGGCTTCGTATTTCCTCGCCGGCGGCAAGCCGCGCCAGTCGGTGCCGACCCGCCTGCTCGCGCAATGCGCGCGCGATCGCGCCGGGCTGCCCGACTGGCTGTTCGAGGAGTCGTATCAGGCGGTCGGCGATCTGGCCGAGACCATCGCGCACGTGCTGCCGCCCGCCACGCGCGCCTCGTCATTGGGCCTGGCGCAATGGATCGAGACGCGCGTGCTGACCTTGCGCGGCAGCGAGCCCGAGGCCCTGCGCGAGCGCCTGGTCGGCTACTGGGACGAGTTGGACTGGAGCGAGCGTTTCCTGCTGACCAAGCTGATCGGCGGCGGATTTCGCGTCGGCGTGTCGCGTCAACTGGTGGTGCGCGCGCTGGCGGCCGTCGCGGGCGTCGATCACAAGCGCATCGCGCAGCGCATGGTCGGCTGGACCGATTCCCGCCAGGCGCCCGACGCCGCGCGCTATCTGCGGCTGATCGCGGCCGAGCCGCAGGGCGATGCCGTCGCCGTCGCCACGCACGAGAGCGATCTCGGGCTGCCCTATCCGTTCTTCCTGGCGCATCCGTTGCAGGCCGATCCGGCCACGCTCGGCCCGATCGGCGACTGGCTGGTGGAGTGGAAATGGGATGGCATCCGCGCGCAACTGGTGAAGCGCGCCGGGCGCGTGTGGATCTGGTCGCGCGGCGAGGACCTGCTGACCGAGCGCTTTCCGGAGCTGGCGGCGCTCGGCGAGGCCTTGCCCGAGGGCACCGTGGTCGACGGCGAAATCCTTGCCTGGGAGCCGGGAGCCGACACGCCGCTGCCGTTCGCGAGGCTGCAGCCGCGCATCACGCGCAAGTCGCTCAGCAAGCGCGTGCTCGCCGATTCGCCGGCCGCGCTGCGCGCCTACGACCTGCTCGAGGAGGGCGGCCGCGACCTGCGCACCGAACCGCTCGCGCGGCGTCGCGCGCGGCTGGAGGCGCTGGCCGAAGCCTTGCCGGCCGGCGAGGCCGGCGTGGCGCTGCGCGTCTCGCCGCTGGTCGAGGCGGCTGACTGGCCGGCGCTGGCGGCGCTGCGCGAGCAGAGCCGCGCGCGCGGCGTCGAAGGACTGATGCTGAAGCAGCGCGCCTCGATGTACGGCGTCGGGCGCACCAAGGCCGCCGGTACCTGGTGGAAGTGGAAGATCGATCCCTACGCGATCGACGCGGTGCTGTTGTACGCGCAGCGCGGCCATGGCCGGCGCGCGAGCCTTTACACGGACTTCACCTTCGCGGTGTGGGACGAGATGGACGGCGTGCGCACCCTGGTGCCGTTCGCCAAGGCGTATTCGGGGCTGACCGACGAGGAGATGCGCCAGGTCGACGCCATCGTGCGGCGTACCACGATCGAGAAGTTCGGCCCGGTGCGCAGCGTGACGCCGAGCCTGGTGTTCGAGATCGGTTTCGAGGGCATCCAGGCCAGCACGCGGCACAAATCGGGGATCGCGGTGCGTTTCCCGCGCATGCTGCGCTGGCGCACCGACAAATCGATCGAGGACGCGGACACGCTGGCGATGCTGAAGGGCTTCCTGGACGAGGCGCCGGCATGAGCGCGGCGCGACGGCGCGATCGGCGCGAGGCAGGGGCGCTCGGCGACGGTGTCGACGTCGAACCCGCCGGCGGGTCGGCAGGCAGAGTCGACACGGGGCACGCCGCGCCTGCCGGCGGCGATTCCGGGCGGGCCGAGACGGCGCCGCCCGGCCGCCGCGCGCCGCGCGGGCGCCGGATTCCATTGAGCCGGGCGGCACAGGCGCGACACGATGCGGCCGCCGAAGCGTTTGTGCCGGCCACCTTCGAATTCGACGCGGCGCGTGCCGCCGAGCCGATCGCCGGGCGGATTGCCGCCTGGTTCGCGTCGCGGCGCCGCGAGCCGTTCGACTTCCAGCGGCAGGTCTGGCACGAGATCGCACGCGGCGCCAGCGGCCTGCTGCATGCCACGACGGGCGCCGGCAAGACCTTGGCGGTCTGGCTCGGCGCGCTGGCCGCCTACGCCGAGGCGAACGCGGCGTGGCCGGGCGCGGCATCGTCCCGCCGCGGCCCGTTGCCGGCGCCGCTGACCGTGCTCTGGATCACGCCGATGCGCGCGCTGGCCGCCGACAGCGCGCGTGCCCTGCAGGGCGCCGTGCTCGACTTGTCGGTGCCCTGGACGGTCGGCCTGCGCACCGGCGACACGCCGTCGAGCGAGCGGGCGCGGCAGGATCGCCGCATGCCGTCGGCGCTCGTGACGACGCCGGAAAGCCTCTCGCTGATGCTCACGCGCGTCGACGCGGGCGACACCTTCGCGCAGCTGCGGCTGGTGGTGGTCGACGAGTGGCACGAACTGCTCGGCAGCAAGCGCGGCACGCAGGTCCAGCTCGCCATCGCGAGGCTCGCGGCGTGGCGGCCGGATCTGCAGGTATGGGGCTTGTCGGCGACGCTCGGCAACCTGCCGCTGGCCAGCGACGCGCTGCTGCACGCGGTGCGCACGCCGCGCGCGCTGGTGCGCGGCACGCTGCCGAAGCCGCTCGTCGTCGATACGCTGATCCCGGACACCATCGAGCGCTTCCCCTGGGGCGGCCATCTCGGCACGCGCCAGGTCGGCGCGGTGGCCGACGGGATCGACGCGGCCGCCAGCGCGCTGGTGTTCACCAACACGCGCTCGCAGGCCGAACTCTGGTACCAGGCCTTGCTCGAACGGCGCCCGGACTGGGCCGGCCTGATCGCGCTGCATCATGGCTCGCTCGACAAGAGCGTTCGCGACTGGGTCGAGCAGGGCCTGAAGGCGGGGCGGCTGAAGGCGGTTGTCTGCACCTCGAGCCTGGATCTCGGCGTCGATTTCCTGCCGGTCGAGCGCGTGTTCCAGATCGGCTCGCCCAAGGGCGTCGCGCGCCTGATGCAGCGCGCCGGCCGCTCGGGTCACGCGCCGGGGCGCACCTCGCGCGTGACCATCGTGCCGACCCATGCGCTGGAACTGGTGGAGGCCGCGGCGGCGCGCTGGGCCATCGAGGGCGGCCGGATCGAGGCGCGCGAGATGCCGCTGAAACCGCTCGACGTGCTGGTCCAGCACCTGGTGACGATCGCGATCGGCGGCGGCTTCCGGCGCGACGCGATGTTCGCCGAGGTGCGACGCGCCTATGCCTACCGGGATCTGGGCGAGGCCGAGTTCGATTGGGCGCTCGCCTTCGTGGAGCGCGGCGGCACCTCGCTGGGCGCCTATCCCGACTATCACCGCGTGGTCGTCGGCGACGACGGGGTCTATCGCGTGCCGCGCGAGGAACTGGTGCGCCGGCATCGCAACAATATCGGCACCATCGTCGGCAACGCGACGATCCAGGTCGCGTTCCTGTCCGGCGGCCGGATCGGGGCGATGGAGGAGTCGTTCGTGGCCCGGCTGAAACCGGGCGACGTGTTCACCTTCGGCGGCCGGGCGCTCGAACTCGTCCGCGTGCGCGACATGACGGCCTACGTGAAGCGCGCGAGCTCGACGCGCGGCGCGATCCCGCAATGGGCCGGCAGCCGGATGCCGCTGTCGTCGGAACTGGCCGAGGCCGCGCTCGCGATGCTCGCGCGGGCCGCCGACGGCATCTTCGACGAGCCGGAAATGCGCGCGGTGCGTCCGCTGCTGGAGTTGCAGGCCGCCTGGTCGGCCTTGCCCGCGCCCGGCGTGCTGGTCGCCGAGGCCGTCCGCAGCCGCGAAGGACATCATTTCTTCTGCTACCCGTTCGCGGGCCGCACCGCGCATGTCGGGCTCGGCTCGCTGATCGCCTGGCGGGTCGCGCGCGAGCGGCCGAGCACCTTCTCGATCTCGATGAACGACTACGGCTTCGAGCTGCTGTCCGCGCAGCCGTTCGACTGGGGCGCGCTGATCGACGGCGGCCTGTTTTCGCCGGATGGACTGGAGCACGACATCCTCGCGAGCCTGAATGCGTCGGAGCTGTCGGCGCGCCGCTTTCGCGAGATCGCCAGGGTGTCGGGGTTGGTGTTCCAGGGACATCCGGCGCAACAGAAAAGCGCGCGGCAACTGCAGGCCTCGAGCGGCCTGTTCTACGAGGTGTTTCGCCGGCACGACAGCGGCAACCTGCTGCTCGCCCAGGCCGACCAGGAGGTGCTGGAGCAGGAGCTCGAGCTGGAGCGGATGCGTGCGGCGCTGGAACGCATGAGCACCAGCCGGCTGGCCTTGAGCACGCCCGACAAGCCGACGCCGTTCGCGTTTCCGTTGATCGTGGGGCGGCTGCGCGAGAAGCTGAGCACCGAGACGCTCGCCGATCGGGTCGCGAGGATGCTCGCGGATCTCGAAAAAACCGCGGCGCGCGGCGGGCGCGGATCATGAGCGCCGATGCGCTGACCATCGAGCTGAACGGCCATCCGCTGATGTTGAGCGCGAAGCGCGCGGCCTTCGATCCGGTGCGCGGCTGCCTGCTGGTCGCGGATGCGCACCTGGGCAAGGACGCGGTGTTTCGCGCGCGCGGCATTCCGGTGCCGGCCGGCTCGACCGGCGAAACGCTGGCGCGGCTCGATCGCTTGATCGCGAGCTATCTGCCGGAATCGATCGTGTTTCTCGGGGATCTGCTGCACGCGCGCGAATCGCATGCGGACGACACCCTGGCACCGCTGCGGGCATGGCGGCGTGCACATCGGGGCTTGCGGCTGGTGCTGGTGGAGGGCAACCACGATCGGCATGCGGGCGCGCTGGCCGCGGAATTCGGCGTGGAGACGGTGGCCGAGCCCTATCGGCTCGGTCCATGGGCGCTGTGCCATCACCCGGGGGAAATCGACGGCGCCTACGCGCTGGCCGGCCACGAGCATCCGGTACTGGCGCTAAAAGGGCAGGGCGACCGCCTGCGGCTGCCGTGTTTTCGCTTCGGCGCGCGCGCGGGCGTGTTGCCGGCGTTCGGCGCGTTCACGGGCGGGCATGATGTGGGGGCGCCTCGTGCGGACGAGCGGCGCTACGTGATCGGCGGCGATCGGGTGTTCCGCGTCGGAGCCTGACGGGCGGCGCGGCGCCAGGCTCGGCGATACGGCAGGCGAGGACGCAACAAAAAACCCGCGGAGCCAGGGGCCGACGCGGGTTTCTTGCTTGATGCCGGTAATGCTCAGGGTATTCGGTGGTGGAGACGGCGGGAATCGAACCCGCGTCCAGAAGCGGTCCACGACCAGTTCTACATGTTTAGTTCTGTCTTTTGATTTAACCGCCACGTCGCGGACGAACACGCTGCGGGACGGCGATCCGCTAGGTTTTCGACCCTGTCGTCGCGGCGCCGACAGGGCTTAACTGACGTAAATGACCTCTGGCGGTATTGCTACCGGTCTTGCGACACTAGCCCGTCAGTGAACTAGGCAGAGGACGGCGGCCCTTAGGCTGCCAGTGCGAACGTTTCGTCGTTTGCAGTTACGTTTTTCCCATTGATTAACGAGGTGACGGGTCCTCGACATGCCCTAGCCGCTTCGCAACCCCTGTCGAAACCAGGTCGCCCCCACGGACCCAACATTATAGCGCAACATTGCGCAGCAGCTCGCGCAATCCCTTCGTGGTCGCGGCGAAATGCTGCGCCTGCCAGCGCTCGGGCGGCACGCCGTCGCCGCAATAGCCGTAGGCGGCCGCGATGGTCGGCATGCCGGCCGCTGCGCCGGCATGGATATCGCGCAGGTCGTCGCCGACATAGACGATGCGTGGCGGTGCGATGCTCATCTGCGCGGCCGCATGCAGCAGCGGCGCCGGATGGGGCTTGGCGTGCGGCGTGGTATCGCCGCAGACGACGCTGGCCGCGCGCGCGGCCAGCCCGAGCAGGGCCACCAGCGGCTCGGTCAGCCGCGTTGCCTTGTTGGTGACGATGCCCCAGCGCACGCCGCGCGCGTCGAGCTCGTCGAGCAGTTCGGCGATGCCGGGAAACAACACCGTCTTCACGCAGAGCGCGCCCGCATAGTTGGCCAGGAACTCCTGGCGCATCGCCTCGTAGCCGGGCGCCTCGGGCGTGATGCCGAAGCCGCCGCCGAGCAGGCCGCGCGCGCCGGCCGAGGCGAGCGGGCGCAGTAGCTCGAGCGGCGTTTCGGCCAGGCCGCGCTCGCGCTGCATCTTGTGGACCGCGCCGGCCAGGTCGGGCGCCGTATCGGCGAGCGTGCCGTCGAGGTCGAACAGGACCGCCTCGCAGTGGGAGAGATCGGCGGCGGCAGTGGCCGGGGCAAGCGGGGAGGCGGGCGTGCTCATGCGTTCGGTAGGCGGGGCAGGGTGGATCGATCAGGCGTGGCGGCGGCAGGCGACCAGGTAATTCACGTCGGTGTCGTTCGACAGCGAGAAGCGCTTGCTCAGCGGCTGGTAGGTGATGCCGCGAATCTCGGCCACGTGCAGGTCGGTCGCGCGGATGAAGCCGGCCAGCTCGGACGGCTTGATGAAGCGCGCGTAATCGTGCGTGCCCTTGGGCAGCAACTGCGCGATGTACTCGGCGCCGATCACGGCCAGCAGGTAGGACTTGAGGTTGCGGTTCAGGGTCGAGAAGAACACCCAGCCGCCCGGCTTGACCAGTGCCGAGCAGGCGGCGATCACGCCGGCCGGCGAGGGTACGTGCTCGAGCATCTCCATGCAGGTGACGACGTCGTAGCTGCCGGGCTCGCGCTCGGCGATCGCCTCGGCGGCGATTGCCTCGTAGTCGACCGTGACGCCGCTCTCCAGGCTGTGCAGGTCGGCCACCCCGAGCGCCTCGGTCGACAGGTCGATGCCCTTGACCTGGGCGCCCAGGCCCGCCATCGATTCGGACAGGATCCCGCCGCCGCAGCCGATGTCCAGCACGCGCTTGCCGGCCAGGTGCGCATGCGCGTCGATCCAGCCGAGACGGACCGGATTGAGGTCGTGCAGCGGTTTGAACTCGGCGTTCGGATCCCACCACTTATGGGCGAGATCGCTGAATTTCTGTAGTTCGTGCGGGTCGGCGTTGGTCATGTCGGCAAGCGAATAGCGCGGAAAGGGAGCGAGCCCCGAGTATATAAGCGGCGGTTGGCGGCTGCCAGCAAGCGGCCGGCGCCGGCCGCCGGAATGAAAAAGCCCCGCCGAGGCGGGGCTTCAAGGCTGCGGTAACCCGAGAGGTTACTGCCTGCCCATTTACTTCTGCACTTGTTGCGTGCCGACCACTTCGACTTCCACGCGGCGGTCCGGAGCCAGGCAGGCGATGAGCTGCTTGCGGTTCTTCTGGTTGCAGCCAGTCGTGACCGGGTTGCGCTTGCCCTTGCCTTCCGTGTAGACCTTGCTCGACTCGACACCCTTGCTGACCAGGTACGACTTGACGGCTTGCGCGCGGCGCAGCGACAGACGGTCGTTGTACTTGTCCGAGCCGATGCGGTCGGTGTAGCCCGTTGCGACCACGACTTCGACGTTCATGCCCTGGATCTTGGCTGCCAGTTCGTCCAGCTTCTGCTTGCCCAGCGGCTTGAGCGTAGCCTTGTCGAAGTCGAACAGTGCGTCAGCTTGATACGTGATCTTCTGGCTCGTGATGGCCGGCGGAGCAACCGGAGCGACCGGCGTCGGAGCCGGTGCCTGCGCGACCAGCGCGCCATCGCACTTCGCGTTCGCCGTGGCCGGCGTCCAGAACGCGTCGCGCCAGCAAAGCTCGTTCGTGCCGTTCATCCACACGTATTCGCCCGTGCCATTCACCCAGTTGTCATTCACGGCTTGTCGCGATGCCGGCACCGATTGTGCCGAAGCGGATGCAGCCACTACTGCGGTAGCTGCAATGAACGCGAGCTTTGAAAATTTATTCATATTTCTCCTCTCGAAATTGAGATTACCGCAGGTTTACTGCGAGCCTGATGACGATGACAAGTCATACATTGCTCGGAGTATAACATTGGTGCGACACAAAAAACGCGCCGCCACTCCCTGGGAGCAGCGTCTGAATTTCAGTGCTTCGGCATTTTGCCATATCGTTCCCGTCCCACGAAAAAAAATCCTCCCCACCCTAAGAAGCCCCTGGCGATTGTGGTTCCAGTGCAACAGGCGCTTGCAGGATGTTTCAAGGATTGTCAAGAAAAACCGCAGGAGGTGACACGCTTTCGACACAATCCTCGGTTCCGTTGCGCGTGAGCGATTCTGGCAAAACCGTCGATGATGGTCGGCGGCGATGGCAGCGGTGTGTCGATCCGGCGAAATCGCGCCGGGCAGTGCCAGCGAAATGCATGCCCGGGATCGGCTCGATGTGGGTGCGCGACGGGCATGATTCAGCCGCACCCGGCGTCCTGCCTCGGCGCGGCGGCCCAGCGGCAAAAAATCGCTATATCTATATAGAGGGGGCAAGGGCGTCGGGGCAGATTTGCCGCATGGTAGAATCGCACGTTACGTCGTAACTACGGCGTTTACGCGAAAGGCGGTCCCGTCTTCGCTCCGAAACGATACGGATACATGGATCAATTCGCCAAAGAGACCCTGCCCATCTCCCTAGAGGAGGAAATGCGCCGTTCGTATCTCGATTACGCGATGAGCGTGATCGTCGGACGTGCCCTCCCGGATGTCCGCGACGGCCTGAAGCCCGTGCATCGGCGCGTGCTGTTCGCGATGCACGAACTGAACAACGACTGGAACCGGGCCTACAAGAAGTCGGCGCGTATCGTCGGCGATGTGATCGGTAAGTACCACCCGCACGGCGATAGCGCCGTCTACGACACCATCGTCCGGATGGCGCAGGATTTCTCGCTGCGCTACATGCTGGTCGACGGCCAGGGCAACTTCGGTTCGGTCGACGGCGACAATGCCGCCGCGATGCGCTACACCGAAATCCGCATGGCGAAGATCGGCCACGAGCTGTTGGTCGACATCGACAAGGAAACGGTCGACTTCGGGCCCAACTACGACGGCAGCGAAAGCGAGCCGTTGATCCTGCCGGCGCGCATCCCGAACCTGCTGATCAACGGTTCGTCGGGCATCGCGGTCGGCATGGCCACCAACATCCCGCCGCACAACCTGTCGGAAGTGGTCGATGCCTGCCATCACCTGCTCGCCAATCCGCAGGCCTCGATCGACGAGCTGATCGAGATCATTCCCGCCCCCGATTTCCCGACCGCCGGCATCATCTACGGCGTCGCCGGCGTGCGCGACGGCTACCGCACCGGCCGCGGCCGGGTGGTGATGCGCGCCACCACGCACTTCGAGGAAATCGATCGCGGCCAGCGCATGGCGATCATCGTCGACGAGCTGCCCTATCAGGTGAACAAGCGCTCGCTGCTGGAGCGCATCGCCGAACTGGTCAACGAGAAGAAGCTCGAGGGCATCTCCGACATCCGCGACGAGTCCGACAAGAGCGGCATGCGCGTGGTGATCGAGCTCAAGCGCGGCGAAGTGCCCGAGGTGGTGCTGAACAACCTCTACAAGTCGACGCAGCTGCAGGACACCTTCGGCATGAACATGGTCGCGCTGGTCGACGGCCAGCCGAAGCTGCTGAACCTGAAGGAGATGCTCGAATGCTTCCTCGCGCATCGTCGCGAGGTGCTGACGCGGCGCACCATCTATGAACTGCGCAAGGCCCGCGAGCGCGGCCACGTGCTGGAAGGCCTGGCTGTCGCGCTGGCCAACATCGACGACTTCATCGAGCTGATCAAGGCCGCGCCGACGCCGCCGATCGCGCGCCAGGAACTGATGGCGCGTTCCTGGGATTCGTCGCTGGTGCGCGAGATGCTGGCGCGTGCCGAGGCCGAGAACGCCGCGGCGGGCGGGCGCGAGGCCTATCGTCCGGAAGGGCTGAACCCGGCCTTCGGGATGCAGGCCGATGGCAAGTACAACCTGTCCGAGACCCAGGCCCAGGAAATCCTGCAGATGCGTCTGCAGCGCCTGACTGGCCTCGAGCAGGACAAGATCATCGGCGAGTACCGCGAGGTGATGGCGCAGATCGCCGACCTGCTCGATATCCTGGCGCGCCCGGAGCGGATTACCACCATCATCGGCGAGGAGCTGACGGCGGTGAAGAGCGAGTTCGGCGACGCGCGCCGTTCGCGCATCGAGCTGAACGCCACCGAGCTGAACACCGAGGACCTGATCACGCCGCAGGACATGGTGGTGACCATGTCGCATGCCGGCTACGTGAAGTCGCAGCCACTGTCCGAGTACCGGGCGCAGAAGCGCGGCGGGCGCGGCAAGCAGGCCACGCAGATGAAGGAAGACGACTGGATCGAGACGCTCTTCATCGCCAACACGCACGACTACATCCTGTGCTTCTCGAACCGCGGCCGTGTCTACTGGGTCAAGGTCTACGAGGTGCCGCAGGGTTCGCGCAACTCGCGCGGCCGGCCGATCGTCAACATGTTCCCGCTGCAGGACGGCGAGAAGATCAACGTGGTGCTGCCGGTCAAGGAATTCTCGGCCGACAAGTACGTGTTCATGGGCACCTCGCTCGGCACCGTGAAGAAGACCCCGCTCGAGGCCTTCAGCCGGCCGCTGAAGAAGGGCATTATCGCGGTCGGCCTCGACGAGGGCGATTTCCTGATCGGCGCGGCGATCACCGACGGCGAGCACGACGTGATGCTGTTCTCCGATTCGGGCAAGGCGGTGCGCTTCGACGAGAACGACGTGCGCCCGATGGGCCGCGAGGCGCGCGGCGTGCGCGGCATGCAGCTCGAGGACGGCCAGCAGGTGATCGCCATGCTGGTGGCCGGCGGCGAGGAGCAGTCGGTGCTGACCGCCACCGAGAACGGCTACGGCAAGCGCACCCCGATCACCGAGTACACGCGCCACGGCCGCGGCACGAAGGGCATGATCGCGATCCAGACCTCCGAGCGCAACGGCAAGGTGGTGGCCGCCACCCTGGTCGAGCCGGAAAGCGAGATCATGCTGATCACCACGGCGGGCGTGCTGATCCGCACGCGCGTTTCGGAGATCCGCGAGATGGGACGGGCTACGCAAGGTGTTACACTCATCAGTCTCGATGAGGGCACCAGGCTTTCGGGCCTGCAGCAGATCGCCGAGGCGGATGCGGATAGCGAAATCGACGCCGACGACGCCTCCGAATCGGAGGGCGGCGACGCCTGAGGCGGCTGCCCGCCGCCCGTACCCGAGCCGCTGAGCGGCCGGGGCGGGCGGTGCAAGAAATCGTTCATATTTCCATGAGGGAGTGATGATGCAAAAACAATTCAAGCAACTGGTGCTGCTGGCAGCCATCGTGCCGACGTTCGCCATGGCGCAGTCGCTGTCGAACCAGGCGCCGGCTGCTTCGGCCGTGGCAGCAGCACCGATCGACGCCGACAAGAAGGCGGCGATCAGCGACCTGCTGAACGCCATCGACGCACCGAAGCTGGTTGGCGCGATCGCCAACAGCGCGGAAATGCAGTCGAAGCAGCTCGTGCCGGCGATCCTGTCGGACGCGCTGTCGGAAAACAAGACGCTGACGGACGCGCAGAAGCAAGCCGCCGTGCCGAGCCTGCAGAAGAACTCGGTGCAGAAGCTGGTTGACGGCGCTGGCAAGGTGTTCGATTCGCAAGGTTTCAAGAACGACGCGATGCAGGCTCAGTACGACGCTTACGCGAAGTACTACAGCACCTCGGAAATCAAGGACCTGACGACGTTCTACAAGAGCCCGACGGGCCGCAAGTTCATCCAGGTGCAGGACCAGGTCGGCCGCGATGTGGTCAACGGCCTGATGCAGAAGTACATGCCGCAAGCGATCCAGGCAACCCGCGCCCAGGCCGACAAGGAAGTCGCGGCCGTCAAGCCGGGCAAGTAAGCACGCGTTCCTGCCCCCGCCGGCGCGAGCGCGCCGGTTTGGCGGGGCGGCAACGTCGGTGCGATAATGGCCGTTTGCGCGTGAGCGCAAGCGGCCATTCCTTTTCTGGCGCGGCATCCGGCGGGTTCCGGGTGCGCCGCGTCCCTCCCGAGGTTCCAAGATGCGCGTTTTCAATTTCTCCGCCGGTCCCGCGGCCATGCCCGAGGACGTGCTGCGCCAGGCAGCCGACGAGATGCTCGACTGGAATGGCAGCGGCATGAGCGTGATGGAGATGAGCCATCGCGGCCGCGAGTTCACCTCGATCCATGAAACCGCGCTGGCCGACCTGCGTGAGTTGCTGGCCGTGCCGGACAACTACCGCGTGCTGTTCCTGCAGGGCGGCGGCATCGCCGAGAACGCGATCGTGCCGATGAACCTGCTCGGCACGCGCCAGAACGTCGACTTCGTGGTGACCGGCTCCTGGTCGCAGAAGTCGTTCAAGGAAGCGCAGAAGTACGGCACTTCGCACCTGGCCGCCACCGGCCGAACCGAGGACGGGTTCACGCGCGTGCCGGCCTTCTCCGAATGGCAGATGTCGGCCGATCCGGCCTATGTGCATCTGTGCACCAACGAGACCATCGACGGCGTCGAGACCTTCGACATCCCCGATACCGGCAGCGTGCCGCTGGTGGCGGATGTCTCCTCGCACATCCTGTCGCGCCCGCTCGACATCAGCCGCTACGGCGCGCTGTTCGGCGGCGCGCAGAAGAACATCGGCATGGCGGGCGTCACGCTGGTGATCGTGCGCGAGGACCTGCTCGAACGTGCGCTGCCGATCTGCCCATCGGCCTTCGAATGGAAGACGGTGGCCGCCAACAATTCGATGTACAACACGCCGCCCACCTATGCGATCTACATCGCCGGGCTGGTGTTCAAGTGGCTG
Source organism: Burkholderia gladioli (assembly GCF_000959725.1). NCBI lineage: Bacteria > Pseudomonadati > Pseudomonadota > Betaproteobacteria > Burkholderiales > Burkholderiaceae > Burkholderia > Burkholderia gladioli. The sequence goes on from NZ_CP009323.1 coordinate 2,541,485, forward strand.
AAGGCGCAGGGCGGCCTGGAGGCGATCGAGGCGCGCAACGTCGAGAAGGCGGCGCTGCTCTACGACGCGATCGACGCCAGCAGCTTCTATCTCAACAAGGTGGAGAAAAACGCGCGTTCGCGCATGAACGTGCCGTTCTTCCTCGCCGACGAAACGCGCAACGAAGACTTCCTTGCCGGCGCGAAAGCGCGCGGGCTGCTGCAGCTGAAGGGCCACAAGTCCGTCGGCGGCATGCGGGCGTCGATCTACAACGCGGTGCCGCTCGCGGGCGTGAAGGCGCTCGTCGAGTACATGAAGGATTTCGAGCGCGGCCAGGCCTGACGGCTTCGGGCGCGTTCATCAAGCACGGCTATTCAGCATGGACGACGAACTCAACTCCCGACTCAAACCCCTGCGCGAGCGTATCGACGCGATCGATACGCAACTGATCGCGCTGCTGAACCAGCGCGCCGCGGTGGCGCTCGAGGTCGGCGAGGTCAAGAAGGAATTCAAGGCACCGGTGTTCCGCCCCGAGCGCGAGCAGCAGGTGATCGCGCGTCTGCAGGAGATGAGCGAGGGGCCGCTGGTCGGCGAGCACATCAATGCGATCTGGCGCGAGATCATGGCCGCCAGCCGCTCGCTGGAAAAGACCATCCGCGTGTCCTTCCTCGGGCCGATCGGCACCTACAGCGAACAGGCGATGTTCGAATACTTCGGGCAATCGATCGAGGGGCTGCCCTGCCCGTCGATCGACGAGGTGTTCCGCGGCGTCGAGGCCGGCGCCTCGGAATTCGGCATCGTGCCGGTCGAGAATTCGGCCGAGGGCGCGGTCTCGCGCACGCTCGACCTGCTGCTGCACACGCAGTTGCTGATCGGCGGCGAGCTGTCGCTGCCGATCCACCACAACCTGCTCTCGCGAAGCGGCAGCCTCGACGGCGTGAAGCGCGTCTGCGCGCATGCGCAGTCGCTCGCGCAATGCCAGCGCTGGCTGGCCGCCAACGCGCCGCACCTTGAGCGCCAGGCGGTGGCGAGCAACGCCGAGGCGGCGCGCCTGGCCGCCGACGATCCCAGCGTGGCGGCGATCGCGGGCGACCGCGCGGCGATCCATTACGGCCTGCAGATCGCCTATTCGATGATCCAGGACGATCCGCACAACCGCACCCGCTTCGTCACCATCGGCCGCGCGCCGACCGGGCCCAGCGGCTGCGACCAGACCTCGCTGATCGTGTCGGTCAAGAACGAGCCGGGCGCCGTGTTCAAGCTGCTCGAGCCGCTCGCGCGGCACGGCGTGTCGATGACGCGCTTCGAGTCGCGGCCGGCGCGAGTCGGCACCTGGGAGTATTACTTCTATATCGACATCGAGGGCCATCGCGACGACGCGTCGGTGGCGGCGGCCCTGACGGAGCTCGGCGGCAAGGCCGCGTTCCTGAAGATCCTCGGTTCGTATCCGCGCGCGCGCTGAAGCCCGGGGCGCTGCGGCCACGGCCCGGCGCCGCATCGCTATGTCCATCCCCGCGCGGGCTTCGGCTCGCGCGTTTAACCTGGCCACTGCCGTGTCTGATTTTTCGTTCAACAAACTGGTGATTTTCGGCGTCGGCCTGATCGGCGGCTCGCTGGCGCGCGCGCTGCGCGAGCGCGGCACCGCGCAGGCCGGCCGCGTGATCGGCGTCGGCCGTTCGCCGGCCTCGGTCGAACGCGCGCGCGAGCTGGGCGTGGTCGACGCGATCGCCTCGCTCGACGACGAGGCGCAACTGCGCGCCGCGCTCGATGGCGCCGACCTGGTGCTGCTGGCCGTGCCGGTCGCGCAGACCGGGCCGCTGCTGGCGCGCATCGCGCCGCTGCTCGATTCCGCCACCATCGTCACCGACGCCGGCAGTACCAAGTCCGACGTGGTGGCGGCCGCGCGCGCCGCGCTCGGCGAGAAGATCGCCCAGTTCGTGCCGGCCCACCCGATCGCCGGGCGCGAATCGAGCGGCGTCGAGGCCGCGCTGCCCGATCTCTACGTCGGCCGCAACGTGGTGATCTGCGCGCTGCCCGAGAACCCGGCCGCCTCGGTCGAACGGGTCGACGCGATGTGGCGCGCCACCGGCGCGGTGACGCGCACCATGGACCCGGCCCAGCACGACCGCGTGTTCGCCGCCGTCAGCCACCTGCCGCACGTGCTGTCGTTCGCGCTGGTCGAGCAGATCCTCGGCGAGGCCGACGCGGAACTGAAGTTCTCGTTTGCCGCCGGCGGCTTCCGCGATTTCACGCGGATCGCGGCCTCCAGCCCCGAGATGTGGCGCGATGTCTGTGTCGCCAACCGCAGCGCGCTGCTCGACGAGCTCGACGCCTACACGCGCGTGCTGGCACGCCTGCGCGAGGCGATCGAGGCCGGCGACGGCGCGGCGCTCGAGGCAGTGTTCGTCCGTTCGCGCGCGGCGCGCACGGCATGGCAGGAGCGCGGCGGCAAGCCCGCCTCCGGCCCGGTTCAGTCTTAACAGGATCATTATGGAATTCCTCGATCTCGGTCCGTATTCCCAGGCTTCGGGCACGGTGCGCCTGCCCGGCTCGAAGAGCATCTCGAACCGCGTGCTGCTGCTGGCCGCGTTGTCCGAGGGGGTGACGACGATCACCAACCTGCTCGACTCCGACGACACGCGCGTGATGCTGGCCGCGCTGGCCGCGTTGGGCGTGACGCTGTCGCGCGACGGCGACACCTGCGTGGTGACCGGCGCGGGCGGCGCGTTCCCCGCCAAGACGGCCGACCTGTTCCTCGGCAATGCCGGCACCGCGGTGCGCCCGCTGACGGCCGCGCTGGCCGTGAACGGCGGCGATTACCGCGTGCATGGCGTGCCGCGCATGCACGAGCGGCCGATCGGCGATCTGGTCGACGGGTTGCGCCAGATCGGCGCCGCGATCGACTACGAGCAGAACGAAGGTTTCCCGCCGCTGCGGATCCGCCCGGCCGCGATCGCGATCGACGGCCCGATCCGGGTGCGCGGCGATGTCTCCAGCCAGTTCCTGACCGCGCTGCTGATGGCGCTGCCGCTGGTCGGCCAGCCGGGCGGCGCGAGCGTGCTGGAGGTGGAGGGCGAGCTGATCTCCAAGCCCTATATCGAGATCACCATCAAGCTGATGGCGCGCTTCGGCGTGCAGGTCGAGCGCGACGGCTGGCAGCGCTTCACGGTGCCGTCCACGCGCTACCGTTCGCCGGGCTCGATCATGGTGGAGGGCGATGCCTCCTCGGCTTCCTACTTCCTGGCGGCCGGCGCGCTCGGCGGCGGCCCGCTGCGGGTCGAGGGCGTCGGCCGCGCCAGCATCCAGGGCGACGTCGGTTTCGCCTCGGCGCTGATGCGCATGGGCGCGAACGTCTCGATGGCGACGACTGGATCGAGGTGCGCGGGATCGGCCACGATCACGGCAAGCTCGAGCCGATCGACATGGACTTCAATCTGATCCCCGACGCGGCGATGACGATCGCGGTCGCCGCGCTGTTCGCCGACGGCACCAGCACGCTGCGCAACATCGCCAGCTGGCGCGTCAAGGAAACCGACCGGATCGCCGCGATGGCGACCGAGCTGCGCAAGGTCGGTGCGACCGTGGAGGAGGGCACCGACTACCTGGTGGTGACGCCGCCCGCGCAACTGCTGCCGAACGCGGCGATCGACACCTACGACGACCACCGCATGGCGATGTGCTTCTCGCTGGTCAGCCTAGGCGGCGTGCCGGTGCGCATCAACGACCCGAAGTGCGTGGCCAAGACCTTCCCCGACTATTTCGACCGTTTCACCGCGCTCGCCGGGCGCTGAGCCGTTTGTCCAGATGAAATCGACCCGACCATTCCATCCGACCCCCGTCATCACGATCGACGGCCCGACCGCCTCCGGCAAGGGCACCGTCGCCGCGCTGGTGGCGGCCCACCTCGGTTTCCACCTGCTCGACAGTGGCGCGTTGTACCGGCTCGCTGCGCTCGCGAGCCAGCGCTACGGGATCGAGCCCGACGACGAGGCGGGGCTGGCGAAGCTGGTCGACGACCTGCACATCACCTTCCGCGAGGGCTGCGCGCAGCTCGACGGGGTCGATGTTTCCGACCAGATCCGCGCCGAGGCGGTCGGCAACCGCGCCTCGGCGATCGCCGTGCACGGCGGCGTGCGAGCCGCGCTGGTGGCGCGCCAGCGGGCATTCCGCAAGACTCCGGGGCTGGTCGCGGACGGCCGCGACATGGGCACCGTGATCTTCCCCGACGCCGGCCTCAAGGTGTTCCTGACGGCGAGTGTCGAGGCCCGCGCGGCGCGCCGGTATAAGCAATTGATGCAAAAAGGTTTTTCTGCTAATATTGACAACTTGCTCCAGGATTTGCGTGAGCGGGACGCGCGGGACAGCAATCGCGCGGCCTCGCCGCTCAAGCCCGCGGAGGATGCGAAGCTGCTCGATACCTCGGGCCTGACGATCGAACAAGCGGTCGAGCAGGTTCTGGCCTGGTACCGGGAAGCCTCGGGCCAGCCGGCCTGAACCTGGCGGTGGCGCAACGAATCAGGCAGTACCCGCAGCATGCAGTGGCAGTAGGTGCTTCAGGCGTCCGGCGCGGGCCGGTTCCCGAAGCGTGTTTCAACCCTTAACCCCGTGTGGCGATCGCACCGCCAGCCAGGCCAGGTGGCCCAGGCAAGAGAGACGGCGCGGCACCATGCACAATCCGATTTTTATGTCCGACCTGCAAACCTCCACCCCGAATACCGAATCCTTTGCGGCCCTGTTCGAAGAGTCGCTGACCCGTCAAGACATGCGCGCCGGCGAAGTGATCTCCGCCGAAGTCGTGCGTGTCGACCACAACTTCGTGGTCGTCAACGCGGGTCTCAAGTCCGAGGCCTACATTCCCATCGAGGAATTCCTGAACGATCAGGGCGAGGTTGAGGTCCAGTCGGGCGATTTCGTTTCCGTCGCGATCGACGCGCTGGAAAACGGCTATGGCGACACGATCCTGTCGCGCGACAAGGCGAAGCGCCTGGCTTCGTGGCTGTCGCTGGAAAAGGCACTCGACAACAACGAACTCGTCACCGGCACCATCACGGGCAAGGTGAAGGGCGGCATGACCGTGATGGTCAACGGCATCCGTGCCTTCCTGCCGGGTTCGCTGGTCGATACGCGTCCGGTCAAGGACACCACGCCGTACGAAGGCAAGACGCTCGAGTTCCGCGTCATCAAGCTCGATCGCAAGCGCAACAACGTGGTGCTGTCGCGCCGCGCCGTCATCGAAGCCACCCAGGGTGAAGAGCGCGCCAAGCTGCTCGAGACGCTGAAGGAAGGCGCGATCGTCAACGGCGTGGTCAAGAACATCACCGACTACGGCGCGTTCGTCGACCTCGGCGGCATCGACGGCCTGCTGCACATCACCGACATCGCATGGCGTCGCGTGCGTCACCCGAGCGAAGTCCTCTCGGTTGGCCAGGAAGTCACCGCCAAGATCCTCAAGTTCGACCAGGAAAAGAACCGCGTCTCGCTGGGCATCAAGCAGCTGGGCGACGATCCGTGGGAAGGCATCTCGCGCCGTTACCCGTCGGGCACGCGCCTGTTCGGCAAGGTCACCAACATCACCGACTACGGCGCATTCGTCGAAGTGGAATCGGGCATCGAAGGCCTGGTTCACGTGTCGGAAATGGACTGGACCAACAAGAACGTCGCACCCTCGAAGGTTGTCCAGCTGGGCGACGAAGTCGAAGTCATGGTCCTCGAGATCGACGAAGACCGTCGTCGTATCAGCCTCGGCATGAAGCAGTGCAAGCCGAACCCGTGGGATGACTTCAGCCGCAACTTCAAGAAGGGCGACAAGATCACCGGCGCCATCAAGTCGATCACCGACTTCGGCGTGTTCATCGGTCTGCCTGGCGGCATCGATGGCCTGGTCCACCTGTCGGACCTGTCGTGGAGCGAGTCGGGCGAGGAAGCCGTTCGCAAGTACAAGAAGGGCGACGAAGTCGAAGCCATCGTGCTGGGCATCGATGTCGAGAAGGAACGCATCTCGCTGGGCATCAAGCAGCTCGAAGGCGATCCGTTCAGCAACTACGTCGCGATGAACGACAAGGGCTCGATCGTCGACGGCGTCGTGAAGACGGTCGACGCGAAGGGTGCCGTCGTCACGCTGACGGGCGACGTCGAAGGCTACCTGCGCGCATCGGAAATCTCGCAGGATCGCGTCGAAGACGCACGCAACGTGCTGAAGGAAGGCGACAAGGTCAACGCGATGGTGATCAACATCGATCGCAAGTCGCGCGGTATCAACCTGTCGATCAAGGCCAAGGATTCGGCTGAGCAGCAAGAAGCCATCCGCGGTCTGCAATCCGACAGCAGCTCGGCTGCCACCGGCACGACGAACCTCGGCGCTCTGCTGAAGGCAAAGCTCGACGGCCAGAACCAGTAAGCCTCGCGAGGTCTGCTGAAGTATGACCAAATCCGAGTTGGTCGCCCAGTTGGCAACGCGATTTCCGCAACTTGTCCTCAAGGATGCGGATTTCGCGGTGAAAACGATGCTCGATGCGATGTCGGACGCTTTGTCCAAAGGGCATCGCATCGAAATTCGCGGCTTCGGCAGCTTCGGTCTCAACCGCCGTCCGGCCCGCGTGGGCCGCAACCCGAAGTCGGGCGAGAAGGTGCAGGTACCCGAGAAGTACGTACCGCATTTCAAGCCCGGCAAGGAGTTGCGCGAACGTGTCGATGGCCGCGCCGGCGAACCGTTGAAGAACGACAGCGACGACGACGAGTGATCGTCTCGTTGCCCGAAGCCCTGCCAACCGGCATGGCTGTGAAAAGCGCCCCTAGCGGGCGCTTTTTTTATGCCTGCCGCCGCCTGCGCGGATCGGATGCGCGGTTGGCGAAACGCTTCCATTACAATACGGGCACTTCAGGCGCGGCGCAGCGAGAGCACGCACGCGCAACAAGTTGACAGGAGGGCTCCATGAAATTCGTCGTCTGGCTGATCCGTGTGCTGGTGTTCGTGCTGCTGCTGGTGCTGGCGCTGGCCAATACGCAAACCGCGACGCTCAACTTCCTCGCCGGCTATAACTGGCAGGCACCGCTGATCCTGATCGGCCTGGCATTCTTCGGCGTCGGCCTGATCGCCGGCCTGCTCTCGGCGCTGCCGGCCGTGCTGCGCATGCGTCTCGAGAACGGACGCCTCAAGCGCGACCTGCGTTCGGCCCGCGAGACCCCGGTGGTAGTCGACCAGCCGCCGATGCCGCCCGTCATTTAACGATCGTCGGGCCGCCGCACGCGCGGCCCCGACCTAGCCTCGATACCTCATGGATCTGGATTTCTGGTGGCTGCTGGCCATCCCCGTCGCGTTCGCCTTCGGCTGGGCGGCGTCCCGCTACGACCTCAAGAAGCTGTTGTCGGAGAATGCGAACCTGCCGCGCTCGTATTTTCGCGGCCTCAATTTCCTGCTCAACGAGCAACCCGACCAGGCCATCGATGCCTTCATCGAGGTCGCCAAGCTCGATCCCGAGACGGTCGAGCTGCACTTCGCGCTCGGCAACCTGTTCCGCCGGCGCGGCGAAACCGATCGCGCGATCCGCGTCCACCAGAACCTGCTGAACCGCGACGACCTGCCCGTCAACGAGCGCGATCACGCGTTGTACGAGCTGGGCCAGGATTTCCTTAAGGCCGGGCTGCTCGATCGCGCCGAGGAATCCTTCCACCGCCTCGCCGACGGCGATTACGCGCTCGGCGCGCAGCGCGCGCTGCTGACCATCTACGGCATCGAGAAGGACTGGAACAAGTCGATCCAGACGGCGCGCAAGATCGAGACCATGAGCGGCAGTTCGCTGTCGACCGAAATCGCGCAGTTCCATTGCGAGCTGGCCGGCGAGGCGCTGGCCAGGAAGGATGGCGCGGCAGCGGCCCAGCAGTTGCGCGAGGCGCTGGCCGTGAATCCGCACAACGTGCGCGCCACCATCCTGTCGGGCGAGGCGGCCGAGGCCGCCGGCGATCACCAGGCGGCGATCGCCCATTGGCGTCGCGTCGAGCAGCAGAACGCCGCCTACCTGCCCTTGGTGGCCGAGAAGCTGATGAAGGCCTATATCGCGCGCGGGCAGGCGGCCGAAGGCGCCGAACTGCTGACCGACTATGCCGATCGTTATCCCTCGAACGATCTGCTCGACGTCGCCTTCCAGTACGTGGCCGAGCTGCGCGGCGCCGATGCCGCGCACACGCTGGCGCGCACCCAGATGCAGAAGGCGCCGAACCTGTCCGGCATGCTGCACCTGCTCGATGCGCAGATCGCCACGGCCGACGAGCCGCGTCGCGGCGAACTCGAGATGATGCGCGCGCTGGTCAAGCAACGGACCAAGAACCTGCCGCGCTACACCTGCCACGACTGCGGTTTCCGCGCACGCCTGTTCTACTGGCAGTGCCCCGGCTGCAGCGGCTGGGAGACCTACGCACCGCGGCGTGTCGAGGCCGGCGTCGCCAACTAGGCGCACCACACTCCGTCACGAATGCGGCGCAGAATCATGCTTAACCTCCGGAACGAATCACCGGGAAACCTATGAAAATCACCATCATCGGCACCGGCTACGTCGGTCTCGTCACGGGCGCCTGTCTCGCCGAGATCGGCCATGACGTGTTCTGTCTCGACGTCGATCCGCGCAAGATCGAGATCCTGAACCAGGGCGGGATCCCGATCCACGAACCCGGCCTCAAGGAAATCATCGCGCGCACGCGCGCGGCCGGCCGGATCACGTTCTCGACCGACGTCGCGGCCAGCGTCGCGCATGGCGAGATCCAGTTCATCGCGGTGGGCACGCCGCCCGACGAGGACGGCTCGGCCGACCTGCAATACGTGCTCGAGGCGGCCCGCAATATCGGTCGCCACATGACCGAGGCGAAGGTGATCGTCGACAAGTCGACGGTGCCGGTCGGCACCGCCCTGCGCGTGCATGGCGTGGTGGCCGAGGCGCTCGCGGCGCGCGGGCTCGGCAACAGTCCCGCGCATCGTTTCTCGGTGGTCTCGAACCCGGAATTCCTGAAGGAAGGCGCGGCCGTCGAGGACTTCATGCGGCCCGACCGCATCGTGATCGGCGTCGACGACGACGAGGTGGGCAACGTGGCGCGCGAGAAGATGAAGAAGCTCTACGCGCCGTTCAACCGCAATCACGAGCGCACCATCTACATGGACGTGCGCTCGGCCGAATTCACCAAGTACGCCGCCAATGCGATGCTGGCCACGCGCATCTCGTTCATGAACGAGATGTCGAACCTGGCCGAGCGCGTGGGTGCCGACATCGAGGCGGTGCGCCGCGGCATCGGCTCCGATCCGCGCATCGGCTATCACTTCCTCTATGCCGGCGTCGGCTACGGCGGCTCGTGCTTCCCGAAGGACGTGCAGGCGCTGATCCGCACTGCGGCCGAGAACGGCCAGCCGCTGCGGATCCTCGACGCGGTCGAGGCCGTCAACCACGCGCAGAAGAGCGTGCTGCTGGCCAAGATCGAGCAGCGCTTCGGCACCGATCTGTCGGGGCGCACCTTCGCCGTCTGGGGCCTGGCCTTCAAGCCCAATACCGACGACATGCGCGAGGCGCCGAGCCGAACCCTGATCGCCTCGCTGCTGGCGCGCGGCGCTTCGGTGCGCGCCTACGATCCGGTCGCGATCGACGAGGCGCGCCGCGTGTTCGCGCTCGACCTGGGCGACGATGCCGCCGCGCAGGCGGGCCTGGCCTTCGTGCCGAGCAAGGAAGAGGCCGTCACGGGCGCCGACGCGCTGGTGGTGGTCACCGAATGGAAGGAATTCAAGAGTCCCGACTTCGCGCATCTGAAGTCGGTGCTCAACGCGCCGGTGATCTTCGACGGGCGCAATCTCTACGAACCCGAGGCGATGGCCGAACTCGGGATCGACTACCACGCTATCGGACGTCCGCATGTCGCAGCCCAATCCTCCGCGCGCGGCTGAGGCCGCCGCCAGCGTCGCGACGGTGCCGCGCGAACGGCTCGCCGCATCGCGCGTGCTTGTGGTCGGCGACGTGATGCTCGACCGCTACTGGTTCGGCAACGTCAACCGGATCTCGCCCGAGGCGCCGGTGCCGGTGGTGCATGTGCAGCGGCAGGAAGAGCGGCTCGGCGGCGCGGCCAACGTGGCGCGCAACATCGTCACGCTCGGCGCGAACGCGGGCCTGCTCTGCGTGGTCGGCACCGACGAGCCGGGCGAGCGCATCGTCGGCCTGCTTGGCGAGAGCGGCGTGGAAACCCACCTCGAGCGCGACGCGCAACTGCCCACCACCATCAAGCTGCGCGTGCTGGCTCAGCAGCAGCAGTTGCTGCGCGTGGACTTCGAGGCCTCGCCCCAGCACGAGGTGCTGCTGGCGGGGCTGGCGCGCTTCGACACGCTGCTGCCCTCGCACGGCGTGGTGCTGATGTCCGACTACGCCAAGGGCGGCCTCACGCATGTCACCACCATGATCGCCAAGGCGCGCGCGGCGGGCCTGCCGGTGCTGGTCGACCCGAAGGGCGCCGACTGGGCGCGCTACCGCGGTGCCTCGCTGATCACGCCGAACCGGGCCGAGCTGCGCGAAGTAGTGGGTGGCTGGCATTCCGAGGACGACCTGCGCGCGCGGGTGCGCGAGCTGCGCGCCTCGCTGGCGCTCGACGCGCTGCTGCTGACGCGCTCGGAAGAGGGCATGACGCTGTTCTCCGAGGCCGGCGAGCTGAACGTGCCGGCGCTCGCGCGCGAGGTGTTCGACGTGTCCGGCGCGGGCGACACGGTGATCGCCACCGTCGCGGCCATGCTCGGCGCGGGGCTCTCGCTCGACGCGGCCGTGATGCTGGCCAATCGCGCGGCCGGCATCGTGGTCGGCAAGCTCGGCACGGCCACCGTCGAATATGGCGAACTGTTCAACTGAGCGACGCGCGCGATGCGCGCCGCTTCGTACTTACATCTTCTGACAGCAGGACGATCATGACCCTCATCGTCACCGGCGCAGCCGGCTTCATCGGCGCGAATCTCGTCAAGGCGCTCAACGAGCGCGGCGAGACGCGCATCATCGCGGTCGACAACCTGAGCCGCGCCGACAAGTTCAGGAACCTGGTCGATTGCGAGATCGACGACTATCTCGACAAGACCGAATTCGTCGAACGCTTCCAGCGCGGCGATTTCGGCAAGGTGCGCGCGGTGTTCCACGAAGGCGCCTGTTCTGACACGATGGAGACCGACGGCCGCTACATGATGGACAACAACTTCCGCTACAGCCGCGCGGTGCTCGACACCTGCCTGGCGAACGGCACGCAGTTCCTCTATGCCTCGTCGGCGGCGATCTACGGCGGCTCGACGCGCTTCGTCGAGGAACGCGAAGTGGAGGCGCCGCTCAACGTCTACGGCTATTCGAAGTTCCTGTTCGACCAGGTGATCCGCCGCGTGCTGCCGGACGCGAAGAGCCAGATCGCCGGTTTCCGCTACTTCAACGTCTATGGCCCGCGCGAGACGCACAAGGGTCGCATGGCCTCGGTGGCGTTCCACAACTTCAACCAGTTCCGCGCCGAGGGCAAGGTCAAGCTGTTCGGCGAGTACAACGGTTACGCGGCCGGCGAGCAGACGCGCGATTTCGTCTCGGTCGAGGACGTGGTGAAGGTCAACCTGTTCTTCTTCGATCATCCGGAGAAGTCGGGCATCTTCAATCTCGGCACGGGCCGCGCCCAGCCCTTCAACGACATCGCCAGCTCGGTGGTCAACACGCTGCGCGCGCTCGACGGCCAGCCGCCGCTGACGCTGGCCGAGCAGGTCGCGCAGGGGCTGATCGAGTACGTGCCGTTCCCCGATGCGCTGCGCGGCAAGTACCAGTGCTTCACGCAGGCCGACCAGTCGAAGCTGCGCGCGGCCGGCTACGACGCGCCGTTCCTGACCGTCCAGGAAGGGGTCGACCGTTACGTGCGCTGGCTGTTCGGCCAGCTATAAAGCAGCCCGAATCATCCCTAGACTGGGTCTCACGGTCGGCAGCCGCCGGCCGTTTTTCTTGATGGGGAGATCCGGATGCTGAAGAAGATTCTGGTGGTGGCGATGTGGTTTGCGGGGCTCGCGCAGGCGTGGGCGGCAGTCGACGTCAATCAGGCCAACGATGAGGCGCTGCGCGGCATCAAGGGCATCGGCCCGGCCAAGGCCCGCGCGATCGTCGAGGAGCGCGAGGCGCATGGCCCGTACAAGGACACGGCCGATCTCGCGCGGCGCGTGAGCGGCATCGGCGAGAAATCGGTCGAGCGGCTGGTGGCCGAGGGCCTGACGGTCGGCGCGGCCAAGGCACCGGGCGCGACTCCTCCCGCGGCGGCGGCACGCGGCGCGGCGGCGCCCGCCAAGGCAGCGGGCAAGTGAGGCGCAGGCGTGCCGCATGAGGCACGCCCGGCCAGGCGATGCCTGACGACTCCTTCAGCCGTCGGCGGCCCGACGGTTTCCCGCGGCCCTGCCGCGGGTTTTTTGCGTGATGCCGACCGAGGTTCGCGCCTGCCGTGAACCAGCGCGCCGTCGCGTGCCGATCCCGCCCCGCGCGGTCGAATCGGCGCTGGATTACAATCGGCGGATTCACCGGCATCGCAATCACATTACGTCCATGGCTTACAAAACTATCGAAGACACGATCGGCAACACGCCGCTCGTGCAACTCGTCCGGCTGCCGGACGACGAGATTCGCGCTCGCAACAACGTGATCCTGGCCAAGCTCGAAGGGAACAACCCGGCCGGCTCGGTGAAGGACCGGCCCGCGCTGTCGATGATCCGCAAGGCCGAGGAACGCGGGCGCATCAAGCCGGGCGACACGCTGATCGAGGCGACCAGCGGCAACACCGGCATCGCGCTGGCGATGGCCGCGGCGATCCGCGGCTACAAGATGGTGCTGATCATGCCCGAGGATCTCTCGGTCGAGCGCCGCCAGAGCATGGCCGCCTATGGCGCCGAGATCATGCTGACGCCGGTCAAGGGCGGCATGGAGTTCGCGCGCGACCTGGCCGACCAGATGCAGCGCGAAGGCAAGGGCGTGATCCTCGACCAGTTCGCGAATCCCGACAATCCGCTCGCGCACTACGAAACCACCGGCCCCGAGATCTGGCGCGACACCGAAGGCCGCGTCACGCACTTCGTGTCGGCGATGGGCACCACCGGCACCATCATGGGCACCTCGCTGTTCCTCAAGGAGAAGAGCGAGCGTATCGAGATCGTCGGCGCGCAGCCGGAGGAAGGCTCGCGCATCCCCGGCATCCGCAAGTGGCCCGAGGCCTACATGCCGAAGATCTTCGACCGCAGCCGGGTCGACCGCGTCGAGAACGTGAGCCAGGCCGCCTCGGAAGCGATGGCGCGCAAGCTCGCGGCCGTCGAGGGCATCTTCTGCGGCATCTCCTCGGGCGGCGCCTGCGAGGTGGCGATGCGGATCGCGCGCCAGGTCGAGAACGCGACCATCGTCTTCATCGTCTGCGATCGTGGCGATCGTTACCTGTCGACGGGCGTGTTCCCGGCCTGATCGCCGATGTCGCGATGAAACGCGCCGCGCGGCGCGTCCATGAAAAAAGCGCTGCTCCGAAGAGGCAGCGCTTTTTTTATCGGCAATCGCGGGATCTTGCCTACTGCGTGGCCAGCATCTTCTGCTTGACGCGCTCGCCGAGCTGGTAGACCGCCAGGGCGTAGAAGAAGCTGCGGTTGTAGCGCGTCAGCACGTAGAAGTTCTGCAGCCCCAGCTTGTACTCGGTCGCGCGGTTGGGGCTGGGCAGGTCGACCACCGTCACCGGCGTGCCGGCCTCGGCGCGCACGTCGACCGAGGGCTCGTCGAGCGCCAGGCCGGCCTGCGTCAGTTGCGACAGGCTCAGGTGCGGCTCGGGCTTGCCGTCGGCCGCGGCCTGCGCGACACCCTGGCTGCCCGCATCGGGCGCGATCTCCCAGACCACCGGACGGCCCGGCTGCCAGCCGTGCTGCTTCAGGTAGTTGGCGACGCTGCCGATCGCATCGGCGGTGCTCGCGCGCAGGTCGATATGGCCATTGCCCTCGTAGTCGACCGCATAGGCGCGGATGCTGCTCGGCAGGAACTGAGGAATGCCGATCGCGCCCGTGTACGAACCCACCACGCTGGTCGGGTCGATCTGGCTGTCGCGTGTCCAGACCAGGAAGTCCTCCAGGTTCTTGCGGAAGGTCGCCTGCCGGTCGGCGCGGTTCGGCGTGTCCGGATAGTCGAAGGCGAGCGTGGTCAGCGCGTCGAGCGCGGGGAAGTTGCCCATGTAGCGGCCGTAGATGGTCTCGACGCCGATGATGCCGACGATTACCTCGGGCGGCACGCCGAACTCGGCCGAGGCGCGCTGCAGCGTGGCCTGGTTGGCACGCCAGAACTTCACGCCGGCGTTGATGCGGATCGTGTCGAGAAAGCGCGATTGGTAGACGCGCCAGTTCTTTACCGAGGGCGAGGGCGCCGGGCGCACCAGCTTGACCGCGGTGGCCGAATAGTTCGCAGTGGCGAACAATGCGCGCAGGCGCGCCGGGTCCAGGCCGTCGCGCGCGGCGACCTCGTGGATGAAGGCATCGACCTTGGGATTGTTCGCGTACTGCCGCGGCACGATCTGTTCCTCGGACGGCGACAGGCCGGCAGCCGGCAGGGGCTGCGGAGCCGCCGGCTGGGCCGGCACGGGGGCCGGGGCGGGCGTGGTCGCGATCGCCGGGCTTGCCTGCGAGGCTTGCGGGCCGGCCGGCGTCTGCGCGCATGCGGCCAGCGTCGCGACCACCGCCGCGAGCGCGAGGCTCGTGAGCGGGAAACGTGAGCGGAAACGAAGCGGGGAGGAGACAGCGGACGATCGGAAAGTCATGGGAACCGGGGGAGAGGACGACGCGGTTGAGTTCGGGCCAGTATAACTGAGGCATCCCGCGCCCCGGCTCGGCATGCCGGCCGCTGTGGTAAGTTAGCGGCGGATTCGCACGCGGCCAAACGCGTCATCATCATCGAAGGAGACTCGCGGCCCGGACGCGCCGGGGCCGCGAAACACGTCATGGCAACCGCCTTTTACACGCATCCCGACTGCCTGCTGCACGAGATGGGCGAATGGCATCCGGAATGTCCGTCGCGGCTGTCGGCGATCCAGGATCAACTGATCGCGAGCCGCATCGACGAACTGATCGAGCACGAAAGCGCGCCCTTCGCCAGCGAGGCCGCCCTCGCGCGCGTGCACACTCGGGCCCATATCGACTACATCAAGTCGAACGTGCCGGCCGAAGGCTACTGCGAGCTCGATCCCGACACCTCGATGAACCGCCATACCTGGCAGGCCGCCCTGCGCGCCGCGGGTGCCGCGATCGCGGCCACCGACGCGGTGCTCGAGGGCCGCTACGACAACGCCTTCTGCAGCGTGCGCCCGCCCGGCCATCATGCCGAGCCGGCGCGTGCGATGGGCTTCTGCTTCTTCAACAACGTGGCGATCGCCGCGCGTCACGCGCTCGACGTGCACGGGCTCGAACGCGTCGCCGTGATCGACTTCGACGTGCATCACGGCAACGGCACCGAGGCCGCCTTCTCGAACGACCCGCGCGTGCTGATGTGCAGCTTCTTCCAGCACCCGCTGTTCCCCTTCTCGGGCACCGAGCATCCGGCGCCGAACATGCTCAACGTGCCGGTGCCGGCGCGCACCAGCGGCATGGCGATCCGCGAGACGGTGGACATGCTGTGGCTGCCGCGGCTGGAGGCGTTCCGCCCGCAGATGCTGTTCGTGTCGGCCGGCTTCGACGCGCATCGCGAGGACGATCTCGGCCGAATGGGTCTGGTCGAGGCCGACTACGAATGGTTGACCACGCAGATCTGCGAGATCGCCCGCAAGCATGCGCAGGGGCGCGTGGTGAGCTGCCTCGAGGGCGGCTACAACCTGTCGGCGCTGGGCCGCAGCGTGGTCGCGCACCTGCGCGTGCTGGCCGGCGTCTGAGCGCCGGAGGCGCGCCGCCGGCCGGCGTGTGCCTTGGCGACGGCGTCTCCTCGACGCCTGCCCGCCGTGTTGTCGGCGCGGCCTTTCCCGATTTTCTTCTACGAGTTCAACTGCGCGCCACGATCCAGTCGATCAGCGCGCCGATCACGCGCTCTCGTTCGAGGTCGTTCATGGTCTCGTGGTAGTTGCCTTCGTAAAGCGTGAGGGTCTTGTCGGCCGGCCCGGCCTGCGCGCCGAACTCGCGGCTGCCTTCCGGCTCGGTCAGCTTGTCGGCGGTGCCGTGGTAGATCAGCGTCGGCAGCGCCAGCGAGGCGCGCCCGCGCGCGATGCGCTCCATCGCGACCAGGATTTCCGCGCCGGTGCGCGCGGGCACGGCGCCGTGCTGGACCAGCGGATCGGCGCGGTTGGCGGCCACCACCTCGGGGTCGCGCGAGAGCAGGGCAGCATCGATCTTCAAGGCCGGAAAACGCGGCCAGGCGCGGCTCATGAAGCGGCTGGCCGCCAGCATCCAGCGCGGCACGTCGCGGCCGGGCGCCAGCGCGGGGCTCGACAGCACCAATCCGGCGAGGGGCTGCCCACGTGCCGGCGCGCGCTCGATCGCATACAGCGCGGCGATCGCGCCGCCCATGCTGTGGCCCATCAGGAACAGCTGCACGCCCTCGCGCCTGGCGAAACTCACCAGGGCATCGGCGTCGTCGAGGTATTGGTCGAAGCGATCGACCCAGGTGCGCCGGCCCGGCGAGCAGCCGTGGCCGCGCAGGTCGATGGCCACCAGCTCGATGCCGGCCGCCGCCAGCCGCGCGGCCAGCGCGTCGTAGCGGCGCGCGTGCTCGGCCAGACCGTGGAGCAGGGCGACGGTGGCGCGGGGCGCCTGGCGGCCGCCATCGGCCGCGGCCCAGCCCTGCCATCGAAAGGCCACCAGCCCGAGGCCGTCGGCGCTGCGCACCTGGGCGCGCGCCGGGCGGCCGGCCCGGGCCTCGGGCCCGGATGAAGAGGCTGTCGCGTTCATCGGCGGTGTCTCCATTAATCGTTCTGGGTTGCCGAGGATCATAGTCGCGCCGCGACCGGCCTGCGCGGGAACGCACCTCTAATTTCGCCTGGTTATGAAAGCAGCGAAATCGATTATTAAGGGAAATGAGGCCCTTGCGTTAAAATGCGCGGCTATTCCCGGATATGACGGCGGCCGCCGGCGAGGCCCGACACGATCGGCTTCGCAGCTTCCGCCGTTTTGTTTACATGATCGAAATTCGCAACCTGTCGCAGCGATTCGCCGGGCCGCAAGGCTGGATCGAGGCGCTGCACGACGTCAACCTGACGATTCCCCGCGGCGAGGTGTTCGGCATCATCGGCCGCAGCGGTGCCGGCAAGAGCACGCTGGTGCGCACCATCAACCTGCTCACGCGCCCCAGCGAGGGCAACGTGGTGGTGGACGGCCGCGACCTGACCGCGTTGTCGGCGGCCGATCTGCGCGCCGCGCGCCGCGACATCGGCATGATCTTCCAGCATTTCAACCTGCTGTCCTCGCGCACCGTCTACGAGAACGTGGCCCTGCCGCTCGAGCTGGCCGGCGTGAAGCGAGCGGAAATCGAGGCGACCGTGCTGCCCCTGCTGGAGCTGGTGGGGCTGACGGCGCAGAAGGATCGCTACCCGGCCCAGATCAGCGGCGGCCAGAAGCAGCGCGTGGGCATCGCGCGGGCGCTGGCCAGCAAGCCCAAGGTGCTGCTGTCGGACGAGGCGACCTCGGCGCTCGACCCGGAAACGACGCGTGCGATCCTCGACCTGCTGCGCAGGATCAACCGCGAACTGGGCCTCACCATCGTGCTGATCACGCACCAGATGGAGGTGATCAAGCAGGTCTGCGATCGCGTGGCGGTGCTCGATGCCGGCCGCGTGGTCGAGACCGGGCCGGTGATCGAGGTCTTCATGCAGCCGCACCACGAGGTCACGCGCGCGCTGATCGGCGACGTGATCGCGCAGGAATTGCCGCCGGCGCTGAAGGCACGCGTGGCCGAGCGCCTGAAGAGCGGCCGCGGCCACCTGCTGCGCCTGGCCTTCACCGGCAGCGGTGTGGACCAGCCGATCCTGTCGGAGACGATCCGCCGCTACGAGCTGGACTTCAACATCCTGCATGGCCAGATCGACGAGATCCAGGGCCAGGCCTTCGGCTCGCTGGCGGTGCTGGCGGGCGGCGAGCCCGGCAAGGTCGGCGAGGCGCTCGCGTATCTGCGCGAGCAGGGCGTGGTGGTCGAGGAGTTGTCGCATGTTGAGTGAAATGCTGGATATGTTCGTGCAGTCGTTCTGGGAGACGCTGATCATGGTCGGCATCTCGGGCGTGGTCGGCGCGCTGGTCGGGCTGCCGCTCGGCGTGCTGCTGTACCTGACCGATCGCCAGGGCGTGCTGCAGAACCTCGGCGTCAATCGCGCGCTGGGCGGGCTGGTCAACGCGGTGCGCTCGACTCCCTTCATCATCCTGCTGGTGGCGGTGATTCCGTTCACGCGCCTGATCGTCGGTTCGTCGATCGGCACCGCCGCCGCCGTGGTGCCCCTGACGCTGGCCTCGGCGCCGTTCATCGCGCGGCTGGTCGAGACCGCGCTGCGCGAGGTCGACCGCGGGCTGATCGAGGCCGCGCTGGCGATGGGCGCCACCACCCGCCAGATCGTGTTCAAGGTGCTGCTGCCCGAAGCCTGGCCCGGCATCGTGGCGGGGCTGACCATCACCTTCGTGTCGCTGGTCGGCTACTCGGCGATGGCCGGCGCGATCGGCGGCGGCGGGCTCGGCGATCTCGGCATCCGCTATGGCTACCAGCGCTACGAGCCCGAGGTGATGTGGACCGTGGTGGTGATCCTGATCGTGTTCGTGCAGATCGTGCAGTCGTTCGGCGACTGGCTGGTGCGTCGGCTCAGTCATCGCTGAACCTGCGTTGAAGCCCTGGCCGGCGGTCGACGCCGCTATTGCTGATTCCCCGTCGGGCCCTCGCGCGGCCCGTCGCCCTTGCCGACCCGATCGCCTGGCTTGATGCCGGGCGATCCTCATCACGGAGCCTGTCCCGATGCAAAGACGCAAGCTTGTCGCCGGCGCGCTGCTGGCTGCCGTCGTGCTCGGTTTCGGTGCCGCGCGCGCGGCGGCCGAGACGATCCGCGTCGGCGTGACGGCCGGCCCGCATGCGCAGGTGATGGAGGCGGTGAAGAAGGTGGCCGCCGCGCAGGGGCTCGAGATCCGTATCGTCGAGTTCTCCGACTACGTGCAGCCCAATGCGGCGCTGGCGGCGGGCGACCTCGACGCGAACAGCTACCAGCACGCGCCGTATCTGGCCGCGCAGGTCAAGGATCGCGGCTACCGGATCGTGCGCGTGGCCGATACCGTGACCTTCCCGATGGGCATCTATTCGAAGCGGATTGCGTCGCTGTCGGCGCTGCCCAAGGGCGCGCGGATCGCGATTCCGAACGATCCCACCAATGGCGGGCGGGCCCTGCTGTTGCTGCAGAAGCAGGGCGTGATCAAGCTGCGCGATGGCGCAGGGCTGGCCGCGACGCGCTTCGATATCGTCGGCAATCCGTCCGGCGTGAAGATCGTCGAACTGGACGCGGCGCAGATCCCGCGCTCGCTGGCCGATGTCGACGCGGCCGTGATCAACACCAATTTCGCGATGGAAGCGGGCCTGCAGCCCAGGCGCGACGCGATCGCGATCGAGAGCGCGGACGGCCCTTACGTGAACATCCTGGCGGTGCGCGAGGCGGATCGGGGCAAGCCCTGGGTCGCCAAGCTGGTGGCCGCCTACCGCTCGCCCGAGGTGAAGCGCTATCTGGAAGGCAAATTCGGCGGCGCGGTGATCGCGTCGTGGTGACCGGCGCGCGGTGGAGCATCGTGCGTGCCGGCGATTAGAGGCGGGGGTCCAAAACCCGGGCTTGGCGTCCGGGTTTTTTCTCCCTTAAAATAGAACGATCGTTCGCTATTGCCGGCGTGTCGCCGAATGCCGTTATCCTCGTCGGTCGAGGGGCCGCGAGGCCCGGGTTGCCGCCTCGGAGGTGGGCGACACTATAAAATGGCCGTCGGTCGTATTCGTAACTTTGGAGCGTGTGCATGAAAATCCTGGTGCCGGTAAAGAGAGTGGTCGACTACAACGTGAAGGTTCGCGTGAAGTCGGACGGAACGGGCGTCGATATCGCGAACGTGAAGATGTCGATGAACCCGTTCGATGAGATCGCGGTGGAAGAGGCGGTGCGCCTGAAGGAAGCGGGCACGGCGACGGAAGTGATCGCCGTGTCGATCGGCGTGGCGCAGGCGCAGGAGACGCTGCGCACGGCGCTGGCGATCGGCGCGGACCGCGCGATCCTGGTGGAAGCCGGCGAAGGCGTGGAGCCGCTGGGCGTGGCGAAGATCCTGAAGGCGCTGGTGGACAAGGAGCAGCCGCAACTGGTGATCCTCGGCAAGCAGGCGATCGACGACGATTCGAACCAGACGGGCCAGATGCTGGCGGCGCTGGCAGGCCTGCCGCAAGCGACCTTCGCCTCGAAGGTGACGGTGGCCGACGGTAAAGCCACCGTCGCGCGCGAAGTGGACGGCGGCTCGGAAACGCTGGCGCTGACGCTGCCGGCGGTGGTGACCACCGACCTGCGCCTGAACGAGCCGCGCTACGTGACGCTGCCCAACATCATGAAGGCGAAGAAGAAGCCCCTCGAGACGGTGAAGCCGGAAGACCTGGGCGTGGACGTGAGCCCACGCCTGAAGACGCTGAAGGTGTCGGAGCCGCCCAAGCGCGCGGCGGGTGTGAAGGTGGCCGACGTGAAGACGCTGGTCGAGAAGCTGAAGACCGAAGCGAAAGTGCTGTAAGGGGAGACGAGAAGATGACGATTCTGATCATTGCCGAACACGACAACGCCACGATCAAGGCGGCGACGCTGAACACGGTGGCGGCCGCGCAGAAGATCGGCGGCGACATCCACGTGCTGGTGGCGGGCGGCAACGCGCAGGGCGCGGCCGACGCGGCGGCGAAGATCGCCGGCGTGGCGAAGGTGCTGCTGGCCGATGCGCCGCAACTGGCCGAGGGCCTGGCGGAGAACGTGGAAGCCACGGTGCTGAACATCGCGAAGGACTATTCGCACATCCTGGCGCCGGCCACGGCCTACGGCAAGAACGTGGCGCCGCGCATCGCGGCGAAGCTGGACGTGGCGCAGATCTCGGACATCACGGCAGTGGACAGCGCCGATACCTTCGAGCGCCCGATCTACGCCGGCAACGCGATCGCGACGGTGCAGTCGAGCGATGCGATCAAGGTGATCACGGTGCGCTCGACGGGCTTCGATCCGGTGGCGGCCGAAGGCGGCAGCGCATCGGTGGAGAAGATCGAGGCGGCGGCCGACAGTGGCAAGTCGCAGTTCGTGAACCGTGAAGTGACCAAGCTCGATCGTCCGGAGCTGACCAGCGCGAACATCATCGTGTCGGGCGGCCGGGGCCTGGGCAGCGGCGAGAACTACACGAAGGTGCTGGAGCCGCTGGCCGACAAGCTGTCGGCGGCGCTGGGCGCCTCGCGCGCGGCGGTCGACGCGGGCTACGTGCCGAACGATTATCAAGTGGGCCAGACGGGCAAGATCGTGGCGCCGCAGTTGTACATCGCGGTGGGCATCTCGGGTGCGATCCAGCATCTGGCCGGGATGAAGGACTCGAAGGTGATCGTGGCGATCAACAAGGACGAGGAAGCGCCGATCTTCAGCGTGGCCGACTACGGCATCGTCGGCGACCTGTTCACGGTGGTGCCGGAGCTGGTGTCCGCGCTCGGCTGAGCCGCGAGCGGCATCGCGCATCGGTGACGAGGCGCTGAGCACCACGACCAAGGGGCGCGGCAAGCGCCCCTTTTTTTACCCATAAGCAGACAGAGGAGAGGAGCACCATGAGCTATATCGCGCCCGTCAAGGACATGCTGTTCGTGATGAAGGAGCTGGCCGGCATCGACGACGTCGCGAAGCTGCCCGGCTTCGAGGATGCCGGCTTCGACACGGCGCAGGCCGTGCTCGACGAGTCGGCGAAGTTCTGCGGCGAGGTTCTGGCGCCGCTGAACGTCGAAGGCGACAAGCAGCCGAGCTCATGGAGCCAGGGCGCCGTGACGGCGACGGCCGGTTTCGGCGAAGCCTTCCGCCAGTTCGTGGCGGGCGGCTGGCAGGGGCTGCAGCATCCCACCGAGTACGACGGCCAGGGCCTGCCCAAGCTGATCGCCACGCCTTGCATCGAGATGCTGAACGCCTCGAACCTGTCCTTCGCGCTGTGCCCGCTGCTGACCGACGGCGCGATCGAGGCGCTGCTGACGGCCGGCACCGACGAGCAGAAGACGCGCTACGTGCCGAAGCTGATCTCGGGCGAGTGGACCGGCACCATGAACCTGACCGAGCCGCAGGCCGGCTCCGACCTCGCGCTGGTGCGCTCGCGCGCCGAGCCGCAGGGCGACGGCAGCTACAAGGTGTTCGGCACCAAGATCTTCATCACCTGGGGCGAGCACGACATGGCGGACAACATCGTCCACCTGGTGCTGGCGCGCACGCCGAGCGCACCCGAGGGCGTGAAGGGCATCTCGCTGTTCATCGTGCCGAAGTTCCTGGTCAAGGAAGACGGCAGCCTCGGCGAGCGCAACGACGTCCATTGCGTGTCGATCGAGCACAAGCTCGGCATCAAGGCGAGCCCGACCGCGGTGCTGCAATATGGCGACCACGGCGGCGCGATCGGCTACCTGGTCGGCGAGGAGAACCGCGGCCTCGAATACATGTTCATCATGATGAACGCTGCGCGCTTCGGCGTCGGCATGCAGGGCATCGGCGTGGCCGACCGCGCCTACCAGAAGGCCGCCGCGTTCGCCAAGGAGCGCGTGCAGAGCCGCCCGGTGGACGGCTCGGCCAAGCAGTCGGTCACCATCATTCATCATCCCGACGTGCGCCGCATGCTCGGCACCATGCGCGCGATGACCGAAGGCGCGCGCGCGCTGGCCTATGTCGCCGCCGCGCATAGCGACCAGGCGCACGCGCATCCCGACGCGGCCGAGCGCGCGCGTCACCAGGCCATCTACGAGTACCTGGTGCCGGTCGTGAAGGGCTGGAGCACCGAGATGGTCAACGAGGTCGCCAGCCTCGGCGTGCAGGTGCACGGCGGCATGGGCTTCATCGAGGAGACGGGCGCGGCGCAGTACTATCGCGACGCGCGCATCCTGGCGATCTACGAAGGCACCACGGCGATCCAGGCGAACGACCTGGTGGGCCGCAAGACCGTGCGCGACGGCGGCGCCGTCGCGAAGTCGTTGCTCGCCGGAATCGATGAAACCGTCGAGGCGCTCGGCGCGCAGGACACGCCGGCCTTCGCCGCGATGCGCCGCCATCTCGCCGACGGCGCGAAGTCGCTGGCGGCCGCGGTCGAGTTCGTGGTCGCCAACACCAAGGGCGATCCGAACGCGGTGTTCCTCGGCAGCGTTCCCTACCTGAAGCTGGCCGGCATCGTGCTGTGCGGCTGGCAGATGGGACGCGCGTTGCTCGCCGCGCAGGCACGGCGCGCGGACGATCCGGCCTTCCACGACGCGAAGATCGCGATCGCGCAGTTCTATGCCCAGCACGTGCTGGTGCAGGCGCCGGCGATCGCCGCGTCGATCGTCAGCGCGACCGGCCAGGACAGCGTGCTGGCGCTGACCGAGGACCAGTTCTGAGGAAGGCTGTTTCGTCCTGCCGGGGCCGGCGGCTCGGCGGGACGCAAAAATGAAGAAGGGCACCCTTGCGGGTGCCCTTCTTGCATCGAGCCGGTGCTATGCCGTGCTCAGGCGTAGGCGGGGCGCGGCTTGCCGACGGTCTCGTCGAGATAGCGGTGGACCGACAGGTCGTCGGCCTGGATCGCCGGCTTCTTGCCCGACATCAGGTCGGCCAGCAACTGGCCCGAGCCGCAGGACATGGTCCAGCCCAGCGTGCCGTGGCCGGTGTTCAGGAACAGGTTCGGCACGGGGGTGCGGCCGACGATCGGCGTGCCGTCCGGCGTCATCGGGCGCAGGCCGGTCCAGAAGCTGGCCTTCGAGGTATCGCCGCCGCCCGGGAACAGGTCGTTGACGCACATTTCGAGCGTCTCGCGACGGGCCTGGTTCAGGCGCTTGTCGAAGCCGGCGATCTCGGCCATGCCGCCCACGCGGATGCGCGAGTCGAAACGCGTGATCGCGATCTTGTAGGTCTCGTCGAGCACGGTCGACACCGGCGCGGCGGCCGCGTCGACGATCGGCGCCGTGATCGAATAACCCTTGAGCGGGTAGACCGGGATCTTGACGATGTTCGACAGGAAGCGCGTCGAATACGAGCCGAGCGCGACCACGTAGGCATCGCCGCGCACCAGCTCGCCGCCGCATTGCACGCCGGCGATCCGGCCGCCGGCGATCGCCAGTGCGTCGATCGGCGTGTTGTAGCGGAACTGCACGCCGAGCTCCTCGGCCATCGCCGCCAGGCGCGTGGTGAACAACTGGCAGTCGCCGGTTTCGTCGCCGGGCAGGCGCAGGCCGCCGGTCAGCTTGTGCGAGACCGCGGCGAGCGCCGGCTCGGCATTCTTCAACTGGTCGGCCGTCAGCAGTTCGAACGGCACGTTCGCGTCGCGCAGCACCGCGATGTCCTTCGCGGCACCGTCGAATTGCGCCTGGGTGCGGAACAGTTGCAGCGTGCCGCCGGTGCGTCCTTCGTAGGCGATGCCGGTGTCGGCGCGCAGCGCCTGGAAGCAGTCGCGGCTGTATTCGGCCAGGCGCACCATGCGGCCCTTGTTGACCGCATAACGCTCGGCGGTGCAGTTGCGCAGCATCTGCCACATCCACTGCAACTGGAAGCGCGTGCCGTCCAGACGGATCGCCAGCGGCGCATGCTTCTCGAACATCCACTTGACGGCCTTCAGCGGCACGCCGGGCGCGGCCCAGGGGGCGGCGTAGCCGGGCGAGATCTGGCCAGCGTTGGCAAAGCTCGTCTCGAGCGCGGGGCCCGCCTCGCGGTCGATCACCGTCACCTCATGGCCGGCGCGTGCCAGATAATAGGCGCTCGTCACGCCCACCACGCCGCTTCCCAGAATCACCACACGCATAGCTGCTCCAGACGAAAAAAAGCGGAACCCGCCGGGGGCGTTGCCACGCCACTGCCTGCACGTTCCGACCTGGTTTTTTTCGCTATGGTATTGTCGACGTCCCAGTTTTTGTTATTGTATTTTTTCGATTTTCAGAAAAAACAGCATGAGAACTCAACGTCAACCGGTACGCGCGCTGGACAAGCTGGACCGCCGGATCCTGCGCCTGCTGCAACAGGACGGCCGCATGGCGATGAAGGACCTGGCCGAGCAGGTCGGCCTGACCGTCACGCCCTGCATCGAGCGCGTGCGCCGCATGGAGCGCGACGGCGTGATCACCGGCTATCACGCGCGCGTCGACCCGGCCCAGCTTGGCGCGGCGCTGCTGGTGTTCGTCGAGATCACGCTCGACCACAAGAGCGGCAACATGTTCGAGCAGTTCCGTCGCGAGGTGATGAAGATCGACGAAGTGCTCGAGTGCCACCTGGTGTCGGGTGATTTCGACTATCTGATCAAGGCCCGCATCGGCGAGATGGCAGATTACCGCAAGCTGCTCGGCGACATCCTGCTGCAACTGCCTGGGGCCGTGCAGTCGAAGAGTTATGTGGTGATGGAGGAGATCAAGGAAACGCTGAGCATCGCCGTCGACGACTGATCGCGGCCGGCCCGCGCCCGAATCGTCGAACGGCCGGAATCCGGCTTGGCAGCGCGCGTCGGAATACTGTATAAATACACAGTATCTGGCGCGGCAATATTTCGCTTGCGCCTGCCGTGACGAAGAGGCGTGATGAGCGATCGATCCGATACCGAATATCCGGTGGCGCCGCCCGTGCCGCGCAAGGGGCGCGGCGCCGTGGGCAACCTGCAGGGCCGCTACGAGACCGACCAGCGAGAAGGTGTCGACGACGGCTGGCTCGGCGAGGACGACGAGGCGCGTCCCGCGCTGCGCACCCAGGTGTTCGACGAGCGCGCCAAGAGCATCCTGACGCGCAACGCCTCGCCCGATATTCCCTTCAATGTCTCACTGAATCCGTATCGCGGCTGCGAGCATGGTTGCATCTACTGTTTCGCGCGGCCGACCCACAGCTACCTCGGCCTGTCGCCGGGCCTCGATTTCGAGAGTCGGATCTACGCCAAGGTCAATGCGGCGGAACTGCTGGAGCGCGAGCTCGGCAAGCGCGGCTACGTGCCCGAGCCGATCGCGCTCGGCGTCAATACCGACGCCTACCAGCCCTGCGAGCGCGAGCGTCGCATCACGCGCGAGGTGATCCAGGTGATGCACGATCACGGCCAGCCCTTCGCGGCGATCACCAAGTCCTCGCTGATCGAGCGGGATCTCGACCTGCTCGCGCCGATGGCAGAACGCGGCCAGGTGATGGCGGCAGTCACGATCACCACGCTCGACGCCGACCTGGCGCGCGCGCTGGAGCCGCGCGCGGCCACGCCTTCGCGTCGGTTGCGCACGATCCGCGCGCTGGCCGAGGCGGGCGTGCCGGTCGGGGTCAGCATCGCGCCGGTGATCCCGTTCGTCACCGAGCCCGACATGGAGCGCGTGCTGGAGGCCTGCTTCGAGGCCGGCGCCACCCATGCGAGCTACATCGTGCTGCGCCTGCCCTGGGAGGTGGCGCCGCTGTTCCGCGAGTGGCTGGGCGCGCATTTCCCCGACCGGGCCGAGCGTGTGATGGCGCGGGTGCGCGACATGCGCGGCGGCAAGGACTACGAGTCCGATTTCGCCAGCCGGATGAAGGGGGAAGGATTGTGGGCCGACCTGCTGAAGCAGCGCTTCCAGAAGGCGGTCAAGCGTCTCGGGCTCAACGAGCGCACGCGCGGCATCCTCGATTTCACGCAGTTCCGCGCGCCCGAGCAGCCGAAGGCGCCGGCCACGCCGCAACTGAGCCTGTTCTAGGCAGCTTGTCTCGGCCGCTTATTGCGATAGCTCCCTGGCGGCCTGTACCTGCGATTCGAAGTAGGTCTGGAACGACAGCGCCAGCGCCGTCATCAGCAGGAAGGCGCCGATCAGCAGCGAGAAGATCACCACGAAGATCACGGTCCAGCCCGAGCGACTGCTTTGCTCGCTTTGCGCATTGAATTGCGCATCCCACTTCTCGTCGGCGCGCAGCCCGTAGACGATCGCGGTCAGGAAGGCGGCGAACAGCGAGATCGCGCCGGGCACCGCCAGGCACCAGCCGAGCAGCGAGGCGCGCGCGGTGGCGACGAGCAGCAGCAGGCCCGGCACGCCCAGCACGATGCCGAGCAGGTGCGCCCAGCCGACCGGGTCGCGCTGTCCATATAGATAGAAGCGATGCGCGCCGAGCGAGCCGAACAGGAAGGCAAGGGCGGCGGCGAGGGTCTTCGAGCGGAAACGCGGCGACTGGGATGGCATGGCGGACCGGGGCAGGGGCGGCGCGAATGGGGCTTTCGAGGTTCAGGGCGGCATCGCCACCGGGGCGATGCCGTCAGCCATTCTACGATGCGATGGAGGGTCGGTCACCCGGCCGCGCTCAGTGTCCGGTATAAGTGATCCGGTAGATCGCGTTGGCGTAGTCGTCGCTGATCAGCAGCGAGCCGTCGGGCAGCGGCAGCACGTCGGCCGGGCGTCCCCAGACCTGCTCGCCCGGCTGCAGCCAGCCCTGCGCGAACACCTCCATGCGTGGCTTGCCGCCGTCCGGGCCGGTGCTCACGCGCACCACGCGGTAGCCGGACTTGCTGCTGCGGTTCCAGGAGCCATGCTCGGCGATGAAGATCGTGTTGCGATAGTCGGCCGGGAACATCGAGCCGGTATAGAAACGCATGCCGAGCGCGGCGACGTGCGCGCCCAGCTTCAGCGCCGGCGGCGTGAAGCCGCTGCAGGGGTGGCCCTTGCCGTATTGCGGGTCGGCTACGTCGCCGGCGTGGCAATAGGGATAGCCGAAGTCGAGGCCGGCGCGCGGGGCGTGGTTCAGTTCATCGTCGGGGACGTCGTCGCCGAGCATGTCGCGGCCATTGTCGGTGAACCAGAGTTCGTGTGTGACGGGGTGCCAGTCGAAGCCCACCGTATTGCGCACGCCGCGCGCGAAGCGCTGGTAGTCGCTGCCGTCGGCGTTCATGCGCCCGATCATCGCGTAGCGGTCGCGATCCGGTTCGCAGATGTTGCAGGGCGCGCCAACCGGAACGTAGAGCTTGCCGTCCGGCCCGAAGGCGATGAATTTCCAGCCATGCTGCCGTTCGCTCGGCAACTTGTCGGTGACGACCACGGGCTTGGGCGGCTGGTCGAGCCGCTCGTCGACGCCGTCGAGTCGCAGGATCCGCGAGATCGCGGAAATATAGAGGGCGCCGTCGCGCCAGGCTACGCCGACCGGCATCTCCAGCCCGCTGGCCACCACGTGGCGCGCGACCACGCGGCCGTCGCGAACCGTCAGCGCATGCACGCTGCCCTCGGTGGAGCCCACGTACAGGATGCCGCGCGGCGACCAGGCCATTTCGCGGGCATTGGCGAGATCGGCCGCGAACACCTCGGCGTGGAAGCCCGGCGGCAGCTTGAGCCGTTCGACGGGCGGCGGCGCGGCTTCGGCAAGGCTTGTTGCCAGGACCAGACAGGCGGCCAGGCAGGCGGCACCGGCGGCCCGCAGGCGCCGCGGCGCGGCGGCGAAGCGGCGGCTGGTAGGCGCGAGACGCGGCGAGAGGCGTGAGGTGACACGTGGGACGAGGCGGGGGGCTGGAGCGCGCATGGACGATCCGGGAAGAGCGTGCGCGGCGGCACGGTCCAGCAAGTGTAGGCGCTCGGGCGGGAATCGGCAGCCGGCCGGTTTTTCGGGGCCCCGCGCTTTTTTGTACGGTAAGTGTTTGTTATGCCGTCGGTTTCCAGCTATAATCGCGTGTTTCAGCAGTTTCGAACCCGGTTTTCCGAAGGACTTCATATGGTTATCATCCGTCTGGCTCGCGGCGGCTCGAAGAAGCGCCCGTTCTACAACATCGTCGCTACCGATTCGCGCAACCGTCGTGACGGCCGTTTCATCGAGCGCGTCGGCTTCTACAACCCGGTCGCCACCAAGGGCGAATCGCTGCGTATCGCCCAGGATCGCCTGACGTACTGGCAAGGCGTTGGCGCACAACTGTCGCCGACCGTCGCCCGCCTCGTGAAGGAAGCGGCAAAGGCACAACCGGCCGCCTAAGTCATATGGCGCCGTTTTCCGGTGGTCGCGGCCGCGAGGTGGTCTGAATGTCCGGTCACGATTCATCCGGTGATGCAAAGCGCGGCACACGCGAAGCCTCGACGTTTGGCGTGTTCGTCCGCAAGCCGGCAGAGCGCGCACCCGCCAAGGGTGGCGCGAAACCGGAGGCAGCAGGTGACAAGCCGGTCCCGAGTTCGGAACGCCTCGCCGCGGCGCAGTCCTGGCCCGACGATGCGGTCGAGGTCGGCGCGATCGTCGATGCCTACGGCCTGAAGGGCTGGGTCAAGATCGCACCGCATGCCGGTGCCGGTCGCGGCGGCGATGCGCTGCTGAAGGCCCGTACCTGGTGGTTCGAGAAGGGCGCCGAGCGCCTGGCAGTCGGCATCACGCAATCCAAGTTCCACAGCGATACCGTCGTCGCGCATCTGGCCGGCCTGGCCGATCGCGATCAGGCGCTGGCCTTGCGTGGCTACCGCGTCTACGTGCGTCGCGAGGATTTCCCGGCGCTCGACGCGGACGAATTCTACTGGGTCGACCTGATCGGCCTGGATGTCGTCAACGAGGCGGGTGTCGAACTCGGCCGCGTCGGCGACATGATCGACAACGGCGTGCACTCGATCATGCGGGTCGACTATCCGGCCAGCGGCAAGGATGGCAAGCCCGTGCGCGGCGAGCGGCTGATCCCGTTCGTCGGCGTGTACGTGAAGACGGTCGATCAGGCGGCGAAGCGTATCGTCGTCGATTGGGAAGCCGATTACTGAAATGAACGACGCAAAGGAGCGCGCGATGCAGTTCGATGTCGTCACGCTCTTTCCCGAGATGTTCCATGCGCTGACCGACTGGGGTATCACCAGCCGGGCCGTCAAGCAGGGGCGTTTCGGCTTGCGCACGTGGAACCCGCGCGATTTCACGACCGACAATTACCGCACGGTCGACGATCGTCCCTACGGCGGCGGGCCCGGCATGGTGATGCTGGCCAAGCCGCTGGAAGCGGCGATCGGCGCGGCGAAGGCCGCGCAGGCGGAGCAGGGGATCGCGTCCACGCGGGTCGTGATGATGTCGCCGCAAGGCGCGCCGCTCACCCATGAACGGGTGGTGCGGATGGCCGACGAGCCTGGCGTGGTGCTGCTTTGCGGCCGCTACGAGGCGATCGACCAGCGTCTGCTCGATCGTTGCGTCGACGAGGAAATCAGCCTCGGCGATTTCGTGCTGTCGGGCGGTGAACTGCCGGCGATGGCCTTGATGGATGCGGTGGTGCGGCTCTTGCCCGGCGTGCTGAACGACGCGCAATCGGCCGTGCAGGACAGCTTCGTCGATGGCCTGCTTGATTGCCCGCATTACACGCGTCCCGAGGAGTACGACGGCGTGCGCGTGCCCGATGTGCTGCTCGGCGGCCATCACGCGGAAATCGAGAAGTGGCGGCGCCAGGAAGCGTTGCGCAATACGTGGTTGAAGCGCCCCGACCTGATCGAACGGGCGCGCAGCCAGCAGTTGTTGAGTCGGGCCGACGAGGTCTGGCTCGCAAGTCTCGCGAAGGCCGCGAGGAAGGCCTCGACCTGAGGCGTTCCGGCGGCGCTCCGGGAACCAAGGCGGTGTCGCGCACGCGTGCGCGACACCAGTTGTGAATCCATCCTCTATCGGGGCCGAGTCTGGGAACGGACGGGCGCAAACGCCGACAAGATGGCATTGGGAGTCAGTAATGAATCTGATCGCAAAACTTGAGCAGGAAGAGATCGAGCGCGCGCTCGCAGGCAAGACGATCCCCGAATTCGCCCCCGGCGATACGGTGATCGTGAACGTGAACGTGGTGGAAGGTAACCGCAAGCGCGTTCAGGCTTACGAAGGCGTCGTGATCGCGAAGCGCAACCGTGGCCTCAACTCGGCTTTCATCGTCCGCAAGATTTCGTCGGGCGAAGGCGTCGAGCGTACGTTCCAGACGTACTCGCCGCTGCTCGCGAGCATCGTCGTCAAGCGTCGCGGCGATGTCCGCCGTGCCAAGCTGTACTACCTGCGTCAGCGTTCGGGCAAGTCGGCTCGAATCAAGGAAAAGCTGGTGTCGAAGGATCGCACGGCAGCTACCCAGCAAGAGCAGGCGTAAATGCTGTAAGGAAAAAGCACCCACCCGGGTGCTTTTTTTATTCCGGCGCGACAATACGGTTTCCGTCAGACTTTTCCGCGAGCACCCCGTGATACGTCGCCCGATCATCGACCCCGAAGTGCTGCCCGTCGAATCGACGGGCGCCGGCCTGCCGCGCGTTTCCGATTCGGTGCTGACGCCGGCGGGTTTGCGCGAGCGTTTCGCGCAACATCACGCGTGGACGCAGGAGCCGGCCGAGGCGCGCCTGGGCGAGCAGGGCGATCCGCGCATCGCCGCCGTGCTGGTGCCGCTGGTGGCGCGTGCCGACGGCCTTACCGTGTTGCTGACACAGCGCGCCGATCACCTGACCGACCATCCCGGGCAGATCAGTTTCCCGGGCGGGCGCCATGAACCCGGCGACGCCGATTCGACCGCCACCGCGCTGCGCGAGGCCCGCGAGGAAATCGCGCTCGACCGCGAGCACGTCGAGGTGCTGGGCGCGCTGCCCGACTACCTGACGGGCACCGGCTACCGCGTGACGCCGGTGGTCGGCATCGTGCATCCGCCCTTCACCGTGCAAGCCGACACGCTCGAGGTCGCCGAGATCTTCGAGGTGCCGCTGGCCTTCCTGATGGCACCCGAGCGTCATGAAGTGCGCCTGTTCAAGTGGGAAGGCGGCGAGCGTCGTTTTTTTGCGATGCCCTATCCGAACGGGCGCGACGACGGCCATTACTTCATCTGGGGGGCAACCGCCGGCATGTTGCGCAATCTGTACCGTTTCCTTGCCGCGCAGCCTTGAACCGATGCCCGCACGAGCCGAACCGACGAGGCGGACCCGAACCCTCGCGCGGGTCCGCTGTGCTATCGTTATGCGAAAAATCGTATAACCCAGAACGGCACGGCCTTTCGCATGACTTTCTTTTCGGTTCTCCTCGCCCTCATCATCGAGCAGGTGCGCGCGCTGTCGCCGGGTAACCCGGTCTTCGCGCTGTTCCAGTTCCATGCGGAAACTGCGGCGCATGGTTTCGACGCCGGCAAGAAGAAGCATGGCGTGCTGGCCTGGCTGGTGGTGGTGGTGCCCTGGGTGCTGGCGGTCGCGCTGGTCTACTACCTGCTGTTCAAGCTCAGCTTCGCGTTCGCCTTCGTCTGGAACGTGGTGGTGGTCTATTTCACGCTCGGCTTCCGCCAGTTCAGCCATTACTTCACCGACATCCATCTCGCGCTCAACAACGACGACGTGCCGCGCGCGCGCGAGGTGCTGGCCGAATGGACCGGCCTGGACACGGTCGACATGCCGGTCGGCGAGATCGTCCGCCATACGCTGATCCACGCCGTGGTGGCCTCGCACCGGCACGTGTTCGGCGTGTTCTTCTGGTTCGTGCTGCCGTTCGGCCCGGCCGGCGCGGTGCTGTACCGGATCGCCGAATACCTGTCGCGCAGCTGGTCGGTGCCGACCGACGATCGCACCGAGGCGTTCTCGAATTTCGCGCAGCGCGCCTTCTTCGTGATCGACTGGATTCCCTCGCGGCTGACCGCGCTGGGTTTCGCCATCGTCGGCAATTTCGAGGATGCGGTCTACGCCTGGCGCAACCATACGCGCCAATGGCCCGACTCGAACGACGGCGTGCTGCTGGCCTCCGGCAGCGGCGCGCTGGGCGCGCGGCTGGCCGGTCCGCTGGCCGAGCCGTCCAGCGTCGACGCCCTGTCGGTGGGCGATAGCGGCCCGCTGTCGGTCGGCGACGACTGCACGCCGCGCACCCTGCAATCGGCGGTCGGCCTGGTCTGGCGCGCCGTGATCCTGTGGATGATCCTGCTGCTGATGCTCACGCTCGCCGTCTGGGTGTCCTGATCACCAGGACGACGATGGCCGGGAGGCGGCAGCGCCTCCCCAACGAAAAAGCCGGCTCACGCGAAGCCGGCTTTTTCGTTTCCGGGCCGCCGGTCGAGCCGGCGCTCAATCCGCAGGCCCGGCTTCCTTGTCACGCGGATCGCGGGTCCGCCCGCAATGCCAGCAGGCCGTGAACTGTGCGTCGAGCACCTCGCCGCAGCCGCCGCAGCGCCAGCGCGTCGCGCCCGCCGGCGGCCCCGAGCGCGCTGCCTCGAGGATGCGCCGCGCCAGCGCCGTGTCGCGCTCGTCGTGCAGCCAGATCTCGGGCGCGCACTGATCGGGTGGCAGCCCGCCCAGCGCGCCGGTCGCGAAGCGATTGTGCAACTCGCAGCCGATCCCGGCCGCGTCCAGCACATTGACCCAGTGGTGGGCGGTGGCGAGGTCGGGGGCGGTAAAGCGCATCGACGCGAGGCGGGCGGGGCGGGCAGCGTGCGCCTTCAGCGCACGATCTGGCTGGCCTCGTGGACCAGTTGCGCGTACAGCGCATGACGCGATTTCGCGATCCGCCCATCCTCGACGGCCGCCAGGATCGCGCAGCCCGGCTCGTGCAGGTGATGGCAGTTGTAGAAGCGGCAATCGGCCAGCAGCGGCCGGAATTCCGGGAAGGCGCGCTCGAACTGGCCTTCGGTCAGGTGGTAAAGCCCGAACTCCTGGAAACCCGGTGAATCGATCAGGGCGCCGCCGTCGGCGAGCGGGTAGAGCCGCGTGAAGGTGGTGGTGTGGCGGCCGCTGTTCAGTGCCGCCGAGATCTCGCGCGTGGCGGCCTCGGCCTCGGGCACGATCAGGTTCACCAGGGTCGACTTGCCCATCCCCGACTGGCCCAGCAGGATCGTCGAATGGCCGGCCAGGCGCGGCATCAACTGCTCGAGCGTTGCCTCGGGCGCGCCCTTCACCGACAGCTCGAGCACGTCGTAGCCGAGCTCGCGATACGGCGCGAGCCGCTCGCGCGCCACCGGCAGCGCGGCCTCGACGTCGATCTTGTTGAGCACCACGATCGGCTTGAGCTGGTTCGCCTCGGCCGCGATCAGCGCGCGGCCGAGCAGGTCCTCGCTGAAATACGGTTCGGTGGCCAGCACGATCAGCAACTGGTCGAGGTTGGCCGCGAACAGCTTGGACTTGAACTGATCCGAGCGATAGAGCAGGTTGCGGCGCGTCTCGATCTCGACGATCACGCCCTGGTCGGCCGAGCTGCGCTCGTAGACAACCCGGTCGCCCACCGCCACCTCGCTCTTCTTGCCGCGCGGGAAGCACTGCAGCATCGGCCCGCCGTCGGCCGGCGCGACCAGGTAATGGCGCCCGTGCGCGGCGATCACGCGGCCGCCGAGGCGCTCGGCGCCGCCCTTGGCCGGACGAGCCGGCGTTTGCTGACGGCCCCGCGTCATGCCGGGCGCAGCAGTCGGTCGATCCGCTGCGAGGCGGGCGGATGCGAGTAGTAGAAGGCGGTATAGACGGGGTCGGGCGTCAGCGTCGAGGCGTTGTCCTCGTAGAGCTTCACGAGCGCATTGACGAGGTCCTGCCGGTCGGTCTGGCTGGCCGCGAAGGCATCGGCCTCGAACTCGTGCTTGCGCGAGCTCATGCTGCTCAGCGGCGTGACGAAGAACAGGAACACCGGCACCGCCAGGAAGAACAGCGTCAGCGCGAGGCCGGCGTTGCTGCCCGCCATCGAGGGCAGGGCCCCCAGCCCTGTATAGAACCAGGTGCGCCCGGCGAGCCAGCCCAGCAGGGCCAGCAGCGCGAGGCTCAGCACGAAGGTGACCAGCATGCGCTTGACGATGTGGCGGCGCTTGAAGTGGCCCAGCTCATGGGCCAGCACCGCCTCGATCTCGCTGCCCGACAGGCGCGCCAGCAGCGTGTCGAAGAACACGATGCGCTTGGCGGCGCCGAAGCCGGTGAAGTAGGCGTTGCCGTGCGCGGAGCGGCGGCTGCCGTCCATCACGAACAGGCCCTTGGCCGCGAAGCCGCAGCGCTTCATCAGGCCCTCGATGCGCGCGCGCAGCGCCTCGTCGCCGAGCGGCTCGAACTTGTTGAACAGCGGCGCGATGAAGCTCGGATACAGCACCAGCACCAGCATCTGGAAGGCGACCCAGACGATCCAGGTCCACAGCCACCAGAGCGGGCCGGCGCGGTTCATCAGCCACAGCACCACGAACAGCAGCGGCAGGCCGAGCAGGGCGCCGACCGCGGTATTGCGGGCCAGGTCGGCGAAGAACAGCTTGCGCGTCATGCGGTTGAAGCCGAAGCGGCCCTCGATGCCGAACTGGCGCACGTAGTCGAAGGGGATCTCGACGGCGCTGGTGATCAGCAGCACGGCCGCGATCAGCAGGATCTGCTGGCCGTAGCCGCCGCCGAGCCAGCCGCGCAGCGCGTGGTCGATCGCGCCGACGCCGCCGAACAGCGTCAGCGCGATCAGCAGCACCGCGCTGGCGACGATCTGCAGCATGGTCAGCCGGGTGCGCGCGACCGTGTAGTCGGCGGCGCGCTGGTGCGCCGTGAGCGGGATGGTGTCGCGGAACTGGGCGGGCACCGCGCCGCGATGGGCGGCCACGAAGCGGATCTGGCGCGTGGCGAGCCAGAGCTTGGTGCCGACCATCGCGAGGATGGCGGCGGCGAACAGCAGGGTGAACGGGTAGGCGGACATCGGGGGAGGCCAGTGGCCAGTGGTATCTATGCGAGAATTATATGTTCTTGCGGTCGGGGCCCGCTCATCGGACCTCGAACAGGCTTCGGCCGCCATGGCAGGGCGCTCGCCGCTGCCGATCTTCCAGGAAAACCGTATGACCGAACTCCCCGAATCCGCCGGCCAGGCCACGCTCGTGCGCAACGAGCTCAATCTCGTCTGGCTCGACATGGAAATGACGGGTTTGAACCCGGATAGCGACCGCATCATCGAGATCGCCGTGGTCGTCACCAACTCGACGCTCGACAAGGCCGTGGAAGGCCCGGTGCTGGCGATCCACCAGAGCGACGAGACGCTCGCCAGGATGGATGCCTGGAACCAGTCGACGCACGGCCGTTCGGGCCTGATCGACCGCGTGCGCGCCTCCACCGTGAGCGAGGCCGAGGCGGCCGCACGAATCCAGGCCTTCCTCGCGCAATACGTGTCGCCGGGCAAGTCGCCGATGTGCGGCAACTCGATCTGCCAGGACCGCCGCTTCATGGCGCGCTGGATGCCCGAGCTGGAAAGCTTCTTCCATTACCGCAACCTCGACGTCAGCACCCTCAAGGAGCTGTGCCGCCGCTGGCAGCCGGCGATCTACAAGGGTTTCCAGAAGCGCGCGATGCATACCGCGCTGGCCGACATCCACGAGTCGATCGACGAGCTCAAGTACTACCGCGAGCATTTCCTGATTCCGGCGGCCAGCGCCGGTACCGCGGACGCCTGAGCCCGGCGGGGCGGCCGAAGGGGCCGCTTTGCCGGCCTTTGAGCCGGATTCAGCCGGCCCTGGCCGGCCTTCAGGCTTCGCGCGGCGGCCGCTGCGCGCTCTTGGGCCGGAATGCGGCCGTCACGTCCGCGCGTGTCTCGATGTAGGGGCCGCCGATCAGGTCGATGCAATAGGGCACGGCGGCGAAGATGCCCGGCACCACTACCTTGCCGGCCTCGTCGCGCAAGCCTTCCAGCGTTTCCTTGATCGATTTCGGCTGCCCCGGCAGGTTGATCACGAGCGCGGCATGGTCGGCCGTCTCGCGGATCACCGCCACCTGCCGCGACAGGATCGCGGTCGGCACGAAGCGCAGGCTGATCTGGCGCATCTGTTCGCCGAAACCCGGCATTTCGCGGGTCGCCACCGCCAGCGTGGCTTCCGGCGTCACGTCGCGGCGCGCCGGGCCGGTGCCGCCGGTGGTCAGCACCAGGTCGCAGCCGGCCACGTCGACCAGCTCGACCAGGGTGGCCGAGATCAGCGGCGCCTCGTCGGCGATCAGGCGCGTCTCGGCCCGCCAGGGCGAGGTCAGCGCGCCGCCGAGCCAGGCCTCCAGCGCCGGGATGCCCTGGTCCTGGTAGTCGCCGCGGCTGGCGCGGTCGCTGATCGAGACCAGGCCGACGATCAGTTCGTCGGGGTGCTTACGATTCGTCGTCATCGTGCTCGGCTTCGTCGTCATGCTCGCCTTCGCCCTCGGCATCCTCGCCGGGCTTGCCGCTGACGGTCTTGATCCACTGGAACAGCTCGCGGAAATAGCGCGGCGGCTTGCCGAGCTGGGCTTCCTTGCGGGTGTTGCGGATCAGGGTGCGGCCTTCCTGGGCGTCGGCGGCCGGGTAGTCGCGGATGAAGCGCGTGAGCGCCTCGTCGTCGGCGAGCAACTGGTCGCGGGTGCGCTCGATCCAGTGCAGGCGCGCGGTGGCGGCCTTGTTCACGCCGCGCTGCGTGTCGAGCGCGGTGCGCAGCGCCTCGATCTCGGGCTCGGTCAGCGAGCGCATCACCTTGCCGATGTACTGCATCTGGCGGCGCTTGCCTTCGTGGTCGGTGATGCGGCGCGCCTCGCGCACGGCATCGTTGAGATCTTCCGGCATCGGCATGCGCTTGAGGGCGTCCTTGGGCAGTTCGACCAGGTCGCGGCCAAGCTGCTGCAGCGCGTGCATCTCGCGTTTCAGCTGGGATTTGCTGGGGCGATCGTAGCCATGGTCGGCGTCGTCGTCGCCATGCTCGATCGATTGGATACGGGTTTTGCGGTTCATGGGCGAGATTGTATCGCGGCGCGGGCCCCGGCCGGTCGCGCGATCGTTCCGGGCAGGGGCGGGGCCTGGATAGGTAGCCGGCGCCGGACCTTGCTATGATCGCGGGATACGCCTATTTCGAACCACGCGGGCGACCCGCCCGCCACCGGACAACACGACGATGCCTGCTCACACCGACGCACCCGCGCGCCATTTCCCGCACACGCAGGAGCAACTGAAAGAAATCGCCTCGGACATCCTGCGGCACGCGAAGGCGCTCGGCGCGTCCGACGCGGCGACCGAAATCTCGGAAGGCGATGGCCTGTCGGTGTCGGTGCGGCGCGGCGAAGTCGAGACCATCGAACACAATCGCGACAAGATGGTCGGCGTCACGGTGTTCATCGGCAAGAAGCGCGGCAATGCCAGCACCTCGGACTTCTCCCCGGCCGCGCTGAAGGACACCGTGGCGGCCGCCTACAACATCGCGCGCTTCACGGCCGAGGACGAGGCGGCGGGTCTGGCCGAGGCCGAACTGCTCGAGACCGAGCCGCGCGACCTCGATCTCTACCATCCCTGGGCGCTGTCGGCCGACGAGGCCGTCGAGATCGCGCGCCGCTCGGAGGACGCCGCCTTCGCGGTGAGCCCGCAGATCCGCAATTCCGAGGGCGCGAGCGTCTCGGCCCAGCATTCGCAGTTCGTGCTGGCCACCTCGCGCGGTTTCCTCGCCGGTTATCCCTATTCGCGCCACTACGTGGCCTGCGCGCCGATCGCCGGCAGCGGCCGCCACATGCAGCGCGACGACTGGTACAGCTCCAAGCGCAATGCCGACGATCTCGCCGCGCCCGAGGCGGTCGGCCGTTACGCCGCCGAGCGCGCGCTGGCCCGCATGGGCTCGCGCCGGCTCGATACGCGCAAGGTGCCGGTGCTGTTCGAGGCGCCGCTCGCGGCCGGGCTGCTCGGCGCCTTCGTGCAGGCCACCAGCGGCGGCGCGCTGTACCGCAAGACCAGCTTCCTGGTCGACTGCCTCGGCAAGCCGGTGTTCGCCCCGCACGTGCAGGTGGTCGAGGATCCGCACGTGCCGCGCGCGATGGGCAGCGCGCCGTTCGACGAGGAAGGCGTGCGTACGCGCGCGCGCAGCGTGGTCAAGGACGGCGTGGTGGAAGGCTACTTCCTGTCGACCTACTCGGCCCGCAAGCTCGGCACGCAGACCACCGGCAATGCCGGCGGCTCGCACAACCTCGCGCTGCGCAGCACGAACACGCGCGCCGGCGACGATTTCGACGCGATGCTCAAGAAGCTCGGCACCGGCCTGCTGCTGACCGAGTTGATGGGGCAGGGCGTGAACTACGTGACGGGCGACTACTCGCGCGGCGCGGCCGGCTTCTGGGTCGAGAACGGCGTGATCCAGTACCCGGTGGAGGAGATCACGGTGGCGAGCACGCTGCAGGAGATGTTCCGCCACATCGTCGCGATCGGTGCCGACACCATCGTGCGCGGCACCAAGGAAATCGGTTCGGTGCTGATCGAGCAGATGACGATCGCGGGGCAGTGAGCCCGCGGCGGGCAGCCGCCCGCCAGCCTTGAACGAAAACGGCGCCGCTCGATGCGGCGCCGTTTTTTAGTGGCCGCGACCTCAGGCCGGGGCCAGGCGCGTGTAGCTGACGAAGGCGTAGTCGAAATCGTTAGGCGCGCCGGCATGATGCACCTCGCGCGAGACTTCGCGCCAGCGGGCCGGATCCGGTGCCGGGAAGGCTGCGTCGCCCTCGAAATCGGCGTCGATCTCGGTGACGATCAGCTTGTCGGCCTGGCCGAGCCCTTCGGCATAGAGTTGCGCGCCGCCGATCAGGAAAGCCTCGGCCGCGCCGTCGCGCGCGGCCACGGCCAGCGCCTCGGCCAGCGAGCCGACCGTGTCGCAGCCCTCGAAACGGCGTGCCGCATCGCGCGTGACCACGATGTTGCGGCGCCCCGGCAGGGGGCGGCCGATCGATTCGTGGGTCTTGCGGCCCATCACGATCGGCGCGCCCATGGTGGTGCGCTTGAAGAAGGCCAGGTCCTCGGGAAGCTTCCAGGGGAGCTGGTTGTCACGGCCGATCACGCCATTGCGGGCGCGCGCGACGATCAGGGTCAGGGTGGTCATGACGATATCCGGAGCAGGCTGCAAAGCGAGCGATTCTACCGGATCGCCTGCCGCGGCAAGGCTCGCGCGGCCTGTTCGGGCTTCATCGACCGCAGGGTCCGCTCAGCGATGAGGCGGTTCCCCTGGGCCGTCGTCCCCGCCGTCGTCTTCGCGAGACGCGTCCAGGCCTCCCTGGCCGCAAGCCGTTGCGTCGTCGGCCATCCCATCGGCCTTCACGCCGCCCGTCGTCTCGCCCGGCCCCGGCGCCTCGTGGCCGTCGTCGTTCGCCCCGCGCGGCAGGTCGCCATGAGCCATCTCGCGCAGGCCATGGGCGTCCATCAGCCGGTACAGCGTGGCGCGCGAGATGCCGAGTTCGAGCGCCGCGTCGGTCAGCCGATGGCGATGGCGCAGCAGGGCGGCCTCGATCGCGCGGCGCTCGGCGCTCTCGCGCGCGTCGGCGAGCGTGACGGCCTGCTGCGAGGCGTAGGCGCCGAGATCGAGGTCCATCGCCGACAGCAGCCGCCCGTCGGCCATCACGATCGCGCGCCGCACCCGGTTGATCAGCTCGCGCACGTTGCCGGGCCAGGGATAGCGGCGCATCGCGTCGAGCGCGCATTCGGTGAAGCCGTGGATGCGCCGCACCCCGTCGCCGCCGAACTTGCGCAGCACATGGCGCGCCAGCAGGTCGATATCGCCGCCACGCTCGCGCAGCGGCGGTTCGTC
The DNA here is from genome assembly GCF_000959725.1 of Burkholderia gladioli. Classification (NCBI taxonomy): domain Bacteria; kingdom Pseudomonadati; phylum Pseudomonadota; class Betaproteobacteria; order Burkholderiales; family Burkholderiaceae; genus Burkholderia; species Burkholderia gladioli. The sequence continues at coordinate 2,582,016 of NZ_CP009323.1, forward strand.
GACGCGCAGCACGCACAGCCGATGATAGAGGTCGGCGCGGAAGCGTCCGTCGCGCACCGCCGCCTCGAGATCGACATGGGTGGCGCACAGCACGCGCACGTCGACGGCGATCGACTCGCGCGCGCCGAGCCGCTCGATGCGGCCTTCCTGCAGGAAACGCAGCAGGCCGGCCTGGCTGTCGACCGGCATGTCGCCGATCTCGTCGAGGAACAGCGTGCCGCCATGCGCGGCCTCGACCCGGCCGATCTTGCGCTGGGTCGCGCCGGTGAAGGCGCCGCGCTCATAGCCGAACAGTTCCGATTGCAGCAGCGTGTGGGGGATCGCGCCGCAATTGATGGCGACGAAGGGAGCCTTGCTGCGCGCCGAGCGCTCATGGATCGCCACCGCGGTGAGCTCCTTGCCGGTGCCCGATTCGCCCGCGATGAACACGGGTGCATCGGTCGAGGCGACCTTGCGAATGGTGCGGAACAACTGCTGCATGGCTTCGCAACTGCCCACCATCTGCTCGTCGCCGCCCGCCGCCGCGGCCGTCGGCGGTTCGGATTCGCCCAGCGCGATCATGCCGTAGGCATGGCCGACCAGATAGTCGAGCGTGGCGGGCGGCGCCGGGTGCCTGACGTAATCGAAGCAGTACTGACGGATCAGATGCCTGACGGCCGGCTCGTCCAGGCGGGCCTCGCCGGTGAGGGCGATCCAGCCGATCCGCGGCTGGCGCAGCGCGCGTTCGAGCGCGGCCAGTTCGCGCGGCGCGAAGGCATCGAGGTCGACAATGCCGGCGCTGGTGGCGTCCTGCCCTGGGCGCCGGACGGTGTCCTGCGCGGAGCGGCAGACCTGGACCTGCCAGCCGCGCGCGCGCAGGTGGGCGACCAGCGCGGCATCGGGCGTGCGCGACAGATAGACGAGCGGACGCATCACGGACTCCGCGGGAACGATCGGCGGCGGCGCGATGAACGGGCCGGCCGACAGCGAGGTGTCGGAGTCGAGCATCATCGGTTCCGGCGGCCAGGGAGCGGGTGCGACGTGGCCCGCCCGCGAGAGCGGGGCTCGATACGCGCGAATGCCTTGCGGCGTGCCATGGCCATGGCGGTGCTCCCGTTATGGAATGCCTCGCCGCACGCGGCCCGGGAGCCGTCGCGACGAGGCGGCCCGTGACGCGCCTGCGCGCGACCCGGGCCGGTTTCGATGCAGCGGCGTCACGCGGTGCGCGACGCCGCGGCGGCACTCAGTGGCCGCTGTTGAGCGCGGCGATCGCCAGGCCGTTGTGCTGCAGGTTGCCTGCGCCGCCGGCGATGTTCACGCCGATGTTGCCGGTCGCGCCAGTGAGCGTGTTGGCGCCGAGCATCGCCGTGCCGACGAAGCGGCCGTTGATGGCGGCACCCGCCACCTGGGTGTTGTCGTCGGTGGCGAGCATCGCGACCGTGCTGGCATGGGCCGCGTTAGCGGTGGTCATCGAGCCGGCCAGGCTGTTGTTCTGCACGTTGCCGATGCCGACCGTCACGTTCACGCCCACGTTGCCCGAGGCCTGCGCGAGCGAACCGTCGCCGAGCGAGGCATTGAGCACGAAGTTGTCGATACGCGCATGGCCGGCCGAGGACTGGTTGCTGAAGATCTGCGCATTGCCGAACACGTTGCCGATGTCGACCGAGGCGAGCGACACGTCGTTGCTCTGCACGTTGTCGATGCCTTCGGCGAGGTTGATGCCGAGGTTGCCCTTCACGCCGGTGGCGGCGCTGTTGCCGGTGGTGGCCGTCAGCGTGCCGGGCTGTTCGGTGTCGACGACCTGGGTGACGCTGCCGGTGGTGGCCACGCGCGTCGAGTCGTAGGTGTTGCTGTAGCCCCAGGCCGCGGCGCGTACCGACTCCGAGCTTTGTTGTCGCGAGATCGAGGCGCTCGAGCTGTCATGTGCCTCGCTGCGCGTCGCGCCCGCGCTCCAGGCCGTGCCGAAGCGGGCCTGCGTGCTGCTGCTGCTCGCGTCGGCATGCTGCTGCGCCGATCCGGAGGCATTCGCATAGGACGTGCCGCCCCAGATCGCGCCGGCGCCGCCGACGATGTAGCCGCTTTCGTTCTGCGAGGCGCTGCCGCCCGCCACGAAGCCGAACAGGCCCGGCAGGAAGTAGCCGCTGAGCTGCGCCGACTGGCTGGTACCGGCCGCGCCGGCCGCACCGCCGGCGATGAAGGCCGAGCCGCCGCTGTTGCCTGATTGATGCAGGCTCGACGACTGGTCGAGCGTCGTGCTCTGTTGGGCCGACGCGGTGTTGTACGCGCCGCCCGCGATCCAGCTGCTGCCGCTGCGCGAGCTCGATTGCGAGGAGGCCGTCTGGATCGAGGCATCGAACGAGGCGCTCTGCGCCGAGGCACGATAGGACGAGCCCTGCACACGGGTGCTGGCCGACACGTTGTCGACCCTGGTGGTCACCGCGCCCTTGGTATAGCTTTGCGCGAGCGGTTCGAGCGAGACGTGGTTCAGCACCACCGCCTGGTTGTTGTTGATGAGCGCACCGGCGCTGCTCGTGACATGGACGGCGCCGTACAGGCCGACCACGCCGAACACGCCGACCGCCTCGGTCACGGCAGTCAGGTCGTACAGGTGGGCGTCGGCCGCGTAGGCCGAGCCGGCCGTGGATGCGAGGATGGCTGCTGCGATGACGGTGCGCTTCATGCGGATCTCCAGGTTGGAAGGGACTGCGGAATAAAAAGCGTGCCTGCCGGGGGACAAGACACGAAAAGCGGTATCGCCGAGCTGCGATCGACGATACGAACCGCGACGGGCAGCCGGTCGGCGCCCGATAAAATTATTCGGATGACGAAATGATCGATGCGGCTCGGCCAGGTTGCGGCGCACTTCATCTCGACTCCCTCGATATCGAACTGCGATCGCGCGCCGGGTTCAGCGGCGCAGGTAGCTGATGCGGCTGCCCTGCATCGGACGCGGTGCGCCGGCGGGCAACGGCACCGGCGGCCTGGGCGGCGCGATCTCGTCCCACAGCGTGACCGCGCCGCCGCCCGTGCGCAGGGTGGCCAGCATCGACGTTCCGACCGCGCGGCCGTGCTGCGCGGCCAGCGTCGTATCGTCGAGCGCCTGGCCGAGCCGCAACGGCATCGCCGCGGACCAGGCACGGACCAGCGGCGCGGCCGGATCGGCGTCGCCGTCCGTCTCGGCCAGCGCCGCGAACGACAGCAGGGCCATCAGCACCGCAAGGCCGGCCTGGGTTCGGGGATGTCGTCTCATGGAGCGGATCTCGTGTCCTGGCATGCCGCTGATGGAGCGAAATGCGTGCCACCTTCGCGCGAGGGGCGCCGCGCAAGGCTCCCGTCGCGAAAGGCAGGCGTGGAGTGCCGGCGGATTCGCGAAAGTGTTTCAGTTCTGAAACACGGTTCGTACGGATTACTTCGGATACTCAAGGGATGCGAAAGCGCTGACACTGATTCGGACGCGTTCGCGGCCTTGTCGCGAAGAGCGAGATTTCGATAGACGAATCGCCAGCGTGCACACCAAAAAAAATCGCGGGAATCGTTGACAAAAATTAAAGCTGTGGCGGATGGAGTCGGCGTAGATTGACTCGCACCGGCAGGGCAGCAGCACAAGAACAATGCAGGACCTATCAAGGCCGACGGGTCGCGGCCGACAGAAGATATGCGCCTTATTGCCGGGGAGACTTCAATGTCTGCAACAGGACGCGTGGATCGTACGACCCCCCATCCCGTGAGGTTTCGTTCGATCCCGTGGATGCACGCGTCGCCACGCGTGCTGGAATCGGACGAAGGATGGTGCGATGGAAATCGGCACTAGGCATTTGATCTATTTTTCGCGCGACCCAAGCGCTGAACTGCAACGCTGCTTCGATGCGCGCGGCTGGCGCGTCGACGTGGTCGACTCGGCTCGCGAGTTGCGGCGCGCCGCGGCGCGCGGCGGCACGGCCGGGGGGCTGCTCGATGTCTCGGGCGGCGTCGCGGCCAACGACCTGGGCGACGTCGAGACCTGCCTGACCACGCCGAACGTCGGCTGGATCGCGGCCACCGGCCCCGGCCAGATGCAGGACCTGGCGCTGCGCCGGCTGGTGCGCGACTACTGCTTCGACTACGTGACGATGCCCTGCGATCGCGAGCGCATCGTCGAATCGGTCGGGCACGCCTACGGCATGATCCGGTTGACCGAGCCGCCGCATTCGCCGGCGCGCGGCGAGGGCGAGATGGTGGGCGCCTGCGACGCGATGCTGGCGCTGTTCCGCACCATCCGCAAGGTCGCCTCCACCAATGCGCCGGTGTTCATCGCGGGCGAATCGGGCACCGGCAAGGAGCTCACCGCGGTGGCGATCCACGAGCGTTCCGCGCGTGCCGAGGCGCCCTTCGTCGCGATCAACTGTGGCGCGATCCCGCATCATCTGCTGCAGTCCGAACTGTTCGGCTACGAACGCGGCGCCTTCACCGGCGCGACCCAGCGCAAGATCGGCCGGGTCGAGGCCGCGCATGGCGGCACGCTGTTCCTCGACGAGATCGGCGATCTTCCTCTGGAGAGCCAGGCCAGCCTGCTGCGCTTCCTGCAGGAAGGGCGGATCGAGCGGCTGGGCGGCCATGTCTCGATTCCTGTCGATGTACGGGTGATCTGCGCGACCCATGTCGACATGGAAGCCGCGCTGCGTTCCGGGCGCTTCCGCGAGGATCTCTTTCATCGGCTGTGCGTGCTGAAGGTGGTCGAGCCGCCGTTGCGCGAGCGCGGCAAGGACATCGAGGTGCTGGCGCGCCATATGCTGGAGCGCTTTCGCGGCGATGCGAGCCGGCGCCTGCGCGGTTTCGCGCCCGACGCGATCGCCGCCCTGCACAACTACGGCTGGCCCGGCAACGTGCGCGAGCTGATCAACCGGGTGCGGCGCGCGGTGGTGATGGCCGAAGGGCGCACCATCACGGCGGCCGATCTCGAGCTGGGCGAGTTCGTCGCCTCCGAGCCGGTGTCCCTGCTGGCCGCGCGCGAGGCCGCCGAGCGGCGCGCCATCGAGATCGCGCTGCTGCGTCATCGCGGGCGCTTCGCCGATGCGGCGCGCGAGCTGGGCGTGTCGCGCGTCACGCTGTACCGGCTGATGGTCGCGCACGGCATGCGCGAGCGCGAGCAGGACCTGGTCGGGCTGGCGGTGCCGGCCGTCGGCTGAGCCGGCCGCCGACCCGGCGGCCAGAGGCTTGCTAGAATTGCGGGATGCGGCCGCGCTCGCGGCCGAAGGAACCCGCATGAAACAGTATCTCGATCTCGTCCGCTCCATCCTCGACACCGGCACCTGGCAGGAAAATCGTACCGGCATCCGCACCATCAGCATGCCCGGCGCGATGCTGCGCTTCGACCTCCAGCAAGGCTTTCCGGCCGTCACGACCAAGAAGCTGGCGTTCAAGTCGGCGATCGGCGAGCTGGTCGGCTTCCTGCGCGCCTCGCGCAGCGCGGCCGAGTTCCGCGCGCTCGGCTGCAAGGTCTGGGATGCCAACGCCAACGACAATGCCGCCTGGCTGGCCAATCCCTATCGCAGCGGCGTCGACGATCTCGGCGACGTCTATGGCGTGCAATGGCGGCGCTGGCCCGGCTACAAGGTGCTCGACGCGCAGGCCACCGGGCAGCTCGAGGATGCGCTGGCGCGCGGTTATCGCATCGTCACGCGCTTCGAGGAAGAGGGCGCGCAGCAGGTGCTGCTGTACAAGGCGATCGACCAACTACGCGACTGTCTCGACACCATCATGCGCGACCCGTCGAGCCGCCGCATCCTGTTCCATGGCTGGAATCCCGTGAAGCTCGACGAGATCGCGCTGCCGGCCTGCCATCTGCTCTACCAGTTCCTGCCCAACCCGGTCACGCGCGAGATCTCTCTGTGCCTGTATATCCGCAGCAACGACGTCGGCCTCGGTACGCCGTTCAACCTCACCGAGGGCGCCGCGCTGCTGTCGCTGGTCGGCCGGCTGACCGGCTACACGCCGCGCTGGTTCACCTACTTCATCGGCGACGCGCACATCTACGAGAACCAGCTCGACATGCTGAACCAGCAGCTCGAGCGCGAGCCCTATGAAAGCCCGCGCCTGGCGATCGCCGATCGCGTGCCGGAATACGCGAAGACGGGCGTCTACGAGCCGGAGTGGCTGGAGCGCATCGAGCCCGCCGATTTTTCGCTGGAAGGCTATCGGCACCACGCGCCGTTGACCGCGCCGATGGCGGTCTGAACGCGGCTGCCGGGCGACATCCTCCCGGTTCTTGAACGACAAGGCCCGCGCCGTGATGGCGCGGGCCTTGTCGTTTGGGGGAGCCGGGGTTTCAGCGACGGCTGGAGCGGCTCGATCCCGACGACGAGGATTTCAATGACGAAGACGAGTACGAACTCGACGACGAGGAGTAGCCGGACGAATAGCTCGACGAGGATCGCGACGGCGCATACGAGCGCGACGAGCCGCTCGAAGACGAGGACGAGGAGCTCGATGAGGAATAGCCCGACGCGTAGCTCGACGAGGACCACGACGGCGCATACGAGCGTGACGAAGCGCCTGGCGACGAGGACGATGAGCCCGACGAGGAAGAGCCCGACGAGCTCCGTGTCGGCGCATACGAGGGCGATGGGGAGCCACGCGAGGACGCATACGAGGGCGACGCATCCTGACGCGACGCCGTCGCGGCGCGCGAGGTGGCCGCATAAGTCGACGCCTGTGCGTAATTCGGCAGCGTCGCGGCGCGTGCGCCCGGGGTTGGTGGTACGGTTCGTGCCGAGGCGAGCTTCGCGCCCGGCTGGGCGGCGATGAGGCCGCGCGCGCCCGCCACGGCGAGCGCCGCCATCGCCATCTTGTGCGCATGACCGCCATCGCTCGCGCCCGATTGCGCGAGATGCGATGCACTGTCGTGATGCAGCGCCGGATCGGCGTTTGCTGCATCGCCGGCATGCTGCGCGGCGATCGCCGCGTGCGGCTGGGTCCAGGCCGGCTGCCTGGCGCCGGCGGCAGGCCCCGCCTCGGCGGGCGGATGCGGGACCGCGCCGGGGCTCGGCGTTGCCGCATCGGCATGCAGGGCCGCGGCCTTGTCGCCGGCCGTCGGCGGTTGGGGCGGCGTCGGGCGTGCCGGCACGGGCTGGTCGAGCGGGTAAACGTAGCTGCGCGTGCTGACGAGATGCACGACCTGCCCCGGTCGCGCCGCCAGCAGGCTCGACGGATTCGGCTGGTCTGTCGCGCCGGGCTGGCTCTTCGCGGCACGGGAGGGCCGTGTGGCGAGGCTCGGCGGCGTGTCGACGCGAACCACCGGCGCGCCGATGCCGGGCACGCTGCCGCGCTGAGCGAATTGCCGGGCCAACTGGTCCTGGAACGCGGCCGGCACCACCGGGTTGTGGATCGCGATGACCGGATGCGCGAGAGCTTGCGCGGGCGGCTGGTAGGGCGCGCCGTGCAGCGTGCTCGCAAAGCTCTGGCTAACCGGCGCGAGCCGCGGTGCGCCGACGTCGAGCCGCGCGTTGCGCCATTGCCGCGGATCGACGTGCTGCGTGTGTCGCGCGGTAGGCTGGCCGAGCAGGAAGACCTGCGCCGGCACGACCGTCAAGCCGTTCGGCACGGCGTAGTTGATGTAGGTATTGCGTACCTGGGTGACCAGGAGCCGACGGCTGGAGAGCGCCAGGGCATTCACGCGCTGAAAGTAACCCGGACTCCAGCGCGCCCAGGCGGGGCGCCAGGCCTCGGACGGAGCGAGCGGGAACCAGGCGGCTCGCGGTGTGTTTGTCGGATTCGTTGCATCGAAGTCGGGATCCACCCCGAGGTCGAAGTCGTTGTCCGCGTCGCCGGCAAATCCGACCAGCGCCGGTGCATAGGCTGGCGTGTCGTCGCGGTCGATGCGTTTGCCCGGGACCCAGGACCAGCCGTTGTCGATGTAGGTCCAGCGACCATAGTGATAGGGGGCGAAGCCCCAGGGCGCATCGTCGATCCAGGTCCAGCCCCAGGGCGCCTGCCAGATCCAATGGCCTTTCTTGTACGGTGCCCAGTCGGCTGCCACGTGGCTCGGCGTCCAGACCGTGCCGTACTCGTCGGTCTGTCGCCAGGTGCCATTCGCATCGAGATCCAGGTAGCCCGGCATTTCCCTCGACACGATGCGTGCCGTGGGCGATTGCGCTTCCGCGAAATCGCGTTGCGAGATCCAGGTCACGAACGTGTTGTCCGCCTTCGCGACATGGCTACCCGTGGTCTGCAGGTTCGTGCCCATGAAGGTGATTTGCCGGTCTTCCCCGATTTCCATCTGACCGCCATCAGCGTAGGCGGTTACCCTTCCTTTCAGTACCGTGACGGTCGTCGAGGTGCCGTTCGGGGCCACGTCGATCCGATAGTTGCCCGGATTCTCGAGCGCGAGCGCCGCGTTGGGCGTGTCGACCTCGGGATTGATCACGGAATACTGCGCTGCGTGCACCATCAAGGTTCCGAGCGAGAGCTTCAACTGAGCCGCGCTTTCGTCGAGGTTCAGGATCGATAGCGCGCTCGACGGCGCGAGCCGAACCGAGGTCGAGCCGATATACATCTCCGAGCTGGCGCCTTTGTCGTTCCAGAGCTGATCGCCGGTGGTCACGGGGCGGTTCAGCTCGGCATAGACCCACCGGCTTTCGCCGGCGGGCAGCAGCGTAACCGGCCCGCTCAGGTCGTCGATGCGGCCCACCAGCGTGGGCGGATCGGCGGGGGCAGGCGTCTGGGGGCGGGGCTGCGCGGGGTGGGCCGATGCGGCGGCGAGGCTGGCGAACGCGAGCAGCGCCGCCGCCGTCACCGAAGTGAGGAGCAGGGGAACGCGGTGTGGTGTCATGTGTGATGTCGTTATTCGATGTCGGCGCCCTCGCGCCGCATCGCGCACTTTACCCGTGTGCCGGCAATTGGTCTGCCGATTTTGTAATGCCCGCGAGGGTGTTTTTGTAATCGGTTCGTGCTCGCCGGCCGTGATACCGATGGCCGTATCAACGAAAAACCCGCGCTGTCGAGGCGCGGGTTTTCTGCATGACGGTTTTCATCGGCGATGCCGATGGTGCGCGTCAATGATGCTCTTGCCTGCCTTGTCCTGGCGACTCGTGCTGCGCCGGCGCCGGCCGCGGCGCCTCGACGCGCGGCGGCGGGGGCGGTGCCGCCGGGCGTTCGAAATGCGGTGCCGGCGGCGGCGCGGCGGGGCGTTCGACACGAGGCTGCTGCGGCGCTTCGAAATGAGGCTGAGGCCGTTCGATGCGAGGCGCCTCGACTCGCGGAGCTTGCGGTGCGTCGAAGTGCGGTTGGGGCCGCTCGACCGGCGGCGCCTGCTGGCGTTCGGGCTGGCGCGCGAAGGTCGGTTGCGGCGTCGGCACACGGGGTTCGATGCGGGATTCGGTACGAGGCCGGGCCGGTTCGGCGCGCGCTCCTTCCACTCGCGGTTGCGCGGGCTGCGTATGCGGTTGCGGAACGAAGCCCGGCGCGCGTGATGGCTCCGTCTGCTGACCGGCCGGGCGACCGCCGCCGAAGATGGCGGGCGCGCCCGGTGTCGCGGCATGCGGCTGCGCGTTCTCTCGCGCGCCAGGTGCTTCGTTTGGCCGGAACTGGCCGGCCGCGCGCTGCTGTTCGATCGGCGCGTGCGGCTGCGTCCAGGCCGGCTGCGCGCCCGCGCCGGGACGTCCCCCGGGCACTCCTTCCCGGCCAATTTCGGCGGGCGGCCGCGGCACGCCATTGCCCGGTGCCACGGCGCCCGGCGCCCGGTTGCCCGGCACGGCCACGCCCGGCGCACCGGGCGCACCCGGCACCGAGCGCTGCCCGGGCTCCTGCTGCATCCGGCCGGGCTCTTCACGCGGCATCCGTTGGCCGCCGGCGGTGGCGCTCACGGCGGGCACCGGTCGGCCCGGCTGCAATACCGGTCCGCGCGGATTGACGAGCTGCACGTTGCGCATCGCCCACTGGTTCGGCGCGCCCGGGCTGGTGCCGGCCAGGTGGGTCGGCCGCGGCGCGTAGTTCGGCGGAGTCGCGCTGCGTACCACCGGCGCGCCGGCGCCGGGCACCCGGCCGCCGTGCTGCGCGAACTGCTGCGCCTGCCGGTCGTGGAACGCGGCCGGCACCGCCGGGTTGCGGGTGGCGACGATCGGGTGGGAGAGCGCCGGCTGTGGCGGCCGATAGCTGGCGTTGCGCAGGCCGCCCGAGAAGCTCTGGCGGACCGGCGCGATGCCGGGCGCGCCCGCGCCGATCCGCGCGTCGTGCCATTGCCGCGGATCGACGTGCTGCGCGAAGCGCGCGACCGGCTGGCCATGCACGAAGGCCTGCGCTGGCACCGCCGTCACCGCGTTGCGCACGTGGTAGTTGACGTAGGTGTTGTGGATATTGGTGATGTTCGTGATGCGGGTGTTGTTGACAATCACCGTGCGATTCACGCGATCGTAATAGCGCGGGCTCCAGCCGCCCCAGCCGGGATGCCAGGCCTCGTGCGGAGCGAGCGGGAACCAGGCCACGCCGGCGGCCACCGCGCCGCCCACGGCCAGCCCGACGCTCCAGTCGAAGCCTCCGCCCCCGCCGCCGACGAAGGCCACCAGCGCCGGCGCGTAGCAGGGTGGCTCGGCTGGCACGATCGGGCCGGGCACCCAGGCCCAGCTGTCGTCGACATAGGCCCAGCGGCCGTAGTGATACGGCGCGAAGCCCCAGGGCGCGTCGTCGACCCAGGTCCAGCCCCAGGGCGCCTGCCAGATCCAGTGGCCGGTGTGATAGGGCGCCCAGCCGGCCGGCACGTCGTTGGGGATCCAGATCGCCCCGTAGTCGGGCGAATCGCGCCAGCTTCCGTTCGCATCGAGGTCCTGGTAGCCGGGAATCTCGCGCGACACGTAGCGCGCCGAGATGGAGCGGTCCTCGGCCGCGTCGCGCGAGGCGCTCCACTGGTCGAACGGATCGGGGCCCGGCGCGGCGTTGTTGGCGCTCAGCTGCAGGTTGGTGCCCGTGAAGCTGAGCTGCTGGCCCGCCGCGATCGGGATCTGGCCGTTGTCGCCGAAGGCGGTGGCGCTGCCGCGTCGCACCGTGACGGTGGTCGAGGTGCCGTCCGGGGCCACGTCGACGCGATAGTCGCCGGCGCCGTCGACGGCCAGCGCGAGGTTGGGCGTGTCGATCTCGTAGGCGCTGCCCGCCGGCAACTCGCGCACATGGGTGGACAGGCTGCCCAGGCCCACCTTCAGCTGCGTGTTGCGGTCGTCGAGAGCGAGGATCGCCAGCGCGGTGGACTGGTCAAGCCGCACCGCCGTCGAGCCGATATGGAGTTCCGAGCGCGCGCCCTGGTCGTTCCAGAGCTGGTCGCCGCTGGTCAGCGGCCGGTTGACGGCGGCGTAGGACCAGTCGCTCGCGCCGGCCGGCTCGGTGGTCACCGGCCCGGACAGGTAGTCGAGCCGCGCCACGCGCGAGGGCGGATCGCCGCCGGCCTGCTGCGTGGTGGGAGCCGAGGGCGTGACCTCGGGAGGCGGCGCCGGTTCGGTCTGCGCGAGCGCGGCGGCCGGGGCCAGCGTGGCGAGCGCCAGCAGGGCCGAGGCGGCCAGCGCGGTGAGGGAGAACGGAACGCGAAGCGGGGTCATGGCGAACTCGTGATTCGGTGGCGCGGCGCATGCTTGCGCCGTTTGAATTCACTCTACCCGCGCGCCGTGTTTCCGGGCCGACGCTTTTGTAATGCGCTCATGCGCGGCTGTAACAAAGCATGTCGCTGTCCCCGTTTTCGTCAAGCATTTGCAATCGAGGCGTCAAGCGTCGGTAAGCAAGGCCTCGAAGCGGCGCTGCCCGTCGGGCGTGATGCGCAGCACGCGCGGCTTGCCGGCCGGCTCGATCCAGTGCTGCGCGAGCCAGGCATCGAGCAGCGCGGCGCCGAGCGCGCCGGCCAGGTGAGCGCGCCGCTCGCTCCAGTCCAGGCAGGTGCAGGCGAAGCGGCGCCGGCGCCGCCGCTGGGTGCCGATGTCGATCCGCCAGCGGCTCGCCAGCTCGTCGGCGCCCAGCGGCGTGACCTCCAGGTCGTGCGGGCCGTCGGCTTCGCCATCGGCGGGGGCCAACCAGCCGCGTTCGCGCATGCGGTCGTAGACGCGCACCGCCAGTTCGCCCGCCATGTGGTCGTAGCAGGTGCGCGCATGGCGCATCTCGAGCGGCACGGTGCGCGCCACGGCCGGCACCGGCCGCAGCGGCGCGGTGGCCTGCGCGAGGTTGGCGAGCGTCTCGATCGAGGCGGCCACCTCGGGCGAGGCGATCCGGTAATAGCGATGCCGCCCGCGCACCTCGAGCGAGAGCAGGCCGCCGTCGGTCAGGCGCGCCAGGTGCGCGCTGCCGGCCGAGGGCGAGAGCCCGGCCAGCAGCGTCAGCTCGCCGGCCGGGCGCGCGCTGCCGTCCATCAGCGCCCACAGCATGGCCGCGCGGCCCGGATCGGCGAGCAGGGCGCCGAGCCGGCTCAGGCCGGGAAAGTGCGGGTCGGTGGCGATCATGGTCGGGCCTCGGTGGGAAACGGGTCAGGCTAGTGTAGGCGCCGCTCGCATTCGATGGTTCAGGGCAGCGCGAAGTATCGAATGCGGGGCTGTCGATCGCGCGGCAGCGTGCCCGGTGCCGCGCCGCGTAGAATGCGCGGATCGGATTTCGAGGACGGGCGATCATGCGGGAATTGAGCAAACTGCTGCTGGCCGTGTTCGCGGCGGCCTGCCTGTGCGCCGGCTGCGCGAACGGCGGCGCGGGATCGGCCGGCGGCGGCCAGGGCAGCATCGAGATGTACGGCACGCTCGACCAGGGCATCACGGTCCACAACTGAGCCCGGGGCGGCTGCGACGCAGGATCGCGATGGCGAACCGTATAATCGGCCTCACCCACACGATACCGCCCGAAACGGAGCCAAGATGTCGAACCCCACGCCCACCGCGCCCCTCGATCGCACCGAGACCGTGTTCCGTTTCCTCGCCGAGCCGACCTCGGTGAATTTCGGCGGCAAGGTCCACGGCGGTGCGCTGATGAAATGGATCGACGAGACCGCCTACGCCTGCGCGGCGATCTGGTCGAGCCGCTACTGCGTGACCGTCAGCGTCGGCAATATCCGTTTCAAGCGGCCGATCCTGGTCGGCAACCTGGTCGAGTTGAAGGCGCGGGTGGTGGCCACCGGCCGCACCAGCATGCATATTCACGTGACCGTGCACGCGGGCGACCCGAAGGGCGGCGTGCTGCGCCAGACCACCGACTGCATGGTGGTGTTCGTGGCCGTCGACGAGAACGGCAACCCGCTGCCGGTGCCGCCGCTGGTGCCCGTCACCGACGAGGACAAGCGCCTGCAGCAATACGCGCTGGATGTGCGTGAGGCGCTCGACAAGCTCGTCGAACTGAAGCCGGAAGAGGTGGCCAAGGGCGTGGTCTGAGCCGCGCGCCGGCTGCCTGCCGGCGCCAGCCATGATGAACGAGGCCGGCAGGACGCGAGAGACGTCCTGCCGGCCTTGTCGTTGGCATCGAGGGCCGGCGGCGCCGGCCCATGCGCTTATTGCTTGCCGATCATCTCGGCTGGCTTCACCCACTCGTCGAACTGCGCGTCGGTGACATAACCGAGCGCGAGCGCCGAAGCCTTCAGCGTGGTGCCTTCCTTGTGCGCCTTCTTGGCGATCTGCGCGGCCTTGTCGTAGCCGATATGCGGATTGAGCGCCGTCACCAGCATCAGCGATTCGTTGAGCAGCGTGTCGATGCGCGAATGATTCGGCTCGATGCCGACCGCGCAGTGATCGTTGAAGCTCAGCGCGCCGTCGGCCAGCAGGCGCACCGACTGCAGCACGTTGTGCGCGATCATCGGGCGGAACACGTTCAGCTCGAAGTTGCCGCTCGCGCCGCCGAAGTTGACGGCCACGTCGTTGCCGAACACCTGGCAGCACAGCATCGTGACGGCTTCCGACTGCGTCGGGTTGACCTTGCCCGGCATGATCGAGCTGCCCGGCTCGTTCTCGGGGATCGACAGCTCGCCCAGGCCGCAGCGCGGGCCGCTGGCCAGCCAGCGCACGTCGTTGGCGATCTTCATCAGGCTGGCGGCGACCGTCTTCAGCCCGCCGTGCGCGAACACCAGCGCGTCGGCCGCGGCCATCACCTCGAACTTGTTGGGCGCGCTCACGAAGGGCAGCTTGGTGAGCCGGCCGATCTCGGCGGCCACCGCCACCGCGAACTTCGGATGCGCGTTCAGGCCGGTGCCCACCGCGGTGCCGCCCTGCGCCAGCTCGTACAGATGCGGCAGGGTCGATTCGAGATGGCGGATGCCCTGGTCGAGCTGGGCCACGTAGCCCGAGAACTCCTGGCCGAGCGTGAGCGGCGTGGCGTCCTGCAGGTGGGTGCGGCCGATCTTGACGATCCCGGCGAAGGCCTTCGACTTCTCGTCGAGCGTGCTGCGCAGGCGCTTCAGCGCGGGCAGCAACTGGGTGTGGATGGCGAACGCGGCGGCGATGTGCATCGCGGTCGGGAACACGTCGTTCGAGGATTGGCCGCGATTCACGTCGTCGTTCGGGTGGACCTTGCGCGACTCGCCGCGCACGCCGCCGAGCAGCTCGCTGGCGCGGTTCGCGATCACCTCGTTGAGGTTCATGTTGGTCTGCGTGCCCGAACCCGTCTGCCAGACCGCGAGCGGGAATTCATCGGGATGGCGCCCGGCGATGATCTCGTCGGCGGCCGCGACGATCGCGTTGGCCTTGTCCTCGGCCAGCACGCCGAGCTCGCGGTTGACCGTGGCGGCCGCGCGCTTGATCAGCGCGAGCGCGTGGATCAGCTCGGGCGACTGCTTTTCCGTCGAGATCTTGAAGTTCTGCAGCGATCGCTGCGTCTGCGCGCCCCACAGGCGGGCGTCCGGCACCGCGATCTCACCGAAGGTGTCGCGTTCCATCCGTACTGCTTCGCTCATCTTTGACTCCGTCACAAGAAAACAGCCACGCCGCGCGCATCGGGCGCGGCACGAAAGCGTAGGTAGGGACGGGCGCCGTTCTGTCGACGGCGTCCAGAGGCGACAAGCATAGCGCCGCGCGCGATTTTACGTCGGCTGGCGGCGCGGCGGGAAGAAGGCAGGGCAATGCCGGGCGCGCCCGCCGGTGGTTCGCCTCAGCGGGCGGTGCGGTGATGCGCGTCGATCACGGCCCGGGTCTTCTTGTGGAAACGCCAGGTCATCAGCACGGCCACGCTGGCCAGGCCCGCGGCGAGCCCCCACCAGAGCCCGCGCGCGCCCAGCCCGACGTGGAACGCGAACCAGTAGCCGACCGGGAAGCCGACGCCCCAGTAGCCGAGCGTGGCGACGATCATCGGCACGCGCGTGTCCTTCAGGCCGCGCAGGCAGCCCGAGCCTACCGTCTGCATGCCGTCGACGATCTGGAAGATCGCCGCGATGCCGAGCAGGCTGGTGGCCAGCGCGATGGTGCCGGCGTTCTTCGGGTCGTCCAGGTGCAGGTAGAGGCCGACGATCGCATGCGGCGCAACGATCAGCAGCAGCCCCGACAGCGACATGAAGGCCACGCCCAGCCCGATCGCGGCGAACCCCGCGTGACGCGCCGCCAGCGGCTGGCCGGCACCCATCCAGTAGCCGACCCGCACGTTGGCGGCCTGGCCGATCGCCAGCGGCACCATGAAGGCGACCGAGGCCACGTTCAGCGCGATCTGGTGCGCCGCCAGCGAGGATTCGCCGAGCACGCCGATGGTCAGGCCGGTGGCCAGGAACAGCGTCGATTCGACCCCGTAGGTGATGGCGACCGGCCAGCCGATGCCGACCAGCTCGCCCATCATCGGCAGCTTGGGCCGCGAGGCGGCCACGAAGTGACGGAACGCCGGGCGGCCGTGCAGCAGCAGCACCAGCGCGATCGCGGTGAGCCAGATGGTGATGGTGGTGGCCACCGCCGAGCCGAGGAAACCGAGCCGCGGCAGGCCGAAGGCGCCGTGGATCAGCCCGTAGTTGAGCACCGCGTTGACGCCCACGCCCGCGATCGAGACCCACAGCAGCCGGCGCGCGGCGCCGATCGCCGGCAGGAAGGAGCGCATCAGGCCCACCCCGATCAGGCTGCCCGGCGCGGCCAGGCACAGCACCCGGCAGTATTCGCCGATATGGCGGGCCAGTTCGGCGGGTTCGTGGAACATCAGCAGCAGCGGCTCGACGAACAGCAGCACCAGGATCGCCGGCAGCGCCAGCAGCAGGGCCAGCGCGACGCCGGTCCAGTAGATGTGCGGGATGCGCTCGTCGGCCTGCGCGCCGCGCGCATGCGCGACGCTGACGCTCACCGAGGTCAGCACGCCCTGCAGCACCGTGACCACCACGAAGAACAGCGTCGCGCCGAGCCCGCCGGCGGCGAGCGAGTCGGGGCCGAGCGAGCCGAGCAGCACCGTGTCGGTGACGCTCATCGCCATCTGCGAGAGCTGCGCGATCGCGAGCGGCGCGGCGAGACGGGCGGTGTCGGCGGCGTGGCGAGAGAAGGAGGGCGGCGCGCTGGCCGCGCGCGAGAAGCCGGGAAGCGACATGGGCGGACCGCGGGTACGTGCCCGCGCTCTGTTGTTGTAGTGAAGCGAGCAGCTTACGTTTTTCCTGCGCGACTGTCGAATCGGCGCCAGAGGGCGCGTCGCGCGTGGGGGCTTGGCGGCGGCGTGGCTTCGCGCGCGGGGCCGGATGAGCGACGCGCGCGGCTCGCCTTGGTGCCGGCCGCGGACGCGTCGCGCGCAAGCGGGTTGCCGACGCGGCCGCGCGCGGCGCCCGTGTCGGCGGCGCGAAGCGCCTAGGCGCCGTGCACGGCGATGCGCGTGTCCTGGAACAGCACCACCTGGCCCGCGCGGATCTTGCAGGTCTTGCGCAGCTCGACGGCGCCGTCCACGCGCACCGCGCCCGAGGCGACCAGCACCTTGGCGGAGCCGCCGCTGTCGGCCACGCCGGTGATCTTGAGCAGGTTGTGCAGTTCGACGTAATCGCCGGTCAGGGTGAAATCGAGGTTGGGCATCGTTCGGGGCGCCGATGACGCGCCCATGTAAAAAAGCAAGGCTCGCATCATAAGCCAGCGCGCCGGCGGCGGCGAGCGCCTTGCGCGGCGGTGCGCGCGCGGGCGCTCGCGACGGGCACGTTCGCTGCGTCATGCAGATCGCGCAAACCCCGGCGCGACCTGCCGTTTCCGCTTTCGCGCCCGCCACTGTAAGCAGATGTGGACGAGCCGCAAGCAAATGAAACGGTGGGTAACAGTCGGGGCTCGCGGCGAACCGGCTGTCGTGAGGGCCGGTCTTTCCTGAAGCCTGCCGCATGTCGCGGCAAGGCGGCGCGGCCGGGTTCGAAGCCGCGTCGAACACTTTCCCCGAGGAGAAATCTCATGTCCAGGATTCGCAAGATGCTGATGGGTGCCGCACTGGTGACGACCACCGTGTTCGCGGCGACTTCCGCGATGGCCCAGGCCGGCGGCGGTGGCGCGGCCGGCGGAGCGGGGGGCGGCGGCGGCGCGGCCGCTGGTGGTGCCGGCGGCGGTGCGGCTGGCGGTGGTGGAATGGGCGGCGGCTCGCAAGGCGCCAATTCCGGCGGCCAGACGGGCGGTACCGACGCGGCGCCGACCGCGCCGGGTAATGGTTCGACCAATGGCATGAGCGGCATGAACGGCAAGGGCAGCACCGGCATGCATCACTCGACGAAGTCGCACTCGAAGACGCGCGCCAACAGTTCCGCGCACGGTGCCAATTCGAAGGCGGGCGACGCCGTGAACGGCAATACCAACGGCATGTCGCCGGCTGGTAACGGCAGCCCCGGCTCGGGCGGCCAGTAAGCCTCGCCGATTAGGCCGCTTGCAAGCCGCTTGCGCGGCGCGGGCCGGGAGCCGTCTGGAACGGGTTCCGGCCCGTTGTCGTGGCGACGGGCGCCGCGCGCCCGCTCTCGTCTATGGCCGCTGCTGCGGCTGGCGCGGCGGATTCTGCGTGGTCGGCGCCTTCGGCGGCGTGGCCACCATGAAGATGCCGCGCAGCCAGGCGGCCAGCCGCGAGAACACGTCGTAGGGCTCCTCGACGAAGATCTCCGGCTTGAGCAGCCGCAGGTATTCCATGATCTGCTGGGCTTCCTGCTTCTGGAACGAACCATGCGCGAGCCCGAGCCGCAGCAGGCCGCGCAGCTCGCCGAGCTTCTCGCGTGCGGTGCTGCCCACGCTCGTCTCGCAGGCCAGCTTGGCCTCGTAGACGCGCTGGCGCAGCGATTCCGCGAGCCGCCAGGCGGGTGTCTGCATGCGCTCCTCGAGGGTCTGGATGTCGTGCACCGCCGACTTGATCTGGCCTGCGAGCGGGTCGACCAGGGCGGCGTCGCCCTGTGCCTCCGAGACGATCGCGGCGGCCCAGTCGTGGCAGGCCTTGGCCAGTTCCTCGGGGGTCCATTCGCTGCGCGAGGCGAAGCCGAAGCCGAAGGTCTCGGCCTGGCGCATCAGGATCTCGACGACGTTCGGGAATTCCTTGTCCAGCGTGCGCTTGGCCCAGGCGTACTGGCCACCCTGCAGCATGCGCTGCACGGCGTGCTCGGTCAGCGGCACCATGTTGTCGAGCAGCTTGGCGCGCAGGAAGTCCTCGAAGGACGGGGTCGCGAACTGCGGATCGAGTTTCAGCGAGACACGCACGAACGCGTCGAAGTCCTTGCGTAGCGACGCAATGGTGTCGTCCTTGATCGACAGCGTGATGTGGCCCATGAATCTCTCGGTACGCGGTGGCTACCGGCGCCGAGTGGGCGCCGGCATGCGCCGTTCGTGCCGGCGGGGCGTTCGCGCGTGCGGCTGCCCCGGCTGCGTCGCGATCGGCGCCAGGAGGGTTTTCCTCCTATATCGGCAGCGGGCGGGGAAACTTGAGGCCGCGCCGGCCGGCGCGGCTGGCACCCTGCACCAGCACCAGCACCAGCACCAGCACCAGCACCAGCACCAGCACCAGCGCCAGCGCCAGCGCCAGCGCCAGCGCCAGCGCCAGCGCTCAGGCCGGCAGCCAGCGCGGAATCACCAGGCCCTGCCAGGCGAAGAAAACCGCGAGCCCGACCGCGATCGTCAGCAAGGGCCGGCGCGTGGCGGCCGAGACGATCACGGCGGCGACGCCGCCGACCAGTTGCGGATTGCGCAGCGAGAGTTCCAGGCCGCCGCCGTGCGGCGCGAGGGTCATCGGCACCACGATCGCGGTCAGCACCGTGACCGGCACGAAGCCGAGCGCGGTGCGCACCAGCGGCGCAAACACCAGCCGTTCGCCGAACAGGAACAGCGTGGTACGGATCGCGTAGGTGACGGCGGCCATGCCGAGCAGGATCAGCAGGTAGTTCACGAGGCGGCCTCCACGCGACGGCGCGCACGTCCGTGGTCGCGCAGCGAGAGCGCGACGCCCACCGCCACGCCCGCCACCACGGCGGCCAGCAAGCCGAGCTTGTAGGGCAGCGCGTGGCAGAGCTGGGCCACCACGCCGGCGGTGACGGCCGCGGCCAGGTAGCGCAAGGCAGCCAACTGCGGCACCACGATCGCGATGAAGGTCGCGGCCATCGCGAAATCGAGCCCGAGCGCCTGCAGGCCCGGGAAGGCCGCGCCGAACAGCAAACCGACCAGGGTCCAGGCCTGCCAGTTCAGGTACATCGCCAGGCCCGAGCCGAAGAAGTAATGCGGGCCGAGTTCGCCGGGGCGCGTGTGGCGGTAGCGTGCGTAGGCGACCGCGAACACCTCGTCGGTCATCAGCGCGCCGAGCGTGGCGCGCCAGCGCAGCGGCAGATGGGCGACATAGGGAGCGAGCGTGGCCGAGTAGAGCAGGTGGCGCAGGTTCACCACCAGGGTGGTGGCGATCACCACCAGCGCGCCGGCGCCGCCCGCCAGCAGGCCGGCCGCGATGAACTGCGCGGAGCCGGCGAACACCACCAGCGACATCAGCTCGCCATGCCACCAGGCAAGCGGCCCGGCCGTCACGAGCGTGCCGAAGATCACGCCGAAGGGCGCGGCGCCGACCATCATCGGAAAGGTGTCGCGCGCGCCGTCGGCGAATTCGCGCAGCGGGCGCCGCGTGGCGGCGGAGTCGATTGGGCTGGGATGGGGCGGGTTCAACGGGAAATCCTCCTGGAGCGCCGAGCATAACGGGGCGCCGCAGGCGGGTCTTGTACGTTCTTGCGCGACGAAAGGGCGGAGCCCTGGCCCCGGCTAGCTGCGCTCGCCCTGCCAGCGGCCCGGCGGCACGCCGAACATCCGCTTGAAGTGGCGCGTGAAATGGCTCTGGTCGACGAAGCCGCTGGCGGCCGCGACCTGCGCGACGGCCACACCCGCGCGCAGCGGCGCGAGTGCACGCTGCAACCGCAGCTGGTTGCGCCAGGCATGCGGCGCCATGCCGGTGCTGCGCGTGAACAGGCGCGCCGCGTGGAACGGCGACAGGCCGGCCGCCTGCGCCACCTCGGCGAGCGTGGCGGGGCCCAGCAGGTCGGCGGCGAGCCGCTCGCGCATGCGTGCCACGCGCGGTTCGTCCGCGGCTGGCGCACCGGCGCGGGGTCGGCTCAGCGCATGACGCACCAGCAGGGTCGAGAGCGCGTCGAGCAGGGCCGTTTCGGCGGCCAGCGGATCGGCGCCGTCGGATGCGAAGGGCGCGGCGGCGAGTGCCACGTCGGCCAGTTCGCCGTCATGGTCGTGAGCTTCGGTGGCGACGCCGCCGGCCTCGAGCAGCCGGTGCGCGATCACCAGGCGCCGCGCGCAGTCGGCGTCGTGGATGGCATCGTCAGGAAACCAGGGCTCGGGCTGCGGCGAGCCGGCGATCTCGTCGGCCAGCGCGTGCAGGAACGCGACCGGCACGTAGGAGACGCGATAGCGCCAGCCGTCCTCGGTCGCACGCGAGCCGGTGTGCACTTCGCCGGGATTGATGATCGGCACGCTGCCGGTGTCGGCCAGGCGTCGGCCGCCGCGATAGGCATAACGCTCGGCGCCGCTCTCGATCACCGGCACGGTGTAGGCCTCGTGCCAGTGCGGCGCGAAACGGTGCTCGCGGTAGCTGGCCGTGACGAGATCGGCATCCGGCAGCAGGGGCGTGCGCCAGTAGCGGGCGGCGTCGGGGAGGTGGGCGGAGCGCATCGCGAGGCGGGCGTGAGGATCGGGCGCGCGGCCTTACTTGAGCGGGATCGGCGTGCCCGCGGGCACCGGCACGGCCGTGACGCTGTTCTTCGCGCTGCCGGTGGCGATCCGGTCGCTGTAGGTCAGGTAGACCAGGGTATTGCGCTTCTTGTCGACCACCCGCACCACGTGCAGGGTCTTGAACACGAAGGACAGGCGCTCGCTGAACACGTCGGTCTGCTGCTTGAGTGGCTGCGTGAAGCCGATCGTGCCCACCTGGCGGCAGGCGATCGAGGCCTCGGTCGGATCCTCGGCCAGGCCCAGGTTGCCCTTGATGCCGCCGGTGCGGGCGCGCGAGACATAGCAGGTCACGCCTTGCACCAGCGGGTCGTCGTAGGCTTCGACCACCACGCGATCGGACCCGGTCAGGCGGAAGTTGGTGTTGACGCTGGCGATTTCCTCCGCGTGCGCGGACACGGGAAGCAGCGGCGCGGCCAGGCAGGCGGCGACGGCAAGGGCGAGACGATTCATGGGCGATGGCCAGGGCAGGAGCGAGGAAGACGACTCTAGCACGGCCGGCACGGGCCAATCGCGCCTCGCGATTCGGGCGCCGGTGGCTGAATCGCGCGGGGAGGGTGAGGTTGCGACGAGGGGAGAAGCGAGCTGGCGCCGAAAAGCAAAAAGGCCCGTCGCATGACGGGCCTTTCGCTATCTGGCTCCCCGACCTGGGCTCGAACCAGGGACCTACGGATTAACAGTCCGGCGCTCTACCGACTGAGCTATCGGGGAATAAATCGGTACTGCGTTTGTTCGTTGCCGACGCGTCTGAAACGACGTACCAGCATTCTTGGCTCCCCGACCTGGGCTCGAACCAGGGACCTACGGATTAACAGTCCGGCGCTCTACCGACTGAGCTATCGGGGAACAAACAGCAGAGAAACGAGATTCTATGAGGCTATGACGAGGGTGTCAAGGCTTTGCGCGAATTTTCTGCGGAAACGGCGAGCCGGCAGCAGCGGGCCCGCCGGGTGCGATCAGCGCTCGAGCAGATGCAGCTTGTCCTGCACGTCCTTCCATTCGTCGGCGTCGCCGGGAGCGGGCTTGGTCTTGGTGATCGACGGCCACAGCTTGGCCAACTCGGCATTGAGCGGCGTGAATTGCTGCTGGTCGCCGGGAACGTCTTCCTCGGCATAGATCGCATTGGTCGGGCACTCGGCCACGCACACGGCGCAGTCGATGCATTCGTCCGGGTCGATCGCGAGAAAATTGGGACCTTCACGGAAGCAATCCACCGGGCACACATCGACGCAATCGGTGTACTTGCACTTGATGCAGCCTTCGGTCACAACGTGAGTCATTCAAAACGCTCCTGCTTGGCGATTATCTGTGTGGGGTAGGCTTTGCGCCAAATGCGGCATTGTAACTGATGAGGAAAACCCGCATCCAGCACCCCGCAGCCGGTCTTATATTGTTTCGTGATTAGTTTATGTCGAGTCCGCGACGCGTCCCCGAGGCCCGGGACGGCAGGCGGCGGCGAGCATGGTCGGTCCCGCATTCGGGTAACATGCGGCAGGCAGACGGGGCGGCGCGCCGACGCAGGTAGCCGGCTCGGTCTCGTCCGATCCCGCGATTTTGCTGAAGCTGCCCCCGGCGGCACCGAATCATGATCATTACTTCGCTGCTCGACACCGACCTGTACAAGTTCACGATGATGCAGGTGGTGCTGCATCACTTCCCGGCCGCCAACGTGGAATACCGGTTCCGCTGCCGGACTCCCGGCGTCGACCTGGTTCCCTATATCGACGAGATCCGGGACGAGGTGCGCGGCCTGTGCCATCTGCGCTTCACCGAGGCCGAACTCGACTACCTGCGCCAGATGCGCTTCATCAAGGGCGACTTCGTCGAATTCTTGGCGCTGTTCCATCTCAACGAGAAGTACATCGAGATCTCGCCCTCGCCCAAGGGCAACGGCGAGATCGACATCGCGATCCGCGGCCCCTGGCTGCATACGATCCTGTTCGAGATCCCGGTGCTGGCGATCGTCAACGAGGTCTATTTCCGCAACACGCAGAGCGAGCCCGACTACGGCGAGGGCCGCGAGCGGCTGCGCGAGAAGATGAAACTGCTCGGCGCGAAGCCCGAGTTCGCCGACTGCAAGATCGCCGACTACGGCACGCGCCGCCGCTTCTCGAAGGTCTGGCACGAGGAGGTGGCGCTGACGCTGCGCAACGGGCTGGGCGCGCAGTTCGCCGGCACCAGCAACGTCTATTACGCGATGAAGCACGGCATCACGCCGCTCGGCACCATGGCGCACGAGTACCTGCAGGCCTGCCAGGCGCTCGGCCCGCGGCTGCGCGATTCGCAGATCTACGGCCTGGAGATGTGGGCCAAGGAATATCGCGGCGACCTCGGTATCGCGCTGTCCGACGTCTACGGCATGGACGCCTTCCTGCGCGACTTCGACATGTACTTCTGCAAGCTGTTCGACGGCGCGCGCCACGATTCGGGCGATCCCTTCGAATGGGGCGAGCGCATGCTGAGCCACTACGAGGCGAACCGCTGCGACCCGCGCACCAAGGTGCTGGTGTTCTCGGACGCGCTCGACATCCCGAAGGTGCTGCAGCTCTACGAGCGGTTCCGCGATCGCTGCCGGCTCGCCTTCGGCGTCGGCACCAACCTGACCAACGACCTCGGCTATCGGCCGCTGCAGATCGTCATCAAGATGGTCCGCTGCAACGGCCAGCCGGTCGCCAAGCTGTCCGATTCGCCGGGCAAGAGCATGTGCGACGACAAGAACTACCTGGCCTATCTGCGCCAGGTGTTCGGGATCGCCCAGCCGGCCGAGGAAGAGGCCGGCAAGTAGGCGCGCGGCAGGTCGGGCGATGCCGGGCCGGGCGGCCCGGCATGATTCGGCGCGACAGGGCGCCGCTATAATCGGCCCTTGCCACCGCCACGCTCACGAGGATCGCCCATGGACACGTCGGCCGCCCGCCGCAACATCTTCGCGCGCATCCGCGCCGCCCAGGGACGCCAGGCCGAACCCGATGCGCTCGAGCGCGAGCAGGCCGCCGACTACCTCGCGCGTCATCCGGCCGGCCCGCGCCCGCCGATGCCGGACGATGCCGCCGGATTGCTCGCGCGCTTCACCGAGGAAGCCGAGCGGATGTCGACCACGGTCGAGGCCGTCGACACGCTCGCCGAGGTACCGGCCGCCGCGGCGCGCTACCTGCAGGCGCGCTCGCTGGCCGCGCGGGCGATCGCCTGGCGCACCCTGGCCGATATCGACTGGGCCTCGGCCGGCCTCGAGGTCGACTTGCGCAAGCCCGTCGAGGGCGACCTGGTCGGCATCACCGGCTGCTTCTGCGCGAGCGCCGAGACCGGCTCGCTGGTGCTGCTGTCGGGCCCGGATACCTATGCCTCGGCGGCGCTGCTGCCGGAAACCCATCTCGTGGTGGTACCGGCCTCGCGCATCGTCGCCGGCCACGAGGATGCCTTCGCGCTGATCCGCGCCGAACGCGGCGAGCTGCCGCGCGCGGTCAATATCGTATCGGGGCCGTCGCGCACCGGCGATATCGAGCAGACCATCATCCTCGGCGCGCATGGCCCGTATCGCGTGCACGCGATCATCGTGCGCGGCGCATGAGGCTTGCCGCGCGCGTTTCCCATTCCTTTCCCGGTGCCTCGAACCTGCCGCTGGCGGCAGCGAGTGGCCGCGTTCTCGATCCGATGACTTTCCACCGACCCGATTCCTTCGCCGTCCGGGGCGCACCGCGCCGCGTTGCACCGTGGCTCGCGCTGTTCATGCTGCTGCTGACGGCGGCGCCCGCGCCGGCCTCGGCGGCCACGCTCGACGGCGCCACCTTGTCCGCGCTCTGGGGCCTGCCGTTCGCCGGCATGCTGCTGTCGATCGCGCTGTTGCCGCTGGCGGCGGCCTCGTTCTGGCATCACCACTACGGCAAGATCGCGGCGGCCTGGGCGCTGCTGTTCCTGCTGCCGTTCGCGGCCGTGTTCGGCGCGGCCACCGCCGGCGCCACCCTGGTCCATGCGCTGCTCGAGGAATACATCCCCTTCATCGTGCTGCTGGCGGCGCTCTACACCGTGGCGGGCGGCATCTGCGTGCATGGCGAGCTGCGCGCCTCGCCGGCGCGCAACACCGCGCTGCTCGCGCTGGGCACCGTGCTGGCGAGCCTGATGGGCACCACCGGCGCGGCGATGCTGCTGATCCGGCCGCTGCTGCGCGCCAACGCGGCACGGCCGCGCGTGGTGCACGTGGTGGTGTTCTTCATCTTCCTGGTCGCGAACGCGGGCGGCGCGCTCTCGCCGCTCGGCGATCCGCCACTGTTCCTCGGTTTCCTGAACGGCGTCGATTTCTTCTGGACCACGGTGCATCTCGCGCTGCCCACGCTGTTCGTCTGCGGCGTGCTGCTGGCGCTGTTCTACGTGCTGGACGCCTGGCGCTTCCGCCGCGACGGCGGCGGTGCCGTCACGCTGCCGCGCGACCCGGCACTGACCGCCGCGGCCGAGCCGATCCGCATCGACGGCAAGCGCAACTTCGTGCTGCTCGGCGCGATCGTCGCGCTGGTGCTGATGAGCGGCATCTGGAAACCCGGCATCCGCTTCGACGTGTTCGGCACCGAGGTGGCCCTGCAGAACGCCGTGCGCGACCTGGCCCTGGCCGCGCTCGCGCTGCTCTCGCTGGCGATCACGCCGCGCTCGGCGCGCGAGGGCAATGCCTTCGACTGGGCGCCGATCGAGGAGGTCGCCAAGCTGTTCGCCGGTATCTTCGTGACCATCGCGCCGGTGATCGTGATCCTGCGCGCGGGCGCCGACGGCGCCTTCGCGCCGATCGTCCACCTGGTCACGGCGGACAACGGCGAGCCGGTGGTGCCGATGCTGTTCTGGGCCACCGGGCTGCTGTCGTCCTTCCTCGACAATGCGCCGACCTACCTCGTATTCTTCAACCTCGCCGGCGGCGACGCGCCGACCCTGATGACGAGCGGCGCGGCCGCGCTCGCGGCGATCTCGGCCGGCGCGGTGTTCATGGGCGCGAACAGCTATATCGGCAACGCGCCGAACTTCATGGTGAAGGCGATCGCCGAATCGCGCGGGATCCGGATGCCGAGCTTCTTCGCCTATCTGGGCTGGTCGTTCGGCATCCTGGTGCCGGTGTTCGCGCTGGCGACGTGGCTGTTCTTCGCCGGCTGAGCGAGGGTTTCGGGAAGGGTTTCAATACAGGTAGCGCGCCGGTCGCGCGCGCTTGACGGAGGCAGGCAATGCAGAAAATCCTGGTGGCGCGTTCGATCTTTCCGGACGTGATCGAGCGGCTCGAACAGCATTTCGAGGTGGACTGGAACGACGGCGACGCGCTCGCGCCCGAGGCGCTGACGGCGCGCCTGGCCGACAAGGACGGCGCGCTGACCGCGGGCGACCCGATCGGCGCGGCCACGCTGGCGGCCGCGCCGAAGCTGCGGGTGGTGGCCAACATGGCGGTCGGCTACAACAACTTCGACATGGCCGCCTTCAATGCGGCGAACGTGCTCGGCACCAATACGCCGGACGTGCTCAACGAGACCACCGCCGATTTCGGCTGGGCCCTGATGATGGCGACCGCGCGGCGCATCGCCGAATCCGAGCACTGGCTGCGGGCCGGCCAGTGGCGCAAATGGTCGTTCGACAGCTTCCTCGGCGGCGACATCCACGGCGCCACGCTCGGCGTGATCGGCATGGGGCGCATCGGCCAGGCGCTGGCGCGGCGCGCGCGCGGCTTCAACATGCGGGTGGTCTATCACAACCGCTCGCGCGTCGCGCCCGACATCGAGGCCGAACTGAACGCCGAGTACCTGGGCAAGGAGGCGCTGCTGCGGCAGGCCGATCACGTGGTGCTGGTGCTGCCCTACACGAAGGACAACCATCACACCATCGGCGCGGCCGAACTCGCGCTGATGAAGCCGAGCGCGACGCTGACCAATATCGCGCGCGGCGGCATCGTCGACGATGCGGCGCTGGCCGAGGCGCTGCGCGAGCGGCGTATCGCGGCGGCCGGCCTCGACGTGTTCGAGGGCGAGCCGAGCGTGCATCCGGCGCTGCTGGCGGTGCCCAACGTGGTGCTCACGCCGCATATCGCCAGCGCCACCGAGGCGACCCGCCGCGCGATGGCGAACCTCGCGGCCGACAACCTGATCGCGGCGCTCGGCGTCGGGCCGCGCGCCGGACGTCCGCCCAATCCGATCAACCCCGACGTGATCGGCAAGGCGCGCGCATGACGATGCCGCTTCTGCTGGGCGCGCTGGTGGTGCTGGCGGTGGCGCTGGTGGTCGCGTTGCTGGTGATCTGGCGCGGCGCGGGCCGCGGCGCCGAGGGCGAGGGCTGGCTCGGCGAGCGCCTCGACGACGTGCAGGATGCCCAGGCGCATGCGATGGAGCGGCTCGAGCGCGCGCTGCGCGGCGAGCTCGCCGACAGCGCGCGGGCCTCGCGCGGCGAATTGTCGGGCAGCTTCGCCCAGTTGCAGCAGACCCTGGCCGCGCAGATGACGAGCGTGGCCACCGTGCAGAACCAGCAGATCGACGGCTTCGCGCAGCAGCTCGCCAAGCTGGTCGCCGCGAACACGCAGCAGTTCGAGGCGGTGCGCGAGGGCCTGCAACAGCAGGCGCAGCTCGCGCGCGACGAGCAGGGCGCCTCGCTTCGCCATTTCGGCACGCTGCTGAACCAGCAGCTCGCGCAACTGAGCGAGGCCAACGACCGGCGGCTGGGCGAGGTGCGCGCCACGCTCGAGCAGCGCCTCAAGGAGATCGAGGCCAACAATGCCGTGAAGCTTGAGGAGATGCGCCGCACCGTCGACGAGAAGCTGCATGCCACGCTCGAGCAGCGGCTCGGCGAATCGTTCCGGCTGGTTTCCGAGCGGCTCGAGCAGGTCCATCGCGGGCTCGGCGAGATGCAGACGCTGGCCGCCGGCGTGGGCGACCTGAAGAAGGTGCTGACCAATGTGAAGACGCGCGGCACCTGGGGCGAGGTCCAGCTCGAGGCCCTGCTCGAACAGATGCTGACGCCGGATCAATACGCGAAGAACGTCGCCACGGTGCCGCGGCGCAGCGAGCGCGTCGAGTTCGCGATCCGGCTGCCGGGCCGCGAGCACGATGCGCAGCCGGTCTGGCTGCCGGTCGACGCGAAATTCCCGCGCGAGGATTATGAGCGCCTGATCGATGCGCAGGAGCGTGCCGACGTCACGGCGGTGGAGGAGGCGGCGCGCGCGCTGGAGCTGCGCATCCGCGCGGAGGCGAAGAGCATCGCGGAGAAATACGTGTCGCCGCCGCACACCACCGATTTCGCCTTGCTGTTCCTGCCGACCGAGGGCCTGTATGCCGAGATCCTGCGGCGGCCCGGGCTGACCGACCAGCTGCAGCGCGACTATCGCGTCACGGTGGCGGGACCGACCACCCTGACGGCCCTGCTCAACAGCCTGCAGATGGGTTTCCGCACGCTCGCCATCGAGCGGCGTTCGAGCGAGGTGTGGCAGGTGCTGGGCGCGGTGAAGACCGAGTTCGGCAAGTTCGGCGAGGTGCTGGCGCGCACCAAGGCGCAACTGGAGACCGTCACGCGCTCGATCGAATCGGCCGAGCAACGCACGCGGGTGATGAATCGCAAGCTCAAGGATGTCGAGGCGCTGCCCGGCGATCAGGCCGCGGGGCTGCTCGGCGCGGCCTCGGGCGAGGCCGATCCCGACGAGGCCTGAGGTGTCGCCGCCGGGAAGCCGCCCGCCCAGGGACGGCGCACCCGGCGCGGCTTATTCGTCGCCGGGCGCCGGCTGGGCGAGCGCATCGAGCGCCTCGCCCGTGACGCGCACCACGCGCCAGTCGGACAGCACGGTGGCGCCCATCCGTTCGTAGAAATCGATCGCCTGGCGGTTCCAGTCGAGCACGGTCCACTCGAAGCGGCCGCACTTGCGCTCGACCGCGAGCGCCGCCACCGCGCGCAGCAGCCGCGTGCCGAGGCCGGTGCCGCGGCAGGCCGGCTTGACGTAGAGATCCTCCAGATAGAGGCCGCGCTTGCCGACGAAGGTCGAGTAGTTCTGGAAGTAGAGCGCGTAGCCCACCACCTCGTGGTCGAGCGTCGCGACCAGCGCGCCGGCCGCCGGGTTCAGGCCGAACAGCGCGTCGGCGAGATCGGCCTCGGTGGCGACGAACAGGTGCGTGAGCGATTCGAACTGGGCCAGCTCGCGCGTCAGCGCGACGAGATCGGCGACGTCGTCGGGCTGCGCGTCGCGGATCTCGAAGTTCATGCCTCCTCCTGCACGTCCGACAGCACGATCTCGATGCCGCCGAAGCGCGAGGCAACCCAGTTGTAGGCGTGGCAGGCGATCCACAGCAGCACGAAGCCGAGGATCGCGTTCAGCAGCAGGGCGCTGAAGATGGTGCTCAGCTCGACCGAGCCGAAACGCACGAACGCGACCACGATCCCCAGCAGCACGATCGGCACGCTGAAGGTCAGGTAGACGAGGATCAGCGCCTTGGCCGTCTGCCCTGCCGCGATCGAGGAAATTTGCTTTTTCATAATCGAGTTGCCCCGTAAGTGCTGATAGTGGTGAATCTCAGAGTGCGCCGGCGAACGGGAGGATCTCCACGCTCGCGCCGGCCTCGACGCGGGCCAGCTCCGCGCCGATCACGATGAAGCAGTTCGCGTCGCTGAGGCCCTTCAGCGATGCCGAGCTCTGTGAGTCCGCCGGGCTCACCTGCCAGTTGCCGTCGGCGTCGCGCGAGGCGATCCCGCGCAGGAAATCCGTGCGGCCCGCGCGCGTGTCGATCGCCGCGAGGGTGCGCGCCGGGTAGCGCGGCGCCGGTTCGGGGCGCGCGCCCATCAGTGTCAGCAAGGCGTCGCGCACGATCACCTGGAAAGTGGCCGCGACCGCCACCGGATTGCCGGGCAGGCCGAAGAACAGCGCCGCGCGCGCGCCCGGCGCGGCCGGCGCCAGGTGCCCGCAGGCCAGCGGGCGTCCCGGGCGCATCGCCAGGCTCGCGAAGCTGATGCGGCCGAGCCGGCCGAGCAGCTCGCGCGTGAAGTCGGCATCGCCGACCGAGACGCCGCCCGAGGTGATCACCACGTCGGCGCGCGCGGCCGCGTCGCTTAGCGCGGCTTCCAGCGCGGCCGGATCGTCGCGCACGATGCCGCCGTCGATCGCCTCGACGCCGAGCGTCGCCAGCATGCCGAACAGCGTCGCGCGGTTGCTGTCGTAGCGGCCGCCCGCGCCGAGCGGCTCGCCCGGCGCGCGCAGTTCGTCGCCGGTCGACAGGCAGGCCACGCGCAGGCGGCGGCGCACCGTCACCTGGCCGATGCCGAGCGAGGCCAGCAGGCCGAGATCGGCGGGCCGCACGACGCGGCCGGCCTCGAGCACGGTCGCGCCGCGCGCCAGATCCTCGCCGGCACGGCGGCAATTGGCGCCCGGCGCGACGGCTTGCGCCTCGAATTTCACCAGCGTGTCGCTCGTGTGTTCCCGCGGGATCACCTTCACGCGTTCCTGCGGGATCACCGTGTCGCAGCCGAGCGGCATCGGTGCGCCGGTCATGATGCGCACGCAGGCACCGGCCGGCGTGCCGCCCGGATGCGGATGACCCGCCAGGGCGATGCCGGCCACCGCCAGGCACAGTTCCCCCTCGTTCGCGGCGGCCAGCGCGGCGCCGTCGAAGGCATAACCGTCCATCGCCGAATTGTCGTAGGCCGGCACGTCGAGCGGCGAGGCGACCGCCTCGGCCAGCACGCGGCCGAGCGCCTCGCCGAGCGCGACCGTTTCCGTTTCCGTCACCGGCACGAGTTCGCGCAGCGCGAGCGCGCGGGCGGCGTCGACGGACAGGATTTCGGGATGGATTTGGGCTGGCGACGAGTGCGTGGTCATGGCTGAAGAGGCGCCGCTAGGCGGATCGGAGTCGCGCCGGTGCGACGGCTGCCGCATCGGCGCAAGGCCTGGGCGGCGATGGGCGGCGGGCGGTCTGGCCGCGCCGGCCTCAGTCCCGTTCTAGGCGGGTCAATTCCTGCAAAGAATTGGCATTGTAAAACGCGCGCTCGTCATGAAATGGCACTTCGACGGTCTTGTGGCGTGCGTACCACGCGCGCACGCGCCGTTCGCCGGCGGCCAGCGCGGCCTCCAGATCCTCGGCCAGGGCGCGAGGCACCAGGGCGAAGGTCGGCTGCGGATGGCGCTGGCCCTGCGCGTCGACCGATACCGCCACCGCGATTTTGGCGGCCTGCGCCTCGCGCGCGGCCTGGAGGCGCTCGGCGAGATCCTCGGCCAGGAATGGCGTGTCGCAGGGCGAACTCAGCACCAGCGGCGTGGGCGCCGCGCGCAGGCCGGCCAGCAGCCCGGCCAGCGGGCCCTCGAAACCGGGCCGGATGTCGGCCACCACCTGGGCGCGATAGGGCTGGCCGAGCTCGGCGTAGCGATCGAGATGGCGGTTCGCGCTGATCACCATCGCGCCGACCTGCGGCGCGAGCCGGCGCAGCACGTGCAGCGCGAGCGGCTCGCCGTGCAGCGGCTGCAGGCCTTTGTCGACGCCGCCCATTCGCGAGCCCTGGCCGCCGGCCAGCAGCAGGCCGGTCAGCCCCGCGTGCGGGGCTGCGTCGCGCGGGGGCGGCGTGGCGTGATCGGGGAAGTTCAAGGGAGCGGGCTTTCGAGCGTGGCAGCGGCGCGAGGCTCAGCCGCCGATGTAGGACATCTCGACCCGGCGCGCGCCGTCGGCGGCTTGCGTCTCGGCCTGCGCGGTGCCGCGCAGTTGCGAATAGCGGTCGTCGCGGGCCTGCCAGATCCGCGCCACGGCGCTGGCGATCTGCGCGTCGGAGGCGCCGTTGCGCAGCAGGGCGCGCAGGTCGTGTCCCTGGCTGCCGAACAGGCACAGGTAGAGCTTGCCCTCGGTCGACAGGCGCGCGCGCGTGCATTCGCCGCAGAACGCGCGCGTCACGCTGGAAATCAGGCCGATCTCGCCGCCGCCGTCGGCATAGGCCCAGCGCTGCGCGGTCTCGCCCGGCGCGTGGGCCTCGAGCGGCAGCAGCGGGAACTGCGCGTCGATTCGTGCCAGCACCTCGGCCGAGGGCAGCACGTCGGTCATGTTCCAGCCGTTCGAGGTGCCGACATCCATGTATTCGATGAAGCGCAGCACCACGCCGGTGTTCCGGAAGCGGCGCGCCATCGGCACGATCTCGGCGTCGTTGGTGCCGCGCTTGACCACCATGTTGACCTTGAGCGGCGCGAGCCCGGCGTCCTGCGCGGCGAAGATGCCTTCCAGCACGTCGGCGCTGGCGAAATCGGCATCGTTCATGCGGCGGAACAGGGTGTCGTCGAGCGCGTCGAGGCTGACCGTGACGCGCGTCAGGCCGGCATCGCGCAGGCTGCGCGCCTTGCGCGCCAGCAGCGAGCCGTTGGTGGTCAGGGTCAGGTCGAGCGGGCGGCCGTCGACGGTTTCCATCCGCGCCAGCCGCTCGATCAGGAATTCCAGGTTCTTGCGCAGCAGCGGCTCGCCGCCGGTGATGCGGATCTTCTCGACGCCATGCGCGACGAAGATGCGCGCCGTGCGCTCGAGCTCCTCGAGCGAGAGCAGCGCGCTGTGGGGCAGGAACGGATAGTCCTTGTCGAATACCTCGCGCGGCATGCAGTAGACGCAGCGGAAGTTGCAGCGGTCGGTGACCGAGATGCGCAGGTCCCGCAGCGGGCGCGAGAAGGTATCGCGCAGCGTGCCGCTCGGCACGAGCAGGGCGCCGGACAGGTCCGGGATGCCGCTGACATCGGTGACCGGGATGATGCGTCGGGACATGGCGGGGCGGTTCGGGTTCATGGGAACGGACAGGCGTCTATTTTAACGACAAGACGCCGATCGGGCCGGCGCACGGAAACCCGTAGAAAAAGAGCACAGACGCGTACTGTGCGGGAAGCTCGGCCGAGGCTGTACCGGCGCCACCGGCAGCGATGGGGTGCCGGAAAGCCCGCGCCATGAAAAAACCCGCCCTCGGGAGGGCGGGTTTCGGCGCGGGACGAAGCCCGGTGCTGCCTGGCGCGAGACGCTCGCTCAGTGCTGCGAGCGGGTTTCGACCTGTTGCATCGGCGTCGAATCGACCGGCGGCAGGGCCTTGCGCTCACGCGGGGCACGTGCCTGCGGCACGACCCGGGCGGCGGCTTCCTGGGCGGCGCGGAGCTTGTCGGCATCCGTGTTCACCCAGATCAGGCCGGCGGCATCGAGTGCGGCTTCGACGCCGGCCGCGGCCGGAGCTGGGGCGGCGGCCGGTGCCTGCGGCACCGGGACCGGCTTGGCCGGCTCGGGCTCGACTGCCGCTTGCGGCTCGGCGGTCACGGCCGGAGCCGCTTCCACCGCGACCGGCGCGGGTTCGACGGCCGGAGCCGGGGCCGGTTCCACCGCGGAGGCAGGCGCCGCTTCGGCGACCGGGGCCGGTTCGACTGCCGGCGCGGGTTCGACCGCCGGTGCTGCTTCCTGGATCGGAGCCGGTTCGGCTTCGGCCGGGCTGGCCTCGACCTGGACCGGCGCGGCATACGCCACGGGCTCGACTGCCGGAGTGGCTTCGACCGGAGCCGGTTCGCTCGCCACCGGTGCCGATTCGACGGCCTGCGGCGCTTCGACCGGAGCCGGCGTGGCGATCACGACCGGTTCGGCTGCCGGGGTGGCATGGGCCACGGGCTCGACCACCGGCGTGGCGACCGGGGCTGCCGGTGCCGCTTCGGCGGCCGGCGCTTCCGGCGCCGTTTCCGCTGCGTTCGGGGCGACGGCTTGCGCCGACGCCTCGGCATGCGCGGCGACCGCTTCGACGGCCACCGCAGCGGTAGCGGCAGTCACCGTGGCGACGGCTGCCACGACCGGGGCGTCCGCGCCATGATCGGCCGTTGCGGTGGCCTCATGGTCGACGCCTTCCGCACCTTCCACGCCTTCCGGCGTGGTGCCGGTGCCTTCCTCGCGATCGCGACGGCCACCACGACGGCCGCGGCGGCGACGGCGGCGTTCCTCGCCGTCACGCGCACCGGCTTCCGCGTCGGTGCCGGCCTGCTCGGCGCCCGGCGCCAGCCGTTCGGCGTCCTCGGCCGTTTCGGCATGGTTTTCACCACGATTGACGGTTTCCAGCGTGGCGGCGTGCGGCACGGCCTTGCGGCGTTCACCGCGCTCGCCGCGTTCGCGACGTTCCTGGCGCGGCGCTTCTGCCGTGCCTTCTGCCGTCACGGCGCGATCGCGCGGCTCGCGACCTTCACGTGCCTCGCGGCCTTCCCGCGCTTCACGCGGCTCGCGGTTGTCGCGTTCGCGCGGCTCGCGGCCTTCGCGGTTCTCGCGCGGCTCGCGGGCTTCCCGAAGTTCGCGGCCTTCACGACCCTCGCGGCCTTCGCGTGCCTCGCGCGGTTCGCGGTTGCCACGGCCTTCGCGGTTCTCACGCGGCTCCCGCGCTTCCTTGCCTTCGCGTTCGCCACGCGGCTGCTGCGGCTGGCGAGCGCCGGCGACGGCGGCTTGCGCGTCGCGCGCGCCGGCTTGCTGGCCGCCGCGGCGATTGCCGTTGTTGCGATTGCGATCGCCGCCGCGCTCACCGCGCTCGGACTTCTCGCCACGGGCCGGGCGGCCCGTCGAGGCGGCTTCCTTGACCGGTTCCGGCGCCGGAGCCGGCGCGGCCGGCGCACCGCCGAACAGGCGCTTGAGCCAGCCGAACAGGCCACCGGCGGCAGGCGCCGCGGCCACCGGAGCCGGTGCGGCCGCCGGGGCGGGGGCCGCCTCGCGCTGCGGTGCCGCGCTCGGTGCCGGGCTGGCCGGCGTGATGCCCTTGACGGCCGCTTCCTGCTTCGGCTTCGCGTCGGCGGCGCGCTTGCTGTAACCGGTTTCCGATTCGAGCTCGCGGGCGGCTTCCTCGGCCATCTTCCAGGAGGCGCGCGGATCGTCGAGACGGGCGTCGTCGTGACGCAGGCGCTCGAGCTTGTAATGCGGCGTATCGAGGTGCTTGTTCGGGATCAGCACGATGCCGACCTTGAAGCGCGACTCGATCTTGTTGATTTCCTGGCGCTTTTCGTTCAGCAGGAAGGCGGTGACCTCGACCGGCACCTGGCAATGGATCGCCGCGGTGTTCTCCTTCATCGCCTCTTCCTGGATGATCCGCAGCACCTGCAGCGCCGAGGATTCCGTATCGCGGATGTGGCCGGTGCCGTTGCAGCGCGGGCAGGTCACGTGGCTGCCTTCGGAGAGGGCGGGGCGCAGGCGCTGGCGCGACAGCTCCATCAGGCCGAAGCGCGAGATCTTGCCCATCTGCACGCGGGCGCGGTCATGCTTGAGCGCGTCCTTCAGGCGCTGCTCGACCTCGCGCTGGCTCTTGGCCGATTCCATGTCGATGAAATCGATCACGATCAGGCCGCCCAGGTCGCGCAGGCGCAACTGGCGCGCCACTTCGTCGGCGGCTTCCAGGTTGGTGCGGGTGGCGGTTTCCTCG
Organism: Burkholderia gladioli; assembly: GCF_000959725.1. Taxonomy (NCBI): domain Bacteria; kingdom Pseudomonadati; phylum Pseudomonadota; class Betaproteobacteria; order Burkholderiales; family Burkholderiaceae; genus Burkholderia; species Burkholderia gladioli. The sequence continues at coordinate 2,617,439 of NZ_CP009323.1, forward strand.
ATGTCGGCGCCCTTGGTGGCGCGCGCCGAGTTCACGTCGATCGCGACCAGCGCCTCGGTGTGATCGATCACGATCGCGCCGCCCGAGGGCAGCGGCACCGTGCGCGAGTAGGCCGTCTCGATCTGGTGCTCGATCTGGAAACGCGAGAACAGGGGAACGTCGTCGTGGTAGCGCTTCACCTTGCCGACATTGTCGGGCATCACGATGTCCATGAAGGCTCGCGCCTGGTCGTGGATCTCGGTGGTGTCGATGAGGATTTCGCCGATGTCGGGCTGGAAATAGTCCCGGATCGCGCGGATCACCAGGCTCGATTCCAGGTAGATCAGCATCGGCTGGCCGTTGTGGCCGCTCTTCGAGGCGGCCTCGATGGCGTGCCAGAGCTGCAGCAGGTAGTTCAGGTCCCACTGGAGTTCCTCGGCGCTGCGGCCGATGCCCGCGGTGCGGGCGATCATGCTCATGCCTTCCGGGATCTCGAGCTGCGCCATGGTCTCGCGCAGTTCCTGGCGCTCGTCGCCCTCGATGCGGCGCGACACGCCGCCGCCGCGCGGGTTGTTCGGCATCAGCACCAGGTAGCGGCCGGCCAGCGAGATGAAGGTGGTCAGGGCCGCGCCCTTGTTGCCGCGCTCTTCCTTCTCGACCTGGACGATCAGCTCCTGGCCCTCGCGCAGCGCATCCTGGATGCGCGCGGAGCGCATGTCGACGCCGTCGCGGAAGTATTGGCGGGCGACTTCCTTGAACGGCAGGAAGCCGTGGCGGTCTTCGCCGTAGTTGACGAAGCAGGCTTCGAGCGAGGGCTCGATGCGGGTGACCACGCCCTTGTAGATATTGCCTTTGCGCTGTTCGCGGCCGGCGGTTTCGATATCGATGTCGATGAGTTTCTGCCCATCGACGATGGCGACACGCAGTTCTTCCTGCTGTGTCGCATTGAACAGCATGCGTTTCATTGAACGACTCCAGGCGGCCCTACCGGCGGCGCGTTCCGCTTGTCAGGCGGAACGTGGACGAAGGCAGGCCGCGCCTTGTTGTGTTGTCACAAGCACGCTGGAGCGGGAAGGCTGGCGGGAGAATTGCCTGAAGAGGCGCGGACCGATACGACCGGCCGGCTGCCATGGGCACCTGCGAACGCGGCTTCAAAGCACGGATGGTTCACTCCGCGCGCCATGCGGCGCGCTAAGCCTGTTACCGGGCAATGCCGCAGCGCGCGGCGCAGGATGCGCGCGACGTCGCTGAGTGGCATGTGCTGCGGCCTGGCCGCAGCGGGGAGTATCGAATCCAGCCCGACTTTCCCGCCTGGGGTGTTCTACCTTGGTTTGACGTCGCCTCCGGCTTCGCACGTTTCGCGAAACCGTGCCGGGCGCACGCCGACATATTCGCAACCGACAGCGCGGGTGGCACACCTCGTGCCGTACCGCCGCTGCCAATTGAATTCTTTTTGTCCAACTTTCCGTTACCGCGGCATGTCGCCGACCGAATCCGCCTGTGGGCGCGATCCTTGCCGGCGCGAGTGCCGTGCGTGCAACTTGCTGCCTCTCTTTTGTGCAGGGGTGAGCAGCAGCCCCCCGGCGCAAGTAAAATAGCGGTTTGCGCTTGCGCCTCATGCAATCCGCCCGAACCTGGCCGATCCGGCCGCCCGCAGCGGAATGCTGGGCAAAATTATATTCAGTATGAATGAGTTAGGCAAAATTTCTCAGAAAACGGTCGCAAGCGGTCAGGTTTCCATGGTCGAGGTCGGCGAGGAAGCCGCCGGTCAACGCATCGACAATTTCCTCCTGCGCGTCTGCAAGGGCGTGCCAAAAAGTCACATCTATCGCATCCTGCGCAGCGGCGAAGTCCGTGTGAACAAGGGGCGGATCGATGCCCAGTACCGGCTCGCCTATGGCGACGTGGTACGCATCCCGCCGATCCGGATCGCCGCCGCGGATCCCTCGCGCGAATCCGTGCCGGTGCCGGCGGCCGAATTCGCGGTGGTGTTCGAGGACGAGGCGATGCTGGTCATCAACAAGCCGGCCGGCGTGGCCGTGCATGGCGGCAGCGGGGTGTCGTTCGGCGTCATCGAGCAATTGCGCGAGGCCCGGCCCGAGGCGCGCTTCCTGGAACTGGTGCACCGCCTCGACCGCGAGACCTCGGGCATCCTGATGATCGCCAAGAAGCGCTCGGCCCTGGTCGGGCTGCACGAGCAGATCCGCGACAACCGCATGGACAAGCGCTACTACGCCGCCGTGCATGGCGAGTGGGCCGCCGACTGGGGCCGCCGGCGCGCCGTCAAGGTGCCGCTGTTCAAGTATTCGACCCCCGACGGCGAGCGCCGCGTGCGGGTCCAGGACGACGGGCTGCCCTCGCATACCGTCTTCAACCTGATCGACCGCTGGAGCGACTACGCATTTCTGGAGGCGGAACTCAAAACGGGTCGGACCCATCAGATACGCGTACACTTGGCGCATCTCGGGCTGCCGATCGTCGGTGACGCGAAGTATGGCGATTTCGCCCTGAACAAGGCGCTGGCCCGCGCGAACGCGCGCCCGTCGCTGAAACGGATGTTCCTGCACGCGTATCGCCTGAAGCTCGCGCATCCGCTGTCGGGCGAGACGCTGCAGTTCGACGCGCCGCTGCCCGACGAATGCCGGCGCTTCCTCGATCAACTCAACGAACTGCGCGCGTCCGGCGCGTGAACCGCATGGCCCGACAGCAATTTGACCTGATCGTTTTCGACTGGGACGGCACGCTGATGGATTCGACCGCGCACATCGCGCGCAGCATCCAGGCGGCCTGCCGCGACCTCGGCCTGCCCACGCCATCCGACGAGGCCTCGCGCTACGTGATCGGCCTGGGATTGCGCGACGCGCTGGCGATCGCCGCGCCCTCGCTCGACCCCGCCGACTACGCCAAGCTCGCCGAGCGCTACCGCTTCCATTACCTGGTGAAAGACCAGTTGATCGAGTTGTTCGCCGGCGTGCGCGAGATGCTCGAGGAGCTGCGCGATACCGGCTACCTGCTGGCGGTGGCGACCGGCAAGGGGCGCGTCGGCCTGAATCGCGCGCTCGACGAAACCAAGCTGACGCGCTTTTTCGACGGCACGCGCTGCGCCGACGAAACCTTCTCCAAGCCGCATCCGGCCATGCTCCACGAGCTGAGCCGGGAACTGGGGCAGGATCTGGCGCGCACCGTGATGATCGGCGACACCACCCACGACCTGCAGATGGCGGCCAGCGCCGGCGCGGCCGGCGTGGGCGTGGCCTACGGCGCGCATTCGTCCGAATCGCTGGCCACGCTGGAGCCGCGCTACATCGCCGCCGACGTGGAGGCGCTGGCCGGCTGGCTGCGCGAGCACGCATGAGCGAGCCGGTGTTCGTCTGCGCCGCCGAGGCGCTGGTCGACGGCGGCGCCGGCGTCCGCCGCGCCGCGACGCTGCGCGGCGAGGACGTGGTGGTGTTCTTCGTGCGCTACGACGGCCGTGCCTACGGCTACCTGAACCGTTGCGCCCACGTGCCGATGGAATTGGACTGGAACGAGGGCCAGTTCTTCGAATCCTCCGGCCTCTACCTGATGTGCGCGACGCACGGCGCGATCTACGCGCCCGATACCGGCAAGTGCGTCGGCGGCCCGTGCCGCGGCGCGCGCCTGCGCGCCGTCGAGGTGGACGAGCGCGACACGCCGGACGGCCGCGCCGTCTACTGGCTGCCCGACGCGGACCTGGTCCCGCAGGCGGCCTGATCCGTTTCTCCTCCTCACTGGCCTTCGCATGTCCGACCAACCGACTTCTCCCGATTCAACCGGCACCGAGCGCGAGTCGAACCCGCCGGCCGCGCCGCAAGCCGGCCGCGAGCCCAACTGGGAGCGCGCCGCGCTCGAGCGGATCGCGATGGCGGCGATCGTCGAGCAGCGCGCCGCGCGCCGCTGGCGGATCGCCTTCCGCTTCCTGTGGCTGATCGTGTTCGTGGTGCTGGTGTTCGCGATCTTCGATTTCTCCGGCGACGGCAAGCTCTCGAGCAGCCGCCACACGGCGCTGGTGACGATCGACGGCGAGATCGCGGCCGGCACCAATGCCAATGCCGAGGACATCAACTCCGCGCTCGACGATGCCTTCGAGGATTCCGGCACGGTGGGCGTGGTGCTGCGCATCAACAGCCCGGGCGGCAGCCCGGTGCAGGCCGGCATCGTCTACGACGAGATCCGCCGGCTGCGCAAGAAGTACCCGTCCAAGCCGCTCTACGTGGTGGTCAGCGACATGTGCGCCTCGGGCGGCTACTACATCGCCTCGGCGGCCGACAAGATCTACGTGAACCAGGCCAGCATCGTCGGTTCGATCGGCGTGCTGATGGACGGTTTCGGCTTCACCGGGCTGATGGACAAGCTAGGCGTCCAGCGCCGGCTGCACACCTCGGGCGAGAACAAGGGTTTCTTCGATCCCTTCTCGCCGGAAACGCCGAAGATGGACGAGCACGCGCAGGCCATGCTAGACGAGATCCACGCGCAGTTCATCCAGGCCGTCAAGGACGGCCGCGGCAAGCGCCTGCACGAGTCGCCGGAGATCTTCTCGGGACTGTTCTGGACCGGCGCGAAGAGCGTCGAGCTGGGGCTGGCCGACGGCTTCGGCACCACCGACACGGTGGCGCGCGACGTGCTGAAGGCGCCCGACATCGTCGACTACACGGTCAAGGAAAGCCTCAGCAACCGCGTGGCGCGGCGCTTCGGCGCGGCAATCGGCGGCGGCGCGGTGAAGTCGGCCTTGTCGGAAAGCGGGGTCAGGCTGCACTGAGCGAGCGGGGCGCCAGCGGCGCCCCGTTTTTCATTTGCCGCCCTGGTCCGCGTTGCCGGCCTCAGTTGGCCAGCAACAGGAAGATCGCCGGGCGCTTCTGCAGGTTCGGCGCCGGCGCCTTTTTCCAGTCGGCCGCGCTGCGACTGAGGATGGTCTCGGTCTCGAGCGTCAGGTCGGCCGCCACGCAGATCAGCGTGGACGGCGCGCAGGTCGCCACCAGCGTCTCCAGCATGGCCTGGTTGCGATACGGCGTCTCGATGAAGATTTCCGTCTCGCGGGCCTTGCGCGACTGCTGCTCCAGCTCGCGCAGGCGCTTGGCGCGGGCCGCCGGGTCCACCGGCAGGTAGCCGTGGAAGGCGAAGGTCTGGCCGTTCAGGCCGGAGGCCATCAGCGCCAGCAGGATCGAGCTCGGCCCGACCAGCGGCACCACCTTCACGCCGCGCTCGTGGGCGCGGCGCACCAGCAGGGCGCCCGGATCGGCCACCGCCGGGCAGCCCGCCTCGGATACCAGCCCGCCGTCGGCGCCGGCCAGGATCGGCGCCAGCAGCCGGTCGATCTCGCCCGACGGCGTCTTCACGTTCAGCTCGCGGATCTCGATCTCCTGGATCGGCCGTTCGGTGCCGACCTTCTTCAGGAAGGCGCGCGTGGTCTTGGCGTTTTCGCCGATGTAGTAGCCGAGCGAGGCGGCGCGGGCCTGCACGGCGGCCGGCAGCACGGCGGCCAGCATCGCGGCCTCGCCCTCGCCGAGGGTATTGGGGATCAGGTAGAGCGTGCCGGCCTTCATGCGCGTGCCTCCGTGGCGAACGGCGAGATGCCGGCCTCGGCCAGCATGCGGGTGAGCGCGATCAGCGGCAGGCCGACCAGCGCGGTTGGGTCGTTCGAGTCGATCGCCTCCAGCAGGGCGATGCCGAGCCCCTCGGATTTCGCGCTGCCGGCCACGTCGTAAGGCGTTTCGGCGCGCAGGTAGGCGTCCAGGTCGGCGTCGGACAGGCAGCGGAACCGCACGCGCGTGACCACGTCCTCGACCTGGGCAAGGTCGCTGCGGCTGTCGTAGACGCACAGCGCGCTGTGGAATTCGACCTCGCGGCCGCGCATCGCCTGCAACTGCTCGAGCGCGCGCTGGTGGGTGCCGGGCTTGCCGACCTGGCGGCCGTCGAAGGTCGCGACCTGGTCGGAGCCGATCACCACGACGCCCTCGGGGGCCTCGACCCGGGCCGCGACCGCGCGCGCCTTGGCGGCGGCCAGGCGCAGCGCGGTGTCGGCCGGCGATTCGCCGGCCAGCGGGGTTTCGTCGAGATCGGGCGTGACGACCTCGAAGGCGAGCCGCAGGCGCTCGAGCAACTCGCGCCGATAGCGGGAACTGGACGCCAGGATCAGCCTGGGCGGACGGGAAAACGTGGTCATGGCGGGATGTCGGGAGGGGCGTCGCGGCTCGGCGCGACGCCGCCGGTTAAGTAATTGACTCGAAAAGATAAAACGGATATAGTTTTGCGCTTTTCATCGGCAGCGACGCCGATGCTTCGTCGAAAGGCCCGCAAGACCCTTGCAGGCCGGGGCTCCACCCCGGCGCACGGGGCCCGACGGCCCGGTACTGGCGGCCGGCGCGGCGAAAACTGGGCGCTGCCGGATAATGCCGGGTAGTGGAACCGGGTGCTGAATCACACGCAGGAGCGCACATGAATCCTTCTTCTGGCAAACCTGCGGTATCGCTGGATCCGCATCTGGTCGACCTGTTCGAATTCGCCCGCAGTGCCCGGCAATCGGCAGGCGCGGTGCGGCTCTCGCAACTGCCGCGCATGTTAAACGAAGTGCCGGCCGACGCGCCAGATCGCGATGCCGCGTTCACGTGGCAGGCGGAAGGGTCGACCCAGTCCGAATTGCAGGATGACGGGACCGAAGGTCAGCAGCCGTATCTGCGGCTCGCGCTGCACGGCACCGCGTGGCTCGAATGCCAGCGCTGCATGACGCCGTACCCGCAGGCCTTCGATATCGACATGGTGTATCGGATCGTCGCGACCGAAGAGGAAGCGGAAGCGATTCCCCTCGACGAGAACGATGAAGTCGATGTGATCGTGGGCTCGCGCCAGTTCGATCTCGTCGACTTGATCGAAGAGGAGTTGTTGCTCTCGCTGCCGCTGGTACCGAAGCACGAGGTCTGTCCCTCGGTCCACGAAAGCCTGACATCGGGGGTCAGCGGTCCCGCCGCCGATGCCGAGGCCTTCGATGAAGCCGAGGAACCGGCCGGTGAAGCAAGCGGCGAAGCGCGCCCCAACCCGTTCGCGGCGCTCGAGGCGCTCAAGCGGGACGGCGACAAGAAACACTGAGGTAGGTTGGAGCACGGGAAGGCGTCGGGCGGTAGTGCCCGGGTAGGATGGCGCCGGATCGGGCTGTGTTAGAATCCGGAAAATTTTTAGGAGTTAGTCATGGCAGTTCAGCAAAACAAGAAGTCGCCGTCCAAGCGCGGCATGCACCGTTCGCACGATTTCCTGACGACCACCCCGCTGGCCGTCGAGCCGAGCACGGGTGAAGTGCATATGCGTCACCACATCAGCCCGAACGGCTACTATCGCGGCAAGAAAGTCGTCAAGACGAAGAACGACTAAGCACGTTTCGTCGCGCTCGCCCGCATGCTTTCGGGCTCATCCAGCGTGACGACCGGTTCGCTTGACACTTTCCTGGCTCAACAAGAAGGCGGCATTCAACTGCCGCTTTTTTGTGCCTGAAATTCGTCGCACTCCATGACAGTAAAGCTCACGATCGATTGCATGGGAGGCGACCACGGCCCGTCCGTGACCGTTCCCGCGGCAGTCAAGTTTGTGCGTGCGCATCCCGATGCGCACCTGATGCTGGTCGGCATCGATACCGCGATCCGCGCCCAGCTCAAGAAACTCAAGGCGCTCGACGATCCCTCGCTGTCGATTGTTCCGGCCACGGAAGTCGTCGCGATGGACGATTCCGTCGAGGTCGCGCTGCGCCGGAAGAAAGATTCCTCGATGCGCGTCGCGCTGAACCACGTCAAGGACGGCGAGGCGCAGGCCTGCGTCTCGGCCGGCAACACCGGCGCCCTGATGGCCGTGTCGCGCTACGTGCTCAAGACGCTGCCCGGCATCGAGCGGCCGGCGATCGCGTTCGCGCTGCCGAATCCGACCGGCTACACGATGATGCTCGACCTCGGCGCCAACGTCGATTGCGAGCCTCAGCATCTGCTGCAGTTCGCCGAAATGGGGCATGCGCTGGTCGCGGCCCTGGAGGGCAAGGATCGTCCGACGATCGGCCTGCTCAACATCGGCGAGGAGATGATCAAGGGCAACGACACGATCAAGCGCGCCGGCGAACTGCTGCGCGCCAGCACGCTGAACTTCCGCGGTAACGTCGAAGGCGACGACATCTACAAGGGTACGGTGGACGTGATCGTCTGCGACGGCTTTGTCGGCAATGTCGCGCTCAAGACCTCGGAAGGCCTGGCGCAGATGCTCGCCAACATCATCAAGGAAGAGTTCAGCCGCTCGCTGATGAGCAAGCTGATGGCCGTGCTCGCGCTGCCGGTGCTGCTGCGCTTCAAGCGCCGCGTCGATCACCGCCAGTACAACGGCGCGGCCTTGCTGGGCCTGCGCAGCCTGGTGATCAAGAGCCACGGTTCGGCCGATGCCTACGCGTTTGAGTGGGCCATCAAACGCGGGTATGATGCGGTCAAAAATGGCGTGCTGGAGCGCCTTTCCCGGGCCATGGCGGAAAACGCGATGCCGCTTGGCGAAAGCGGTCACGACGCGGGCGGTGCCGGTCAGGCAGGTCCGTCTGCAGGCCAGCAGGCCGAGCCTTCCGCCGCTTTATCCTCTAAAGCTTAAATGGCCCAATCGACTCTCTATTCCCGCGTGCTCGGCACGGGCAGCTACCTGCCGCCCAACCGAGTCACGAACCAGGCGCTCGCCGAGCGTCTCGCGAAGGACGGCATCGAAACCAGCGACGAATGGATCGTGGCGCGCACCGGCATCCATGCGCGCCATTTCGCCGATCCCGACGTGACCACCAGCGATCTCGCGCTGATCGCCGCGCAGCGCGCCATCGAGGCGGCCGACATCGATCCGCAGTCGATCGATCTGATCATTGTCGCCACGTCCACCCCTGATTTCGTTTTTCCCAGCACTGCCTGCCTGCTGCAGAATAAGCTCGGCATCCGCAACGGCGGTGCCGCGTTCGACGTGCAGGCGGTCTGCTCGGGCTTCGCCTACGCGATCGCCACGGCCGACAGCTTCATCCGCAGTGGCCAGCATCGCAACGCGCTGGTGATCGGGGCGGAAACCTTCTCGCGCATCCTCGATTTCAAGGATCGGACCACTTGCGTGCTGTTCGGCGACGGTGCCGGCGCGGTGGTGCTGTCGGCCTCCGAGGAGCCCGGCATCCTGGGCAGCGCGCTGCATGCCGACGGCAGCTACTCGCACATCCTCTGCACGCCCGGCAACGTCAACGGCGGCGTGATCGCGGGCAGCGCCTTCCTGCACATGGACGGCCAGGCGGTGTTCAAGCTCGCCGTGAACGTGCTGGAGAAGGTCGCTGTCGAGGCGCTGGAGAAGGCCGGCCTCACGGCCGACCAGGTCGATTGGCTGATTCCGCACCAGGCCAATATCCGTATCATGACCAGCACCTGCCGCAAGCTCGGGCTGCCGCAGGAGCGCATGGTCGTCACCGTCGGCGAGCACGGCAACACCTCGGCCGCCTCGATCCCGCTCGCGCTCGACGTGGCGGTGCGCGACGGCCGCATCCAGCGCGGCCAGACCGTGCTGATCGAAGGCGTCGGCGGCGGCTTCACGTGGGGCGCTTCGGTATTCCGCTTCTGAGCGGCCGCGCCTTGCCGGCAGGCGCGCCCGATCGGCGCGCGGTCTGAACGTTTCAAAAGAGGACGAGATGAAATTCGCATTTGTTTTCCCCGGGCAGGGTTCGCAGGCGGTCGGCATGCTCAACGCATTCGCCGAGCTCGCCGTGGTGCGCGAGACCGTGCAGGAGGCGTCCGATGCACTGGGCCAGGATCTCGGCAAGCTGATCGCCGAGGGGCCGGCCGAAGAACTCAACCTGACCACCAACACGCAGCCGGTGATGCTGACCGCCGCCTACGCCTGCTATCGCGCCTGGCAAGAGGCGGGCGGCCCGGCGCCGTCGATCGTCGCGGGCCACAGCCTGGGCGAATACACGGCGCTGGTGGCGGCCGGCGCGCTGGCTTTCCGCGATGCGGTGCCGCTGGTGCGATTCCGCGCCCAGGCGATGCAGAACGCGGTGCCGGTCGGCGAGGGCGGCATGGCCGCGATCCTCGGCCTGGACGACGACACGGTGCGCGCGGTCTGCGCGGAAGCCGCGGCGGCCGGCGTGGTCGAGGCGGTCAACTTCAATGCGCCCGCGCAGGTGGTGATCGCCGGCGCCAAGGCCGCGGTCGAGAAGGCCTGCGAGATCGCCAAGGCGAAGGGCGCCAAGCGCGCGCTGCCGTTGCCGGTGTCGGCGCCGTTCCATTCCTCGCTGCTCAAGCCGGCTTCCGATCAACTGCGCGACTACCTGGCGACGGTCACGATCGACGCGCCGCGCATCCCGGTGGTCAACAACATCGACGTGGCAGTCGTGTCGGACCCCGCCGCGATCAAGGACGCGCTGGTTCGCCAGGCCGCCGGCCCGGTGCGCTGGGTCGAATGCGTGCGTCATATCGCCGGCACCGGCGTCACGCAACTGGTCGAATGCGGCCCAGGCAAGGTGCTCACCGGCCTGACCAAGCGCATCGACGGCGAGCTGGCGGGCGCGGCCGTGTACGATCCAGCCACGCTCGACGACGTGCTCAAGCTCGTCACGGCCTGAGCGGCCGCGCGGTGCCTCGGCGCCGCGGCGAGCCACGATTCATCCGACTCACGGACCAACATGGACAAGACTCTCGACAAACAGGTGGCGATCGTGACCGGCGCCTCGCGCGGCATCGGCCGGGCGATCGCGCTCGAACTCGCGCGCCAGGGCGCCACGGTGATCGGCACGGCGACCAGCGAAGCGGGTGCCCAGGGCATCGGCGCGGCGCTGGCCGAAGCCGGCCTGGCCGGCCGCGGCGCGGTGCTCGACGTCAACGACGCGGCCTCGGCCGAGGCGCTGATCGATTCGACCGTCAAGGAATTCGGCCGTCTCGACATCCTCGTCAATAACGCCGGCATCACGCAGGATCAGCTCGCGATGCGCATGAAGGACGACGACTGGGACGCGGTGATCGACACCAACCTGAAGTCGGTGTTCCGCCTCTCGCGCGGCGTGCTGCGCCCGATGATGAAGGCCCGCGGCGGGCGCATCATCAACATCACCTCGGTGGTCGGCTCGCTCGGCAATCCGGGCCAGGCCAACTACGCGGCCGCCAAGGCCGGCGTGGCGGGCCTCACCCGCGCGCTGGCGCGCGAGATCGGCAGCCGCGGCATCACCGTCAACTGCGTGGCCCCCGGCTTCATCGACACCGACATGACCAAGTCGCTGCCCGAGGAGCAACAGGCCGCGCTGAAAACCCAGATTCCGCTCGGGCGCCTCGGCAGCACCGACGATATCGCTCACGCCGTCGCGTTCCTCGCCTCGCCGCTTGCCGGGTATATCACTGGCACGACGCTGCATGTGAACGGCGGCATGTACATGTCGTAACGGAATTCGTTTACCATCCGCGCCGTACGTCGGATGGAGGCGCCTCGAGCGCCTCTCGAACCGCAACGCCGGCGCGCATTTTTGGCGGCATCAAACCTGATAAAATGCGCGCACTTGTAAATCTGAACTTTCCCTCGGAGGGGTAATGGACAACATCGAACAACGTGTCAAGAAGATCGTCGCCGAGCAACTGGGCGTCGCCGAAGGCGAAATCAAGAACGAAGCCTCGTTCGTGAACGACCTCGGCGCCGACTCGCTCGACACGGTCGAGCTGGTCATGGCGCTCGAAGACGAGTTCGGCATGGAGATCCCGGACGAAGAGGCCGAGAAGATCACGACCGTTCAGCAAGCGATCGACTACGCTCGCGCGAACGTCAAGGCCTAAGACCCGGCACGCCGTCAGCAACGTTTTTCGGAACGCTGCGTGGGCGCCAGATCTCGCCGCCGGCCTCGTTGCCGGCCGCGCTAACAGCCACAGGGCTCGCAGGGCTGGTACCTGCGGCCCCTGTGGCTTTTGTTTTTGTCATCCAATGGAAAAGAGGGTACCGTGAGCCGCCGTCGAGTTGTCGTTACAGGCCTTGGGCTGATTTCGCCTGTTGGCAATAATGTTGCCGACGGTTGGGCCAATCTGGTCGCCGGTCGATCCGGCATCGCCAACATCACCAAGTTCGACGCAACGAACTATTCGACCCGCTTCGCGGGCGAGGTGAAGGGCTTCAATGTCGAGGAATACCTGCCCGCGAAGGAAGCGCGCCACATGGATACCTTCATCCATTACGGCATCGCGGCGGGCATGCAGGCCATGAAGGATTCGGGCATCGAGGTCACCGAGGAGAACGCGGAGCGCTTCGGCGTGGTCGTCGGCTCCGGCATCGGTGGCCTGCCGATGATCGAGGTCACGCAGACCGAACTGCTGAATCGCGGCCCGCGCCGCATTTCGCCGTTCTTCGTGCCGGCTTCGATCATCAACATGATCTCCGGTCACCTGTCGATCAAGTTCGGCCTGAAGGGCCCGAACCTCGCGATCGTGACGGCCTGCACCACCGGCCTGCACTGCATCGGCGAGGCCGCGCGCCTGATCGAGTACGGCGACGCCGACCTGATGATCGCGGGCGGCGCCGAGGCGACCGTCTCGCCGCTGGGCATCGGCGGTTTCGCGGCCGCCCGCGCGCTGTCGCAGCGCAACGACGATCCGGCCACCGCCAGCCGTCCGTGGGACAAGGACCGCGACGGTTTCGTGCTGGGCGAGGGCGCCGGCGTGATGGTGCTCGAGGAGTACGAGCATGCCAAGGCGCGCGGCGCGAAGATCTACGCCGAAGTGTCCGGCTACGGCATGAGCGCCGACGCCTATCACATGACCGCCCCGGTCGAGGATGGCGATGGCGCGCGCCGCTGCATGCTGGCCGCGCTGCGCAACGCCGGTGTCAATCCCGACGAGGTCAACTACCTGAACGCGCACGGCACCTCGACGCAGCTCGGCGACCTGGCCGAGACGATCGGCATCAAGCGCGCCTTCGGCGATCGCGCCAAGCAGATGGTGGTCAACTCGACCAAGTCGATGACGGGTCACCTGCTCGGTGGCGCGGGCGGTCTCGAGTCGGTGTTCACGGTGCTGGCCGTGCACAACCAGGTCTCGCCGCCGACCATCAACATCTTCAATCAGGATCCCGAATGTGATCTCGATTACTGCGCGAACGAAGCGCGGGACATGAAGATCGACGTCGCGCTGAAGAACTCCTTCGGCTTTGGCGGGACTAACGGCACGCTGGTTTTCAAGCGTGCCTGAAGCGGGATCGCTTGACGGGTCCCTCCCTCCTGTCTTCCTCCGGCACGCAGCCTGTCGCGCTGCGTGCCTCGGCGACGCTGCGCGTCGTGCTGGCGGCCTTCGTCGCGCTATGCGCGGCGGCGGCTGGCGGTACCGCGCTGCAACTGGCCGACGGCCAGTTCGCCGGGAAGATCGGAGCGGTGTTCGTCGGGTTGCTGACCGCCGCGAGTCTCGCGTCGGTCGCGCGTGAAACCTGCGCGCGCCGGATCCCGGCCGCGCTGCGTATCGAGCCGGCCACCGGCACGCTCGCCGCCTACGATCACGCGGGCCGGCGGGTGGCGCACGGTGCCGTGGTCCGCTGCACGCATTGGGCGGACTGGCTGCTGGTGCTGGCGATCGCTCGCGAGCGCGGCGCCCCGGTGGCGCTGCTGGTACCGGCCGATGCGCTCGACATGGCGGCGTTCCGCGCCCTGTCGGTGCTCGGCAGGCGCCCGGGGCGGGCCGGACGAGGCTGAGGGCGCGCGCCGCGCGGTTTCGCGGCAGGTCGCAGGGCGTTGCTACAATGGCGCTCCGCGTTGCATCCCTAGTTAACGGATTTGTCAGGTGAGTGAAAAAGAAATCGATCAGGCCCTGGTCGAGCGCGTACAGAAAGGCGACAAGGCAGCGTTCGAACTCCTGGTCTCCAAATACCACCGCAAGATCATCCGGCTGATCTCGCGCCTCGTGCGGGATCCCGCCGAGGTCGAGGACGTGGCCCAGGACGCCTTCATCAAGGCCTACCGCGCGCTGCCGCAGTTTCGCGGCGAATCGGCCTTCTACACGTGGTTGTACCGGATTGCCGTGAATACGGCGAAGAACTACCTTGCGACCCAGGGGCGCCGCGCGCCGACCTCGACTGAAGCGGATGCCGAAGAGGCTGAAACTTTCTCCGACGCGGACCAACTAAGGGATATCAACACGCCCGAGTCGATGTTGATGAGCAAGCAGATCGCCGAAACGGTGAACGCGGCGATGGCGCTGTTGCCCGAGGAATTGCGCACGGCCATCACACTGCGGGAAATCGAGGGTCTGAGCTACGAGGAAATCGCGGAAATGATGGATTGCCCGATCGGCACCGTCCGTTCCCGTATTTTCCGGGCCCGAGAGGCGATTGCGAACAAGTTGCGTCCGCTTCTGGACACGCCGGAAGGCAGGCGCTGGTGAGCCTGGCCGGCGTACGGAAACGGCACGGGGTCTAGTTACAGATAGAGTCGTGTGTCACGACGGGGTATCGAAGATGGGGAGCATCATGGGGTCGGTCTCTACGCAATCGCAACCGAGCTCGCAACGCGAGCGTCTGTCCGCACTGATCGACGGCGAGTCGCCTGACGGCCTGCCGTTCGCTCAGATCCTGGCTGGTTTCGGCGACACGGAACGGCGTGCCTGGTCCGAATTTCACGCGATCGGCGACGCGCTGCGTTCCGACGAACTCGCGATCGAACCGGCCGTCAGCCAGGCCTTCACGGCCCGGTTTTCCGCCGCCTTCGCAGCCGAGCCCCACCTGATCGCCCCGGCCGCGATCACCGTCGCGGCGAACAGCCCGGCTTCGCCGCTCAAGCGCGCGCTGCGCCGCCGCTTCGTGCCAGCGCTGGCGGTGGCCGCCGCGGCCGCCACCCTGACCTGGATCGTGGTCCCGCAACTGCAGGGCACGGCCGGCCAGCCCGGCGTCTCGCCGGTGCAGGTCGCCTCGGTCGCGCCGCAGGACCTGCAGCGCGTGGCCGCCTCCTCCCACCAGGATCTCAACATCATCCGCGACGCGAGCCTCGATCAATACCTCGAGGCGCACCAGCAATTCGCGCAGCAGCCCGTCGTGTCGGGCTCGATGCCGCTCATTCGTACTGCCGTCGCGACGCAAGGCCAATAAACTCGATGCGGACACTGCTGTTGAATCGCGCCACCTCCGGCTGGACGCGGCTGCCTGCGCTCGTGCTCTGCGCGGCCGCCCTGATTTCCGTTCAATCGCGCGCGATCGCGCAGCAGCCGGTCGACCCGGCCGCCGGCCCGCAGGCCGCGGCCGCTTGGCTCGACCGGATCCAGCAGGCCGCCCAGCAGCAAAGCTACGACGGCACCTTCGTGTTCCAGCGCGGCACCTACGTGCAGTCCTCGCGGATCACCCACATCGCCGCCAAGGGCGGCGAATTCGAACAGATCGAGAGCCTCGACGGCAAGCCGCGCACGCTGCTGCGCCACAACGACGACCTCGTCACGCTGGTGCCGGAGCGGCATCTCTGCGTGGTCGAGCGGCGCCAGAACCGCGATGCCTTCCCGTCGCTGCTCGGCGCGAGCGGCGAGCAGGTGCTGTCGGTCTATGACGCCAAGCCGCTCGGGCAGGACCGGGTGGCCGGCATCGATGCGCAAGTGGTCGAGCTGGTGCCGAAGGATGGCTACCGCTACGCCTACAAGCTCTGGACCGATGCCAGGACCGGGCTGCTGCTGCGCACGCAGACGCTCGACGCCGACGATCACGTGCTCGAGCAGGTCGCCTTCTCGCAGTTGCAGATCGGCACGGCGAACCCCAACCTGAAGACCACCATCGCCAATGGCGTGCGCAATCCCGCCGACTGCACGGTGGTGCGTCCGCCGGTGGCGAGCGTCGACATCGAGGGGCAGGGCTGGAAGCTGGGGCCGAGCGTGGCGGGCTTCCGCAAGATTCGCGAGGTGCGCCGCCCGATGGCCGCGCGTGATCCGGGCGAGCCGCCGATCGCCGTCGACCAGGCCGTCTTCACCGACGGGCTGGCCACCGTCTCGGTGTTCCTCGAGCCGGTCGAGAAGGGCTCGCGCAAGGAAGGGGCGGGCAGCACCGGCGCCACCCACGTGCTGGTGAAGCGCCGCGGCGATTTCTGGATCACCCTGCTCGGCGAAGTCCCGCCGGCCACCTTGCAGCAGTTCGCGGCTGCCATAGAATACAAGCCTTCGAAGTAAGCTCCGGTTCCTCGACATGACCACCACCACGCTGCCTACCTGGATGGCCGCGGTGGCGCTGACGGCCTGCCTGCCGCTCGCGTCGCTCGCCGCGCAACCCGCTTCGATCGTGCCGGGCGCCTCCGCGCCGGCCGCCGCCTCGGTGCCCGTGGCGCCGCCCTCGGCGCCGGCGACACGCGCCGCGTTGCCCGACTTCGCCGACCTGGTCGAGAAGGCCGGCCCGGCGGTGGTCAACATCCGCACCACGGCGACGGTGCCGGCGGATCCGCGCGGCGTCTTCCCGCAAGGCCCGGATGACGGCGACATGTCGGAATTCTTCCGCCGCTTCTTCGGCATCCCGCTGCCGCAGGCGCCGGGCGCGCCCAAGAACGCGCAGCCCGATGCGCCCGACACGGAACAGAACCGCGGCGTCGGCTCGGGCTTCATCCTGTCCCAGGACGGCTACGTGATGACCAATGCGCACGTGGTCGACGATGCCGACACGATCTACGTGACGCTGACCGACAAGCGCGAGTTCAAGGCCAGGCTGATCGGTATCGACGAGCGCACCGACATCGCGATCGTCAAGATCAACGCCACCAACCTGCCGACCGTGGCGATCGGCGATTCGAACAAGGTGCGGGTGGGCGAGTGGGTGGTCGCGATCGGCTCGCCGTTCGGGCTCGACAACACCGTCACGGCTGGCATCGTCAGCGCCAAGGGGCGCAACACCGGCGACTACCTGCCGTTCATCCAGACCGACGTGGCCGTCAATCCCGGCAACTCCGGCGGCCCGCTGATCAATATGAACGGCGAGGTGATCGGCATCAATTCGCAGATCTACAGCCGCACCGGCGGTTTCATGGGCATCTCGTTCGCGATCCCGATCGACGAGGCGATGCGCGTGGCCGAGCAGCTCAAGGCCAGCGGCAAGGTCACGCGCGGGCGCATCGCGGTGGCGATCGGCGAGGTCACCAAGGACGTCGCCGACTCGATCGGGCTGCCGCGCGCGGAAGGCGCGCTGGTCAGCAGCGTCGAGGCGGGCGGGCCGGCGGACAAGGCCGGCGTGCAGCCGGGCGACATCATCCTGAAGTTCAACGGCCGCGACGTGGACGAGGCCACCGACTTGCCGCGCATGGTGGGCGATACCAAGCCGGGCAGCAAGGCCACCGTCACGATCTGGCGCAAGGGCGCGGCGCGCGACCTGCCGATCACGATCGCCGAGGTGCCGGCCGAGAAGGGCAATGCCCGCGCCGACGGCGGCAAGCCGAGCCAGCCGGCCAAGCCGCGCCAGAGCAATGCGCTGGGGCTGACCGTGAGCGACCTGACGGCCGAGCAGTTGAAGGCGGCCAAGGTGCCCAACGGCGTGCATGTCGACGCCGCCGACGGCCCGGCCGCGCGCGCGGGCCTCAAGCGCGACGACATCGTGGTGCGCGTCGGCGATACCGACATCACCAGCGCCAGGCAATTCGTCGAGGTCACCTCGAAGCTGGACCCGCAGAAGATGGTCGCGGTGCTGGTGCGGCGCGGCGACAACACGCAGTTCATCCCGCTGCGTCCGCGCGCGGCCCAGAAGTAGGGCGCGCGTGGCCTTCACGCTCTACGGCCGCGGCTGGTGCCATCTGTGCGACGAGATGCAGGTCGCGCTGGCGCCCGTCGCGGCCGAGTTCCGTCTGCCGGTGACGGTGATCGACATCGACACCGATCCGGCGCTCGTCGAGCGTTACGACGAGGACGTGCCGGTGCTGCTGCTGGATGGCGTGGAAGTGTGCCGGCATCGCTTCGACGAAGGCGCGGTACGCACCGCGCTGTCGCGGCGGCCGGCCGGCTCAGGCGCTTGATGCCGGCTGGGCATGGGCCGATCGGGCCCCGGGCGCCGGGGCCCGGAGAGCGAGGCCGTCACGGCCGGCCCAGCAGGTTTCGTGCCGTCGGCGCGGCCAGCCAGCCAAAATGCCGCCCCGGCCAGGCCTTTTCGGCTAAAATAGGCTGTTTTTTCACCGACTTACACAAGGCGTGCTCCGCAGTCGTCGAGCGCGCCTTTTTCGCTTGATCGGCACTGAATGGATCATATTCGCAATTTCTCGATCATCGCGCACATCGACCACGGCAAGTCGACGCTCGCGGATCGCATCATCCAGGTATGCGGCGGCTTGACCGACCGCGAGATGGAAGCCCAGGTGCTCGACTCGATGGATCTCGAGCGCGAGCGCGGCATCACGATCAAGGCGCAGACCGCCGCGCTGTCGTACCGCGCGCGCGACGGCAAGGTCTACAACCTGAACCTGATCGATACCCCGGGGCACGTCGACTTTTCCTATGAAGTCAGCCGTTCGCTGTCGGCCTGCGAGGGCGCGCTGCTGGTGGTCGACGCCAGCCAGGGCGTCGAGGCGCAGACGGTCGCGAACTGCTACATGGCGATCGAGCTCGGCGTCGAGGTGGTGCCGGTCCTGAACAAGATCGACCTGCCCGCAGCCAACCCCGAAAACGCGATCGAGGAAATCGAGGACGTGATCGGCATCGACGCGACCGACGCGACGCGCTGCAGCGCCAAGACCGGCCTCGGTGTCGAGGACGTGCTGGAGTCGCTGATCGCCAAGGTGCCGGCGCCCAAGGGCGATGTCGACGCGCCGCTGCAGGCGCTCATCATCGATTCCTGGTTCGACAGCTACGTCGGCGTGGTGATGCTGGTGCGCATCGTCAACGGCACCCTGCGTCCCAAGGAAAAGATCAAGCTGATGGCGACCGGCGCGCAGTACCCGGTCGAGCACATCGGCGTGTTCACGCCGAAGTCGCGCAATCTCGAATCGCTGTCGGCCGGCCAGGTGGGTTTCATCATCGCCGGCATCAAGGAGCTGACGGCCGCCAAGGTGGGCGACACCGTCACGCACGCGGCCAAGGCCGCGCCCGAGCCGCTGCCGGGCTTCAAGGAAGTGAAGCCGCAGGTGTTCGCCGGCCTCTATCCGGTCGAGGCGAACCAGTACGACGCGTTGCGCGAATCGCTCGAGAAGCTCAAGCTCAACGACGCCGCGCTGCAGTACGAGCCGGAAGTCTCGCAGGCGCTTGGCTTCGGCTTCCGCTGCGGCTTCCTCGGCCTGCTGCACATGGAGATCGTGCAGGAACGTCTCGAGCGCGAGTTCGACATGGACCTGATCACCACGGCGCCCACCGTGGTCTACCAGGTGGTGCAGAGCAACGGCGAAACCCTCGTGGTCGAGAACCCGGCCAAGATGCCGGATCCGGGCCGCATCGAGGAAGTCCGCGAGCCGATCGTCACGGTCAACCTCTACATGCCGCAGGACTACGTCGGCTCGGTCATCACGCTGTGCGAGCAGAAACGCGGCTCGCAGATCAACATGCAGTACCACGGCCGCCAGGTTCAACTGACCTACGAAATCCCGATGGCGGAAATCGTGCTCGACTTCTTCGATCGCCTGAAGTCGGTGTCGCGCGGTTATGCCTCGATGGACTACGAGTTCAAGGAGTACCGCGCCTCGGACGTGGTCAAGGTCGACATGCTGATCAACGGCGACAAGGTCGATGCGCTGTCGATCATCGTGCACCGTTCGCAGTCGCAGTATCGCGGCCGCGAGGTGGCGGCCAAGATGCGCGAGATCATCCCGCGCCAGATGTACGACGTGGCGATCCAGGCCGCGATCGGTGCGAACATCGTGGCGCGCGAGAACATCAAGGCGCTGCGCAAGAACGTGCTGGCCAAGTGCTATGGCGGCGACATCTCGCGAAAGAAGAAGCTGCTCGAAAAGCAGAAGGCCGGCAAGAAGCGCATGAAGCAGGTGGGTTCGGTCGAGATCCCGCAGGAGGCGTTCCTCGCGATCTTGCGTGTCGAAGACAAATAACAGGACTGATCCTTTTATGAATTTCGCATTGATTCTTTTTGTGCTCGTCGTCTTGACGGGTATTGCGTGGGTGCTGGACAAGCTGGTGTTCCTGCCGGGCCGTCGCAAGGCCGCCGACGAGGCCGCCGCCGAATTCGACCGCCAGCAGGCACGCGTCGGCGAGCGCTTCGCCGACGAGAACGCCGCCGAGACGCGCGCCAAGCTGCGCGACGATAAGCTGCGCCAGCCGTGGTGGCTCGAGTACACGGCGAGCTTCTTCCCGGTGATCCTGGCGGTGTTCGTGGTGCGTTCCTTCGTGGTCGAGCCGTTCAAGATCCCCTCGGGCTCGATGGTGCCCACCCTGCTGGTGGGCGACTTCATCCTCGTCAACAAGTTCGACTACGGCCTGCGCCTGCCGATCACCAACCAGAAGATCACCGCCGGCCGGCCGCTGGCGCGTGGCGACGTGGTGGTGTTCCGCTATCCGAAGGATGAGTCGGTCGACTACATCAAGCGCGTGATCGGCCTGCCCGGCGACACCGTCCAGTACTACGACAAGAAGCTGACCATCAACGGCCAGCCCGTGCCCGAAACGCCGCTGGCCGACTACTTCGACGAAGAGCGCATGAACTACGCGAAGCAGTACGAGGAGAGCATCGACGGCCGCAAGAACGCGATCCTCAACAACCCGGCCGTGCCGCCCTTCGTGATGGGCGCCGACGACTTTCCCTACAAGAGCAACTGCGAGTACAACGAGCACGGCGTGACCTGCAAGGTGCCGCCGGGCCACTACTTCATGATGGGCGACAACCGCGACAACAGCGCGGACAGCCGCTACTGGGGTTTCGTGCCCGACAAGGACCTGGTCGGCCGCGCCTTCTTCATCTGGATGAACTTCAGCGATCTCAAGCGCATCGGCTTGTTCCACTGAACGTCGCAATCCTCGCCAGCATTGCGCCACGGCCGGGCGCAATGCTGGCAAATCACTTCAAGAACCGGCGGTAACACCGCTGCCACACGCCTTTTCGTGCCCGGCATCCGTCACTCGACGGCACCGGCGCCCGCGTTATACTCCTGCACATGCCTCAGTCCCAGTTGGAAAGCCGGCTGCGCTACGAATTTCGCAATGCGGAATTGCTGCGTCAGGCTTTGACCCATCGTAGCCACAGCGCCACGCATAACGAACGGCTCGAGTTTCTCGGCGATTCCGTTCTCAATTGCGCGGTGGCCGCCCTTTTGTTCCAGCGCTTCAGCAAGCTGGACGAAGGCGACCTGTCGCGCGTGCGGGCCAATCTCGTCAAGCAGCAGTCGCTGTACGAGATCGCTCAGGCCCTCAATATCTCCGAAGGCCTGCGGCTCGGCGAGGGCGAGCTGCGCAGCGGCGGCTTCCGCCGCCCGTCGATCCTCGCGGACGCGTTCGAAGCCATCATCGGGGCGGTCTTCCTCGATGGCGGCTTCGAAGCCGCCCAGGGGGTGATCAAGCGCCTCTATATCCCGATCCTCGACCACATCGATCCACGCACGCTGGGCAAGGACGCCAAGACGCTGCTGCAGGAGTATCTGCAGGGCCACAAGATCGCGCTGCCCACCTATACCGTGGTGGCTACGCATGGTGCGGCGCACAATCAGCAGTTCGAGGTCGAGTGCACGGTCCCCAAGCTCGATATCAAGGTATCGGGTTCGGGCGCGAGCCGCCGCGCGGCCGAGCAGGCCGCCGCGAAGAAGGCGCTCGACGAGGTGATGGCGCGGCCGATGGCGGCCGCCAAGCCGAAGCGCTCGAAGAGCGCGCGGGCCTCCAAGGCCGAGCCGGAGATCGTGCCGGGCGTGAAGGGCGTGCAGGAAGCGCTGGACCTGCGCTCGACGCCGGAACGCAAGGAGCGCGCCGCTGCCGCGGCGAGCGCCGCGCCGGGCGAGGCCGCCAAGGCACCGGCGGAAACGGCTGCCGAGCGCGGCGCGCCGGTGGCCGTGATCCGTGCCGGCGCGCATGCCGAAGCTGGCGCCGACAAGGGCGAGCGCGCGGAACGTGCGGTAAGACCTGCCGACAAGCCGGCGCCGGCCGTGGCCGAGAAGCTGGTCGCCAGCGACAAACCCGCCGACAAGCCTGCTGACAAGCCCGCCGAGAAATCCACGGAAAAACCTGCCGGCGACAAGACCGCGCCGGCCGCCGACAAGCCCGAAGCCGCCTCGCGCGGCGCCGGCGCCCCGGATCGGACGTTGCGTGCACGCGACACCGCCGCGACGCTGTCCGGCGAGCCGGACGCCGATCTCGCCGCCGCGCCCCTGCGCGTGGCCGATGCCGGCCATTGAATCCCTGATCCATCCGCGAGCCGCGTCGTGCGGCCCGCCCCGAATTGCAGCAGCCTGATATGAACGCACCCGCCACCCCCGCCGGTTTCCGTTGCGGCATGATCGCCATCGTCGGCCGGCCCAACGTCGGCAAGTCGACGCTGATGAACGCGCTGGTCGGCCAGAAGATCAGCATCACCTCGCGCAAGGCGCAGACCACGCGCCACCGCATCACCGGCATCCACACGCTGCCCGACGCGCAGTACATCTTCGTCGACACGCCCGGTTTCCAGACCCGCCACAGCACCGCGCTGAACCGCTCGCTGAATCGCACCGTCACCTCGACGCTGACCAGCGTCGACGCGATCCTGTTCGTGATCGAGGCGGGCCGCTTCGGTCCCGACGATCAGAAGGTGCTCGACCTGATCCCGAAGAGCGTGCCGACCCTGCTGATCCTCAACAAGCTCGACCGGATCACCGACAAGAGCTCGCTGTTCCCGTTCCTGAAGCAGATGGGCGAGCTGCGCGAGTTCGCCGAGGTGGTGCCCCTGTCGGCCAAGCATGTCGACGACATCAGCCGCCTGATGGAAACGGTCAAGCCCTACCTGCCGGAAGGCGAGGCGATCTACGGCGAGGACGACCTGACCGATCGCAGCTCGCGCTTCCTCGCCGCCGAGATCCTGCGCGAGAAGGTGTTTCGCTGGACCGGCGACGAGCTGCCGTACACCAGCACCGTGATCATCGACAAGTTCGAGGAGGAAGGGCGCCTGACGCGCGTGTTCGCCACCATCCTGGTCGAGCGCGATTCGCACAAGGCGATGGTGATCGGCAAGAAGGGCGCCAAGCTCAAGCAGATCAGCACCGAGGCGCGGCTCGACATGGAGAAGCTGTTCGATGGACCGGTCTATCTCGAAACCTTCATCAAGGTGAAGAGCGGCTGGGCCGACAACGAAGCAGGGCTCCGTGCCTATGGGTACGAATGAGGACACGCACGGCGCCGACGAGCTTCCCGTGTCCGTCGTCGATCCGGCGCCGCCGTTAGCGTCGGCGGCTTCCTCCGCGCCGGCCGCTTCCGCTGCTCCCGCCCCGGCCGCCGAGCCGGCGCCGGCGCGCAAGCCGCGCCGTCCTTCCGCGCGCGCTTCCGACTTCCGCGTCTCCGAGCAGCCCGGCTTCGTGCTGCACAGCTATCCCTATCGCGAAACCAGCCTGATCATCGACGTGCTGACGCGCGACCACGGTCGCGTCGCGCTGGTCGCGAAGGGCGCCAAGCGCCCGCACTCGGCGCTGCGCGGTGTGCTGCAGACCTTCCAGCCGCTCTCGCTGTCCTGGTCCGGCAAGTCCGAGATGCGCACCCTGACCGGTGCCGAGTGGGTCGGCGGCATGCTGCCGCTGGGCGGCGACGCGCTGCTCTGCGGCTTCTACGTCAACGAATTGCTGGTGAAGTTCTGCGCACGCGAGGATCCGTTCCCGCCGCTGTTCCAGCATTACCTCGTGACGCTGGCGCGGCTCGCGCACGACGAACCGGCCGTGCAGGTGCTGCGCTCGTTCGAGCGCGTGCTGCTGCGCGAGACCGGTTATGCGCGGGCGCTGAACCGCACCACGGCGCGGCGCGCGGTGCAGCCCGAGGGGCGCTACGTGTTCGACCCCGAGCGCGGCGTGCGCGAGGCCAGCGACGAATTGCCGGCCCACTGGCCGGTGGTCGCGGGCCAGACATTGCTCGACATGGAGGAGGACGATTACCATCGTGCCCAGACCGTCGCGCAAAGCAAGACGCTGATGCGCTTCCTGCTCAACACCTATCTGGGCGGCACGCCGCTCGCCACGCGCCAGATCCTGATCGACCTGCAAAACCTATGAGCTTCTTCCTGACCGCGCCGACCGTCATCGATCTCGGCGTCAACATCGATCACGTCGCGACGCTGCGCAACGTGCGCGGCACCGCCTATCCCGACCCGATCCGCGCCGCGCTGGCCGCCGAGCAGGCCGGCGCCGACGCGATCACGCTGCACCTGCGCGAGGATCGCCGCCACATCCGCGACGCCGACGTGCGCGCGCTGCGCCCGCTGCTCACCACGCGCATGAACCTCGAATGCGCGATTACCCAGGAGATGCTCGACATCACCTGCGAGGTGCAGCCGCACGACGCCTGCCTGGTGCCCGAGAAGCGCGAGGAGCTGACCACCGAGGGCGGCCTCGACGTGGCCGGCCATTTCGAGAGCGTGCGTGCCGCCTGCCGGCAGCTCGCCGAGGCGGGCGTGCGCGTGTCGCTGTTCATCGATCCCGATGCCGAGCAGATTCGTGCCGCGCACGAGGCCGGCGCGCCGGTGATCGAGCTGCATACCGGCGCCTACGCCGAGGCGCACGACGCGGCCGGCCAGCAGCGCGAATTCGAGCGCGTGGTGGCCGGCGTGGACGCCGGCGTCGCGCTGGGCCTGAAGGTCAACGCGGGTCACGGCCTGCATTACACCAACGTGCAGGCGATCGCCGCGATCGACGGCATCGTCGAGCTGAACATCGGCCACGCCATCGTCGCGCAGTCGATCTTCACCGGCTGGGACAACGCGGTGCGCGAGATGAAGGCGATCATGGTCGCCGCGCGCGTGGCCGCGCGTCACGGCGGCCGCTGAGCCCGGGCCGCGCTCATGGCCATCTACGGCATCGGCACCGACATCGTCCAGGTGAGCCGGATCGCGGCGGTGCTCGAACGCACCGGCGGCCGCTTCGCCGAGAAGGTGCTCGGCCCCGACGAGCTGCGCGTGTTCGCGGCGCGCCGCAAGCGCTCCGAGGCGCGCGGCATCGCCTTCCTCGCCACGCGTTTCTCGGCGAAGGAGGCGTTCTCGAAGGCGATCGGCCTCGGCATGCGCTGGCCGATGACCTGGCGCGCCCTGCAGACCCTCAACGAAGCGAGCGGCCAACCCTATGTGCTGGCTTCCGGCGAACTCGCCGCGTGGCTGGCCGAGCGGCGCATCACGGCCCGCGTGACGGTCAGCGACGAACGCGACTACGCGGTGTCGTTCGTGGTCGCCGAGGTGCCCGACGACGGCGCGTCTGCCGCCGTTGCCGCCCGCGACTGAACTTCCTTTTTCCACGGACCCGATTCGATGAAACCGACTCCCGGCCCCGTCATGCTCGATGTGGTGGGCACCACGCTCACGCGCGACGACGCGCGCCGCCTCGCGCATCCGCGCACGGGCGGCGTGATCCTGTTCGCGCGCCACTTCGAGAACCGCGCCCAGCTCTGCGCGCTGACCGACGCGATCCGCGCGGTGCGCGAGGACATCCTGATCGCGGTCGACCACGAAGGCGGCCGCGTACAGCGCTTTCGCACCGACGGCTTCACGGTGCTGCCGGCGATGCGGCGCCTGGGCGAGCTGTGGGACAAGGACGTGCTGCACGCCACCAAGCTCGCCACCGCGGTGGGCTATGTGCTGGCCGCCGAGTTGCGCGCCTGCGGCATCGACCTGAGCTTCACGCCGGTGCTCGATCTCGACTACGGCCGCTCGAAGGTGATCGGCGATCGCGCCTTCCATCGCGACCCGCGGGTGGTCACGCTGCTGGCCAAGAGCCTCAACCACGGGCTCGCGCTGGCCGGCATGGCGAACTGCGGCAAGCATTTCCCCGGCCACGGTTTCGCCGAGGCCGATTCCCACGTCGCGCTGCCGACCGACGACCGCCCGCTCGAGCAGATCCTCAAGCTCGACGCGGCGCCTTATGACTGGCTCGGCCTGTCGTTGTCGGCGGTGATCCCGGCGCATGTGATCTACACGCAGGTCGATGCGCGCCCGGCCGGTTTCTCGTCGATCTGGCTGCAGCGCGTGCTGCGCGAGCGGCTGGGCTTCACCGGCGCCGTGTTCAGCGACGATCTCTCGATGGAGGCGGCGCGCGCCGGCGGCACGCTCGCGCAGGCCGCCGACGCGGCGCTCGAGGCCGGCTGCGACATGGTGCTGGTCTGCAACCAGCCCGAGCAGGCCGAGAAGGTGCTCGACGAGATGCAGGCGGAGGTGTCGGCCGAGTCGGCGCGCCGTATCCGCCGCCTGCGCCCGCGCGGCAAGCCCGCCAGCTGGGACAAGCTGATGCGCCGGTCCGAGTACCAGCGTGCCTCGGCCCTGCTGCGCGAGACGCTCGGCTGATTGGTCTCGCCTCGCGTCATCAACGACAAAGGCCGCGCTGGGCGCGGCCTTTGTCGTTAACCAGCGGCACGGAGCGGCTTCGCCGCCCGGTTCGCTCAATTCATCTTCATGCGCTGCAGCTTGTTGTAGAGCGTCTTCGGGCTGATGCCGAGCAGGGCGGCCGCGCGGTGCCGCGTGCCGCCGACCGCGTCGAGCGTGGCGCGGATCAGCAGGTCCTCGACGTCCGACAGCGGCGTGCCGACGCGCACCTGCACGCTGCTGCCGTTGAGTGCGGCGCCCGGCACGAACACGCCGTCGTTGGCGCGCAGCGTCTCGATGAAATCGCCCGAGGCCTCGTAGGCCAGCCGCACGCGTTCGCGCAGCTCGCGCACGTTGCCGGGCCATTCGTAGGCCAGGCATTCGCGCACGAAGTCGGGCGCGATGCGCTTGTCGACCGCGCCCAGGCCGGCCTGGCGCGCTTCGCGGTTGAGATCGTCGACGAAGGATTCGGCGATCTGCAGCATGTCGTCGTCGCGTTCGCGCAGCGGCGGCAGCGCGATCGAGGCGGCGTCCAGACGCAGCCACAGGTCCTCGCGCAGCGTGCCGTTGTCGAGCGCCTCGCGGGCCGGGCGGCGCGAGGTCGCGATCAGCCGGAAGTCGGTCGCGATCTCGGCCGAGCCACCGATGCGCATGAAGGACTGCGAGTCGAGCGCGCGCAGCAGCGCTTCCTGGATCGACAGCGGCAGCGAGGTGATGTCCTTGAGCAGCAGGGTGCCGCCGCTGGCCTGCTCGAACAGGCCCGGCTCGCGCCGCTCGGCGCCGCCGTAGGTGCCGCGTTCGCGGCCGAACAGCATGCTCTCGATCACGATGCTGCCGAGTTCGAGCACGCGCGGCAGTTGCAGCGCGGCGCGGCAGTCGAACTTGATGAACGGGCCCTTGCGGCGCCGGCTCAGGTCGTGCAGCGCGCGGGCGGCGGCTTCCTTGCCGGTGCCGGCTTCGCCCCACAGCAGCACCGCGGCCTCGCTGCGCGCATTGCGCTCGATCATGTCGTAGGTGTGCTGGATCGCGTCGCTGCGGCCGATCAGGGGGCCGAAGCGGCCGAGCCGGCGCAGCGTGGTGCGCAGCGACTGCACTTCCTCGATCAGCTCGTAGGGGCGCGGGATCCGCGCCAGCAGGCTGCGCAGCCGCGGGATGTTGACGGGCTTGAGCAGGTAATCCCAGATGCCATGCCGCAGCCCCTCGATCGCGCTCTCGACCGTGGCATTGCCGGTCAGCACGATCACCGGCAGGCCGCCGTTCGGCTGCTGCGGCTGGGGCAGGTGCTGGAGTAGGTCGAAGCCGCTGCCGTCCGGCAGGTTCAGGTCGACCAGCACCACGTCGGGGATGGTCCGCGCCAGCGCGGCGCGGGCCTCGGCGAGCGAGGTGGCCGTGTCGACCGTGAAGCCGTCCGCGGCGAGCAGCGCCGTCAGGCCGGACAAGCTGTTGGGATCGTCTTCGACTATGAGGGCGTGTGGCATGGTGTGCGGAATGTTCAAAGGGCCGGCCGTACGTGACGGGCGTGTGCGCCCTATTGTTCGATTAGAGTCGGAATTTTATGTCCCTCGGCGCCGCTAGCGTACGGTATTTGCGGTTGAAAGCAAAAGAGTTACCGAAGATACAAATTGATGCCTTTTCTGTATGACGACGCATCGGCTTTTGTGCATCGCGGCTTTGGCGCAATAATCTGGCTCCGGAAAAGAAAAAGCGCCCCGAAGGGCGCTTTTTCAAGCCGTTTGCGCGAACTTATGCGCGGCTGCGGTATTCGTTGGTGCGCGTGTCGATTTCGATCTTGTCGCCGGTGTTGCAAAAGAGCGGCACTTGCAGCTCGTAGCCGGTGGCGATCTTGGCGTTCTTCAGCACCTTGCCCGACGAGGTGTCGCCCTTGACGGCCGGTTCCGTGTAGGTGATCTCGCGCACGATGACGGTCGGCAGGTCGACCGAGATGGCCTTCTCGTTGTAGAACACGACTTCGCAAGCCATGCCGTCTTCGAGGTAGTTCAGCGCGTCGCCCATCATTTCCGCTTCGACTTCGTACTGGTTGTAGTCGGCGTCCATGAACACGTACATCGGATCGGCGAAGTACGAGTAGGTCACTTCCTTGCGGTCGAGCACCACCACGTCGAACTTGTCGTCTGCCTTGTAGACCGATTCCTGGCCTGCGTTGGTCAGCAGGTTCTTCAGCTTCATCTTGACGACGGCGGAATTGCGGCCCGACTTGTTGTATTCGGCCTTCGCGACGACCCACGCGTCACTGCCGACCATCACGACGTTGCCTACGCGGAGTTCCTGTGCGGTTTTCATATCAAAACTGTCCTGTGCAAAAAATTTGTCCTGACGTTGCGCAACGGCCGACAACGCAAGCGAGGGCGGTGGGGCCCGGGCTTGACCGATCCGGCCCGGGTAGCGCCGGGTAGCTCGAAGCGCCGGGGCTGGAACGCGCTTGCGTGGTCCGCCGTTGGATAACCGCTTATTTTAACTGAGTTTTTGTGAATTCCGCCAGATTTCCAGCGAGATCGCCGACCGCCGCCAGTTCTTCCGCCCAGGCGCCGGCGCGCGCCTCGAAGGCGGCGCGATGGGCGATGAAATCGGCCCAATCCGGCGTGCCCGCGCCGTTCCAGGCGTGCCAGAAGCGCGCGGCGGCCTCGCGCGCGGGCTCGGGCAGGCCGGCAACGAGATGGGCGAGCGCGGCGTCGAGCTTGGGCAGGTGCGCGTCGTCGCCCTGTGGATAGATATGCCAGACAAATGGCTTGCGCGCCCATTGCGCGCGCACGAAGGAATCCTCGCCGCGCACGAAGTTCAGGTCGCTGGCCCAGAGCAGGGCGTCGTAGTCGGGCTGGGCGACGAAGGCCAGGCCGTGGGCGCAGAGCCTGCCCGCCGTGGCCCGGCTGCCCGCGCCGAAGCGCTCCAGGCCGAAGAAGGCGGCGATTTCCGGGCAGATCCGGCCCTCCGGCACCAGCAGCACGATCGGCAGTTCGCCGTCGCGCCATTGTTCCAGCAGCGGACCCAAGGCGGGATTCTCGTAGGCGAACAGCGAGATCACGCAGGCCTCGCGCGCCGGCGCCGAAGCGCCGGTGGCGCGCCGCCACCAGGCCTCGCGCGCCTCGGCCGAGGCCTCGAAGGCCTCGCGGCGCGCATCCAGGCCGGCTTCCTTGAGCACGCCGCCGGTGCCGGGGCCGAGCCCGGGGAAGAAGAAGCTCTTCAGCAAGGCGTGGCGCGGATGCGGCGAGGGGCGCTGGTGGAAATCGGCGACCCAGTCCTCGGCGCTCAGGTATTCGAGGTTGATCCAGACCGGCGCGCGTTCGCGGCGCGCCATCGCGGCCACGTACTCGGCCGGCAGCTCGCAGCCGAAGGCCTCGATCACCACGTCGGCTATCGCCAGCGTGTCGCCGGCATGGACGGGCTCGCCCCAGTGTTCGATGGCGATGCCCTCGACATGCTGGCGCCTGGCGGCGGGATCGACCGCCGGTGCCAGGCGCGCGAAGGTATGCAGGTCGTCGACGATCAGGCGCAACTGCCAGCCGTGCTCGCGCGCGAGCTGGGTGGCCAGGCGCCAGCACACGCCGATGTCGCCGAAGTTGTCGACCACGGTGCAGAAGATATCGCAGGCGATCGGCTCGGGAAGGGCGGCAGCGTCAGGGATCGGGGGCATCGAAGAAACCGGGGTGAATGCTCTAAACTGGCGATTCTAAATGACCTGTTCGCGCGCCACGGCGCCCGGATCACGCATGACAGCCCCCGATCAGTCCGACCCGTCCTCCTCGCCCAGCCAGTCCGAATCGCCGCCCGTGCCCGCCCCGGCCGATGTGCCGTTCGAGCCGAAGCCGATCCTCGCGCAATTGCCGCACCTGCCAGGCGTCTATCGCTACTACGACGCCGGTGGCGCGGTGCTCTACGTCGGCAAGGCGCGCAACCTGAAGAAGCGCGTCTCGAGCTACTTCAACAAGACCCAGTTGTCGCCGCGCATCGCGATGATGGTCACGCGCATCCGCAAGATCGAGACCACCGTGACGCGCTCGGAAGCCGAGGCGCTGCTGCTCGAGAACAACCTCATCAAGGCCCTGGCGCCGCGCTACAACATCCTGTTTCGCGACGACAAGTCCTATCCCTACCTGAAGCTGACCGGCCATGCGTTTCCGCGCATGGCCTATTACCGCGGTGCCGTCGATCGCAAGAACCAGTATTTCGGGCCATTCCCGAGCGCCTGGGCGGTGCGCGAGAGCATCCAGATCCTGCAGCGCGTGTTCCAGCTGCGCACCTGCGAGGATTCGGTGTTCAACAATCGCACGCGGCCCTGCCTGCTGCACCAGATCGGCCGCTGCACGGCGCCCTGCGTCGGCGCGATCGAGGCGGAGGATTACGCGCGCGACGTCTCGAACGCCTCGCGCTTCCTGCTCGGTCGGCAGAACGAAGTGATGAAAGAGCTCGAGCAGAAGATGCACGCCTTCGCGGCCGAGCTGAAGTTCGAGCAGGCCGCGGCAGTGCGCAACCAGATGAGCTCGCTGTCGACCGTGCTGCACCAGCAGGCCATCGAGGTCGGCAGCGAGAGCGACGTCGACATCCTGGCCGTGGTGGCGCATGGCGGGCGCGTCTGCGTGAACCTGGCGATGGTGCGCGGCGGCCGGCATCTCGGCGACAAGGCCTATTTCCCGGCGCATGCCGACAGCGCGATCGCGCTGGCGGCGGGGCGCGACGAGCAGGCGGAAGGCGCCGGCGAGCCCGGCGGCGAGGAGGCGACGATCGTCGAGGATCTGGCGGCGGCGGTCGGCACCCTGCCCGGCGATGTCGATGCGCAGGCGGCCGCGGCCGAAGCCGATGCGGCGGGCGCGGCGCCGGCCGTCGAGGTGCCGGCGCCCTTGGCGGCCGATGACGATGCCGCTGTTCCGGCCGATGAATTGACCGAGGCAGCCGAAGCAACGGGAGCGGAAACGGAAGCCGATCCGGCCAGCATCTCGATCGAGACCGAGGTGCTCGAGGCCTTCATCGCCCAGCACTATCTCGGTAACCGCGTGCCGCCCGTGCTGGTGGTCAGCCACGCGCCGGCCAATCGCGAGCTGATCGACCTGCTGGTCGAGCAGGCTGGCCACAAGGTGGCGGTGCTGCGCCAGCCGCAAGGCCAGAAGCGCGCCTGGCTGTCGATGGCCGAGCAGAATGCGCGGCTCGCGCTGGCGCGGCTGTTGTCCGAGCAGGGTTCGCAGCAGGCGCGCACGCGCGCGCTGGCCGAGGTGCTCGGTTTCGAGGCCGAGGACCTGGCCCAGTTGCGCATCGAGTGTTTCGATATCAGCCACACCATGGGCGAGGCGACGCAGGCTTCCTGCGTGGTGTTCCATCACCACAAGATGCAGTCGGGCGAGTATCGCCGCTACAACATCACCGGCATCACGCCCGGCGACGACTACGCGGCGATGCGCCAGGTGCTCACGCGCCGCTACGAGAAGATGGTCGAGCAGGCGGCCGAGACGGCCGCGGCCGATGCGGCTGCCGGCATCGACGGCGACGCGACGCGCGCCAGCGCCACCGCCGCGCTGCTGCCGAACATCGTGTTGATCGACGGCGGCAAGGGGCAGGTGGAGGTGGCGCGCCAGGTGTTCACCGAACTCGGGCTCGACGTGTCGATGCTGGTGGGCGTGGCCAAGGGCGAGGGGCGCAAGGTCGGCCTGGAGACGCTGGTGTTCGTCGACGGCCGCCCCCCGCTCGAGCTCGGCAAGGAAAGCGCGGCCCTGATGCTGGTCGCGCAGATTCGCGACGAGGCACATCGCTTCGCCATCACCGGCATGCGCGCCAAGCGTGCCAAGACGCGCCAGACCTCGCGGCTGGAGGAGCTCGAAGGGGTTGGCGCGAAGCGGCGCCAGCGCCTGCTGGCGCGCTTCGGCGGCTTGCGCGGCGTGGTGGCCGCGAGCGTGGAGGAGCTGGCCAGCGTGGAGGGCATCTCGCACGCGTTGGCCGAGCAGATCTACCGCCAGTTGCACTGAGGCGGCGCGGGGCCTTCGGGCCGCGGATTCCGCTCGGCTTGTGGCAGGCCGGGCGGCGCGGCACAATTGCACATCCTTTACACGTCCAGCCCGTCATGCCGTTCAATTTCCCGATTTTCCTGACTTGGGTGCGAATCGTGCTGATTCCGCTCGTAGTCGGCCTGTTCTACCTGCCGGACGTGATGATGAGCGTCGAGCACCGCAACCTCGCGGCCGCGCTGGTATTCGTGCTGGCCGCGCTGACCGATTGGTTCGACGGCTTCCTGGCGCGCAAGTGGAACCAGACCTCGGCGTTCGGCGCCTTCCTCGACCCGGTGGCGGACAAGCTGATGGTGACGGCCGCGCTGCTGATCCTGGTGCAGCTCGCGCGCATCGACGCGGCGATCGCCCTGGTGATCATCGGTCGCGAGATCGCGATTTCGGCGCTGCGCGAATGGATGGCGCAGATCGGCGCCTCGAAGAGCGTGGCGGTGAATTCGCTCGGCAAGTTCAAGACCGCCTGCCAGATGGTCGCGATCCCGATGTTGCTGTACTATGGCGCGCTGCCGATTGGGGGCGGTATCGCGATCGACACCCGCGTGTGGGGGCTCTGGCTCATCTACCTCGCGACGGTGCTGACGATCTGGTCGATGCTGTACTACATGAAGCTGGCTTGGCCGCAGATCCGCGAGCGAGGCGGTGCGATGTGAGATTTTGCAGGTGTCGAGAAAAAGGGTGCGAAAAACGCTTGACACACTGAAACAGCTTCTACATAATCTTATTTCTCCGCTGCACTGAAACGAACGCAGCAGCGAACGAAGCAGAAGCGCGGAGATGCCAGCAAGTAATGTGGCGATGGCAGCAGGAAGCAAAACGCGGGAGTAGCTCAGTTGGTAGAGCGCAACCTTGCCAAGGTTGAGGTCGCGAGTTCGAGACTCGTCTCCCGCTCCAGATTCAAGCAGCGTTTTGTTGAAGCAGTAGTGGTTCGGCAAGGGCTGGATTTTGCAGGACATGCGGGAGTAGCTCAGTTGGTAGAGCGCAACCTTGCCAAGGTTGAGGTCGCGAGTTCGAGACTCGTCTCCCGCTCCAAAACAAGGGGAAGCCAGGCTTCCCTTTTTGTTTGGCGAATTTTCCGGCTTGCCGGGTTTCGCCGGATAAAAATCTGCGGTCGTTGCATCGGTATCGCGACGGTCGTAAGTCCGCTTATGGCGCGATAGCAAAGCGGTTATGCAGCGGCCTGCAAAGCCGTGTAGGCCGGTTCGACTCCGGCTCGCGCCTCCAGAAAAAGCCCCGCGTTCGCGGGGCTTTTCGTTTTTCCGTCCTTGTTTCTCCCTTGCAGCCCTGTAGCCGGCGCCTTGACGCGCGAGTCGCCGTACTAAAATACGCGCCCGTTCACGACAGGGTCACGCCCCGTCGCGCGATGCCGCCTGGCAGGCGCGGATTGCGCGGCATCGACAAGGTCATCATGAGTCTCTCGGCAAGAAGCGCGTTTCAACGGTTATGGCCTTATGTGCGTCCGGTAGCGGGGATCACCGCACTCGGCTTCCTCGCCACGGCCCTGGTGGCGGCGACCGAGGCCTATGTGCCCGCTTTCCTGCGGCGCTTGCTCGACGAGGGATTCAGCCCGCACGCACCGCAATCCGCCTGGTGGAGCATTTCGCTTGCCTTCCTTGGGCTGGCCTGCCTGCGCGGGGTCGCGCAGTTCTCCTCCAGCTACCTGCTCGGCTATGTATCGAACAACGTGGTGATCCGGATTCGCGAGGCCATGATCGAGCGAGTGGTGCGCGCCGGCGCGCCGTTCTTCCAGCGGGAGACCGCCAGCACGATCATCAATGCCGTGGTGTCCGAAGCCAACCAGGTGCTGCTGATCGTGACCAGCGCGCTCGTCACCTCGGTCCAGGGCGCGCTGACCGTGATCGGCTACCTCGCCTACCTGTTCTATCTCAACTGGCGCCTGACGCTGGTGATCGCGGTGGTGCTGCCCGGCATTGGCTGGCTGGCCGGCCAGATCAACCGGCGCATGCGCCGCTTGAACCGCGAACAGCAGGCGATGACGAACGACTTGTCCTACGTCGTCGAGGAGATCGTGTCCGGCTACAAGGTGGTCAAGATCCATGGCGGCGAGCAGTATGAAATCGATCGCTTCATGGCCATGAGCCGCCGTCTCAAGGGGTATGCGATCCGCGGCATCGCCTCGGGCGGCCTGGCCCAGTCGCTGACGCAACTGCTGGCGTCGATCGCGATCGCCGTGGTGATCGCCATCTCGATCTACCAGGCCTTGCACGGGCACGGCAACGGCAACGATTTCATGACCTACATCCTGGCGACCCTGCTGGCGATCTCGCCGCTCAAGCAGCTCATGTCGGTCAACCAGCCGCTGCAACGCGGGATGACCGCGGCCGAACTGATCTTCCGGCTGATCGACGAACCTCCCGAGGCGATCCAGGGCGGCCGCCGGATCGAGAAGGCGCGTGGCGAGATCGAGTATCGCGAGGTGTCGTTCGCCTACGAAGGCGCGGCGCGGCCGACGCTGGAGCGCATCTCCTTCACGATCCGGCCTGGCGACATGGTGGCGCTGGTTGGACCTTCCGGCGGCGGCAAGACGACGCTGGCCAACCTGCTGCCGCGCTTCTTCGATCCGACCGGCGGCGCCATACTGCTCGACGGCGTGCCGATCACGGAGCTGGACATGCACGATCTGCGTGGCCAGATCGCGATGGTGAGCCAGGACGTGGTGCTGTTCAACGACAGCATCGCGGCCAATGTCGCCTATGGCAGCACGCCCGATCCCGAGAGGGTCTGGGCGGCGCTGCGTGCCGCCAATCTGGCCGACACGGTGGCGGCCATGCCAGACGGACTCGACGCGATGATCGGTGGCGACGGCATGCGCCTGTCGGGTGGCCAGCGACAGCGCCTCGCGATTGCGCGGGCCATCTACAAGGACGCGGCGGTGCTGATTCTCGACGAGGCCACATCGGCGCTCGATTCCGAGTCGGAGCGTCTGGTGCAGGACGCGCTCGAGCGCTTGATGGCAGGGCGCGCGACGATCGTGATCGCGCATCGGCTCTCGACCATCGAACGTGCCGACCGGATCCTGGTGCTCGAAGCTGGGCGCATCGTCGAGCAGGGCAGTCATGCGGTGTTGTTGCAGGCCGGGGGCCGTTATGCGCGGCTCCATCGGACCCAGTACCAGCAGGAAGCGTCCGCGTCCGGATGACGCGCCTGATTCGCGCGGCCCGATCGCGCTGGTCTTTTTCGAGAGGGGCAAGCGGCCACGTCTCCACAACGGGCACCCGTAACCTTATGTCGCTCGACGCTCCATTCTTCCTCGGTTATTAATCGGATCCTCAGCAACCGAGGGGCCAGCAAATGAAGCGAAACTATCTCCGGGTGGGCGATTGTTCGACCAGCGGCGGGAGGGTTGTCGACGGCATTGCGTCCATGACTTGCGACGGTATCGAACTGACCTATGTAGGCGCCGGGGTCAGCTGCCCGGCGTGCCGCCAGACCGGCATCATCGTTGCCGCAGGGCCACGCTGGGCGGATGACTTGATGGGCCGCCAGGCAGCGCTGGAAGGTGATGAGGTCGCATGCGGATGTGATCCGCGCCCGACGATGGTCGCGTCGCAATGCTCGATGTTTCAATCGTTCGAGTCGAACGAACTGCGCCGCATGGGTTTCACTTCACCGGGCCTTCAACGGGCGCTCGATCCCGAGGTTGCCCAGCCTTCCAGCGGCATCTGCCTCTCCTGCATGCTTGTCGCCGCCAGGTGTGCCGCGTCGATGATCGTGCGGCAGTGATCGACCGTGAGCATTCGGATCGTTTTCGAGGCATGGCGAGCGCGCGCGCGTTTGCCGGTACGTCTTTTCGGGCTCGCCGACGGCCTGCTGTATTCCGAAGTGTCAGGCGCATTCCCGAATCGCACCGGGGAATCGACCATGGCCTTGCTCGATGCAACGCCTGATGCATCACTTGCGGATGCCGGCCCGTGGATGTTCGACTGCGAACGGATCGACAGCGATACGCAAGCCGCGTTGGCAAGGCTCGCGCGGAGCGAATATGGCGTCAGCTGGATCGTCAGCGCATATCAGGTGC
Source organism: Burkholderia gladioli (assembly GCF_000959725.1). Lineage (NCBI taxonomy): Bacteria > Pseudomonadati > Pseudomonadota > Betaproteobacteria > Burkholderiales > Burkholderiaceae > Burkholderia > Burkholderia gladioli. The sequence continues at coordinate 2,653,856 of NZ_CP009323.1, forward strand.
GACAGCTTGCATCGGAGCTTCGTCAGCGCCTGGACGCGACCTTGCCTGACGGCAGACACGCCATGCTCCGCTACTACGACGCCCGCGTCATGCGATATCTCGCGCCGGCGCTCGGTTCGAGCGAAGGGACGATGTTCTTCTCCCCGACGTTCGACTGGTTGATCGAGATCGACGGGAAGTTGTCCAGGGCGCATCCTTATGCGGCTTGAGCTCACGCCGGCACATCTATCGGCACTGGCCGAAGGCGAAGCCCGCAACTTCGTTGATGGCGTGCGTCGAGACCTGACCAGGGACGATCCTGCCTTGGAGCGGGACATCGATCTCGATAGCCGTCTTTGGCATGCGTATCGAGCAGCCTGGACACTCGGCATTCAAGACAGCGAACATCTCGTCCGGTTTCTGGCGATCGAGGCTTATTCGCGTGATGGCTTTTACGACAAACCTGCGACGCGGGCCTGGCTGTCCAAGCCAGGTCGAAGCGCCGACGAGCGCTTCCACGTCTACGTCCAGGAAATCACCTGGCGATCCAAACATCCGGATAGTCTGAAAGGAGTCCCGCATGGCGCTTCCATTGATCCCCTTGCTGGCAGCGGCAGCGGTGGAAGCCGGCCCGGTCTTGGCGGCTATTGGCGGCGCCTTGTTGGGCGTTTCGGCGGCGGCAGGCGTGGCTAGTATCGGGGGGAGTACGGCGCGAACGAAGGACGATGCACAAGCCGCATCAAGGACGATCGTCGATTCTCAGGAATCCTGCAAACCGTGTCCACCCGCGACGAGCGGCACGAAGGTCCGAAATAATCACGGTGTGAATTGGCCGGCCTATGAATATCAGGCACGAGTGACCGGCTTCGCCTTCGACACGGAAGCCTGCCGCTGGAGCGACGAGTGGAAGTGGCTGGGGAACGACTACGATGGTTTCAGGCCGGGGGAGTGCCTGCTGCAGGAGGCGAAGGGGAACTATGATCAATTCCTGGACGGGGCGATTCCCCGGGCGCAGGACTTCTTCCAGGGATGGGCGCCGATGATCGAGTCGGCTATCAACCGGTCAAAGGTGGTGAACGACAATCCGCCGACTCGACTTCGATACTATTTCCAAGGGCGGTTGATGTATAAAAAGATGGCTCGGCACCTACGTTTTTTGAGAATCGAATCCGAATACTTTCCGTGATCATGCCGCCATGAAAATCGATTGCATCATCAAGAGTGGAGGAATCGCTCCGACGGATTTCTCAGGGATGTTCGCCCGGATCGGGGCGATCATCGATGTGATGTCGATGGCCGAGCCGTTGCTTGCACGCCCTAACTGGCGCATGAAGGGTTATACGCTCGAAGAGGCCCAGGCACGTGCCGTCTACGCGCTTGACTCGGGCGTCAACCGGACGAGGCTTGCGGAGCTGGAGGATGAGTATCGTGGAAAAGATGTGTCGAGTATCGGGATATGGTCGGACGGCAGGCGCGAGGGCCTTGGTGCGTCGATCGAGATCATGGCGTGCGGCGGCACCTTCCCCGACACCGTTTCGGTCGATGCCCGGGGCGCATTTCTCGATCGAAAAAACATCGTCGCGAGCATCGTGGCTCGGAGCGCGCAGGAGTTTGCACCGGTGGCGATTACTGCGGCGCCCGACGACTACGAAGCACAACAGGCATTCGACGATCGCCCCGGCGTGGGCTGGATGCTATACCTCCCTGTCGAGCTGACTGCGCAACAGATTCCGGAGGCACGGGAACTGATCCCGGTCGTCTCGGCCGATGGCGGGCGACGCCTTGGCACGATCATCGTCAGCATCGAGGACGAGCCGTTCTCGATCGACAACGAAGCGCACCTGGTAGCGGCGCACGATATCGAGGTGCGGCTCATTTCCATGGATCTGCTGCCACGCTTCATCGACATTTAACCCGGGCACCTTCTCCGCGCCGCATCACCTCGTCACCACCGCGAACTCCAGCCCCGACTCGAAATCGAGCGTGGTGCTCGAGATGCGCGGATGCGCATCGAGATAGCGCTTGAACGGCTGCACCGCCTCGCCGGCCGTGTACATATTGTCGGCCAGCACGATCGAGCCGGGCCGCAGCAGCGGTTCGACGCGCTGGAACAGGCGCAGATAGAGATCGGCCCAGACGTCGATGAACACGATGTCGAACGGGCCGTCGAGCTGTTCAAGGGTCTCGAACGCATCGCCCTCCCGCAACTCGACATATCGCTCGACCTCGGCCGCCGCGAGATGATCGCGCAGGCGCGCGCACTTCATCGCGTCGCGCTCGGTGGCGATCACGGTGCCGCGCCCGAGCGTGCGCAGCGCGTCGGCGAAATACAGCGTCGATACGCCGTAGGAACTGCCGAGCTCGAGGATCCGCATCGGCCGGTGCGATAGCACCAGATTCCGCAGCAGGCTGCCCAGCTCGGCGGAAATCGCCAGCGACAGGCTGGTGCCACGCGAGCGCTCGCTGTCGTCCTCGCCCGACAAACCGTGATCGCTGAGGAACTGCCCCTTCAGCCGCGGCGCCAGCGCCTCGTACTGGCTGACGAGATCCAGGAACGTGGCGCTGTCGCCGAGAAACTGGGCGCGGGCACGGCCGATCAACTCGGCGCGATTCTGTTCGTGCAGGCGTTGCAGCAGCACATGGCTCGATGTCGTCATCTCCATCCCTCGTATCGATATAGCACGCCGCCGGGCAGCCGGCGCTCAGCGCGCCCGGGCCAGCTTGATCGCGTGTTCCGGGCAGGCCTCCACGCAGCGTCCGCAGGCGCGGCAGGCATCGGCATTGGGCGTATAGGCCACCTTCATGCCGTGCACGCGCAGCTTGAAGCGATTCAGCATGCCGAGCCCGCGATAATCGGCCTCGTCGATGCGCCGGATCTCGAACACGTCCTCGGGGCAGACATCCAGGCAATCGCCCTTGCCCTCGCAGCGGCGCAGGTCGACCACCGGCACGATCACGCCCGGCTCCTGTTTGCAGACGACCTTCAAGGTATCGCGCATGCTCACTCTCCCTCGTTCGCGCGCGGGCTGCGGCGCGCATGCCAGGCGGTGCGGAAGCGCTCGCGTTCCTCGGGGGTCATGGCTTCCCATTTGCGCCAGTGGCGCCGGCGATGCCAGCCGCCATGGCCGCGAAAGCCGCCGAACAGGATGCGGCTCAGCACCAGCAGGCCAAGCGCATGTGCAAGATCGATGCTGCGCGCGCCGACGAACAGCGCCGGCATCACCCAGTTCCACAACATCATCACGGCCCAGCCGAGCACGACGATAGCCACCAGCGCGAACACCGCCTTGGCAATCCATCTGATTCGACAATTCATCCTTCCACTCCTAGATATCGAGTTCGTCATAGGTGGCCTGCAGCCGCGCGCGCAGATGCAGGACCGCGTAGCGCTTGCGCGCCAGCAAGGTGTTGACGGCCACGCCGCTGTCGGCGGCCATGGCCTTGAAGCTGAGTCCTTCGAGTTCGTGCGCGATGAACACCTCGCGCTGGTTGGCCGGCAATTCGTCGAGCGCTTGCTGCAGGGCCTTGAGCACCACGCCGCGCGCATACAGCGCTTCCGGGCCGGCGTCGTGGGCGGGCAGGGCGAGGTCGAGCCGATAGTCGTCGCTATCCTCGCCCTGGTCGACGAGCTCGGCCAGCGGCTGTTCCTTCTTCTTGCGGAAGCGGTCGATGATGCGGTTGCGCGCGGCGCGGAACAGCCAGGCGCTGGCCTGCTCGATCGGCGCGGGCAGCCGGTAGGCCTGCACGAAGTCGTGGAAGACGTCCTGCAGGATGTCCTCGGCGTCGCTCGGGTCGCGCACCCGGCGCCGGATGAAGTTTCCGAGCTTGGTGCGTTCGCGCGAGATCGTCGCGCTCATGTCGCGGTCTCGGTCGGTCATCGGGTCCGGGTTCGTTGGCGAGTCCATGCGCCTGAAGACGAACGGCGCGGGCGGATATTGTGGCGCGTCGACGAAATACGGTCGCGTCGATCGAGCGGGGCGGCGTTTGATATGAGGAAATCGCGCCGGGAAAGGCGGAAACGAAACAGCCCCGTCCTGGACGGGGCTGTTCGGGGCAGCAGGGAGCCACGGCCGGAGAACCGGCCCTCGATTCAGCGTGTCGCGCGTCGCGCCCAGGCCAACTCGACGAACACGCGGCAGAGCGCTTCCATGCCGCGCCGGTCCTCGTCGTCGAAGCGCGCGAGTTCGGGGCTGTCGACGTCCCACACGCCGATCAGCGCGCCGTCGTCCGCCACCAGCGGCACCACGATTTCCGATTGCGAGGCCGAATCGCAGGCGATATGGCCCGGGAATTCGTGCACGTCGCGCACCACCTGGGTCTCGCGCGTCCGGGCGGCCGTGCCGCACACGCCCTTGCCGAGCGGAATCCGCACGCAGGCCGGCTTGCCCTGGAACGGGCCAACCACCAGTTCGGCGCCGTCGAAAAGGTAGAACCCGGCCCAGTTCAGGCCTTCGAGCGTGTGATAGACGAGCGAGGAGAAATTCGCCGCGTTGGCGACCAGGTCGGTTTCCGATTCGATCAGCGAGCGCGCTTGTGCGACCAGCGTCTCGTAAAGCTCGGATTTTGTGGCGGCCGGGGAAGTGGAGAGTTCGAACATGATCGCTTGCACTGGAATCGGAGAAGCGGCGCGGGCCGCGAGAAGTCCCGGCAGTCTAAAAGAAATCGGCGCGCGGTGCTCGATCCGGTCGTCCGAACGGTTTCAATGGCCGGAACGGCCATGGCCGGGCGGCGCGAGCCTCAATCGGCCTCTCGCTCGGCGAAGCGCGCCGCGAGAAAATCGAGCAGGGCGCGGACCGCCGGCATCAGCCCCCGGCGCGAGGCATACACGGCATGCACGACCTCGCGGCGCGGCGCCCAGTCGGCCAGCACCACTTGCAATGCGCCGCGCTCGATCGCCTCCCGGACCATCATGGTCGGCAACTGCACCACGCCGACCCCCGCGATCGCGGCCGCGCGCAGCGCGAACATGCCGCGCGTGACCAGGCGCGGCCGATGCGGGATCAGCGCCTTGGCGCCCGCCGGGCCGCGCAGGTTCCAGACATGGTCGTCCTGCGGCGCGCCGAGCGCGAGGCTCGGCAGCGCCGCCAGGTCGGCCGGCACGCGCGGCGCCTCGTGGCCGGCCAGCAGCGAGGGGCTCGCGACCAGGCACTGGCCGCGCTCGGCCAGCGGCCGCAGCACCAGCTCACTGTCCTCGAGCGGCGGCGGCCTGACGCGCAGCGCCACGTCGACGCCTTCGCCGACCACGTCCACCCGCCGGTTGGTTTCCTCCAGGTGGATCTCGACATGCGGGCATTGCGCCATGAAGGCCGCCAGCATCTGGCCGACCTCGGCGTCGAGCAGGGCGATCGGGCAGGTCACGCGCACGATCCCGCGCGGCTCGGCATGCAGCAGCGCGACCGCCTCGTCGGCCGCGTCGGCCTCCACCAGCATCGCGCGGCAATGCGCGTAATAGGTGGCGCCGATCTCGGTCAGCGCGAAGCGGCGCGTCGAGCGCTGGATCAGCCGCATCCCGAGCCGCTCCTCGAGCTCGGCGATGCGCCGGCTCAGGCGCGATTTCGGCAGGTTCAGGGCGCGCCCGGCCGGCGCGAAACCGCCGTGGTCCACCACCTGCACGAAGAAATAAAGGTCGTTCAGATCTCGCATCATCGTTCGCCAGATAGAACGCTGAGTGTGATTTTCACACACTACCGCCGTTATCGTTGCGCAACTATGCTACTTCCTATCGCCCCGGACGTTTCGGTTCGGGCAAGCAGATCAGGAGAATCGAGATGAAGCAGATCGTCGGCACCTACAGCGCACCGCGTTCCCACTGGGTCGGGGACGGTTTTCCGGTCCGCTCGCTGTTCAGCTATCACAGCACCGGCTCGCACCTGAGCCCGTTCCTGCTGCTCGACTATGCCGGGCCGGCCCGTTTCGAGCCGACCACGCAGCGGCGCGGCGTGGGCCAGCATCCGCATCGCGGCTTCGAGACCGTGACGATCGTCTACGACGGCGAGGTCGACCATCGCGACTCGACCGGCGCGGGCGGCCATATCGGCCCCGGCGACGTGCAGTGGATGACGGCCGCGAGCGGGATCCTGCACGAGGAATTCCACTCGGATGCGTTCGCGCGGCGCGGCGGCGCGCTGGAGATGGTCCAGCTGTGGGTGAACCTGCCCGCCAAGGACAAGCTCGCCGAGCCGGGCTACCAGACGCTGCGCGATGCCGAGATTCCCTCGGTGCCGCTGCCGGATGGCGCCGGCCGGGTGCGCGTGATCGCGGGCGAGTTCGACGGCCATCGCGGCCCGGCGCGCACCTTCACGCCGATCGACGTGTGGGACGTGCGCCTCGCGGCGGGCGGCCAGGCGCGCTTCGAGATTGCCGAAGGCCGCACGCTGGCCCTGGCGGTGCTGCACGGCACGGTGCTGGTGAACGGCAAGGAGGTGGCGCGCGAGGCGCAGGTCGTGCATCTGGCGCGCGAGGGCAGCGGCGTCGAGATCGAGGCGAACAACGACGCCACCCTGCTGGTGCTGAGCGGCGAGCCGATCGACGAGCCGGTGGTCGGTTATGGCCCGTTCGTGATGAACAGCGAGGACGAGATCCGCCAGGCCGTGGACGACTTCAACAGCGGCCGTTTCGGCGGCATGCCCGCCTGAGCCCGGTTCCGCCGCGCGGCCTGCCCAGGCAGCCGCGCGGCGGGCATAATGTCCGGATTGAGCGCGCCCGCCCGGGCGCGCGTTTGATTCGGGCCCGCCGCATGTCTGTCACGCCTTCCATCGCTTCCGGTTCTGCCTCCACCCCCGCCGCGTCCTCGCCGGTTTCCCTCGCCGAACTCGACTGGCGCTGGCGCGCCTTCGAGGCGCTGTCCGCGCGCGATCTCTACGCGATCCTGGAGGCGCGCTGCGCCGTGTTCGTAGTCGAGCAGCAATGCATCTACAAGGACATCGACGATGCCGACCAGGCTGCCTGGCATCTCGGCGCGCATCACGCCGATGGCCGGCTCGCCGGTTACCTGCGCGTGCTGCTGCCCGATGCCGGCTCGCCCGATATCCGCATCGGCCGCGTGCTGACCACCGCGCCGTTTCGCGGCATCGGCCTGGGCAACGCGCTGCTGGCCCAGGCGCTCGAACGGATCCGCGCCCAGTGGCCGGGTACGCCGATCAGCCTGCATGCGCAGGCGCACCTGCAGAAGTACTACGGTGCCTTTGGCTTCTCGCCGAGCTCCGAGGTCCACGACGACGACGGCATCCCGCACATCTGGATGCGCTCGGCTTAATTCCCCGCACCTTCCCCCCGCGCGGCCTGGCGCGCCGCGACATCGGCCGGCGAGGCCGCGCGCCGCGGCCCGGGCCGTGCCCGCTCGCGCAGCCGGCCGCGCGCCGACAGCCGCATCCAGTGACGCAACGCGACCAGCGCGCCGATTACGCTCATCATCGAACCGGGAATCCACAGCAGCAGCCCACCGATCTGCTGGTCGCGCATCGGGCTCAGCCAGGTGAAGGCACGCCCGCAGATCGAGTAGATCGGATAGAGCTCGTGCGAGGTGAAGAAGATCAGCGCGCCGAGCAGGATCTGCGGCGGGATCGCGGCGATCGCGACCAGGATCCGGCGCCCCGGCGCGAGACGCGCCGGCGGCGCGGGGCGCGGGTCGAGCACCAGCCACCAGAACAGCAGCCCGTCGATCACCATGCTCCAGTTCATGACGCGATAGAGCCGCCAGTCGAGCATCGCGACGAAGTGGATCGGCGAGAGCAGCCAGAAATAGATCAGCCCGACGAACAGCAGCACCGCCACCACCGGGTGGAACAGCACGCGCAGCGCCAGGCGCGTCGGCGCGGCCGCGAGCAGGGGGCGCAGCCAGCGCCACCGCCAGGCGAACGGGATGCCGGCGCGCAGCGCGGCGCCGGGATAGGACAGCGCGATGAAGAAGGGCCCCAGGTGATGCAGCACCAGGTGCTGGGCGCGATGCATGAAGAACTCGTGCTCGAAGTAGTAGTCGAGCCGCGTATGCAGCGCCACGTAGAGCGCGCCGAGCCCGAACCAGAACGACAGGCGCCGCAGCGGCGTGACGCGCGCCTTGCGGGCACCGCGCAGGAACAGCACGGCGGCGGCCAGGATCGCGATCACCACGGTTGGCGAGGGTTCCCAGGGATCGAGCCAGTAGAGCGGGTTCATGGTCGGATATCGGCGAATGAAGGGATGCGCGGCGGCGGGCTCAGGCGGGCCCGGCCTCGATCAGCCGGCGCAGGTCGATCGCGATCGCCTCGGGCTGGTCCTGCTCGGTGGCGAGCAGCCGGGCATGGCCGCCGGTGTCGAACACATAGACGGCCGAACTGTGGGTGACCTCGTAGCCGCCGCTCGCATCGCGCTGCTCCATCTGGTAGGCGACGCGATAGCGCTTGGCCAGCGATTCGATCTCGCCCTGGCTGCCAGTCAGGCCAACCGCGTGCTCGGCATCGAAGGCGCCGACATAGGCGCGCATCAGCGCCGGCGTATCGCGGGCCGGGTCGACCGAGACGAACAGGATGCGCACCCGGCTTGCCGCGGGGCCGAGCCGGGCCAGCACCTGCATCAGCCGTGCCATGGTCTCGGGGCAGACGTCGGGGCAATGCGTGTACCCGAAATAGACCAGCGCGAGGCGCCCGCGGAACGCCGCGGCATCGATCGGCCGGCCGTCCTCGCCGGTCAGCGAGAAGGCCAGGTCGGGCAGGTGGCCGCTCACGTCGGTCAGCGTGTAGGGGCCGCCACGCGGCGCGCAGCCGGCCAGCGCGAGGACGGCCGCGCTGGCGGCCAGCAGGTTCGCCAGGCGGCCGAGCGGTCTTGGCGGCGCGGTGAGGCGCGGCCGGGGCCAGGCGCGGCGCGCGGCGGCGGCGAGGAAGGGGAACGGGAACGGGAAGGGCATCGATCGGCTCGTCGGCAGGGCGTTCGATCCGGTGTCGCGGCGGCGGATCCGGCAATCCCGCGGCCGCACCTGAACGCGCCGACTGTAGCGCAATTCCTCATACGAGGGATGTGCACCGCCGCATGCCGGCGATAGCCGCGCGCGCGGCGGGCTTGCAATCGGCCGACAAAATCATCCCGGACGCACCGTCCGCATCCATGCGAACCCTTATCCATGCACGCGCAGCCGGCCGGCGCCTTTTGCGCTCGGCCGCGCGGGCGCGGTAAGATGCGCACATTCTTTCGGCAAGATTGCCGCCAGCCGCCACCCTCATCAGAGAACCGATGCAACCTGTCCCGGCTTCCCTCTCCCTGACCGACACCGCCTTTTTCTTCGACTTCGACGGCACGCTGGTCGATCTCGCGCCCACCCCCGACGGCATCCACGTACCCGATTCGCTGCCCGCCATGCTCAGCGAGCTGCGCACCCTCGCGCGCGGCGCGGTGGCGATCGTCTCGGGGCGCGGCATCGACAGCATCGACAGCTTCCTCGGCCTGGCCGACCTGCCGGTGGCGGGCCTGCACGGCGCGGAGCGGCGCGACGCCAACGGCGACACGATGCGCGTCGGCTTCAACGACGAACGCCTGCTGCGCATCGAGCGCGAGCTGGCCGCGGTGGTCGAGCGCAATCCCGGCACCCTGCTCGAGATCAAGGGCGCGGCTGTCGCGCTGCATTTCCGCAATGCGCCCGAACGCGAGGGCGTGGCGCGCGAGGCGGCCGAGCGGCTGGTGGCCGAGTATCCCGATGCCTATGTGCTGCAGCCCGGCAAGATGGTGTTCGAGATCAAGCCCAAGGGCGTCGACAAGGGCCGCGCGATCACCGCCTTCCTCGGCGAGCCGCCCTTCGCGGGGCGCCGCCCGGTGTTCGCCGGCGACGACCTGACCGACGAGAAGGGCTTCGCGGTGGTCGACGCGGCGGGCGGGCTGTCGATCAAGATCGGCGCCGGCGATACTTCGGCGAAGACGCGCCTCGATTCGGTCGAGGCGATGCGCGCGCAGATCGCGCAATGGATCGCGGCGGGGCGCGCGCAGGCATGAGCCGACTGATCATCGTATCGAATCGGGTCGCGCCGATTTCCGAGGGCGAACCGGCGGCGGGCGGTCTCGCGATCGGCGTCTACGACGCGCTGAAGGAAACCGGCGGCATGTGGTTCGGCTGGAGCGGGGAAGTGGTGGCCTCGGGCGCGCCGCAGATCCGCGTCGAGGAGCGCGGGCCCGTCACCTTCGCCACCATCGGCCTGGCGCGCCGCGACTACGACCAGTATTACCGCGGCTTCTCGAACGCCACGCTGTGGCCGGCCTTCCACTACCGCACCGACCTGATCCAGTACGACCGCCACGAATTCGAGGGTTACGCGCGCGTCAACGTCTGGCTCGCGCAGCAACTGGTGCCGCTGCTGCGCGACGACGACGTGATCTGGGTCCACGACTACCACCTGATCCCGTTCGCGCAGGCCCTGCGCGCGGCCGGCGTGAAGAACCGCATCGGCTTCTTCCTGCACATCCCGTTTCCCGCCGCGCAGGTGCTGGTCAACGTGCCGCCGCACCGCGAGCTGGTCGAGGCGCTGTGTTCCTACGACCTGCTCGGCTTCCAGACCGATCCCGACCTGCGCGCCTTCTGCGACTACATCGACGCCGAGGCGGGCGGCACGGCGCGGCGCGAGGGCGGCGGCCCGGCCACCATCGAGGCCTTCGGCCGCCGGCTGCGCGCGCATGCCTATCCGATCGGCATCTATCCCGACGAGATCGCCTCGCTCGCGCAGGCCGGCGCCAACGGCCGCGCGGTGCGCACGCTGGCCACCTCGCTGCATGGCCGCCAACTGGTGATGAGCGTCGACCGGCTCGACTATTCGAAGGGGCTGGTCGAGCGCTTCCGGGCCTTCGAGAAGCTGCTCGAACACGAGGCTGCCTACCGCAACCGCGTGTCGTTCCTGCAGATCGCGCCGTCCACGCGCGCCGACCTGCGCGCCTACCAGGACATCCGCCTGCAGCTCGAGGGCGAGTCGGGGCGCATCAACGGCCGCTATGCCGAACTCGACTGGGCGCCGATCCTCTACATCCATCGGCAATACGAGCGTCCGCTGCTGGCCGCGCTGTACCGGCTCGCGCGCGTCGGGTTCGTCACGCCGCTGCGCGACGGCATGAACCTGGTCGCCAAGGAATACGTGTCGGCGCAGGATCCCGAGGATCCGGGCGTGCTGGTGCTGTCGCGCTTCGCTGGCGCCGCGCGCGAGCTGACCGGCGCGCTGATCGTCAATCCGATGGACATCGACGGGATGGCCGAGGCGCTGGCCCGCGCGTTGTCGATGCCGGTGGCCGAGCGGCGCGCGCGCTACGAGGACATGATCGCGCAACTGCGCGAGAACAATGTCTCGGTGTGGCGCGACAACTTCCTGCGCGACCTGCAGCAGGCGGGCGGCGGCACGCACTGAAACATCGGCCCGCGTTGCCGCGAGCCTCGGGCAGACATGAAAAACCGCCGGTCCAGCCGGCGGTTTTTCTTTGGGGGCGAGGGGCAGGGGCGCTCAGGCCACGCGCTCGTCGCTGCGCGATTCGTCGTCGCCGTCGTCGTCGATCAGGTCGCGGCCGTGCTGCTTGGCGAGCAGGTCGCGATAGAGACCCGGGCGGTTGCGCAGTTCCTCGGGCGAGCCGTCGTCGATCACCTTGCCGGTGCTCATCGCGATGATCCGGTCGAAGTTGCGCAGCGTCGAGAGCCGGTGCGCGATGGCGATCACGGTGCGGCCCACCATCAACCGGTCGAGCGCGGCCTGGATCGCTTCCTCGGAGGCGCTGTCGAGCGCCGAGGTGGCTTCGTCGAGCAGCAGGATCGGCGCGTCCTTGAGGATCGCGCGCGCGATCGCGATGCGCTGGCGCTGGCCACCCGAGAGCTTCACGCCGCGGTCGCCGACCACGGTGTCGTAACCATCCGGCATGGCCTCGATGAACTCGCTGCAGCGCGCGTCGCGCGCCGCGGCCAGCACCTGCTCGCGGCTCGCCTCGGGGCGGCCGTAGGCGATGTTCTCGTAGATCGAGCGGTGCAGCAGCGAGATGTCCTGCGGCACCAGGGCGATCTGCTGGCGCAAGCTGTCCTGGGTGATCGCGGCGATGTCCTGGCCGTCGATCTTGATCGCGCCGTCCTGCACGTCGTAGAAGCGCTGCAGCAGCGCCAGCACTGTCGACTTGCCGGCGCCCGACTTGCCGATCAGGCCGACCCGCTGGCCGGCCTCGATGCGCAGGTCGAAGTGATCGAGGATCGGGCGGCGATGCGGGTAGGCGAAGGTGACGCGGTCGAATTCGACGCGCCCGCCGCGCGACTTCAGCTCGACGGCATCCGAGCGGTCCGGCATGCCGTGCGGCTCGAGGATGGTCTGCACCGCCTCGGCCAGACGTGCGATGTGCTGGGTCACGTCCACCAGTGCCACCGCCAGGTCGCGCGTGCCGTGCAGGATGGTGAAACCGAGCGAGCTGACCAGCACGATGTCGCCGGAGGTGGCCTTGCCCTGGTCCCAGAGCAGCAGCGCCCAGCCCAGCAGGCCGGCCGACAGCATGGCGGTGATCACCGCGTGCAGCAGGCGAAGCTTCTCCAGGTAGAGCAGGCTCTGCTGACGCGCGTCCATCTCGGCCTTGACGGTCTGGCCGAAGCGCTTCTGCTCGCGCAGCGTCATGCCGAAGGCGCGCACCAGGGCCATGTTGCCGATCACGTCGACCAGCTCGCCGTCCACCGCCGCGGCCTTGGTGGCGAACGTGTGATGGCGTGCCGAGCCGCGCCCGGCCAGCTTGAACAGCACCACGGCCAGGATCGCCGAGGCGGTGAACAGGCCCAGCGCCATCAGCGGGTTGACCACGATGATCATCACGATCGCGCCCATCACCGCGATGCACGGCGGCAGCACGTTCCAGGCCATGGTGTTCTCGGACGTGTAGACCGCGTTCGAGGTGGCGGTGATGCGGCTGGCGAGCGTGCCCGGCTGTTTCTCCGCGTAGTAGGTGGGCGAGTGGCCGCTCAGGTACTGGAACAGGTCGCGGCGCAGGTCGCCGGTGACCGCCACGAAGGTATGCGCGGCGAACCAGCCGCCGACGCGCCAGAGCAGGTTGTCGGCCGCGATCAGGCCGACCAGCAGCGCGAACGCGCCCCACAGCGGGCCCGGATGATGGCGGCCGCCGGCCAGCACGTCGATCAGGTGCTTGATCGCGTATTGCGAGCCGAGCGCGCAGCCGACCGCGGCCAGCACGCTGGCCAGCACGATCAGGTGGGCGACGGGATGCTTGCGGATATAGCGGAACAGAAACGCAAGGGGACGGCTCGCATAGCTCGAGAGCTTCGCGTTGTGGGCGTTGCGCTGGGCAGGTGTGAGAGCTTCCAAAATGTGTGCGTGTGGTCGAACGGAGGTTGAGCGGGGCGTGGGTGCGTCGCGCGCCGCGATGGTCCGCGATGCGGACGAAAGCCGGCATTGTAAACAAGCCCGACGTTTGTGCCGCACCGGATCGCATCCGATCTGCAGTCCGCGCTGCATTTTGGGATAAAATCCGGCGGCTCGCACTCTTTCCGCGCGGCTTGCGCGGACGTCGGTCAGTCGGCAAAACGAAAGGCGACGCCGACCCTAATGGTGCCGCAGCGCCGCCCGTGATGGTCCTACTCTAATTCCGCCTTGAAAATCCAAGGGTTGCAAAATGTTGCGCCTTTGTAACAAGGTAAATTCTTTGAAATGTTCCGCGCCGGACCCAGCTTTCGGTCCGATAATGCGCCTCGGGCTAACCCTGAGTCATTTTTACAGGGCGGGCCGGCAGCGGTTCCGGAGTACGCAGGAATTTTTACGGGATGCTGTCAACGCGGGACGTCGAGATCCGTTGAATGCAAGTGCGCCGTCAGCCGATGGTGCCTCGATGCCGCGAGCCGGTGGTGGGTCTTCCCACTTTTTGAACCATGTCCGGCTCGCCGGACGGCAGGGCTTACGGCCCACTTAGTCTGATTTTTTAGGAGTTTCCCAGATGCGAATCGCTCAAATCGCTCCGTTGCACGAGGCGGTTCCCCCCAAGCTCTACGGCGGCACCGAACGCGTGGTGTCCTACCTGACCGAGGCACTGGTCGAGATGGGCCATGACGTGACGCTGTTCGCGAGCGGCGATTCGCAGACCTCGGCGAAGCTCGAAGCCTTCTGGCCGCAGGCGCTGCGCCTGGATCCGACCATCCGCGACGTGATGGCGCCCCACATGCTGCTGCTGGAAGAAGTGCGTCGCCGCGCCGACGAGTTCGACGTGCTGCATTTCCACATCGACTACTACCCGTTCTCGCTGTTCTCGCGCCAGCCGGTGCCGCATGTCACGACCATGCACGGCCGCCTGGACCTGCCGGAACTGCAACCGATCTTCAATACCTTCAACACCGTGCCGGTGGTGTCGATCTCGGACAACCAGCGCATCCCGCTGCCGCAGGCGAACTGGCAGCCGACCGTCTATCACGGCCTGCCGGAAAACCTGCTGACGCCGCCGAAGGACGCCAAGCCGAGCTACCTGGCCTTCCTGGGTCGCATCTCGCCGGAAAAGCGCGTCGACACGGCCATCCGCATCGCCGAGCAGGCCGGCCTGCCGATCAAGATCGCGGCCAAGCTGGACAAGGCCGACCGCGCCTATTACGAAGAGAAGATCAAGCCGCTGTTCGCGCTGCCGCACGTCGAGTACATCGGCGAGATCAACGAATCGCAGAAGGCCGAGTTCCTCGGCAACGCGCACGCGCTGCTGTTCCCGATCGACTGGCCGGAGCCCTTCGGCCTGGTGATGATCGAGGCGATGGCCTGCGGCACGCCGGTGATCGCATTCAATCGCGGTTCGGTGCCGGAAGTGATCGACAACGGCGTGTCGGGCTTCGTGGTCGAGGACGAGATCTCGGCGGTGGCCGCCGTCAAGCGACTGGACACGCTGCCGCGCGAGAAGGTTCGCGGCGCGTTCGAGTCGCGCTTCTCGTCGAAGGTGATGGCCGCCAACTACATCAAGGTCTACGAAGAGCTGCTGCGCCAGAGCCGTCGCACGGTGCTGCGCGAAGTCAACGCCAACTAAGCGCGCGCTTTTCGACGCCGGTCTCGACGCCCCGCAGGGTTTGCCCTGCGGGGCGTCGTGTTTTTGGGCGGCCCGCGCACGGCGGCGGGAGCGGGCGCCAGGCTCGCCCGGTGCCTGCCTTCGGGCCACGCCGGCGCCGGGCGGGGCACCCCGCCCGCACCGGTGCGGGCGGTGTTGTATCCGCGCCGCGCGACCCGGCGAAACGCCGTCGAGCCGCGGGGTTTCCGCATGGGCGAGCAGGTCATGCCCCTATAATGGCCGTGCCGTAAAATCCGGCACCCGCAGGCAGATCGACAGGAGAGTTGTTTTGGCGAGAACGAAAACCACGCGCGCAAGTCCGGCCCCCGGTGCCGGCGTCATCTTCGCGTTGCGCGCGATCGGTCTCGTGCTGCTCGTTCGCTGGTTGCACGCGATGGCCCAGATGGACTGGTCGACGGTCTCGACCATGGCATCCTCGCCCTGGGCCTGCGTCAACCTGGTATTCCTGTTCCTGCTGCTGACCCTGCCCGGCGCCGTCGCGCGCGCCGAGCGGCCCGCCCATCCGCTGCCGCAATGGCTGCGCCAGGCCTTGCGACTGTTCGCCCTGCTCGGTTTCCTGTTCGCCGCCTGGTCGGTCGGCGCCTTCATCTGGTTCGCCGGCTGGCGGCGCGGCATGCATGCCGTGGTGGCCAGCAACGGCTGGCTGGTCGCGGCCCCGCTGCTGTATGCGGCGGTGGTCTGGATCTGCCGGCCGCAGCCGCTGTGGCGTACCAATATCGCCGCGCGCCGTTTCGCCATCGGCCGCTACGCGATCTCGATCGATGTGCTGACGCGCACCGTGGTGGTCTGGATGGAGAGCCGCAAGGTCGGCCAGTACGACGCGCGCGAGCTGGCGGTGCGCTGGCCGCGCGGCACGATGCTGCCGCCGGCGGCGGCCTTCGTGCCGGCCCCGGCGGGCGCGGCCGAGCCTTTCGTGCCGGGCATGCCGGCGGGGGCAAGCGATCGTGGTGCGGCGGTCAGTACCGCCGTGCCGGTGGCTGATTCTGCGATGGCAGCCGAGGCGGTGCTTCCGGCCGAGTCGCCGATGAGCGAGGGCGGGGCACGGGCGGAATCCGCCGAGCCGCCCGCAACGGCGGCCCAGGCCGCGGTTTCGACTGCGGTGCCGCTGGACGCGTCCTCGGCGATCCAGCCGGAGCCGGGCGCGATCGCACCGCAAGCCGCCGCCGCGCCCGCGATCGATTCTTCCGCGACGGAGCAGGCGCTGCCGATCGACAAGCCCGCCGATGTCGAAACCTCCGCGCCGGCCGCAACCGTCGAGGCCGCCTCGGCGCAGCCCGATCTTCCGATCGATACCGCTTCGATCGACGTTTCCGCCTCGGCCCCAAGCGCCGACACTGCCGCGACGCCGCCCAACTCCCAGGCCGCCTATGGCCGCCCCGGCGTGCCGCTGGCCGGCGATATCCCGCGCGGCCGGCCGTTCTCGCGGCCCAAGGTCGAGCTGCTGTGGAATTCGCCGGCGGCGGTTGGCCACAACCGCAAGAGCGTGATGCGCGCGCCGCTCGCCACCGAAGGCGATCGGGCGGCCGCCCGCGCGCTGGACGCCACGCTCAGGCAGTTCGTCTGAACGCGTTCGCACCGGCCCCGAGGAGACGAGCATGATCACCCACTGGCTGCTGGCCGCGATCCATCTCAGCGCATTCGGCCTGGCCCTGGCCGCGATCGCCACGCGCAATCGTGCCTTCAAGCGCATCGCGGCGACCGACTCGCCGCAGGTCGCCGACCTGCGCGCGCTGTTCCGGGCCGATACGGGCTGGGGGCTGACGGCCCTGGTGCTGATCGTCACGGGCCTGATGCGCGCCTTCGGCGGTTTCGAGAAGGGCAGCGCCTACTATCTGCATGCGCCCCTGTTCCACCTGAAGATGACGGCCCTGGTGATCATCCTGCTGCTGGAGATCCGGCCGATGCTGGCGCTGATCCGCTGGCGCGGCGCGGTGGCACGCGGCGGCATGCCCGACGTTTCGCGTGCCCATGGCTATTCGCGGATCTGCCACGCGCAGGCCGCGTTGATCATCGTCATCGTGTTCGCGGCGGCCGGCATGGCGCGCGGCGTGTTCGCGGGCTGAACCGCGACGGGGCAGGTCGACGATTCTTTCGACGGGCTTTCCGTTCGGGCTGCGCGATGGCGTTGTTTTCGCCTCCGCCACGCCGCGGTTCAAGCCCAGGAGTGAGCACGGCACGTTCCCGAGACTGGCTTGTATAGGCCGCTCCAGAAGTGCGATGATTCGACATCCGACCGCGTGCAGCGCGATCCCGCCAGATCCCCGTCGACAAAGGATTGGGGGAAACATCAGTCATCGGACGACTAGCGAGGCAGTATAATGGCCGCGCCAATTCGACCTCATCCGCTCACGATCGGATCATCATTTTAAGGATACAGGCCCCATGTCCGTGCCCGCGCTTCCCGTGCCCCCGCGTCGCCGCGCTCGCAGCCTCGCGCAAGACGTCGTCGACGCACTGACGTCGCAGATCGAGAACGGCACCCTGCGGCCCGGCGACAAGCTGCCGACCGAGACCGAGGTGATGGCCAGCCAGGGTGTGAGCCGCACCGTGGTGCGCGAGGCGATCTCGCGGATGCAGGCCAGCGGCCTGATCGAGACGCGCCACGGCATCGGCAGCTTCGTGCTGGCGCCGGAGCGCCGCCGCGCGCTCGGCATCGACCCGGCCACCATCACCACGCTGCGCGACGTGCTCGCCGTGCTCGAGCTGCGCATCAGCCTGGAGAGCGAATGTGCCAGCCTGGCTGCCCAGCGCGCCAACGAGGCCGATCTCGTCGCGCTGCGCCGCGCGCTCGACGCGATCGCGCAGAGCGCCTCGAGCGGGCGCGACACCGCCCAGCTCGATTTCCACTTCCACCTGCAGATCGCGCAAGCCACCGGCAACCGCTATTTCGTCGACATCATGACCCAGCTCGGCACCTCGATCATCCCGCGCGCGCGGGTGAATTCGGCGCGCTTCGCCGGCGACGACCTGGAGCGCTACGTCGGACGTCTGAACCACGAGCATGAGGCGATCTTCGAGGCGATCGCGCGACGCGATCCGGAAGCGGCGCGCGCGGCGATGCGCACCCACCTGACCAATAGCCGTGAGCGCCTGCGCCGCGCGCACGAAGCGGCTGAAGCCGGCCGCGACGGCCACGAGTGAGCCGGCTGGCGGCGCCCAGGCCGTCACGGCGTCGCTCCCAAGCCGCTGCTGAGGTGAATCGCGGGCGGCCATTGCCGGCCGCGGTTCCGGCTACGGGTTCTCGCTCAGTGTCCAAAACGTCAGTCATCGTATAAGATCGCGGTTCTGGCGTTCGGCTGCGTTCGCGGCCCGCCTTGCCACCGTATCGACACCGACCTTCAGAGAGGATCCCGCCGTGACTTCGCCGACTTCCACGACCGCCAAGCCGTTCCGCCGCCTGCTGCTGACCGGCGCGGCGGGCAATCTCGGTCGCCAGCTGCGCGCCGCGCTCGGCGACTGGGCCGACATCGTCCGCGTCAGCGACATCGCCCCGCTCGGCGACGCGGCCCCGCACGAGGAAGTGGTGGTGGCGGACTTGGCCGATCGCGCGGCCGTCAACGCGCTGGTCGAGGGCGTCGACGCGATCATCCACCTCGGCGGCATCTCGGTCGACGCGCCCTTCGATGCGCTGATCGAAGCCAACATCCGCGGCGTCTACAACCTCTACGCCGCCGCCCACCAGTTCGGCGTGCGCCGCGTGGTCTACGCCAGCTCGAACCACGTGGTGGGCTTCCACCCCGTCACCGAGGTGGTCGACATCGATTCGCCGATGCGCCCCGACTCGCTCTACGGCGTCACCAAGTGCTTCGGCGAATCGCTGTCGCGCTACTACTACGACCGTTTCGGCCTGGAGACGGTGTGCCTGCGGATCGGCTCCTCGTTCGACGTGCCGAAGAACCCGCGCATGCTGGTGACCTTCCTGAGCTTCCGCGACTTCATCGAGCTGGTGCGCTGCTCGCTGATGACCAACCGCGTCGGCCATGCGATCGTCTACGGCGTGTCGGACAATCGCACCAAGTGGATCGACAACGGCAAGGCGCAATTCCTCGGCTTTCGCCCGCAGGACAGCTCGGCGCCGTTCGAGCACCTGTTCCCCGCCAGCGGCCCGGACCGCAATCTCGACGATCCGGCGCAGCGCTACCAGGGCGGCGCCTTCGTGGTCGGCGAGCCGATGGGCGAGCCGAAGATCACCCGGTAAGGACCGCGGAAAAGCCGCTGCCCCGGCGGCCATCGATGGGCCGGCGGGGTAGCGGGGCGGCGCTCGCGGCGATCGATCGACAGCACGATCGCCGCGGCGGCGCGAGAGACCCGGCAGACGGCGAGCGTCGCATCACGCGACGCTCGCCGTTGCCGTTTACAGCGTGGCGATTGCCGGATCGCTGGTGCTCGCGCGGCCGGTCTCGACGTGGCCGGCGAAGCGGCGCAGAAAACCCGCCGAGGTGCCGTCGCTGACCGTCAGGTCGTACCAGCCGTGGCTGCCGCGCAGGTCCCAGTAGTCGTCGATGCGCTGGCCCGGGAACAGCTCGTAGGTGCGCGTATGGCCGCCATAGCCGTTCGACACGGTCAGGCGCACCGCCGTGCGGCCGCGGTTCGACAGGCGCAGCGTGAGGTTGCCGTTGATCACGTCGTAGCCGTACAGCGCTTCCGGGTTCGGCGTGCGCCCCTCGCCCGCCGAGGTGGTGCCGCGGAACTGGCAGAAGAAGCCGTTCGGGCCATGCACCGACAGGTCGTAGAGGCCGAGCGTGGCGGCCGTGCTCCAGCTGTCCGACAAGCGGCGATAGGCGTCGACCGTGTAGGCCCAGGGGCCGTCGGTGCGATTGGCGGCCTGCACCTGGAACGCCGCGCCGGCGCGGCCGGTGTTGGCGAACCACAGCTTGAACTTGCCGGTGGTGGAATCGACGCGGCCGAACACGAACAGCTCGTAGGGCAGGGCGCGCGCCGGACGCAGCCCCGATTCCTGCTTCGGCACCGCCTGCGTGCTCGGCGGGATCGGCGTGTAGCTCGGGTGCGTGTTGCGATCGGGCGGCGCGTAGCCGCTGGTGTCCGGCAGTTGCGGCAGGCGCGCGTCCGGATCGCGGAAGTCGAAGGCGCTGGTCAGGTTGCCGCAGACGGTGCGACGCCACGGCGACACGTTCGAGGCCGGGATGTCGTACTGCTCGCCGAAACGCGCCTCGATGAACTGCAGCAGCGAGGTGTGATCGAAGGTCTGCGAGCACAGCCAGCCGCCCTTGGTCCAGGGCGAGACCACGATCATCGGCACGCGCGGCCCGAGCCCATAGGCGCCGGCCACGTGGGTGGCATCGCCGGGGAACACCTCGTTGGTGGTCGCCACCGTCGACAGGCCGTTGTCGCGCGATTGCGGCGCGAACGGCGGCGGCACGTGGTCGAAGAAGCCGTCGTTCTCGTCGTAGGTGACGAACAGCGCGGTCTTGCTCCAGACCTCCGGGTTCGAGGTGAGCGTGGCGAGCACCTGCTCGACGTACCAGGCGCCGTAGTTGGCCGGCCAGTTCGGGTGCTCGGAATAGGCTTCCGGCGCGCAGATCCACGATACCTGCGGCAGCGTGCCGTTCGCCACGTCGGCCTTCAGCACGTCGAACAGCGTGCCGCCCGCGCTGATGTCGGTGCCGGTGCGGGCCTTGTCGTACAGCGGGTTGCCCGGCTGCGCGTTGCGGTACTGGTTGAAGTAGAGCAGCGAGTTGTCGCCGTAGTTGCCGATGTAGGGGTTGTCGCTGGTCCAGCCCCACGAGCC
This sequence comes from Burkholderia gladioli, assembly GCF_000959725.1. Classification (NCBI taxonomy): domain Bacteria; kingdom Pseudomonadati; phylum Pseudomonadota; class Betaproteobacteria; order Burkholderiales; family Burkholderiaceae; genus Burkholderia; species Burkholderia gladioli. The sequence goes on from NZ_CP009323.1 coordinate 2,674,596, forward strand.
CGCCGCATTCAGGCCTTCGCCGATGTCCTGGTAGATCTTCCACGACACGCCGGCCTTCTCCAGCACTTCCGGATAGGTGGTCCAGCCGTAGCCCGCTTCCTCGTTGCCGAGCACCGGGCCGCCGCCCTGGCCGTCGTTGCCGACGTAGCCGGTCCACATGTAGTAGCGGTTCGGGTCGGTCGAGCTCGGGATCGAGCAGTGGTAGGCATCGCAGATCGTGAAGGCATCGGCCAGCGCATAGTGGAACGGGATGTCGCCGCGCTGCATGTAGGCCATCGAGGTGGTGCCCTTGTTGGGCACCCACTGGTCGTAGCGGCCGTGGTTCCAGGCCGCGTGCATGTCCTGCCAGCCGTGCGGCAGATCCTGGATGAACTGCATGCCGAGGTTCGCGGCGCTCGGGTGGAAGGGCAGCAGCTCGCCCGTGCCGGCCGGCTGGTGGAACACCGACTTGCCGCTGGCCAGCGCCAGCGGGCGCGGATCGCCGAAGCCACGCACGCCGCGCAGCGTGCCGAAGTAATGGTCGAACGAACGGTTCTCCTGCATCAGGATCACGATGTGTTCGATATCGCGGATAGTGCCGGTGCGGCGGTTCGCGGGGATCGCGAGCGCGTTGCGAATCACGGGGGGAAATACGCTGAGCGCGGCGGCGCCGGCGGTGCCGGCGGCCAAACGCAGAAAGTCACGGCGATGCTTCGTCGTCATTTGTTTCTTCCTGTGCGGCGGTGAGGGACGGCCGTGCCAGTACGGCCGCTGGGAAAGGCTACGATCGCGGCGTGCCCTTGCGCCGCGAATGTGGTGGCGAGAATAGCGATCAAACGGTGTCATTCGCGTGAATGACGATAACGTTTGCGACGCAGGAAACAAAATAAAAATCGCCTGAAAGCCGGCTTATTTTCACTTTTCCCCGGAATGTCCGGCAGTCGGGGAAAACCAGCGCAGGCTCGCGGCGAGCCGCTCGCCGGCCAGCTCGATTTCGTAGCGGTCCAGGCTCGGGTCGGGCTGCCTTGGATCGCAGGCGACCACGCCCAGCGCGACCGGCGCGCCGAGCGTGTGGCCGAACGCGGCCGAGCTGAGCGTGCCGACCGGGCGGCCGTCGCGCAGGATCCCCTCGCCGCCCCACAGCGTGACGTCGGGGCGGCCGTCGACACTGAGCGCCACCACCCGCCGCGCGCAGGGCTGCCCCGCCTTGGTCGCGAGCGCGGCCGCGCCCGGAAAGGCGCCCGGCGCGGCATGCTTGCAGAGCCCGGCTAGACCCGCCTCGAAGGGGTCGAGCCCCGGCGACAGTTCGCGGCCCCAGCTCGCGCGGCCGTTCTCGATGCGCAGCGACTCGAGCGCGTACTCGCCCGCGCAGGCCAGGCCGAAGGCGGCGCCGGCCGCCTGCAGCGTGTCGAACACCAGCAGCGCCGATTCGACCGGCACCAGCAGGTCCCAGCCCGGCTCGCCGACGATCGGGTGATGCAGCGCGCGCACCGTGGCATGGCCCAGGTCGATCTCGCGCATCGTGCCGAGCGGGAAGGCCGCCGCGTCGAGCGCGGCCTTCGACACGCTTTGCAGCAGCGCGCGCGAGCGCGGCCCGAGCAGCGAGAACAGCGCGTACTGGCCCGTCACGTCGACGGCGACGCCGTGCAGCCCGGTGGCATCGAGATGCCGCTCCAGCAGGTCGAGGTCGCGCGTGACCTGCGCGACGCCCGTGACGAGCAGGAACTGGTCGTCGGCCAGGCGCGCGACGTCCGGATCCGATTCGTAGCCGCCGCGCGCGTTGAGGATGGCCGCGCGCAGCACGGTGCCGGGCGCCACCGCCAGGTCGGCGGCCGCCAGCGATTGCAGCGCGCGTTCGGCGTCGCGCCCCTTCACCAGCAGCTTGGCCTGCGCGCTGCGATCGAACAGCGCCACGCCCTCGCGCGCGGCGCGATGCTCGGCCGCGCTCCAGTCGTGCCAGTTCTGCCGGCCGAAGCGGTAGTCGATGCGCGGCGCCTGGCCCGGCGGCGCGAACACGTTGGCGATCTCCCAGCCCATGCGGCTGCCGAAGCAGGCGCCGGCCGCCGCCAGCCGCGCATGGATCGGCGCGCGCCGCACGCCGCGCGCGCTGTCGAGCTCGCGGTTCGGCCAGGGCATCGCGTAGTGCAGCCCCAGCGTTTCCTTGACGCGGTCGTGCAGCCAGGCGTCGTTGCCGTGCAGCCGCGCGAAGCGGCGGATGTCGACCGACCACAGGTCCATGCCCGGCTCGCCGCCGACGATCCATTCCGCCAGCGCGCGGCCCGCGCCGCCCGCCGAGGCGATCCCCATCGAGTTGAAGCCGGCGCCGACGAAGAAGTTCGCCAGCTCGGGCGCCTCGCCGAGGATGAAGTGATTGTCGGGCGTGAACGATTCGGGGCCGTTGTAGAACTGCCGGACCTCGGCCGTCTCCAGCTCGGGCACGCGATGCAGCGCGTTGCGCATCAGGATCTCGAACTGGTCCCAGTCGTCGGGCAGCAGCTGGAATTCGAAGTCCTCGGGGATGCCGTCCATGCCCCAGGGTTTCGCGTCGGGCTCGAAGCCGCCCATCACCAAGCCGCCCACTTCCTCCTTGAAGTAGATGTAGCCGTCGGGGTCGCGCATCACCGGCAGCTCGGGATGCACGCCGGGAATCCGGCCCGTCACGATGTAGTAGTGCTCGGCCGAGTGCAGCGGCACCGTGACCCCGGCCAGCCGGCCCAGGCCCTTGGCCCACTGGCCCGCGCAGTTGACCACGATCTCGGCGGCCAGCGTGCCGCCCTGGCCATCCTTGTCGCGCCAACTCACGCCGCTCGCGCGGCGGCGCGTGCCGGTGCGCTCGCTCAGCAGTTCGGTGACGCGCACGCCCTCGACGATGCGCACGCCGCGCTGGCGGGCGCCGCGCGCCAGCGACTGCGTGAGGTCGGTCGGATTGGCCTTGCCGTCGCCGGGCAGCCAGACCGCGCCGGCGAGATCGTCGCTGCGCATCGCGGGCCACAGCTCGCCGGCCGCTTGCGCGTCGATCAGCTCGCATTCCACGCCGTAGGCGCGCGCCGTGGCGGCGCTGCGCTTGAGCTGGGTGAGTCGCTCGGCGGTGCGCGCCACCGACAGCGAACCGCAGCGCTTCCAGCCGGTGGCCAGCCCCGTCTCGGCTTCCAGCGAGGCATAGAGTTCGGTCGAGTAGCGCACCAGCTGGGTCAGGCTGCGCTGCGTGCGCAACTGGCCGACTAGGCCGGCGGCGTGCCAGGTGGTGCCGCAGGAGAGCTGGCCCTGTTCGAGCAGCACCACGTCGGTGATGCCGGCGCGCGCCAGGTGGTAGGCCGTGGAGCAGCCGATGATCCCGCCGCCGATGATCACGACGCGGGCATGGGAGGGAAGGGCGGAGCGGGAGGCGGTCATCGCGAGTTTCGGTCGATTGCAACAAAACGCATCGTATTGCCTAAAAATGACACATTTGCGACGCGACGGGATCCAACTGGTCGAGCGGGGTGGATCGCGTGGGAATCGGGACGGGAGGGGCGAGGCAGGGTGGACGAGCCGGCGGCGCGGCGAAGCCGGATCAGGCGGTTGATGAAAGCGCGGCCAACAGCCGGCGCCTCACTCGATATCGGTGACCCAGGCGCCGAACCACTCGCTCGGATTGGCGATCTCGTCCTGCGCGGCGACCAGCTCGAGCTCGTAGCGGCGCGCGTCGTAGGTGGCCTTGACGACGGCGTGCACGGCCGCCAGCGTGTGCTCGAAGGCGGCGCGCACCGAGTCGCCGCGCAGCCGCCGCGCCACGAACACCGCGCTGGTCAGGTCGCCCACGCCGACCGGGTGGCGCGGGAAGGCATACAGCGGGCGCTGGCCGATCCAGGCCTCGTGCTCGGTGACGGCCAGCATGTTGAAGCGATCGGCGGGACTGTTGCGATCGTGCAGGTGCTTGACCAGGATCACCTTGGGCCCGCGCCGGATGATCTCGCGGCAGGCGTCGACCGCCTCGCGCACCGTCTCGACGCGGCGCCCGGCCAGCTTCTGCAGCTCGCTGTGATTGGGCGCCATGCCGTCGGCGAGCGCGGGCAGTTCGGTGACGATGAACTCCTCCACGCCGGGTTCGGGCCGGATGCCGCCGGTCTGGCCCATCGCGGGATCGCAGAAATACCAGGCGTTCGGGTTCATCGACTTGACGGTGCGCACGATGTCGACCGCCGCATGCGCCTGCGCCGGCGAGCCGAGGAAGCCCGAGAGGATCGCGTCGCAGCGCTTGAGCGCGCCGATCGCGGCGATGCCGTCCACCAACTGCTCCATCTTGGCCGCGTCGATCGCGCTGCCGGCCCAGTTGCCGTACTGCATGTGGTTGGAAAGCTGGACCGTGTTGAGCGGCCAGACGTTGACGCCGAGGCGCTGCATCGGGAACACGGCCGCGCTGTTGCCCGCATGTCCGTAGATCACGTGCGACTGGATGCTGAGGACGTTCTTCATGGTCGGCGGCTCGTCGCGGGTTCGGGGCTGTCATGAACGATACATTAAGTCGCAGCCGCGCGGAAACACGCGGTAATACGGGCGCCGGCGCGCCTCGCGGCAGCCCTGGCTTACTGAACGTAAAATCGCGAACGTCGCGCCGTTCCCTTCCTCTTGTCCGGTATCCCACGATGTTTTCGATCCGCACGATTGTTTCCTCGCGCCTATCGGCGTGCTCGTCGGCACGCTTCCCGGCGCGCCGCGTCGCGGCCGGCATGCTCGGCGGCGCGGCGCTTGCCGCCGCGCTGCTCGCGCCCGCCTCGGCGAGCCTCGCCGCCGAGTCCGAGGCGCTCGCCTCGGGCGCGGTCACGCTGCCGGCCGCCTCGCTGGCAGCGGGCGCCTCGGCCGCGGCCGGCAACGAGGGGCCGGCCTACGGCCCCGAGCTCGAGGGTTTCGCGTATCCCTACCCGGTCCACCGCTACGCCTTCACCTCGCAGCGCGAGCCGCTGCAGATGGCCTATCTCGACGTCAAGCCCGAGCACGCGAACGGCCGCACGGTGGTGCTGCTGCACGGCAAGAACTTCTGCGCGGCCACCTGGGAAGGGTCGATCGAGGTGCTGAGCCGCGCCGGTTATCGCGTGATCGCGCCGGACCAGATCGGCTTCTGCAAGTCGACCAAGCCCGAGCGCTACCAGTACAGCTTCCAGCAGCTCGCGCACAACACGCATGCGCTGCTCGAATCGCTGGGCGTGAAGGAGGCGACCGTGATCGGCCATTCCACCGGCGGCATGCTCGCCGTGCGTTACGCGCTGATGTATCCGAAGGCGACCCAGCAACTGGTGCTGGTCGACCCGATCGGCCTGGAGGACTGGAAGGCGCTGGGCGTGCCGCCGCTGACGGTGGACTACTGGTACGCGCGCGAGCTGAAGACCACCGCCGACAGTATTCGCCGCTACGAGCAGAGCACCTACTACGCGGGCGAGTGGTCGCCGAACTACGAGCGCTGGGTGCAGATGCTGGCCGGCATGTACCGCGGCCCGGGCCGCGATATCGTGGCCTGGAATTCGGCCCTGCTCTACGACATGATCCTGAGCCAGCCGGTGGTATATGAATTCGGCCTGATCCGCGTGCCGACGCTGCTGATGATCGGCGACAAGGACACCACGGCGATCGGCAAGGATGTCGCGCCGCCCGAGGTGCACGCCAGGCTGGGCCGTTATCCCGAGCTCGGCAAGCGCGCGCACGCGGCGATTCCGGGCTCGACGCTGATCGAGTTTCCCGCGCTCGGCCACGCGCCGCAGATGCAGGATCCGGCGGCCTTCCACAAGGCGCTGCTGGGCTGGCTCGCGGCACCGCACGCGGCAGCCGCGCCCGCGGGCGGCCAGGCCGCGAAATAAGGGGCGTTCGCCCCGCGCGCGGCGCCCGAGCGGCCGTCGCGCGCGATTTCCCTTCCTCTGGATCAGGCGCCTTGCGCCGCGATCTCGTCGCGTACCTGCGCGGTGATCTCGTAGGAGCGCACGCGCGCGGCGTGATCGTAGATCTGCGCGGCGACGATCAGCTCGTCGGCGCCGGTCTGCGCGATCAGGCGCTTGAGCCGTTCGCGCACCGTGTCGCGCGAGCCCACCGCCGCGAACGACAGCGCCTGCGCCACGTTGGCGAGTTCGAACTCGCTGCCCTCGAGCACCTCGACGGGCGGCGGCAGCTTGCCCGGCGCGCCGCGCCGCAGGTTCAGGAACTGCTGCTGCAGCGAGGTGAACAGGCGCCGCGCCTCGTCGTCGGTGTCGGCCGCGAACACGTTGATGCCCACCATCGCATGCGGCTTGTCGAGCGTGGCCGATGGCCGGAACTGCGCGCGATAGATCTCCAGCGCGCGCATCAGGTAGTCGGGCGCGAAGTGCGAGGCGAAGGCGAAGGGCAGGCCGAGCATGGCGGCCAGCTGCGCCGAGAAGAGGCTCGAGCCGAGCAGCCAGAGCGGCACGTTCAGCCCCGCGCCCGGCACCGCGCGCACGCGCTGGCCTTCCACCGGCTCGGCGAAATAGCGCTGCAGCTCCACCACGTCGTCGGGAAACGAATCGGCGCTGCCGACCAGGTCGCGCCGCAACGCGCGCGCGGTGGTCTGGTCGGTGCCGGGCGCGCGGCCCAGGCCCAGCTCGATGCGGCCCGGGTAGAGCGAGGCGAGCGTGCCGAACTGCTCGGCGATCACCAGCGGCGCGTGGTTCGGCAGCATGATGCCGCCCGAGCCGACGCGGATCGTGCTGGTGCCCCCGGCGATATGGCCGATCACCACGGCGGTGGCCGCGCTGGCGATGCCGGGCATGTTGTGGTGCTCGGCCAGCCAGTAGCGCTGGTAGCCCCAGCGTTCGACGTGCTGGGCGAGATCGAGCGAGTTGCGGAACGCCTGGCCGGCATCGGCGCCTTGGGGAATCGGCGCGAGATCGAGAACGGAGAACGGGATCATGGGCGGGTGGGTATCGGAAAGTGGGGCGTCACGGCTGCCGGGCGGCGCGGGCGCGGCCTGCTGGCGATGCGACTGCCGTGCTGCGCGGCGTGACGTCGGGTGCCGCCGATTGTGCCAAAGCCCTGTCGAGCCCGCTGACGGCGCGCCGATAACCCTGTCGCGCGCAGGGTGAGCCTGCCGGCGGCAGCGACGTGACGCTCGGCGCTGAAGGTTCCGCAAGTGCGACAGAACAGCACATCAATTGCACGATATGCGACTGTCATATTTCTTCGATAACGTGCGCGGAATCAGCGGTAATGCGCCGAAATATTTGTCGAAATCCATTTGAATCGACAGATTTTTAGTTGAAATGCTACATAAGTCTGACAAGAAAGCTGGCAATCGACATGCGAATCGCTTACGTTATCGCCCTCGTTATTGCGTCGAAAAGTCGACCATCTGTGTCGATATGTGCAGTTTTTGCCGTGTCGTGAGTGGCTCCGGGCAGGGTTTCGGAGTTCGCTGATACACTCGGTCCCGATATTCAAGACACGCCGCGGGATTCCTGAAAAGCGATGGCCGGATCAAGTCGCAATCGCTGAATCGGCGGCGTTCACGATCGATACCACCATCGCCTGGGGCCTCGTCCCGGGCGCCAGGAGTCGGGACCGTGTCAGTCGCAGTCGTCGTTACCGCATCGCGTTTCTTCCTGCTCCGAACCGGCCGTGCCGCCGCCCGGAGCGCATCATGACCGGCCTGTCCTGCGTGGTGGATTGGCTGCTGGTCGCGCTGACCTGCGCGGCCTGCGCCTATGCCTGGTTCGCGGCGCTGGCGCCCGCGCCGCGCACGCCCTCGTCGGCGGCACGCGAGGGCTGGCGCGCCCCGGTCAGCGTGCTCAAGCCGCTTTATGGCGCCGAGCCGCGTCTCTACGAGAACCTCGCCACCTTCTGTTCGCAGCGCCATCCGCGCTACCAGATCGTCTGCGGCGTGGCTTCGCCCACCGATCCGGCGATCGCCGTGGTGCGTCGCGTGCAGGCCAATTTCCCCGGCTGCGATCTTGAACTGGTGATCGATTCGCGCGTGCACGGCAAGAACCTCAAGGTCAGCAACCTGATCAACATCGCCCAGCGCGCGCGCTACGACCGCCTGGTGATCGCCGACAGCGACATCGCCGTCGGCCCCGACTATCTCGAACGCGTGAGCGCGCCGCTGGCCGACCCGTCGATCGGCGTGGTCACCTGCCTCTATCACGCACGCGATGTCGGCGGTTTCTGGGCGCGCATCGGCGCGCAGTTCGTCGACGCCTGGTTCGCGCCCTCGGTGCGCGTCGCGCACCTGGGCGGTTCGTCCGATTTCGGCTTCGGCGCGACACTGGCGCTCACCCGCGACACGCTCGATCGGATCGGCGGCCTCGCCGCGCTCAAGGACGAGCTGGCCGACGACTACTGGCTGGCCGCCCTGCCGCGCCGCGTGGGGCGTCGCACCGTGCTGTCCGAGGTGAGCGTGAGGACCGACGTGATCGAGGCCAGCTTCGCCGCGCTGTGGGCGCGCGAGACGCGCTGGCTGCGCACCATCCGCTCGCTGAAGGGCGGTGGCTTCGCCAGCCTGCTGATCACCTTCACGGCGCCCTGGCTGCTGGTGGGCGCGCACCTGGCGGTGCGCCTGGAAGCCACGCTGCCCGGCCTGATCGCCGCCTGCGCGGCGAGTGCCGGCGTGCTGGCGCGGCTGGTGCTGCATGCGCGCGGCTCGCCGAGCCGGCTGGTGTTCTGGCGCGACCTGCCGCTGGTGCCGGTGCGCGACGCGCTGCTGTTCTGCGTCTGGATCGCGGCGGCGTTCGGCACCCACGTGATCTGGCGCGGCGCGCGCATCGCGGTGGCCGGCGGCGCGCGCGCGAGCTTCGGCGAGGGCGGCGACGGACGATGAGAGCGGCGCGGCGCGCGCCCGGCGCGACGCGTTTCGACGGAACTGGACTGAACGGGCGCGCGGCCCGCCGCGCGGATTGACGAACCTGATCGTATCGAGACGAGTCATGCAAGCAAACGCAACCCCACTGAAGACGCTGTTCCTGCAGGCGCCGTCCTATGACGGCTTCGATGGCGGCGCCGGCTCGCGCTACCAGGCCAAGCGCGAGATCCGCTCGTTCTGGTATCCCACCTGGCTGGCCCAGCCCGCCGCCCTGGTGCCCGGCAGCCGCGTGCTCGACGCGCCCGCCGACGATCTGTCGGTGGCGCAAACGCTGGAGATCGCCGCCGACTACGAGCTGGTGATCATCCACACCAGCACGCCCTCGTTCCCGACCGACGCGGCCTTCGCGCAGGACCTCAAGCAGCGCAATCCCTCGGTGCTGATCGGCATGGTCGGCGCCAAGGTGGCCGTCGATCCGCACAACTCGCTGGTGGCCTCCAACGCGATCGACTTCGTCTGCCGCGAGGAATTCGACTACACCTGCCGCGACGTGGCCGAGCGCAAGCCCTTCGCCGACATCCTCGGCCTGAGCTACCGCGCCGCCGACGGCGCGATCGAGCACAACGGCGCGCGCCCGATGATCGAGGACATGGACGCGCTGCCGTTCGTGGCGCCGGTGTATCAGCGCGACCTGAAGATCGACAACTACTTCATCGGCTATCTGAACTACCCCTATGTGTCGATCTATACCGGCCGCGGCTGCCGCTCGAAGTGCACCTTCTGCCTGTGGCCGCAGACGGTGGGCGGCCATCGCTATCGCGTGCGCTCGGTCGAGAACGTGCTGGCCGAGGTGAAGTGGATTCGCGACAACATGCCGGAAGTCAAGGAGATCATGTTCGACGACGACACCTTCACCGACTTCAAGCCGCGCGTCGAGGAGATCGCGCGCGGGCTCGGCAAGCTGGGCGTGACCTGGTCCTGCAATGCCAAGGCGAACGTGCCGTACGCGACGCTGAAGATCATGAAGGAGAACGGGCTGCGCCTGCTGCTGGTGGGCTACGAATCGGGCGACGACCAGATCCTGCTGAACATCAAGAAGGGCTTGCGCACCGATATCGCGCGCCGCTTCAACGAGGACTGCAGGAAGCTCGGCATCAAGATCCACGGCACCTTCATCCTGGGCCTGCCCGGCGAGACCAGGGACACCATTCGTAAGACCATCGAATACGCAAAGGAAATCAATCCGCACACGATCCAGGTCTCACTGGCGGCGCCTTATCCGGGCACGCGGCTCTACGAGCAGGCGATCGAGAACGGCTGGCTGGAGGAGAACAAGACCATCAACCTGGTCAGCAAGGCAGGCGTGCAGCTCGCCGCGATCGGTTATCCGCACCTATCGAGGGAAGACATCTACCACGAGCTCGAACACTTCTATCGGGCCTTCTACTTCCGGCCCGCGAAGATCTGGGAGATCGTGCGCGAGATGCTGGGCAGCTGGGAGATGATGAAGCGGCGCCTGCGCGAAGGCGTCGAGTTCTTCCGCTTCCTGCGCGCGCACGAGGCCTGAACGCGATGGCCACGTCGCCGCCGCGCGCGCTGATCTTCACCGCCGACGATTTCGGCCTGCATCCGCGCGTCAACGCGGCGGTCGAGCGCGCGCATCGCGAGGGCGTGCTGACGGCCGCGAGCCTGATGGTGGCGGCGCCCGCCGCGCACGACGCGGTAGCGCGCGCGCGGCGGCTGCCCTCGCTGGCGGTCGGGCTGCACCTGGTGCTGGCCGATGGCGCGGCGATGCTGCCGGCGCGCGAGATCCCGGCGCTGGTGGGGGCCGACGGCCGCTTCGGCGACGCGATGGCGAGGGACGGCTGCCGCTTCTTCTTCCTGCCGCGGGTGCGCGCGCAACTGCGTCGCGAGATCCGCGCGCAATTCGAGGCTTTCGCGGCGAGCGGGCTGCCGCTCGATCACGTCAACGCGCACAAGCATTTCCACCTGCATCCCACCGTGTTGTCGATGATCGTCGAGATCGGGCGCGACTATGGGCTGCGCGCGGTGCGCCTGCCTTTCGAGCGTTCCGCGCCGGCCTGGCTGCGCCCCTGGATCGCGCTGGTGCGCGCCAGGCTCGACCGGGCGGGAATCGCGCACAACGACTACGTGGTCGGGATCGAGCGTACCGGGCACATGGACGAGCGCGCGCTGCTCGATGCGATCGCGGCGCTGCCGCCCTCGGGCGTCGGCGAGATCTACTCGCATCCGGCCGAGCCCGGCGACGGCCCGATCACGCCCTCGATGCACGACTACCGTCCCGGCGAGGAACTCGCGGCGCTGCTGTCGCCGCGCGTGGCGGCCGCGCTCGAGGCGGCCGGCGTGGCGCGCGGCGGTTTCGCGGCCGTGTTCGGCGAAGCGGGCGGCGCGAACGGGGCAGGGCGGGGCGCGGCATCGCGCCAGGGCGATGCGCAGGCGAATGCGGAGCGCGCTTCCCGCGCGAGCTCGCGATGACGAAGTGGGTCCGGCGGCTGGGCTGGCCGCTCGGCATCGCGCTGCTGCTTGGGCTGGTGGCCCACGAAGGCGTCGGCGACGTGGTTCGCATCATCGGACGCGCCGGTTTCGCCCTGCTCTGGCTGGTGCCCTTCCACGCATTTCCCTTGCTGCTCGACGCGCATGCCTGGCGCCTGCTGCTCGACCGGCGCGCGCCGCTGGGCTTCCTCTGGTGGGTCGCCACGGTGCGCGAGGCGGTGAATCGCCTGCTGCCGGTGGTCGGCGTGGGCGGCGAGATCGTCGGGATCCGGCTCGCGCGCTGGCGGGTACCGGACGTGGCGCTCGTGAGCGCCTCGGTGATCGTCGAGGTGCTGGTCACGGTGGCCGTGCAGTACGCGTTCTCCGCGCTCGGGCTGGTGCTGCTGCTGGCCGGCACGGGCCTCGGCGGCGGCGCGAGGACCATCGCACTGGCGCTCGTGCTATCGGTGCCGGTACCCGTGCTGGCCTTCGCGCTGCTGCGGCGCGGCGGGATCTTCCACGCGATCGAGCGTTTCGCCGGCCGGCTGCTCGGCGACACCGGCGCGCTGCTGCAGGGCGTCGACGGCAAGCGGCTCGACGCGGCCATCGAGGCGCTGATGTCGCGCAGCGGCCTGCTGCTGCGCGCCTTCGGCTGGCAGTTGGCCGGCTACGTGAGCGGGGCGCTGGAAATCTACTGGGCGCTGGCCCTGCTCGGGCATCCCGTGTCCACGGGCGGGGCGATCGCCATCGAGGCCATGGTGCAGGCCGTGCGGCACGCGGCCTTCATGGTGCCGGGCGGGCTCGGCGTGCAGGAGGCGACGGTGGTGCTGCTCGCGCAGATGTTCGGCGTCGATCGCGAGACGGCGCTGTCGCTGGCGCTGGTCAAGCGTGCCCGCGAGTTGCTGTTCGGCGCCCTGGCGCTGGTGTCGTGGCAGGGCGCGGAGATCGTCGTGGCGCGTCGCGAGGCCAGACACGAGGCAAAGCACGAGACAAAGCACGAGACAAAGCACGAAGCCAGGCACGAGACCGCCAATCGCGACCGACGAGGCGGCTCGACCGGGAATGCCTGAAGGCCGCCCCACCCGAGCGCGGTCGCAGCATGGGCGACCCGGACCGAAGCAGTCCTGATCGCCCGGCCCGGTCCGAATCCGGCGACCGATGTTGTTGCACGCCCCCATAGGCGCGTATCCTTCCAGCTTGTCCTTTTCCCCGCGCGAACCGCGCGCCCGCAATCGATGATGGAATCGGTAATCCGGCCGGCCCGGCCCTGGCTGCTCGCCTCGGCACTTGCCGCGACGTTTCTGCTCGGCGGCTGCGACAGCCACGAGAACGAGGTGGTCGTGCATCGACTCAAGGAATTCTTTCGTGCGATCCAGCCGGCACCGTTGCTGCTGCGCGGCCTGAAGCCCGGCGTGTCGACCGAGGAGGAGGTGCGCTCGCGCCTGGGCAAGCCGGAGACGGAGCGGCAGGCGATCGACGGCTCGAAGCGGCTCGAGTATCCGCGCGGGCCGATGGGCGACGAGACCTACATGGTCGATATCGACCGCAACGGCTTGTTCCTCGGCGCGACCCAGGTGCTGACGGCCGAGAACTTCGCGATGATCCGCCCCGGCATGACGCAGGACGAGGTGCGCCAGTTGCTGGGCAAGCCAACCGAGGTCGCCCAGTATCCGCTCAAGCCGGAAACGGTCTGGAGCTGGCGCTGGCGCGAGGACGGCGTGAACCAGGACGCGTTCTTCAACGCGCATTTCGGTCCCGACGGGCTGGTATCGACGACCTCGCGCTCGGACCTGCCAACGGGGCGCTGAGCGAGGCACGCTGATGGTGACGACGATGAAGGCTGGCCCCCGAAACGATGCCCATTACTGGCGCTCGGCGCTGATTCCCGGCGCCGACATGGTGACGGCCCGCTTCACCGATCACGCCTATTCGCCTCACTGGCACGAGGCCTACACGATTTCGCTGATCGAGGGCGGCGCGGAGCGCTACGACTACCGCGGCACGCGCCACGTGGCCGATGCCGGCTCGCTGCCGATCATCAATCCCGGCGAAATCCACACCGGGTCGAGCGCGGCCGATGCCGGCTGGCAGTGCCGCACGTTCTATCTGCCGACCGGCTTCGTCCGGCAGGTCGCCGACGAGGCCGGGCTGGCCGGCACCGAGCCGCCCTGGTTCGGCTCGGACATCATCAGGGACCCCGATCTGGCGAGGCGTGCCTTGCGCGCGCATCGCGCGCTGGAAGCCGGCGCGGACCGGCTGGCCGCCGAATCCATGCTGCTCGACGCGGTCTCGACGCTGCTGGTGCGGTACGCGCAGGCGCGGCCCCCTTCACGGCCGATCGGCCAGGATGGGGCGCGGGTGGCGCGCATGAAGGCGCGCATGCTCGACGACCTGACGGCCTCGCTCGAACTGTCGGTGCTGGCCGAGGCCGTCGGCCTGTCGAAGTTTCATGCGCTGCGGATCTTCACGCGCGAGGTCGGCATGGCCCCGCACGCCTGGCGCAACCAGGTACGCCTGTCCCGGGCCAGCGACGCGCTGCGCTCGGGCGCATCGGCCACCGAGGTATCCGTCGCCTTCGGCTTTGCCGACCAGAGCCATTTCAGCCGCCATTTCAAGAAGGTCCACGGCGTATCGCCGGGCCGCTGGAGCCGGTCGCGCTGAACGGGCCGGCCGAGGCAGCGCAATAACGTTCAAGCGGCCGTCGCGGATCGCGGTCTACCCTCGCTTCGACAGGAGGACACCATGACCGTGAATCAGCAGGCCGGCCCCATGACGGGGATCCCATCCACCGGCGGCAGCCCTGCCGCGCCCGAACCCGGCAAGTCGCGTCGCGGCGCCGACATCCTCGTCGAGGTGCTGCGCAGCGAAGGCGTGGAGTATGTGTTCGGCAATCCCGGCACGACCGAGCTGTCCTTTGTCGACGCGCTGACCGGCGTCGATGGCCTGTCCTACATACTGGGCCTGCAGGAGGCCGCGGTGGTGGCGATGGCGGACGGTTACGCCCAGGCTTCCGGGCGTCCCGGTTTCGTCAATCTGCACACGATGGCGGGGCTCGGCCATGCGATGGGCGCGCTGCTCAACGCGAGGCAGGCAAACACGCCCCTGGTCGTGACGGCCGGCCAGCAGGACACGCGGCACGTGCATACCGGGCCGCTGCTGCATGGCGAGCTGCTCGATATCGCCCGGCCGGCGGTCAAGTGGGGGCATGAAATCCGGCATCCCGACGAGATCGCCGTGTTCGCCAGGCGGGCGTTCCAGGACAGTTGCGCCGCGCCTTCGGGGCCGGTGTTCCTGTCCTTGCCGATGGATGTGATGGAGCGCACCGGCACCGCCGTGCCGCCGGCGGCTTCCGTGATCCACCACGGCGCGATCGCGGCCGCGCTGCCCGAGCTGGCGCAGGCGCTGGCATCCGTCGCGCCGGGGCGGATCGCGATACTCGCGGGCGACGAAGTGTTCGTGGCGGGCGCGAGCGACGAGGTGGCGCAGCTTGCCGAGGCGCTCGGCGCGACCGTGTTCGGCTCGTCCTGGCCCACTCATCTGCCGTTCCCGAGCTCGCATCCGCTGTGGGCCGGCAACCTGCCCGGCACGGCATCGGCGATCCGCCAGGCTCTCGCGCCCTTCGACGCGATGCTCGTGCTGGGCGGCCATTTCTCGATTTCCATCCTCTACACCGAAGGGCCGGCCGTGCCGTCCTCCTGCCGGCTGTTTCAACTGACGTCCGATCCGCACCAGCCGGGCCGCACCCATGCATGCGAGCTGGCTTGCGTCGGCGGCATCCGCGAATCGCTGCGCGCGTTGTTGCCCTTGCTGTCCCATAGCCTGGAGGGCCGGCGTCAGGAGATCGAAGCCGTGCTGGCCCGCGCGGCGGACCAGCGCGCGCGGCGCCGCGGCGAGATTCGCGCGCGTGCCGAATCCGAGTTGCGCCGGCCCGAAACGACGCCCTGGGCGGCGGCGCACGAGCTGGCCAGGGCGTTGGGAAGCGGCACGCCGCTGGTCGACGAGTCGCCCGCGACGATGCCGCTGATCCGCGGCATGCTCGACACGGACGCGACGCGGCAGTACTACGGCAATCGCGGGGCGATCCTCGGCTGGGGCATGGGCGCGGCGGTCGGCGTGTCGCTGGGGCTCGGCCGGCAGCCGGTGGTGGCGGTGATCGGCGACGGCTCCGCCCTCTACGCGCCGCAAGCCCTGTGGACGGCCGCGCACGAGCGCCTGCCGGTGACCTTCGTGATCGTCAACAACCGTTCGTACGACATCCTGAAGAACTTCATGAAATCGCAGCATCACTTCGCCAGCGTGCGTGCCGGCCGTTTCATCGGCATGGACCTCGACGAACCGCCGATCGATTTCCTGGCGCTGGCGGCATCCTGGGGCCTGCCGGCACGTCGTATCGAGCGCGCCGGCGAAATCGCGGCGGCCGTCGAACACGGCATCGCCTCGGGCCTGCCGAACCTCGTCGAACTCCCGGTCGGCACGGCCTGAATGGGAACCGGCGGGTGCTCACGCGCGGGTCGCGCGCAGGATGGCGGCGTGATTGGCCAGCTCGTCCAGCGTGACGACGAATTCGAAGCCCTTGTCGTTCTCGCGCGTGACGCGAAATCCCAGCTTGCGATGGAAGGCGATGGACAGGCGGTTGGTGCGGTAGACGTGGCTCCTGAATTCGCGGATGCCGCGCGCGCCGGCCAGCTCGGCCAGCTGCGCCAGCAACTCGCCGAGCACCCCATAACCGCGATGCCGGGGGTGGATGCCGAACGCGCCGACGAACCAGCAGCTCGCCGATTCCGGACGCAGCATCGCGTAGGCCACCAGCTCGCCGTCGCGTCGCACTGAACGGATCTCGTAGGCGGCCAGTGCCTGCCGCAGCCGTTCGCGCTGGGCATCGGGATCGAAGGCGTCGCCGGCTTGCTCGGTATGCTCGCGCAGCGTCAGCGTATCGAACGCCAGCAGTTCCTCGACAGACGGCGGCAAGGGCTCGGTCGCGCGCATCACGATGCCGTCCTGGCGCGGGTGAAATGCTGCTCGATGGTCCTGCTGCCCCATTGCGTTCCCTCGTGTTCCTCGCTCAGCACGAAACCGAAGGACTCGTACAGATGGCGCGCCGCGTCCAGCCCCTTGAAGGTGCTGAGCCAGGTTTCGCGAAAGCCCTGCTGGTCGACGAAACGCATCGCCCGCGTCATCAGCTCGCGTCCCACGCCGCTGCCTTGCAGCGCCTCGTCGACGATGAACCAGCGCAGGCGCGCGATGCCCGTCTGGAGATCGCTGTCGATCGCGAGCGAGGCCAGCACGCGGCCTTGCTCGACATGCAGCCAGAGCGCCTTGCCCGCGGCCGGCAACTGGTTGGCGAATGCCGCCAGCTCGGTGGCCACCAGCTTTTCGAAGAACACCGGGAAGCCGTAATGCTCGGCGTAGAAGCGCGCATGCAGGCCGACGATGTCGCCGATGCAGCCCGGCAGGTAGCCCTCGACGATCCTCGAGGCCTCGGCGCGGGTAGGGGAGGGCTTGGCGTCGTTGTCCCGGGCCAGCGCATCGGCATAGAGCGCGAACGAGCGCAGCAGGTTCTGCTGGTCGGCCGGTGCCAGGTGGCGCAGCGCGTTCGACACCTGCTCGGTGGCGAAGCGGTCGATCCGGCTGCGCAGCCTCCTGCCCTCGGCCGTCAGGCTCAGCGCCGAGATGCGCGCGTCCTCGCTGTCGGCGTGTCGCTCCACGTAGCCTGCCGCCTCCAGGCGGGCGAGCTGCCGGCTGGTATTGGACTTGTCCAGGCGCAGCCGCTGCCCGAGGTCCTTGGCGCTGATGCCGGGCGCCATGCCGATTTCCAGGATCGCGTGCACCGCCGAGGGCGCGAGTTCGCTGTCGGCCAGCGTGGTGCGCATGAAGCCCAGCTCGCGCACCAGCTTGCGGGAGAAGTCCCGCAATTCGAGGATGGTCGCGTCGCGGCTCTGCTCGGGGAGGTCGATGAAATCCATGCTGGCGTCCAATGGTTGCGAGTCGCAACAGTATTGGTTGCGCTCCGCAACTCTGTCAAGACGAAATGCGTCATGCGTCGCCGGATCATGCCGCGCCCGCTATCGAAAAAGCGACCCGAAACTTGCAAAAACACGCGCGGCGGCAACAGCGCCCGCAGCCGGCGCGCCCGCCCACGCGCTCGCCCGGTTCCCCTGATTGCGGGCGCCCCGGCTTCCCGCAAGCTCATCGCAAGCCGTTGCTGCGCTGCAGCATTCCGGCCGCGCTCCATTTGAGCCGGTTTTTTTCGCTTGCGAGTATCCGCCCCATTCCGAAGCCGTCCGCGCGACGGCCCCATTCGACTCGACAATCTCAGGAGACGCGCGTGTTCCTTTACGGATTCGGCCCCGTCATCTGGGCGGGCACCGTGCAGACCATCGAGCTGTCGGTGCTGTCGCTGGCCGCCGCGGTGATCCTGGGCCTGCTCGGCGCCGTCGCGAAGCTGTCCGCCAACCGCGTGATGCGCGGCATCGGCACCGCCTACACCACCCTGATCCGCTCGGTGCCCGACCTGGTGCTGATGCTGCTGCTGTTCTACAGCATCCAGATCTGGCTCAACGACCTGACCGACCTGCTGGGCTGGGACCAGATCGACATCGACCCGTTCGTGGCCGGCGTGCTGACGCTCGGCTTCATCTACGGCGCCTACTTCACGGAAACCTTCCGCGGCGCCTTCCTGTCGGTGCCGCGCGGCCAGTTGGAGGCGGGTGCCGCCTACGGCATGAGCGGCCTGCGCGTGTTCACGCGGATCCTGTTCCCGCAGATGATGCGCTTCGCGCTGCCCGGCATCGGCAACAACTGGCAGGTGCTGGTGAAAGCCACCGCGCTGGTCTCGATCATCGGCCTGGCCGACGTGGTGAAGGCCGCGCAGGACGCCGGCAAGAGCACCTTCAACATGTTCTTCTTCATCCTCGTCGCGGCGCTGATCTACCTGGCGATCACGACGGTCTCCAACCTGGTGCTGCGGCAGCTCGAGCGGCGCTACTCGCTGGGCGTGAGGCACGCGGAACTATGATCGAGATCCTCCAGGAATTCGGCAAGGCCTTCCTGTTCTGGGACGGCCAGCGGCTCTCGGGCCTGGCCGTCACCTTGTGGCTGCTGGTCGCCTCGATCGGCATCGGCTTCGTCTGCGCGATTCCGCTGGCGGTGGCGCGCGTCTCGCGCAAGCGCTGGCTGTCGATGCCGGTGCGCGCCTATACCTACGTGTTCCGCGGCACGCCGCTCTACGTGCAACTGCTGCTGATCTACACCGGCATGTACAGCCTGGAGTTCGTGCGATCGCACTCGCTGCTCGACGCCTTCTTCCGCAGCGGCTTCCATTGCGCGATCCTGGCCTTCGCGCTGAACACCTGCGCCTACACCACCGAGATCTTCGCCGGCGCGATCCGCGCCACCTCGCACGGCGAGGTGGAGGCCGCGCGCGCCTACGGCATGGGCGGCTGGACCCTGTATCGCCGCGTGATCCTGCCCTCGGCGCTGCGCCGCGCGCTGCCGCTCTACAGCAACGAGGTGATCCTGATGCTGCATGCCACCACGGTCGCCTTCACGGCCACCGTGCCCGACATCCTGAAGGTGGCGCGCGACGCGAACTCCGCCACCTACATGGCGTTCCAGTCGTTCGGGATCGCCGCGCTGATCTATCTTGCGGTATCGTTCGCACTCGTCGCGGCGTTTCGCCGGGCCGAGCGCCACTGGCTCGCGTATCTCGCGGCCGGCCGTCATTGAATCGACCTCATCCCGGGAGACGCCAGTTGGTAGAGACCACGCAGCCGAACGCCGCCAGCAAGCTGGCGGCCCACGACATCCACAAGCGCTACGGCGACAACGAGGTGCTCAAGGGCGTCTCGCTCGACGCCAAGGCCGGCGACGTGATCAGCATCATCGGCGCCAGCGGCTCGGGCAAGAGCACCTTCCTGCGCTGCATCAATTTCCTCGAGCGGCCCAATGCGGGGCAGATCGTGGTCGACGGCGAGACCGTGCGCACCAGGGCCGACAAGAGCGGCGCGCTGGAGGTGGCCGACCACAAGCAGTTGCAGCGCATCCGCACCAAGCTCGCGATGGTGTTCCAGCACTTCAATCTGTGGGCGCACATGAACGTGCTCGAGAACGTGATGGAAGCGCCGCTGCACGTGCTGGGCCTCTCCCGTCGCGAGGCCGAGGAACGCGCGCGCGAGTACCTGGAGAAGGTGGGCCTGCCGCCGCGCGTCGAGAAGCAGTATCCCTCGCATCTGTCGGGCGGCCAGCAGCAGCGCGTGGCGATCGCCCGCGCGCTGGCCATGCATCCCGACGTGATGCTGTTCGACGAGCCCACCTCCGCGCTCGATCCCGAGTTGGTGGGCGAGGTGCTGAAGGTGATGCAGAAGCTGGCCGAGGAAGGCCGCACCATGATCGTGGTGACGCATGAGATGGGCTTCGCGCGCAACGTCTCGAACCACGTGATGTTCCTGCACCAGGGTCGCACCGAGGAGCAGGGCGATCCCGCCGAGGTGCTGTCGCGTCCGCAGAGCGAGCGCCTCAGGCAATTCCTGTCGGGCAGCCTCAAGTAAGGGGCGGCGCGGTGGTGGCAGCGATCGGTCGTCCCGGCGGCGCGGCGCGCGCGACGCAGGTCGCGATCGTCGCGCTGCCGCCCGTGTCGATGTCGGGCGTGGGCCCGATCGTCGATGCACTCGCGCTGGCCAACGAGATCGAGGGCCGGGCGCTCTATCGCTGGCAGGTCTGCTCCTGGGACGGCAAGCCGGTGCCGCTCGCGGGCGGCGCGAGCTGGCACGCCGACGCGGCCTTCAACGACGCTGTCGCCTGCGACTGGCTGATCGTGGTGAGCGAGCGCTTCCAGCAGTTCGCCGACTACCGCCTGTTCCTCGCCAGCCTGGCGCGGGTGGGCCAGCGCACGCCGCTGGTCAGCGGCATCCATCACGGCGTGTGGTGGCTGGCGATGGCGGGGCAACTGGCCGGCTATCGCGTGGCCGTGAACTGGGAGACCTACCAGCAGTTCGCCGAGCAGTTCGAGCGCACCATCGTCACCCAGCAGATCTACGAGATCGACCGCGATCGCGCCACCTGCGCGGGCGGCCAGGCCAGCATCGATTTCATGCTGGCCATGATCGGCCGCGACCACGGTCCCGAGCTGCCCGAGCGGATCGCCGACGCGCTCGGCTGCGGCACGCCGCGCAGCGGCGAGTCGCGCCAGCGGATTCCCTTCGTGACCGCGCCGGGCGAGCGCCATCCGCGCCTCAACGATGCGCTGCAGCTGATGGAGGCGAACGTCGAGGACCCGCTCACCACCGACGAGATCGCGTCCCTGGTCGGCATCTCGCGACGTCAGCTCGAGCGGCTGTTCCGCCAGTATCTCGGCGCGATGCCGTCCAAGTACTACCTGAACCTGCGCCTCTTGAAGGCGCGCACGCAACTGCAGCGCACCAGCAAGTCGGTGGTGCAGGTGAGCCTGGCCTGCGGCTTCTCCTCGGCCGCGCATTTCTCGAACGCCTACCGCGAGCGCTTCGGCGTGACGCCGCGCGAGGATCGCCGCGCCTGGCTGGAGAAGCAGCATGGCGGCGCGAGCGAGCCGCGCGCCGGCGCGCTGGTGGAGCGCGGCGACGAGGATTGACGCGGCGGGGGCCGATGCCGCCAGGCTTGCGGCGTCGCCGCCGGGGCATGTTTCGTGATGCCGGCCGGCGCCGCGCGCCCGGCGCGAGGCGCCCCCGGCCAAGCCGATAGAACCCGTCGCAATTGCGCAAGACGTATCGCGCCCCGTTGCCTACACTGAACGCTGTGATTTCTGGACCAAGGAACCGCCATGACCTCCGAGAACGTGACCCGACAGACTTTCGATGACGTGATGGTGCCGGTATTCTCGCCGGCCCCGTTCGTGCCCGACCGCGGCGAGGGTTCCCGCGTCTGGGACACCGCCGGCAAGGACTACGTCGATTTCGCCGGCGGCATCGCGGTGACCGCGCTCGGCCACGGCCACCCGGAAGTGCTGAAGGTGTTCGAGGCGCAGGGCCGCAAGCTCTGGCACATCGGCAACGGCTACACCAACGAACCGGTGCTGCGCCTGGCCCGGCGCCTCGAGAGCCTGACCTTCGCCGATCGCGCCTTCTTCGCGAACTCCGGCGCCGAGGCCAACGAGGCCGCGTTGAAGCTGGCGCGCCGCGTCGCCTTCGATCGCTTCGGCGAGGACAAATACGAGATCGTCTCGTTCGCGCAGTCCTTCCACGGCCGCACCTTCTTCACGGTCAGCGTGGGCGGCCAGCCGAAGTATTCCGACGGCTTCGGCCCGAAGCCGGCCGGCATCCACCATCTGCCCTACAACGACATCGAGGCCGCGCGCGCCGCGATCGGCCCGCGCACCTGCGCGGTGATCGTCGAGCCGGTGCAGGGCGAGGGCGGCGTGATCCCGGCCGATCCGGCCTTCCTGAAGGCGCTGCGCGAGGCCTGCGACGCGCACGGCGCGCTGCTGATCTTCGACGAGGTGCAGACCGGCGTGGGCCGCACCGGCCACTTCTACGCCTACATGGACACGGGCGTGACGCCCGACATCCTGACCACCGCCAAGGCGCTCGGCAACGGCTTCCCGATCGGCGCGATGCTGACCACCGAGGCACTGGCCGCGCACTTCAAGGTGGGCGTGCACGGCACCACCTACGGCGGCAACCCGCTCGCCTCGGCGATTGCCGACAAGGTGGTGGAACTGGTCAGCGACCCGAAGCTGCTGGCCGGCGTGGCCGAGCGCGGCGAGCGGATCCGCGCCAAGCTGCGCGAGCTCGACGGCAGGCACGGCCTGTTTAGCGAGATCCGCGGCAAGGGCCTGCTGCTCGGCGCCGAGCTGAACCCGGCCTTCGAGGGTCGCGCCAAGGACTTCGTCACGGCCGCCGCCGAGCACGGCGTGATCATGCTGATTGCCGGGCCCAACGTGCTGCGCTTCGTGCCCTCGCTGGTGATCCCGCTCGAGGTGCTCGACGAGGGCCTCGAGCGCTTCGCGCGCGCGGTCGACGCGGTGGTTGCGGCGATCGCCGCGGGCCGCTGAGTCCCGCCTTCCTCCGTCCACAGGAACGACGATGCTATTCGTACGCCCCGGCAGGCTTGCCGATCTCGACGCGCTCGCGCAGATGGCCCGCACCGCGCGGCCGGTGCTGCATTCGCTGCCGCACGACCGTCGCGCACTGGAGGCGCGCGTGGCGCTGTCCGAGGATTCGTTTCGCGCCGACGCCGATTTCCCCGGCGAGGAGTTCTACCTGTTCGTGCTGGAGGACAGCGAGACGGGGCGCCTGCTCGGCACGGCCAGCATCGTCGCCGCGGCGGGCTATTCGGAGCCGTTCTACGCGTTCCGCAACGACGCGCTGATCCACGCCTCGCGCGAACTGCACGTGAACCGCAAGATCCACGCGCTGACCATGTCGCACGAGCTGACCGGCAAGAGCCGGCTGGCGGGCTTCTACGTCGATCCCTCCCTGCGCGGCGACGCGGCGGCGCACCTGGTGTCGCGCGCGCGCATGATGTACATCGCCGCGCATCGCCGCCGCTTCACGCCCGAGGTGTTCTCGCTGCTGCTCGGCGTGACCGACGAGAACGGCGCCTCGCCGTTCTGGGAGGCGGTGGGCCGCAAGTTCTTCCGGCGCGACTTCGCCGACATCGAGGTCGAATCGGGCGGCCGCAGCCGCACCTTCATCGCCGAGGTGATGCCGGTCTATCCCGTCTACGTGCCGTTGCTGCCGGAAGCGGCGCAGCGCGTGCTCGGCGAGCCCAACCAGCACGGCCTGCTGGCCTACGACATCCATCTCGAGGAAGGTTTCGAGCCGGATCGCTACGTCGACATCTTCGATGCGGGCCCGGTGCTGACCGCGCAGATCGATCGCACCGCCTGCGTCACGCATAACGGCGCGCGCACCGTGCGCAATGCCGGCCAAGCCGGCAGCAGCGCCGATGCCGATGCCGCCGGCCTCACCCACCTGGTGGCCACCGGCGAGGGCGACGCGTTCCGCTGTGTGCTGGCCGACCTGCCCGACGCGGCCGCGGGCAATGCGATCGACGCGCCGCTCGACGCGGCCGCGCGCGCCGCGCTCGGCGTGGTGGACGGCGACACCGTGCGCTGCGTGCCGCTGCATCGCCGCGACGAGACCAACACGCTTTCGGGAGACGCACGATGATCGTGGTTCGCGTGGTACAGACCGGCGACGTCGATGCGCTGGTCGCGCTCGCGCAGGAAACCGGCCCGGGTCTGACCACCTTCAAGCCCGACCGCGAGGCGCTGGCCGCGCGCATCGAGCGCGCGCGGCGCACCATCGACGGCGCGGCCTCGCCCGCCGAGGCCGGCTACTTCTTCGTGATGGAGGACACCGCCAGCGGCGATATCGCCGGCGTGTGCGGGATCGAGACCGAGGTCGGCCTGGCCCAGCCCTTCTACAACTATCGCGTCAGCACGGTGGTGCATGCCAGCCAGGACCTGGGCGTGTGGACCCGCATGTCGCTCTTGAACATCTCGCACGACCTGACCGGTTATGCCGAGGTCTGCTCGCTGTTCCTGAGCCCGCGCTATCGCACCGCCGGCGTGGGCGGGCTGCTCTCGCGCTCGCGCTTCATGTTCATCGCGCAGTTCCGCGAGCGCTTCCCGGAGCGGATCTGCGCCGAGTTGCGCGGCCATTTCGACGAACACGGCAGCTCGCCGTTCTGGCGCGCGGTCGGTTCGCACTTCTACCAGATCGATTTCAACGCCGCCGACTACCTCAGCTCGCACGGCCGCAAGTCCTTCCTGGCCGAGCTGATGCCGCGCTTTCCCGTCTATGTCGATCTGCTGCCGCAGGACGCGCAGGACTGCATCGGCCTGACCCATCGCGACACGCTGCCGGCGCGCAAGATGCTCGAGGCCGAGGGCCTGCGCTACCAGAACCACGTCGACATCTTCGACGCCGGCCCGGTGCTCGAATGCCACGTTGGCGACCTGCGCACGGTGCGCGACAGCGTGCTGGTGCCGGTCGAGATCGGCACGCCCGAGGCGGGCGAGGGCGCGCCGCGCGCGCTGGTCTCGAACACCTCGCTGGCCGACTTCCGGGTCGGCATGGCCAGCGGCGCCGTCACCGAGGCGGGCCGCTTCGTGCTGAGCGCCGAGGACGCCGCCGCGCTCGGCGTGGCCGCGGGCGAGACGCTGCGGGTCTACGCGCTGAAGTCACAACCGAGATAACACCATGTCCGAACTCTTCATCGACGGCGACTGGGTCGCCGGCAGCGGTCCCGAATTCTCCTCGCGCAACCCCGGCACCGACGAGGTGGTGTGGCAGGGCGCCGGCGCCTCGCCGGCCGACGTCGACTTCGCCGTGGCCAGCGCGCGCCGCGCCTTCGCGGCCTGGTCGGCGCTCGACTTCGAGGCGCGGGTGGCGATCGTCAAGCGCTTCGCCGCGATCCTCGGCGAACGCAAGGAGACGATCGCCGCCGCGATCGGCCGCGAGACCGGCAAGCCGCTGTGGGAAGCGCGCACCGAGGTGGCGACCATGGCCGCCAAGGTCGAGATCTCGATCACGTCCTACCACGAGCGCACCGGCGAGAAGCGCACCGCGATGGCCGACGGCACGGCCGTGCTGCGGCATCGCCCGCATGGCGTGGTGGCGGTGTTCGGGCCGTACAACTTCCCCGGCCACCTGCCCAACGGCCATATCGTGCCGGCCCTGATCGCCGGCAACACGGTGGTGTTCAAGCCTTCCGAGCTGGCGCCGGGCGTGGCGCGCGCCACCGTCGAGGCCTGGCGCGACGCGGGGCTGCCGGCCGGCGTGCTGAACATGGTGCAGGGCGAGAAGGATACCGGCGTGGCGCTGGCCAATCATCGCCAGATCGACGGGCTGTTCTTCACCGGCAGCTCGGACACGGGCACCCTGCTGCATCGCCAGTTCGGCGGCCGGCCCGAGATCGTGCTGGCGCTGGAGATGGGCGGCAACAACCCGCTGGTGATCGGCGAAGTGGCCGATCTCGATGCGGCCGTGCATCACACCATCCAGTCGGCCTTCCTGTCGGCCGGGCAGCGCTGCACCTGCGCGCGCCGCATCTTCGTGCCGGAAGGCGCGGATGGCGAGCGTTTCCTGGCGCGCTTGGTCGAGGTCACGGCGCGGATCCGCGCCGGTCGTTACGACGCCGAGCCGCAGCCCTTCATGGGCGCGGTGATCTCGGCGCGCGCGGCCTCGCGCCTGGTCGAGGCGCAGGCCTCACTGCTGGGCGCCGGCGCGCAGGCGCTGATCGCCATGGAGCAGCGCGACCCGAAGCTCGGCTTTGTCAACGCGGCGATTCTCGACGTCACGGCGGTGCGCGATCTGCCGGACACCGAATATTTCGGCCCGCTCGCGCAGGTGATCCGCTACGGCAGCTTCGACGAGGCCATCGCGCTGGCCAACGACACCGCCTACGGCCTGTCGGCCGGGCTGCTGTCCGACGACGCCGATGCCTGGGCGCATTTCCAGCGCAGCATCCGCGCCGGCATCGTCAACTGGAACCGGCCGACCAACGGCGCGTCTTCCGCCGCGCCGTTCGGCGGCACCGGCCGCTCGGGCAACCATCGGCCCAGCGCCTATTACGCGGCCGACTACTGCGCCTACCCGATGGCCTCGGTCGAGAGCGAACGGCTGAACATGCCGGCAAGCCTCTCGCCCGGCCTCCATTTCTGAGCAGGAAACGACCATGAACGCAACGCGCAACGCCATCGAGGCGAATTTCGACGGGCTGGTCGGCCCGACCCACAACTACGCGGGGCTGTCGTTCGGCAACGTGGCCTCGCTGAGCAACGAGAAGTCGGCGGCCAACCCGAAGGCCGCCGCCAAGCAGGGGCTGCGCAAGATGAAGCAGCTCGCCGATCTCGGCTTCGCGCAGGGCGTGCTGCCGCCGCAGGAGCGCCCGTCGCTGCGCCTGCTGCGCGAGCTGGGCTTCTCGGGCAAGGACGCCGACGTGATCGCCAAGGCCGCCAGGGAAGCGCCCGAGCTGCTGGCGGCCGCGAGCTCGGCCTCGGCGATGTGGACCGCCAACGCGGCCACCGTCAGCCCCTCGGCCGATACCGGCGACGGGCGGGTCCACTTCACGCCGGCCAACCTGTGCAGCAAGCTGCATCGCGCGATCGAGCACGAATCGACGCGCCGCACGCTGTCGGCGATCTTCGCCGACGAGTCGCGCTTCATGGTGCACGACGCGCTGCCCGGCACGCCGGCGCTCGGCGACGAGGGCGCGGCCAACCACACGCGCTTCTGTGCCGAATACGGCAGCGCCGGCGTCGAGTTCTTCGTCTACGGCCGCAGCGAATACCGGCGCGGGCCCGAGCCCAAGCGCTTCCCGGCGCGCCAGACCTTCGAGGCGAGCCGCGCGGTGGCGCAGCGCCACGGCCTGGCCGAGGACGCGACCGTCTACGCCTTGCAGAACCCCGATGTGATCGATGCGGGCGTGTTCCACAACGACGTGATCGCGGTCGGCAATCGCGACACGCTGTTCTGCCACGAACTGGCCTTCGCCGAGCGCAAGTCGGTGTACGACACGCTGACCGCCTCGCTCGCGGCGCGCGGCGCGCGTCTGAACGTGATCGAGGTGCCCGAGGCGGCGGTGAGCGTGGCCGACGCGGTCGGCTCCTACCTGTTCAACAGCCAGCTGCTGTCGCGCGCCGACGGCTCGCAGGTGCTGGTGGTGCCGCAGGAATGCCGCGAGAACGAGCGCGTGGGACGCTATCTCGACGCGCTGGCGGCCGGCAACGGGCCGATCGGCGAGGTGCTGGTGTTCGACCTGCGCGAGAGCATGAAGAACGGCGGCGGCCCGGCCTGCCTGCGCCTGCGCGTGGTACTGAACGAGGCCGAGCGCGCCGCGGTGCGGCCGAACGTGTGGATCGACGACGCGCTGTTCGGCTCGCTCGACGCCTGGATCGAGAAGCACTATCGCGACCGCCTCGCGCCGTCCGACCTGACCGACCCGGCTCTGCTCGACGAGTCGCGCACCGCGCTCGACGAGCTGACGCAGATCCTCAAGCTCGGTTCGCTGTATGACTTCCAGCGCTGATCGCGGCGGCGCGTCCGCCTGGCTCGACGATTTCCTGGCCTTCACGCTGGCCGGCGGGACGCCGGACACACGCGAGGGCGTCTGCGCCGGCGGGGCGGTGCGCTACGCCTGGCGAGGCGAGGGCCTGCTGGAACTTGGTCCGGCAGCTTCGGCGGCGGGGGCCGCGGCGTCGGCCAGCCTGCTGGTATCGGCCGGTGTGCACGGCGACGAAACCGCGCCGATCGAACTGCTGTCGATGATGGTGCGCGACCTGGCGCGCGGCGCGCTGCCCTTGGCGAACCGCCTGCTGGTGGTGCTGGGCCACCCAGCGGCGATGCGTGCCGGCACGCGCTACCTCGACGACGACCTGAACCGCCTGTTCAACGGCCGCCACGCGCAGCGCGAAGGCAGCCGCGACGCACCGCGCGCGGCCGCGCTCGAGGCCGCGGCGCGCGAGTTCTTCGCCGCCGCCCCCGAGTCGCGTCAGGCGCGCTGGCACCTCGACATGCACACGGCGATCCGCGCCTCGGCCTTCGAGCAGTTCGCGCTGCTGCCGCATATCGGCGAGCCGCCGGCGCGCGCCATGATCGACTGGCTGGCGCGCGCGCGGATCGCGGCCGTGCTGCTGCATACCGAGCCCGGCAATACCTATTCGCAGTTCTGCGCGAGCGCCTGCGGGGCGCTGGCCTGCACGCTGGAGCTCGGCAAGGTGCGCCCGTTCGGCCAGAACGATCTGTCGCGCTTCGCCGGCGCCGACGCGGCGGTGCGCGCGCTGGTCGCGGGTGAAGTCGGCAGCGCAGCCGGGGACGCCGCCGCCGCGGCGCCCCTGTTGCCGCGCGTGTTCACCGTGATCGGCCAGCTCACCAAGCAGAGCGAGGCTTTCGAGCTGCTGGTGGCCGGCGACGTGGCGAATTTCACGCCGCTGGCGCGCGGCACCCTGGTCGCGCGCGACGGCGACTATCGCTACCTGGTCTCGCACGACGAGGAGCGCATCGTGTTCCCGAACCCGGCGGTCAAGCCGGGCCTGCGAGCTGGGCTGATGGTGGTGGAGACCACCGAGGCCACGCTGGCCTCGCTCGGCTGAAGGCGGCCCGGCGCGGTTTGGCTCGATGCGGCGCGGCCCTTCGCGCGCCGCGTCGCGCGGCAAGCCGGCCCGCTCGCGGCGGGGCGCGGCGCGCTCGGCGGTACAATCGCGCCCTTGCGGCGTTTTCCGCCGCATCACGGCTTGACCCGTGCGTAGTGTCCGGGCGCCCGTCCCACGAGGGCGCGCGCCCGTTTGTCCAAGAACCGATCTGTATCTCGAGGAGAACCTTCCGATGAAGTTGAACTGGCGAAAGATGGCCGCGGGCGCGGTGGCGACGGCCGCCGCGATGTCCCCCCTGTCCGGCGCGAGCGCCGCCGACCTGAAGCAGATCCGCTTCGGCGTCGAGGCCTCGTATGCGCCGTTCGAGTACAAGCTGCCCGACGGCAAGCTCGCCGGTTTCGACATCGATGTCGGCAATGCCGTGTGCGCGAAGCTGAAGGTCAAGTGCGTGTGGGTCGAGAACGACTTCGACGGCCTGATCCCGGCGCTGCAGGCCCGCAAGTTCGACGCGATCAATTCGGACATGACGATCACCGACCAGCGCAAGAAGGCGGTCGCGTTCACCGATCCGATCTACTCGATCCCGAACCAGCTGATCGCGAAGAAGGGCAGCGGCCTGCTGCCCACGCCCGCCTCGCTCAAGGGCAAGCGCGTCGGCGTGCTGCAGGGCACGATCCAGGAGTCCTACGCCAAGGCGCGCTGGGCCCCGGCCGGCGTCGAGGTGGTGCCCTACCAGACCCAGGACCTGGCCTACGAGGACCTGAAGTCGGGCCGCCTGGACGCCACCTTCCAGGATTCGGAAGCGGCCGCCAAGGGCTTCCTGGCCAAGCCGCAGGCCGCCGGCTTCGCGTTCGCGGGCCCGCAGGTGGTCGATGCCGAGATCCTCGGCTCGGGCGTCGGTTTCGGCCTGCGCAAGAACGACACCGACCTGCGCAACGCCATCAACGGCGCGCTGAAGGACCTGAAGGCCGACGGCACGATCGACAACCTGGCGAAGAAGTATTTCAGCGTGCCGGTGGTGCTGAAGTAAGCCGCCGCAGCCAGCGACAAGAAAAAACCGGCCGCTCCCGTCAGGGGGCGGCCGTTTTTTTTGTCTGTCGCGGGCAGCGGGCGCGGCTCAGTGCGCCTCGCCGTCCCGCAGCGAGAAGAAGCGGCTCAGCTCGGCGCCGATATTGTTGAGCACCGCCATCTCGCGATGGGCGATGCGCTGGGTGCGCTGCGGGCCCGACCAATCGCCGTAGAGCAGGGCCGCGCAGTGATCGCCGCTGCGCACCGGCAGCAGCACGAAGCCGTGCACGTCGGGCAGCGCGTCGCGGTACCAGGCGGGCAGGCGGCGGCGCATCTTCGGCTCGTGCGCGTCCTCGATGAAGATCCCGACCGAGTTCGAGATCGCCAGGTGGAACACGTCGGGCTCGAAGGTCTCGTGAAAGCGCATGCGCGGCAGCGCGGCCTCCACGCCGAAACCGAAACCCAGCCTGGCCAAAAACACCCCGTCGGCATCGCGCACGAACATGATGGTGCGCGACAGCGCGAGGCCCGCCAGCACGCTTTCGGAGGCCAGCGCCAGCACGTGTTCCTGCTGGTTCTCGGTGGGCAGCGCGCGCAGGTCGGCCAGCCCGGTGTCGAGCGTGGCCTGCGGCTCGGCGGCCGCGCGTTCGAGCGCCGCCGCGTTGGCGCGCAGCGCCACGATCTCGCGCAGCACCGTGTCGCTGGCCTCGTCGTGGGCCAGCTCGCGGGCGATACGCACCAATTCGTCGGGCTCGATCTCGAGCGTGGCGGCGAAGCGCTGGGCCAGCGCCAGCAGGCGCGTGTCGCGCTGGCCGGCGCTCAGGCCCGGGGTGGTCATCACCGCGGCCACCTCGGTCGAGCAGTCGCTGACCGCGCGCAGCCACTGGATGCTTTCCGTGCTGGTTTCGTCGGCCGGGTCGAACGGCGCGATGCTGGCGCGGATCGACTCGGGCAGGCGCCAGCGCAGCGCGGCCTCCCGGCCGATCTCGTCGAAGCCCACGCCCAGCACGTCGACGCAGGCCGCGGCGTCGTTGCCGCCGAGTTCGGCCGCGCGGCGGCGGATCGCGTCCCACTCGCTGTCCAGGTAGAACACCACCAGCAGCTTGCCGACCTGGCGCATCAGGGTGCAGACGATCGCCTCCTCGCCGGCGCGCAGCTCCGCATCCTCGGTCAGGCTGCGCGCCACGCAGCCCGAGAGCAGCGCGCGGTTCAGCTCCAGCTTGGCGTCGATGCGCTGCGAGGCGCCCTGATGGAAGTGGTCGACCAGCTTCAGGCCGACCACCAGGTGGCCGACCGCGTCCATGCCCAGCACCATCAGGGCGCGGGTCACGGTGGTGATGTTGCCGCCGAACGCGATGTACATCGCCGAGTTGGCGAGCCGGATCACCTTCTGCGTGAGCGCGAAATCGGACAGCACCACGCCCACCAGCGCGGTGAAGTCGAGGTTGTCGTTGTCGATCGCGGCCATGGTCGCGCGCAGCGAATCCGACAGCATCGGAAAATCGCCGCGGTCGTTCATGCGCGCCCACAGCTTGTCGAGCAGCGCCGCTTTCGGCAGGTGTTCGGTGTATGTCGTCATACGGTTAATGGCTCGGTGCCGGCCCTCAGGCCGTTTCGCGCAGGTGAAGCAGACGAGCCTCGAAACGCTGGGCGAGTTCGTCGGATGGTAGCGCACGACACACGAGCCAGCCCTGGATATGGTCGCAACCCATTTCCGTCAGCAGTGCGCGCTGGGCCTCGGTCTCGACGCCTTCGGCGACGAGTTCGAGGTCGAGCGTCTGCGCAAGTCCGACGACGGCCGACACGATCGCGCGATCATTGCGCGACGTCAACAAATTTTCGACGAAACTGCGGTCGATCTTCAGGCGCGCAAGAGGAAAACGTTGCAGGTAGGCGAGGCTGGAGTAGCCGGTGCCGAAGTCGTCGACGGCAAAACGAATCCCCAGCGCGGCCACCTCCTCGAGCAGGGCCTTGGCGCCGACCGGGTCGTGCATCAGCAGGCTCTCGGTGATCTCCAGCACGATGCGCTGCGGGCTGATGCCGGTCAGCGCGATCGCCTCGCGCACGCCCTGCACGAAGCGCGGGTCGCGAAACTGCTGCGGCGAGACGTTGACGGCCACGTATTCGAGCACGATGCCCTGGTCGTCCCAGGACACCAGCTGCATGCAGGCGGCCTTCAGCACCCAGTTGCCGAGGTAATGAATCAGGCCGATTGATTCCGCCAGCGGGATGAAGGTGGCGGGCGGCACCAGCCCGTGCACCGGGTGGTGCCAGCGGATCAGCGCCTCCACGCCGGCCACCGCGCCGCTGCGGCTTTCCGTGATCGGCTGGAAGTGCAGCGAGAATTCGCCGTTGCGCACGCCGTCGTAGAGATCGGATTCGAGCTTGAGCCGCTCGGCGTCGGTCGGGTCGGCCGCGCTCTGGTGGAAGGCCAGGGTATTGCCGCCGAGCGCCTTGGCCTGCGTCAGCGCGTGGTCGGCGCGGCGCAGCAGCGGGCTGTGATGATGCGGGCGGGTGGCGGCCGGGCGCTCGTCCGGGTACAGCGCGATGCCGATGCTGGCCGACAGGTGCACCGACTGGCCGTCGTAGCGGTAGGGCGGCTGGATCGCCGCCTGCAGGCGCCGCGCCAGCGTCTGGGCGCGCTCGCGCGCGGCCTCGCGGTCGGGCGCGTTGAACACGATCGCGAACTTGTCGCTGGCCACCCGCGCCAGCCGCTCCTCGTCGGCGATCGCGCCGCGCAGGCGCTGGGCGGTGTCGCGCAGCAGCATGTCGCCGGCGTCGTAGCCGAGCCCGCGGTTGATGCGCTGGTAGTCGTCCAGGTCGAGCAGCAGCAGGGCCGCGCAGCGGCCGTCCTCGTCAGCCGCGCGCTGCGCCTCCATCAGCCCGGGGATCAGCGCCGACAGGTTGTCGAGCCCCGTCATCGGGTCGTGGTGCATCTCGTAGGTGAGGCGCGCCTCCAGCGCGCGCCAGGCCGACACGTCGAAGGCGGCGATCGCGTAGCCGTCGACGCCGGCGTGATGGCTGCGCACCGCGCGCAGTTCCACGTCGAGCGGATAGGTCAGCGACTTGACGATGCAGACCGTGGCCTTCTCGACATGGCCGGTCTGGCTCGCCCGGGCGAGCAAGGCCTCCAGCGTCGCGGTATCCTGCTCGGGGATCAGGTCGCGCAGGGTCAGCGTGCGCAGGTAGTCGCGGTGATAGCCGATGAAACGCAGGCTGGCTTCCGAGACGTAGAGGAAGCGCAGGTCGCGGTCGACGTGGGCAAGAAAATCGACCGCGCCGACGGTCTGTTCGAGCCAGTGGCGGACGGTATCATCGTCGCGTGGCGCGCTGGCCCGGGCTGGCATCAAGGCGCCGCCGGACCAGGCGAGTCGGCGCAGCGCGCGTAGGGCGTGACGCCAGGTGCGCTTGTGCGGCGACGTGTTCCTGTTGGCTTCCATGTTTCTCGCTGGCTGGTGAGGCTGGAACCGTTGGTTCGGTTGCAATAACGGCTATCGGCTCCGATTCTTTAGCCAGTGGTGCGGTACTGGTATGCAAATCGCTTGATTTGGCTGGCGATTCGTTCGACAGGCGAACGAGCGGGGGCGGGACACTCTCGGACTTTATTGAAAACGAGGAACAAAATGAAGCGGAAAATTCTGTCGACCCTGGCCGTGGCGGCGCTGGCCATGCACGCGCTGGCCGCGCAGGCGGTGCTGAAGGCGGGCGACGCGGCGCCCGATTTCACCACGCAGGCCTCGATCGGCGGCAAGACCTACGACTATTCGCTGGCCGACCAGTTGAAGAAGGGCCCGGTGGTGCTGTACTTCTACCCGGCCGCCTTCACCACCGGCTGCACCATCGAGGCTCATGCCTTCGCGGATGCGGTGGATGACTACAAGAAGTACGGCGCGACCGTGATCGGCGTGTCGGCCGACAAGATCGACACGCTGACCAAGTTCTCGGTCAGCGAGTGCCGCAGCAAATTCCCGGTGGCCGCCGACCCGGACGCGAAGATCATCCGCGAGTACGACGCCAAGCTGCCGGCCGTGGACCGCGCCAACCGCGTGTCCTACGTGATTTCGCCCGAAGGCAAGGTGCTCTACGAGTACACCAGCATGTCGCCGGACAAGCACGTGGAGAACACCATGAACGCGGTCAAGGCCTGGGCGGCTGCCCACAAGACGCAGTAAGCGCGGCCGCGAGCCGGACAAAAAAGCGCCCTTCGGGCGCTTTTTTCATGGAGGGCAGGCGACGCGCTTCAGGCGCGCAAGGCCTGCTCGATCGGGCTGCCGCCGCCGATGAAGCCGATGATCTTGCGCGAGATGCCGAGCTTGATCGCCTCGACGGCGGCCCAGGCGACATCCTGGCGGGCCACCGGCGTGGCGTCTTCCTGCCAGCGGTCGGTCAGCGCGATCTTGCCGACGCCGGGCTGGTCCGACAGCGGGCCGGGGCGCAGGATCACGTAGTCGACGCCGGAGGCGATCACGCGATCGTCGCCCTCGCGCTTCATGCGCGAGTAATGGGCCAGCTCGGCGGGGCCGCGCTCGGGTTCGTAGGCGCTCAGCGAGCTGATCACCACCAGTTTCTGCAGGTTGGCGGCCTTGGCGTATTCGGCGGCGCGGCCGACCGCGTCGCGGTCGATCGCGGCTTCCTGGGCCTCGCCTTCCGATTCGGCCGAGCCGGCCGCGTAGATCGCATGGCTGATGCCCTGGAACGCGGCCGAGAAATCGCCGTTCAGGTCGGCCACCACCGGCTTCGCGCCGGGCAGGGCGAAGCCGGGCCGGCGCGCCAGCGCCGTCAGTTCGAAATCCCGCTGCTTGAGCAGCAGGTCCGCGAGCGCATGGCCGGTCCGGCCGGTCGCGCCGATCAGCAATACCTTCATCGACATGGAACCGCTCCTTCGTGACGCCGCGTCCTCGCCGGCCGCGCCGGGCGACGCAGGATCCACCAGTGTATGCCGAATCCGTCCCCGCACGCAGGCGTGGGCGGTGGCGCCCGGCCGGATGGCCGAGGGCGGTGGATCGACCGATATCTTACAGAATGCCCACGGCAAGGCGATGGCGAGGAAGCGGCGGCGCGGCAGCGGAGAAGGGCGCCGCGATGCAATGGGATGCGAGCAGCAGGCGAGAGGACGACGGCGCCGCGTCTTCAGCCGATCGCGCGTTCCATCACCAGCAGTTCGCCGGTGAAGCGCGGCTGGCTCACGCGCGAGCACAGCGCGAAGCCCTCGCGCTGCCAGAACGCCACCGCGCGCGGATGGCTCGACACGGCGGCCAGCCGCAGCCGCGTCGCGCCCCAGCCGCGCGCGAGCGTCTCGATCAGGCCCAGCGCGGCGCGGCCGTGGCCACGGCCCTGCCGCGCCTGGTCGAACAGCAGCAGGCCGAGGAAGGCGCAGTCGGGCTCGGGGTGGGCGCGGATCAGGTCGGCGCAGCCGATGGTTTCGGCGCCGAGTTCGAAGCCGAGCATGAACTTGTCGGCCGCGCGCTTGCCGGGCGGCATGCCCTCGAAGAAGTCGTCGACATCGTCCTGGCAAGGCATGCGGCCCTCGACGGCCAGCGTATAGACCGGGGCGGCCAGGAACAGGCGCAGCACGGCGGCCTCGTCGGCCTCGCGCGTGAGCGCGCGCATCGTCAGCGCGTCCGCTTCGAGGTGCGTCGCGGCGCGGGCGGTTTCCCGCTGGCTCATCGCGGCGCGCGCCTCATTCGCTCGCGCCGGCCGGCCGCGGCGGCGGCATGCGGCGCGCGCGGCGCCGCTCGGCGGCCACGCGGATGCGGTCCATGTACAGGTAGACCACCGGCGTGGTGTAGAGCGTCAGCACCTGCGAGACGATCAGCCCGCCGACGATCGCGATGCCCAGCGGCGCGCGCAGCTCGGCGCCGTCGCCGTGCCCGAAGGCCAGCGGCAGCGCGCCGAGCATGGCGGCCATGGTGGTCATCATGATCGGCCGGAAGCGCAGCCGGCAGGCCTCGTGGATCGCGTCGAACGAGGAACGGCCCTGGCGCGTGGCCTCGATCGCGAAGTCCACCATCATGATCGCGTTCTTCTTGACGATGCCGATCAGCAGGATCACGCCGATCAAGCCGATGATGCCGAACTCGGTCTTGAACAGCAGCAGGCCGAGCAGGGCGCCCACCCCGGCCGAGGGCAGGGTGGAGAGGATCGTCACCGGGTGGATGTAGCTCTCGTAGAGCATGCCCAGCACGATGTAGATCGCCGCGATGGCCGCCGCGATCAGCAGCAGCTGGTCCTGCAGCGCCTTCTGGAAGGCCTGCGCGGTGCCCTGGAAGCTGCCGGTGATGGTGGGCGGCATGCCGAGCTCGGCCATGGTCTGGTAGATCACCCGGGTGGCGTCCGACAGCGCCACGCCCGGCGGCAGGTTGAAGGAGATGGTGGTGGCCACGAACAAACCTTGGTGGCTGACCGACAGCGGCGTGGTGGCCGGCCCGAAGCTGGCGATCGCCGAGAGCGGCACCATGGTCGACTTCGAGGTCGAGACCGCCGCGCCCGAGGAGGCGCTCGACTTGCCGGTGGCCGCGATCGAGTTGAGCGCCGCGTTGCGCGCCGAATCGGAGGCGATCGCCGCCGCGCTGCTGGTGCTGGTGCCGGCCGTGCCGGTGCCCGCCGCGCTGCCTGCCACGAAGGTGCCGGCCGTGGCGTTGGTGGAGGACGAGCCGCTGGCCGAGCCGCCGGTGGTGCTGATCCAGATCTGCTTGAGCATCTCGGGGTCCTGCCAATACCGCGGCGCGACCTCCATCACCACGTGGTACTGGTTCAGCGGGTTGTAGATGGTCGAGACCTGGCGCTGGCCGAAGGCGTCGTACAGCGTGTTGTCGATCTCGGCCGGCTGGATGTTCAGGCGCGCGGCGGTGGCGCGGTCGATGTTGACCATCGCCTCCAGGCCGCCCTGCTGCTGGTCGGAGTTGACGTCGGCCAACTGCGGCTTGCCCTGCAGCGCCTCGGTCAGCTTCGGCCCCCACTGGTAGAGTTCGGCGGTGGAGTCGCCGAACAGCGTGAACTGGTATTGCGCGTTCGACTGCCTGCCGCCCACGCGCAGGTCCTGGGCGGCCTGCAGGAAGGTGCGCGCGCCGGCCACGCGCGCCAGGCGCGGGCGCAGCTGGGCGATCACCTGGTCGGCCGAGAGCTTGCGGCCGGGCTTGTCCTTGAGGGTGATGAACATGAAGCCGGCATTGGTCGCGCGTCCGCCGCTGAAGCCGGCCACGGTGGCCACGTTCGGGTCCGATTGCACGATCTTCATCATCTCGGTGAACTTGAGCTTCATCGCCTGGAACGAGGTCGACTGGTCGGCCTGGATGCCGCCGATCAGCATGCCGGTGTCCTGCTGCGGGAAGAAGCCCTTGGGGATCTTCACGTAGAGCAGCACGTTCAGCGCGACGGTGGCCACCAGCGACAGGATGATGAGGCGCGGATGGCGCAGCGCCCACACCACGGTGACGTCGTAGCCGCGCTGCAGGCGCGCGAAGCCGCGCTCGAGCCAGCGTCCCACGCGCCCTTCCTCGCGCTTGGGATCGTGCTCGGGCAGCAGGCGCGCGCACATCATCGGCGTGAGCGTGAGCGAGACGAACAGCGAGACGAAGATCGCCAGCGACAGCGTCAACGCGAACTCGCGGAACAGCCGCCCGACGATGCCGCTCATCAGCAGGATCGGCAGGAACACGGCCACCAGCGACAGGCTGATCGACAGCACCGTGAAGCCCACCTCGCGCGCGCCCTCGAAGGCGGCCTGCAGTCGCGGCTTGCCGCTCTCGATATGGCGCGAGATGTTCTCCAGCACCACGATCGCGTCGTCGACCACGAAGCCGGTGGCGACGATCAGCGCCATCAGCGAGAGGTTGTCGAGCGAGAAGCCGAGCAGGTACATCGCGCCGAAGGTGCCGATAATCGAGATCGGCACCGCCACGCTCGGGATCAGGGTGGCGCGCCAGTTGCGCAGGAACAGGAACACCACCATCACCACCAGGCCCACCGCGATCAGCAGGGTGTGCTCGGTATCGGTCAGCGAGGCGCGGATGGTGCGCGAGCGGTCCAGCACCGGCGCCACGTCCACGTCGGCCGGCATGCCGGCGGTGAGCTGCGGCAGCGAGGCCTTGACGCGATCCACCGCGTCGATGATGTTGGCGCCCGGCGAGCGGTAGAGGATCACCAGCACCGCCTTCTTGCCGTTGGCCAGGCCCACGTTGCGCAGGTCCTCGACCGAGTCGACCACGCTGCCCACGTCGTCGAGCCGCACCGCCGCGTTGTTGCGGTAGGCGATCACCAGGTCGCGGTACTGCGAAGCCTGGGAGGCCTGGTCGTTGGTATAGAGCTGGTAGTGGGCGGGCCCGTATTCGATCGCGCCCTTCGGGCTGTTGGCGTTGGCCGAGGCGAGCGCGGCGCGCACGTCCTCCAGGCCGATGCCGTAGTGGAACAGCGCGTGCGGCTCGAGCTCGATGCGCACCGCCGGGTTGGCCGAGCCCGACACGTCCACCTCGCCGATCCCCTCGATCTGCGAGAGCGCCTGCTGCAGCACGGTGGAGGCCGCGTCGTACAGGCGCGCCGGCGAGGCCGTGTCGGAGGTGACGGCCAGCACCATGATCGGCGAGTCGGCCGGGTTGACCTTCTTGTAGGTGGGGTTGCTCTTGAGGCTGGCGGGCAGGTCGGCGCGGGCCGCGTTGATGGCGGCCTGCACGTCGCGCGCGGCGCCGTCGATGTCGCGGTCCAGCCCGAACTGCAGAATGATGCGCGCGCTGCCCACCGAGCTGGTCGAGGTCATCTCGGTGACGTCGGCGATCGAGCCCAGGTGCCGCTCCAGCGGGCTGGTCACGCTGGTGGCGACCGTGTCGGGGCTGGCCCCGGGCAGCGAGGCCGACACCGAGATGGTCGGGAAGTCCACCTGCGGCAGCGGCGAGACCGGCAGCCGGACGAAGGCGAACAGGCCCGAGAGCGCGATTCCGAGCGCGAGCAGGGTGGTCGCGATCGGGCGCTCGATGAACAGGCGCGACAGGTTCATTTACGCGCCCGTTCCGTTGCCGCCGGCGGCCGGCCGGCGCCGTTCGAAGGCCTGCCGCACACGGCGCGCCAGCGAATCGAAGCCGAGGTAGATCACCGGCGTGGTGAACAGCGTCAGCACCTGTGAGACGATCAGGCCGCCGGCGATCGCGATCCCCAGCGGCTGGCGCAGCTCCGAGCCCGCGCCCGAACCGACGATCAGCGGCACCGCGCCGAGCAGGGCGGCCAGGGTGGTCATCAGGATCGGCCGGAAGCGCAGCAGGCAGGCCTGGTAGATCGCCTCGCGCGGCGACTTCCCTTCGTTGCGCTCGGCCTCGAGCGCGAAGTCGATCATCATGATCGCGTTCTTCTTGACGATACCGATCAGGAGCACGATGCCGATGATGCCGATGATGTCGAGGTCGTGGCCGGTGATCATTAGCGCGAGCAGCGCGCCCACCCCGGCCGAGGGCAGGGTGGAGAGGATCGTGATCGGGTGGATGTAGCTCTCGTAGAGCACGCCCAGCACGATGTACATGGTCACGATCGCGGCCAGGATCAGGAACAGCTGGTTCGACAGCGAGGACTGGAAGGCCAGCGCCGCGCCCTGGAAGCGGGTCTGGAACGAGGCCGGCAGCCCGATCGCCTTCTCGGCGGCGGTGATGGCATTGACGCCCTCGCCCAGCGAGGCGCCCGGCGCGAGGTTGAAGGACACCGTGGCGGCCGGGAACTGGCCGAGGTGGGTGACCAGGAGCGGCGCGGGGCGCTCGTGGAACGTGGCGATCGAGGACAGCGGCACCTGGCCGCCGCCCGAGGCCGGCAGGTAGATGCTGTTGAGCGATTCCACGTAGTGCTGCATCTGCGGCTCGGCTTCCAGGATCACGCGGTACTGGTTCGACTGCGTGAAGATGGTCGAGACGATGCGCTGGCCGAAGGCGTCGTAGAGCGCGTTGTCGACGGTGGCCGGCGTGATGCCGAAGCGCGCCGCGGTGGCGCGGTCGATCTCGACATAGACCGACTTGCCGTTGGCCTGCAGATCGGTGGCCACGTCGGCCAGCGAGGGCTCCTTCTGCAACTGCTGCATCAGCTTGGGCACCCAGGTGGCGAAGTCGTCGGGGTTCGGGCTGGTCAGCAGGAACTGGTACTGGGTCGGGCTGACCGTCGAGTCGATGGTCAGATCCTGCACCGGCTGCATGTAGAGCTGGATGCCGGGCAGGTTCGCCACCTGTTTCTGCAGGTCGCGGATGATCTGCGTGGCCGATTCGCTGCGGTCGTCGCGGTTCTTCAGGTTGATCAGCATGCGCCCGCTGTTGAGCGTGATGTTCGAGCCGTCCACGCCGATGAAGGAGGTCAGGCCGTCGACGTTCGGATTCTTCAGGACCTCGGCGGCCAGTGCCTGCTGCCGCTCGGCCATCGAGCCGTAGGAGACCGCCTGCGGCGCCTGGGTGATGGCCTGGATCACGCCGGTGTCCTGCACCGGGAAGAAGCCCTTGGGCACGTACACGTAGAGCAGGGCGGTCAGCGCCAGGGTCAGCAGGGCCACCACCAGGGTCGAGCGCTCGCGCTCCAGCACCCAGCGCAGCGCCGTGCCGTAGCGCGCGATCACCTTGTCGATCACCACGTGCACGCGCGTCTCGAAGCGGTGCTCGCCCTTGGGCGGGGTGTGGCGCAGCAGCTTCGCGCACATCATCGGCACCAGGGTCAGCGAGACCACCGCCGAGATCACGATGGTCACCGCCAGGGTGATCGCGAACTCGTGGAACAGCCGGCCCACCACGTCGCCCATGAACAGCAGCGGGATCAGCACCGCGATCAGCGAGACCGTCAGCGAGATGATG
This sequence comes from Burkholderia gladioli, assembly GCF_000959725.1. Lineage (NCBI taxonomy): Bacteria > Pseudomonadati > Pseudomonadota > Betaproteobacteria > Burkholderiales > Burkholderiaceae > Burkholderia > Burkholderia gladioli. The sequence goes on from NZ_CP009323.1 coordinate 2,714,728, forward strand.
GTGAAGCCGATCTGCCTCGATCCCTTGAGCGCGGCCTCCAGCGGCCCCTCGCCCTCCTCCACGTAGCGCGCGATGTTCTCGATCATCACGATCGCGTCGTCGACCACGAAGCCGGTGGCGATGGTCAGCGCCATCAGCGAGAGGTTGTTCAGCGAGAAGCCGGCCAGGTACATCACCGCCAGCGTGCCGATCAGCGAGAGCGGCACCGACAGGCTCGGGATGATGGTCGCGTAGATGTTGGCCAGGAACAGGTACATCACCAGCACCACCAGCACCACCGCCAGCGCCAGCTCGAACTGCACGTCGCGCACCGCGGCGCGGATCATGGTGGTGCGGTCGGTGACGATCTGCACGTCGAGCGCGGCCGGCAGCGTCTCCTGCAGCTTGGGCAGGATCGCCTTGATCGCGTCGACGGTCTGGATCACGTTGGCGCCCGGCTGGCGCTGCACGTTGACGATGATCGCGGGCTCGGAATCGACCCAGGCGCCGAGCTTGGTGTTCTCGGTGCCGGCGATCACCTTGGCCACGTCGGTCAGCATCACCGGGCGGCCGTTCTTGTAGGCCACCACCGCGTCGTTGTACTGGTCGGCGCTGGTCAGCTGGTCGTTGGCGTTGATCGTGTAGGCGCGCGTCGGGCCGTCGAAGTTGCCCTTCGGCGTGTTGACGTTGAGGTTCGAGATGGTGGTGCGCAGGTCGTCCAGGTTCAGGCCGTATTGCGCCAGCGCCAGCGGGTTCGCCTGGATCCGCACCGCCGGCCGGTTGCCGCCCGACAGGCTCACCAGGCCCACGCCCGAGACCTGCGAGATCTTCATCGCCAGGCGCGTGTCGGTCAGGTCCTGCACCTGCGAGAGCGGCAGCGTCTTGGAGGTGATCGCCAGCGTGAGGATCGGCGCGTCGGCCGGGTTGACCTTGGCGTAGATCGGCGGCGCGGGCAGGTCCGAGGGCAGCAGGTTGCCGGCCGCGTTGATGGCGGCCTGCACTTCCTGCTCGGCGATGTCCAGCGGCAGGTCCAGGCTGAACTGCAGGGTGATCACCGAGGCGCCGGCCGAGCTCTGCGAGGACATCTGGTTCAGCGAGGGCATCTGGCCGAACTGGCGCTCCAGCGGCGCGGTCACCGAGGAGGTCATCACCTCGGGGCTCGCGCCGGGGTAGAAGGTCTGCACCTGGATGGTCGGGTAGTCGACCTCGGGCAGCGCGGCCAGCGGCAGGAAGCGCAGCGAGACCAGGCCGGCCAGCATGATGGCCGCCATCAGCAAGGCGGTGCCGACCGGGCGAAGAATGAATAGACGTGACGGATTCATCGATCAGGCGTCGTCATTGCGCGGCGGATTGGGACGCGCCGTGATGGCGATGGCCGTGCGCGCCCGAGGCGCCCGATGCGGCATGCGCGGCCGAGGCACCGCTGGCGCCCGCCGGATGCTCGGCCGGGATGGTGATCTTGGCGCCCTCGCGCAGCCGGTCGACGCCGTCGGTGACCACCCGCTCGCCGACCTGCACGCCCTCGGCGATGCTGGTGCGCTCGCCGTCCACCGGGCCCGGCTTGACCTTGCGCACCGTGACCGTGTTGTCGGGCTTGACGATATAGACGAACTGGCCGATCGAGCCGGTCTGCACCGCGGCGGTCGGCACGATCACCGCGTCCTTCAGCGTGTCCACCAAGAGGCGCGTGTTGACGAACTGATTCGGGAACAGCAGGTTGTCCTTGTTGTCGAAGATCGCGCGCAGCTTGACGGTGCCGGTGGTGGTGTCGATCTGGTTGTCGAAGGTTTCCAGCGAGCCGGTTTCGAGCGGCACCGTGTTGTTGCGGTTGTAGGCGGTCACCGACAGCGACTTGCCGGCATTGACCTGCTTCAGGATCGGCGGGAGGTTGTCCTCCGAGGTGGTGAAGATCACGCTCATCGGCTGCAGCTGGGTGATCACCACCAGGCCGTTGGTGTCGCCCGGCGTCACGTAGTTGCCGGCATCCACCTGGCGCAGGCCGACGCGGCCCGAGACGGGCGCGGTCACGCGCGCGTAGGTCAGGTTCAGCTTGGCCGAGTCGATCGAGGCCTGGTCGGTCTTCACGGTGCCTTCGTATTGCTTGACCAGCGAGGCTTGCGTGTCGGCCTGCTGGCCCGAGATCGAGTCCTGCGCGAGCAGCGTCTGGTAGCGCTTGAGGTCGAGGCGCGCGGTGGCCAGCAGCGCCTGGTCGCGCGCCAGCGTGCCTTCGGCGGTCTCGAGCGCGACCTGGTAGGGGCGCGGGTCGATCTGCACCAGCACGTCGCCCTTCTTGACCATCTGCCCTTCGGTGAAGTTGACCGACTGCAGGTAGCCGGACAGTTGCGTCTTCACCGTCACGGTGGCCAGCGGCGTGACCGTGCCGAGCGCGGACAGCACGATCGGCATCTCGCCGCGCGAGGCGGTGGCCACCTGCACCGGCTGCGGCTGGTTGGCGAAGTCGGCCGGGCCGCCGTGGCGGCGTCCGCCGCCCTGGCCGGCCTGCTGGCCGTTGGCCGGCGCCTCGTTCTTCTTCCACGGATGCCACCACAGCAGCGCGCCCCCGATCACGACGAGCGCGGCCACGCCGATCGCGATCGGCCAGCGGCGCTTGCGCGGCGCCGGATCCTGCGGCGGAGGGGCGGGGGAGCGAGGCGTTTGCGATTCCTGATTGTTCATGTTCGATCTGGCTGACGCTGGCGTGAGCGGGCGTGGGAGGCGTCGTGCGCGGGTGCGCCAGGCAGGCGCGCCACGTCGGACGGCGAAAGAGCGGAGCGTCGGGCGGGCAGCGCCCCGGCGCGAGGTTGCATGATGCTACGTTGCGAGCCGGCCTATCGTCCAGAGGACTTTCTTTCAACGGTTTACTGGGGTAACCACATGTTTTTTCGTCGTGACGATCGGGTGACGCGAGCTTGACGATTGGCTGACGGCGGGCGCGGGCTGGCCGGCCCCGTTGCCGGCGGGGCGCGCACCGACATGGCGCCGACACGGCGGCCCCATACGATGCCGTGTTGCGCCAGGCGAAGCGGGCGGCGCCGGCCAGCCCGCCGGCGCCGCCCGCTCATTTCGATTTCGTCGTGCCGCGCCGTGCTCCGGCAAGATGGCGGTCGCCGTCGGCCGAGCCGGCTGGCGGCCGTGGCGGGGCTTCAGCCGCGCCGCGTCGGCACCGCCCCGCCGATCTCGCGCGTGATCTTGGCGATGCATTCGTGCATGGCGGGCACCGCTGTTTCGAGCAGCCACTCGGGCGGGTACTGCTGGGCGGCGCCGCCGCAATTGACGGCGTAGCGCTGGCCCGAGGGGCCGACGAAACCGGCCGCGATGGCGTTGAGCCCGTCGCGCCATTCGCCGATCGCCAGCGAGTAGCCGTTGCGCAGCGTGTCGTCGAGGGCCGAGTTCAGGCGGGCCACCACCAGTGGCCAGTCGTCGCCGTGGGCGGCCTGCAGGGCGCCGAGCAGCTCGCGCCGCTCGCCTTCCTCGAGCGCGGCCAGGTAGGCACGGCCCACCGCGGTGCGGGCGATGTCCATCCGCGAGCCGATCTCGAGCCGCGTGACGAGCACCGCCGAGCGCGGCCGGATCACGTCGATCGCGACCATGTCGAGCCGGTCGCGCACGGCGAGATGGACCGACAGCGAGGTGCGCTCGGCCAGCTCGATCAGGAACGGCCGCGAGCGCGCGCGGATGTCGAAGTTGCGCAGGAAGCCGTTGCTCAGCTCGAGCACCGACGCGGTCAGCACGAAGCGCTCGCTGTCGGGCAGCCGAAACAGGAAACCGGCGCTCACCAGGGTGGCGGTGATGCGCGAGACGGTCGGCTTGGGGATACCTGTTAATTCTGTCAGTTCGCGGTTGCTGACGGGAGCATCGGCGGCAGCGATCCGGCGCAGCACCGCGAGCCCCCGGGCGAGCGCCGAGATCTCGTCGGTGGAGGATTCCCGATCGCGCGCGGCAGCGGCTGCGTTATTCAATATCGACACGGAACACTCTCTTTTTTCCGAAACAAAATTTCAAAATTTCCGAAATAGTACGACAAATGCCAAGTCATGCACGTTTGATGAGCAACATCTCATGTCGTGAGATATTGCCGAATAGCCCCTGTTTTCCAGGGTTAAACCCGATCGGCATGTCGCAAAATTCGCAACGGGACTGTATTTTTCGCTTGACTTGTCCTCGGGAAACGGAAAAAATGTACCTGAATTTCGAAACAACGTTTCGCCAGATTTACCGATAACGGGGTTTCGATGCAGTCTCTCAGGTTCTAGCACGGCCCTCGGAATGGCTAGAACTTTTTTAGCGCCACGGTCCCCCGTGGCGCTTTTTTTTTGCCCCGACCGTCGAAAGTCGATTTCCCATATATTGGGATTTTCGATCCAGGCGAACTTGCCGGAGCGCGCCGGGCCCGCGGGGCAAAAAGCGCAGCTTACACCGTGGCCATGGCCGAGGGCCGTGCCTGGCGCGTACACAAAGCCGACAAAAAGAAAAAAGCGCGCTGTCGGGATCGACAGCGCGCGGCAACGGCCGGGAAGGCCGTGACGGATGAAACGATGTTTCAGGATTGTGAACGGGACGGCCGGTCAGCGAGCCGGCTGCCCCGCTCGCGTCCTCAAGCCTTGCCGAGCTGGATGCCGGTGGCCTCGGCCGTCAGGTAACCGACGCTGGCGCCGAAACGATCCTTGTAATTGCTTCGCACCAGCGGGTCCAGGGTGGCCTTCACCTTGTCGTGCAGCGGCGATTCCCAATCGCCCACGTGCTGGAAGTTGCTCATGATGTAGGTCCAGCCATTGATCTCGTCGACCGCGTGCAGGCCCGTCGATTCCGCTCCGGACGGGCAGGACAGCACGCGCGAGAGGGTCTTGGTGTCGACGTTGTAGGCCCACAGGAAGTTGTTCACGTGCATCCCGGAATCCTCGCCGATGAACAGCGTGCGCAGCTTCTGCGAGAACTTCAGGTTGTCCGGGTTGGCGATCTTGTCGGCATTGGCGGTATTGCCGAGCGCGTCGGCGGCGGCCAGGTCCTCGCCGACCAGCGCGGCCGGCGCGCTCATGTCGACCGGCACCCATTCGCTGTCGATAGCGTTGCCCGCGCTGTCGCGCTGGCCGCCCTTCAGGTTCAGCGCATAGACGGCGCCCGCCGAGATCTTCCTGTCCACCGCCACGTCGCGCGAGACCGCGTTGCCCTTGACCATCGAGGTCTCGACGCGCGACATCGCCGTGTAGACCACCTTGTCCTTCGCGTCGACCGTGGTGCCCTCCAGCTTGGTGAAGCCCATGCTGCCGCCGATCAGCGCGGCGTAGCGGTGCGTCTCCAGGAAGGCCGCGGCCTTCTCCATGCCCGGCTTGATGCGCATCCAGTTGAACTTGCCGCCGAAGTGGATCTTCGTGTACGAGGCGTCGTTCGGATCGGCGGTGGCCAGGTCCATGATGTCGGCGGCCTTCAGCGTATTGGCGAGCGCCTCGATCTCGTCGCTGCCGGCATGGCCGATGCGGATCCAGCTCAGCGTGGCCGCGCCGGCGCCGGTCGAGCTGGTCTGGTTCCACTTCGCCACGTAGAGCGTGCCGGCCGAGAGGTCGGCCGCCTTGTCGGCGATGAACATGAACAGGCCGCCGTTGGTGGCGTCGTCGCCCATCATCACGGTGCGCTGGTCCGGCATCACCTGGATCAGCTCGTGCGAGATCCGGCCCAGGCAGTAATGCTTCTTGATGCTGCCGGTGCCGTCGGGGTTGACCGTCACCTCGGGCAGGTGGCCGTAGTGGTAGGGATTGGCCGCCGTGGGGCTGCCGAAGGTGTTCTGGCTGTAGGCGAGGAACTGCTTGTCGGTGGCGGCGAGGGTCGCGTCCGGCTCGTATTCCTCGCTCGACAGGTGGGTGTTCCAGGGCGACAGGCTCGCGCCGCAGGTGATCCACAGGCCATGCGCCTTCGAGGTGTCGACGTTGTGGTACTTGACCAGCGTGAGCGCGCCGGTGGCCGGGTCCTGGTCGAGCGTCAGCACCGCGATCGGCGAGGGCAACTGGCCGTAGGTCGAGTCGCCGTTCTGGTTGCGCGTGGTGTATTCGAACTGCACCACCGCGAACACCGGCTTGCCCTTCACGCCCGGCACCTTGGCGTTGGCCAGCGTGAGCAGCGAGCTGCCGTCCGGGCAGTCCGAGTAGAACTGGCGCTCGCTGCCGGCCTTCGAGCTGTCGACGATCGGGCGATTGTTGATGTCGTAGTAGCCGCCGGCCAGGATGGTGCCGCCGGCGCCGTTCGGCACCAGGTCGCCGGTGGTGAAGAAGGGCTTGTAGGCCAGCTTGTAGTCGCGTGCGCTGCCGTCGGTGAAGGACACCTTCAGCGTCGAGCCCACCGTGGTGGTGGCCATCGCCGCCGGATTGGCCAGCGTCGGCGCGGCCATCGAGACGAAGCTGGCGGCCGCGAAGGAGGCCGCCGGGGTGGTGCCGCCGCCGGGGTTGCCCGCTGCCGGCGGGGTGTCGTCGTCGCCGCCGCAGCCGGACAGCAGCGCGGGCAGGGCGAGGCCGCCGAGCGGCAGCATCGGGGCGCCGACGAGGAGCTTCAGGGCCTGGCGTCGGGAGGTTTTGGGCAGCGCGGTCATGGGGTGTCCGGTTGTTGTGGTCGATCGAAACGGCCTTCGTTTGTCATGCAATGGAAAGCATGCAGAAGGGCTTTGGAAAACTGGACGCGAGTGTAGGTGCGCTTCGTGAAAGTTTTTTGAATGCTGAGCGTATTGATTTCGGAATCTTGAAGGGCGCAGGGCAAGACGGCGGTGGGCCCGGGCAGGTGGCGAGGGGCAGCGGCGGAGCGACGCGATCGTGCCTGAAGAGCCGCGTCGTGGCCGGGGGGGGCGGACAGGAACCGGTGACGGGGGCCGTCGACGGGAAGGGCAGGCGTGGCGGGGGGCGGCGGCGGGAAGAGCGTGAGGCGGCGGGCAGGAAGGCGAGCGGCGCCCGGTTTCCTGCCCGCGAAGCGGGCGGGCGGATGCGCGGTCTAATCCCGTTCGGGCGTGGCCGAGATGCGATGGATCGACAGGTCGGCGCCGTCGAATTCGGCTTCCTGGTCGAGCCGCAACCCGAGCGACACCTTCAGCACGCCGTACACGAGCGTGCCGCCGAGCAGCGCGACGGCGATGCCGCCCAGCGTGCCCACCAGTTGCGAGAGGAAGGACACGCCGCCGAAGCCGCCCAGCGCCGGCTGGCCGAACACGCCGGCGGCCAGCCCGCCGAGCGCGCCGCACAGGCCGTGCAGCGGCCACACGCCGAGCACGTCGTCGATGCGCCAGCGGTTCTGCACGCAGGTGAACATCACCACGAACAGCGCGCCGGCGGCCGCGCCCGTCACCAGCGCGCCGAGCGGGTGCATCACGTCGGAGCCCGCGCAGACCGCCACCAGCCCCGCCAGCGGCCCGTTGTAGGTGAAGCCCGGATCGTTGCGGCCGGCGAACCAGGCGGCCAGCGTGCCGCCCACCATCGCCATCAGCGAGTTGACGGCCACCAGGCCGCTGATCTTGTCGAGCGTCTGCGCGCTCATCACGTTGAAGCCGAACCAGCCCACCGCCAGCACCCAGGCGCCGAGCGCGAGGAAGGGGATGTTCGAGGGCGGATGCGCGGCGATCCGGCCGTCCTTCGAGTAGCGGCCGTGGCGCGCGCCGAGCAGGATCACGGCGGGCAGCGCGATCCAGCCGCCGAAGGCATGCACCACCACCGAGCCGGCGAAATCGTGGAAGGGCGCGCCGAAGGCGTGCGCGAGCCAGTCCTGGATGCCGAAGCGGTCGTTCCAGGCGATGCCCTCGAAGAACGGGTAGACCAGCCCGACGATCACCGAGGTGGCGATCAGCTGCGGGTTGAACTTGGCGCGCTCGGCGATGCCGCCCGAGACGATCGCCGGGATCGCCGCGGCGAAGGTCAGCAGGAAGAAGAAGCGCACCAGGGCGTAGCCGTTGTGCTGGGCCAGCGTGCCGATGTCGTCGAAGAACTCGACGCCGTAGGCGACCGTGTAGCCGATGAAGAAGTAGGCGATGGTCGAGACCGAGAAGTCGACCAGGATCTTGACCAGGGCATTGACCTGGTTCTTCCTGCGCACCGTCCCCAGCTCGAGGAAGGCGAAACCCGCGTGCATGGCGAGCACCATGGCTGCACCGAGAAGGAGAAATAAGGTGTCGCCGGCCGTTTTCAGACTGTCCATCCTGTTGCCCGTGTTTGCTCGAAAAGAGGGCATGTCGAGCAAGATTCGGGCCAATCGGGTGAAAAGATGCGTGAAATCGGTGCGGATCGCACCGTGTCGGGACGGTGACGCGCTAGCGGCTCGGTGGATCGATGGCATGTCGCGCGCCAGGCACGTGCATGGTGCCGGTGCATGTCTGGAGGTGGTGCGAATCTGCTGCTTGATGGTGCGCAGAATGCGCGTGCGTACGATTCCGGTGCGCCCGATATCTACCGCCCGGCGCGACTGCGCGTGCGCCGGCGTCAATGCGCCGAGAACAGGCGACGCGGGCGCAACAGGCGCCAGCCGAGGCTTGCGCAGCACGCCGACAGCGCGACGCACAGCAGGGCGGCCAGCAGCAGGGCGGGCACCGGGGGCAGGGCCGGTTCGTCGAGCCAGTCGAATGGCGCGAGCACGCCCTGCGTCACGATCAGCGCGGCGGCCCACAGGCCCGCCACCGCCAGCGACAGCAGCCGCGCGGCGTGCCGGCGCCGGCGCCGCTCGCCCGCATCGGGCCAGGCGAGCCGCGCGCGCCGGCAGAAGGCGAAGGTCAGGCCCAGCGCGACAGCCAGCACCAGCAGCCAGTCGAGGACATCCATCATGCAGGGAACCCAGGGGGCGGAATCGATGACGCGATCGACTATAGGCAGGCTATCGAACCCCGCCTATCAGTCGAATCCGAAAGATTTCGCGCCCGGTCTGAAAGCAATTGTCAGCTTGATGCAGCGCCGGTCCCCGCCCGTCGTATCATCGCGATTCCCGTATCGAGAGAGCGCAGGCACGCGCCAGACATCATGAAGCTTTCCTCCCGTTTTTCGGTCCGCCCGATCCCCGGCCTGTCGGCAGCCCACGCGCTCGCCTCGCTCGCCGTCGCCGGCCTCGCCGCGTTCACGCTGGCCGGCTGCGACAAGCCCGCCTCGAACGCGTCCGCGCCCGATCACGCCGCCAGCGCGGTGGCCGCCGCCGCCGCGACCGCCGCCGGCAAGCTCGACCAGGCCGCCAGCTTCGTCGACAGCCAGATCGCCGCCGCCAAGGCCGGCGTGGCGTCGGCGGCTTCGGCCGTGCCGCCGGTGTCGGCCAGCGACGTGGCCTCGGCCGCCCAGGCGCATCTCAAGCAGGCCGCCACGGCCGCCTTCGGGCTGGCCGCCTCGGCTGCCGGCACGGGCCTGGAGACGGCCGGCCGCAAGCTCCAGCAATGGAGCCGCGACCACGGCGCCTCGTCCGCGGATACCGAAAAATCAGCGAATCGCTGAGACCGCGCTTGCCGGCTGGAATAAATGTAACTATGATGAGCACACTTTGTCGCCGAGACGGCCGCGCGATCACGCGGCCGGTTCACCGAGCATGAATACGAGCAGCCGGTTCGCTTTCGCCGTGCATGTGCTGACCTTGCTGGCGCAGCAGGAGGGCGTGCCGCTGTCGTCGGAGTACATCGCCGGCAGCGTGAACACCAACCCGGCGCTGATCCGGCGCCTGACCTCGATGCTGGCCGCCGCAGGCATCACCACCTCGCAGTTGGGGGCCGGCGGCGGCGCGCTGCTGGCGCGCGAGCCGGGTTCGATCACGCTGCTGGAGGTATATCGCGCGGTCGACGATGGGCAGTTGTTCGCCCTGCATCGCGAGGCGCCGAACCCCGATTGCCTGGTGGGGCGGCATATCCAGGGCGTGCTGACGGTCTATATCGACGACGCGCAGCGCGCCATGGAAGCCTCGCTGGCGCGGCGCACGGTGGCCGACGTGATGGCCGACGTGCTGCGCGAGCACGAGATGCGGCAGGACGGATAGCGGGAAGCCGGCGGCCGGGCCGCCGGTGGGCAGGATGCAGTTCGGGCAGTGCCGAGGTACGGGGAGCCGATCCCCGCTTTTTTTGCCAACATATGTAATCGAGTTGATTACATATCACCTTGAGGATCAAGCAAATGACGCAGAAGACTTTGAACATCGCGCTGTTCGGCGCATCGGGCGGCATCGGTTCGCGGATCGCGGCGGAAGCGGCGCGTCGCGGGCATCGCGTGACGGCGCTGTCGCGCCGCGCCGGTGTCAGCGAAGGCAATATCACGGCGAAGACGGCCGACCTGTTCGATGCGGCCAGCGTGGCGGCGGCGCTGCAAGGGCAGGACGTGGCGGCGAGCGCCTACGGCCCGGGCGGCGGCGACGCGACCCAGGTGCCGAAGGCGGTCCGCGCGCTGGTGGACGGTGCGCGTGCGGCCGGCGTCAGGCGCCTGCTGGTGGTGGGCGGCGCGGGCTCGCTGGAAGTCGCGCCGGGTACGCAACTGGTGGATACCGAAGGTTTCCCGGATGCCTACAAGCCGCAGGCGCTGGCCCATCGCGAGGCACTCGGCTACCTGCGCGGCGTGAGCGACCTCGACTGGACCTTCTTCGCGCCGGCCGCGCTGATCGCGCCGGGCGAGCGCACCGGCACCTTCCGCACCGGCACCGGCAAGCTGATCAGCGACGCCGAGGGCAACAGCCGGATCTCGACCGAGGACTACGCGATCGCCTTCGTCGATGCGATCGAGCAGGGGCAGTTCGTGCGCGAGATCGCCACCGTCGCGTATTGAGCGAGGCGGGCGAGGCGGGCGGCACCGGCTCGTGCCTGCTCGCCGTCCTCGCATGCGGTCCGTCGCGGCGGCCCGGTCGGCTCCGTATTTACCCCGGTCGACGTTGCGAATAAGTTTTCATAATGTTCCCCGTGTAGCATCCAGCGTAGAAAAATTTTCTATACCAACAGGAATGGGGAAATGGACCACATCGATCGCAAATTGCTGGAACTGCTGCAGACCGATGCGACGCTGCCGATCGCCGAACTCGCGCAGAAGGTGAACCTGTCGCAGACGCCTTGCTGGAAACGGATCCAGCGTCTCAAGGACACCGGCGCGATCCGCGCCCAGGTGGCGCTGTGCGATGCGCGCAAGCTCGGCGTGGGCACCACCGTGTTCGTCGCGGTGCGCACCAACCAGCACACCGAGGAATGGGCGCGCAGCTTCACCCAGGCCGTCTGCGACATCCCCGAGGTGGTCGAGGTCTACCGCATGAGCGGCGAGACCGACTACCTGCTGCGCGTGGTGGTGGCCGACATCGCCGACTACGACCGCGTCTACAAGCACCTGATTCGCAGCGTGCCGCTGTTCGACGTCAGCTCCTCGTTCGCGATGGAGCAGATCAAGTACTCGACCGCGCTGCCGGTGCGCACCGAACTCGCGCCGGCCTGAAGGCCGCGCGTAGAATGAGCCCTTTCGATCGTCCGCCGCGAGGCGGCCACAGACCATGAGCGAGCAGCGCAGGAAGAACCCGGTACGCGGCGTGTCGGTGATGATCGTCGTGATCGTGCTGGCGGTGATCGGCACGGTGCTCTACAACGCGATCTCCGAGAAGCGCGCCTACGACGCCGAACATGGCGCGGCGCCGGGCGCGGCCGCCTCGGCGCCGGCCTCGGGCGCCTCGGGCGGCTGAAGTCCGAAAGGCCCGGCAGGACGCCGGGCCTTTTTCCATCGATGCCGCTTTCCCCGCCTCAGGCCGGCAGCCGGATCAGGCTCGCGTCCTTGCGGATCAGCAGCGAGGAGGCCAGCATCTGCTTGCACTGGTGCGCCAGCACCTTCAGGTCGTGCGTCAGCTCCGAGCCCACCTGGCTCGACTTCTCCGCTTCCACCACCATCGAATCGAGATCGCGCGAGAGCCGCTTGGTCAGCTCGGCCTGCTCGGCGGGCGGCGGCGTGCCGGCCTCGGCCTGCTGGAGATGCTCGCGCACCTGCGCGAGGCCTTGTTCCAGCGCCGCGTAGGTATCGGGCGCGCCCTCGCTGGTGGCGCTGCGCAGCAGGGGCGCGGCGGCCGTGATCTGCGCGCCCAGCACGTGGGCCTGCACCAGCAGGTCATTGAGCTCGGGCACGAAGCGCTGGTGCGCCTTGGGCTCCAGCATCATGCGCTGGAAGGCCTGGCCCAGGTTGGCGAAGGCGATGTGCACGTTCTTGCGTGCGAGGCGATAGGGGTAGTCGCTCTCGAGCGGCGAGACCTTGCCGGATTCGGCCGCGACCGCCACCGCCTGCACCACCGCCGCGCCGTCGGCGGCGGCCACCGAGGGCGCCGCCGGCGCACCCTGGCCGCGCCCGACCCGCCAGGCCGCCTCGAAATACTTGCGGGTGGTGCTCAGCACCTCGGCCACCAGCTTGCCCATCGCGCGGTATTCCCAGTAGGGGAACAGCCGGCTCGCGGCGATCGCGATCATGCAGCCCACCACCGTGTCGATCGCGCGCTCGCCGATGATGCGCATGCTGCCCGGCGCGAGCAGGTGGAACATCAGCAGCACGTAGGAGGAGGTGAACACCACGCTGGCCGCGTAGTTGAACAGCAGCAGGCTGTAGCTCATCACCATCGAGCCGAACATGATCGCGATCAGCAGCGCCGGCGACTTGACCGTGTAGATCAGCGCGATGCTGATCGCGCAGCCGAGCAGGGTGCCGACGATACGCTGCGCGTTGCGCTGCTTGGTCAGCGAGTAGCCCGGCTTCAGGATGATGATGGTGGTCATCACGATCCAGTAGGCATTGGTGAGCGGCAGCAGCCGCCCCAGCCAGAACGCCAGCGCCACCGCCACCGTCACGCGCAGCGCATGGCGAAAGCTCGGCGAGCCGAGGTTGAGGTTGGAGAAGATCAGCATCGGCGAGACGCGGCGGCGCTGCAGGAAGCGCGCCAGGGTCTGGTCGATCTTCAGCTCGGTCTTGCTGGTGTCGGGCGTCTCGGCGAGCGCGCGGCGCATCTTGTCGATCAGGCGCGTGGCGCTCCAGATGCGCCGGAAGGTGGCCAGCACGGCCGCGTAGGCCTCGGGGTTGGTCTGCGCGAAGTTCTTCTTGCGCATCAGCTCGATCTCGTACTCGATCGCGCGCAGCTCGGCCTTCACGCTGATGCGCGGCTGGCTCGCGCGATTCTCCAGCACCGCGAGGCCGACCGTTTCGAGGTCGGAGGCGGCCTTGCGGATCAGGTCGCGATAGAACAGCAGCATGTCCGAGCCGCCGAAGGTGCTGCGCACCAGCGGGTAGTCGGTATGCGCGCCGACGAACATCTCGTGCAGGTCGACGCTGTTGATGAACAGGTTGAACATCATGGTGCGCGCCGGGTCGAGCTTGCCGTGGCGCAGCTTGGGCAGGTTGCGCAGCACGATGTCGCGCGCGGTTTCCTGCGATTCGACCGCCGCCACCTGCTTGATCACCAGGTTGCGGTAGCACTCGTCGAGATCGGCATCGGGATCGTAGAAATCGGCGCGCGCGAGCAGGTAGCCGGACAAGGCGAACAGGCTGTCGGCCAGCGCCTGCTGCTCGATGCGGCGCGCCTGCCAGCGCGACACCAGGGTGGCCCAGTAGGTATACCAGAGGCCGCCGGCGAGGATCCAGGCCGCGTTGACCAGCGCCTCGAGCGGCGTGAAGCTGTCCTCCAGCGTCATCACCATCATGAACAGGGTGGCGAAGCTGATCTGCGGCCAGCGGTTGCCGTACACCACGATCAGCGACAGCACGAAGGTGAGCGGCACGATGGTCAGCCACAGCGCGAAGATGTTCGGCGTGGCCAGGCCGGTGGCCAGCGCCGACAGGAAGCCGATCACGCTGCACGCGAGCATTTCGTTGTGCTTGTACTTGAGCGGACCCGGCATGTCGACCACGCAGGCGCCCAGCGCGCCGGTGGCGATGGTGAAGCCGAGGTCGCGTTCGTGGAACACGATCAGGCAGAGCACGGCCGGCAGGGACACGCCGACGGCGATTCGCAGGCCGCCGAAGAAATACTGGCTGTACAGGAACTTCCTGATTTCGATCGAATAGCGCATCGAGGACGGGTTGAGGAAACGGCGCGGGGGGACGGACGAGTCTATCGTATTTCCCCGGGCCGGCCGTCTGGCCGTTCTCCGAATATCCGGGCGCGGGCGCGTTTGCTATCCTTGGCGCTTCCTGCGCGGTTTCGTGCCGCGCCTCGTCCGTCGCGCCGCCCGCATGCTCCATCTCTTCTTCTCGAACCGCCACGAAACCCTCGCCGATGCGCTGATCGAGCATCTCGCCTCGCATCCGGGCGCGGCGGGCCCGTGGGCGCGCCAGCAGGTGATCGTGCCGAGCGCGGCGCTGCGGCGGCGGCTCGAGCTCGACATCGCCGGGCGGCACGGCATTTGCGCCAACCTCGAGTTCAGCTACCTGGCGCAGTGGCTGTGGACGCAGATCGGCCAGGTGCTGCGCGTGCCGCCGCGCTCGCCGTTCGCGCCGGACCGGCTGGTGTGGCGCTGCTACCGGCTGCTGTCGGAGGCGGCGGATTCGATGGATTCGGCGGACGAGGGCGGCGCTCATGGCGGTCTCGACGAAGCCGGCGCAGCGCACGGCGCGGCGCCCTGGCTCGCCTCGCCGCGACTCGCGGCCTATCTGGCGGCGGCCGATGCGCCGATGCGCTACGAGCTGGCCCATCGGCTCGCCTCGGTGTTCGACCACTACCTGACCTACCGGCCCGAATGGCTGGCTGCCTGGCGCGACGGCGGCTCGATCTTCGCTTTGGAGGGCACGCCTTCGCGCGGCGCCGAGGCCGCGCGCGACGACGAGCACTGGCAGGCCGCGCTGTGGCGCGCGCTGGTGGCCGAGCTGGCCGAGGACGGCGAGCCGCCCGCGCATCGTTTCCTGCGCGAGGCGCCCGCGCTCGCGCCCGACGCGCGCACGCTGGCCGCCTGGCCCGACGCGGTCAGCGTGTTCGCGCTGCCGACCATGCCGCCGCTGCACGTCGCGCTGCTGCGCGAGCTGTCGCGCTGGATCGACGTGCGGATCTACGCGCTCAATCCCTGCCGCGAATTCTGGTTCGACATCGTCAGCGCCGCGCGCGTCGAGTCGCTCGACGCGGCCGGCCAGCTCGACTACCAGCAGGTCGGCCATCCGCTGCTGGCCGAGTGGGGGCGCCAGACCCAGGCGCAGCTGCACATGCTGCACGAGCTGACCGAAACCGCCGCCGCCACCGATGCCGCGCAATACGACGGCTTCGCCGGCGACACCTGGCTGGCGCGGATCCAGAACGCGATCCTCGATCTGCAGCCCGAGGCCGAGCTGGGGCCGCCGCCGGCCGAGCGCGGCATCGAGGTGCATGTCTGCCACGGCCTGGCGCGCCAGCTCGAGGTGCTGCACGACCGGCTGCTGGCCGCCTTCGCCGAGGACCCGACGCTCGCGCCTTCGGACGTATTGGTGGCGGTGGCCGACCTGGCCGCGGCCGGCCCGCTGATCGACGCGGTGTTCGGCACCGCCGCCTCGCAGGAGGCCGCGCGCGTGCCGTACCGGATCACCGGGCTGCCGCCCTCGCAGGCCAACCCGGTGGCGCGCGTGCTGCTCGACTGGCTGGCCTTGCCCGATCGCGAGGTGGGCGCACCCGAGTTGGTGGAGTGGCTGCGCGTGGACGCGGTGGCGGCCCGCTACGGCATCGACGCGGCCGCGCTCGAGACCGTGCAGACCTGGCTCGCCGCGGCCGGCGCGCGTCGCGGGCTGGCGGCCGCGAACGATGCCGCGGGCGGCGCGGTGGACGGCGACGCCGTCCCGGTGCGCCGCCACACCTTCGCCGATGCGCTGGCGCGGCTGTTCCTCGGCTACGCGATGCCCGATGGTGCCGCGCCGATCGGCGCCTACCTGCCGGTGGATGGCCCTGAGGGCGGCGAAGCCGAACTGCTGGGCCGGCTCGCGCGCTTCACCGACGATCTCGACTGGTTCGCCGGCCGCATCGCCGGCGAGGAAACACCCGAAGCCTGGGGCGAGATCTTCGCCGATGCGCTGGCGCGCTTCTTCGATTCGGGCGCGGCCCACGCGGACGCCTTGTCGGGCGTGCGCGACGCGCTCGACGCGCTGGTCGCGACGATCCGCGAGGGCGCGCGCGACCTGCCGGTGCCGGCCGCCGTGATGCGCGCCGGTTTCGCCGCCGCGCTCGACGATCCGGCGCGCGGCGGCGTGCCCTGGGGCGGCGTGACCTTCTCCTCGCTGACCAGCCTGCGCGGCCTGCCGTATCGCGTGGTCTGCCTGGTCGGGATGGACGACGGCGTGCTGCCGAGCCTGGCGCGCGCCGACGAATTCGACCTGATGGCGGTGTTCGCCAAGCTCGGCGATCGCCAGCGCCGCGACGACGAGCGCAACCTGTTCCTCGACCTGCTGCTGGCCGCGCGCGACCGGCTGCTGATCACCTACACGGGCCGCAGCATCCGCGACAACGCGCCCTTGCCGCCGGCCGCCCTGGTCGACGAGCTGCTCGACTACGTGGCCGAGGTCACGGCCGGGCCGGGCGCGGCGCCGGCCGCGATCGAGGCGGCGCGGCGCGCCTTCGTGATCGAGCATCCGCTGCAGCCGTTCTCGGCCGACTACTTCGAGACCGGAGGGCGGCTCTATTCCTACGACGCCGAACGCGCCACGCTGGCCGGCCAGCTCGCGCGCGGCGCGACCGGGGACGTGCCGCCGTTCTTCGCCGCGCCGCTGCCGCCCGAGCCCGAGGCGCCGGTGGCCTTCGGCGACTTCGAGCGCTTCTGGCGCCATCCGGCGCGCGCGCTGCTGCGCGACCGGCTCGGCGTCGCGCTGTTCGACGCGCAGGCCGAGCTGATCGACACCGAACCCTTCGCGCTCGACTACGCGGGCAGCGATGCGCTGGCCGCGCGCGTGCTGCCGATGTTCGTCGAGAGCGTCGAGCATGGCGCCGGCGAGAGCGTGGGCGAACTCGCGCGCCGCGTGGCCGAGGCGAGCCCCGAGATGCCGGGCGGCGCGACCGGCGCGGTGTGGCGCGAGCAGGCGCTCGGCGCGCTTGACCGGCTGGCCGGCAAGGTGCGGCTCGCGCTGGAGGCGGGCGCCGAGCGGCGCGCCTTCGCGCTGGAGATCACGCCGGCCTGGCCGCAGGGCGAGATGCCCTGGTTCGGCGCCGAGGATGCGGCACTGGCGGCCGATGCGCTGCGCGCGCCGCTTTCGCTGCACGGCACGCTGAACCGGCTCACGCCCGCCGGGCAGGTGATCTACCGCTACGCGCGGCCCGGCGCGCGCGATCATCTGTCGGCCTGGCTCGCGCACCTGGTCTATTGCGCGATCGATCCGGGCGGCCCGCGCCGCACGCGGTGGTTCGGCAGCGGCGAGGGTTTCGAATTCGCGCCGGTGGCCGACCCGCTCGCGCATCTCGCGCCGCTGGCCGCGCTGTTCCGCGCCGGCCGCCGCATGCCGCTGCGCTTCTTCCCGAAGAGCGCCTGGGCGCTGGTCGCGGAAGGCGAGGCCAAGGCCGCCGGCGTGTGGATCAACGAGCGCGTGGCCAGCGAGGCCGACGACGCGGCGCTCGCGATCGTCTGGCGCGGCAGGAATCTTTCGCTCGACGCGCCGTTCCCGGCGCTCGCGCGCCTGGTCTTCACGCCGCTCGCCGAGCACCTCAGGAGCGAGGCATGAGCACCGCCATCGCTGCCTCGCAGGCGCCCCAGGAGCTCGACGTCTTCGCCTGCGCGCTGGACGGGGTGAACCAGATCGAGGCCTCGGCCGGCACCGGCAAGACCTGGAACATCTGCGCGCTCTATGTGCGCCTGCTGCTCGAACACGACCTGCAGGCCGACCAGATCCTGGTGGTGACCTTCACCAAGGCCGCCACCGCCGAGCTGCACGAGCGGATCCGAGGACGGCTCGCGCAGCTCGCGCACGCGCTGGAGACCGGCGATGACGGCGGCGATCCGTTTGTCGCGCGCTTGTTCGAGACCACGCTCGGCGAGGGCAGCGACGGCGGTGGCGACGATGACGGCAGCGGAATCGATGCCGAAACCGCCGCCAAGCGAATCCGCCGCGCGCTGCGCGGCTTCGACCAGGCGGCGATCCACACCATTCACGCGTTCTGCCAGCGCGCGTTGCAGGAAGCGCCGTTCGCGGCCGCCATGCCGTTCGCCTTCGAGATGGAGGCCGACGACGCGGTGCTGCGCTTCGAGCTGGCGGCCGAGTTCTGGCGCACGCGCGTCGAGCCGGTGGCGGCCGCGCATCCCGGCTTCGCGGCCTGGCTGGTCGCGCATCGCGCCGGACCGGAAGCGCTCGACGCGCAGCTCGCGCGGCGCCTGAAGAAACCGCTGGCCGCGCTGCGCTTCGACGGCCTGCCCGATCCGCACGCGCAGGGCGTGGATTTCGACGCGGCGCTGCGGGCCAGCCACGCGGCGGCGGCCGCGTTGTGGCAGGCCGAGCGCGCGGCGATCGCCGGCGTGCTGGAGCTGGCGCAGGCTTCCTTGAACCAGCGCTCGCACAAGCCCGAGGCGGTGGCCGACGCGCTGGCCGCCTGGGGCGCCTATTTCAACGAGGCGGCCGGCGCGCTGGCACCGGCCGCCTTGCCCAAGCCGGCCCTGAAGCTCACCCGCGGCGTGCTGGAAAAGGCCACCAAGAAGGGCGGCGCCACGCCCGAGCATCCGTTCTTCGAGGCGGCCGAGGCGCTGGAGGCCGCGCTGGCCGCCGCCGAGGCCGCGCAGCGCGCGCGCTGGCTGGCGCTGATCGCCGACTGGCTGGCCGAGGCGCCGGCGCGTCTCGCCGAGAAGAAGCGCACGCGCCGCGTGGTCTCCTTCGACGACCTGATCGCCAACCTGTATCACGCGCTCGAGGCGCATCCCTGGCTCGCCGACACGCTGCGCCGCCGCTACCCGGCCGCGCTGATCGACGAGTTCCAGGACACCGACCCGCTGCAGTTCGCGATCTTCGACCGGATCTTCGCGCCGGCCGGGCCGCTGTTCCTGGTCGGCGATCCGAAGCAGGCGATCTACAGCTTCCGCGCGGCCGACCTGCACACCTACCTGGCCGCGCGCGAGCGGGCCGGCGCGCGCTACACGCTGGCGGTGAACCAGCGCTCGACGCCGGCCATCGTCGAGGCCTGCAACCGCGTGTTCGGCGCGAACCCGCGCGCCTTCGTGCTGGACGGCCTCGACTACCAGCCGGTGCGCGCCGGCACGCGGCAGCGCGCGCCCTTCGTCGACGGCACCGATCCGCGCGCCGGCAGCGGCGATTTCCGGATCTGGATGCTGCCCGACGGCGACCAGGCGCTGGGCAAGCGCGACGCGCAATGGCAGGCCGCGCAGGCCTGCGCCGCCGAGATTGCGCGCCTGATGCGCGGCGCGCGCGAGGGCGCGGTGCGACTCGGCGAGGCCGCGCTCACGCCGGCCGATATCGCCGTGCTGGTGCAGACCCACCGGCAGGGCAGCATCGTCAAGCGCGTGCTGGCCGCCTGGGGGATCGGCAGCGTCGAGCTCGCGCAGGCCTCGGTGTTCGCCACGCTCGACGCCGAGCAGCTCGAGCGCGTGCTGGCCGCCATCGATGCGCCGGGCGACCTGCGCCGGCTGCGCGCGGCGCTCGCCACCGACTGGTTCGGGCTCGACGCGGCGGCGCTGTGGCGGCTGGAGCAGGGCGAGGCGGCGCCCGGCGCGGCCGCCGATGATGCCGACGCGATGAGCTGGGTCGAGCGCTTCTCGCGCTATCGCCTGCTCTGGCGCGAACGCGGTTTCGCGGTGATGTGGCGCAGCTTCGCGCGCGAGCTGCGGATCGCCGAGCGGCTGATCGGCGGCGCCGACGGCGAGCGGCGCGTGACCGACATCAACCACCTGGCCGAGCTGACCCAGGCGCGTGCCTCGGCGCAGCCCGGTATCGCGCCGACGCTGCGCTGGCTGGCCGCGCAGCGTGCGGTGGGCGGCGGCGAGGACGCGCAATTGCGGCTCGAATCGGATCGCAACCTGGTGCAGATCGTCACCGTGCACAAGTCCAAGGGCCTCGAATACGCGGTGGTGTTCTGTCCGTTCCTGAACGATGGGCGCTTGCACGAGCCGCGCGAGGATGCCCTGCCCGATGCGCGCGAGTATCACGACGAGGCCGGCGCGGCGGTGCTCCATTACGGCTGCGACGAGGCGGCCGCCGAGCTGGCCGCCACGCAGGCGCGTCGCGAGCAGGCGGCCGAACGCGCGCGGCTGGTCTATGTCGCGCTCACGCGCGCGGTGCATCGCTGCTACCTGGTGGCGGGCGTCTACCAGTCGGCGCGTTCGACGCGCGAGGCGCGCCGCAGCGTGCTGAACTGGCTGGTCGGCGGCGCCGGCCACGGCTTCGACACCTGGCTCGAGACACCGCCCGAGGCCGAGGAATTGGCCGCGAGCTGGCGTGCGTTGGCCACCGGCCCGATCTCGATCGCGCCGCTGCCGGGCGTGAGCGCACGCACGCCGCTGGCGGCCGGCCACGATGCCGAACGGCTCGGCGGCGCGCGCCAGGCCGCGCGCTTTTTGCGCGACGCCTGGCGCATCGCCAGCTTCAGCTCGCTGACGGCCTCGATCGCGCGCGAGCAGGAAGGCATCGCGGCCGTGCCCGACGAGGCGCTGCGTCCCGATCACGATGCGCTCGCCGCCGCCGTTGATCCGGTGCCGCGCATCGACGGCGGCGGCGAGCGCGCCATGCAACCCAATCCCGACGATATCGTTGGTTTCCCGCGCGGCGCGGCGGCCGGCGAGTGCCTGCACCTGCTGTTCGAGCTGAGCGACTTCGGCGACGCCAGCGGCTGGGACGAAGCCGCGCGGCGCGCGCTGCACGAGCGGCCGGTGGAAGCCGAGCCCGAGCTGGCCAAGCGGCTGCCGGCGATGATGACGCGCATGCTGGCCGAGGTGGTCGCCACCGAGCTGGTGCCCGGCATGCAGCTCGCCGCGATCGATCCGGGCCGGCGCCTGAACGAGATGGAATTCCTGTTCCCGGCCGCCGCGCTCGATTTCGCGGCGCTGCGTGCGTTGCTGGTCGAGCACGGCTATCCCGACGTGGCGCTCGAATCGGGTACGCTCGCGGGTTTCTTCAAGGGCTTCATCGACATGATCGTCGAGCACGACGGCCGCTTCTGGATCGTCGACTGGAAGTCGAACCATCTTGGCGCGACCCCCGACGCCTATGGGCCGGCCGCGCTCGATGCGGCGATGGCCGACCACGCCTATCACCTGCAGGCGCTGCTCTATACCGTCGCGCTGCATCGCTACCTGCGCGTGCGCCTGCCCGGCTACGACTACGACAGCCACATGGCCGGGTATCTCTACCTTTTCGTGCGCGGCGTGCGTCCCGGCTGGTCGAGCGGCGGGCGGCCCTCGGGCGTGCATGCGCGGCGGCCCTCGCGCGAGCTGGTCGAGGCGCTCGACGCGCTGATGCGCAAGGAGCGCGCATGAAGGACCTGACCGAACCGTTCGGCTTCGTCGGCGGGCTGGCCGAACGCCTGCCCGAGCCGGCCGATTTCGGGCTCACGCTGGCCGAGGGTTTCGCGCGCCGGATCGGCATGCTGTCGCGCCGGCTGGGCGCTGCCCCCGATGCCGCGCGCTGGGCCGCGCGCGCCGCCTTCGCGGCCAGCCGCGCGACCGCCGCCGGCCACGTCTGCATCTCGCTGGCGGCGCTCGCCGAACGCTACGCCACCACGCTCGACGCGGTGCGCGCCGAGCTGGCCGCCAGCGGCGTGGCCGCCTTCGGCCGCGCGCCGCGCGGCGCCGATTGCCCGCTGGTGGTGGATGGGGAAGGGCGGCTTTATCTCGCGCGCTATTACGACTACGAGACGCGCCTGGCCGATGCGCTGGTGATGCACGCGGGCGCGGCCTCGCAAGTGGGCGAGGCCGCGTTCTCGCCTGTCGCGCTGCGCGAGAGCCTCGAGCGCTTCTTCGCGGCGCCGCGCGCCGGCGAGATCGACTGGCAGCGCGTCGCCGCCCTGGTCGCGCTGGGCGGGCGGGTGACGATCGTCAGCGGCGGCCCCGGCACCGGCAAGACCACCACCGTGGTGGGCGTGATCGCCTGCCTGGTGGAGATGCAGCCAACGCTGCGGATCGCGCTGGCCGCGCCGACCGGCAAGGCCGCGCAGCGCATGCAGGAAGCCCTGCATGCGCGCGCCTCGGGCCTGCCGCCGGAACTCGCGGCGCGCCTGCCGCAAATCTCCTACACGCTGCATCGCCTGCTCGGCTGGCTGCCGGGCGGGCGCTTCCGCCATCATCGCGACAATCCGCTGCCTTACGAGCTGGTGGTGGTCGACGAGGCCTCGATGATCGATGTCGCCCTCGCCGCGCACCTGCTCGACGCGCTGGCGCCGGGCGCGCGGCTGGTGCTGCTCGGCGACAAGGACCAGCTCGCCGCCGTCGAGGCCGGCGCCGTGTTCGCCGAGCTGAGCGCGCGGCCGGCCTTCAGCGCGGCGGGCTGCCGGCGCATCGCGCAGGCGCTGGGCGTCGAGGTGGCGGACTTCGTGGCGGCGCTGCCGGCGGAGGCGGGCGGGCCGCCGGTGCTGGCTGGAGCGGCACCTGATGCGGTGACGCCGCCCGCCAGGCCGGCTTCGACGACCACGCGCGCGACGGCGCGCGGCAAGCGCAAGGCGCGTGACGAAGCGGACCCGTCGCCGGCGCAGGCTTCCCTGTTCGATTTCGACGAGGCGCCGATCGTCGAGCCGGTCGCGCTGCCCGCGGTATCGATCGACAGCTTCGCGGGCGCGCCGCTCGATGCCTGGATCGAGCCCGAGGAACTGGGCTGGCTCGATGCCTGGCGGATCGACGAGCAGGATGTCGCGGGCGCCGCGATGAATCGGGAGGCGCGAACTTGGGTGCCGGGGACCGGACTCGAACCGGCACCTCCCGTCGGCGCCATCTCCCCCCTGGCCGACTGCGTCGTCTGGCTCGAACGCAACTACCGCTTCGGCCTCGATTCGCCGATCGGCCGGCTGTCGCTGGCGATCCGCCGCGGCGCGGCGCAAGACGCGCTCGATGCCTTGTCGACTGAAGCCGGCGCCGCCGCGCGTTACTACGACGACAGCGGCGACGCCTTGTCCGTGGCCACCATCGAGCGCCTCGCGCACGGTTTCGACGCCTATGGCGAGGCCTTGCGCGCGGCGCTCGCCACGGCCGAGCCCGATCCGCTGCCGCTGTTCGACGCGCTGAACCGCTTCCGCATCCTGTGCGCCACCCGCAGCGGCGCGCGCGGCGCCGACGAGGTCAACCAGCGCGTCGCCGCCCAGGTGCGTCGCGCGGTGCGCGTGCCGCTCGCGGTCGGCGCGCACTGGTTCGCGGGCCGGCCCGTGATGGTCACGCGCAACGACTACGCGCTCGGCCTGTTCAACGGCGATATCGGCATCGCGCTGCCCGATGCGCGCGGCGCGCTGCGGGTCTGGTTCCGCGGCGCCGACGGGCAGGCACGCGCGGTCTCGCCGGCCGCGCTGCCGCCCCACGATACGGCCTTCGCGCTGACGGTCCACAAGTCGCAGGGTTCGGAGTTCGACGAGGCGGCGCTGGTCCTGCCGGCCGCGTTCGGGCGCGTGCTGTCGCGCGAGCTGGTCTATACCGCGATCACGCGCGCGCGTTCACGGGTGCAGGTGATCGGGCCGCGCACGGTGCTGGCGCAGGCGATCGCCACGCGCACCCAGCGCGACTCGGGCCTTGCCGCGCGGATCGCCGAGGCCGCCGCGCGGCACGCAGGCGCCGACAAGACAGTCGATCAGGAGAACGGAACATGATCCGCTACACGCTCGATCCCGCCGAGGTCGAACTCTCGGCGATGCGCGCGCAGGGCGCCGGCGGCCAGAACGTCAACAAGGTGTCGAGCGCGATCCACCTGCGCTTCGACATCCGCGCCTCCTCCCTGCCCGAGCTGTTGAAGGAGCGCCTGCTCGCGCTGTCCGACCAGCGCATCACGCGCGACGGCGTGGTGGTGCTGAAGTCGCAGGAATATCGCACCCAGGAGCAGAACCGCGTGGCCGCGCTGGCGCGGCTCGACGCACTGATCGCGAGTGTCGCCGTGGTGCGGCGCGCGCGGGTGGCGACGCGGCCGACGCGTGCCTCGAAGGAGCGCCGGCTCGATGCGAAGAATCGGCGCGGGACCGTCAAGGCCGGGCGGGGCAAGGTCGTGGATTGAGGCATCGAGCCGGTTGCGGCTCGAATCGCGAGGGAACGGCGCGGTGCCGAACCGAGTACCGTTCGGTGCGCATGAACGCGGCTCAGGCTTCGTCGGCCGCCTCGAATGCGTCGCCCTCGTCGTGCGGGTCCGACACGAACTCCACGCAGAGCACCACCTTCACCTCGCTGCCTGGCGGCGCGCTCGCCGCGAGCGCCGCCGACCAGGCGTTGCGGCCCTCGGTCAGCGAATGCTGCGGGCCGGCCATGATCACGCGGCCCGGCGTCTGCATCGCGCGCTGCCAGACCGGCAGGCGCGACCAGTTGCTGTCGGTATCGGGAAACAGCGGCGCGAGGCGCGCCGCCTGGGTCGGCGAGACCGCGTCGGGGCGCGCGATCGAGGGGACCGGCTGGCGGCCCTGCGGGTCGGTCACGAACAAGCGCCGGATCTCGGGCAGTTCGAACAGCGGCGCGGCCGCGGCGGCCAGGTCGCCGTTCGCGAGCCAGGCCTGCGCGGCCGCCAGCAGCCGCCGCTCGAGCTCGCCGAAACAGGGGCCGTTGCGCAGCGCCCGCGCCTCGCGGCGCGCGGCGTGCCGCGCCCATGCCTCGTCGATATGGCGCGTACCGCCTTCGCCGGCCCGTGCCAGCGAGGCATCGGGCTGCCCGAACAGGAAACCCTGCACGAAGTCGACGTCGGCATCCATCAGCACCTGCAGCGCGTGGGTGGTTTCGATGCCCTCGGCCAGCACCAGCGCGCCGGCCTGATGCAGCATGGTCACCAGGTGGCGGATGTTGCGGCGCGCGTCGCCGGGCTGCTGCGCGCGCTCGACCAGCGAGCGGTCGAGCTTGACGATGTCGGGATGCGCCTGCCAGACGCGGTCGAAGTTCGAGAAGCCGGTGCCGAAATCGTCGATCGCGATCAGGAAATCGCGATGCTGGATGCGGTCGATGGTGCGTGCCAGCGCGGCTTCGTCGCGCACCGGTTGCTCGATCACCTCGAGCACCACGCGGGTGGGCGGCAGCGAGAAATGCGCGCAGAGCTCGTCGATCGATTCGCGCTGCGCGCTGCCCGAGTCGAGCATCTGCGGCATCACGTTGAGGAACAGCCAGCCGTGGCCGGGATCCTGCGCGGCGAAATTGGCCGCGTGCAGGCAGCGCGTCATGCGATCGAGCAGCGGGGCGTCGCCGCGCGTGTGCGCGAGCGCGAACAGCGCTTCCGGTTCCAGCGAGGCATCGCTCGAAGCCTGCGCGCGCACCAGCGCCTCGTAGCCGACGATGCGCCGGTGCGTGATCGAGAGTACCGGCTGGAATGCCGAGGTCAGGCGCATGCCGCGATAGTTGGCGGTCCAGCCGCCGGCACCGTCGGATACGAGCAGGCTGACGAGATGGTCTAGCGTCAGTTCGGCGGACGGTCGCATTGCGCGTGAGTTCGGTGGGGGCGGGCGTCGTGCGATCCGGGGGGATCGGCGGCGGCACCGCGCGGTCGTGTGTGGCTACCCGAGGCTGCGTGAGGCTGTGTGTGGCAGCGCGCTGCCGGCCGGGTTGACGCGGTGGCCGCCGCGTCGCGCGCCCACGTACTCTACACCGAATGGACGAGCACGGAAAATGATCGGCGCTACGAATCATCGACGCTTCGCACACCTGTTGTTCGGCCGCACGCGCAGCGCTTGGCGGGGCCTTGTCGGCCTGCGCCAAAGCCTGGGCGCAAACGATTGAAGTGTCGAAAAAGCCGGAAAGCGAGGAAAAAGAGAGGCAGCATTGCAGTGGCGATGCGTGGCGGGATTCGAAGCATTGCCGCCGCGCATCGCGGCTCAGGCGGCCGTGTCGCGTGCCGACCCGAAGCCCGGGATGCGCCGGATCGCGCCGGTCGCGAGCGCGGTGCCGAGCAGCACCACCGCGCAGCCGGCGAGCATGATCGGCGCGACTGTTTCGCCGAGGAACAGCGCGCCCCACAGGATGCCGAAGATCGGGATCACGAAGGTCACTGTGATGGTGCGTGACGGCCCGACATGCGCGATCAGGTAGAAGAAGATCAGGTAGGCGACGCCGGTGCACAGGATGCCGAGCGCGATCACCGCGCCCCAGGCCTGCGCCGAGGCCGGCGCGGCCGGCCAGGTGGCCAGCGCGAAGGGCAGCAGCAACAGGGTGGCGCCGGTCATGGTGCCGGTCGCGTTGATCAGCGGGTCGACGCCGGACAGCTTGCGCTTGGTGTAGTTGGCGGCGATCCCGTACAGCAGGGTCGCGCCGAGCGCGGCCGCGGCGGCCAGCGCGGTGGCGCCGGCGCTCGCGCCGCCGGTGCTGCCCTCGGGCGCGAGCACCTGGTTGCCTACCAGCAGCAGCACGCCCGCGAAACCGAGCACCAGGCCGAACACGCGCGGCATCGAGAGCCGTTCGCCAAGCCAGAGATAGGCCACCACCGCGGCCCACAGCGGCGCGGTGGCATTGATCACCGAGGTGATGCCGGCCTGCAGCGTCAGCTCGGCGAAGGCGAACAGGCAGAACGGCGCGGCCGAGTTGAGCAGGCCGCAGACCAGCAGCGGCCAGGCATGGCGGCGCAGCGTGCGCGCCAGTCCGGCCGCGCCGTTGCGCGCCAGCGCGAGCACCAGCAGGAACAGCGCGCCGAAGCCGACGCGCAGCACCATCAGCGGGGCGACGCCGAAGTCGGCGACGCCGACGCGGATGAACAGGAACGAGGCGCCCCAGAAGGCGGCGAGCAGGATCAGCAGCGAGAGATGGCGGGTGGACATGGCGGGCTCGAATGGGGGCGCGGGATGCCGAGGCATGGTAGCGCCGCGCCGGCCGCCGATGTTACAGGAACGGATGAAATGGCAAAAAGGCGGAGATAGGTCTGAGGAATCGTCGATGCTGGCTTGCCGGCGAAGGCGGCAGGTCGGGCGCGTGGGGCGCGTGGCAAGGCGAAGGGCCTCGAACTCCGAAGGCCGGCTCTCGCAGCCGCACGCACGATCGGGCGCCCGGCGCGCCACGCCGACGATGGATCAGGCCACGCACGGCGGCGCGGCCGCGATCGCTCGGGCGCGGGCGAGGCGAACCTGCAGCCCGCGCTCGCCACGCTCAACGATGGCCGTGCCAGCCGCCCCAGCGTCCGCCGTGTCCCCAGTAGCCGCCTCCGCCGAAGCGGAAGCCCAGCGAGACCGACGGCCCCCACCAGCCACCATAGGCCGGATAGTAGGCCGGCGCCGGGTAGGCCGGGTAATAGGCCGGATAGGCCGGTGCGACATAGGCCGGCGCGGTGTTGTAGGCCGGTGCCGGGTAGTTCGGATCGGTCGCGGCGGGCGCGACCGGGGTGGCCGCGTAATAACCGCCGGCCGGGTAATAGCCGTAAGGGTAATAGCAGCCGGCGAGGGCGACGGTGGCGAGGCCGGCGGCGACGAAAGTGCGGGTTTTCATGGCGGACCTCCGGACGGAGGCGTCCTGTGACGGTGGCGATACGGGGAGCTTAGGCGCGTCGCGCATGAAACGCTGTGTGAAACAGTAACGGCAGATTTCAACACGCGCGAGCCCGCATCGTGTCACGAGGCGAACTGTGGGGAGCGAGGGCGGCAGGACGAGTCGCCCCGCCCGCGAACGCGCGGGCGGGGCGATCAACTGGGTTCAAGCCCGGGCGGGCGCTTACTTGCCGACCTGGTTACCGATGATGCCGCCGGCGGCCGCGCCGCCCAGCGTCGACAGCGCGCTGCCGCCGATGGCCGCGCCGGCCACGCCGCCGACACCGGCGCCGATCGCCGTATCGCGCTGGCGCGTCGTCATCGAGTCGCAGGCCGACAGGCTCGCGATGGTGGCGATCAGCAGCGCCCCTATCCCAACACGTCGGATCGAGTTCATGGTGTGTCCTCGGAAAGAGTGAAGAGTGAGTCGTGGCGTGCGGCCCGGGAAATCCGATTCGCGCGCGACACTATCAATCTAGAGGAGCCGCGAACCGGCTGCTGTAAGGACTTGTTAAGCCGCTTTTCCGGCGTAATCAAATGTATCGCCGCGGGTACGCGGCTTGCACCGGCCGCGCCCCCGAGGCCGCGCATGCTGCGGCGCAGCGCTAGGCCGCGCGCAGGAGATATCCCGCGCGCGGTAACGGCCGCGCCGATGCCGCTCACTGGCGGTGGTAGATCTCGGCGCCGGTCTTGACGAACTCGACCGCCTTGACTTCCATGCCCTTCTTCAGCGCCTCGCTTTCCGACACGCCCTGCTTGGCCGCGAAGTCGCGCACGTCCTGCGTGATCTTCATCGAGCAGAAGTGCGGGCCGCACATCGAGCAGAAGTGCGCGACCTTGGCCGAATCCTTGGGCAGGGTCTCGTCGTGGAATTCGCGCGCCTTGTCCGGATCGAGGCCGAGGTTGAACTGGTCTTCCCAGCGGAACTCGAAGCGCGCCTTGGACAGCGCGTTGTCGCGCACCTGCGCGCCCGGATGGCCCTTGGCCAGGTCGGCCGCGTGCGCCGCCAGCTTGTAGGTGATGATGCCTTCCTTGACGTCGTCCTTGTTCGGCAGGCCCAGGTGCTCCTTGGGCGTCACGTAGCAGAGCATCGCGGTGCCGAACCAGCCGATCATCGCCGCGCCGATGCCCGAGGTGATGTGGTCGTAGCCCGGCGCGATGTCGGTGGTCAGCGGCCCGAGCGTGTAGAACGGCGCTTCCTTGCACCAGTCGAGCTGCAGGTCCATGTTCTCCTTGATCAACTGCATCGGCACGTGGCCCGGGCCTTCGATCATCACCTGCACGTCGTGCTTCCAGGCGATCTGGGTGAGCTCGCCCAGCGTCTTGAGCTCGCCGAGCTGGGCCTCGTCGTTGGCGTCGTAGATCGAGCCGGGGCGCAGGCCGTCGCCGAGCGAGAAGCTCACGTCGTAGGCCTTCATGATTTCGCAGATGTCCTCGAAGTGCTCGTAGAGGAAGCTTTCCTTGTGATGCGCGAGGCACCACTTGGCCATGATCGAGCCGCCGCGCGAGACGATGCCCGTCATGCGGTTGGCGGTCAGCGGCACGTATTGCAGGCGCACGCCGGCGTGGATCGTGAAGTAGTCGACGCCTTGCTCGGCCTGCTCGATCAGCGTGTCGCGGAAGATTTCCCAGGTCAGGTCTTCCGCACGGCCGTTGACCTTCTCCAGCGCCTGGTAGATCGGCACCGTGCCGATCGGCACCGGGCTGTTGCGGATGATCCACTCGCGCGTCTCGTGGATGTGCTTGCCGGTGGACAGGTCCATCACCGTGTCGCCGCCCCAGCGGATCGCCCAGGTCATCTTGTCGACTTCCTCGCCGATCGAGGAGGTGACGGCCGAGTTGCCGATGTTGGCGTTGATCTTCACCAGGAAGTTGCGGCCGATGATCATCGGCTCCGATTCCGGGTGGTTGATGTTGGCGGGGATGATGGCGCGGCCGCGCGCGACTTCCTCGCGCACGAACTCGGGCGTGATCTCGCCCAGCGGGTTCTCGCCGAAGGCGGCGGCGCCGAAGGCCTGGCCGCGGTGCTGGCGGCCCATCATGGCGGCCAGCTTGGCGCCGTTCGGGCCGCTCGCCTCGAGGCTGGCGAGGTATTCGGCGCGGCGCTGGTTCTCGCGGATCGCGATGTATTCCATCTCGGGCGTGACGATGCCCTGGCGCGCGTAGTGCATCTGCGTCACGTTCCTGCCGGCCTGCGCGCGGCGCGGCTGGCGGTGCAGGCCGGGGAAGCGCAGCTCGGCGGTGGCCGCGTCGGCGGCGCGCTCGCGGCCGTAGGCGCTGCTCAGGCCGTCCAGCGTCTCGGTGTCGCCGCGCGACTCGATCCAGCCCTGGCGCAGCGCCGGCAGGCCCGAGCGGATGTCGATGCTGGCTTCCGGGTCGGTATAGGGGCCCGAGGTGTCGTAGACGTAGATCGGCGGATTCTTCTCGCCGCCGAAGCCGGTCGGCGTGTCCGCCTGCGTGATCTCGCGCATCGGCACGCGGATGTCGGGCTGCGAGCCCGTCACGTAGACCTTGCGGGAATTCGGCAGCGGGGCGATCGCGGCGGCGTCGACGCGGGCATCGGCGGACAGGAACTTCGGGTTGGCATTCATGCGGTCATCTCCTGATGTGGGGCGCTAAGCAGGAGACGAGAGAGGGCGGCAGGCCGGCCGGAGGTACCACGTGTGGCGAGGCCCGTACGCTTCCCTGCGCTGGCATTATCCAGATCAGGTTCAAAGGGTATTTCTCACCCGCGATGCGCCGCATTCCGAATGGCGCAACGCAGGACCCCCGCGTTAGCAAGGGCGAACGATACACCCGGACGGCCGAGGTTTCAACCGCTCGCTTGGCCGGCGCGCCGCCGAATTCGCCGGGCAGGGCCGGCGGGCTTGTCGCGCGGGGTTTTGCCGGGATGGCTCGAAACGCGGCGGTGGCTGTCGTTTCGCGGCAGATTCGCGTCGGGCCGCGACAAGGGCGAGCGGCGGTTGTCGCGCCGAAACGTCAGCGTCGAGCTTTTCCTGATTGACCCCGATTCGCCTTCCTGGCTGTCATGCATAATGCTTTCAAAGGCGCCGTCGGTCGCGGCGCGCCCATTCTTCTGGGTCAGTTCGACTTCTCCGGTTCCGTTCTCGACGACATGCCGTCCCGCTCGTTTTTCCCCACCGTATCGGCTTCGCGCCGGTCGCCCTCGCACGTCCGCATTTCCCGCCACGATGGTTTCGCCGCGCTGCCCGCCGCCTGGGCGATGGCTGCGGCTGCCGCTGCCATGCCGGGCCCTCGATCCATCCCGTCCTCCCGATCCGCCAACGAGCCGGGCTGAGCCATGACCCTGCTCGACCGTCTGCTCGCCATCGCGGGGCGAGTCCGCATCCGCCTGCCGCAAAGCCGCGGCGGGCGCATCGCGCTGGCGCTGGCCTTCATCTATTTCGTCTGGGGCTCGACCTACCTGGCGCTGCATATCGCGCTCGAGTCGTTTCCGCCGCTGCTGCTCTCGGGCATGCGCAACGGCCTGGCCGGCATCGGCCTGTTCGTGTTCGCGATGCGTCGCAAGCCGGTGATGCCCAGCCTGGTGGAGATCCGCAACGCCGGCATCGTCGGCACCATGCTGGTGGCGGCCTCCTCGGGGCTGATCGCGCTCGGCATGCGCACCGTCAGCAGCGGCTCGGCGGCCGTGATGGTGGCCACCGTGCCGCTGTTCGCCACCGTCATCGCCGCCATCGCCGGGCGCCAGGTCGCGCGCGGCGAGTGGGTGGCGGTTGGGCTGGGCATGGTCGGCATCGTGATCCTGAACTCGGGCGGGCCGTCCACGCCCGGCTCCACGCTGGGCAGCATCACGGTGCTGTGCGGCGGCCTGTTCTGGGCCGGCGGCGTGCATCTGTCGAGCCGCCTCAAGCTGCCCAGCGACCTGTTCCTGTCCACCTCGCTGCAGATCGGCCTGGGCGGCACCATGTCGACCATCGCCGCGATCTTCCTCGGCGAGCGCAGCGTGCAGTGGGCGGTGCTGCCGACCTTCGCGTTCCTGTACCTGATGATCTTCGGCACCATGATCGCGTATGTCGCCTACGGCTACCTGATCCGCAACACCAGCCCGGTGCTGGCCAGCAGCTGCATGTACGTGAACCCGATCGTCGCGGTGGCGCTGGGCGCGCTGCTGCTGGGCGAGCCGGTCACGGCCGCCACCGTGATCGCGACGCTGGCGATCCTCGGCAGCGTGGGCTTGTCCTTCGTCTGCGATCCGGCGCGCAAGGCGGTGAAGTAGGGCGCGCGGCCTCGGCCGGCTCGGGGCGGCCCCAGGCGGCCTGCTAGGCACGGATTCCTCAGGATCATGCCCGGGGCCGTGAGATTCAGGCTCGGGCAGCTTGGCCCGATTCGCGGGCATCCGCGTCCGCTGCCGGCTACCGGCAGCGCCTGCCGATTCACGGCAGCCGAGCCGGTAGGGCCTGGTTCGCGGCGGCCCGCTCCGCTCAGCCCCGGCGGCGCGCGCCGACGTGATGGATCGTGCCGGCCAGGCAGGCGAACAACAGCCCCACCACGCTCACGCCGAGCCATCCTCCGGCATGCCAGGCCTCGACACCCGCCGAGGAGCCGATCGCGCCGCCGATGAAATAACAGACCATGTAGACCGTGTTGACGCGGCTGCGCGCCTCGGGCTTGAGTGCGTAGATGCGCGACTGGTTCGAGATCTGCGCGGCCTGCACGCCCACGTCGAGCACGATCACGCCGATCACCAGCCCCGCCAGGGAACTGGCCGAGACCGCGAAGATCGCGAACGAGATCGCCACCAGCCAGATGCCTAGCGCGATCACCGCGTGCGGCCCGCGCTTGTCGGCCGACTTGCCGGCATAGGGCGCGGCCAGCGCGCCGGCCGCGCCGACCGCGCCGAACAGCCCGGCCGCCTGCGGCCCGTAATGGAAGGGCGCGCTGGCCAGCAGCAGGGTGAGCGCCGGCCAGAAGGCGCTGAACGCGGCGAACATGGCCGCGCCGGTGGCCGCCGCGTAACGCAGCTCGCGCAGCTCCACCGCCAGGTGCCAGAGCGAGGCCAGCAGCTGCGGATAGCGCAGCGTCGAGGTCGGCGTGCTGCGCGGCAGGCGCAGCATGATCACCACCGCCAGCGCCAGCAGCGCCGCCACCGAGGCGCAGAACACCGCGCGCCAGCCGAGATATTCGGCGATGAAGCCGGCCGCCGTGCGCGCCAGCAGGATCCCCAGCAGCAAGCCGCTCATCACCGTGCCGACCGCCGCGCCGCGTTCGGCCGGCGGCGCGATCTCGGCCGCGAAGGGCACCGCCTGCTGGGCGATGGTGGCCAGCACGCCGATTGCCAGGCTGGCCGCGGCCAGCACCGGCAGCGCCGGCGCGGCGGCCGCCACCAGCAGCGCGACCGACAGCCCGGCGATTTGCAGCAGGATCAGCTTGCGGCGGTCGAAGCGGTCGCCCAGCGGCGCGAGCAGCAGCATGCCGGCCGCGTAGCCGAGCTGGGTGGCCGTGGGCACCACGCCGATCCAGGCCGCGCCGTCGGGGAAGGACAGGCGCAGCGCGCCGAGCAGCGGCTGGTTGTAGTAGATGTTGGCGACCGACACGCCCGCGATGGTCGCGAGCAGGAGCAGCAGGCCGCGCGAGTAGTGACGATGGGCGGCGGACGGCGAGGGGATGGCGGAAGGCGGCGTGGACATGGGCGATCGGAACGAAGCGGGGCGCGCGAAGCCGGGCGCGCCGGAACGGCGGGGCCGGGGCAGCGCGAGGACGGCCGCGCCGGCGAGGCTGCCGATCATACCGGAGCGCCGTGAACTCTGCCGGTGCCGGGCTCGCGTCGCGTCGGCATCCGGGGCCGCCGGGCCGGCTTCCCGTGCCGCGTGCACGGCGAGGCGCGTCCTCGTCCCGCCTTCTGCCGTTTCAGTCGATCAGCGCGCCCGAGGCGTCGTAGAACGGATGCGGGCCGTCGCTGTCGTCGACATACACATGATGGGTGGCCAGGCCCTCGACGGGATCGTAGCGATGCACGGCGAAGGCCGGCGGCTCGATCGCGAAGGCCGAAGGGCCGTCCGGGCGCAGGTCGAAGGCCACCTGGTGCGCGGGCGCCGGCACCGCCAGGGCGATGGTGCCGCCGAAGCGCGCGAACATGGTGCGATGCACGTGCCCGCACAGCACGCGCTCGACGTTCGGATGGGCGCGCAGCAGCGCATCGAGCCGGCGCGCGGCTTCGGGATCGAGCCGCTGGCGATCCATGTGGGCGATGCCCGAGGCGAACGGCGGATGGTGCAGGGCGACCACGGTCGGGCGCCCGGCGGCGGCCTCCAGCTCGCGTGCGAGCCAGTCGAGGCGCGCCTGGCACAGCGTGCCGGCGCTCTGGCCGGTGATCTGCGAATCCAGCGCGATCACCCGCAGCGGGCCCAGGTCGAGCGCGTACTGCACGAACTCGCCGCCCTGCAGCTCGGCGCGCTCGGCGAACACGCGCCGCAGCGCGCCGCGCTCGTCGTGGTTGCCGATCAGCAGGTAGTAGGGGATCTCGAGCGGCGCGAGCAGGCGCTTGAGGTGCTGGTATTCGTCGTCGTGGCCGAAGTCGGTCAGGTCGCCGGTCACCAGCACCGCGTCGGGACGCGGCACCAGCGCGTTCAGGCGCGCGACGGTGCGCGCCAGGCTCGCGGCGGTATCGACGCGGCGATAGGCGAGCGCGCCCGGGCGCTTGATGTGCAGGTCGCTGATCTGGGCGAGCAACATGGGGAAATCCTCGTGGGTACTTGTGCGGGGTCAGGGAAGCGCGATCAGCCCCTCGGGGGCGATCGCCAGGCCGACGGCGGTGCCGCGCGCGAGCGCGATCCGGCCGGGTACGTCGATCACCAGCGCGTCGGGCGCGGCCTGCTCGATCGTCAGGCGCGTGCGTTCGCCGAGGAAGGCGCAGCCGGCCACCGCGCCGCGCAGCGGCGCCGTGCCGGGATCGACCAGCTGGGCATCCTCGGGGCGGAAGAACAGTTCGGAAGCCTGACGATCGCTCGGCACCGCGCCGCCGGTGGTGACCAGCGCGCCGTCGCGCCAGACGCCCTCGATGCGGTTGAGCGTGCCGATGAACTGCGCCACCGCGCGGCTGGCCGGGCGGTAGTAGATGTCGCGCGGCGTGCCGATCTGCTCGATGCGCCCGGCGCCCATCACCACGATGCGGTCGCCCAGCTCCATCGCCTCGGCCTGGTCGTGCGTGACGTAGACGGTGGTCACGCCGAGCTCGCGCAGCAGGGCATTCATGTCGCGACGCAGGGTGTCGCGCAGCTTGGCGTCGAGCGCGGTCAGCGGCTCGTCGAGCAGCAGCACGCGCGGGCGCACCGCCAGCGCGCGGGCCAGCGCGACTCGCTGGCGCTGGCCGCCCGACAGCTCGGTGACCGGTTTGTCGGCATGCGCGCCGAGCTGCATCATCGCCAGCAGCTCGTCGACGCGCTCGCGCAGCGCGGCCGCCGCGGTGCGGCGGATCTTCAGGCCGTAGCCGACATTGCCGCGCACCGTCAGGTTCGGGAACAGCGCGTAGCTCTGGAACACCATGCCGACCTGGCGCCGCTCGATCGGCAGCGCCGTCACGTCCTCGTCGCCGAAGTGGATGGCGCCGCCCGCGTCGGGCCGGTCGAGCCCGGCGATCATGCGCAAGGTGGTGGTCTTGCCGCAGCCCGAAGGGCCCAGCAGCACCAGGGTTTCGCCGGCGCCGATCGTCAGGTCCAGCGGTTCGAGCACGCGTGTGTCGCGGAATGTCTTGGCGCAGCGCGTCAGCGTGACGGGGATGGAATCGAGCTTCATCGTCGGGAGGGGGCGGTGAGAGGTCAGGCGGAAGGCTTGCGCGACTTGCGCGCGGCGCCGGCGTCGACGCGCGTGCCGGTCGCGTCGACGCCGAGCCATTGCATCGCCACCAGCAACGGCAGCGTCATCAGCAGGAACAGGATCGTGTAGGCGCTGCCGATCTCGATGCGCATCGAGGCATAGGTATCGGCGAGACCCACCGGCAGCGTCTTGGTGTCGGGCGTGTGCAGCATCCAGGTCAGGTTGAACTCGCCGATCGACAGCGTCAGCACCGCGAGCGCGCCGGCCACGATGCCGGGACGCAGGTTGGGCAGCACGATGGTGAAAAAGCGCGTGGCGAACGAGGCGCCGAGGCTGGCGGCGCCTTCCTCCAGCGTGCGCAGGTCGGCGCGCGCGGCCACCGCCGCCACCGCGCGGACCATGAAGGGCAGCGTGAACACCACGTGGCCGACCACGATGAACCACAGGCTGGTGCGAAACGACGAGAAGCCGCCATAGACGATCAGCAGGGCCAGCGCCGAGGCCAGGCCCGGCAGCGCGATCGGCAGCACCAGCGCCTCCTCGGCGAGGCGCGCCAGGCGATGGCGGCTGCGCGCCAGCGCATAGGCGGCCGGCACGCCGGTGACCAGCGTGAGCGCGAGCGTGGCGGCCGCCACTTCGAGCGACAGCCAGACCGAACCCTGGTACTGGGCCCAGACTTCGCCGAGCCAGCGCAGCGTGAGGCCGCTCGACGGGCCGCGGAAATAGTTGACAGTCAGCCCGGCCAGCACCGACATGCCGATCGGGATGATCAGGAAGGCGCACAGGCCGAGCGTGACGGCCCATTGCGCGGCGGCCGCGAGGCTGCGCCCGCTCGGCAGGGCCCGCAGCGGGCCGCGTCGTGGGCTGTGAGGCGGGCTGTAAAGCGGGCCGTGATGCGGGCCTCGAAGCGCGCCGCTTGCGCCGCTTGCGCCGCTTGCGCCGCTTGCGCGGCTTCGATCGGGCGGCGCGGCCTGCTCGGCATCGAGGCCGGTCGGGGGTGGGAGCGTGGTCATGGTCGGGGCGGGGTCCTCGATGAAGTCAGGCGGCGGCCGCGGCCTGCCCGGTCAGGCTGCGCGCGAGCGCGAGCACCGCCCAGGTGACGATGCCGAGCACGATCGACAGGCCGGCGGCGGTGGCGATGTTCGCGTTCAGCGTGAACTCGGTGTAGATCGTCATCGGCAGCACGTCGAGCTCGGTGGCCAGCGTGAAGGCGGTGCCGAACGCGCCCATCGAGGTGGCGAAGCAGATCGCGCCCGAGGCGATCAGGCCCGGCGCCAGCGCGGGCAGCACGATGTCGGCGAACACGCGCCAGGCCGAGGCGCCGAGCGAGCGCGCGGCTTCCTCCAGCGAGGCGTCGAGCTTCGAGGCCGAGGCGATCACGGTGACGATCACGCGCGGAATCGAGAAATACAGGTAGCCGACGAACAGGCCCGCCACCGAATAGGCGAACACCCATTTGTCGCCGGTCAGCTTCGCCGACAGCATGCCGACCAGCCCCTGCCGGCCCGCCAGCATGATCACCATGAAGCCGACCACCACGCCGGGGAACGCGAGCGGGAAGGTCAGCAGGGCCACCAGCGCGCGCTTGCCCGCGAACTCGCGGCGCGCCAGCAGCAGCCCGGCCAGGGTGGAGAGTGCCAGCGTGGCGAGCGTGACGGCCGCCGACAGCGCGACCGTCGAGGCCAGGCTCTTCATGTAGAGCGCATTGGCGAGCAGCGCGAGGTAGGTCGACACGAAGCCGCCCTCGGCCGAGACGCGCACCAGCACCACCATCGGCAGCAACCAGAACGCGGTGAATACCGCCAGCGCCGGCGCGAGCAGCGCGAGGCGCCAGCGCAGCGGAAAGCTCAGGTCGCGCATCTCGCCGTCGCTCCTCATTGCATGGTCTGCAGGTACTGCTGGCCGAAGGCCTGCTGGCCCGCCGCCATCTTGCCGAAGTCGACCGGCCTGGCGCGCGCGTAGTCGCTGGCCGGCAGGAACCTGGCGGCCAGCTCGGGGCTGATCGCCTGCGCGCGCACCGGGCGCAGGTAGGCATTGGCCCACAGCTTCTGGCCTTCGTCGGACAGCACGAAGTCGAGCACCTTCCGGCCGTTGGCCGCGTGCGGCGCGTTCTTCACCAGGCTCATCACATAGGGCACCGAGATGGTGCCCTCGGCCGGGATCACGAAGGCGACGTTGGCGTGGTCCTTGTACTCGGCGCGATAGGCGTCGAAGTCGTAGTCGATCAGGATCGGGATCTCGCCCGACAGCACGCGCGCATAGGCGGTCTGCTTCGGCACGATCGGCTGGTTCGCCCTGAGCTTGCGGAACCAGTCGAGCGCGGGCTTGAAGTTGTCGAGCGAGCCGCCCAGCGCCTGGTTGACGGCGACCGCGCCGGCGTAACCGACGAAGGCGCTGGCCGGGTCGAGGTAGCCGATCATGCCCTTGTACTCCGGCTTGAGCAGGTCCGCCCAGGAGCGCGGCACCGGCTTGCCGTCGAGCGCGTCCTTGTTGACGAACAAGCCCAGCGTGCCCGAATGGATCGCGAACCAGTTGCCTTGCGGGTCCTTCATGTTGGCGGGGATCTCGTTCCAGTGCGCGGGCTTGTACGGCTCGACCAAGCCCTTGTCCGTGGCCTGGAAGGCCGAGGACACGCCGAGATACACCACGTCGGCCACCGGGCTCTTCTGCTCGGCGATCAGCTGCGCGATCGCCTGGCCCGAGTTCTTGTTGTCGAACGGCACGCGGATGCCGGTCTTTTGCTTGATCGCGGCGATCTGCGAGGCCCAGTCGGCCCATTCGGGCGGGCAGTTGTAGCAGATCGCGGTCTCGTCGGCGTGCGCGGCGAGCGGCGCGAACGCGGCCAGCGCGAGTGCGCAGGCGGCCGGCAGGGCCGCGGCGCGGCGCAGCGCGCCGGCAAGCGCGCGCGGGAAGGGGAAGCGGAAAGTCACGTGAGGTCTCCTGGCGAGGACGGATGCAGCATGGACAGGGGTGAACGAGCAAGGGGCGGACGGTACTTGCCGTCCACTCGAGGAATGCGGGGTGGGCGGCGACGCGTGCGTCGAGCCAATCGATAGGGATGACGAAACGAATCGCTTGAGCGGCGGAAACGGAATGAGCATCGCGTCGTCCTCAGTCGTGGGTGTCGAGGCCATGCGCGCCGTCCGGGCCGTGACCGTTGCCGCAGCCGGTATCGAGCGCATCGCCGATCGCCGTCACCGAGCCGCCGTCGCGCACCGTGTGTTGCAGGACCAGCGCGGGCGCGGCATGGGTTTCGCCGGCGCGGCGCTCGGCCAGGCGGCGCCAGGCCGAGCGGCCGATCTCGCGATTCGGCGTGGCGACGCTGGCCAGCGGCGGCGCCAGCAGTTCGCCGATCGCCAGGCCGTCGAAACCGAGCACCGAGATGTCGTCGGGCACGCGGAACTTCGCGCGACGCAGCCCGCGCATCACCACCATCGCCAGCAGGTCGTTGCTGCAGAAGATCGCGGTGGGGCGCGTGGCCTTCGAGGTGAGGTGCGCGAGCACCGCGTTGGGCAGCTCGGGCGCGTTGAAGTCGATCTCCAGCGCCGGCAGCGGCTCGAGACCGTGATCGGCGAGCGCCTGCGCGTAGCCGAGATGGCGCTGCCTGGCGCGATCCGAGGCGGCCAGCGAGCCGGCCAGCATCAGCACGCGACGATGGCCGCGCGCGATCAGGTGGCTCACGCCGTCGTAGGCGGCCTGGCGATTGTCGACCGCCACCGAGGGGCGATGCGGCGTGTCGTTGTGCATCAGCACGTAGAGCAGGCCGTCGCGATCGAGCGCGTCGAGCAGGGGATGCGCGTGCGCGTCGGCGACCGTCAGGA
This sequence comes from Burkholderia gladioli, assembly GCF_000959725.1. Classification (NCBI taxonomy): domain Bacteria; kingdom Pseudomonadati; phylum Pseudomonadota; class Betaproteobacteria; order Burkholderiales; family Burkholderiaceae; genus Burkholderia; species Burkholderia gladioli. The sequence goes on from NZ_CP009323.1 coordinate 2,753,769, forward strand.
TCAGGCCTTCGACGCGCTGCGCGCGCAGCGTTTCGATCGCATGCCGCTCGCGCGCCGTGTCGTACTCCGTGGTCATCACGATCAGCTTGAAGCCGGCTTGCGATGCCAGCTCGTCGAGGCCTTGCAGGCATTCGGTGAACACCGGGTTGGCGAAGGTGGGCAGGATCACGCCGATCAACTGGGTGCGATCGCTGCGCAACTGTCGGCCCAGCGGATTGGGCCGGAACTGCAGTGTCTCGATCGCGGCGCGAATCGTCGCGAGCGTATCCGGGCCCACCGTGTGCGGGGCGTTGATCGCACGCGAGACCGTGGCGATCGAAAAGCCGGACAAGGCTGCAACATCCTTGATGGTCGACGTCATGGGCACTCGCGATGTAAACGTTTACGTCGACGATTATCGGCAGTGCGTGTGACGCTTCGATGACGCGGGCCGGATGAGATGGGGCAAGGCGCCGGCGGGATGGTCAGGGTGGTTTCCCCGACGATGGCGAAACCCTCGCCGCCAATCCGCAGGCGAGCCTGCTTACCGGACTGAAGTCGTGCCGGACCAGTGGTAGAATGCGGTCCGCCCTTTAGCCGGGGTGATGAAATTGGTAAACATAGCGGACTTAAATGATTTGAGTGCCCGGTCGGAAACGTCCGGTGCAGAACCCCTCAAATTCGGTGAAACCCCTGGCGCGCAGCGCGACGAGGCAACGCCGAGCCAAGCCCGGACATCGCGCGAGCGATGCGCGGGAAGGTGTAGAGACTAGACGGGGGGCGCCTAAGGCCTTGCATGCGGCGAACGCGTGCAGGCGACGGCGAAGGCATAGTCCAGCGCACGAACGGCCAGGCATGCGCCCGGCCGGCTTCGAAAGAAGCAGTGTGACGAAAATCCGCCGCCTTCATTGGCTTGCCGGTTCGAGTCCGGTCCCCGGCACCAAGTACACGTTCTAGGTGGTCCTCGTTGTTCCGAAAACCCGTGATAGCGTAAGGCTTCGCGGGTTTTTGCATTCCTGAGCTATCGAGCATAGTCCGCGTGAATCCGAGGGCATGTGTGGGCACCATCGGGGGAATGTTGTGATCGCTCGATGCCGTTGATCGAAAAATGCCCCCTTGGATTACAGGATGCACGTGCCGTCAGATGACGTTGCCATCTGCAACGCCTCTCTCCGCAAAAAATCGTGTCGTCTCGCAGACGGTGGCGGGATGTATCTTGAGGTATCTCCGACGGGAGGGAAGTGCTGGCGATTTAAGTACCGCTTTGCTGGCAAAGAGAGCTTTGACGACACTCGTGCTATCGCCTAGAGCAACCTGCAGTGTGTTGCGACAGACGATGCGTGCCGAGGTGAATTGCGCGGTGGTCGCGAGCGTGCCATCGCACGCGGTGGCCAGCAAGAGATAGCCGGTGATTTTGCCCTCGCCTTTGAGCAAGCCCGATTGTCCGGTCTTGGCGAGCGCTCGGAGCCTGCGGCGTTCGTTCAAGACGCCGGCCGTCTCGAGCCCGAAACCACCGATCAGTGATGCGTGTCGCCGGACGATGAAAATCCTTCGGTCGCCCAGGCAGGGGCATACGAGGATAGTCGGGGCGTTTGTCTTGGCTGCTGCGAATCGCTAGTGATCTGCCGGCGATGGAGGGAGGGTCTCGAACGGCTCGTCGTCTTGAATTTCCGATTTTTGACGGATGCGAGCGACATTCGACCGACTCGATGTCTTCGCGATAAGGGTTGGGCGAGCGAGGTGGCGTATGGGCGGTGGCGTCGAGTGATGTTGACGGTGCATGGCGCGCAGCGTGCAGCGCTTGATCGGGATAGGGCGCGTGAGCTACCCATTCGTCGACGGCCGGGCCGAATAGTTCGTATTCGACGAAAGGGGAAGCGAGGGCCATAGGTGGAGGCGGAACCGGGCGAATTGAAGCGGCACGTCTTTTAACAAGCAGAACGACACCGATGCCGACGAGAGTCAGGACAACAATGTCACCGATATCAAAGGTGAAAGCGGGATGCGTGGGCACTCCTTTGCAGGAACGCCGCTGCGGAGCGGCCGGGGCCGGCCGTGTTCAGGTGGGCATGTAGGTTTGAGGAAATCTGGAATCACACGCGGATTATTGATTGAGATCGAGCAAAAAAGCTTACGTCTGCTATTGGGCGATATTCAATGCAATAACGATTTAACCTGTTGGTTTTTACAGGGACTTGTCGACGCACGTTATGGACTTGCCCCTGCATGACCGGACACGCGGCCACGCTTAGGTTGGAGAATTTGTTTGCTGGCGAAACTCGCGTGGCGAGCAGTATTTCAGGGCGCTGTGCGGATGCGACTCGTTGTAGTGATCGAACGCAATGGCCAGATTCTGTAGCGCCGTTCGGGCGTCGGGCTTGGGCATCCATGAAACGTAATCGCGTTTCATCGTTTTGACGAAGCTCTCGGCCATCCCGTTGCTCTGCGGACTTCTGACGGGTGTCGTGATCGGCCTCAGGCCGATTTCACGCGAGAACGTCATTGTCTCGTCGGCAATGTAGCAAGAACCGTTGTCGCTCAGCCACTCGATTTCGCCGTCAGCCTTCAACGCACCAGCGAAGCGGTTTTCGACCGCCTGAAGCATCACGTCGCGCACCATGTCACCGGTGTAACCGCCGGTGGTCGCAGCCCAACTCATGGCTTCCCGGTCGCAGCAGTCCAGTGCGAAGACGACGCGCAAAGGGACACCGTCGTCGCAGCGGAATTCGAAACCGTCCGAGCACCAGCGCACGTTGCTTCTGTCCACCGCGACCTTGCCATCGTGCCGACGCGTCCAGGAGACGTGATGAGCTCGGCGTTCGAGCAGCAGCCCGTGGCGACGCATGACGCGGTACACCCGCTTTGCATTGACGCGAGGTTGGCCCAGCGCGTCCCGGCTTCGCCTCAGCAGCGCCCATGCGCGCCGGTAGCCGTACGTGGGCAGGTCGGCAACCTGCTCTCGCAGTTCGGTGACGAGCGGCATGTCATCCAGAACCGGCGTCTTGCGCCGGTCGACCCACTCGGCAGGACGCTTCGACTTGACCGTGAGATTCGCGCGCGACACACCCAGGACTTCACAGACCGTCTTCAACGGTCGTCCCCCGGCAGCAATGGTGAGCGCGCAATCAATTTTTTTGCTCGACCGTACTCCACTGCTTCGCGGAGAATTTCCACGTCCATCGTTTTTTGCCCAACAGCCGCTGAAGTTCGCGAATCTGCTTCATCGCTTCGGTAAGGTCCGATGCCGGCACCACCTGTTCGCCAGCACTGACGGCAGATAGGCTTCCATCCTGATAGAGCTTGCGCCAGGCGAAGACTTGGTTTGCATTCACCTGATGGCGACGGGCAACACCGGAAACCGTCGCGCCGGGCTCGAACGTCTCGCGCACTATCGCGAGCTTCTCCTCGACAGAACGTCGGCGGCGCTGCTCCGGCTGGGTCAGAACTTCGACCGGCTCTACGTTGTGGTTAGGCTTAAACATAGGCAGAAGACTACCTCATAATTTAAGCGTTACCCCGTGTCCGGTTTTAGCGGGGGCCGGTCCACGTTAACCACACCTTGCATATTGAAATTTAAGCGCTCGATTTTTCGAAATCTCTCAGTTTCATGATTTGATATGCTTTCAAATATCGTGCGGTATTGGCCGAATCTGCCCTCGAATGGATCGATTGTCAAAGGCACAGCAGACCTCGCGAAATCTTTCGTCTTGCTTTCATTTTTCGATGTGAGATGCCCATCTTGAGCTCGGAGGATCATTCGTGAGCGCAATTCACTCGGTCGCGAGAAAACTCGGTTTGTCGCCGTCAATCTTTGCTGGCGGTGCTCGTTGGAGAGTGAGTGTCTGTTTTGTCAGAAATTTCCCTTGAATACGTCTCAACACTAACGGCGCGCGCTCAAATCGCCCCTGATTGAAATATCATGGCGGCAAGTTTCGGTGGCTGGTTCGTTGTTGTCATCGCTGGCAGCGGACCGTGACAGCTTTCGACGCCCAGAGGATAGCTGCGATCGGCCCTAGTCGCTATTCTCGCCAACACATGTAAAGGGCGGCCGTCCCTGTGAGAGAACGCCCCGCGGGGCACGACATGAACAAGAACTAGGTAGCACATGAACTTGACCGATTTGATTCAGGCGCTTCGCGGCGGGCTGATCCAGCAAGATCGTCTACTGAAGACGGACGTTCCGTCACTGCCCGACAACGCGCTCGTGCCACGCCGCGCCGTGACCTATTCGGAGCTTGGGCGAGACTTCGGTGTCACGATCGACATGGTGTCGACGGCAAGCGACATTGAACTGAAAACGCTGATTGCGCAGCGGATGACGCTGTGGATTCAGCAAGCGGACAAGTCCTACTTGCCGATCAACGGCTACATTCATACGGCCCGCCGACTCGGCGCGGAGGGCAGCCAAGCAAGCTATCAATTGGCTTTCGCCTCGTGGATGCACTTCCTGAGGTTCCGTCGCGACATGCGGTATTGGCAGGATCAAAGTGTCGACGCCATCATGACGGATGTGTTCAATGCCCATCCGCAGGCGAGCGGGCAGTTCCAGTTTGCGCTGTCGAAGCCGTTGCCGTCTCGTTCTTATTGCCGCCAGAGCGAATCTGACTGGGATTTTGTCCATCGCCTGATGGAAGAAGAAGGGCTCTTCGGCTTCTGGAGGCAGGGCAAGGACGGCAAGTCGCATACGCTGGTCGTGACCGATGACGTTCATTCGCTCGACGAGATATCGGGCAATCCTGTTGAGTTTTACAGATCCGGCACGGGCAGTGAGGCGGATGCGTTCACGCAGTGGTCGGGTTCGCGGACATTGCAGAGCTCGGTACATACGACGCGTACGTTCGATTACAAAGCACCGTCTTCCATCGCCAACCCCAAAGGCACCACCCTGCCCACCATGGCGGGGCAGGGCAATCTGCCGGAGCAGACGGAGGTCTACGAATACACAGGCGCCTACACGTACGGCCGCCAGGAACGAGGAGAACATCTCTCCAAGATCCGCTTGGAAGAATGGGAGTCACGCGCGAAGCGGTTCTTTGCGGCAGGCGGCGTGCGCGGCATTGACGCAGGATTACGGTTTGAATTGAGCGGTCATCCGGAGCACGATCGCGATCCTGCTGGTCAGCGCGAGTTCGCGGCGATCAAGGTTTGGCGCTACATCGAGAACAACCTGCCGTTGTCGGATCACGAAGCCAGCTTCCCGCATAGCTTGCAAACCGAGCTGGCACAAGCGAAGGCCGGGTACTCAGGCGCGTCGATTACGCACGACGACGGCTCGGCGGGATTCTATCTAGTGGAAGTCGAGGCGCAGCGCACCACTGTGCCGTACCGCAGCCCGTTCGAACACAAGAAGCCCAAGATGCACATGGAGACAGCGATCGTCGTCGGGCCTCAAGGGGAGGAGGTGTACACGGACGAACTGAACCGGGTGAAGGTGATGTTTGTCTGGGACCGGCAGAATCCAGGAGACGCGGGCGCGTCATGTTGGGTTCGGGTTGCGCAGTCAGACACGGGCGATGGTTACGGCGGAGTCCATATTCCGCGCGTTGGCGAAGAGGTCTTGATCGGCTATGTTGGCGGAGATTGCGATCGACCGATCGTGCTCCACCGCGTCTACAACGGCTCGGTAAAGCCGCAGTGGCACAGCAACGGCATCCTGTCGGGCCATCGCTCGAAGGAATACGGCGGCAGCGGCTACAACCAGATGGTGATGGACGACGCGACCGGTCAGAATCGCGTGCAGTTGATGAGCAGCAGCGCGAACAGTATGTTGCATCTAGGTTACCTGATCGATCAGAGCGGCAATACGCGTGGCGGTTACCTTGGCAGCGGCTTCGATCTGCGTACCGACAACTACGGTGCGGTGCGCGCGAGCCAGGGCCTCTACGTCACGACGCATGCGAAGCAGGCAAACAGCCAGCAGCTCGATGTGAAAGAAACGCAGCAGCAGCTCGTCAATGCCGAGAGCATCGTCGAGTCGCTTTCGGACGCGAGTGTGCAGCATCAAGCTGAAAGTCTGCAGGGTGCGCATGACACGATGCGAGCCTTCACCGACGCGACGCAAAGCAGCGCGAGCGGTGCGCTTGCCGCAGGCGGCAACACGGCAGGCGGCGGTACCGGCAACGCCAATGCGTTTCAACAACCGGTGATGGTATTCGGCAGCCCGGCAGCGATTGGCTTGTCGTCGCAGAAATCGGTGCACCTTGCGGCAAACCAGCACGTGAATCTGGTGAGCGGCCAGAGCACCCATGTCGCAGCAGGCAAATCGCTTATCGCCAGTGTTGCCGAGAAGTTGAGCCTGTTCGTGCAGAACGCTGGCATGAAACTGTTCGCGGGCAAGGGCAAGGTGGAGATTCAGGCGCAGTCGGACAACATTGAGCTGATCGCGCAGAAGGCAGTCAAGGTGTTGTCGGCGACGGACACCGTCAACATCACAGCCAAGCAGGAAATCCTGCTGACCAGTGGTGGCGCCTATATCCGGATATCGAACGGAAACATCGAGATTCATGCGCCCGGGAAGATTGACGTAAAAGGTGCTTCGCACAATTTCTCGGGGCCGGCTCGCCTGGACCCGGCATTCCCTTCGTGGGTGGCGGCGGACGGTAAGCCGAAGCGTTCGACCTCCTTTTCCGGGTAGGCGTCTGACCGAGCAGCACGAAGCGCGTAGCGCGCGATGACACCAAGAACACATCAGGAAATACAGAGAATGGCAGCCGAGACTGGCGACACCTTGACCGCGATTTCGCAATGGGCTTATCCGTTCCCGCAAAAAGATTCGTCTGCCGCAGTTGACCCGGACGCTTATCTGGCAGCGCTGCAAGGCAGTGACGGCCCGTTCCCGCTCGGATTGAACGGGCTCTGGCACGGCGGTATTCACCTTGACCAGGATGGCGGCTCCTCTGCGGCCGGTAACATGGATCTCGGCGGTGGCGTGCGCTGCATCGCCGATGGCGAAGTGGTGGCGTACTGCTTGGACAGCGACTATCAGAAATTGACCTATCCGGACAAGTCAACTGCGCTGTATTCGCGCAGCTTTACCCTGGTAAAGCACAAGCTCGTCTTGCCTCCGGTGCCCGCCAGCACGCCCGACAACGCGCCAAATACGCCGGGTAAGGCCGATTCCAAACAACCTGCAACGCCACCCGGGAAAACCTCGTCGCCCACGCCTGCGCCGCCCAGTCCGCCTCCGGGCAAGCCGAGCGTCGATCCGGCCGATACCCTCGTGTTTTTTAGCCTGTACATGCACTTGGCGCCCTGCAAGGTTTACCAGCATTCGGCGGAGGACAAAAACAAGAAGATCTGGCCGGGCTACTACAACGCCGAATCGGTCTATACGGTCAAATCGACGTACATGGTCCACGACAAGGACGCGCTCGACGAGCAGGAAAACGTCAAAACCGGCGATCCAGTCAAGGGCATCCATGTGCACCGTGACAAACACGGACGCCCCGAGAAGAACCTCGGTATCTTGCCGTCGGGCAGCAAGGTCAAGATCCAGCGTCCGGCACGCGCGCCGAAGGGCTGGGGGCGCATCGCGGGAATCGTATCAGGCGACATTGCGCCGATTACCCCCGGCGGGAAAGTGGATGCCGACGCATCGACCGGCTGGGTGTATATCCCTGCGTTCGACGATGAAATCAATCCGGCCGCACTCGACAAGGTTTACGTGCTGCCGAAGCCGATCCACATCAGTGCCGGCGAAGTGATCGGATATCTCGGCGAATATCAGAACGTTCAACACGCATCGACGTTGCCGCCGAGCCCGCAACGCGCACTGCTGCACGTCGAGGTATTCGCCGGCGATGATCTGCCTGCGTTCATCAGTCGCAGTGCCGCGCGCGCGGCCCAACTGCCGAAAGAGCCGAAGACTCAGTTGGTGCTCGAGAAGGGGGCCGTGTTGTATGGCTTCAAGGCGGATGGCGATTTGACGTTGCCGGAGAAAACCGCTGTTGCACCGGCCAAGGATTCACCCGAAAGCGGTGCATGGGCGAAGGTACAGATCAAGGCCAAGCCGCACGAGAAGGCCGACCCGACCGCTTATTGGATTCAGCGCAGCGAACTGGATAGCAAGGGTGCGCGCAAGGCGTGGAATGAGTTTCCGTTGTCGACGGCCAATTCGCCTGCTGGCACGAACGACTACATGCGTGTGGTCAATATCGCGGGGCTCACGGAGTACGTCGACGACAAGAAGCACATCTGGTATCAAGTTAATGCAGGCGATGCCGCGCAAAAGACCATCAGTGGCTTCGTCTGTGCCTCTGAGCAAGCCCATGTTGTGTTACAGAACCGTTGGGTCTGGGCAGGCTTCAAGTTGCTGTCATCGAATCTGGCCGCGGTAGATCTTTACAAGCGCTTTCTGCATTTGAAAAATGACAACGCCACGGCTGATGAGAAAACGGCGTTCGAGGCCAGCTTCAATGCCGCGAAAAGCGATGCGTTGATCACGCAACTCGACGAGGTTTTGCTGCCGGCAGCCCAACGTCAGGGCAAGGTGCTCGGCGAGGATCTGTTGAGTGCTTTGCGGGACACCTGGCGCGCGAACCGGATCGATCATCTGGTAGTGAAGTACGAGAGCGAGTGGGGCGGACAGATGAGCAAGTGGGATGCGCTCGATCCGTTCATGCACGACGGCTTGCCGTATTGGAAGGTCGAGAAGGGTCGCATCAAGCAGTTGCAGATCTGGGATGCGTGCAAGGAGGCGTTGAAACCGCTGTCGGGGCCGAGCGTGTATCACTTGCATCCGATGGGCATCGTAGGGAATTTCTTTGACCCTGACACTTGTGCTTGTGGCTGCTGTCTGAATGACAAGATCCAGGTAACACGAGGGGACGGTCAATATGGACCCATTTACTGGGGCGAGCTAACGCTCGGGAATGCACCGGAGCTCGCCGCAATGCTTGCTAGAGACGAAATTACTCCAAGTGAGAAACGGATTATCGCGGCGATGGCACCCAATGAGGGCAAGCTAGACACCGTGCAGTCCTACGACGATCAGGTGATTACAGCAGGAGCGATGCAGAAAACCATTCGTCCATCTGACGGAGGCGGCGAATTACCGACCCAAGTCGCTGATTTTCGAGCTCAAAATGAGAGCGACTACCAAGAGCTCTTTGCGCGTTGTGGTTGGACAGTTGAAGGCTCTGGCAGTGCAGCGCGTATGTCGTTCTCGCATCCTGACGTGACCGGCGGTCAGCCTATGACGGGAGTAGCGCTTCGCGAAAAGATACGGATCGGATGCGATCACGGCACCTACCGTAAGTATTTGCCGAATCCCGCGATCGCGGTGCTTGCGCATGCATTGTCCGATGCTCGCTACCAAAAACTACAGCTCCTAGATTTCGTCAGGCGGTTGCGGCATTACATGGCATTAAATCCAACCGGCTATCCTTACCAAATAGATGAGTATTTTCAGGGGGACCTTGGTCGCGCGACGGTGCTCGATCAAAGCGTAAACCGCCCGGGCTACGTGGCGGGCGATGTCGCCGCTTCTCTTAATCATCTCTATGCCACCTACCCAGCAACACCTCGCAACCCCAGCGAATGGGGGCAAAACCGATCGACACTTGAGCGAGCATTAGCGGATCACTATGGCATTACGCGACGCATGGCGATTCAAAATGGGGTGTCCGTTGCCCCCGGGCGCTATCAGACACTCAAAGGTACCCTAGGATGAATATGAGCATAACAGCACGACTCACTTTAATGATTTCTGCATTGCTGGCTTCCTCGCCGGTATGGTGCGGGCAGGATCGGCAGGAGATGGATTTTTCCAATCACGCGCGACTCGTCTACTCCGCGCCCGTCTCGTCGGAACTCAGTCGCACGTTCGGGCAGGGTTGGACACGTCTCACGATCACACTCCCGGATGGTCGTTCGTTACCTATCATCCCGGACGAACCACTTACTGCGGCGGGCGGCGTCATCTTTTCGACGGTCGCGACCCACGCACGATCGAGCGATGGACGTTATGTCGTGCTCGATCTCACCCGGAATGGCATAACGGAATCCGAAGATGGCAAATCTGTCGTTGCCAGTCGCGAGTTCTGCCCGATCCTCGACACCCAAACCGGGTGTGTCGCGCGCGACTACTCGGGTGCCGTTTGCGGGGGCGCGTGGGATGACAAAGCCCCGGTTTGGCGTAGCCAACTTGACTCGGGCGAAACGGACTTGCAGTCGATGAAGGCGCTGGAAAAGCCGACCGCCCAAGCCGTGTGGACACAATTCAGCCAGGCCAAGGCTGCGAATATCAAGCCGTTCGTACGCGTTGCGCTCGGCATTGATAACCTTCGTGCATGTGATCCGCCGAGCGCCGAAAACGCCGGCTACTACGCGCAAATCCAGACAGCGCTTGGGAACCCCGCCCATGTCGCGAATCATCCGACGCAGGCATCCGCCGGCCGCCCGCCATCGAATCCTCCTGGCGCACCGTCAACATGGACTGTGCAGGTAGACCGCGCATGGCTGTATGAGCAACCTTCGGTGGGAAGCAACCGCCATGGGTATCTGATTCGTGGCGATCACGTTGCCGTTATTGGTGAACAGACGCCAGATTGGGCACGCATTCGCTACATCCGTCCGGGGAAAGCGCCCCTTGAAGCCTGGATGGAGCAGCGGGATATTATCCACTAAGAGGCCGGTTCAAAAATCCTGCTCAGCTCGCCCGAAGATGTTCCAACAGACGAGCGAGCAGCCAAGTTTCAGAAATGCTTCGTGAATGTAGGCACGTCGCTCGAAGCGCGTACGTTGGCATCGAAGATTGTGGAGCCAGGAATGTGTGCGGTCGACCACCCAGCGATACTTGCCTGGTCCACCGCGGTGTTCGGTCCGGCGCTTCGCGATCATTGGCTCGATATAAGCACGGCGACGGCGTTTGTTCGAGTGTCTGGCGCGTCGGAGTTTTCCCAAGCCCGGTCAGAAGCGTCTGCAGCGAAACTGATCGGAAATGCCGGCCGGACCGGTAGCATGCACAAACACTTCGGACGTTGGGAATGGTCATGTCACGACGGTAGGATAAGTTGTCGTCACCGAGCCGAAGTTGCGTCAAGAGAAGGGGGCATATTAGGGGGCATGTACTTATTTTGAGATGCCCTTCTCGTGCTCGGAGGGGAGTAGGTGGATTTTTGTTCTGTCCCGGTCCTCGCACCAGACAAGCAGCGCGCCGAGATTCGGTGAGAGGTTGAAACCCGCGATCGCGCAAGGCATCGCGGGTTTCTTGTTGGGCGTGAGCCGCGTTAAATTGACTGAGATGCCGCGAAAGGTGAGTCGATCAAGTCGTGTGCCGTCCATATGTCGCCAGCGCGAGTCCACGCCGTTCAGGCTAAATAATTAGATAAAAGAGCTGCCGATATTTCCACGATTATTCCGAGATCTCGACTTGATTGTCGCGCGGCGTTATCGACCGGTGAAGGGTGTCGTTATTTTTGAGACGGTGTTGCATTACGTATCCGGGTTGACTGATCGAGGTGAAAACCCAACGTGCCCGCCTGATTTGACATTCTTTAATTCGAGATAGTCGAGCGGAGGGATGTTTCGGGTAAGAATGTGATTATCAGTCGACCAGTATTGCGCCGGGGCGCGACTTGCGAGTAGACCAAATCACATGAACAAAAATAGCCACCGATTGGTGTTCAATCGCGTCCACTGCGTGTTTGTCGCCGTGGAGGAAACCGCGAATGCGCCTTCGGTTATCCAGACACCCAACAGCCTGCCGCAGATCAATATCAACAAGTTGGGCGGCGGCGGGGTTTCGCTTAACCCCTATTCCCGGTTCGACGTCCAGAAACCCGGCGTGATCGTGAACAACTCACCAATACGATGCGGCCCGGATCATCATCAATCAGCTCGGCAGTCACAACCCGTCAAAGCTACGAGGTTTTGCCGAGATTACCGGCCAGCGAGCCGAGATGTTCATTTTGAACACCGGCGGGCAGATTAGCTCGAACGGCGTCCAACCGTGAATGCCACGATGCTGCAAGGCGATGATGCGTAGCCGCGCGAGGTTTATCAAGAATCACACGGGACGATGGAATCCAGATCGATCCGAGGATGTGATGTTGTTCGTTAGTCCTATTTAACAATTACGAGGATGAAGATGAAAAAGCGTTTCGTTTTGACAAGCATCATGAGCGTGGCGGTCCTGCTGTCGGCATGCGGCGGCGGTGACGATGATGGCGGCACCCCGGTGGCCGGCGGAAACACCACGGGCTCGACCTCGCAGGGTTCGAAGGAGACGACGAAGGAGGCGGCGTTCTCCTGCCCGTCCAGCTACAAGAAACTGACGCTCTCGAACAGCAGCATCTCGAACGCGAACATGAACCTGGTGACCGACGACGGCATCGCGACGCTGACGATCAAGACGCCGGCAAACGGCATCTCCGGCGACTTCGCCGTTTGCCTGGGCAAACCCGATCCGGTTCCCGCCGGCGTGGCGGCCGATTATGTCTACGAGGTAAAATCCGCCGGCGATCTGCATTCGATGGCCTCGTCGACGCTGACGCTGAACTTCAAGACGGACGTCAAGCCGACGCAGAATCCGCCCGTGATCGAGTATGCGAGCCTGTCGGGCGGCACCGTGAGCTATCAGCCGCTGCAGCAAGGCGCATCGATTTCGAACCCGCCGAACTACAGCGTGGCCGCCAACGCGCAGGCTTCCGGCCTGTACGTGGTGCGCCTGGCGAAGTAAGTCGGCAAATTGCCGTTTGAGCTCGTTCTCATCGGCACTTGGGACGCGGCGTCGAAAGCCGCCGCGTCCCGCAAGCTCAAGCGTCGAAGCCCGCACGGGCCTGGGAGTTCGCCCGATTCAAACCCGCCGCACAAGCAAAGAGATATGCAAACCGTTGCCGTTCTGGACTTCGAAACCACCGGACTTTCCCCCGCCCAGGGCGACCGCGCCACCGAAATCGCCATCGTGCTGTTGCGCGATGGCGAAATCGTCGACCGCTATCAGAGCCTGATGAACGCCGGCCGACGCATCCCGTCGGACGTGGTCGCGTTGACCGGCATCACGAACGACATGATCGCGTCGGCGCCGCCGGTGGCGAGCGTGATGCGGGAGGCGGCGGCGTTTGTCGGAAACCATCCGGTGGTGGCCCACAACGCCGGTTTCGACCGGCGTTTCTGGCAATCGGAGCTGGGGCTGCTCGGCGTGCCGTCGGCACACGAATTCGCCTGCACGCTGCTGGTCGCGCGACGCATCTGTCCGCAGGCGCCAAGCCATCGACTGTCGAGCCTGGTCGAGATGCTGAGCCTGCCGAAGACGGGCCGTGCTCACCGTGCGATGGTCGACGCGGAGATGGCGAGCCATCTGTGGTGCCGCCTGCAAAGCGACATGGCGCGGACCTACGGCCTGAGCCGCATCGATCACGCGCTCATGTCGCGACTGCAGAAGACCAGCAAGGCAAAGGTCGCGATGTTCCTGGGTTCGATGGTCGGCGCCTAGTAGGGAGCCGCGAGGCCGCCCCCGTCACGACGTCGCACAGACAAAGCTGCTCGCCCGATTCACATTCCCCTTGCCCACATAGCGCGGAAACGCCGGATATCGGCACAGCGGGCGCGTGCGCCCATTGGTGGCCGGCACGATATCGGTGGCCAGCAGCGTTTCCGGCGACACATCGTGCGACACCCATCGATCGAGCGCGCCGAGCAGATCGACCGACGGAATGAACACGCCGTTGCCGTGCTGGAAACCCGGCGCCATGTAGAGGCGCATGAAGCCATCCACACGCTCCTGCCCGTAACGCGCAACCAGCCTGTCGTAATACGCGATCGTCTGGTTCGGGCTGATCACTTCATCGGCCAGCCCCTGCATGGTGATCAGCTTGCCGCCGCGCGCGATGAAGCGCGAGAGGTCCGGATTCATCGCGCCGATCGTCTTCGATAGCGAGACCAGGCGCTGCTGGTAGCGGCCAGGGTGCTTCACGTCGAAGTCGAGCCCGTTGAAGCCGGTGTCGCGGGTGACGAAGTAGCGGATATAGGCATCGCCCTGCGCGAACAGATAGCCGTTTTCATGGAACTGCGGCTGCGCGAGCGGCAAGGGCGAATTGGCGAGGCCGAGCCCGCTCGTGAAGCGCGTGCCCTGGAACACGTTGTAGCCGCGATAGCCGTCGACGTTCCAGGCGAGCGGGTAGGGCAGGTGCAGCCCGTCGCGCAGCAATTCGAGCGTTGAGAGCTGCGTCGGCGTCAGGCAGGCGCCGGGGCTGGCGACGATCGCCGGCATCTGCGCCGGCACGTCCTCCGCCGATGCACGCTGATCCGGACAACGCAAGGAATCGATGATCTCCGGCTCCTTCGCGCGGCAGGCCTCGACATCGCTGATGATCCCGTCGGCGACGCCGTCCAGCGCATCGCAAACCTGCAAGGTCCGCTCGTACACGCGTTCGAGCAGATGCCTCGACACGAACCCGCCCGGCCTGCGGTACTCGGCCCGTCCCACCGCCACGCCGATCAGGCGCACGCCGGTGAAGTTCAGCGCGGGCGCGTTGGCGATCACGCCGTCGTAGTCGTCGGGGTAGCGCTGGATCACCGTGTAGGCTTCGCGGCCGCCCGTCGAGCCGCCCGCGAAATACATCTTGTCGGGCGCGCGTTCGTAGCCGCGCGTGATCAGCGCGAGCGCCACGTCGTGGACCTTCTTCAGATGCGCGTAGCCGTAGTTCATGACGGCCTCGTCGAGCATGCCGAAGCTGCCTTCCCCCGGGTTGCCGATATGGCCGGAATCGTCGCCGAAGGTGGCGTAACCCTGGGCGAGCGGCGCGATATCGGGCGAGAACGGCGTCGGGCCGGTGCCGGTCACGACCACGCCGTTGTAGCCGCCGCCGCCGAATTGCAGCGCGCGGCGGTTCCAGCGATCCGGCAGGTTCATCTCGAAGCGGATGTCGGGCGTGCCGGCCGTCTTCGCGCGGATCACGCCGGTCAGCCGGCAATAATCGCCATCCTGGTTGCCGATCGTGGTCGCGCCGATGGTCGAGGCGGTCTGCACCATCGCGCCGTCGGTCGGCAGGCCGATTTCAGCCGGGGGAATCTGCACGCCGGCCAGGTCCAGGCAGTGGCGCGGCTGCCGGGGCGCGTGTTGCGCGGCCGCCGGGAAGCTGGCGGCGAGCATGGCCGAGGCGAGGGAGAAGACGATGAGGATCCTATGTGCCGAATGCTGTTTCATTGCCGCTGAAGGGGCTGGACCGGGAAGCGAGCCCGGCCGGGCGGCACGAGGCGCGGCGCCGGGCGGGCGTGGGCGAATTGTCGGGATGACAGGATCGCGATGAATTGTTCCCGGAGTATTTCATGACAAAACGCGAGGCGCGATCGGTGTTGCCCATAGTTCGCCCGAAGCCGGCGGGAACCTGGACCGTTCGCACCGCGGCCGTGTGGAGGGCCCCGCATCGCGCTCAGATCGCCACCCGCAGCGACCCGACCCGACGCCCGCCATCCCCGGCCGCCTCGCCGGGCGCGCCGAGCTGCAAGGCATGAAACAGGAAGCGCTGCAGCGTGGCCGACGCCGAACCCGGATCGCCGGCATCCGCATGACTGAACAAGCCGAAATCCGCCATCGGTGGCGCCGGCAGGCCGGCCGCGCGCGGATCGAGCACACGCATCGAGTCGCGGCGCACGTTCCAGTCCAGCAGCACCGCCACGCCCAGCCCGGCCTCCACGGCCGACTGGATCGCCGACAGGCTGGTGCTGGTGCAGATCACGCGCCACGCAATGCCCGCATCGCGCAGCGTCGCGAACAGCTTCTCCTGCCACGGGCAGGTGCCGCCGAAGGCCACGATCGGCAGCGGTTCGCCGCGCGTGAACGCCTCGCGCGTGCGCGCGGCGGCCCAGTGCAGCGGATGCTGCCAGGTGACGAGCGGCTCGGCGCGGATCAGGCTGGGATCGCCGATCGCGAAATCGAGCGAGGTATTGGCCAGGCGCTGCGACAGCACCGGGCTCGCGTCGACCACGATCTCCAGCGCGACATTTGGGAACGCGGCCGCGAACTGCGAGAGCGCGTGCGGCAGGTGGCCCACCGCGATGTCCTCCAGGATGCCGAGCCGCACCGTGCCCGAGATCTCGCCCGCGTTGAGCGCCGCGCGCGCGGCCAGGCCGATGCCGAGCAGCTCGTGCGCATAGGGCAGCAGCACGCTGCCGGCCGCGGTCGGCTTCACGCCGCGCGGCGAGCGTTCCAGCAGGCGCTGGCCGACCTCGTCCTCGAGCCGCCGCAAGGCCATGCTGACGGCGGCCTGGGTGCGCCGCAGCGCGGTGGCCGCGCCGCTCACGCTGCCGGTTTCGACCACCGTCACGAAGGTGCGCAGCAGGGTGCTGTCGAGATCTCGGATCATCAATTTTCCTGATGCGGCCATAAGAATAAGCAGCTTATACCACGCGCCCGAGCCCGGTTAGACTCGCTCGGTCACCTACCTGGAACCCACCATGAGCGATGAATTGAGCGCCGCCCGGGCGGACGGCGGCCCGCCTGCCGAATCGCGCGCTCCTGCGTCGTTCGCGGCTGCTATCGCGCCGTTGCTGGCGGTCGCCTCGATGTGCAGCGTGCAGTTGGGCGCCGCGCTGTCGCGGCCGGCGACGATCGAATACGGCACCGTCAGCACCACCTGGCTGCGGCTCTGTTTCGCCGCGCTGGTGCTCGCGGTGGTGGTGCGCCCGCCGCTGCACAGCTATTCTCGCCAGCGCTGGATCGCCGCGATCGCGCTGGGCAGCGCGATGGCCGGCATGACGCTGTGCTTCTTCGAGGCGGCGCGCCGCGTGCCGCTCGGGCTCGCGGTCGCGATCAACTTCCTCGGGCCGCTGGCGATCGCCACCTTCCGCGTGCGCAAGCCGGCCCTGCTGCTGTGGCCGGTGCTGGCGCTGGCCGGCGTGCTGCTGCTGGCGCGCCAGGACGGCATGTGGGTCGCCACGCCCGCCGCGCTGGTGTTCCCGGTCGGCTCGGCGCTCGGCTGGGCCGCCTACATCCTGCTGATGAAGCGCGTGGGCACGCTGTTCGACGGCCTGCAGGGGCTCGCCACCTCGCTGATCGTGGCCGCGCTGGTGACCACGCCGTTCGGCATCGCGCAAAGCGGCGGCCACCTGCCCGCCGGGCAGTTGCTCGACGCGGCCTACCTGGCGATGCTGGTGCCGCTGTTTCCCTACGTGCTGGAGCTGATCGCGCTGCGCAGCATGAGCGCCTCGTCGTTCGGCATCCTGATGAGCGCCGAGCCGGCGATCGCCGCGGCGATCGGTTTCCTGGTGCTCTCGCAGCCCTTGAGCGCGCTACAGATCGCAGGCACCTTCTGCGTGGTGGCCGCGAGCATCGGCGCGGTCGTACAGAAGTAACCGGCCCCGCCGGTCATCATAAAAGCCGACGCAGGATGGCGCGCCGAGCGGCGCCGCCTTCCGCAGCCGCGCTGTCTTTCCTCCCATGTCATCGAGTAGCCGAAAGCCGGATCGCGGGCAGTGCCCGCGCCGGACCGTCCCCTATGACCTGGAACCTGGAGAGAAAAGATGGCAAACCACGATCGCGCCCGCTTCGAGCAAGTCGCCGAGCAGTCCATCAACCGGCTGTTCGCGGCATCGCCGGCAACGGCCGCGTTCCATCGCGGCGAAGGCATCGACCGCGAGTTCTATCGGCGGCACCTGGTCGAAACCGTGCTGCGCATCCGCCTCAACAACGAAGTCGATGCCTTCGCGCTCTACAAGATCGGCTTCAAGGACAACCACCTCGCGCAGATCCTCGCGCAATACCTGGCCGAGGAATACGGCCATGAAGGCCTGTTCCTGCGCGACATCGAGAAGTTCGGCCTGACCGACAAGCAGGTCGACGCGATCCAGCCCTTCCACAGCACCGACAAGCTGATCGGCTACCTGTACCTGAGCATCGGCCGCGACGGCCCGCTGCCGACCATGGTGTGGAACTGGTTCGTCGAATGGTATTCGGATCGCTACAACAAGATCATCACCGAGGCGGCGGCGCAGGCCTTCGGCCAGGAGCTGGTGAAGGGCTCGCTCGGCCATATCCAGTACGACGAATCGCACGATCACGACGACCTGATGTGGGGCGCGGTGCAGCGCGCGATCGACGGCTGGGGCGGCATCGACAAGGCCGAAGCCTATTTGCGCCACTTCGTCGGCCTGATCGGCGAGTACTTCGACGAACTGCGCGAGGCGACCCAGGCGCAGCCGGAAGCGGTTGCCGCTTGAGGGGCGCGCCATGACCGCCATCATCGTGCTGGAACCGGCGTCGTCGGGCGCGGCGCTGGTCGTCGCCGCCGCGCGGCTCGGGCTTGCCGCCCACGTGTTTTCCGCCGATCGCGACGAGCGCATCGTGCCGCCCGAGCTGCGCGCGGCCGCCGCCTCGTTTACCGCCGTGGATACGAGTTCGCCGGCGGCGGTCGCGGCCGCCGCGCGCGCGCTCGGCGCCGAGGCGATCGTCCCGGGCTTCGAATACGTGGTCGGCGTGGCCGCGCAGGCGGCCGAGCGGCTGGGCCTGCCGCATCTGCCGCCCGACGCGGCGGCCCTCACGCGCGACAAGCATCGCAGCCGGCAGCGGCTGGCCGAGGCCGGGCTGGCGGTGCCGCGCTTCGCGCGGATCGCGTCACCGGCCGAGCTGGAGGCCGCCGCCGAGCGGGTCGGGTTCCCGGCCGTGCTCAAGCCCGTCGACGGCTGCGGCAGCCAGCTGGTGACGCGCGTCGATTCGCTGCCGGCGCTGCGCGAGGCCGTCGAGCGCGCCACCCGCGAGGGCGTGGTCGACATGGGCCGCGAGCTCGGCCAGGCGCTGCTGCTCGAGCAATATCTCGACGGCCCCGAATACAGCCTGGAGGGCTACGTCGGCCGGCACGGGCCGCGCGTGCTCGCGGTGACCGAGAAGCTGCTCGGGCCCGAGCCGTACTTCGTCGAGATGGGGCACGTGGTCGACGCGCCGCTCGCGCCCGAGACGCGGGCGACGCTGGTCGCCTATGTCGAGGCCGCGGCGGCGCGCATCGGGCTCACGCTCGGCGTGTTCCATGCCGAGGCGCGTATCACGCGCGACGGCCCGGTGCTGATCGAGATCGCCGCGCGACTCGGCGGCGATCGCATCTATCGGCTGGTCGAGCTCAGCAAGTCGATCTCGCTGCCCGAGGTGATGATCCGCGCCCATCTCGGCGAGGCGGACCCGGCGCCCGCCTACGAGGGCCGGCTCGCCACCCAGGTGAGCGGTGTGCGTTTCCTCGCGCCGGACGCGGCGGGGCGTTTCGCCGGCGTGCACGGCATCGAGCCGGTGCGCGCGCTGCCCGGTTTCGAGGAGATCGAGATCTACCCGCGCCTTGGCGAGCTGGTGCCGCGCCTGACCGATTTTCGCGGCCGCGTCGGGCATGTGCTGTTCACAGCGCCGGATCGGGCGACGCTCGATCGGCGCGTGGCCGAGGCGCTGCGCGCGCTCGAATTCGGCCCCGCGCTGACCGATCTCTGAAGGAGATACGCCAATGAGCTTGCATCCGCAACCTTCTCCCGGGCGCAGCCGCATCGTCGTGCTCAATCGCTGGTCCGACGATTTCGCCGCCTATCACCGCTACATCGACCACGCCGCGCACGAGGTGGCCTATGTCTGCACGCCCGACGGCGCCGCCGCGCTCGCCGCCTCGCGTATCGCGCATCTCGAGCGGCTGCCCGACTTCCTCGACGAGGCGGCCCTGCACGAGGCCGTGCGAGCCTGCGGCGCGGCGCTGGGCGGCATCGACCGGCTGGTCGCGCTGTCGGAGTTCGACCTGATCGCGGCGGGCCGGCTGCGCGAGGCCTTCGACATTCCCGGCGATCGGCCCGCGGCGGTGGCTCGCTTTCGCGACAAGGCCGTGATGAAGCAGGTGGTGGCCGCGGCGGGCCTGCGCGTGCCGCGCTTCGTCGCGCTGGACGAGGTCGACGCGCCCGATGCGCCGGCGCTCGCCGCGCTGCGTTTTCCGCTGGTCCTGAAGCCGCGCGCCGGCGCGGCCAGCGCGGGCGTGCGGCGTGTCGATACGCCCGCGCAGCTCGCGGCGCTTTGGCCGACGCTGGCGCGTGCCGACCACGAGTGCGAGGAGTACATCGAGGGGCCGATCTATCACGTCGACGGGCTGGTCGCCGATGGCGAATTCGTGATCGCGCGTGCCTCGCGCTACGTCAACACCTGCCTCGATTTCGCCAACGGCAAGCCGCTCGGCTCGGTGATGCTCGACCCCGGCCCGGCCCACGACGCGCTGCTCGCGTTCGCGCGGGACAGCCTGCGCGCGCTCGGGCTCGACGACGGCGCCTTCCACCTGGAGGTGATCCGCGGCGGCGACGGCCTGACCTTCCTGGAGATCGGCGCGCGCGTCGGCGGCGGGGAGATTCCGTTCCTGTTCCGCGATCTCTATGGCGTCGACCTCTACGACCTGTGGGTCGCCCAGCAATCGGGCGACGCGGCGCGCTTCGCCGCGCGCGCGCAGGCGGCGCGGGCCGCGTCCGCCTCGCCGCTGCGCGGCGGCTTCCTGATGCTGCCCGAGCCGGTCGGCAGCCGCTTCGTCGAGGCCGAGGTGCCGTCGGGCATCGCGGCGCTGTATCGTGCCGTGCTGCCCAAGCGCCATCATGGCTTCGACGGCAAGGGCGGCTACGATACGATCCTCGCGCGCTTCCGCTATCGCGGGGCGTCGGAGGACGAGATCGGCGCGGCGATCGACGCCACGCTGCGCGAGTTCCGCTACACGCTCGCGGATCTCACGGCGCCGAGCCGTCCCGGCTGGCCGCGCGGGCAGGGGGTGGCCCAGCTGCAATCGGCATCGGCAGCGGCCTGAACCCGGTACCCCGGTACCCCGATACCCGGCAACGGGCCCGGCACGCGAGCTTGTTGCCTCGCGTGCCGGGCCCGTCTTTCGTGGCGCGCGGCATCCCCCTCGAATCACCGGGAATCGCCGCGCTTTCTCCCGACGACATCGACGCCCCGATTCAGGTTGTCGATGCCGTCGCGCGACATCACTTGTAGCTGGCGCTCAGCTTGGCGAAGTCCAGGCTGCCGTGACCGGTCGCGTAGTCCCAGCCCGCGCCGGCCTTGTAGCCATGCCCGTCATAACCGTTGTTGCCGGACGTGACGTCGTGCACCAGCGTCGGGCTGGCGGGCAGGTTCTGGTAAAAGCCGGGATTGGGGAAGCCGATGCTGTTGTCGTGCGCCGACTCGACCCGCGCGAAGCCGCCCACGAAGATCGGCGAGGCGAGGCTGGTGCCGCCCACCGGCCCATAACCGGTCTTGCCCTTGTGGACCAGGATCGCGCCGGTCGCGCTGGCCGCATCGAAGGACACATCCGGCAGCGCGCGCTTGGTGACCGACTTGCCCAGCGTGGCGGTTTGCCAGGCAGGCACGGGTTCGTACTGGCTGACGCCGCCGCCGGTCGCCCACAGCCGCACGGCATCGTCGAGCGCGCCGCTGCTGGTGGCGTCGGCAAAGCGCAGGCCTTCGTTCCAGGCCGTTTCGCCGGCCCAGGTGGTGGTGTTGGTGGTGGATAGCGTGGTGCCGCCGACCGCGACCACATACGGCGAGCTGGCGGGGGTCGACACGCTGTACTTGCCCAGGTCGACGGTCGATGTCAGGCGCGGCGAGCCGAACAAGGCATCGAACCAGTAGTTCGAGTCGCTGCCGACCACGCCGGGCTGGCCATAGGGCGAACGCGACCATTGATAGACGCCCGCGTCGCCCGAGGACACCGAGAAGATCTGCCCCTGCGCCACCGCCTGCTTGAAGGTGCTGTCGAGCGCGGCCAGCGCGCCGCTGCCGCCCGCCGCCGTCTCGTCCGCGCCCAGCGAGACGTTGATGATCTTGGCCTCGTTGTCGCTCACCGCCTTGTCGTAGGCGGCGGCGATGTCCGCATCGGAAGCCACGTAGCTGACGCCCGAGCCGTCGTCGATGGTATTGAGCGCGGAGTAGAAGATCAGCTGCTTGACCCCGCCCGAGGTGCCGATGATGCTCTGGCTGTCGAGATTCCACTCGCCCAGCGAATTGTCGTCGATCGGATTGAGGGTGCCCGATCCGCCGGCCACCACCTTGGTGTCGACGGTGGCCAGCCCGGCGTTCCTGGTGAAGATGTTGAGATCGGTGATGGCCTGCGAGACATCGCCCCAGGTGATGATGCCCACCGTGGTCTTGGTCGCCGCCGGCAGGCTGCCGGCGTTGTAGATCTTCGCGAAATCGGTCGGCTGGTGGGCCACCTGCGAGGCCGCGGCGGCCTGCGGCGCGGCCGCGTTGGCCGAGGCCCCCTGGTTGCGCGCCGGGTTCGCCGGCGGCAGGGCGATCTGCGGGTGCGGCGTCACCACGTTCTGCAGGCCGAGCACGCTGTCCACGGTCGCGCCCAGCTGCGCCGGAACCAGCGCGGGCGTGTCGTTCGCATACACCGGCTTGCCCAGGTAGCTGAAGCGCTTGAGGCTGGCATGGAAGGCGTTCTGCACGTCGCTCGCGTTGCCGCTGGCCGTGACCAGCTTGTTGTTCGCCGACACCTCGACATGACTGAAACCGCTCGCCTTCAGATGCGCGATCACCGCCTGCACCTGTTCGTCGGTGGGCGCGAAGCGGGCCTTGAACTGGGCCGGCGTGAGGTATTTCTGGTAGTTGGCGCTGCCCGGCTGCTCGATCTCCTTGAGCAGCGCGTCGAGCTCGGCCTCGTTGCGATTCTTCAGTGCCACCGCGATATGCAGCGGCTGGCTCAGTTCCAGCGGCGTGACCTGCGTGTTGGGCAGGGCCGGCTTGCCGGCGCTGTTGAGCGCGTAGCGGGTGGCGGCGGTACGCGCTTGCGTGGTGCTGGCGGTGCCGGCGCTCGCGCCGGCCGGCAGCAGGAAGGCCTGGGTGCGGGTGGCGACCCAGTTGCCGGGATCGGCCGCGTGCGCGGCAGGCTGCGCGAGCACGGCGGCCGCGATGGGGAGCAGCGAAAAGGCAAAACGCTTCAGGGCACGGCGCTGGACGGACTGATGGTTTGACATGTTCGACTCCGAACGGAAAGGCAGGAGATGAAATCGGCGATACCCGTCGAGGCTCGACGGGCTGCGCTCGCTTGCTGCGAGCACGGCGAAGCGGACGCGAATCACGGCGACATGTTTCCCTCCCGGCAAAACAAGACCGGTCGGGCGATCGGTGATCCACCGATGCGACCTTGCGGCCCCCTCGTATGCCGCCGCGCCGGGGGTGATCGGAGCGGCGACGCCAATGCGGCTGCGCTACCCGGATCGGGCAGGCCGCCTGTCATGCATGCGCTGATGCTGATATTCCGGAGTGCGAATCTCATCCCCGATGCGGGCGCATCGGATGAAATGCCTGGAAAGCGTTGGTGAGAATTTGAAAGATTGCTGAAGTGATGGGGAAGATAGTGGGGAAAATCGAATGGGTCAAATGTCCGGGAGGCATTTTTTAGTGTTTTTTCTCGGATGCTTATATGCCCGGCGGCGAGCATTCTTGTTGCCGCGACTTCGCTAAACACCCGAGGAAATCGACCATCTGGCGAGATTCCGCGAAACCGGGCAGGGATCTTTCGAGGAATTCGGATTCCGGAAAAGAAATATATTTCGTTTGATGATCGGCCGTTGATGGTCGATTTTGATTATTTGTTCGTGGTGGAAATGGCTGGCGAAATCCGGTGTTGTTTTACGAGGGATGAAAGGATTTTGTCAATTGCGCAAGTGCGATGCGATTGGCGCGATTGTTCACGATCGATGCGTGTCGTCGCGAACCTGCGCCGCGCGCGGCAGGTAATGCCCCGGCGTTTTCCCCAGCACCTTCTTGAACATGGTGATGAAGGCATTCACCGATTCGTAGCCGAGCTCCGCGGCCACACGCTGCACCGGCAGCCCCGTCGAGAGCCTCTGGATCGCCACCACGATGTGCAGCTGGCGCCGCCAGCGGCCGAAGCTCAAGCCGGTCTCGGCCATCACGAGCCGCGCCAGGCTGCGCTCGCTGAGCGCCACTTGCGCCGCCCATTGCGCGACCGTGGCGCGATTCGACGGGTCCTTGAGCAAGGCGGCCGCGATCCGGCGCAGTTGCCGTTTCGGCGACATCGGCAGGTGCAGCTGCTCCAGCGGCATGCCGCCCAGTTGTTCGAGCAGGACGGCGGCCAGGCGGCCGGTCGCGCTGTCTTCCTCGTAGTCGTGGGGGCGCTCGGCGAGATGGGCGATCAGTTCGCGGATCAGCGGCGGGATCGCGAAGGTGCAGCAGTGTTGCGGCATGCGCGCCGCGCCCGGCTCGACGAACAGCACGGTGATTTCCCCATTGGCCGCCACCCGGTTGCTGTGCGCGACGCCGCCGGGAATCCACACGCCGCAATGATGCGGCACTACCCACACGCCGCTTTCGACCAGGCAGGTGACGAAGCCGCGCCGCGCGATCACCAACTGGCCTCGCCGGTGCCGGTGAACCGGCAACTCGACCGCGTTGTCGCGCGCATCCAGGTGCAGGGCCACGGCGCGGGCCGAATGGTGATCCGGGTCGAAGGCGGCCGGGGCGTGGGTGGGGTTCGGGTTGCGCAAGGCTCACCCTTGCGCCGGCGCATCCGCATTGCCGGTGCCCTCGGCCAGCGCCTGGGCATCGCGCGCCAGCATCGCCGGCAGGCGATCGGCCAGGAACGCGATCCAGGCGCCGAGCTGCGGGCTGAGCTGGGCGCGCGCCGGGTGGGCCAGCTCGACGAGCATCGACGGCATCGTGTACGCGGGAAGCAGGCGCCGCAGCGTGCCCTTGCGCAGGCCGCCCAGGGCGATCGGCGCGGGCAGGATGCCGACGCCCATGCCTTGCTCGACGGCCACCGCCATCGAGGCGGCCACGTTGACCACGAAGGGATGCTGTTCGAAGCGTACCTGCTCGATGCCGGCGGGTCCGCTGAATTGCCAGTCGCTGAAGGGCATGCCGGGCGAGCGCAGGTGCAGGCAGGTATGCGCCTGCAGATCGGCGGGCGTTCGCGGCACGCCGTGGGCGGCCAGGTAGTCCGGCGAGGCGCAGACGATGCAGGAGATCTCGCCGAGCCGCCGCGAGACGATGCCGTCGCCGGCCGGCATGTCGGAGATGGTGAGGGTGCCGTCGTACATCTCGTTGAGGATGTCGACCGAGCGCTGAGAGAGCGTGAGGTCGATGCTGATCTGCGGATAGGCGCGCATGAATTCGGCGACCAGCGGCATCACGTAGTGCGTGCCGAAGCTGGTCATCGAATGGATGCGCAACTGGCCGCGCGGCACCTGGGGCGGCTGGTCGGTGAGCAGTTCCGCCTCGGCGAATTCGAGGTCGGCGAGAATCTTGCGGCAGTGCCGCAGATAGCGTTCGCCCGCCTCGGTCAGTGCGACGCGGCGGGTGTTCCGGTTCAGCAGCCGGGTGCTCAGGTGCGCCTCCAGGTCCGACACGGCGCGCGAGACCTGGGCCGTCGAACGCTGCAACGCAGCCGCGGCGCCGGAGAAACTGCCTGATTCGGCGACTCGCACAAAGACGCTCATGTTTTGAGTCGTGTTCATCCCTTGCCCACGGCGAATTCATCGAATTTCAGTATCCCATGCGTGCGCCCGGCCGGCGCGAAGCCTGACCGTTTTTAGGGATAAATTGCCTGGATCGTGATATCGAGACGATCGCCGGCGGCCAGTCGTGCCAAACTGCGGCATCCACCCCATCAGGAATCGTCAGGAGGATGCATTTGACCCCGAACACCCCCGCCCACGCCACCGACGCGCTCGCGCGGCAATTCGAGTTCCTCGCCGAGCTGGACAAGCTCAAGTCCGTGATGCGCCAGTCGCCGCTGATCGATCGCAGCCGCAAGGAAAACTCCGCCGAGCATGGCTGGCACCTGTCGATGTTCGCGCTGACGCTGGCCGAGCATGCCGGCGAGGTCGACGTGCTGCACGTGGTCCGGCTGCTGCTGGTGCACGACATCGTCGAGATCGACGCCGGCGATCATCCGATCCACGCCTCCAGCGCCGAGGCCGCGCAGATCGAGGCAGCCGAGCGCCGCGCCGCCCGGCGCATCTTCGGCCTGCTGCCCAGCCCGCAGGCCGAGGCGATGCTGGGCCTGTGGGAGGAGTTCGAGGCGGCGCAAACGCCCGAGGCGGTGTTCGCCAAGTCGCTCGACCGGCTGCAGCCGCTGCTGCTCAATACCCTGACCGACGGCGGCACCTGGACCGAGAACGGCGTGAGCGAGCAGCAGGTGCTGGAGCGCTACGGCCCGGTGATCGAGCGCGGCTCGCCCGTGCTGTGGGAAGCGGCGCGCCAGCGCGTGCGCGCGCATTTCGCCTCGCGCGAGGCGCGGGCCGGCCAGCCGGGCTGATCCTCGCGCCTTCCCTCCAGGTCGCCTCGCGCGGCCGCGATTGCCCGAATTGCGGCCCGGCAGGCGCGCAGCTCGCGCGATCGGGCCGGGCGGGCTTGCGCTAGCGTAGCGTCTTCGTCCCACGAGACCGCCGCCACCTCGCCATGACCGCCACGCCGCCCGATCCGCATCCGGCCCAAGCGCATTTCGATCTCGCCCTCTCGCTGGTCGCGCAAGGCCGCCATGCCGAGGCCGAGCACGCCTATCGCCAGGTACTGGCGATCCTGCCCGGCGCCGCGGTGGCGCACAGCAATCTCGGCAACGTGCTCGAGGTGCTGGAGCGTTTCGCCGAGGCCGAGGCGCATGTGCGCCTCGCGTCGGTACTCGACCCGAACCTGCCCGAAGCCCATTGCAACCTCGCCAGCCTGATGCGCCATGCAGGGCGCCTCGAGGAGGCCGAGCTCGCCTATCGACGCGCGCTGGCGCTGCGCCCCGACTATCCCGATGCGCTGTTTGGCCTGGCCACGCTGCTGCTGAGTCTCGGGCGCTTCGAGGAGGGCTGGCCGCTCTATGAGTCGCGCTACGCGCACCCGCGCTTCGTGCACCAACGCACCCGCGCCATGCTGCCTTGCCCGCAATGGCAGGGCGAGCCGCTGGCCGGGCGCTCGCTGCTGGTATGGCAGGAGGATGGCCTGGGCGACACGATCCAGTTCGCGCGCTACCTGCCGATGCTCAAGGCCGCCGGCGCGAGCCGCGTGAGCGTCGCCTGCATGGGCGCCCTGCATCGCCTGCTGGCGGGCGTGGCCGGGGTCGACGCGGTGCTCGATCACGACAGCGCCCAGGCGCGGGCGGCGAGCTTCGATTGCTGGACCAGCCTGCTCAGCGTGCCCGCGCATTTCGGCACCTCGGCCATCACGATTCCGGCGCCCGTCGTCTTGCCGATGGAGCCGGCGCGGCTGGCACGCTGGCGCGCCCGTCTCGATACGCTCGATACCTTGGCGCCCGGAGCCGGGCGCAAGGTCGGGCTGGCATGGAAGGGCAATCCGCAACATCACAACGACGCGCATCGCTCGCTGCCGTCGCTGGCCGCGCTGGCGCCGCTCTGGTCGGTGCCCGGGATCGGCTTCGTCAGCCTGCAGAAGGGCGCGGGCGAGGACGAGATCGCGCCCGCGGCGGCCAGCCAGCCGCTGCTGGCGCTCGGCGCCGAGGCGGAGGACCTGGCCGACAGCGCGGCCATCCTCGCCCAGCTCGACCTGCTGATCTGCGTGGATACCTCGGTCGCCCATCTCGCCGCGACCCTGGGCGTGCCTTGCTGGGTCTTGCTGCCGGGGCGCGACGTCGACTGGCGCTGGATGCACGGGCGCGAGGACACCCCCTGGTACCCGGCGCGTCTGCGCCTGTTCCGGCAATCGGATGGGGAGGGATGGGAGCGGGTGGTGGCTCGCGTGAGACAGGCGCTGGGAGAGTGGGCGAGGACGCCTTCGACCTGAGCGGCTCGGACCATGCCCGGCGCGAATCCCGCATGCGCTTACCTCAGCCCGCGCCCCACCTGCCCGACTTGGCCCGCAACGTCTCCACCGCGAGATCCACGAAGGCGCGCACCTTCTGGTTCACATGCCGGCCTTCGCGATGGATCACGTGCACCGGCAGCGGCTCGATCTCGTAATCGGCCAGCACGATCCGCAGGCGGCCCGCCGCGACTTCCTCGGTGATCTGGTAGGAGATGCCGCGCATGATGCCCAGGCCCGCCACCGCCGCGTCGATCGCCGAGTCGTTGGTGGTGGTGGACAGGCGCGGCTGGATCGACACCAGGGTCTGGCGCTCGCCCTCGCGAAAGCGCCACTCGGCCGTGGGCGCCGCGCTCACGCTCTGGATCGTGACGTGCGAGGCCAGCTCGTCGGGATGCCGGGGCGTGCCATGCGCCTTCAGATAGGCGGGCGAGGCGCACAGCACGCGTCGCACCTTGCCGACCGGGATCGCCTGCAGCGAGGAATCGGGCAGCTCGCCGATGCGGATCCCCACGTCCACGCCCTCGTCGACCAGGTTGACGATGCGGTCGAGAAACCAGCATTGCACGTTGACGGCCGGATAACGCCGCAGGTATTCGTGCGTGATCGGCAGCAGATGGAGCTTGCCGAACATCACCGGCGCGGTGACGGTCAACTGGCCGCGCGGCGTGGTGTTCTCGCTGGCGGCGCCCAGCTCGGCCGCGGCGATGTCGGCGAGGATGCGCCGGCTGTCCTCGAAGAAGCGCGCGCCGGCGTCGGTCACGCGCACCACGCGCGTGGTGCGCGTGAGCAGCCGCACGCCGAGATGCGCCTCGAGTTCGGTCACCACGCGGCTGATCACCGAGGGCGAGACGCGCAGCTTGCGCGCGGCCGAGGCGAAACCCTCGGTCTCGACGACGGTGACGAAGACGGTCATTGCCTGATGCTTGTCCATGGGCGGGGGGGAAGATGGTAGGGCCGGTGAGCGGGCGCGATGGCCGTAAAGATAGCAGCATCGGGCGCCGTCGCCGGGCCGATTGAACCCGGCGGCGCCCGTCTCAAAGATCGAGCAGCAGGCGCGAGCCGCCGCCCGATGCCGGGCTGGCCGGCACCGCGCAGCAGATCAGCGCCTCGCCCTCGGCCACCTCGAACTCCGGCGCTCTCGGATAGGCCACCGCGCCCTCGACGACACGTGCGCGGCAGGACCCGCAACTGCCGCTGCGACAGCCGTATTCGGGCGCGAGCCCGCGCGCCTCGGCCAACTCCAGCAGCGAGCCCCCGTCCGGCTGCCAGCGCGCTTCCTTGCCCGACTTCACGAAGGCCACGGGCGTCGGCTCGGTGGCGGGCTCGCGCGCCGGTGCGGCCGCGGCGGCGGCATCGCGTCGTCGCTGCAGCCCCGAGGGGCCGAAGGCCTCGGCATGGATCCGCGCGTCGGCCACGTTGAGGTCGCGCAGCGCGTCGTACATCGACTGCATGAAGCCGCCGGGGCCGCACAGATAGAAGTCGTAGTCGTCGAAGGGCAGGGTGCGCCGCAGCAGCGCGATATCGAGGCGGCCGCCGAAGTCGTAGTCCTCGTGCGCTTGCGCGCCGACCGTGTCGCTGAGCGCGCGCACCACCGTCACCGCGCCCTTCGAGGCGGCGGCCAGTTGCGCGATCTCCGCGGAGAAGGCCCGCTCGCCGAGCGAGCGCGCCGAATGGAAGAACCAGGTCGGCCGCACGCGGCGCTTGCGCAGCCCCTCGTACACGATGTGCCGCAGCATCGCCAGCATCGGCGTGACGCCCACGCCCGCGGCCAGCAGTACGGCCGGCCGCGTCTGCGCCGCGTCGATCGTGAAGGCGCCGGCCGGCGCGCGCGTCTCGAGCGTGCTGCCCAGGCGCAGCGTGTCGTGCAGGTAGGCGGACACCAGCCCGTCGCGCTTGACGCTGATCCGGTAGACGCCGTCGGAAGGCGCGGTGGACAGCGTGTAGGTGCGAATCAGCGCACGCTCCTGGCCCGGCGGCGTGACGCGGATCGGCAGGTGCTGGCCGGCCGCGTGCGGCAGCAGGCCGGCGCCGTCGGCCGGCTGCAGGTGGAAGGAGCGGATCGCCGGCGTCTCGTCGACGATGCGGGTGACCTCGAAGGGGCGCCAGGCATGGGCCAGCGCGGCGGCCTTCAGGCGGCTGGCGGCCTCGTCCCAGCTGCCCGTCATCAGCGAGTTCGGCGACCAGCCGTCGGCGCGAAAGCGCCAGCGCAGCGGCATCGCCTGCCGGCGATGGATCACGCGGCGCGGCTTGAAATGCCACAGCCGCTCGGCGCCCTGGAAGGCGGCGATCTCCTCCGATTCGAGCTCGACGCTGGCCTCGCCCGTCATCTGCAGCATGTCGCCCGTTTCGAAATCGACGAACACCAGGCCGGCGCGCGGATTGACGAGGAAGTTGCCGAGCGTGGCGAAGAACAGGTTGCCGGCGAAGTCGGGCACGGTCAGCCGGCCGTCCTCGTCGATCCTGACAAAGCCGGCATTGCCGCCGCGATGCGAGACGTCGACCTGGCGCGCCTCGCCCTCGCCGACATAGGAGGCGACGAAGAAGGTATCGGCCGCCGCGATGATGGCGCGGGCACGCGCGTCGAGATGGTCGAACTCGAGCGGGGCGATGTCGGTGTATTGCGAGGGCTCGCGCACGAAACCGAAATCGCGCAACTGGATGTACTGCGGGCAGTTGCCGAAGCTCTGCCGCACCTGCACGTCGAAGCCGCCGGCCGTGTGCGCGCGCAGCGTGCCGTTCATGCGGTTGCGGCGGCGCGTATGCAGCTCGATGCCGAGCAGGCCGATCGCCGCGCCTTCGTACAGGCCGGGCGCGGCCGGATCGGCGGGATCGACGCCGGCCTCGACATGCAGCCGCCCCGGCTCGGGCGACTGCATGAAGCCGGGATGGCCGCTCAGGAAGCTCGCCCAGGCATCGCCGCGTTCATCGACGGCACCGAACGCGATGAAGGGCAACTGCGCGTAGAACTCGCGATGCTGGTCCGGCATGTAGTCGCGCACCACGCGCTGGCCCACCTCGTGCATCTTGCCGGCCACGCCGGTCTTGCGCTGGATCGCCAGCTCGCCCTCGTGCCAGGGCGATGCGGTTTCGGTGTGCGTGAGCTTCATGCCAGGACTCCCGGGAAATTGCGTGTCGTTCAGGCGGCCAGGCCGACCGGCGTCTTGCGGAACTCGACGAAGCCGGGCAGCGCCTCGATGCGGCTCAGCCAGGCATTGATGCGCGGGTAGAACGACAGGTCGACGTTGCCCTCGGGGGCCCGCGAGATGTAGCCGTACAGCGCGACATCGGCGATCGTCGCGGTCTCGCCCGCGATGAAGGCGTGGCCGGCCAGTTCCTCGTCGATCAGCTTGAGGATCCGGTGGGCGCGCGCGATCACCTCGTCGGCATGGTAGCTCGCGCCGAACACCGTGATCAGGCGCGCTGCGGCCGGGCCGTAGGCGATTTCGCCGGCGGCCACCGACAGCCAGCGCTGCACCGCCGCTTCCTCGACCGGCGCCTCGGGCAGCCAGCCCGGCTTGCCGGCGCGGCGCGCGAGGTAGACCAGGATCGCGTTCGAATCGGCGATCACCGTCTCGCCGTCGACCAGCACCGGCACCTGGCCGAAGCGGTTCAGCTTCAGGAACTCGGGCGACTTGTGGGCGGCGGCGGCCAGGTCGACCTCGATCGCGTCGTACTCGATGCCGAGCAGCGACAGCAGCAGGCGCACGCGGTGCGAATGGCCGGACAGCGGGTGGTGATAGAGCTTCATGGTGGAGTCCTCTGGGTCTGGGCGACCGGACCATCCGATCGCATGAAGCCAGTCTAGGGACGCGGCGCCGGGCGGGGAATCGGCCGCGGCGCGAATGGATTCTTCTCGAAACGCGAACAGTGGCGCGCAAGGCAGGGGGCGGAATCGTCGGATGAATGGCCGCCGGAAGCGGCGCAAGCACCCTGCGGTCAGCCTTGCGCAACCCGTCATCGAGACGTCACGCGCTGGACGTGCCGACGACATGTCGACGATGTGCGAGCCGGAATTCGGCAAGTCTTTCCAGTGCGCGACGCGGCTTCCAGGTAGGGATTTCCGTTGCCTGGCGCGATACGTTCGAACCCTGAAAACAAGGCTCGTGTCATGCGCTTCAATAGTGATCCTGAGCTTTCTTGTCGGCGGAATTTCCCCTAAAGTATCGACGCCTCGGCGCGGCCCCGGCTGCCTTGGCGGAACCCGAGACGGAAAGGAACCACGATGAGTTTTGCTCCGAACGGCGGCGGCCTGCTCAGTGCGATCGGCGGCAGCCCCTTACCCAGTCCGCTCGGCGGACTCGCCGGTTCGCTGGCCTCTGGCGTTGCCGGCCAGCTCGGCCCGCTGGCCGGGGTGGCCAGCCATCTCGACACCGTGCAGCGCGCCATGCAGCTCGCGCAGACCGGCTTCTCGCTGCTGAACCGGCCGCCCTCGGCGATCGCCGAGTCGATCAACGGTCAGGTGGCCGGCAGCAGCGCCACGCTGACCCAGGCCAACCGCTACGTCACGCTCGACACGCCGCTGGGCCAGGACGTGCTGCTGGTGAGCGTGGCGATCGTCGACGAGCAGGTGAACCGGCTGCCGGAGATCCATCTCGACCTGCTCTCGCATCGCAACGACCTCAAGCCGGCCGACCTGATCGGCCAGCAGGTCAAGCTGCGCCTCGACCAGCAGCCCACCCAGGTATCGCTCGAGCGCGTGACGGCCTCCAGCGGCGATAACTATCGCTACTTCGACGGCTACGTGTGCTCGTTCGACCGCGTCGGCAACCCGGGCAGCGTCACGCAATACCAGATGTCGGTGGTGCCGTGGTTCTGGTTCCTGACGCGCTCGACCGATTGCCGGATCTTCCAGAACCAGAGCGCGCGCGACATCCTCTCGACCATCTTCACCGAGCACGGCTTCTCCGATTTCGCCTTCGACATCCGCAATGCGCAGAAGCCGCTCGACTACGTGGTGATGTACCAGGAGTCCTATTTCAACTTCTGCGCGCGGCTGATGGAGCAGGAGGGGCTGATCTGGACGCATCGCTACCAGAAGGACAAGCACATTCTCGCGATCGGCGACACCAACGGCGTGTTCCGCCCGATCGACGGGCTGGCGAGCGTGCCCTACGCGGACAGCGCCTCCAGCGAATACAACGGCATCGACCAACTGCACGAGGGCGGGCGCTTCGGGGTGGGCAAGGTGACCTACCGCGACTTCAACCACCAGACGCCGTCCTCGCCGCTGATGATGGTGCAGGCCGAATCGCTGACGCTCACGCATGCGCGGCTCGATACCACCGAGCGCTTCGAGCACCAGTCGCTCTACGACCACAGCGACGACGGCAACCGCTATGCGCGCTACGCGATCGAGGCAGAGGAGGCGCAGGCGCATCGCTACACGGGGCAGGGCTACGCCTGGCGCATGACGGCGGCCGGCAGCGTGAGCGTGACCGGGCATCCGGTGGCGGCCGACAACCAGGAGTACGTGGTGCTGCAGGTGCGCCACGAGGCGGTCAACGACTACACCCAGCACGCGGCCAGGCTGCCCTATCGCAACAGCTTCGCGCTGCTGCCGCAGAAGGTCGCCTATCGCGCGCAGCGGATGACCACCAAGCCGCTGATCCAGGGCACCCAGTCGGCCATCGTGGTGGGTCCCAAGGGCGAGGAGATCCACACCAACGGCAGTTGCGTGAAGCTGCATTTCCTGTGGGACCGGCGCGGCAAATGCGACGGCTCCGATTCGATGTGGATCCGCGTCTCGCAGCCCTGGGCCGGCGCCGGCTGGGGCGCCGCGGCGATCCCGCGGATCGGCCAGGAGGTGCTCGTCGCCTTCAACCAGGGCGACCCCGACAACCCGGTGATCGTCGGGCGCATGTTCAACGGCGAGCAGGGCAACCCGTACCACGGCGCGGCCGGCCAGACCATGGGTATCAAGAGCCAGACGCACAAGGGCGCCGGCTCCAACGAACTGCTGATGAGCGACGTGGCCGGCGCGCAGATGCTCTACCTGCACGCGCAGAAGGACATGAACACGGTGGTGGAGGACGCGCAGACCACCTCGGTGCTCAAGGGCGATCGCACCGTCCACGTCGCCAAGGGCAACGACGCGACCACCGTCCATGTCGGCGACCAGAAGACCGTGGTGGCGCAGGGCAAGACCGATTACCAGGCGCCCAACGGCACGCACACCATCGAGGCCAAGGAACTGTGGATCAAGATCGGCGGCGATGCCGGCACGAAGATCCACATGACCGGCGACGTGATCGAGATCTACAAGGGCAAGTCGGTGATCCACATCGACGCCGACAACATCAAGGTGCAGGCCGCGCGCACCGACATCAATCCCGACAACAGCTGAGCGAGCCGGCGAGCATCGCTCACCCACCAGGAAGCCGAGCATGTACCAGATGCACGAGGGCAGCTTCGCGATGCCCGAGGCGTGGCAGGACAAGACCATGAACGTATTCGTGTCGGCTGCCACCGGCACCGAGGGCGTGAGTTTCGTGATCACCCGCGAGCCCCTGCCGTGGGGCATGAAGTTCGCCGAATACACCGCGGGCGAGATCCGCAAGCTGGCGCGGCAGGTCAGCGACTACGCGGCGGTCTCCAGCGAGGAAACCAGCGTGTCGGGCCGCGAGGCCTTCGCGCACGAATACACCTGGACCAACAACCGCGCGCCGATCCAGCAGCGCCTGACGATGGTCGAATACGGCCGCGTGGTGCTGATGCTGACCTTCACGGCGCCGGGCGCGATCAGCGACACGCAGCGCGAGCAACTTCAGGCGCTGATCGCCAGCCTGCAGTTGCGCGAGCCGGCCTGAGCGGGGCAGCGGCCATGTCCGATTCCACCACGCCCACCTACCAGGAGCCGAGCGGCAGCGCCGAGCAGCGCGTCGCGAACCTGCAGACGCTGGAGGACGGGGAGAAGACCAAGCAGCAGCAGATGGGCTGGGTGGACGGCGCCAACTACGGCATGACCGGCGCCGACATCGGCTATGCCGCCTACGCGGGCGGCTCGGCCGCGCTGGCGGGGGGCGCCGGCGGCGCGGCCGCGCTCGGTGCCGGCGCGCTGGCCGCGGCGCCCGCGGTGATCGCGCTGGGTGGCGCGATGCTGCTGGACAAAGTCGGCGTGACGGGCGCGATGGCCAGCGGCTTCACCCGGCTCGGCGACGCGCTCGGGCTCACCATCGGCCGCGGCGACCCGCACCCGGCCTGCGTCGGCGATGACATCGCCCATTCCTCGGGCTTCTGGGGAATGATGGTCGGGCTCGCGGTGGGCGTCGCGATCGGCGCGGCGATCGCCGCCACGGTCGCCACCGGCGGGCTGGCCGGCGCGCTGATCGTCGGCTGCGTGATGGCGGGCGGCCTGAGCCTGGGCAGCGCGCTCGCGCAGGCCAGCCAGAGCATGGGCAGCAACTGCGGCAAGATCATGACCGGCTCGCGCACGGTCTACTTCGAGAAGAAGAAGGTCGCGCGCGTGACGGACCTGGTGCAGTGCGAGCATCACTCGGGCGCGCCCGAGCCGCTGGTCGAGGGCAGCAGGACGATCTTCGTCAATGGCCTGCCGCTGGTGCGGATCGGCCACGAGACGCATTGCAGCGGCAAGGTCAACTCGGGGCGCAACAGCATCTGGATCGACAAGACCACCGGGCAATACGGGCCGAAGAATCCGGAGCTGACGGCCGGCCAGGAATTCCTGGCCGGGCTGCTGGGCGGCCTGATCGGCGCGAAGCTCGGGCATATGGCGGGCGAGCGCTTCCGGCCGAGTTCGACCGAATCGGTGGAGCAGACCGGCGTCGACGAGAACAAGCGCACCTGCGAGAAGGATCCGGTCGACGTGGCGAGCGGCGAGCTGGTGGAGCGCCGCCGCGACCTCTACATCCCCGGTGTGCTGCCGCTCGAGCTGGCGCGGCGCTATCGCACCCGCGCGACCGGGCACGGCCTGCTCGGCGAACGCTGGACCGACAACTGGTCGCAACGGCTGACTCGCGACGGCCGCGTGGTGCGCTTCCATGACGGAGCCGGGCTGGTGCTCGGCTTCGATGCGCCGGCCAGCGCCTTCGACGGCATCAATTTGCGCGAGCCGCGCTATCGTCTGGTCGGCAGTTGCACCGAGCCGCGGATTCTCGATCGCGACACGCGACGGCTGCTGATTTTCGCCGAGCTATCGGAGGTGGGTGCGGCACGACTGGAGCGCATCGAGGATCTCGACGGCAACGCGATCCGCTTCGGCTACGACGAGCAGGGCCGGCTTGCCGAACTCGCGCACAGCGATGGCTATCGCGTCGCATTGCATTATCACGGCGAGCAGCGGTACCCGCTCGCGATCGTGCTGCACGATGCGGATGGCATCGTCCATCGGCTGGTGGACTATGTCCACCAGGGCGGACGTCTGGTGGAGGTCGCGAGCCGCCAGTTCGGCGGGTTCCGCTACGACTACGATGACAACGGCTGGATGACGCGCTGGCGCGATACCGACCAGACCGAGGTTCACTATCGCTACGATCGCGATGGCCGCGTGATCGAGACCGGCACGCGCGAGGGCTACCACGGCGGGCGCTTCGTCTACGAGCCGGGGCGCACGCGCGTGATCGATGCCGACGGCGAGTCGATCTACGACCACGACGCCGACGGCCTGGTGGTCGCGCACCGCAATGCGCTCGGCGCCACCGAGCGCTACGAGTGGGAACTCGGCCGCTTGAGCGCGCGCATCGACCCGCTCGGGCGGCGCACCGACTATCGCTACGACGCGCGAGGGCAACTGGTCGGCGTGATCGAAGCGAGCGGCCGTGCGATGGCCTTCGAGCACGACGAGGAGCAGCGGCTGGTGGCGGTGGTGCTGCCTTCGGGCGGGCGCATTCGGCTCGAATACGATCACCTGCGCCGCCTGATCGCGCGCACCGAGCCCGACGGCACCCGCACGCAATATCGCTACGGTTCGCGCGGCGAGCTGCTGCGGGTGGTTCGCGGCACGGCCGAGACGCGCTTCGACTACGACGCGCGCCTGCGGCCCAGCGAGGTGGTGCTGGCGAGCGGCGCGAGGTTTCGCCGCGAGGTCGACGTGTTCGGGCGCCTGCTTGCCGAAACCTCGCCCGATGGACAGCTCACGCGCTTCGACTACACGCCGGGCCCCGACAACCCGCGCGGCCTGCTGCGCGCCGTGACGCGAGCCGACGGCTCGGTGCTGAGCGCGCGCTACAACAGCGAGGGCCTGGCGATCGAGCAGGTCGATCCGCTGGGCCGCGTGATCCGGCGCCGCTACGGGCCGTTCGACCTGCTGACGGCCAGCATCGACGCGGCCGGCCAGGAAACGCGCTACGAATACGATCATCGCACCTGCCTGAGCCGCGTCACCAATCCGCTGGGCGAAACCTGGACCTACGACTACGACGCAGCGGGCCGGCTACGCTCGGAAATCGACTGGGGAGGGCGTCTCACGCGGTACCGGCGCGACGCGGCCGGCCGCCTGCTGGCGCGCGGCCTGCCGGACGGCACCGAATGGCGCTACAGCTACGACGCCCTGGACCGCATCACCGCCATCGACGCGGGCGATGTCCGCATCGTCTATCGCTACGACGCCGGCGGGCGGCTCGCCTCGGCCGAGGTGCAGGGCGAGCACCCGCACCTGACGCGCTTCGCCTACGATGCGCATGGCCGCCTGATCGGCGAGGACCAGCATGGCGACTTGCTGCGCCATGTCTACGACGAGTCGGGACGCCGCTGCCTGCGCGCCACGCCGACTCGCGAGACGGTCTACGCCTATGACCCGCTCGGCGCGCTGACACGCGTCGGCGGCCTCGAGATCGAGCGCGACGGGCTCGGACGCGAGATCGGCCGGCACGCGGGGGCCTTCGTCGCACGCGTGGAGTACGACGTGTGCGGGCGGATCCGCAAGCAGGTGGCCGGCCCCGAGGAATTGCTGGCGATGCTGCAGACCGATCCGGCCGGCGCGATCGAACAACTGACTCGCCAGGTCTATCGCTACGATGCGGCAGGCGAGCTGGCTGGCATCGACACCGAGGCCGATACGATCGACTACCGGCGCGACGTGCGCGGCCAGGTCACGGCTGTCGACGCGGCGCGGCAGCCGGCCGAGCGCTATGGCTACGACGCGGCGATGAACCTGGGCGCGCACGGCGAGCAGGACACCGGCGAGGCGCATCGCCATGCGCCCGGCGGTCTGCCGGAGCGCGTCGGCTACGCGCGCTGGCGCTACGACGCGCGAGGTCGCGCGATCGAGAAGACCGTCGAGCGGCCGGGCTTCCGGCCCAGGACCTGGCGGTACGACTGGGATGGTCTGAATCGCCTGGTCAAGGTGAGC
Source organism: Burkholderia gladioli (assembly GCF_000959725.1). Lineage (NCBI taxonomy): Bacteria > Pseudomonadati > Pseudomonadota > Betaproteobacteria > Burkholderiales > Burkholderiaceae > Burkholderia > Burkholderia gladioli. Next base: position 2,791,763 of record NZ_CP009323.1, read on the forward strand.
ACGCCCGATCACGGCGTGTGGACCTATCGCTACGACGCCTTCAACCGGCGCGTCGACAAGCGCCGGGTGGGTGCGCGCGAGAGCACGCGTTATCTCTGGGACGGTCCGGCCCTGGCCGAGCGCTGGACCGAACTGCGCGACGGCACCACCGGCGAGGTGGTGACCTGGCACATCGACCCGGGCAGTTTCCGTCCGCTCGCGCAGGAAACCGACGACGGCCTGTATCCGGTGCTGACCGACCAGGTCGGCATGCCGAAGGCGATCTTCGATGCGCGCGGCGAGCGTGTCTGGAAGGGCGCGCATTCCCTGTGGGGGCGGCTGCTGGCCAGGCCGGCGGCCAACGACGAGGCCGGCACGCTCGACACCACGCTGCGTTTTCCGGGGCAATGGGCCGACCAGGAATCGGGGCTCAGCTACAACCTGAACCGCTACTACGATCCGGATTCGGGCCAGTACCTGAGTCCCGATCCGCTTGGCCTGGCGGGCGGCCTGCGCACCCAGGGCTACGTCGAGAATCCGACCGGGCGCATCGATCCGCTCGGGCTGTCCGGCTGCGAGGAGTTCGACGTCAACAAGGTCACGGCCAAGGACATCCCGACCTTCGCCAGCGGCAAGTTCAACGAATGGTTCGACGCGCGCACGCCCGAGGAGATCTCGACGATGTACGAGCAGCCGGCCCTGCGCGCCAAGATCGAATCGGGATTGCGCGGCGCGGGTGGCAATCACGAGATGCTGATGGTGGCCGAGGCGCCGCAGTGGAAGCAGTGGGACGTGAGTGCGAAGCAGGTGCAGGAGGACTTCGCGATCCCGATTTCGGACCTCAACGAGGGCGGCCTCGCGAACGGCTGGAAGCACTCGACCGGGCTACCGAACTCGAAGGCCCCGGGCTCCAAGATGGTCCATAATCAGCTCCAGTCGATCATCCAGAACTCGAGCAGCCTGTCGGATTTCAAGCAGAACATCCGGCCATGGGCCGACAAATGGATCACCGGCGGCTACGATGCGCTGCCGTCGGGTTTTCATCAATAGGAGAGCCTGAATCATGGCATCGCGCGATTATTCCGAGGACGAGGATTTCTACACGCAGAACTTCGAGAAGAAGGGCGTGCTGTCGGTCTGGCTCGGCATGCGGGATCGCAGCGGCGATACCGACATCGATACCTTGCAGGACTTGTGCGGTGTCGGCTACTACCGCCTGAGCGATCAGGAAAACAATCATTTCGATTTCCAGATGAGCGATATCGGCGACCTGCTCGCCGATTTGTCCTATGCCGATTCGTATCGCGACGCGGTGTTGGCGGCGGCCGCGGCGCGCGGTATCACGCAGGCCCGAAGCGTGTTGGTGCAATACGATTTCGCCTACGATCCCAAGGTCGTCACGCGCAAGATCGACGAGGATCCGCTGTTCCTCGGCGTGTTCGACTACTCGGACCAGTGAGCGAGGACGAGGCCGTCGAGGTATTGCAGCTGCTCGCGTCCGACACGCTCTTCGCGGGGCTGCCGGACGCAGCCGTGGCAGGCGCGATCGTGATCGCCGAGCTGGATCGGGCCTTCCTGCTTGCGTTCGAGCAGTCCCTGCCGGAGGGCTATCGCGTCTGGCTCGATGCCATCGAGCAATGCCGGGCCCGCCTGCGTCGGCACCCGCGGTTCGATGCCGCCCAAGCTTACGTCGAGCGATGGATGCTGGATTGCCAGCGCCGCCAGGCCGGCGAGCGCATCGAGCATCGCAAGCGAAGGCTCGCCGGCAGCAACACGCCGCGCGACGATTTCCGTTGGTCCGAGGCGCGCGAGGATGCGATGTTCGTGCTGGCGACCCTCGCGATCCATCGTTGGCTGGGGCTGCCGGCCGAGCGCTGGCTCGACGGGGTCTTGCAGGCTTATCGGCTGGGCGGCTGGCCTTGCGGGCTTCATGAGGACGGCCGGCTGGTGATCTTCGACCCAGCCTCGCTCAGGTAGGCGCGGCGATCGAACCGCCGGCTTCGGGCATCGGCCCGGCGCCGGCGGCCTGACCGGCGCCGGGCGCGTCCCTACTTGGCCGCCGCCAGCTTCGCCAGCGCCGCGGCCACCCCCGCGCCATAGGCCGGATCGGCCTTCGCGCAGTTCTCCACGTGGCGCTGCTTGACCTCCTCGCGCGCGTCGCCCATCGCCCGCGCCGTGTTGTCGAACAGCGCCTGCTTCTGCGCCTCGTTCATCATGCGGAACAGGTTGCCCGGCTGCTGGTAGTGATCCTCGTCGACGCGATGATCCCAATGCGCGGCCGCGCCGTCGATCGCCAGCGGCGGCTCGTTCAACTGGGGCTGGTCGGTCCACTCGCCCTTGCTGTTGGGCCAGTACGAGGGCGTGCCGCCGAGGTTGCCATCGGTGCGCATCGCGCCGTCGCGGTGATAGCTGTGGAACGGGCACTTCGGCGCGTTCACCGGGATGTGGTTGAAGTTCACGCCGAGCCGGTAGCGCTGCGCGTCCGGGTAGGAGAACAGCCGCGCCTGCAGCATCTTGTCGGGCGAGTAGCCGATCCCCGGCACGATGTTCGAGGGCGAGAAGGCGGCCTGCTCGGTTTCGGCGAAGAAGTTCTCGGGGTTGCGGTTCAGCTCGAAGTAACCCACCTCGATCAGCGGGAACTCGCCCTTCGGCCAGACCTTGGTCAGGTCGAACGGGTTGAACGGGAAGGCCTTGGCCTGCGCGTCCGTCATCACCTGGATGAACAGCGTCCAGCGCGGGAACTCGCCGCGCTCGATGCTCTGGTACAGGTCGCGCTGGTGCGATTCGCGATCCTTGCCCACCAGTTGCTCGGCCTCGGCGTCGGTCAGGTTCTCGATGCCCTGCTGGCTGCGGAAGTGGAACTTCACCCAGCTGCGCTCGTTGGCCTCGTTGATGAAGCTGTAGGTGTGGCTGCCGAAGCCGTGCATGTGGCGGAAGCTGCGCGGCAGGCCGCGCTCGCTCATCACGATGGTGACCTGGTGCAGCGCCTCGGGCAGCAGCGACCAGAAATCCCAGTTGCTGTCGGCGCTGCGCATGCCGGTGCGCGGATCGCGCTTGATCGCGTGGTTGAGGTCCGGGAACCGCAGCGGATCGCGGAAGAAGAACACCGGCGTGTTGTTGCCCACCACGTCCCAGTTGCCTTCCTCGGTGTAGAACTTCAGCGCGAAACCGCGGATGTCGCGCTCGGCATCGGCCGCGCCGCGCTCGCCCGCCACCGTCGAGAAGCGCGCGAACATCGGCGTTTGCTTGCCGATCTCCGAGAAGATCTTCGCCTTGCTGTAGCGCGTGATGTCGTGCGTGACCGTGAAGCTGCCGTGCGCGCCCGCGCCCTTGGCGTGCATGCGCCGCTCGGGGATCACCTCGCGGTCGAAGTGCGCGAGCTTCTCGATCAGCCAGACGTCCTGCAGCAGGGCCGGGCCGCGCGGGCCGGCGGTCTGGATGTTGAGGTTGTCGCTGACCGGGGCGCCGGCCGCGTGGGTCAGGTAGGTCGGGGTCGTCTTGTCGGACATGAAACTTCTCCTGAACTTGAGTGTGGGGAGCGCGCGCCGATCGGTTCGGCACGACGCGCTGCCGGCGCGGCAGCGGGCTGCATCGCGCGAGGGCAGGTGTTCCGTGGCGGGGTCTCGCGCATCGCGCCTCGCGGCAGGCGATGCGCGCAGCGGATTCTGGGCGAAGCCGCCGCGGCTTGCAGAGATGGTCCCGGCAGGCGCGCGGCGCTTCGCGGCAGTTTCGGCGCGGATCGGCTATCGTATTTGCAGCGCGGCGCGAGACGCATCGAAGCCCACGGAAAACGCAATCAGTTTCCCTTGTTCGATAGTTAATCTCAATAAAAACCGCGCGACGATTGCTGCCATTTCACGTGCAATCCGGACACGGGGCGCGGCGAGACAGGCGGGGGATGCCGGTAGCGGGCGAGGGCCTGCCCGCGGGTTCAGGCTATCGGGTCCATTCGAATATTGAATTTCACAGGCCGGCGGCGTTCCGGCGATAGTGCTGACCCAACAAGAGACCGCGCAATCCTGGCGGCGCACGACCCTCGAACTGGAGAACCAGCCGGCATGACACCCGAACCATCCATCCCCGGCCAATCCGAACACGGGACTTCCCGGCAGGCGGGCGCGGCGCCCGCGGTGCTGGTTTCGCTGCTGAGGGCAGCCGACGTCGAGATCGGCGGCAAGCGCGCCTGGGACATCCAGGTTCACGACCGCGAGGTCTATCGGCGCATCTTCTCGAGCTGGTCGCTGGGCTTCGGCGAAGCCTACATGGACGGGCTGTGGGATTGCGAGCGGCTCGACGAGCTGTTCACCAGGCTGCTGCTCACCGATATCGACATGGCGGCGCTCGGCATGGCCAAGCTGCGGCTCGGCTACGAGCACCTGCGGCATCGCCTGTTCAACCTGCAGTCGAAAAGCCGCGCGTTCCAGGTGGGCGAGCAGCACTACGACGCCGGCAACGACGTGTTCGAGGCCATGCTCGATTCGCGCATGATCTATTCGTGCGGCTACTGGGAACACGCTACCGATCTCGAGCAGGCGCAGTTCGACAAGCTCGACATGCTGTGCCGCAAGCTGCAGTTGAAACCTGGCGAGACCCTGCTCGACATCGGCTGCGGCTGGGGCGGCCTGGCCAAGTTCGCCGCCGAGCGCTACGGCGTGAAGGTGACCGGCGTGACCGTCTCCAAGGAGCAACTGGCGCTGGCGCAGGAGCGCTGCCGCGGGCTGCCCGTCACGCTGCTGCTGCAGGACTATCGCGAGCTGCAGGGCAGCTTCGACAAGATCGTCTCGGTCGGCATGTTCGAGCACGTCGGCCCGAAGAACTACCGTACCTACTTCGATACCGCCAGGCGGCTGCTGGCGCCCGAGGGCATCTTCGTGCTGCATTCGATCGGCATCGCCAGCGAGTCGGCCGGCACCGATCCCTGGATCGACCGCTACGTGTTCCCCAACGGCAAGCTGCCGGCGCCGGGGCAGATCGTCGAGGCGGTGGACGGGCGCTTCCTGATCGAGGACTGGCACAACTTCGGCCCCGACTACGACCGCACGCTGATGGCCTGGTGGGCGCGTTTCGATGCGGCCTGGCCGAGCCTGAAGTCGAGCTACGACCTGCGCTTCTATCGCATGTTCAAGTACTACCTGCTCTGCTGCGCGGGCTTCTTCCGCTCGCGCCAGGGGCAGCTCTGGCAGATCGTGCTGACCCATCCGCAGCGCCGCGAGACCTATCGCTCGGTGCGGCTGAGCGCGAGCTCGGCGCGCTGAGGTAGCGGGCAGGACGGCGGCGCCTGCCCGCGCGTGCCGGGCGAGTGCCGGGCCGGTGCTTCGCGGGGCGAAGCGGCCCGCGCCGGCGCTTGTCGCGCGCGACGCGACGATGGACAATCGCCGGGCCGTCCCCGCGCGCGAGCCATCGCGTGCGGCCTTCGATCCGCTTGCGCCCCGAACCATGCACGCCTCGTTCCGTTCCTGCCTGCGTCTGCTGCCGATCCTCGCCATGCTGCTGGCCGCGCGCGAGGCGCTGGCCGTCGATCACGACATCCTCTGGAAACGCATCAGCGGCCAGTGCCTGCCGAACTACCAGGCCCGCGAAAGCTACAGCCCCTGCGCCTTCGTCGATACCGCGCACGGCTACGTGCTCTACAAGGTCGACCGCGATCCCTATCAATACCTGCTGCTGCCGAGCGAGCGCATCACCGGCATCGAGGATCCCCGCCTGGCCGCGCCCGGCACGCCCAACTACTTCTGGTATGCCTGGCAGGCGCGCGCGCTGCTGGCCGAGAAGCTCGGCAAGCCGCTGCGCGAGACCGACATCGCGCTGACCGTGAATGCCGAGAACGCGCGCACGCAGAACCAGCTGCATATCCATATCTCCTGTCTCGAGCCGAAGGTGCGCGCGATGCTCGACACGCTCGAACCCGACAAGCTGGGCGATGACTGGTTCGCGCTGCCGGGGCGCATCGGCTGGCACAGCTACATGGCCAGGAAGATCGACGCGGCCGATCTGGCGCATACCGATCCCTTCGCCCTGGTGCGCGAGAAGCTGGCCGCCGAGCACGAGCCGCTGGCCTATACCGGCGTGGCGCTGGTCAAGCTCGACGCGCGACGCTTCCTGGTGCTGGCGGCCACGGGCAATGCGCTGCTCGGCGTGCCGGCCGAGGAGATGCAGGATCATCGCTGCAGGATCGCCGGTTGAGCGCTGGTTGAGCGCTGGTTGAGCGCTGGTTGAGCGCTGGTTGAGCGCTGACTCAGCGAGATTCGGGCGCAAATCGGGCAGCGCGAAAAATTCGACGACGGCCGTCACAAACGGGTCGCCTCGAACGTCTGGCGAAGGTCACGGCCGTGCGGGCCGTGTCCGCCGCGCTTCCGCCCGGGCCGGGAGGCGGCGATGTCTCGATCCCGCCCTCTCTACACGGGCCGACCATCATGATTCGAACCCCAGCCGCCGCGAACGATCCCGCCTCCGGCGACAGCAGCGACGGCGACGAAGCCGGCGACGCCGGCAATGCGATACGCCGCTTCGACCGCCTGCGTCCGCGCCTGCACGGCATCGCCTATCGCATGCTGGCCTCGGTGGCCGAGGCCGAGGACGTGGTGCAGGACGTCTGGCTGCGCTGGCACGGCGCGAATCGCGAGGAGATCGACAATGCCGAGGCCTGGCTGGTGTCGGTCACCACCCGCATCGCGATCGACCGGCTGCGCGCGGCCAAGGTCCAGCGCGAGCACTACAGCGGCTTCTGGCTGCCCGAGCCCGCGCTGTCCGAGGCACCGGCCACGCCCGACCAGCTCGCCGAGCGTGCCGACGATCTCTCGGTGGCCTTCCTGATGCTGCTAGAACGCCTGACGCCGGAGGCGCGCGCGGCCTTCCTGCTGCGCGAGGTGTTCGACGCCGGCTACGACGAGGTGGCCAGCGCGATCGGCAAGAGCGAGGCGGCCTGCCGCCAGTTGGTGAGCCGCGCCCGCACGCAGTTGCGCGAGGCGCGGCCGCGCTTTGCCGTCTCGCCGGCGCGGCATCGTCAGTTGCTGACGGGTTTCGCGCGCGCGCTCGAGAGCGGCGACTTCGCGGCGCTGCAGGCGCTGCTGGCCGAGGATGCGGTGCTGATCGGCGACGGCGGCGGCCGGGTGCCGAGCTTTCCCTGGCCGATGGTCGGCGCTCGGCGCATCGCGCAGCTTTTCTACGCGGGCGCGCGGCGCTTCCCGGGCGCGGTGCGCGCCGAGCTCGCCGTGCTCAACGGCCAGTGGGCGCTGCTGCGCTTCATCGACGGCCGGCTCGAATCGGCGCAAACCTACGAGACCGACGGCGAACGCATCCGGCGCATCCTGGTGCAGCGCAATCCCGACAAGCTGGCGCGGATCGCGGCCGCGCGTGGCGAGGCCGGCGGCGGTGACGGCTGGGCGCCGGCTCCCTGACGCGCGCAGAGTGATGCGTGGCGATCGATGCACGGCGATTGGTGCGCGCGCGGCAACGGCGTGAGCCCGCCGCGCGGCTTCCGCGCCGGGCCGCTCGCTCCTAGCATGGGTTCAGTCCGGCGCGCGGCCGGATCCGGTGATCGGGCCGGGGCCGCGCGGCCGCCATCCACCCTTCATGGAGTGCCCTCATGTCCCAACGTATCGACGCCTCGCGCCAATCCCCCAAGCTGTTCCACAAGCTGATCGAGTTCAGCAACCTGCTGCACGACAGCACGATCGAGCGAGCCATCCTCGATCTCGTCTCGATCCGCGCCTCGCAATTGAACGGCTGCGGCTTCTGTGTCGACATGCACGTCAAGGAAGCGAGCCTGCATGGCGAGCGCGCGCTGCGCCTGCATCACCTGGCGATCTGGCGCGAGTCGACGCTGTTCGCGCCGCGCGAGCGGGCCGCGCTGGCCTGGACCGAGGTGCTCACGCGCCTGCCCGAGCCGGGCGTGCCCGACGAGATCTACGAGCGCGTGCGCACGCAATTCTCCGAGGCGGAATTGTCGGACCTGAGCTTCGCGGTGATGGCGATCAATGCCTGGAACCGTCTCAACGTCGGCTTTCGCACCGTGCCCGGCTCGGCCGACAAGGCCTATGGGCTCGACAAGGCGAACCTGTCCTGAGCGGGCTTGCCGGCTCGCGCGGGCGGCCCGGTGAAAAAACGCGAAGCGCTGTCACAACATGCGCGCGCCGGACGTCTTGTGGTGATCCGCAACCCTGTTCGAGCCAGCCATGTCCCTGTTTCCCGATCATCGCGCCGCCGCCCGCCCGGGCGGCGACGACGTTTTCGCCGCCAGCTTCGCCACCAGCTACACGGGCGTGATCGCCTTCCTCGCGGTGGCGGCCGAAGGGAGTTTCGCGAAGGCCGGCGAGCGGCTCGGCATCGGCCGCTCGGCGGTCAGCCGCAACGTGCAGAAGCTCGAGGCCCAGCTCGACGCGCGCCTGCTGTTGCGCACCACGCGCTGCACCCAGCTCACGCGCGAGGGGCAGTTGTTCTACGAGCATTGCCGCCCTGGCATCGAGCAGATCGCGCAGGCGCTCGACGAGATGCGCGAGCTGCGCAGCGGGCCGCCGCGCGGCGCCTTGCGAATCCGCGCGGCCAGCGGCTTCGGCCGGCGCGTGGTGGCGCCGCTGCTGCGCGGCTTTCGCGAGCGCTATCCCGAGATCGCGCTCGACCTGCTGCTGCACGACGGGCCGCCCGATTTCGCCGCCGGGCGCATCGACGTGGCGTTTCGCGACGGCATCCTGGAGGACAGCCAACTGATCGCCCGGCGGCTGATGCCGATGCGCCTGCTGGTCTGCGCCTCGCCCGCTTATGCGAGCCGTCACGGCCTGCCGCGCGAGCTCGTCGAACTCACCGCGCATCGCTGCATCGGCCTGCGCGGCGCGGCGGGTTCGGTCGAGGCCTGGACGTTTCGCGTCGAGGGCGGCGTGCGCCGCGTCGTGCCCGAGGCGCGCCACGGCTTCAACGATCCCGAGCTGGCGATGCAGGCGGCCCTGGACGGCGAGGGGCTGGCGCAACTGCCGGCCTACCTGGCCTGCGAGGCCTTGCGCGAGGGACGGCTGCTGGCCTGCCTGGGGGCCTTCGCCGACGAGGATCGCGGCCACTATCTCTGCTATCCGAGCCGCAAGCACCTGCCCACGCGGATCCGCGTGTTCGTCGACTACATGAGCGAGGCGACGCGCGCGCTCGACTTCGATTGCGCGCCGGGGCTGCTGAGCTTGTCGGCCTGAGCGGCCGGAGGTTCGTGACGACAGGCAGGGGCGGTGCGATCGCATCGATTCCGTCGAGGTGGCGACGGCGCGCCGGCATCGAGCGCGCGTGGCATAGGCAGGGCCGCCGCGCCGTGGCACCATGTGCGCTCGTTTTTTTCCGCGCTTGCTGTTGCCGCGCCAGCTTCGCCACCGATCCGCCCGAACCGATGACCACCCAAGCCGCCTATTCGATCCAGCTCGCCGAAGGCAAGCACGAGGCCGCGCGCGAGCTGCTCGCGCGCAAGCTCGACGACTACAACAACCTCAATTCGGGCCAGCCCGACAACACGCCGCTCGACCTGGTGGTCAGCGACCCGGCCACCGGCGAAGTGCTGGGCGGCCTGTCGGGACGCACCTCGCTGGGCGTGTGCTTCATCGACATGCTGTATTTGCCGGAGACGCTGCGGCGCGGCGGGGTGGGCAGCGAACTGCTGGCCCGTGCGCAGGAGGAGGCGAGACGGCGCGGCTGCGACAACGCCGTGCTCTACACGATTTCGTTCCAGGCGCCGCGCTTCTACGAGAAGCACGGCTTTCGCGTGTTCGGCGAGGTGCCCTGCCAGCCGGCCGGCACCTCGCGCTACTTCATGATCAAGCCGCTCTGAAGCGCGCCGGGCTCAGTTGCCGTCGCCGACCAGGCCGGTGCGCTCCTGGGCGCCCCAGCGCTGGTTGCCGCGCAGGAAGTGCACCCAGCCGAGCGCGGCGCCGGTATGGCGCAGCACCTGGAAGCTGAAGGGCTCCAGCACCGAGGCGACGAAGGCGATGGCCAGGCTCGATTGCTCGCGATAGCCGGTCCAGCGGCGATAGAGATGGATCGACCAGAGATGGAAGGCGAAGTCGATCACGATCTTGGCCGCGATCACGCCCGAGATCGACAGCGCCACATGGAAGCGGTGCTCGACGAGGAACACGAACAGCAGCGCGATGGCGGTCAGGCCGTAGATCGGCTGCAGCGTGTCGAGCGCCTTGACCGGCAGCATCAGCATGCCGAGCTGGCCGTAGCGGCGGTTGCCGGTCATGTCGCGGTTCCAGTACTGGGTCTGCAGGAAGCCCGCGAACCAGCGGCGGCGCTGGCGCAGGAAGCTGCGCAGCGTGCCGGGCGCGTCGGTGTGCGCATGGGCGTCGCCGATCACGCGCACGCGCCAGGTCTCGCCGTGCTCGACCGCGTAGCGGCGCAGCCGGTGGATCAGTTCGTAGTCCTCCACGAGGCACTCGCCGTCGAAGCCGCCCACCTTGAGCAGCGCGTCGAGGCGGAAGCAGGCGAACGCGCCCGAGATCAGCAGCAGGCTGTCGGCGCGCATCCAGGCGAAGCGCGAGATGAAGTTGCGGATGTACTCGTAGGTCTGGAACCACTGGAAGAAGCGGCCCGACAGGGTGCGCGCGCAGATCGGCGTGAGGATGCCGGTGGCGGCCACCAGCGCCGGCTCGGCCGCGAAGGCGCGGCGCATCGCGGCGCAGGCGTCGCGTGCCAGGCGCGTGTCGGCGTCCACCGTCATCACCGCGTCGGTCTCGATGTGCAGCAGCGCGGCATTGAGCGCGGCGGCCTTGCCGCCGTGCGGCACGCGTAGCCAGCGCAGGTTCGGGTGGGTCGTGCTGGGCGCGCTCAGCTCGCCATCGGGGGCCTGCACCAGCCCGTATTGGCGGGTCAGCACGCCGATCGTGTCGTCGGTCGAGCCGTCGTCGGCGAAGATGATCTGCTGCAGCGGCTCGCTCTGCGAGAACAGGCCGTCGAGCGTCACCTTGATCACGCTGGCCTCGTTGTAGGCGGCCACCACCACGCCGAGGCTCGGCTGGCGAGCGCCGGGCGCGGGCCTGGCCGGCGCATGCAGGCGCGAGATCGGGCCGGCCAGCGGCAGGATCTTGAAGGCCACGAAGGACAGCAGCAGCGTGTCGTAGATCACGTAGGCGATGCCCACTGACCAGGACACCAGGCCCGGCACCAGGGCGCGCGTGAGCAGCAGCACCCACACGGCGATCGCGGTGCCGTGGATCAGCACGCTGGCCAGCGTGGTGCCGCGCGGCGTGAGGCGCGGCGACATGCGGGTGCGGGCCTGCTCGAGCGCTTCGCGCGCGGCCGCGATGGTGCCGTGGCTGCCGCTGCCGGCGGCGGGGCGCCGCGGCGGGTTCGACGGACGGTCCATGCGGGGCTCCCGGACGAGGGTGGAAGGAGGGCAGCTCACGGCAGCATCCGGCGCAGGACCGACTCGCGATCGAACAGCTCGTGCTTGAGCGCGCCGAGGATATGCATGGCCAGCACCACGTACAGCGCGTAGGCGGCCCAGGTGTGCATCGCGCCGAACAGGTCGTGCAGATGATCCTTCACCGCCGGCGGCAGGCTCTCGATGAAGCCGAGGCGGAACCAGGGGATCACGTAGTAGAGCGACATCGGATGCGTGGCCGCGCCGTTCCAGGCCGAGTCGTGCAGCCAGCCGGTGATCGGCAGCGTGAACATCAGCACGTAGAGCAGGATATGGGCGACATGCGCGGCGCGCAGTTCCCAGCGGCGGAACCAGGCCGGCAGCGAGGGCGGGCGATGCGAGACGCGCCACAGCAGGCGCAGGATCGCCAGGCCCAGCACGGTGATGCCGATCGACTTGTGGATGTCGATCGCGGGCCGCACCCAGGCATCGGGCATCGCGTCGGCCGACAGCGCGATCGCGACGTTGCAGAGGATGCCGAGCGCGATCAGCCAGTGCAGCACCATGGCCGTGCGCGTGTAGCGCGGCACGCTGTGGCTCGCATCGGCGGCCGGGCTGGCCTGGGACGGGGCACGTGAATTCATGTCGGTTCTGGTCTCGTGGTGGGGACGTCGGGGCCGGGTTCAGGGACGCTGCCGGTTCAGGGCGCGTCGCGGCCGGGCGACCGGGCCGCGCTCGCGGCGGCTGCCGGTCGCCATGGCCGGCTTACTGCTTGTCGGCGGCAACCTGGCCGCGGATCTCGCCGCCCGGGTTCTTCGCCGTGTGCACGTTGAAGTACCAGTTGCCGGCCAGCAGGCCGGCTTCCTGGGTGGCGCTCAGCGTGGCATGGCCGTCGATCGGGCTCGGCACGTCCTTCATGTCGATCGGGATCATCACGCCGGCGTTCTGGCCGACCGGCGCCGGGCCGTGGAAGTGCGCCATGGTGGCCGGGCCGGTCAGGTCCGAGTAGACCACGTGCCAGCTCAGCACCTTGGTGCTGGTGTCGTAGCTGCCGGTCAGCGTGCCGTGGCCGTCGCTCTGCTTGGGCGGCACTTCGGAGGCTGCGTTCAGCGTGGCGTGCACGGCCAGCGTGTCGGCGTGGGCGGACAGCGAGGCGCCGAGGCCGAGGAGGCTCAGCGAGGCGATCAGCAGGGCGCGGTGCGGGATCAGTTTCATGGTGTGGTCGGTGGGTCGTTTGCGTTGAGGGAGCCGGGCGGACGCAGTTCTCGTCCGCTCCCTTGCATAACGCGCGCGGCCGGGGGTTTATTCCATCGCCTCGGGCTGGCATCGGTCACGTCGCGCGAGGCCTGGGTGCCGGATCGGCTCGCGCGTGCATGACAGGTTCATGCATTAGCGCATAGATTCGCGCGGCTCGCAGCGGCCGCGTCGAACGCTTGTATTACCGGGGGTTGCGAGCGCGGCGCCCCGCTTGTCAGGAACGTAAGCGGGGCCCTGTTTCGCAGGACTGATCATAGGAATTCGAAAGCGTGACGTAAACGAGGGCGGGGCATCGGGCGCCGCGTCGACGCCCGATGCCCCGCCATCTCGCGGCGTGCTTCAGCCGGCGTGCGCCGGGGCCGCCGCCGGTAGCGCGGAATAGAGCGGCGCCGCGCCGGGCGCGGAGATGCGCTGCGCGATCAGGGCCAGGTCGGCGTCGCCGGGCTGGCCGATCAGCGCGTAGGCGAGCGTCGACTGCCGCCAGTTGACCACGTCCATCTGCGCGATGCTGCGCGAGGCGATCGCCTGGTCGGGCTTGGCCTCCTTCATCACGCACAGCGCGATCGGCGCGCCGTGCTCGGGCAGGTAGACGATCTGTACCAGCGGGCGGCCCTCGAAGCGCAGCCGCTGCACGCGCTTGAACGTAAGGCCGGCCGCGCGCAGGTCGGGGATCGTCATGTCGAAGCCGTCGACTCGGCGGATTTCGTCGAGCGTGCTGGCCGTCGCGGCCGGGTCGGCGTTCACCGAGGCCAGCGTGTCGCGCGAATAGAGCTGTTGATAGCCGGCTGCCGCGGCGATCCAGGTGCGCGGGGCCGAGCCCGCGCCGAACGGCGCGTCGAGGCCGACGGCGCCCGGCGCGAACTGCAGGATGCCGCCGCACAGGAAGGCGCCGGCCACGAAGGCGACCGCGAGCCAGGCCGGTGCCACGCGCAGGCGCGAGCGCGGCGGCGCGGAGCCGGCGCCGTGCCCGGCGATGGCCGGGTCGTTGGCGCCGGGCGGGGCCGTGAAGGCGGGTGCCGCGGCGTGCTCCCGCGCGAGCTGCTCGAGCTTGTGCGCGAGGCCCGCCGGCATCGGCGGCAGGGCCTGGGTGGCGAAGGCATCGCGGTAGGGCAGCGCCGAGGCGCGCAGCAGCGCGACCTGGCCGGCCAGCGCGGGCGAGGCCCGCATCGCCTGGTCGATCGCGGCACGCTCGGGCAAGGGCAGCTTGCCGTCCACGTAAGCCAGTAACTGGATATCGTCCGGTTTCATCAATCTATGTCGTTCTAATCGAATGGGCAGGGATCGATCTGTTCCATGCCGGGTGCCGACGGTCCGATCGGCACCGCATTTTCGGTGAAGCATAAGCTCGGCGCGCGGCGTTGTTCTGGAATCGCGCCCACTTTTTTCATTTGTTCACGTTCGCCACCGGGTTTGCCCCGGTGCTCGCTCCGTCGTTCTCTCTATTAGCCGTCGTCACGAGTCGGCCTGGCCTCGCGGCGCATGCTCGCCGGAGGCCGGCGCGGAGGACGCGGCAGGCGCGGGCGTAGCGGGTTCCGCGGCGAGGCGCCGGCCCAGCGCGCCGAGGTCGACGTCGCCGGGCGCGTCGTTCGGCGCACCGATCAGTGCATAGCCGAGCGCGGCGCGGCGCCACGTTACCACACGCATCCGGTTGATGGCACGTTCGCTGACCGCCAGGTCAGGTTTCGACTCGGCGATCACGCACAGCGCGACCGGGCCGCCGCGACGCGGCAGGTAGACCAGCTGTATCAGCGGCCGGCCGCGGAATGCCAGGCGCTGCACGGCGCGCAGTTGCAGCCCTGCCTCGCTGAGGTCGGGCACGCGCAGGTCGAGGTGGTCGCGCGCGCGAATCTCGGCGATCGCATCGGCCGCCTCGTTCGCATCGAGCCTCGCGTATTCGAGCGTGTCGCGTGTATAGAGCTGCTGGTAGCCGACCGCCGCGGCGAGCCATGGCGACACCGGATTGCCCGAGGCGGCGCGCAGCAGCAGGCCCGCGCAGACGGCACCGGCCACGCAGGCGGCGGCCAGCCAGGGCAGGGTCGGCGCGCGCGGGCGCAGTCGCGGCGCCGGCGGCGGGGACGAGGGCGGCGGTGCGGCATGCGAGGTCGCCTCTCGCGCGGTATTCGGTGAAGCCTCGACAGCCCTCGCCGGGCCGTGCGCTTCGTCGCGATCGCGATGCGCGTCGATCAGCCGGTCGAGATCGAGCGCGAGCGCGCTGGGCAGCGGCGGCAAGGCCTGCGCCTCGAACGCGGCGCGGTAATCGAGCTTGGAGGCGCGCAGCAGGCGCACGATGCGCGCGGCCTCGGCCGAGGTGGCCACCAGCGAGGCCACGCCGGCCCATTGCGAGGGCGGCAGGGTGCCGTCGGTATAGGCGATCAGCAGGGTTTCGTCGACTTTCATGCCAGCGTATCCCCGGGCGCGGTGGCCGCGCGAGACGGCGCGCGACGCGGCGCGAAGCGCGCGCCGATCGCCTGGCGCGCGCGCGACAGCCGGCTCATCACGGTGCCGATCGGAATCTCCAGCACGTCGGCCGCTTCCTGGTAGCTGAGGCCTTCCACGGCCACCAGCAGCATCACCACGCGCTGCGCCTCGGGCAGCCGCTCGACCGCGGCGATCACCTGCTCGTGCATCAGCGCCGATTCGGGCGTCTGGCCCGAGGGATCGGGCAGGTTCTCGATCAGGTCGTCGTCCCAGTCGAAGCTGGCGCGACGGCGCACGCCGCGCGAGCGCAGCTCGTTGAGCCAGGTGGTGTGGACGATCGAGAACATCCAGCTCAGCGGCGCGGTATCGGGCTGCAACTGGTGGGCGCGTTCGAGCGCGCGCACGCAGGCGCGCTGCACCAGGTCCTCGGCGTCGTGCTGGTCGCCGGCCAGGCGCAGGGCGAAGGCCCACAGCCGCGGCAGCATCTCGGGAAGCAGGCTCGGCAAGTCTGCACTGCTCATCGGCGTCAATCTCCGCTGGGAGCCGGAGGCGGGGCGCGCCGTCGCGGGCCCGGCTCCGTGGCGATGCCGTCGGCCTGGCGGCCGACGGCGTCATGATGCGCCGCCGCGCCGGCGGGTAGGCCGGGCGGGACGCGAAGTGGCCGCCCGCGCAGCGGCTCGCCGCGCGCGGACAGGAACACGGAAACCGCGCGCGGCGGCCGGCCGGCGTGGCGCCGGGCCGCGTGCGGGAGGGCGGCATCGGGCGGCGCCGCGAGGCGCGCGCGCCGATGCCGCCCAGGTGGCGCCGGACGCGCCGCATGGGGGGCGGTCCGGCGCGTCGCCCAGGTCACGGCGTGACGTCGATGCGGCCGTAGACGCCGGTGGTCGGCGTCGGGCCGGCCGCGTAGAACAGCGTGTTGCTCGGCTGGTTGGCGGCATTGTTGCCGAACGACATGCCCCAGATGCCGGCCTGCTTGAAGGTCGAGCCGTCCGGGTTCGGCAGCGCGCCGATCAGCGCGTTGCTGTTCGGGTCGAACACGTCGACGGTGCCGTCGCCGAAGTTGCCGACCAGCAGGTCGTTGCTGGCCGAGCCGAAGTTCGACGGCGCGATCACCATGCCCCACGGCGAGTTCAGCGTGCCGCCGGTGGCGATGCGCTTGACGAAGTTGCCGGCCGTGTCGAACGCGTCGACCACGCCGTTGCCCGCGCCGTTGACCTGGGTCTTGCCGTTGCTGCCGAGCACCGCGTACGAGACGTAGACGGTATTGCCGATCGCCGCGATGCCGAACGGCGAGAAGCCGGCCGGCAGGTTCGGGTCGACGAACTTGCCGACCAGGATCTTGTTGAAGGCGCGGTCGAAGGTGTCGACCTTCTTGTTGTGGAAGTCGGTCGCGTAGATCACGTTGGCGCCGCCGTTCACGCCGATCGCGAGGCCCTTGTAGACCGCGCCGCCGTCGCCGTCGTCATAGGCGTTGACGGCCTGGGTCGGCAGCACCTTGGGCGACCACGCGGCGATCGTGCCGGCGTCGGTGGCCCACATGAACACGGCATTGCTGGCCGCGCCGCCGTTCGCGCTGATCTGGAAGTCGGCGGCGGTCTTGTTGAACACGATGCCGGTCGGGCCCGCGGCGGTGCCGGCGGCGTTCGCCGGGATCGTCACCACCAGCGATTGCGGCACGCCGTTGCCGTCATAGAGCGTCGACAGGTGCGTGTTGTTGTCCGACACCCACATCACGCCGGTCGGGTTGAACGCAATGCCCCAGCCGTTCTTCAGGTTCGGGTCGATGTTGGCGGCGGTGGCGCTGCCGTCCGAGACCAGGGTGGTCGACTTGAACTGGGTCTTCAGCGCCGGCGGCGGCGGGGTGGTGCTCGCGGGCGGGGTGCTGTTGTCGTCTCCGCCACCGCATGCGGCGAGCGTGAAGGCCGTGACGGCGGCCAGCGCGGCCAGGGCTGCAATGCGTTTCACTTTCATGATGGATTCCTGATGGATAAGTTGGGCTACCGGTCCGGCCGGGCGCGAATCGGCCGGACAGACGCAAGGACGGCGCGGGCCTTTCGGGCCACCGTGTCCCCCGACATCGGCTGCGGAACACGCGTTCGTCGAGTGCAAAACACGAGGCGCCGGAATTTATTCCATCGTGTTTCGGGCCGTCGGCGGGGTGTAAAGAAACGGGCGGGCGAGACCGAAAATCAGCCCGATCCGATGGAATAGCGGCACGGGATCGGGTGTTCTGGGGGTATCGGACGCACCGCAGGCCAAACCGGCGCGCCCGGCGCTCAACCCACACATACGAGGTCCTGGCCATGCTGAATTCGAATCTTTCGCGCCGCCGCCTGCTGGGCGGTCTGTCGTTCGCCTCGCTCGGGCTCGCGCTGTCACGCGTGGCCTTCGTCGAGATGTCGCGCGCCGAGACGGCCGGCGCCGGCGCGCCGGTGCTGCGCACCGTGCCGGCCTTCCTGGGCAGCTCGCCGCAGACGCTGCCGCCGCTGCCCTATGCCGAGAACGCGCTGGAGCCCACCATCTCGGCGCGCACCATCGGCTTTCATTACGGCAAGCATCACCGCGCCTACTTCGACAACCTGCACAAGCTGCTGGCCGGCACGCCGCTGCAGCAGGCCTCGCTCGAGCAGGTGATCATGCAGTCGCACGGCGTGCCGGAGATGGCCGACGTATTCAACAACGCCGCCCAGGCCTGGAACCACAACTTCTACTGGAACTCGCTGGCGCCCGAGGCGAGCGCGCCCAGCGAGAAGCTGAAGGCCGCGATCGAGCGCAAGTTCGGCTCGATGGAGGCGCTCACCAAGGCGCTGGTGGCCACCTCGGCCTCGCAGTTCGGCAGCGGCTGGGGCTGGCTGGTGCTGGACGGCGGCGAGCTGGCGGTGGTCAAGACCGGCAATGCCGAGACGCCCTTCACGCGCGGCGCGGCGCCGTTGCTGACGGTCGACGTCTGGGAACACGCCTACTACCTCGATTACCAGAACCGCCGCCCCGACTACCTGGTCGCGACGGTCTCGCGTCACCTGAACTGGGCGTTCGCCTCGGCGAACTTCGAGCGCGTCTGAGCACGCGCGATCCTGAGGAAGCAGCGATGTCGAAACCAATCCTGAAAACCGGCGCGTCGGCGCTGTTGGCCGCGGCGGCGATGCTCGCGCTCGGCGCCTGCGCGATGGCGCCGACGGCCGGCGCCACGCCGGCGGTGGCGGGCGCCTCGATCGAGCCGCCCGCGGGCCAGCAACTGGCGGCGCTCGAAGCCTCGGGCGTGCAGATCTACAGTTGCGAGTTCAATGCGCAGCATCAGCTGCGATGGAGCTTCAAGCGTCCCTCGGCGATGCTCTACGACGCGAGCGGCAGGGAAGTCGTGCTGCACGGCGCGGGGCCGTCCTGGGAAGCCGGCGACGGCAGCCGCGTCGTCGGCCGGGTGCTGGCGCAGAAGCCCAGCGATACGCCGGGCAGCATCCCGCAACTGCTGCTGGAGACGCATGGCACCGGCGGCGCGGGGATGCTGGCCGAGGTGCGCTACGTGCAGCGCCTGAACACCGTCGGCGGCCTTGCGCCGAGCGCGCCTTGCGCCAGCGAGCACCAGGAGGGCAGCACGCCCTACCTGGCTCGCTACGTGTTCTATCGTTGATCGGGAAACGGGCTCGGCGGCCGGCAAGAGCGGCCGCACGGCGCGCGGCTCAGCGGCCGGCCAGGTCGCTCAGCGAGGGCGTGGCGGCCGCGACGGGCCGCGGGTCCCTGGCGAGCAGGCCGTAGATCGCGCTGTCCGATACGTCGTCGCCGACCTGCCAGCGCTCGCGCAGCACCCCCTCGCGCACGAAGCCGAGCCGTTCCAGCACGCGCGCCGAAGCCTCGTTGCGCGGATCGATGTCGGCCTCGAGCCGGCGCAGTCCCACCGTATCGAAAGCGTGGTCGAGCAGGGCCGATCCCGCCTCCGTCATATAGCCGTTGCGCCAGCAACGACGTTGCAGCGAAAAGCCGATCTGCGCGCGGCGGCATTGCGCGTCGTGATCGAACAGGCTGCAGTCGCCGATCGGCTCGCCGGTCGCCAGCAACTCCACCACGCACACCAGATCCTCGCCATTGGCCGAGCGCGCCGCCAGGCGCGAGGTGCGCTCGATCGCCTGGGCGGGATCGGTCATCGGCGAGAACGAGAAATAACGCATCGCATCGGCATCGGACCACAGCGCGAAGCCGGCGCGCCAGTCGTCCTCGCGCATCGGGCGCAGACGCAGCCGGCGGGTGGTGATGGTCACGGGTTCGAATGCCGGCATGGCGGTCTCGCGGTGGTAAAAAAAGCGACCTTACACGATTCGCCGCGGCATCGGCACGCAAGCTCGAAAGCGCGTGGATGCGCAGCCGTGCCGGCCCGCATCAGGGGCCCGGCACGCCATGACTTCGCATCGGCCGACAGCGTTACGCATGCCGGCGGCCGATGCGTCTGGCGATGCCTTCAGGCCGGCTTGCCGAAATGCCGGTCGACGGCGGCGACCCATTCCTCGTGTTGCGCGGCGGAACCGCCTTGTTTGTCGAAGGGCGGCGCGGCCAGCACGCGTTCGGCGGTCGCCGCGACGGCCAGTCCCTGGCCTTCGGTGTCGACGGACAGCGCCTGCCAGGGGATCGCGATCACGCGGTCCGGATGGCCCTCGGCGGTGGTGACCAGCACGTGCGTGATACGCCCATGGCCGAGGTCGAGCAGCACGTCGCTGACATGGCCGACATCGGCGCCGTCGGTGGCGCGCACGCCCACGCCCTCGAAACGGTGGCCCGGGATCGGATGCTCGCCGCTCGGGGCCTGGCCGTGGAAGCGGACCAGCGGCCCGCTGGGGGGGCCGCTCGACGCTTCCTTGGGCGTATCGGTCGAAGCTGGGGTGTCGGTTTTCATCGCGGTTCCTCGATAAGGGCGCGGGCGGCTCCCATGACGGGCTGCTGCACCGCAACGGAAAGGGGCGGATCGGCGGGACGCGGCAAGCCGTCGACGGGGACCGATCCGAACCGGTCGAACATGCTTCGATTCGCAATCCGCATGCCATCGGTGCGCCGCCCGGTTGCCACCGCGGGCACACCGGGCTCTGACCTTTTTACAAGCGCATGCAGCTTTTTCGCGCCGGGCCGGCGGGGACCGCGAGCGCCGGCGTGGAAGGGCGCGGGCGCGTCACGGCGCGTCGGCGGCACGAGGCTTGCGGCAGTCGGGGCCAGGCGGGTCGGGCATCGCCTTGCGAGCCGGTGACTGTTTTTCGGAGGGCATCATGTTTCACGGCAAGGCCAGACATCGCGGCGTGCACGAATTGCTGTACCAGGCGTTCGAAGCCGAACTCGGCGGCGCCCAGGTGTATCGCGCGGCCCTGTCCTGCGTGCACGATCCCGCCCTGCACGAGACCTGGGAGCGCCATCATCGGCAGAGCCTGCATCACCAGGACATGCTGCGCGCGATCTTCCGCGGCCTCGGGCTCGACGAGCTGATCCAGACGCCGGGCCGGCTGGCGGTGGCCGAGACTGGCAAGGCGCTGGTCAACGTGATCGAGCTGGCGCGCCGCAACGCCTCGCCGGCCGACGCGCAGATCATCGCCGCCGAATGCGTGCTGCTGGCCGAGACCAAGCGGAACCTGAACTGGGAATTGATCGGCCGGGCGGCGGAGCAACTGTCCGGCGACGCGGCCAGCTTACTGAGGGAGGCGCACGATGCGGTGGCAGCGCAGGAGGATCATCGTCTGTATCGCACCCGGGAATGGGCGCGCGGCATGTGGCTCGCCGCGATGGATTTCCCGGCCGTCCTGCCGCCGCCCGAGACGGGGCGCGACGGCGCGCCCGCGGCCGACGCGGCGCAGGCTGCACGCGCGCGCGGCAAGATGATGTAGGCCCGGGCCGGCGGCGGTGGAGCGGGCGAGCGAGGCGTGTCGCGCCAGTGTGTGGCACGCGGCTTGCATTGCTTGCGTCGTATCGATGCTCGATCGCGATGCGGCCGGCGCGGCGTTCGCGATCCCACCACCAACAGGAGCCGTGCATGCCGTCGATGATATGGAAGGGCGCGGTCAGCTTCGGCCTGGTCCACGTGCCAGTGCAACTGGTACCGGCCACGCGCACCGTCAAGCCCTCGTTCCGGATGCTCGATCGCCGCTCGATGGACCCGATCGGCTACCGGCGCGTCAACAAGCGCACCGGCCGCGAGGTCGCGCACGACGACATCGTGCGCGGCTACGAATACGAGAAGGAACGCTACGTGGTCCTCAGCGACGAGGAGATCCGCGCGGCCAATCCCGAGTCGACGCAGAGCGTCGACATCCTCACCTTCGTGGAGGCCTCGGCCGTCTCCTTCCTCTATCTCGACACGCCTTATTACCTGGTGCCCGACCGCCATGGCGAGAAGGTCTATGCGCTGCTGCGCGACGCGCTGGTCGAGACCGGGCGGATCGGCATCGCGCTGGTGGTGATGCGCGACCGGCAGCACCTGGCCGCGCTGATCCCGGTGGGCCCGGTGCTCGCGCTCGACACGCTGCGCTGGCAGGACGAGTTGCGCCCGCTCGACGAGCTGCGGGTGGGCGGCAAGCGCGAACGCGGCGAGGGCCTCAGCGCCAGGGAGCGCAAGATGGCGCGGAAGCTGATCGAGGACATGTCGGGCGACTGGCAGCCCGACGAGTACCACGACACGTTTCGCGAGGACATCCTCGCCCTGGTCGATCGCAAGGTGAAGGCGGGCAAGTCGAAGACCATCGAGACGCCGCACGAGACCCGGCCGTCGACGGCGGGTTCGAACGTGCTCGACCTGACCGAGCTGCTGCGGCGCAGCCTCGGAGGCGGGGGAGCGCGCCGCGGCTCGGCTCGCGATGGCGAGGCAGAGGAGGCGGCGCCGCGCAAGCGCGCCGGCAAGGCGGCGGGCGCGGCGAGGAACGGCAAGGCCGCTAAGGTCACCAAAGCCACCAAGGCCGCGAAGGCGACCAAGGGCGCCGCCGCGCGCAAGTCGGCCGCCAAGCCCACCGCGGCAGGGAAATCGACCGCTTCGAAATCGAAGCCGACCGCCGCCGGTAGCGCGAAACGCAAGGCGAAGGCCAGCGGGTCGACGGCGACGCGCAAGGGCGCGGCGGCCGGCACCGGCCACAAGCGCGCCGCCTGAGGCACGCACGAGGAGGATCGCCACCGATGGCCAGCAAGCTCGCCGAATACCAGCGCAAACGCCGCTTCGACGCGAGCCCGGAACCGGCCGGCAAGCGCGGCGCCCAGGCGCGCCCGCGCCACGATCCCGAGCGCGAGCTGCACTTCGTGGTGCAGGAGCATCACGCGCGGCGCCTGCATTACGACTTCCGCCTCGAACTCGACGGCGTGCTGAAGTCCTGGGCGGTGCCGAAGGGGCCGAGCACCGAACCGGCCGAGAAGCGGCTCGCGGTGCATGTCGAGGATCACCCGCTCGACTATGCCGGCTTCGAGGGCGAGATACCGCCCGGCCACTACGGCGCGGGCAGCGTGCGCATCGACGACCAGGGCGTCTGGCGGCCCGATGGCGGTATCGCCGGCGCGCGGCGCGGCTATCGCGAGGGCAAGCTCAGTTTCGAACTCGATGGCCATCGTCTGCATGGACGCTGGTCGCTGGTGCGCACGCACCTTCCCGAGCGCAACGGCAAGTCGTCGTGGCTGCTGATCAAGGCGCGCGACGAGCAGGCGGGCTCGCCGGGCGGCGAGCGCATCAAGGCCGCGCGCAAGCAGCCGGCCACGGCGGCGGCCAAGCGTGCCGGCGAGCGTGCCGAAACGCATGGCGAGAAGCATGCAGAGAAGCATGCCGAGAAGCGCGGCGCACCACCGCCACGCGGCAAGCGCGCGGCGGATCGCGCCGGCCGGCGCGAGGCGCTGCCGGCCACGCTCGCGCCGCAATTGGCGACGCTCGTGGCCGCGCCGCCCGAGGGCGAGGACTGGCGCTACGAGATGAAGTTCGACGGCTATCGCGTGCTGATCCGCATTGCCGGCCGCGGCCGCCGACGCTCGGTGCAGGTGTTCACGCGCGAGGGCAAGGACTGGAGCGCGAAATTCCGCCGGCAATGCGCCGCGCTCGCCGACCTGCCGGTGAACAACGCCTGGCTGGACGCCGAGGCCGTGGTGCTCGACGCGCGCGGCCTGCCCGATTTCGGGGCCCTGCAGCAGGCGCTGTCGGCCGGCGAGGACGCCGCCATCGTGTTCTTCGTGTTCGACCTGCCCTTTCTCGATGGCCGGGCGCTGGCCGACCTGCCACTCGATACGCGCCGCGAGCGGCTGGCGGCCTGCTTCGGCGGCGCGGGCAGGCAAGCCGTGCAGCTTTCGCCGACGCTCGAGGGCGAGCCGGCCGAGCTGCTCGCCGCGGCGTCACGGGCCGGCCTCGAAGGCCTGATCGGCAAGCGCGCCGACAGCCCTTATCGCGCCGGGCGCAGCGCGTCGTGGATCAAGCTGAAGTGCCGACAGCGCCAGGAATTCGTGATCGGCGGCTTCAGCGAGCCGCGCGGCAGCCGCAGCGGATTCGGCGCGCTGCTGCTCGGCGTGCACGAGCGGCCCGCGCAAGGGCGTCGCCGTGCCGGCGGCCTGGCTTATGTCGGCCGCGTCGGCACCGGATTCGATCGGCGCGCGCTCGACGCGATCGCGGCCAGGCTGCGAAAGATCGAACGCAGCGACGCGCCGTTCGCGGTGCCGCCGGCCGAACGCGGCGACGCGGTGCACTGGGTCGAGCCGCGGCTGGTGGCCGAATGCGAGTTCGCGGGCTGGACCGCCGACGGCCTGGTCCGGCAGGCTGCCTTCATCGGCTTGCGCGAGGACAAGCCGGCCGGGCAGATCGTCAGGGAAACGGCCGCGCCCGCCGGCGGGCAACCGACAGGAGGCAGGATGAGGACCGATCATCAGGCGACGGGCTCGCGCTCGCGCGGCAAGGCCGCGAACCACGCCACCGGCAGGAACGACGACGCCACGGTGGCGGGTGTGCGCGTCACGCATCCCGAGCGCGTGGTCGATACCGAGAGCGGCCTGCGCAAGATCGACGTGGTCCGCTATTACGCCGCGATCGCCGAGCACCTGCTGCCGCAGCTCGCGGGACGGCCGGTGTCGCTGGTGCGCTACATGAAGGGCATCGACGGGCCGTCTTTCTTCCAGAAGCACGCGGGCCCGCGCGGCATGGGTTTCGTCACGCGCCACCCCGGCCTCGATCCCGGGCACGACGCGCTGATCACGCTCGACGATCGCGAGGCCCTGGTCGGCGCCGCGCAGTTCGACGCCCTCGAATTCCACACCTGGAATGCCTGCGTGGACCGGATCGAGCGGCCCGACCGGCTGGTGTTCGACCTCGATCCCGACCCGGCCTTGCCGTGGCGCGCGATGATCGAGGCGGCCCAGGCGCTGCGCGCGCTGCTCGACGCGCTGGGGCTGCCGTGCTTCTGCAAGACCAGCGGCGGCAAGGGCCTGCACCTGGTGGTGCCGATCACGCGCCACGCTTCCTGGGACCAGGCGCGCGATTTCTCGCAGGCGGTGGCGCAGCACCTGGCCGGCGTCGCGCCGGAGCGTTTCTCGGCGAAGATGGGCGCGCAGAACCGCAAGGGCCGCATCTTCGTCGACTACCTGCGCAACGGGCGCGGCGCCAGCACGGTGGCGGCCTGGTCGGCGCGGGCGCGGCCGGGGATGGGCGTGTCGGTGCCGATCGATTGGGATGAACTGCCCGGTACCCGCGGCGGCGCGCAATGGACCATCGCCGAGGTGCCGCAGCGGCTGGCCTCGCTGCGGCGCGATCCCTGGGACGGCTACGAGGCGGCGCGCCGGCGGCTCACCGCGGCCATGCGCGAGCGCCTGGGCAAGCTCTGAGCGGCGGCGCGCCGCCGGCTGGCTACGGTGTTGCGCGCCGGAATTCGCCGCGCGGCCGGCGCCGGGCCTGTCTTGAATCCGCTTTGAGCCCGCCTTGAGCGGTGCCCGCTCGTACCCCGCGTTGAGCCCGCCTCGAACCCGCCTCGAATCCCACCTCCAACCCCGCCGGCGCTCGCGCCTTTGTACAATGCGCGAATCCCGTCCCAGCCCGCGCCCGCCGATGACCGACCGTCCCCGCCGTCCCCGCCTGCAACCGCGCAAGAACCCGACCCAGCCGCGCGCGGCCGGGACGGTTGCCGCGATCGTCGAGGCGGCCGCGCAGGTGCTGGAGACGCGCGGCATCGAGGGCTTCAACACCAATGCGGTGGCCGAGCGGGCCGGCGTCAGCATCGGCTCGCTCTACCAGTATTTCCCCGGCAAGGACGCGCTGACCGTGGCCCTGATGCAGCGCGAGACGCAGCGCTTCGTCGAGGACATGGACCGGGCGATGGCGGAGCCCGACGGCATGGTGGCGCTCGGCCTGCTGATCGGCGCGGCCGTGCGCCAGCAGTTGCAGCGGCCGATGCTGGCGCGCCTGCTCGACGAGCAGGAGGCGAGCCCCGCGCTGCGCGACGCGGTGGACTGCGACGGCATGGACACGCCGGTGGCGGCGATCCTGCGGCGCCTGGTGCCGGCGGGCGATGCTCGCGCCGCGCACGCGGCCGTCGATCTGGGCGAGATCATCCACGTCATGGTCGATAGCGCCGGCGCGCGCGGCGAGCAGGACATCGCCAGCCTCGAGACGCGCCTGCGCGCCGCCGTGTTCGGTTATCTGAGGGAATTGCGTTTGCTGCCCGCTGCCGCGCCGGCCGGGCCTTCGGCCTGACTACGCGCGGCTCGACCCGCCGAAATGTGAGCACGCGCGGCCGGCACGCTCCGGCCGATTCGCCCAAACCCCGCCACGGCGCGGCTCGCGGGCCGCTTCGGCGCGCCAAAGCGATGCGAGTAGCCGAATGTGAGCGCGGGCTCGTATTCTGATCGTCATCGGCAGCTGGCATTGGGGCCAGCGCCCGTACCCCGAGCACGATCATGAACGACTTCACCCACCGCATGAAACTGAACCACCTGAGCTTCCCCTCGGCCGACGCGACGGCCACGGCGGCCTTCTTCGAGCGCCATCTCGGCTTCACCATCTCCGGCACCTGGGACCGCTCCTACATCCTCAAGCGTCCCGGCTTCGACGTGGTGATCGAACACGTGGCCGACGAGGTGCCGGCCTGGCCCCGCAACTTCCACGCCGGTTTCGAGCTGCCCGACCTGGCGGCCGTCACGGCCCTGCGCGCGCGGCTGGTGGAAGCGGGCGTGCCGATGGAAACCGACATCTTCAACAACGGCCGCGGCTCGCGTTTCTTCTGCCGCGCCCCCGGCGGCGTGATGTTCGAACTGAACACGCGCGACGACGCCTCGCCCGAGTATCGCGGCAGCTTCGACGACTGAGTCGAGCAACCCTCCATCGAATCGCGGCCCGTCGCCGGATCGATTCGTCATCCTACTGATCGGGCGCGGTGCCGTCGCGCATCGCGCCCTCCCGACCGGAGTCATCCATTCATGAGCACCCTGAGCACCGCGCCGCTCGCACCGCTGCTCGAGCGCCTGTTCGCCGAAGCCGATGCCGCCAGGCCCCAGATGAGCCGCGCCGTCGCCGAACTGCCGCCCGGCGAACTGACGCGGCTGATGCAGAGCAAGACCGAGTACCTCGATTTTTATGCGCGCCTGAAGGACCTGCCGCTGCCGGTCTCGCGCGAGACCGGCATCCTGCTGTACCAACTGGCGCGCGGCGCCGGGGCGCGCCATATCGTCGAGTTCGGCACCTCGTTCGGCATCTCGACGCTGCACCTGGCCGCCGCGCTGCGCGACAACGGCGGCGGCCGGCTCGTCAGCTGCGAGTTCGAGCCCTCGAAGATCGAGCGCGCGCGCCGCAACCTGGCCGAGGGCGGGCTGGCCGACCTGGTCGAGATCCGCGAGGGCGATGCGCTGCGCACGCTGGCCGCCGACCTGCCCGAGTCGATCGACCTGGTGCTGCTCGACGGCGCGAAGTCGCTGTATCCCGCGGTGCTGGCGCTGCTGGAAAGCCGGCTGCGTCCCGGCGCCTTCGTGATCGCCGACAACGCCGAGCACAGCCCCGAGTATCTCGAGCGCGTGCGCTCGCCCGAGCAGGGTTACCTGTCGACGCCCTTCGGCGGCGACGTGGAACTGTCGCTGCGGCTCGGCTGAGCGGGTGGCGTCTCGGCGCCGATCCCTGGATCGACGCCGTGCCCGGATGATGCCCGGGCGATGCTTACGCGCGCGTGGCCGGCGCGAAGCGATCCAGGTCGGCGCTGCTGTGGCGCTCGTGCTGCTGCTCGGCCTCGTCGCCGCGCGCGCGATTGACGTGGCGCCCGCGCTTCACCGCCGGGCGTTCCCGGATCTCCTCGGCCCAGCGCAGCAGGTGCTTGTACTGTTTGACGTCGAGGAATTCGGCGGCGCCGTACAGGTCGCCGAGCACCAGGCCGCCGTACCACGGCCAGATGGCGATGTCGGCGATCGTGTAGCTGTCGCCGGCGATGTAGCGGCGCTCGGCCAGCAGCTTGTCGAGCACGTCGAGTTGGCGCTTGGTTTCCATCGTGAAGCGGTCGATCGGGTATTCGAGCTTCTCCGGCGCGTAGGCGTAGAAATGCCCGAAACCGCCGCCCACATACGGCGCCGAGCCCATCTGCCAGAACAGCCAGTTCAGCGTTTCCGCGCGCGCGGCCGCGTCGCTCGGCACCAGCGCGCCGAACTTGTCGGCGAGGTACAGCAGGATCGAACCCGATTCGAACACGCGCACCGGCTGCGCGCCGCTGCGATCGACCAGGGCCGGGATCTTCGAGTTCGGGTTGATGCCGACGAAGCCGCTGCCGAACTGCTCGCCGTCGATGCGGATCAGCCAGGCGTCGTATTCGGCGCCCGCGTGGCCCAGCGCGAGCAATTCCTCCAGCATCACGCCGATCTTCACGCCATTGGGCGTGGCCAGCGAATAGAGCTGCAGCGGATGCTTGCCGACCGGCAGTTCGCGTTCGTGCGTGGCGCCCGACACCGGGCGGTTGATGTTGGCGAACTGGCCGCCCGAAGGCGCGCGAGGGGTCCAGACGGCGGGCGGGGTGTAGGCGGAATCCTGGCTCATGCGATGTTCTCCGGGAAAGGCGGCAAAAGAGCAGTAAACGGGGCGACGGCAAGGCCGCAACGGCGGCCCGCGCGCGGGCGGGCATCGAGCGTGGCGCGTCGGCCGACGGGGCCGATCGCGCGCCGGATCGTTACTGTAGTCGGGTTTCGCCGATCTCGCCGAAGGCCGCGCGAAAGCCCCTTGGCGCGGTACGGGATGGCAGGTCGCGCCGGGCGCGCCGAGCCCCGCGCGACGCGGCTCGGCAGGCTGCGCGCGATTTCCGGTTGGCAGCGGGGCGCCCGGGAGGCGATCATTAGGCCCTTGCCGCCAGCGCTTCGAGGCATGCCTCGAAACGGGGCGCCGTGCCTTCGCCGCGTGGTGCCGTTCGTGCCACTTCGCGCCATTTCGTCAACCGAACCCCAGGAGCCTTGCATGTCCACGCTCATCCAGCCCGTTTCGCTTCACGCCCGCCACGCCGCGCAAGGGAGGCCGGCATGAAGGCCGCCGTCCTGCGCGCACCGGGCGGCCTCGAACGCATCGAGATCCGTGACGTGCCGGATCCGGGCGCGCCCGGCCCGGGCCAGGTCCGCGTCGCGCTGCATGCCACCTCGCTCAACTTCCACGACCTGCTGGTCGCCAAGGGCGCCATCCCGACCGAGGACGGCCGCGTGCTGATGTCGGACGGCGCCGGCGTGGTGGAGGCGGTGGGCGAGGGCGTGACCGAATTCCAGCCCGGCGACGCAGTGGTCTCGCTGTTCTTCCCGCATTGGGTGGACGGCGCCGCCTACCCGGCCGTCGGCGATTTCGCCGGCACGCCGGGCGATGGCGTCGACGGTTTCGCCACCGAGGTGGTGGTGCGCCCGGCCGGCGCCTTCACGCACGCGCCGCGCGGCTGGCGTGCCGCCGAGAGCGCGACCCTCACCACCGCCGGGCTGACCGCCTGGCGCGCGCTGGTGGGTGACGGCGCGCTGAAGGCCGGCGACACCGTGCTCACGCTCGGCACCGGCGGCGTCTCGATCGCCGCGCTGCAGATCGCCCGCGCGATGGGCGCGACCGTGATCGTCACCTCGTCCTCGGACGAGAAGCTCGAAAAGGCCAGCGCGCTCGGCGCGCATCACACCATCAACTACCGGCAGACGCCGGCATGGGGCGCGGTGGCGCGCGAACTGACGGGCGGCCGCGGCGTCGACCACGTGCTCGAACTGGGCGGGCCGGGCACGCTCGCGCAATCGATCGAGGCGGTGCGCGTGGGCGGCCATATCTCGCTGATCGGCGTGCTCACCGGCATGCAGGGCGAGGTGCCGACCGCCGCGCTGATGGCGCGCCAGGCGCGCCTGCAAGGGCTGATCGTCGGCAGCCGGCGCCAGCAGCAGGACTACGTGGCCGCGCTCGAGCGCACCGCGATCCGTCCCGTGATCGACCGCAGCTTCGCGTTCGGCGAACTGGCCGAGGCGTTCCGCTGGCAGGAGCAGGGCGGGCACTTCGGCAAGATCGTGGTGGAGTGGTGATACTCGACGGCGGGGCGGCGGCGCCCCGGCCGAAATGAGGAAAGGCCGGCAAGTTCGCTTGCCGGCCTTTTTCGTTGCGGGCTGCGCCAGCCCGAACAATCGCGCTGGAGGGCTTACTTCGCGGTCGGCATCGCGAACTCCGCGCCCTTCTCGATGCTCTCGTTCCAGCGCTGCATGATCGACTTCTGGCGCGTGTAGAAGCGCACGCCTTCCTCGCCGTAGGCGTGCATGTCGCCGAACAGGCTGCGCTTCCAGCCGCCGAAGCCGTGCCAGGCCATCGGCACCGGGATAGGCACGTTGATGCCGACCATCCCCACCTCGATGCGGCGGCCGAACTCGCGTGCCACGTGGCCGTCGCGCGTGAAGCAGGCCACGCCATTGCCGAACTCGTGGGCGTTGATCAGGTCGATCGCCTCGCCCATGTCCTTGACGCGCACGCAGGCCAGCACCGGGCCGAAGATCTCTTCCTTGTAGATGCGCATCTCGGGCGTGACGTGGTCGAACAGCGTGCCGCCCGTGAAGAAGCCATGCTCGTGGCCCGCCACCTTGTGGCCGCGGCCGTCCACCACCAGCTCGGCGCCTTCCTCGACGCCCAGGCCGATATAGCCTTCGATACGCTCCAGCGCCTGGCGCGTGACGATCGGGCCCATTTCCGACTCGGCGTTCATGCCGTCGCCGATCTTCAGCGTGCGGGCGCGCTCGGCCAGGCGCGGCACGATCTTCTCGGCCACGTCGCCCACCAGCACCGCCACCGAGATCGCCATGCAGCGCTCGCCGGCCGAGCCGTAGCCGGCGCCGATCAGCGCGTCGACGGCCGCGTCGAGATCCGCATCGGGCATCACCACCATGTGGTTCTTGGCGCCGCCCAGGGCCTGCACGCGCTTGCCGTGCTTGGCGCCGGTCTCGTAGATGTAGTTCGCGATCGGGGTCGAGCCGACGAAGCTGACGGCCTTGACGTCGCGATGCGCGAGCAGCGCGTCGACCACTTCCTTGTCGCCCTGCACCACGTTGAAGATGCCGTCCGGCAGCCCGGCTTCCTTGAGCAGGCCCGCCATGAACAGCGCGGCCGAAGGGTCGCGCTCGCTGGGCTTGAGGATGAAGGCGTTGCCGGCGGCGATCGCCACCGGGAACATCCAGCACGGCACCATGCAGGGGAAGTTGAACGGCGTGATGCCGGCCACCACGCCGAGCGCCTGGCGGGTGGTCCAGTTGTCGATGCCGGTCGAGACCTGCTCCGTGTAGTCGCCCTTGAGCAGTTGCGGGATGCCGCAGGCGAACTCGATCACGTCGATGCCGCGCGAGACCTCGCCCTGCGCGTCGCTGAACACCTTGCCGTGCTCGGCCGTGATGATCGCGGCCAGCTCGTCGCGGCGCTGGTTCATCAGTTCCAGGAAGCGCAGCATGACGCGCGCGCGGCGGATCGGCGGCGTGTTGCTCCAGCCGGCGAAGGCCTGCTTGGCCGACGCGACCGCGGCGTCCACGTCGCGCGTGTCGCCCAGGCGCAGCGTGCGGGCGATGTCGCCGGTGGCCGGGTTGTAGACGGGCTGCGAGCGTTGGCCGTGGCCGGCGGTGCGTTGCCCGCCGATGAAGTGTTCGACGTCGCTGCGATCGTTGTAGGCGTTCATGGGCTCCTCCAGGATGTCCAGGGTAAGGCGGTTCGATGTCTGGCAGTGTAGGAGCCCGGCCGGGCGATGGATATACACTGTCGGTGAAATCATTGTTTAAAAAACTGAACAATCATCCGACCGATCCACGATCCATCATGCCGAGCGAATCCATCGAAAGCCTGTGGGCCCACCTGCACTGGCTGACCGTGCTGGCCGACCAGGGCAGCTACACGGCCGCGGCGGGCCGCCTGGGCGTGAGCAAGGCCGCCGTGAGCCTGAAGATCGCCGAACTCGAGCGTGCCGCCGGCGTGCCGCTGGTGCAGCGCACCACGCGCAGCGTGCGGCTCACCGAGGCGGGGCGGCATCTGGTGGACGAGACGCGGCCGCTCTACGAGCGCATCGCGCAGAGCTTCTCCGGCGTGCGCGATACCGCCGAGGTGGTGCGCGGCAGCCTGCGCGTGAGCGCGCCGGTGGCGCTGGCGCGCCAGCAACTGGTGCCGCGCCTGGCCGAGTTCCGGCGCCGCCATCCCGAGGTGCGGATTCAGCTCGACGTGTCGGATCGGCTGGTGTCGCTGGCCACCGAGGGTTACGACCTGGCGATCCGCCACAGCGCCTCGGCGCCCGAGACGCACGTGGCCTGGCAGCTGTGCCGCACCGTGTCGCTGCTGGTGGCCACGCCCGCCTATCTCGCCGCGCGCGGCCGGCCGGGCCATCCCGACGAACTGGCCGGCCACGACTGCCTGTTCTACCCGCGCAGCCACGATTCGGCGGCCTGGACCTTCGAGCGCGCCGGCACGCGCCGCCAGCGCGCCGCGCGCGTCACGGTGCCGATCGCCGGACCGTTCTGCGCCAATAACAGCGAGGTGCTGCGCGACGCGGCGCTCGACGATCTCGGCATCGCGCTGCTGCCCGATTTCTCGGCGGTGGCCGCGCTGCAGGCCGGCACGCTGGTGCGCGTGCTGCCCGAGTGGCGGCCGGTGGGCGTGTTCGCCGAGCAGTTGCTGGCGGTGCGGCCCTACGCGACGCATGTGCCGCGCGTGGTGACGGCCTTCGTGGCCTATCTGCGCGAGGCCTTCGCGGAAGGGTTCGGCGAGGCGGGCGAGGGCGCCTGAGCGCGGCGCGCGATCACGGGCGCGGGGCGGCGCGCGATCTTGCCAGGTTTATCCGGCGCAGAGCGCCGAGCCTTCAGCCACGTTCCGGCGGCGGCGTGTCGGCGGGCGCGCCGGCCGGCTTGCCCGATTCGCGCTCGGCCGGCGTGGCCGGATCGGCATCCTCGGGTATCGCGCCGTCGTGCGCCTCGCGCGCGAGCACGTTGCGCTGCGGGTTGGCGATGCGGATGCCGCGATCGCGGAAGGTCTCGGCGATGCGGCGATTGAATTCGCGCTGCACGCCCCAGCGCGTCGAGTCCTTGCACTGGATCTGCCCGGACATCGCGATCGCCGCGCCGTCCACCGAATCGATACCCCAGTAGCTGAAGTCCGACAGGATGCCGTCCTTGTACTGCGGATCCTCGCGCAGCGCCGCGCCGATCTCCTTGAGCGTGGCCACCGCCAGGTCGACGTCCTCGCCGTACTGGATGCTGACCTTCACCGCCGCGTTGCCCAGGCCACGGTTGGTGTTGTTGACGGTCGACACCGAGCTGAACGGCACGGTGTGCAGCGAGCCGTCGCCGGCGCGCAGCCGCACGGTGCGGATCGACAGGTATTCGACGGTGCCCGACACGCCGGCCAGGGTGACCCAGTCGCCCACCTGCATGGCGTTCTCCATCAGCAGGAAGATGCCGGTGATGAAATCCTGCACCAGCTTCTGCGAGCCGAAGCCGAGCGCGACCCCGAAGATGCTGGCGCCGGCCAGCAGCGGCCCGACGTTGACGCCCAGTTCCGACAGCCCGGTGAGCACCACCACCAGCGCGATCATCACGAACAGCAGCGAGCGCAGCATCGGCAGCAGGGTGCGCAGGCGCGCGGCGCGCACCAGGTTGCCCTGCTGGGTCCAGCTGTCGAGCCGGCGCTCGATCGCGATATTGGCCGCTTCCCAGACCAGCAGCGCCACCGCCGCGGCGATCGCGATCGTCACCAGGGCCGAGGCGAGCCGGTGGCCGATGGTGCCGGCCTCGAAGGCGCGCAGCACCGGCACGCCCCAGATTTGCAGCAGCAGGACCAGGGTGACGATGCCGATCACGCCGGAGACGATCTGGCGCGCCAGCGGGTAGTAGCGATAGGCATGGCGATGCACCAGCGTGCCGCGTTCGCTGTCGCGCCGCTGGAACAGCCGCGCGAGTGCGCCGAACACGATGATCGAGACGATCCGCATGCCGATCATCACGGCGATGGTGCGCCCGCCCAGCGCGAACAGCACGTGGTAGCCGTTGTGCACGTCGAGCGCCCAGACGAACCACAGCGCCATCACGATGAACACCGCGGCCGGCGCCCAGGCATCGGCCAGCGCGTTGCCGAGCACCGTCACCGACGGATTGCCGGCCGCGTGGGCGCGGATGCGCGCCGCCACCGGGCGGCTGCACTGCAGGATCAGGATCGACACCATCACGTGGCCCACCAGCGCGACGGCCTTGAGCAGGGCCAGGTGGCCCGCCTCGCTGAGGCCGAAGTTGGCGGCCGTCTCGACCACCGCCGCGCAGCCGCCCACCACCAGCCCGATGCGGCGGATCCACTGCTGCGTGAACACGGCCCAGCGATCGCTCATGTGCAGCAGGCGCAGGTTCGGCGCGTCGGGTTGGAGGAACAGGCGCGTGACGATCGCCACCACGCGGCAGATCACGTAGATGTCGATCAGCGCGCTGATCGCGTTGGCCGGCGGTGTGTCGTCCTCGGTCAGCATCGACATCGCCAGCGTCGCCGCGCCGACGAACACCAGCACCGGGATCGCCCGCAGCGCCAGGCTCACCAGCGCGCGCGGCATGCGCCGCAGCAGGGTGCTGTGGTGCTGGGCGTGGCCGCGTCCGCGGGTGGCGTGGGCGCTTTGTCGGGCGTCCTGGCTTGCGTCGTCGGCGGGGGCGGTGGCATTCGCCTCGGCGGCGGCGATCGAGGGCGCGGCCTCGGCGCCGGCGGCGGTGGCTGGCTTGGCATCAGCCTCGGATTCGGCGCTTTCGTCGTGATGGCCATTGGCACGGCGCGCGGCCAGCGCCGCCAGCGCGCGTCGCAGCAGGCGCCGCGCGAACCATTCGATCGCCAGCGCCGGGAGCAGCGCGCTCAGGATCAACTGCAGGAAATGCATGAAGTCGGCGCGTTCGTCGCCGTGGGTGAGCTTGCTGCGCCACCAACTGCCGACCGAGCCGACGTCGAGCAGCGAGCGCAGCGAATCGCGCAGCGCATTGCCGATCTGCGCGGCCCAGTGCGAGCCCTGGCGCACCAGTTGCGAGGCCAGGCCGTTGGTCTGGAGCGCGGCCGGCGCGGAGGCCGCCGATGCCGGTGGCGCGCTTGCCGCGGAAGCGGCGCTGGCCGCGCTGGCGGGTACCGGCGTGCTCAGTTCGCCGACCGCCGCGATGGCGCGCAAGGTGGCCTCGAACTGCGCGCGCTGCTGCGTGTTCTCGAGCACCGCGAGCGCCTGCTTGGCCTGCTGCGGGGTGAGCGGCGGCACGGCGCCGGAGGCGGCCGAGGCCGGCGCCGCGGAGGCGGGCGCGGCCGCATGGGCCGCGGTGACGACGATGGCCAGCAGCCAGCCGATCAGGATCTGTCGCATAGGGAATGGGTGGGGCTCCGCGTCGGCGGCGGCCCGTCTTGGAGAGCGTTGGCAGGACGTTAACATGATTGCGTCCCGCCCCGATTAGTTCCGCCGAGCCTCGGCTCGCGCTCCGGCGGCGCGAATCGTCCCGGGCACCGACAGCCGATCGTCAGCCTCGGCGCGGGAACGCGTTTCGCTACCGGTGCCGGGTTGTTGCCGGGTCGCCGCCGGTTGGCTGCCGGCGCGCTGTCACCATGACAGCGCGGCGACTGTCGTCGCGAACCGTCTCTTGCCGCGCGGCCCTGCGGATCCGATAGTCGGGCCGCGGGCCGCTTTGCGTTCCGCCGCGCCCGACGGCGCGATCGACACGGAGGACGACACGATGCGATGCTCATTTCCCGCGCCGCCGAGGGCGCATTGGCAACGGCCGAACATGGCGGCGACTGGGCGCGGTACGCCGGGCGGCGGCTTCGGTGACGCAAGCGGCGTGCCGCTTCCGGCGCGCGTGCGCATCGTCGAGGTGGGGCCGCGCGATGGCCTGCAGAACGAGGCGACGCTGGTTGCGACCGCAACCAAGGTCGAGCTGGTCGAGCGGCTGGCCGATGCCGGGCTCGGGCATATCGAGGCGGCTGCCTTCGTCTCGCCGCGGCGCGTGCCGCAGATGGCCGACGGCGCCGAGGTGCTGCGCGCGCTGCCCCGTCGCGAGGGCGTGGTGCTGTCGGCGCTGGTGCCGAACCGGCGCGGGCTGGAGGCGGCACTCGCGGCGCGCTGCGACGAGGTCGCCGTGTTCGCGGCGGCCACCGAGGCCTTCTCGCGAGCCAATATCGAATGCTCGATCGCCGAGAGCCTCGCGCGCTTCGTGCCCGTGATCGAGGCGGCTCGCGAGGCGGGCGTGCCGGTGCGCGGCTACGTGTCCTGCGTGATGGGCTGCCCGTACCAGGGCGAGGTCGCGCCGGCGCAGGCGGCGGCGGTGGCGGGCGAGCTGTACCGGATGGGCTGTCATGAGATCAGCCTCGGCGACACGGTCGGGCGCGGCACGCCGCTCGCCACCCGGCGCCTGGTGGAGGCCTGCGCGCGCGAGGTGCCGCTCGCGGCGCTGGCCGGGCATTTCCACGATACCTGGGGGATGGCGGTGGCGAACGTCTGCGCGGCGCTGGCGGCCGGCATCGCCATCTTCGACGCCTCGGTGGCGGGAATCGGCGGCTGCCCGTTCTCGCCGGGCGCGACCGGCAATCTCGCCAGCGAGGACCTGGCCTATCTCTGCGAGGGGCTGGGGATCGAGACCGGGGTGGACCTGGCGCGGCTGGTCGAGGCCGGCGAATTCATCTCGCGCGCGCTGGGGCGGCCTGGTGCCTCGCGGGTGGGGCAGGCCTGGCGAGCGCGGCACGCGGCCGGTGCGGCGGCCTGCGCCTGAGCCAAGCCCAAGCCCAAGCCCAAGCCCAAGCCCAAGCCCAAGCCCAAGCTCAAGCTCAAGCTCAAGCCCAAGCCCAAGCCCAAGCCCAAGCCCAAGCCCAAGCCCAAGCCCAAGCCCAAGCCGCGCGTGCCGGACGCTCAAACCAGGCGCAGATCCTCCACCAGCGGATCGCAGACCAGCATGTAGCCCGGCGCATGCGTGATGCAGATCGGCGGGCGCGCCTCGATCACGGCCGCCTGCGGAGTGACGCCGCAACCCCAGAACACCGGCTGCTCGCCGGCACGGATCTCGGTGGGCTCGCCTTCGTCGGGGCGGCTCACGTCGGCGATGCCGATCGCGGCCGGATCGCCGACATGCAGCGGCGCACCGTGCGCGCCAGGCAGGCGCGCGCAGACCTCGAAGGCGATCGCGGTTTGCTCGGCCGTGTAGGGCCGCATCGAGACCACGGTAGGCCCGCGGAACGGCCCCGCCGGCACGGTCGGGATCGCGCTGCGGTACATCGGCACCACCTTGCGCTCGTCGACGTGCCGCACGCGCAGCCCGGCCTGCTCCAGGGCATGTTCGAAGGACAGCGAGCAGCCGATCACGAAGCCGACGAAATCGTCCCGCCAGAGCGACGCGATCTCGCGCGGTTCGTCGACCAGCACGCCGTCGCGCCAGACGCGATAGCGCGGCAGGTCGCGGCGCAGGTCCAGATCCTCGCCGAGCGCGGGCAGCAGCGGGCTGCCCGGCTCGGTCATGCCGATCAGCGGGCAGGGTGTCGGGTTGGCGCGGCAGTAGGCGGCGAAGTCGTCGGCCCAGGCGGCCGGCAGGATCACCAGGTTGCCTTGCGCGTGGCCCGGCGCGGCGCCGCTGGTATTGCCGTCGTAGCCGGCGCGGAACGCCAGCCGCGCGGCGCGGGGCGTGTCGAGCGCGGGTGCATCGGGCGAGGCGCGCAGGGCGCCGGAGTCGATCGTGTTCATCCGGGAGCGATCCTCATTCGGTCGGTCGTCATTCCAGCGCGGCGTCGGCCGTCTCGCGCATCCTCAGCAGGGCCAGGCCGCCGATCACGAGCGCGCCCACCATCAGGAAGGCCGGCGACATCAGGTTGCCGGTGCTGCCGATCAGCGCGGTGGCCAGGTAGGGCGTCACGCCGCCGCCGAGCATCGCGCCGAAGTTGAAGCTGAAGGCCATGCCGGTGTAGCGCACGCGGGTGGGGAACTGCTCGGCGTAGGTGGGGTAGCCGACCGACTGCACGGCCGGCATCGGCAGCGCCACCACGAACATCGCCAGCGCGGCCAGCGCGAAGCTCTGCTGGTTCATCAGCACCATCATCGGGAAGATCAGCGCGATGTAGCCGGCGAAGCCGACCAGCAGCACGCGGCGCCGGCCGATGCGATCCGACAGCCCGCCCCACAAGGGCATCAGCGCCGCCATCGCGAGGCTGATCACGGCCATCAGGGTGAACACGCTGGCCTTGTCGTACTTCAGGTAGCTGGTCAGGTAGATGTTCATGAAGATGAAGCCGACCCAGTAGCCGGCGTTCTGGCCCAGCGAGATCAGGAACACCTTCAGCAGGGCCGCGCGGTGATGCGCGAACAGCTCGGAGAGCGGCGCCTTGACGGTTTCGTGGCGCGCGGCCGACTGGCGGAACGCCACCGATTCGTCCACGCGCTTGCGGATCAGCGCCGACAGCAGCACCAGCGGCAGCGCCGCCAGGAACGGGATGCGCCAGCCGCCGGCATGCATCTGCTCTGCGCCGACCAGGGCCGTGGTCAGCCCGCAGACGGTGGCGGCCAGCGCCCCGCCGATCGCCACGCCCACCGGCGTGAAGGCGCCGTAGAAGCCGCGTCGGCCGCGCGGTGCCGATTCGGCGAGATAGGTGGCCGCGCCCGTCACCTCGGCGCCGGAGAAGAAGCCCTGCGCGAGGCGCGCCAGCAGCAGCGCCACCGGCGCGGCCACGCCGGCGGTGGCGGCGGTCGGCAGCAGGCCCACCGCCGCGGTGGCGATGCCCATGCCGAGCACCGTCACCAGCAAGACGGCGCGCCGGCCCACGCGGTCGCCCAGCCGCCCCAGCACGATGCCGCCGATCGGCCGCATCAGGAAGGCGCTGCCGAAGATCGCCAGGATCGACAGCAGCGCGGCGGTGGGATTGTCGGCCGGGAAGAACAGCGGCCCGATCAGCGCGGCCATGTAGCCGTAGACGCCGAACTCGTAGTATTCGATCGCCGTGCCCGCGGCGGCCGCCAGCGCGGCCTTGCGCGCGATGGCGCGGGACGAGGCGGTGCTGGCGGCATCCGCCGCTGCCGCCGGGAGCTCTGCCGTGCTTGCGTTCAACATCTGGACTCCTGAGGATTTGAGCCGGTGGGGTCGGCGTGGAAAAGCGAAGACGGCGTCAGCCGGTGGCGGTGGCCGGCAGGCGCGCGCCCGGCGGGCGCACCGCGATGCCGGCCGCGTCGAGCGCGGCGCGGATCCGTTGTGCGAACAGCGCGGCGCCGGGCTGGTCGCCGTGGATGCAGAGCGTGTCGGCCTGGATCGGCACGGCCACGCCGTTCACCGAGGTGACCACGCCTTCGCGCAGCATCTCGAACACCTGCCGGATCGAGATATCGATGTCGGTGATCAGCGCACGTGGATCGCTGCGCGGCGTGAGCGTGCCGTCGTCCTGGTAGGTGCGATCGGCGAACACCTCCTGCGCCACCGCCAGCCCGGCGTCGCGCGCGGCCTCCACCAGCGCCGAGCCGGCCAGGCCGTAGAAGATCAGGCCCGGGTCGACATCGCGCACCGCGGCGCACAGCGGCTCGGCGATCTCGCGGCGGCGCGCGGCCAGGTTGTACAGCGCGCCGTGCGGCTTGACGTGCGAGAGCCGCGAGCCGGCCGCCTCGGCGAAGGCCTTCACGGCGCCGACCTGGTAGACGGTGATCTCGTAGAGTTCCTCGGCGCTCAGTTGCATCTCGCGGCGGCCGAAGCCGACCAGGTCGGGATAACCGGGATGCGCGCCGATCGCGGCGCCGGCCGCGCGCGCCGCCTTCACGGTGCGGGCGATGCTGCGCGGGTCGCCGGCGTGGAAGCCGCAGGCGATGTTGGCCGAGCTGACGTGCGGCAGCACGGCCGCGTCGTTGCCGAGCCGGTAGACGCCGAAGCTTTCGCCCAGGTCGCTGTTGAAGTCGAGTTCAGTGCGCATCGCGCCGCTCCCAGGTGTCGAAGCCGCGCGCCTGGTCCAGCGCCAGGCGCTGCGCCTCGGCCAGCTCGACCCGTTCGAAGGCGATCGATTCGCCCGGCAGGGTTTGCGCCAGGCGCGGCAGGTCCACCGAGCAGACCTGGGCGATCTTCGGGTAGCCGCCGGTGGTCTGGCGGTCGGCCATCAGCACGATCGGCTGGCCGTCGGGCGGTACCTGCACGGTGCCGCAGGACAGCGCCTCGGAGGCTGCCTCGAACGGTTCGAGCAGATTCAGCGGCAGGCCTTCGAGCCGGTAGCCCATGCGATCCGACTGCGGGCTCACGCGATACACGGTGTCGAGCAGGGCCGCTTGCGCGTGCGGCGTGAAGCGCGCCCATTCGCGGCCGGCGACGACACGCAGCGGCTCGCCCGCCGCGCGCAGCACGCCGGGCGCGAACACCTCGCCGTAGCCGGGGCGCTCGCGGAACGAGGGATAGCGCTCGCGCATCGTCAGCGTGTCGCCGCGGCGCAGCGCGCGGCCGCGATGGCCGCCGTAGCCGGCGCGCAGCGCGGTGCTGGCGCTGCCCATCGGCATCGCCAGCTCGAAGCCGCCGCGCACCGCCAGGTAGGCGCGCACGCCGCTGCGGCGGCGCTCGAAGCTCAGCGTGCTGCCGACCGGCGCGACCACCGCGCGCTCGCGCGGCAGCGGCTGCTCGTCGAGCCAGGCGTCGAGGTCGGCGCCGCACACGGCGATCACGGCGGCGCGATGAAAGCGCAGCGTGGGGCCGGTCAGCGTGATCTCGAGCGTGGCCTCGCCGGGCGCGTTGCCGACCAGCGCGTTGGCGAGCCGGTGCGCGCGCTCGTCCATCGCGCCGTTGGCCGGCACGCCCAGATGCTGGTAGCCGCCGCGCCCCAGGTCCTGGAACGAGCTGAGCGCGCCGGGACGGATCACCTCGATGCTCATGCGGCCTTCCTCGGGAGATGTTCGTTGGCGGCGCGGAATTCGTCCTCGCCGATCGGCACGAAGCGCACGCGGTCGCCTGCCGCCACCAGGCAGGGCGTCTCGCGGGTGGCGTCGAACAGCGTCAGCGGGGTGCGGCCGATCACGTTCCAGCCGCCGGGCAGCATGCTCGGGTAGATCACCGACTGGCGATTGGCCAGGCCCACCGAGCCCGAGGCCACCGAGGTGCGCGGCGTGGCGCGCCGCGCCACCGCCAGCGCCGGATCGAGCAGGCCGAGGTAGGGGTGCCCCGGCGCGAAGCCGAGCATCATCACGTCCACCAGGCTCGCGCTGTGGCGGCGGATCACTTCGGATTCCGTGATGCCGCAGGCCTGGGCCACGCCGGCCAGATCGGGGCCGTGCAGGCCGCCGTAGCAGATCGGGATCTCGATCACGCGGCCCGCCTCGGCCTCGTCGGCATGGCCCGCGCCGGCCTGCCAGGCCTCGGTCAGACAGGCGCCGATCAGGCGTTCCAGCGCGACGTAGGGCGAGCCGTCGGCGCGCGTGAAGGGCACCCGCTCCAGCGCGTAGTGCACGCCCACGGTGGCCATCGCCGGCACGATGTCGAGCACGAAGGGCAGGCGCGCCGCGCCGATCGCGGCGGCCGCGCGACGCGCGGCCAGGTTGGCGCGGCGCAGGTCCGGGGCATGCAGGTCGACGATCAGCAGGCGCTCGCCCGAGGGCGCGAGCGTCCAGCGCGTGGCGCCGTCGGCGGGCGCGGGCTGGGCGGGGAGTGAGTGGCGCATCGCGGACGTGGCGTGACGTGGCTCGGGCGGCGGGGCGTGCTTACTTCGCGAACAGCGAATCGATGTTCGCGAAGGCCTTGAATTCGAGCGCATTGCCCGACGGATCGAGGAAGAACATGGTGGCCTGCTCGCCCACCTCGCCCTTGAAGCGCACGTGCGGCTCGATGATGAACTTCATGTCGGCGGCCTGCAGCTTCGCTGCCGCCTCCTCCCATTGCGACATCGACAGCACCACGCCGAAGTGGCGCACCGGCACGGCGTCGCCGTCGACGGCGCTGGTATGGCGATGGCCGCATTCCTCGGGCGCCAGGTGCGCGACGATCTGGTGGCCGTAGAAATTGAAGTCGACCCACTCGGGCGCGCTGCGGCCCTCGGGGCAGCCGAGCAGCTCGCCGTAGAACTCGCGCGCGCTGGCGATGCTGTGGACCGGGAAGGCCAGGTGGAAGGGCGGCTGGGTAAGGCTCGTGGTGCTCATGTCGAAATCCATTGCGGGGTGGTTCGAATGCGGGGGAGCGTGCCGGCCGGCGCCAGGGCGGAGCTGGTCACGCAGGATGAGAGCCAGTCTATGCATGACAAAATTCGCTGAAAAACGATATATTTTGTGACTTGGCACAAATAATTTCGATCAATCGAACCATGATCCGCGAGCTGAAGACCTTTCTGTCGGTGGTGCGCTACGGCACCTTCGCGCGCGCCGGCGCCCAGGTGGGCCTGACCCAGTCGGCGGTCAGCGCGCAGATCCAGCGGCTGGAGGACGAGCTCGGCTTCACGCTGTTCGATCGCACCGGCCGCTCGGCCACGCTGAACGCGGCGGGGCGGCGCACCGTCGAGCGCGCCGAGGAACTGCTGGCCGTCTATGCGCGCCTGGCCAACGAGGGCGCGGCGGAGCCCGACACGGGGCTGCTGCGGATCGGCGCGATCGCCTCGGCGCAGACCTCCCTGCTGGTACAGGCCATCGCGCTGTTCCGCGAACGCGCGCCGGGCTGGCGCGTGCGCGTGATGCCGGGCGTGTCGCTGAACCTGCTCGCGCAGGTCGATTCGGGCGAGGTGGATGGCGCGGTGCTGATCAAGCCGCCGTTCGCGCTGCCGGCCGAACTGCAGTGGCGCGCGCTGGTGCGGGAGCCCTTCACGCTGCTGGTGCCGCGCGCGCAGCGCAATGGCGACTGGCGCGCGCTGCTCAAGAGCGAACCCTTCATCCGCTACGACCGGAATTCCTTCGGGGGCCGAATCGTCGAGCGCTGGTTGCGCAAGATGCGCCTGAACGTGCAGGACGTGGTCGAGCTCGACGAGCTGCAGGCCATCGTCGAGCTGGTGGCGCGCGGCGTCGGCGTCGCCCTGGTGCCGCAGGCGGCGGCGCTGCGGATTCCGCGCACGGCGGTGGCGCTGCCGCTCGACGGCGATCCGCCGAGCCGCGAGATCGGCTACGTCGAGCGCACGGCGGGCGAACGGCCGGCGGCGGCGGCGACCTTCGCGGCCTGCGTGGCCGCCGCCGCCGAGGCCGCCGAGGCCGCGCAGGCCGGGAAGGCCGGGAAGGCCGGGAAGGCGGCCGAGGTTCGTTGAAAGCCTTGAAAGTAAACCGCCGCCGGCGGTGCTTGCCGATGCATCAGTAGGGATATCCGGGCCGCCCCGGGCTTGCCGGGCAGCGCCGCGAGCCCCGCCCGGCAAGGCTTGGCGGGTATTTGTTCTTCATACGGAAACACTGTTGTCGCAATTTAAGTGTTAACCCTAGGTTTCGATGCGTCCTACACTTCAGTCCATCGGTTGAGCAACACAGCGACCGAATGCACAACACCTTGGAGGTATCGATCATGAAGAACCTGATTCAAGCCGTCGCCATCGCAGCCGCCCTCGTGGTTCCCGCCGCTGCATTCGCCCAAACCCAATCGAATGGCGCCGTGACGCGTGCCCAGGTGCGCGCCGAACTGGTGCAGCTCGAGCAGACCGGCTGGCGTCCGGCCGCGGGCTCCGATCCGCGTTATCCCGATGACATCCTGGCAGCCGAGAAGAAGGTGGCCGCGCTGAACGGCGCCGACACCAGCGGCTACGGCGGCGTCAGCAACAAGGTGCAGGCCGGCAGCCCGATCGGCCGCGGCGTCTCGAAGTCCGACTGGGACGCGATGTACAGCCATCCCTGAGCATGGCATCGTGATCGCGGGCGGCGAGCTTGCCGATTCAGTCAGTGATGCGAAATGATCGCATTCGATCGGAGCCGCCCGCGATGCAGGCAGTGAGTGGTAGTAGCTGGTGAGTGGTAGTGGTTGAGGTCGCAGTCGTTGTTGTCTTGCAGTAGTGGGTGGTTGAAGTTGCAGCAGGTAGCACGCAAGTCTGTAGCAGGAAGTACGCAGTGAGTACCGTTGAAGCAGGCTGTAGCAGTTGTGTTGGAAGCAATGCAGTGAGTGGCAGTCGAACGGGCGGCGCCTTGCGTCGCCCGTTTTCCGTTTCGGGCCTGGCCGAAGCTGGTTGCCAACAGCGAGCCGGATATCAATCGCCGATTTATTGGCTCGCCGCTGATCGCCGGGCTCTCTATTTCGCCTGGGTTTTC
This sequence comes from Burkholderia gladioli, assembly GCF_000959725.1. NCBI lineage: Bacteria > Pseudomonadati > Pseudomonadota > Betaproteobacteria > Burkholderiales > Burkholderiaceae > Burkholderia > Burkholderia gladioli. The sequence goes on from NZ_CP009323.1 coordinate 2,835,347, forward strand.
GTTGCCGGCATGCCATGTCGGGCACCTCGAAAAAACTCCGGTGGGGCCGGCAACGGCGCCGCGCGATATCGTTTGCACGCGCCATGAAAAACGCCGCGCACGGCGAGCTGCCGGCGCGGCGCGAGGATGCGCACAGGCGCGCGCGTTTCAGCGGTTCACGAGCTGCTTCGGGTAAGCCAGCGCGAGCGCGCAGCCCACCAGCATGCAGACCGCGAAGCCATACAGGCCGGCGCTTTGGGTATGGAAGGTGTCGCGCAGCCAGCCGATGAAGTAGGTGCTGCCGAAGCCGCCCAGGTTGGCCAGCGAGCAGGCGAAGGCGATCCCGCCCGCGGCGGCGGCGCCCTTCAGGAACATCGAGGGCAGCGACCAGACCACCGGCATCGCCGCGGCCGCGCCGGCATTGACCAGAGAGAACAGGATCAGCGTGCCCAGCGTGCCGTGCGGCGCGGCCGCCGCGATCACCAGCGAGACGGCTGCCACCGCGAAGGGCACCACGATATGCCAGCGACGCTCGCGCGTGCGGTCCGAGCTGGCGCCGCAGTAGAGCGTGGCGAGCACGGCCGCCGCGTTCGGGATCACCATCAGCCAGCCGATCTGGTAGGCGTCCTTGACGCCGGTGTCGCGCAGGATGGTGGGCAGCCAGAAACTCACCGCGTAGAGCCCGAGCAGCACGCACAGGTCGATCATGCCGAGCGCCCAGACCTTCGGGTCGGTGAAGGCGCGCAGCAGCGCATGGCTCTTGTGGCCGCCCGCGTCGCTGTCGAGATTGGCGCGCAAGGTTTTCTTCTCGTCCTCGGCCAGCCAGGCGGCGGTCTCGATCGAGTTCGGCAGCCAGCGCAGCACCGCGAAGCCGAGCACGATCGAGGGCAGCGCTTCCAGCAGGAACAGCCACTGCCAGCCGCCCAGGCCATGCGCGCCGTCGAAGGCGCGCATGATCCAGCCCGAGATCGGGCTGCCCACCATGCTCGACAGCGGCAGGCCGACCATGAACAGCGCGACGATGCGGGCGCGGCGCGCGTCCGGGTACCACTGCGTCAGGTACAGCAGCACGCCGGGCAGGAAGCCGGCTTCGGCCGCGCCGAGCAGGAAGCGCAGCACGTAGAACTGGGTCGGCGTCTTCACCAGCAGGGTGGCGCCCGACAGGATGCCCCAGGTGATCATGATCCGCGCGATCCAGAGCTTGGCGCCCACGCGCTGCAGCACCAGGTTGCTCGGCACCTCGAACAGGATGTAGCCGGCGAAGAACAGCCCCGCGCCGAGCCCGTAGATCGAGTCGCTGAACTTCAGCGCGTCGAGCATCTGCAGCTTGGCCAGGCCGATGTTGATGCGGTCCAGGTAGGCCGCGAAATAGCAGAGACAGAAGATCGTGACGAGACGGATCGTGACCTTGCGGTACAGCGCCGCGTGTTGCGCCGGGGCGGCCGGCACGGCCGCGTTCGGATGAGTCGTTGACATGGGACTGCCCCTGTTCGGATAGGACGGTTGGGTTGGTGCCGGTCGCTACGGTCACTTGCGCGATGACGCCCGGGAGTCTGTATATCACGCCATTTAATGAGCGTACACACTACAAAAACCGGCCTGGAACGAGAGCCGGGAAACGATCCTCCGCAATCTCTTTATAGGCGCTGGATGCCTTGTTTTGCTAGGTGTTTTCATCAATGCCGGATCGGTGCACGGGCCTCGATCCGGCGCGATCGGCTTGCACCCGGATAGTGCGAGTACGCCATAAATTGAAGCGTGTACATGATGATTCGATGCCCGTGGACTGCATGCATCTTCCGTGCCTGTTCGCGCCGTGGCGCGTGACAACCGATGCAGGCGCGACGACGGGCGAATCCCGTGAGGAATACGAAACTCGAGGGTGTACACTTCCTCACTTTCGACCCCGGGCCGCCAGGCCTCGCCGTTCATGCCGTCCTCCCGCGATTCCTACGATTTTCACGACCAGATCGGCCATCTGCTGCGACGCGCCTACCAGCGCCACGTCGCGATCTTCCAGGAGGCGATCCCGGATTCCGACCTGACGGCCGCGCAGTTCGTCACGCTCTGCACGGTCAAGGAAACCAGGGGCTGTTCGCTGAACGACATCGTCAAGGTCACGGCGATCGACCAGGCCACCATCCGCGGCGTGGTCGAGCGGCTCAAGGTGCGCTCGCTGGTGGAGGTGCTGCCCGATCCGAGCGACGGGCGCAAGCTGCTGGTGCGCGCCACCGCCACCGGGCTGGCGCTGATCGATCGCACCGTGCCCTTCGCCAAGCAGGTGACCGAGCGCACCTATGGGGCGCTGAACGTCGGCGAGCGCGTCGCGCTGCAGTACCTGCTCAACAAGATGCTGGAGAGCGACGGCGAATGAGCGTCGGCGCGGCGCTGTTCGGGCGCGGCGTGCCGGGACGCGCGGCCGGCATGAGTGCGATGCGAGCTTCGGCATGTTTCGCGGCGCTTGCCTGCGTTCGCCGGCCTCGGGCGGCATCAATCGACGCCAACCACGCCAGGCAGCACCGACCGGTGCCTGATGGCGCGTGGCGCGCTCAGGCACGCTCCGGCGCCGACGCTTCCAGCAGGCGGCCGGCTGCGCGCAATCCTTCCCTCACCGTCTCCGCGTTGAAAGGCGGTGCGTACAGGCGCACGCCGGTCGCGTCGAAGATCGCATTGGCGAGCGCGGCCGGCCCCGGCACCGAGGCCGATTCGCCCGCGCCGAGCGGCGGCTCGCCCTGGCGCGGCATCAGCACCACGTCCACGGCGGGCAGCTCGGGGAAGGTCAGGATCGGGTAGCTGGCCCATTCGCGCGCGGCCACCTTGCCGTCCACGAAGCGCACGCGCTCCTTCAGCGAGCGGCTCAGCACCTGGATCACGTTGCCGTGGATCTGGTGGCGCACGCCGTCGGGGTTGATCATGGTGCCGGTGTCCTGGCCGACCGTCACGCGCTCCACCCGTATCTCGCCCGTCACGCGATCCACCAGCAGCTCGACGATCCAGGCCGACCAGGCCGCGCCGAAGCCGGGGAAGCGGCTGTGCACGTAGCGCGCGTAGGCGATGCCGCGTCCGCGCGCGAGCCGCGCCTCGTCGGGCCTCGCCTGCGGCCGCGACACCCAGCCGGCGCGCTGCGCCACCGCCTGCAGCAGCTCGGCCGCGCGTGTGTCGGCCAGGTGGCGCAGCCGGAATTCCAGCGGGTCGACGCCGGCCAGCGCCGCGCATTCGTCGGCGAAGGCGTCGTGGGCGAAGGAATTCGGTAGCGCGGACACGCTGCGAAACCACGAGGAGCGCACCAGCGGCGCGAGGTCGTCGCAGACGAAGCGCCGGTTCGGGCTCTCGTAGGGCGATACCGCCGTGCGATCGCCCATCTCGAACACGCGCGGCTCGGCGGGGATCGTGCCGGTCAGCAGCGAGGCCAGCAGCGGCGCGTCGTTGGACGGGTAGCGGGTGGCGAAGTCGTAACCGAGCAGGCGGCCCTCGCGGCTCACGGTGCCGGTGACCGAGACCACCTGGCCGGTGCCCTTGGGCTCCCACAGATGTTCGTCGGCGCGCGTGAGCTGCACGCGCACCGGGCGGCCGACCGCGCGCGAGAGCAGCAGCGCATCGCCGCAGACGTCGTCGGCGCCGTTTCGGCCGTAGCAGCCGGCCGCTTCCATGCGCACGATGTCGAGATCGGCCTCGTCGCGGCCGACCAGGGTGGCGAGGTCGTAGCGCAGCGTGACGGGGTTCTGCGTGCCGGACCACACGGTGATGCGGCCTGCTCCCGCGGTGCGGTAGTCGGCCAGCGCGCAGGACGGGCCGATCGAGCCGTGCAGCTGGTAGGGCCAGACGTAGGTGCGCGAGAGGGTGATCGCGCCGGGCGTGTCGCGCGCCGCCTCGACATCGCCTTGCTCCAGCAGCGGGCGGCGCGTGGCCGGCGCGGCCTCGATCGCCGCGCGCGGATCGTCGAGCGAGGGCAGCGGCGGCAGCGGATGCCAGCGCACGCGCAGCTCGCGCGCCGCGCGCATCGCCTGTTCCTCGCGCTCGGCCACCACGCCGACGAAATCGCCCAGCGTCACCACCGCGACGATGCCGGGCAGATGGGCGATCGACTCGCGCTCGACGCCGGCCAGCAGGCGGCCGACGAAGGGGCCGCTGTCCAGGCCACTGTAGGGCGGGCGGATCACGCGGCCATGCAGCATGCCGGGCACGCGCATGTCGTGCACGAAGGTGAGCTGGCCGGTGGCCTTGGCGGGCAGGTCGACGCGCGGCGACGAGCGGCCGATCACGCGGTAGCGCGATGGGTCCTTGACGGGCGTGTCGAGCTCGAGCTCCAGCGCGAGGCGCAGGCCGCTGACCAGTTCCGCGAAGCTCAGGCGCCGGCTTGCGTCGATCGGGCTGCCGCGCTGATCCTTGCCATCGCCATCGCCATCGCCATCGCCATCGCCATCGCCATCGCCATCGCCATCGCCATCGCCATCGCCATCGCCATCGACGATCGAAACGACACCGCCGTCGCTCGCGAGCCGTTCGAGCTGCACGCCCAGTCGCGCGGCGGCCAGTTCGAGCAGCTTGCGGCGCGCCTGGGCGGCCGCCGCGCGCAAGGGCTTGGCGGAGATCTGGATGGTCGCGCTGGCGATCGTCGGGCCCTGGTTCGGTGTCGCGGCCGTGTCGCCTAGCAGCATCTCGACCTGGGGCGGCAGCAGGTCGAGTTCCTCGGCGACGATCTGGCCCAGCGAGGTGCGGATGCCGGTGCCGAGGTCGACGTGGCCGTTGAAGGCGAGCACGCGGCCGTCGTCGAGGATCGCGACGAATACCTCGGGCACCTCGGGCGTGTACGAGGACAGGCTGCCGGGCTGGCCCGGGGCGGGCTTGACGGGGGCCGCGGGGCGCCGGATCACGCTCAGGCAGCCGTCGCGGGCAAGCAGTTCGGAGCGGTTCACGGGCATCGGTTCCGCGAGGAGGGAGGAAGGCCGGACGACGGGGCGCGAGGCGCGCCGGCATCCGGCAATCTAGTTGGCCAAAACGCGCCGGTCAATCTTGCGGGCGAGTCGGGCCGATGAAGCGGGCTGATGAATTGAGCCGATGAATCGAGCCGGTCAATTCAGCCCCGCCAGCCTTCAGCCGCTTGCCCTCGCCGCTCCGGCGCGCCAGGCGAGCCGGAGCGGCCAGGGCGAATGCGGCTTCGACCTCGACCTCAGCGCGCCGCCTGCACCGCCTCGATCGCGGCGATCGCCTCGTCGAGCGGCATCACGGCCGCGTACTTCTGCGCCATGTCGAACAGGTTGGCCTCGTGCGGGGCGATCGCGCGGTCGCCCACGCAGTCGGACAGCACGAAGGGCCGGAAGCCGAACGACATCGCGTCCACCACGCTGGCGCGCACGCAGCCGCTGGTCACCGCGCCGGCCACCAGCAGGGTGCGCACCGCGCGCTGGGTGAGCCAGGGCGCGAGCTGGGTGCCGAAGAAGGCCGAGGGCACCTGCTTGCGCACCACCAGCTCGCCGGCCGCGGGCGCGAGCTCGGGGACGATCTGGCTGTTCGGGTGATCCTCGGTGAGGGTGGCCATGCCGGGTACCTTCAGCGAGAACACGTTGTCGTCGCTGCCGTCCTCGGCATAGACGATGCGGCTGTGCGCGACCGGCCAGCCGCGTTCGCGCGCGATCGCCAGCGCCTGGCGCGTGCGCGCGATCGCGGCGGGGATGTTGCCGCCGCCGAAGGTGGCGGGATCGGCGAAGCCGACCACCAGGTCGATGATCAGCAGGCCGATGTTGCCGGCCGGCGGCAGCGGCGTGCCGAAACCCTGCTGGCGGTAGACGCCGGCTTCGGCGTGGCGGGACAGTGTATCGATGGTGCTCATGCGCGGGCCTCGTCAGGCGGGTTGGTCGAGCACGCGCCCGTCGCGCACCACGACGTCGTCGTCGAGTTGCACGGTGCAGTGGCGCAGGGGAATGTCGATATGGCAGGTGGTGGTGCGATCGCCGCCGCCCTCGTTGTTCGGGCCGAGCGAGAACAGGAAATTGCCCTCGAAGGCGCGCGCGTCCATGCCGATGGTGGCCTCGCGATCGTAGAGGCCCAGCGTGGACCAGCGCGCGCGCGGCTGCAGCCCCCAGCCGATATGCGAGATCGCATAACCTTCCGGATCCTGGAAGGTTTCCATGTAGTCGCGCAGCAGCGCGGCATCCACGCCGCCCTCGATGCGGGTGGCATAACCGCCTTCCACCGTCAGCACGATCGGCTCGGACACATAGTGCTTCTGCGGCAGCAGGATGTCGCCGCGGTCGATCACGATGGTGCCGTGCGCGCCACGGTCGTTCGGGAAGGTCAGCGCGAAGCCGCTCGGCCAGTGGTCCCAGCGGCCCGGCTCGTCGACGTAGCCGTATTCGGCGGTCGGCCCGAAATCGCCGAGCGGGCAGACCAGCGCGGTGCCGGCCGGCGAGCTGACGCGCATCTCGCGCGCGGCCGAGATCTTCGCGGCGGCGGCCAGCACGCGCGTGCGGTCGCCCTCGGTGGGCACCAGGCGCGCCAGTACCTCGGGCGGCTCGACGGCCAGCAGGATCTTGGTGCCGGACTTCAGGATGTCGTGCTGCTCCGGGGAGAACAGCAGGGTCATCAGGTCGAGCACCAGGTCGCTGGCCTTCAGGGCCGCGATCGCGGCGCGGTTGCCGGTCAGCGGCGTGGTGCCGAGATAGGCCAGCGAATCGCGGCTGAAGGCCTTCTCGCCGTTCACGGGCGGCAGGTCCAGGCGGTTCACGATCGCCCCCATCTGCTGGGTGGCGATCAGCGCGCAGGACAGCGTCTGCGGATGGGTCGAGGAACTGGTCAGGATCGTCACGGTCTGCCCCGCCTCGAGGCGCGACAGCGTCAGCACGCGCTTCCACGCGTCGATCAATTGGAAATCGCTAATCGGCATGTTCGGCTCCGTTCGAATCAGGCAGCGGCCGTGGCGGGCACCAGCGGCGCGCCGAGGAAATCGCCGAAGGCCGCGTAGAAGCCGGCCGCGTTGTCCCAGGGAATCATGTGGCCGGCGGCCGGCACGCGCACATGGCGCATCGCCGGGGTGGCGCGCTGCAGCTCGGCCACGTCCTCGTCGCGCACCACGTCGCCGCGCTCGGCGGTGATCAGCAGCGAGCTCACGCGCAGCCGCGCCGCGTCGGCATGAAAATCGTCCTGGTGGAAACCTTCGTAGGAGGCCAGCACGGCGCGCTCGTCGCAGGTGTGCAGCCATTCGGCGCGCAAGCGCAGTTCCTCGTCGGTCCAGCTCGGGCAGAAGGCGCGCATGCCCTCGGCGTCGGTGCCGGCACGCGCCAGCGCCATCGAATCGACGTACCAGGGCAGCTTGCCCGGGTATTCGCGGCGGCCCGGCCCCGAGACGGGCGGATCGACCAGCACCACCGATTCGAGGCCCGCCTCGATCCGCAGCGCGGCGCGCGCGGCGATGCGCGCGCCCATCGAATGGCCGACCAGCGCGTAACGTTTGAGTTTCAGCGCCGCGGCCAACGCGGCCACGTCGGCGGCCTGCGCGTCGAGGCTGTAGTCGAGCGTGTCCGAGGCGGAGGACAGGCCGCGGCCGCGCACGTCGATCACATAGGTGTCGAAGCGCGCGCCGAACACCTCGCCGACGAAACCCCAGGTGATGGCCGGGCTGGTGATGCCGGGAATCAGGATCACGGCGGGCCGCGCGGCGCGCTCGCCGCTCGCGCCGCCGTAGCGCAGGTAGTGCTGGCGGATGCCGTTGGCGTGGACGTTGGCGCCGTACAGGAAGGTGGAGCTCATGATGGCGGCCTCGCTCAGTAAGCGCCCGACAGCAGCGCGCCGGCGCCCGGCACGATCGGCTCGAGATCGAGTTCGCGCAGGATCGAGTAGGTGGTGGCGATCGCGGCAGTGATCACCGGCTTGCCCGTCATCGCCTCGACCTTGGCCACCGCCGGCAGCGAGGGCATCTGCACGCAGGCCGACAGCACGATCGCGTCGGCGTCCTGGTAGGGCAGGCTCTTGACGATCTCGGGCAGGCGCGCCGGATCGTGGCGGCCGACGTCGAGGTTGTCGGGGATCTCGAGCGCGCGCCAGGCGATCACTTCATAACCCTCGTGGCCGATGTAGTCGACCACCAGCTCGGTGAGCGGCTTCATGTAGGGCGCGACCACCACGATCTTCTTCGCGCCGATCACCTTCAGCGCGTCGACCAGCGCGCCCGCGCTGGTCAGCACCGGCGCCTTGGCGCCGTTCTCGGCGGTGTGGCGCGTCAGGCGTTCCTGCGAAACGCGGTGGTAGCCGCGGCCCATCGCCATGATCGCCACCAGGCAGGCGTAGCCGAGCACGTCGACGCGCGCGTCCGACAGCTCGAGCGCGCAGCGATCGGATTCGGCATCCATCGCGGCCAGTTCCTCCTTGACCACCTTCTTCATGCGCATGCGGCTCGAATGGAAGGTGAAGCGCTCCGGGCGGATCGCCTCGCGCAGCCGCAGCATCGCGGGGATCTCGGTTTCCATGGTGGTGTTCGAGCTCGGCACGATCTGGCCGATGCGGAAGGTGCGGGTCATCAGGGGCTCCTGGGCTGCGAATGGATGGCGGCGGATTGGCGCCGGGCGGCGTCGCATCGATGCTGGCATCGGCGCCGGGCGATCGCCGGATCTGAGGCAAAGTCTAGCGTGTACATTTGAATATCACAACGTCTCAAAAATGCCGGAGGCTTAAGGGTAATCCCTTTGATTTGCCAAGAATTCGATCGATATTGGTGCGGGCAGCGTGCCCGGATACGGTGCGAAAATTTTTGCTTGTGCGAATATTTTTCAGTGTGTACGCTAGATTTCAACGTAACCAGCCGCCGTGGCCGACCGTCCCCGCCGCCGGCGCTCAGATGAGGAGATTCCGATGAAGCAACCCCGTATCGCGATCGTGGGCGCCGGCCTCGGCGGCACCGCCGCCGCCGCGCTGCTGCAGCGCAGCGGCTACGACGTGCGGCTCTACGAGCAGGCGCCGTCGTTCTCGCGGCTCGGCGCCGGCATCCACCTCGGCCCGAACGTGATGAAGATCATGCGCAGGATCGGCTGCGAGGACGCGCTGAACGCGATGGGTTCGCATCCGGATTTCTGGTACAGCCGCGACGGCATCACGGCCGAGGTCATGTCGCAGATCCCGCTCGGCGATTTCGCGCTGAAGACCTACGGCGCGAGCTACCTGACCGTGCATCGCGGCGATTTCCACGCGCTGATGACCCAGGCCGTGGCGCCGGGCACCATCGCCTTCGGCCGCAAGCTCACGGCGATCGAGGACACCGGCAGCGAGGTGCGCCTCAGCTTCGACGACGGCACGGTGGAGACGGCCGATATCGCGATCGGCGCGGACGGCGTGAATTCGCGGCTGCGCGAGCACCTGCTCGGCGCCGAGCCGCCGCGCTACACCGGTTACGTGGCGCATCGCGCGGTGTTCCCGGCCTCGCTGCTCGACAACAAGCCCTACGACATGTGCGTGAAGTGGTGGTCGGGCGACCGCCACATGATGGTCTACTACGTCACCGAGAAGCGCGACGAGTATTACTACGTGACGGGCGTGCCGCAGGCCGAGTGGCCGGCCGGCGTGTCGATGGTCGACAGCAGCCGCGAGGAGATGCGCGAGGCCTTCGACGGTTTCCATCCCGACATCCAGCACCTGATCGACGTCTCGCCCTCGATCACCAAGTGGCCGCTGCTCGAACGCGATCCGCTGCCGCTCTGGAGCCGCGGCCGGCTGGTGCTGCTCGGCGATGCCTGCCATCCGATGAAGCCTCACATGGCGCAGGGCGCGGCGATGGCGATCGAGGACGCGGCGATGCTCGCGCGCTGCCTCGACGAGGTCGGCATCGCCGACTACGCGAACGCCTTCGCGCTCTACGAGGCGAACCGCGCGGCGCGCGCCTCGAAGGTGCAGCTGGTCTCGCACAACAACACCTGGCTGCGCACCAACGAGGACCCGGCCTGGGTGTTCGCCTATGATGTGTTCGGCGTGCCGCTGGAGGCGCCGAGCCGCGAGCCGGTGGCCGGCTGAGGCGGTAGCGGCAAGGGGCGCTGGCCGGGCGCCCCGCGCATCGAGGGGCGGCGAGGCCTGACGGAAGTTCGAGGCCGCCCCGGCCGGAATTTCGGCGAGGTATAACGGAATCGCGCGGCCTGCGCCGCGCGGAGTTGCCTGCCGGCTCGCGCGTCTGCCACGCGCGTCGGCCTATTGAATCGAGTCTGTCATGTCGCATTCCGGCCATCCGGCGGGGCCGCTCACGCTCCGCGTCAACGGCGAGGTGCGCCGCGTCCCCGACGCCGCGCCCGACACGCCCCTGCTGCTGATCCTGCGTAACGATTTCGCCCTGAACGGCCCGAAGTACGGCTGCGGGCTCGGCCAATGCGGCGCCTGCACGGTGCTGGTCGACGGCCAGGCGACGCGTTCCTGCGTGGTGCCGGCCGGCGCCGCGAGCGGGCGCGAGGTCACCACGCTCGAAGGGCTCGGCACGCCCGAGGCGCTGCATCCGATCCAGCGTGCCTTCATCGAGGAGCAGGCCGCGCAATGCGGCTACTGCCTGAACGGCATGATCATGAGCGCCAAGGCCCTGCTCGACCGCGAGCCGGCGCCCGACGACGACGCGATCCGCGAGGCGCTGCGTTTCAATCTGTGCCGCTGCGGCACCCATCTCGAGATCGTGCGCGCCGTGCAGCGCGCGGCACGTTACCTGCAAGCCGACCATGAAGCCTGATCGCGCGGTGAACGAAGCCGCCTCGACCGCGCTGGCCGAGGCGCGCGAGGCGCCGGCGGCAAGCCTGGCTGCGGCGCCGGGCGAGCGAGATGCCGCCGAGGTCGCCTCGCGGCGCCATGCCGAATACGGCTGGCCGACCGGCACGCCGGGCGTGAGCGCGATGCTCGATGTCGAGGCGGGGATCTCGGAGCAGGGCCGGCTCGCGAGCTGGCGCTACCGGGCGCGCCTGTCGACGGCGAGCGGCGAGGCGCGCTCGCGGCCGGCGCCGGTATCGGGCGAGGCGCCTGCTCATGGCGATTCTGGCGCATATGGCGGGTATGGCGAGCGCGCCTTGCCCTTCGTCTATCGGCACGCCGAGGCGCGCATCGAGGTGGAGGATCCCGCGTTCGCGATTCCGGCGCATGCGCACGTGTTCGCGCGCGAATCGGGTCTCGACGAATGCGCGGCCGAGTTGCGCGCCGATCCCGTCGAACTGCGCCTGCGCCATCTCGATCCGGTCGCCGACGCGGGCGCGCAGGCGGTGATCCGGATGGTGAGCGAGCGGGCCCGATGGCAGGCGCCGGCGGTGGCCGTGCCGGCCTCGTCCTGGTTGCGCGGACGCGGTTTCGCTTTCGACGGGCGGCGCGTCGAGGCGGATCGGGCCGAGCAGGGCGCGCCGGGCACCGCGTCGCTCGACGCGCGTTCGGACTGGAGCGCCTGGGTGGTCGACATCGAGGTCGATCCGGCCAGCGGCGATATCGCGCTGCGTCGCGTGGTGGCCGGGCAGGGCGCCGGCGAGCCCGGCCCCGACGGCTTGCCGCGCGGCTCGGGCGTGGCGGCCGCGCAGGTGGAGGCCACGGTGGCGCGCCTGCTCGGCGTGCAGCATGCCGCGCGTCATGCCTTCGACGAGAGCGCCGGTGAAGGTGGCGCAGGCGGCGACGCGCTCGCCTACGAACTCACGCGCGCCGGCCAGGCCACGGGCGAGCCGGCGGCCGCGCCGGACCTCGCTTCGCTGGACCCGGCCGAACGCGCGCGGCTAGAACGGGCCGCCGCGCCCGCGGCGGCGGCGATCGCGAACGCGCTTTACGACGCCACCGGCGTGCGCTTTCGCGCGCCGCCCTTCGACGCGCGCACGGTGCGCGAGGCGCTGGCCACGCACCAGGCGCGCGCCGCGATGGCGGCGCGGCAACCCACGGCTGCGCAGCGCTGGCGGCGCTGGCTGAAGGGCGGCGGCATCGGCGGCGTGGTGGGCGGGCTGATCGGCCTGGCCGGCGCGATGCTGCCGGGCCCCGCGCCGATCGCGCCGATCCCGGCCGGCTCGGCGGGCGGCGCCCAGGTGTGGAGCGCCGAGACGCTGGAGCGCGGCCGCCTGGTGGCGATCGCCGGCGACTGCGCGGTCTGCCACACGGCGCCGGGCGGCAAGCCCAACGCGGGCGGCTTCCCGCTCGAAACGCCGTTCGGCACGATCTACTCGACCAATCTCACGCCCGATGCCGAGACCGGCATCGGCAACTGGTCCTACCCGGCCTTCGCGCGCGCCATGCGCGAGGGCATCTCGCGCGACGGCCATCATCTCTACCCGGCTTTTCCGTACACGGCTTTCGCCAAGCTCAGCGAGCCCGACATGCTCGCGCTGTATGCCTACCTGATGTCCCAGCCGGCGGTGAAGGCGGTGCTGCCGCCCACGCGCCTGCCGTTCCCGATGAACCAGCGGCGCCTGGTGGCCGGCTGGAACTGGCTCTATCACGACGACACGCCCTATGTGCCCGATCCGGCGCGCTCGGCGCAGTGGAACCGCGGCAAGTACCTGGTCGATGGCGCCGGCCATTGCAGCGCCTGCCATTCGCCGCGCAACGCGCTGGGTGCCGAGAAGGGCGGTTTCGCCTACCTGAGCGGCGGCCAGGCCGAGGGCTGGGACGCGCCGGCGCTGGTCGCCGCCTCGCACGCGGCGCCGGTGCCCTGGACCGAGGACGCGCTGTTCCGCTACCTGCGCACCGGCTTCTCGCCCGAGCACGGCGTGGCGGCCGGGCCGATGGCGCCGGTGGTGGCGGGGCTGGCCGAGCTGCCCGAGGGCGACGTGCGCGCGATCGCGCATTACCTCGCCTCCTTGTCGCCCTCGGTCGACGCGCAGGCGGCGTCGGCCGCCGCCGCGTCGCGCGCCGGCGGCGCGGAGCTGGTCTCGACGCTCGGCATGGAGAACGGGCGGCGCGCCTTCGATGCGGCCTGCGCGGTCTGCCACGCGGAATCGGGCGGCGTCGGCCACTTCGGCGTGCGCCCGCTGATGGGGCTCAATACCAGCGTGAGCCACGCCAATCCCGACAACCTGCTGCGTGTGCTGCAGAACGGCATCGCTCAGCCGGCCACGGCCGCGCTCGGCTACATGCCGGCCTTCCGCGACGAATTCGACGATCGCCAGATGGCCGAGCTCGCCGCCTACATCCGCAAGCGATACGCGCCGGACCAGCCGGCCTGGCGCGATCTGGAAGCGGCCTCGGCGCGGATCCGCGCGCAGGGAGCGGGGCATTGAACGCGCTCGAGGCTTTCCTCGCGCGCCGGCATGCGCCGATCGGGCTGTACCTGGGCGGCGGCACGCCGCCCGAGATCGCCGTGTCGATTGTCGCCGACCTGACCGCGCGCCGGCATCGCGTGCCGGTGGCCGGCTTGCGCGACGTCGAGGCGGGCAAGGCCGCCCGCGCCGCGCCGGATGGTTCGGGTGCGCCGCGGCCTTCGGGCTCTTAAGCGCGCCTTAATCCAGGGCCCCTAGCATGCCGATAGCGGTGACCGGTCGAAGCTGTCGAGCGGCGCCGCCAGCGCGCCCCGACGCGCCGGCATGCCGGCCCTGGCGCGCGCCCATCGACCAGCCCCTTGCCGCGACGGTGCGCCATGATCAAGCACTTCAACTACACGCTCGGCGACGAGACGATTTCCCTGTGTGCCAGCTTCGGCGCCGGCCCGGCCCTGCGCCGCGTGCTGGTGAGCCGAGCCGATTCGATGGAGACCCTGGTGGTGCTCGATGCGCGCGGTTTCTCCGGCATGCTGAAGCTGGTGACCGAGGCGCCCGAGGGCTTGCTGGACGACGCGATCCGCAAGGTCGAGGATGAGCAACTGGTCGAGCGCGCGATTCGTGGTCGCGCGATCGTCGAGGCGCAGCTCTGAGTTCGGCGGCGCGCGGCTTGGCTCAGGCGGCGGGATTGGTCCCGTCGCTCGCCGGGTCGCCCTGCGCCAGCAGCCAGTCGAGCAGTTGCCCGACGATCGGCGATCGCGAAGGCCCGGCCACGCGTGACAACCACCAGGTCGTGCCGGGCAGGCGCGGGTAATCCTCCAGCACCCGCAGCGCGCCGCGCGCGATCTCGTCCTGCGCCGCCAGTCGCGATACGCAGGCCAGGCCGCGCCCGCGTCGCACGGCATCCAGCACCAGGCGCTGATCGTCGTAGATCGCCCTGATCCGGTAGGCCGACAACGGCCCGCGCAACAGCGCGGCGGTGCTCTCGTCGGTCAGGTTCTCCTCCAGGCAGATCAATCCCGCGTGCCGATGATGCTCGGCGCGCGGCACCCCGCTCAATTGCCGGGCCAGTCCGCTCGCGCAAACCGTCACCCATTCGTCGCGCAGCAACGGCGTCTCCAGCAGGCCCGGCTGCTGCATGGGGCGCGCGCCGATCGTCAGGTCGACGTCGATCTCGTCGACGTAGCGCGCGCTCTCGTCGGTCGAGAGCAGCGGGCACAGCTCGGGCAGCGCCTGCTGCAACTGCTCGAGACGCGGTTGCAGCCAGCCGTGCAGCAGCGGCGCGGGACACACCAGCACCACCAGCCCCGGATCGAGATAGCTGGCGATCCGGCCGAGCCCGCTGCGCAGCGTGTCCATCGAGCGTCGTACGCTTCGCTGCAGCACCTCGCCGGCCACCGTCAGCTCCACGCCGCGGCCCACGCGGCGGAACAGCGGCTGCCCGAGCTGTTCCTCAAGCTGCTGGATCTGGTGGCTGATCGCCGATTGCGACAGGTGCAGCTCGTCGGCAGCGCGCGAGAAGTTGCCCAGGCGCGCGGCCGCCTCGAAGCCCATCAGTAATTTCAGGGAAGGAACGCGCTGCATGGAGATATGAGGAAAGTTGATTGATTGGGGCAATAAACATCATTTTTCATCAAGTCTGGCTGCCAGCACAATCTCGCATCGGCCAAACGTGAAGGCGCGGCATGAAAGGGACGGAATCCGGACCCTGCTGCGCGCCGGCGCGACAGGCTCCATCGATCTGATTGAGGAATTCGAGATGACGACACGACGCCATTTCCTGAAACGCGGTGTGCTGGCCTCCAGCGGCGCGCTGGTCACGGGCGCGCTGGGTGGCGCCTTCAGCCTGCCGGCGCAAGCCCGCGACGAAGCCTGGCGGATGCCCGACGAGGGCGACCGGCATGCCGCCACCTGGATGGCCTTCGGCCCCAGCGAGGCGATCTGGGGCGCCCGGCTGCTGCCGGTGGTCAGGCAGAACCTGGCGGGCATCGCGCGGGCGATCGCCGCGCACGAGCCGGTGAAGATGCTGGTGCGCGAGCAGGAGCAGGAGACCGCCGCGCGTCTGTGCGGCGCCTCGGTCGAGCTGGTGCCCTGCGAGATCGACGATCTCTGGATGCGCGATACCGGCCCGGTGTTCGTCAAGGGCGCGGCCGGGCAGCTCGGCGCGGTCGGCTTCAACTTCAACGGCTGGGGCAACAAGCAGGAGCACGAGGCGGATGCCGAAGTGGCGGGCCTGGTTGCCGATCGCGCCGGCGCGGCGCGCGTGGCGACGCGCCTGGTGCTGGAGGGTGGCGGCATCGAGGTGGACGGCGAGGGCACGGCCATCATCACCGAGAGCTGCGTGCTCAACGCCAACCGCAATCCGGGCCTGGACAAGGCGCGGTGCGAGGCGGAGCTGTCGCGGCTGCTCGGGCTCAGGAAGATCATCTGGCTGCCCGGCATCGCCGGCCGGGACATCACCGACGGTCATACCGATTTCTATGCGCGTTTCGCCAGCCCCGGCGTGGTGGTGGCCGGGCTCGACCCGGATCCGTCCTCCTACGATCACGCGGTGACCCAGCGCCACCTGGCGATCCTGCGCAAGGCCAGCGACGCGAAGGGCCGCCCGCTGAAGGTGGTGACGCTGCCGGGGCCGGGCAGCGTGCGCGCCCGGTATGAGAACGACCAGTTCGCGGCGGGCTACATCAACTTCTATGTCTGCAATCGCGCCGTGATCGCCCCCGAGTTCGGCGATGCGAAGGCGGACCGCAACACGCGCGACGTGCTGACGGACCTGTTCCCGGGGCGCGAGGTGATCCAGCTCGATATCGACGGGGTGGCGGCCGGCGGCGGGGGCATTCACTGCACCACGCAGCAGCAGCCGGCTTGAGCGAAGGCGGGTTGCTGGCTGGGCCGGCGCGGCCGGCTCGTCGCGTCGGTGGCTCGAGGGCTTGGCCCAGGCTCGCCCCTGGCGGCACCAGGAGGGGACGAGAATAGGGCGGCGTCGTTCGCGGCGCACGATCCCGGCCGGATCTTTCCGGCCTCAGTACAATGCACGGGTTCCACCGTGCCGCTCCCTTTTTTCTCGCCCGCCCCCGATGCCGCTGCCGACCATTCCGACCGCCCCGTTCTGTCCCGCCGAAGTGAAGGGCAGCATCACCATCGATGCCCGCGCGCCGTGGTCCCAGAAGCTGCGCCGCTTCGCCGGCCCCGGCCTGCTGGTGGCGATCGGCTACATGGACCCGGGCAACTGGGCGACCGACATCCAGGCCGGCTCCGAATTCGGCTATTCGCTGCTGTGGGTGGTGGCCTTCTCGAGCCTGGCGGCGATCTTCCTGCAGATGCTGGCCGCGCGGCTCGGCCTGGTGACCGGGCGCGACCTCGCGCAGGCCAGCTACGAGCGCTACGGCCCGTTCGGCAAGTGGCTGCAATGGGTCACCGCCGAGATCTCGATCATTGCCTGCGACATCGCCGAGGTGCTGGGCTGCGCGCTGGCCTTCAAGCTGCTGCTGGGCGTGCCGCTGGCCTGGGGCATCGTGCTGACCGCGCTCGACACGGTGATCGTGCTGGGCCTGCAGGGCAAGGGCTTCCGGCAGATCGAGGCGATCGTGCTGGGCCTGATCGGCACCATGGCGTTCTGCTTCGTGGCGCAGGTGGCGATGGTGCCGCCCGACTGGCACGCGGTGGCCGCGGGCCTGGTGCCGGGCAACCCGGGCCATGACAGCAAGGACGCGATCGTGCTGGCGCTGGGCATCGTCGGCGCGACCATCATGCCGCACAACCTCTACCTGCATTCCTCGGTGGTCCAGACCCGCCGCGTCACCGGCGGCGAGCGCGGCCAGGTCCGCGACACGCTGGCGATGGTGCGCGTCGATACCTGGGTGTCGCTGCTGGTGGCGATGTGCGTGAACGCGGCGATCCTGATCCTGGCCGGCTCGGCCTTCCACGCGGCGGGGCATACCGGCGTGGCCGACATCGAGCAGGCCTACCAGCTGATCACGCCCCTGGTGGGCGGCGGCGCGGCGATCCTGTTCGGCATCGCGCTGCTGGCCTCCGGGCAAAGTTCGACGCTGACCGGCACGATCGCCGGGCAGGTGATCATGGACGGTTTCCTGCAAGTGAAGATTCCCTGCTACCAGCGTCGCCTGATCACGCGCGGGCTGGCCCTGGTGCCGGCGCTGATCGGCGTGCTGGTGCTCGGCGACGGCTCGGTCGGCAAGCTGCTGGTGTGGAGCCAGGTGCTGCTGAGCCTGCAACTGCCGTTCGCGATGTGGCCGCTGATCCGCTCGGTCAGCGACCGCCGGCTGATGCAGGACAACGCGATCGGCCTGCCCGCGCGCCTGTTCGCCTGGCTGCTGTTCGCCGTGATCACCGGCACCAACCTGCTGCTGGTGACGGGCGTGGTGGGCTGAGCGGCCGGCGCCGGGCGGGTTTTGCTTCCTTTGGCGAGGTAAAGCCCGACGATGCCGTCGATTTGTTTCCCATGTATTGATTGAGGCTCGGCTGGCCGGGCGCCCCTTGCCGTGCTCCGCTTGTGAATTGATACGTTATATCGTAACATCGCCTCTCGCCGGCACATCACGGTCGAGTTCGTAGCGAGACGCCATTTGCCCGGCGGTCTTTGTCGCCGCACGTGCCGCATCCAATGCGCCCGCCGGCAGCCATGCCCAAGGCAGCGCGTCCATTCCCGGACCGATTCCGTGCGGACCACCTCAATCCTTGCAGAGACATGTCGGCATGAATCCCGCTCGCACAATTATTTCGTTTTCCGAAATGACGACGAGGCATGCGGACTCGGAAAGCGCAGCCGCGCAAGCTTCGCGTCCACGGGAGATGCCCGCATGAACGCGCCGATCCAGCTCTACAACACGATCACGCGCGAAAAGTCGCCGCTGCGCACGCCGGTGCCGGGGCGAGTGACCCTCTATGTCGGCGGCCCGACCCTGCACGACCATGCGCACCTGGGCAACGTGCGCCCGGCGGTGGTGTTCGACGTGCTCGCCCGGCTGCTGCGCCTGCACTACCCGGACGTGCTCCATGTCGGCCGGCTGGCCGATGTCGACGACCGCATCCACGCGGCCGCGCTCGCCGCCGGCGAGTCCGTCGAGGCCTTCACCGCGCGTTATCGCGACGCCTGGCGCGAGGACCTCGACGCGCTCGGCGTGCTCGCGCCCGACGTCGAACCTCGCGCGAGCGAGCAGGTGGCGGGCGTGGTCGAGCAGGCCGCGCGCCTGCTGGAACGCGGCCATGCCTACATCGAGGCCGGGCACGTGCTGTTCCACGTGCCCTCGTATCCCGGTCATGGCCGGCTTTGCGGCCGCCCGGTGGAGGACATGATCGCGCTGGCGCGCGGCGAACCCGCGCCGCGCCGGCGCCATCCGCTCGATTTCGTGCTCTGGAAGCCGGCCGAGCATGGCTTTCCGGCATGGCCCAGCCCCTGGGGCGCCGGGCGTCCCGGCTGGCACGCGCAATCCACCGCGGTCCTGGAGCGCGAGCTGGGCCGCGAGATCGATATCCATGGCGGCGGCCAGGACCTGATCCATCCGCATCACGAGAACGAGATCGCGCAGCTCGCCTGCGCGAACGGCATGCCGCCGAGCCGGACCTGGCTGCACAACGCCTTCCTGACCGTGAACTGGCAGAAGATGTCGAAGCCGCTGCGCAACGTGGTGACGCTGCGGGCGCTGCGCGAGCGCGCGTCCGGCGAGGCGATCCGGCTCGCCCTGCTGTCGGTGCACTACCGGCAGCCGCTGAACTGGAACCTGCAGCGCCTGTCCTCGGCGCGGCGCACGCTCACGCGCGGCTACCACGTGCTGGCGGCGGCGCGCGACACCCGCGTCGACACCGCGGTGGAACCCGACGAGGCGGTGCTGGCCGCGCTGCGCAACGACCTCAACGTGCCGGCCGCGCTGGCGCGGCTCAACGGCCTGCTGGCCGCTGTCGACGGCGCGGCGACCGAATCCGCCCGGATCCGCGCGAAGTCGCGCCTGCTGGCTTCCGCGCGGCCGCTCGGCCTGCTGCAGCGCTCGCCCGAATCGGCCCTGCGCGAACTCGGCGCCGAGGCCGTGCCGCGCGAACGCGTGCGGCGCGCGCCGGCCGATGAATTCGACCTCGAACCGGCAGCCGCCCTGGAGGCGGATTCGGAAGCCCGCGCCGACGACAGCGCCGGCGGCCGGCGCCGCACCCGCTTCGCGACCCAGGGCGCACGATGCTGATCCGCAAGCTGTTCCGCTTCGAGAGCGCGCATATCGTGCGCGGCTGCACCACGCGGCGCTGCGCGAGCTCGGTGCATGGCCATTCCTATCGCGTCGAACTGCTGCTCGAGGCCCACGCGTTCGACCACGGCCAGATGGTCTACGACTTCGGCCTGCTCAAGCACGAGGCGCGCGAGCTGATCGACGGCTTCGACCACGCGGTCGCGCTCTGGTGCCACGACGATGCCGACTACCTCGCCGCGATGCGCCGCCATTCCGAGCGCTGGGTGCTGCTGCCCGTCTCGCCGAGCGCCGAGCAGTTCTCGCGCCTGTTGTTCCGCCTGATCGACACGCTGCTCGACGCGACCGACATGGCCAATGGCGAGGCCGACGTGCAACTGCACTCGGTGATCGTCCATGAGACCGAGACCGGCTACGCGCAATGCTTTCGCGCCGACGCCGTGAACCCGAGGATGGGGCCGATCGATCTTCGGGACATCGAATTTTCCCCGGCGATCCTCGGGGAATGGCGTGATCCCGCGCTGCTGTCGCGGCTCGCGCGCGGCGAGCGGATCGCCAATCCAGCGCCGGTCGCGCCGACGCCGGCGTACTGAACCCATCCTCTCATCCAACGGAGCCCGAGACATGCAAGTCCTGTCCTCGCTGAAGGAAGCGAAAAAACGTGATCGCAACTGCCAGGTGGTGCGCCGCCGCGGACGCATCTACGTGATCTGCAAGACCAATCCGCGTTTCAAGGCGCGCCAGGGCGGCGCCCGCAACCAGCACAAGGGCTGAGCTTCCGCACATGATCCGCAAGAACCCGCGCGGCGACCTGCCGCGAATCCATCCCGACGCCTTCGTCGATCCGACCGCCGTGCTCTGCGGCCTGGTGATCGTCGAGGCGAACGTCTTCATCGGGCCTTACGCGGTGATCCGCGCCGACGAGATCGACGCGAACGGCCATATCGAGCCGATCGTGATCGGCGCGCACTCGAACATCCAGGACGGCGTGGTGATCCACTCGAAGTCGGGCGCGCGCGTGAGCATCGGCCAGCGCACCTCGATCGCGCACCGGGCCATCGTGCATGGCCCCTGCGAGATCGGCGACGGCGTGTTCATCGGCTTCAACAGCGTGCTGTTCAACTGCGTGGTGGGCGACCGCTGCGTGGTGCGCTACAACGCGGTGGTGGACGGCTGCCGGCTGCCGCCGCATTTCCACGTGCCTTCCACCGAGCGCATCGGGCCCGAGACGGATCTCGAGGCCTATCCGCAGGTCACGCCCGACGCGAGCGAGTTCTCCGAGGACGTCGCGCGCACCAACAACGAACTCGTGCATGGCTACAAGCACATCCAGAACGAATTCTGAGGCGACCGATGCGCATCACACGACAAGACGGGGGAGCGGCATGAGCGGCACCCTCGCACGGGACGAATTCGACGCTCGCCTCGCGCGGCGCCATGCCGACCTGCTGGTGACGGGCGGCACGGTGCTCACGCCGGGCGGCGAGGCCGTCATCGACATCGCCTGCCTGGACGGCCGGATCGTCGCGCTCGGCGAGCTGTCGCGGCGCTGGAGCGCCGAGACGCGGCTCGCGGCCGACGGCCTGCACGTGCTGCCGGGCGTGATCGATACCCAGGTGCATTTCCGCGACCCGGGCCTGACCCACAAGGAGACGCTCGAGGCCGGCACGCGCGGCGCCGTGCTCGGCGGCGTGACGGCGGTGTTCGAGATGCCCAACACCCAGCCGCTCACGCTGGAGGCCTCGGACCTGCGCGACAAGCTGCAGCTCGCGCGCGGCCGGGCCTGGTGCGATCACGCCTTCTACCTCGGCGGCTCGGCGCTCAATGCCGAGCGGCTCGCGGTGCTGGAGACGCTGCCCGGCTGCGCCGGCGTGAAGGTGTTCATGGGCAGCTCGTTCGGCAATCTGCTGGCCGACGAGGACAGCGTGCTGCGCCGCATCGTGCGCAACGGCCGGCGCCGCATGGCCGTGCACGCCGAGGACGAGGCGCGGCTGCGCGAGCGGCGCGCGCTGGTGGAAGCCAGCCGCGACGTGCGCGACCATCCGCGCTGGCGCGATCCGGAAAGCGCCTTGCTGGCGACCCGCCGGGTGGTCGGCATGGCCGCCGAGACGGGCCGCAAGCTGCACGTGCTGCACGTGACCACCGCCGAGGAGATGGCCTTTCTCGCGCAGCACAAGCGGCGCGTCAGCGTCGAGGTCACGCCGCACCACCTGACGCTCGACGCGCCGGCCTGCTACGAGCGGCTCGGCAGCCTCGCGCAGATGAATCCGCCGGTGCGCGATGCCTACCATCGCGAGGCGCTGTGGCAGGCGGTGCGCGACGGCGTGGTGGACGTGATCGGCAGCGATCACGCGCCGCACACGCGCGAGGAGAAGGCGCGGCCCTATCCCGATTCGCCGAGCGGCATGACCGGCGTGCAGACCCTGCTGCCGCTGATGCTCGACCACGTCGCGCTCGGCCGCCTGAGCCTGCAGCGCCTGGTCGACCTGACCAGCGCGGGGCCGGCGCGGCTGTTCGGCATCGAGGGCAAGGGGCGCATCGCGCTGGGCTACGACGCCGACCTGACGATCGTCGACCTGGCCGCGCGCCGCATGATCGGCAACGACTGGATCGCCAGCGTCTCGGGCTGGACGCCGTACGACGGCGTCTGGTGCCGCGGCTGGCCGATATCGACGGTGCTGCGCGGCCGGCCCGTGATGCGCGACGGTGAGCTTCAGGGCCAGCCTTCGGGCGTGCCGCTGACCTTCCTCGACATCGTGCCGGGCTGAAGCCTGCTGGCGCGCGGCAGCCGGCGCTGCCGTCTTCCTGACGCGAAGCTTGCGGGACGCGATGCACGGGCGTGCCGGTGGCGAGGCTGCGCTATGCTGCGGTTTCCTCATGTCGTGTCGTGTCGGATCGCGCGCCGGTCGGCGCGACGAACACGGCACCGATCGAGCCAGGAGACCGAGCAGATGACGGACAGCGTGGAGTGCGTGGTGATCGGCGCCGGCGTGGTGGGCCTCGCGGTGGCGCGTGCCTGCGCGCGGCGCGGCTGGGAGACGGTGATTGTCGAGTCGGAAGCGATGATCGGCACCGGCACCAGCTCGCGCAACAGCGAGGTGATCCACGCCGGGATCTATTACGCGGCCGGTTCGCTGAAGGCGCGCCTGTGCGTGGCGGGCAGGCAGCAGCTCTATGCCTATTGCGAGGCGGGCGGCGTGCCGCATCGGCGCTGCGGCAAGCTGATCGTCGCGACCGACGCGGCGCAGCGCGACGCGCTCGACGCGATCGAGGCGGCCGCGCGCGCCAACGGCGTGACCGACCTGCGCCGCCTGGACGCCGGCCAGGCGCGCGCGCTGGAGCCCTCGCTGCACTGCGTGGCCGCGCTCGAATCGCCCTCGACGGGCATCGTCGACAGCCATGCGCTGATGCTCGCGCTGCTGGGCGACGCCGAGCGCGCCGGCGCGATGATCGCCTATCGCTCGCCGGTGAGCGGCGGCGAGATCCTGCGCGAGGCCGGCGGCCCGCTGATCGAGCTGGAGGTGGGCGGCGACGAGCCGATGACGATACGCGCGCGCCGCGTGATCAACGCGGCCGGCCTGCATGCGCAGTCGGTGGCGCGTACCTTGCGCGGCCTGCCCGCCGACACGATCCCGCGCGAGCGCTACGCCAAGGGCAATTACTACTCGCTGGCGGGGCGCGCGCCGTTCTCGCGGCTGATCTACCCGGTGCCGGAGCCCGGCGGGCTCGGCGTGCACCTGACGCTGGACCTGGCGAACCAGGCGCGTTTCGGCCCCGACGTGGAATGGGTCGACAGCATCGACTACCGCGTCGATCCGGCCCGCGCCGAGCGCTTCTACGCGGCGATCCGGCGCTACTGGCCGGCGCTGCCCGACCAGGCCCTGCAACCTGCCTACTCGGGCATCCGCCCCAAGCTCGACACGCCCGATGCCGACTTCGTGATCCAGGGCGCTGGCGTGCACGGCGTGGCGGGGCTGGTGAACCTGTACGGCATCGAATCGCCGGGGCTGACCGCCTCGCTGGCGATCGCCGACGAGGTGCTGGCACGCCTGGACGAGGCGGCCGGCTGAGCGCGACGAGCCCGGCGTCGCCACGCGGGCTGCCCGTCCCCGACTCGGCGGGCGCCCCTCAAGCTTCCTCGTTTGAACCCGTCGCGGCCCGGCGCCGGCGCGCCGATCTGGCGGGCGCCGGCGCGGCCAGCGCCGCCGCCTGCGCGACGTCGACGGGGATGAAGGGCGCCTGGAAGTGGTCGACCAGGAAGTCGATGAAGGCGCGCGAGCGCGCGCTCTGCTTGCGCTGCCCGGGATAGTAGACATAGAGGTCGGCCGAGGGCAGCACCACCTCGGGGAGCACCAGCCTGAGGCGCCCGCTCTGCAGGTACTTGGCGAGATCCCATTCGGAGCGGATCAGGATGCCGTGGCCGTCGAGCGCCCAGCGCAGCACGATGTCGCCGTCGTTGCTCGACAGCGAGCCGTTCACCTTCAGCGCCTCCAGGTGGTCGTCCTGGATGAAGTTCCAGACGCCATGAGCATCGTCGTTCTGGCTGTGGATGATGCAGCGATGCGCGACCAGGTCCTCCTTGCGCAGCGGCGTGCCGGCGCGCTCCAGGTACTTCGGCGAGGCGCACAGGAAGCGCCGGTTGCTCATCAGGCGGCGCGCGCGCAGCCGGCCGTCGGGCAACTCGCCGAAGCGGATCGCCATGTCGAAACCGCCCTCGACCAGGTCGACCGGCTTGTCGGTCACCACGAACTGCACGTCCACGTGCGGGTAGCGCTTGGCGAACTCGGAAACCAGCGGCGCGATGGTGGTGCGACCGAAACCCAGGGTGGCGTTCACGCGCAGGCGCCCATGCGGATCGGCCGGCGTGCCGGCGATCGCATCCTCCATCTCGCGCACCTGCTCCAGGATGCGCGCCGCGTAGCGCGCGTAGGTCTCGCCCTCGGGCGTGAGGCTGATGCTGCGCGTGGTGCGGTTCACCAGGCGCGCGCCCAGGCGCGCCTCCAGGATGCCGAGCCGCTTGGTGGCCGCCGGCGGCGTGAGCCCCATCGAGCGCGCCGCGCCCGACAGGCTCCCGAGCTTGGCCAGCTGGACGAAGAACGCGAAGTCGGAGGTGATGTCGGTTTTCACTTCTGGTGAAAGATGAAATGAATTTCGGTGAATTCTAGCGCCGCGCGACGCGACTAAGCTAGACCCCGTTGCCGCATGGTTTGCGTGCCGGAACAACGAGAATCCGTGTCACCAGGAGACACCCGCATGAGAATCGTAGAAATCCGCGAAAAGACCGTCCCGATCAGCTCGCCCATCCGCAATGCCTACATCGATTTCAGCAAGATGACGCTGAGCCTGGTGGCGGTGATCACCGACGTGATCCGCGACGGCAAGCCGGTGGTCGGCTACGGCTTCAATTCGAACGGCCGCTACGGCCAGGGCACGCTGATGCGCGAGCGCTTCATCCCGCGCCTGCTCGAAGCCGATCCGGCCTCGCTGGTGGACGACGCCGGCACCAATCTCGATCCGCACAGGATCTGGGCCACGCTGTTCCAGAACGAGAAGCCGGGCGGCCATGGCGAGCGCTCGGTGGCGATCGGCACCATCGACATGGCCGTGTGGGACGCGGTGGCGAAGATCGAGGGCAAGCCGCTGTTCCAGTTGCTGGCCGATCGCTACGGCGACGGCCAGCCCGATCGCAAGATCTTCGTCTACGCGGCGGGCGGGTATTACTACCCGGGCCAGGACCACGGCAAGCTCAAGGACGAGATGCGCAGCTATCTCGACCGCGGCTACACGGTGGTCAAGAAGAAGATCGGCGGCGCCTCGCTCGACGAGGACCTGCGCCGCATCGACTCGATCCTCAGCGTGCTCGGCGACGGCCAGAAGCTGGCGGTGGACGCCAACGGCCGCTTCGATCTCGACACCGCGGTGCAGTACGCCAAGGCGCTCTCGCAATACGACCTGTTCTGGTACGAGGAGCCGGGCGACCCGCTCGACTTCGAGCTGCAGGCCACGCTGCGCAACTACTACGCGAACCCGATGGCCACCGGCGAGGACCTGTTCTCGATGCAGGACGCGCGCAACCTGATCCGCTACGGCGGCATGCGCGCCGACCGCGACTGGCTGCAATTCGACTGCGCGCTCAGCTACGGCCTGGTGGAGTACCTGCGCACGCTGGAGATGCTGCGCGAGCACGGCTGGTCGGCCAGGCGCTGCATCCCGCACGGCGGCCACCAGATGTCGCTGAACATCGCGGCGGGGCTCGGGCTGGGCGGCAACGAATCCTATCCGGACCTGTTCCAGCCTTACGGCGGCTTCCCCGACGGCGTGAAGGTCGACAACGGCTACATCACCATGCCGGAGCTGCCGGGCATCGGCTTCGAGGGCAAGTCGGACCTGATCGTCGAGATGCGCAAGCTGTCGGACTGAGCGCGGCAGGCAGTCCCTCGCGGGGCCGCGTCCGACGGCGCGGCCCCGCCGTTTCACGCCAAGAACAAGAAAGACTGGCGGATTCGCGTGCAGGGCCGCGACGAGACAGGCGCGGGAGGCGCGCGTTCCGGTTCCCATCGGAAGACGGCATGCACAGGAGACAGACATGCTGGTATCGCGCATCCGGAAATCGCTTTCGCGCCTCTACGTGCAGGTGCTGATCGGTATCCTCGCCGGCGTCGTGGTCGGCCACTTCCTTCCCGATCTCGGCTCGCAGTTGAAGCCGCTCGGCGACCTCTTCATCAAGCTGATCCGCATGGCGCTCGCGCCGATCATCTTCGCCTCGGTGGTGGTCGGCATCGCGCGCATGAACGACCTGCACGAGGCGGGCCGCGTCGGCGTCAAGGCGCTGCTGTATTTCGAAGTGGCCTCGACGCTCGCGCTGCTGATCGGCCTGGTGATCGTCAACCTGGTGCGGCCCGGCAGCGGCATGAACATCGACCCGGCCACGCTCGACAGCGCCTCGATCGCCACCTACACGCACGCGGCCCAGCAGCACGGCATGCTCGAGTTCTTCATGAGCATCGTGCCGGGCAGCATCGTCGGCGCCTTCGCCAAGGGCGAGATCCTGCCGATCATCTTCTTCTCGGTGATCTTCGCGATCGCGCTGGCCAAGCTCGGGCCGCGCACCGCGCCGCTGGTCGACATGCTCGACATGTTCCTGCAGGGCATGTTCGGGGTGGTGCGCATCGTCATGTACGTGGCGCCGATCGGCGCCTTCGGCGGCATGGCCTTCACCATCGGCAAGTACGGCATCGGCACGCTGGCCTCGTTCGGCCAGCTGATGCTGTGCCTCTACCTGAGCTCGGTGCTGTTCGTGGCGCTCGGGCTCGGGCTGGCGATGCGCCTGTGCGGACTGTCGCTGTGGAAATACCTCCGCTACATCAAGGACGAGATCCTGATCACGCTCGGCACCGCCTCGACCGAGGCGGTGCTGCCGCAGATGCTGCTGAAGATGGAGCGCATGGGCTGCTCGCGGCCGGTGGTCGGCATGGTGCTGCCGACCGGCTATACCTTCAACGCCGACGGCACGGCGATCTACCTGACGATGGCGGCGCTGTTCATCGCGCAGGCCATGAACATCCACCTGTCGATCTGGGATCAACTGCTGGTGCTGGGCGTGCTGCTGCTGACCTCGAAGGGCTCGGCCGGCGTGGCCGGCGCCGGTTTCGTCGCGCTGGCCGCGACCCTGGCGACGATGCGGCAGATTCCCGTCTCCGGGCTGGTGCTGCTGCTCGGCGTCGATCGTTTCCTCAACGAGGCGCGCGCGGTCACCAACCTGATCGGCAACGGCGTGGCGACGGTGGTGGTGGCGCGCTGGGAAGGCGCGCTCGACATGGACCGGGCGCGCGCGGTGCTCGATCGCACGCATCACGAGGAGCCGGCGCTGGAGGCGCCGCACGATGCACCGCCGGCCGATGCGCACGCGGGCGCGGGCTTGCCGTTGTCGGGGCCGGGCTTGGGTTGAGGTGGTTCGCGGGGCTTGTCCGTCGAGCGATCGAGATAGTGGTGACGGGCGGCGAGGCGCGGCTCGGCGATGTGATTCGCTGATCGGAGCGGGGCTGCCGGGCCGGGGCTCGATCCGGCTCAGTCCGGCATCAGCCGCCGGCATTCGGCGAGCACGCGCTGGCGCAGCCAGCGATGCACGGGATCGGCCTCGAGACGCGGGTGCCACATCTGCGAGACGGTGATCCGCGCGGTCGCGACCGGCAGCTCGAACACGTGCAGGCCGTCTTCGGCCGCGGCGCCGCGATGAACCAAAAAGGAGGCCGGCACCAGCGCCACCAGGTCGGTGCCGCGTGCGATCGCCAGCGCGGCCGGGAAGCCCGGCACCACCGCCACGATCGTGCGTTGCAGGCCGAGCCCGGCCAGCGCGTGGTCGACGGGGCCGCGCGGGTCCTCGTGACGCGAGGCGACCACATGCCCGAAGCCGGCATAAGCCTCGGCGCTGACCACGTCCTCGCGAGCCAGCGCATGCCCCTGCCTGACCACGCCCACGAATCGATCGCGGAACAGCGCCTGCAGGCGTACTTCCGGCCCCATCTCGCCGAGCACGCCGATCTCGAGTTCGGCCGAGCCGTCGCGCAGCGCCGCGGCGCTCTTCGACGGCTTGGCGGTGAAGCGCAGTCGCAGATGCGGCGCCTCGGCCGCGGCGGCCGCGACCAGGGCCGCGCCGAAGGCCTCGACGAAACCCTCGTTGCTGCGGATCGTCAGGGTGCGGCGCAGCGAGGCCAGGTCCAGGTCGGCGCCGGCGGGGCGCAGCACGGCCAGGGCTTCGTGCAGGGTGTCGCGGGTGCGTGAGCGGATCGCCTCGGCATGCGGGGTGAGCAGCATCTGGCGCCCGGCGCGCACCAGCAGCGGGTCGCCGGTGGCCTCGCGCAGCCGCGTCAGCGTGCGGCTCATCGCCGAGGCGCTCAGGCCGAGCCGTCGCGCGGCGCCGGCCACGCTGGCTTCGGCCAGCAGGGCGTCGAGCGCGACGAGGAGATTGAGGTCGGAATCGGCCATGCGCGGATCCTAGCATGGGCATTCCGACATGGCGTCCGCTGCAACCCATCCCTGCACGCCGCGCGCCTTCCGCCCGGCGGCGCCGCTCGCTACATTGCCTGCATCGGTCGACGATGGCGTCGGCCGGCTTGCCAGGACATCGCACATGACAGATTCCCATTCCCAAGCGACCGCGCTGATCGTCGGGGCCTCGCGCGGCCTCGGTTTCGCCCTGGTCGACCAATACCTGCAACGCGGCTGGCGCGTGATCGCCACCGGCCGCGCCAGCTCGCTGGGCGCGCTGCGCCAGCGTGCCGAGCGCGCCGGCGGCCTGCTCGAGGTCGAGACCGTCGACATCACCGTGCCCGAGCAGGTCGAGGCCTTGCGTCGGCGGCTCGCCGGGCGCCGCCTGGAGCTGCTGTTCGTTAACGCGGGCGTGAAGAACGACGACGGCGAGACGATCGCCGATGTCTCCACCGAGGAGTTCGTGCGCGTGATGGTGACCAACGCGCTGAGCCCGATGCGCGTGATCGAGCGTTTCGAATCCCTGGTGACGGCCGCGGGCACGATCGGCCTGATGTCATCGGGGCAGGGCAGCGTGGCCAACAACGAGAACGGCAACTACGAGGTCTACCGCGCCAGCAAGGCCGCGCTGAACATGCTGATGCGCAGCTTCGCGGCGCGCCATGCCGGCGATCCGCGCACGCTGCTGCTGATGGCGCCGGGCTGGGTGCGCACCGACATGGGCGGCCCGCAGGCGCGCCTGGGCATCGACGAGAGCATCCCGAGGCTGGTCGACACGATCGCGGCGAACGCCGGGCGCCCGGGCCTGCAATACCTCGACTACCAGGGGCGCGTGGTGCCGTGGTGAGCGATGCCGCGATGGCCGGCGCGCCGCGTTCGACAACGGCTCGCCGATGACCGACAATCGTGCCACCCAATTTTCTCGTCCCGGAGCGTCGCCATCATGCTGGAGTTGGTACCCATGTCGGACCACGAGTTCGCCGAATTCGAGGCCGATACGGTGGCGAGCTACGCCGCGGCCCTCGTCGCGGCCGGCGACGCCGACTCGGCGGCCGAGTTCGCGGCAAGCCATTTCGCGCGGCTCCTGCCGCTGGGCCGCGCCACGCCCGGGCATCAATTCTTCAGGCTCCACGACGCCGCGCGCGAGATGGCGGTCGGCCGGCTCTGGCTTGGCGAGACGAGCTCGGCGCGCGGCCGCCGCGCCTTTCTCTACGATCTGCTGATCGAGCCCGGGCAGCGCGGGCAGGGGCTCGGCGCCGCGGCCCTGCAAGCGGCCGAGGATTGGGCGCGAGCCCGTGGCCTCGCGCATCTCGATCTCAACGTGTTCGAGCACAACGTGGCGGCCCGGCGCCTCTATGATCGCAGCGGCTACCGCCAGCTCGGCAAGTGTTTGAGCAAGGCCCTGGGCGGCGACGATCCGGCCTGAACGCCGCGCGGCGATGACATGCGATGTAATTGGCGCGTCGCGCGGGCGCGCTTAGTCTGGCCGGGTCGCGCTGCCATTCCGGCGGCGCGCGTCGACCCGGAGCCATCATGTCGCTTTATCCCGTCCATACGATCGAATCCGCCCCCGCGCAATCGCAGCCGGTGCTGCGCCAGTTGCAGCAGGCCTTCGGCCTGATCCCGAACGTGGCCGCCACCATGGCGGCCTCGCCGGTGCTGATCCGCGGCTTCATCGGCCTGTTCGAGCAGGTGCATGCGAGCAGCCTCACCGAGCCGCAGATCCAGGTGCTGCTGCTGACCAACGCGGTGGTCAATGCCAGCGCGTGGCCGGTGGCCTTCCATACCGTGCTGGCCTTGCAGCAGGGCGTGCCGCCCGCCGACGTCGAGGCGATCCGGCGCGGCGAGCTGCCCGAGGATCCGCAACTGGCCGCGCTCTCGGCGCTGGCGCGCAAGCTGATCGAGCAGCGCGGCCGTCTGCCCGAGGCGGATCGCGAGGCCTTCCTCGCGGCCGGCTTCAGCGCGCCGCAGGTGCTGGAGGTGGTCGCCGTGGTGGCGGCCTCGACCATCACCAACTACAGTTGCGGCGTGACGCGGCCCCCGCTCGAGGCACAATTCGAGGCTTACGCCTGGCAGGCACCGGCTGTTTGAGCGGGTTGGCCGCTCGTGCCGCCGCGTGTCACGCCATGCAAGGAGATCCGATGGGCGCCGACCGTTCCGATACTAAAGCCGCGGCCAGCGAGCTGGGCGAGCTGCTGCGCTACTGGCGCGGTGTGCGCGGCGCGAGCCAGCTCGGGCTGTCGCTCGAGGCCGGCATCTCGCAGCGGCAGATCAGCTTCATCGAGAGCGGGCGCAGCGTGCCGGGCCGCGACACGCTGCTGACGCTGGCCCAGGCGCTCGAGGTGCCGCTGCGCGAACGCAATGCCTTGCTGCTCGCGGCCGGCTACGCGCCCGTCTACGCGGAGCCGCCCTGGAATGCGCAGGAGATGCAGGGCGTGATCCGCGCGCTGGAGCGACTCATTTCGCAGCACGAACCTTTTCCGGCGATCGTGATGGACCGTCACTGGAACGTGCTGATGAACAACCAGGCGGCGCTGCGCTTGTTCGGCAGCTTCATCGACATGGCCGCGCGCCAGGAGCCGCGCAACATGCTGCACCTGATCTTCGATCCGCGCGGCCTGCGCCCCTTCCTGGCCGACTGGGACGCGGTGGCGCGCAGCCTGCTGCAGCGCCTGCATCGCGAGACGGTGGGGCATGCCGTGGATGCCGGCACGCGGCGCCTGCTCGACGAACTGCTCGCCTATCCGGCGGTGCCGCGCGACTGGCGCACGCATCGCGCGAGCGCGTCCTCGGCGGGCCTGCCGATGATCCCGCTGGGCTTCGTCAAGGACGGCGTGGTGCTGCGCTACTTCTCGCTGGTCACCACGGTGGGCGCGCCGCAGAGCGTGAGCGCGCAGGAGCTGCGTCTCGAATCGATGTTTCCCGCCGACGAGCAGACCGAGGCCCGGCATCATCAACTGCTGGCCGGGCAAAAACTGGCGCCGGGCTAGGCGCGCAAACGGATGCGCGAGCCGGCGCATCGAGAAGTCCGTTCGTGCTTTTTTCCGCGCCGGCGGGTTCCCGTCGCCGATGCTAGACTGTCCGGCCGGCGCGATGCATGCGCAATGCCAGAACAAGCAGCAAAGACCGGAGACGACCCGATGGCGATTACCAGAATCGAATCAGTGACGTACGGTGTTGACGAACTTGCCGACAGTATCCGTTTCGTCGAGGATTTTGGCCTCGCTCGTATCGATACCAGCAATGATCGCGTCGTGTTCGCCACGCCCGCGAACCAGTCGCTGCGATTGGTCGCCGCGCAGGCGCGCGACCTGCCCGAAGGCCTGGAGACCGGCTCGACCTTGCGCGAGCTGATCTGGGGCGTCGATTCGATCGCCTCGCTCGATGCGCTGCACAACACGCTGTCGCGCGATCGCGCGGTGCGCGTGGATGGCGAGGGCGTGCTGCACACCCATGACGAGACCGGCTACGCGATCGGCTTCGCGCTCGCGCAGCCGCTGCCGATCGGCGAGATCCGCCGCGGCGGGGATGGCGCGGGCCGCGCGCAGGGCGTGCGCGACGACCTGTTCTACTGGAACCGCACCTTCGATGCCTATACGCGCGCACGCGTGCTGCGGCTGGCGCGTGTCACGCTCGACATTCCCGAGGCGGGACGCGACGCGGCGATCGATTTCTATCGACACCGGCTCGGTTTCGAACTGGCCGCCTCGGCGCCGGGCGCGGGCAGCTTCCTGCGCTGCGGTGCCGGAGTTGGCCGTCACGGCCTGCGCTTGAGCGAGCGCGCCAATCGACCCGGCATCAACCGCATCGCCTTCGAGGTTGGCGATCTCGACGACCTGATCGCGGGCGGCAATTTCATGGGCGCGCAGGGCTGGCAGGGTTCGCGCCGGCTCGACCGCGATCGCTCCGGCGCCAATGTGTTCCGCTGCTTCGACGCCCCTTGCGGCGGGCGTTTCGAATACGCGGCCGAGCGCGACCCGGCCAACGAGCGCGGCGGCGTGCGCTTTCGCGAGATGCTGTCGCGGCAGGACCCGGTATCGGTGGCGATGCGCGTCGACGGCATGTCGTACTGAAGCGAGCCGCCGCGCTCGCTCCGCATTTCCCGCCTCGGCTTCCTCGCTTCAGGTTCGCCGCTTCAGTTCCTCCGCTTCGGGTTCCCGCCTCATCCCCTCATTCCGCTGCCGCCGGCCGCGTGCCGGCCCCGCCCGAGCGCGCCACCCGCGCGCGCATCATCGCATTGCCCAGCGCGCCGAGCGCCATGATCGCGGCGGTGCCGAAGAAGGTCGAGCGCATCCCGTAGTGGCCGCCGAAGTAGCCGCCCGCGAGCGGCCCGAGCACCTGCCCCGCGTATTGCGAGGAGGTCGAGTAGCCGAGCAGGGTGCCGGCCACCGAGGGCGGCGCGGCGTGGCGGATCACGCTGGCCACGCAGGGCAGCAGGCCGCCCAGCGCGATGCCCATCGCGAAGCGCAGGGCGATCAACTGCCAGCCGGCGGTGACGAAGGCCTGCGGGATCAGCAGCACCGCCGAGGCGGCCAGGCAGCCGACGATCACGTTCCAGTGGCCGATCCGGTCGGCCAGCCGGCCGAGCCGCGAAGCCGACAGGATGCTGCCGAGCGCGGCGCCCGACATCACCAGCCCGGCCACCAGGGTGACCTGGTGCGCCGGCACCAGTTGCGCGACATAGACCGTGATGATCGGCTCGATCGACATGTTGGCCAGCATCAGCAGCGCGCCGGTGACCAGCATCGCCGCCACCGGGCGCCGGTCGGGCAGCGCGGCCCAGCCGGGCTTGTCGGCGGCGCCGCGGCCGGCCGCGGCGGGGCGGTCGCGCTTGATCAGGAACACGGTGGCGAGGAAGGTCAGGCCGATCGCGGCGCCAGCCACCTGGAAGGTCGCGCGGATGCCGATCAGCGAGGGCAGCCAGCCGCCGATCAGCGGCCCGGCGATATTGCCGGCCATGATGCCCGAGGACAGCAGGCCGAGCGCCCAGCCGCAGCGCGCCTTCGGCGTCTGGGTGGCGACCAGCACGGTGGAGCCCGAGGCGTAGCCGCCCAGCAGGCCCACCGCGAGCCGCAGCGCGACCAGTTGCCAGACGTCGTGCGCGATCCCCATCAGCGACATCACGATGGTCATGCCGAGGCTGGCGCGGATCAGCATCAGCTTGCGCCCGTAGCGATCGGCCAGGCGTCCCCACAGCGGCGCCGTCAGCGCGGCGGTGAAGAAGGTCGCGCCGTAGGCGATGCCGGACCATTGCACGATCGCGGCCGGCTCGTGCACGCCGAGTTGCTCGACATAGAGCGGCAGGAAGGGCAGCAGCAGGGTCATCGAGACGATGGTGGTGAACGAGCCGAACACGCAGACGGCCAGGTTGCGGCGCCAGTGCGCGTGGCCGTCGTCGTCGGTGCCGGCCGGCGGGCGGTAAGCGGGACGGCTCATCGCGTCTCCTCGGTGGTAGCGGTCTTGTGGGGCCGCCGTACGCGGTGCGGGGCGGCGATCGGGACGATGCTACGCCGCGCGCGAAGGCGCAAACAGACGCCTGGGGATACCGGTATGGACACTACCTGCTTCGGGTTCGGCCGATGCAGTCAGAGGGTGGGAAGGGAACGACGAAAAGCCGAACGAAGACAAGCCGAATGAAGAAAAGCCGGCGCGGGAAGCGCCGGCTGGTAACGCCAGTCGGATGGGGCGGAGAAGCGCAAGGCGGGTTCGGGCGCCGCGCGCGGCGGGCGCCCTCAATCGACCTCGATGTCGTTCGCGCCGAGCAGGGCGGCCGCCACGCCGATCACGAGCGGCATGTCGTCGTCGTCCACGCGCAGGTTCGCCTCGGCATGCTGTTCCTCCTCCAGGCCGCGCCGCCCGGCCAGCCGCGGCAGGCTGGCGAGCATCGACGGATCGTGGCGGGCCCGGAAGCCGGGGTCGTTGAAGGCACGCTCCTCGATCGCCAGCAGCATCGCCCAGCTCGGGCCGCGCAGCTCGCCGAACGGGCTGCCACGCCGCGGGCCGAAGGCACGGCGCGCCAGCGTGACGAGGATCTGGTGCAGATCCTGGGTGGCGCGGTAGCGCGCGCGGTGCGACTCGATCTGCTCGAGTTCGTAATCGTCGACCAGCCAGTCGGCATCGGGGCGCGCGCCGGTTTGGCTGCTCGGGCTCAGGTCGGACATCGTCGTCATGGAAGACCTCGTCGGGTGATCTGGTACTGTAAATATATACAGTCTTTTTGGCCTGTGCAATCGGTCTCGCGTGAATTCGATGCGATCGGCCAGTGCCCGGTGAGGCCCATGGGGCGGCGCTTCGGGACGAACGAGGGCGGGCGGCGGGCGATCGACGGCGATCGGGGGCGCGATCAGCCTCGCGCCGCCGCCCGCATCTCGCTGATGCGCGACCAGGTCCGCTCGATGCCGTGCACGTCGTCGCGCTGGCCGACGCGTGCCTCGTGGTCGGCGTCGTGCAGGAAGACCAGGCTGGCCTGCTGGTCGTAGAGGATGTCGACCAGCCAGACGAAGCGCTGCAGCGTGGCGCGCGCGGTGGACGCGTCGAGCGCCACGTGGTCGAGGATCAGCACGCGGTAGCGCGCGGCCAGGTCGAGGTAGTCGAGATGCGAGCGGGCCTGCGCGCAGAGCGCATCGAAGTCGCAGAACAGGGTGTGGGCGCCTGCCGCCCTGGCTTCGAGCGGCCGCGTGGCGATCGGCACGCGCGTGTCGGTGGCGAGGATGGTGTCGCCGTGGCGCGCGAACAGCGCGGCGAGGCTGCCGTCGCCGGGCGTGTCACCGGCAGGCGCGGCCTGGCGGCCAGGCCCGGGCGCGATGCGCCGATAGTCGACGGCGCCCTCGAAGGGCAG
Source organism: Burkholderia gladioli (assembly GCF_000959725.1). Classification (NCBI taxonomy): domain Bacteria; kingdom Pseudomonadati; phylum Pseudomonadota; class Betaproteobacteria; order Burkholderiales; family Burkholderiaceae; genus Burkholderia; species Burkholderia gladioli. Next base: position 2,870,518 of record NZ_CP009323.1, read on the forward strand.
CATCAGGCAATGCGCCTGGAGCGCGGCGATGGTCGGCTCGAAGCGATGATGGAATTCGGGATCGGGCAGCAGCGCCGCGGGCGCCTGGTTCGAGGTGAACAGCAGGTGGACGCGCCGCGCGATCGCCACGCGCAGCAGCGCGGCGAGGATCAGCGCGTCGGCGATGTCGTGCACGTGGAATTCGTCGAACCAGAGCAGTTGGCTGTCGCCGAGCCATTGCGCGAGCACCTCGCCGAGCTTGTCGTCGGACGGCGGCGCGGCCACCAGGCGGCGGTTCACGTCGCGCAGGAAGGCGTGGAAATGGGTGCGCACGCGCGCGCCGGGATAGGCCTCGTGGAACAGCGCGGCCAGCAGGCTCTTGCCGCGCCCCGGCGGCCCGTAGCAGTAGGCGCCGATCAGGTCCTCGGGCAGGGCGCCCGTCAGCAAGGCATCCAGGCGCGCCGCCGCGGACAACTGGTCGGCATCCAGGCGCAGCGCGCGCCGCTCGAGTGCGGCGATCAGCCAGGCGGGCAGGGGCGGCGAGGTGGGCATCGAGTGGCGGCGCGGCTTGGGCGGCAGGTTGGAGCGGGGCTGATTAGGGGGCGGCGAGCGCCCGACAGTCTGCCATAGCGCGCCAGGAACCGGCGGCTAGGCAGTGCTCAGCACACGCGCCGCGCAGGGGCGGCGCCCTGCAACGCGCGGCGAGATGCGCTAGTGTTCGAGGCTGCGGCGCGCGCCGCGATCCGGCCTCGACCCCGGCCGGCCCCGCGCGCCATTCTTCCCCGACTCGAGCAGGAGCCCCGCGTGAGCGCGCCCCAGGAATCCCCTTACCACTACTACGAACCGGCGGCCGGCCACGGCCTGCCGCACGACCCGTTCAACGCGATCATCGGGCCGCGCCCGATCGGCTGGATCTCGAGCGTCGACGCCGAAGGCCGGCCGAACCTCGCGCCCTACAGTTTCTTCAACGGCTTCAACTACCGGCCGCCGATCATCGGCTTCGCCAGCCTGGGCTGGAAGGACAGCGTGGCGAACATCGACGCGACCGGCGAATTCGTCTGGAACCTCACCACGCGCGCGCTGGTCGAGCAGATGAACATCAGTTGCGCGCCGCTGCCGCGCGGCCAGAGCGAGGCGGACGTGGCGCGCCTGGAGCTGATGCCGTCGCGGCGCGTGCGCGCGCTGCGCGTGGCGGCCAGCCCGGTGCACTTCGAGTGCCGCAAGACCCAGATCGTGCGCCTGCAGGATGCCGGCGGCGGCGAGCTCGACAGCTGGCTGGTGCTGGGCGAGGTGGTGGCCGTGCATATCCGCCGCGAGCTGCTGCGCGACGGCATCTATCGCACCGCCGAGGCGCACCCGGTGCTGCGCGCCGGCGGCCCCGGCGACTACGCGGCGATCGAGCCATCGGCGATGTTCGAGCTGCTGCGCCCGCAATCGGCCGAGGACGCCGAGCGCATGGGGCGCGCGTTCGATTGAAGGGAGCGCGGCGCGTTCGTGCCGCCGCGCCGCCGCGCCGGTCCCGGACGTGAGGGCGGCGAGGTCGGGATCGACGCCCTCACGTCCCCATCTTCGTCACCATCTCGACGATCTTGCGCGTCGGCACGCTGACGGCCAGCGTCTCGAACTTGCGGCGGCCGAACCAGTGGCAGCGCAGGATCTCGTTGCTGGCCACCGCCTTGCGTCCGGCCGGCACGTCGGCGATGAAGACATGGTGGCGCTTGCTGAGCCCGCCGAACTGGAACGCGTAGTGCAGTTCGAGATCGTCTAGGCGGGTTTCCTCGAACAGCTCGCGGCAGGCCGCCTCGTGCGGCGTCTCGCCGGCGTGGATGGTGCCGCCGGGCAGGGCCCAGCGCGAGCGGGCCCGCGTCACCAGCAGGATCTTGTTGTCGCGTCGGCACAGGACGGTGGCGCGTTCTTTCATCGTTATCGGTATTCGTTCGGGACGGCGGCGCCCGGGGGCGCGGCTTCGTCGTGCGGCATCGTCGCGATCGGGGCGGCGAGGCAAATGGTGGGGACGGCGCGGGCAACGGCTGCCAGCCCCTCCGGGTTCAGGGGAACAGCTCGAGCACGGGCCAGCCGCGTTCGTCGGCGATCGCCCGTAATCGCACATCCGGGTTGGTGGCGATCGGGTCGGTGACGCGCTCCAGCAGCGGCAGGTCGTTGATCGAGTCGCTGTAGAAGAAGCTGCGCGGGAAATCCTCGAGGCTGGCGCCGAGCGTGGCCAGCCATTGCTCGGTGCGCGTGACCTTGCCCTCGCGGAACGAGGCCACGCCGAGCGCCGCGCCGGTGTAGCGCGCGGCCGGATCGCCGCCCTCGGTGGCCAGCTCGATCGCCAGCAGGTGCTCGAAGCCGAGCGCGCGGCCGATCGGGCCGGTCACGAAGGCATTCGAGGCGGTGACGATGCAGCACAGGTCGCCGGCCTGCCGGTGGCGCTCGATCAGCTCGCGCGCGGCCGGCTGGATCGCCGGCTCGATCACGTCGGCCATGTAGCGCTGGTGCCAGCCGTCGAGCTCGGCGCGCGTATGGCGCGCCAGCGGCGCGAGCGCCACGCGCAGGTAGCCGTCCATGTCGAGCGCGCCGGCCGCGTAGTCGCGATATAGGCGGTCGATCGAGGCCACGTGCTCGGCCGCGCCGTCGATGCCGATCCGGGCCAGGAAGTGCGCCCAGGACTGGTCGCTGTCGAGCGGCAGCAGGGTGTGGTCGAGATCGAACAGCGCGAGGTGACGACGGCTCATCGGACTTCCTGACGACAACGGGGCGGGCAGCCGGATCGCGACAGGGAGGCGGGACGCGAAACCGGAACGATGAAAAATGCTAACGACAATTCCACGAATCGGCAAATCAGCAAATCTCTGCAACCGGCCCGAAAGCAACCGGCGAGCGGCATTGGGCGGTTTTCCCGGGCGATTCTTTACGTCGAGCTTGTCAATCGTGTGTCATTCCGTGGCGTCTTTGCCTCGACGCGGCGGCCATGCCTCGCATCGACACGCGCACCGGGCGCCGGCGCCTCAGGCCAGCAGCACCTTCGGCAGGCGCCGCTCCAGCGCGGCGAAGGCGTCGGCACCGGCGGCGCCGCGTTCGGTGACGAGCAGGTCGATCGCGTCGGCCGCGCAATAGCTCACGCGGCTGCGCAGGCCCAGGCGCGCGGCATCGGCCAGCATCACCACGCGGTCGGCCGCCTCGCACATCGCGCGCGCCACCTCGGCCTGGGCGCGGTCGACATGGCTCGCGCCGTGCCGCGCGTCCAGGCCGTCCGGCGCGAGCAGGGCCAGGTCGGCGCGATGGCGCTGGATCTCGCGCACCGTCTCGGCGCTCGCGGTGGCCAGCGTCCGGGCGGGCACCGCGCCGCCCAGCATGATCACCTGGTTGGCGTTGGCCGCTTGCGTCAGCGGCGCTCGCAGGCGCGCGACCACGTCGAGCGAGTTGGTGAGGATGGTCAGGCCTTCGAGCGCGACCAGTTCGTCGGCCAGCGCCTGGCTGCGGCTGTCGGCGTCGAGGAACAGGGTCTGGCCGGCGCCGACCTGGGCTGCCGCGGCCTTGGCGATGGCCCGCTCGACGCGTTCGCGCGCGGGCGCGCGTTCGATGGCGGCGGCCGGCGCGTCGGGACGTATCGCGCCGCCGCGCACGCGTACCAGCTCGCCGAGGGTTTCGAGGTCGAGCAGGTCGCGCCGCACGGTTTCGCGCGATACGCCCAGCTCGGCCATGATGCGTTCGGTCGAGACGCGATGCAGCGCGATGAGCAGCGCGCGGATGCGTTGATGACGGTCTTCCTGCCACATGGGGCTATCCTGGGGGCTGTCCTGTCGCTGGGGCCGGGGGTGAGCCGGGTTGCGCGGCAGTGTGGCAGGCCTGTGTGGCAGGTCCGTGTAGCGATGGGGCGATGAGGCGATCTGGGGGAAGCGAAGGCGAGGTCGGCGGTGACGGCGGGATCGCGCCTTACCCGCGCCTTATCCGCGCTTCAGGCCGTGTGCGCCCCGCCAGCCGGGCGCGTCACTCGCCGCGCGGCGCGCGCCAGGTAGGCCACGCAGGCCAGGGCCGCCGCCAGCAAGGCCAGCGCATAGGCCGCCACCGCGTGCCAGCCGCCGTCCTGCCAGAACTGCCCGCCCCAGGAACCGAGCACGCTGGAGCCGACGTAATAGGCCAGCAGGTAGAGCGCCGAGGCATAACTCTTGGCGCCCTGCGCGAGCAGGCCCACCCAGCTGCTGGCCACCGAATGCGTGATGAAGAAGCCGATCGTCAGCAGCGCGATGCCGACGATCACCACCGCCAGCGAGGCGTCCAGCGTGAGCGCCACGCCGGCCGCGCTGGTCGCCACCCCGGCCACGATCACCGGTGCCCGGCCGAAGCGGTCGGCCAGCGCGCCGGCCGTGGAGGAGGCGACGATGCCGAACACGTAGGCGCTGAAGATCAGGCCGCAGCGGGTGGCGTCGAGCGAGAAGGGCGGCGCCATCAGGCGGAAGCCCGCGTAGTTGTAGATCGTCACGAATTCGCCCATCGCCAGGAAGCCGATCGCGAACACCGCCGGCAGGGCCGGGTGCGCGAGCTGGCGACGCCATTGCGCGACATGCTCGCCGAGGCTCACGCCCGCGCGCGGCACGAAGTGGCGCGAGGCGGGCAGCAGCAGCGCGAAGCCGATCGCCACCGCGATGTCGATCGCGCCGATCCACTGCATCGCCGCGCGCCACGACATCCAGTCGCTCAGCATGCTCATGCCGACCCGCCCGACCATCCCGCCGAAGGCGGTGCCGCCCACGTAGAGCCCCATCGACAGGCCGAGCCCGCGCGGCTGGATCTCCTCGGCCAGGTAGGCCATCGCGGTGGCCGGCACGCCGCCCAGCACCAGGCCCTCGAGCGCGCGCGCCACCAGCACGCCCGGCCAGCTCGGCATCCAGGCGGCCGCCAGGTTCAGCGCGGCGGCCAGCGCCATCGACACGAACATCAGGCGGCGCCGGCTCAGGCGCTCGGACAGCGCGCTGGCCGCCAGGATCGCGACGGCGAGGCAGCCGGTGGACAGCGACAGCGCCAGCGAGCTCTGCGCCGCGCCGATCGAGAAAGCCTGCGCGAACAGCGGCAGCAGCGGCTGCACGCAGTACAGCAGCGAGAAGGTCGAGAAACCGGCCAGGAACAGCGCGAGGCTGATGCGGCGATAGTCGGCGCTGCCGGGGGCGACGCGCGTGTCGGCGGCTGCCGGGGCGGGGGAGGAAGCGGGGCTCATGATGGTACGGACGTAAGGACTTGACGACAGCCCCGATTGTCCGCGTCGCTAGTTATACTGTCCAATATATGAAAAGGATCAAAGAAAGACGTTTCACAGATATCTCATGGAACTCCGCCATCTCCGTTATTTCCTCGCGATCGCCGAGGAATCGAATGTGACGCGCGCGGCCGAGCGGCTCGGCATCGGCCAGCCGCCGCTCAGCCAGCAGATCCGCAACCTGGAGCGCGAGCTCGGCGTCGAGCTGTTCCGGCGCACCGCGCACGGCGTGGTGCTGACCAGCGCTGGCCAGGCCTTCCGCGTCGAGGCCGCGCGGGTGCTCGACGACGCGGCGCGGGCGCGGCGCGCGGCCCAGCAGGCCGGCAATGGCGAAACCGGCATCCTGCGGCTCGGCTTCACCGCCTCGGCCGTGTTCAACCCCGTGGTGCCGGCGCTGATCCAGCGCTTCAAGGCCGCCTATCCCGGCGTGGACGTGTCGCTCGACGAGGCCAACACGCCCGAGCTGGTGCGGCGGCTCGCGGACGAGCGGCTCGACGCGGTGTTCGTGCGGCCGTGCCCGACCTCGTTCGAGGGCCTGGCGCTGCGGCCGTTTCCCGACGAGCCGATGAAGCTGGTGGTGCCGGCCTCGCATCGCTTCGCGCAGCGGCGGCGCGTGGCATTGGCCGAGCTCGCCGACGAGGCCTTCGTGCTGGTGCCGGGGCCGGCCGGCGCCACGCTCTACGCCGAGATCCTCGATGCCTGCCGGCGCGCCGGCTTCCTGCCGCGGCTCGCGCAGGAGGCGCCGCAGATCTCCTCGGTGATCAACCTGGTGGCGGCCGGGCTCGGGCTGTCGATCGTGCCGGCCGCGTTCGAGCAGGTGCGCGTGCAGGGCGTGCGTTATCTCGACATCGACGGCGTGCCGGCGGTGGCGCGCCTGGCGCTGGCCACGCGCGAACGCGAGCGCGAGCAGGTGGTCGCGAACCTGATGGCCTTGCTGTGAGGGAGGGTGCCGCCCGTCGGAAGGCGGGCGGCGGCAGATCGTGGTGGGCGGCGCGGTCGGGCGCCTGGCCGCTTACAGCGGCTTGGCCTGCGTGATGCTCGAGGCGCGCACGAACTTGCCGGCGCCGAGATGATGGATGGTGTGCAGCTCCGGGTGGCTGTCGTCGAGGTTCCAGTGGCCGTCGGCGAACACGCGGCTGTCGGCGGCGGCCGAGACCACCTCGCAGAAGCAGGTGTCGTAGGCATCCTCGGTGTGTTGCTCCGGAATCAGGCGGCATTCGAGCCAGGCCGCGCAGCCGGTCTCGATCACCGGCACGCCCAGTTCGGGGCCGGGGCGCGCGTCGATCGCGTAGCGCGCGAACTTGTCCTCGTCGCGGCCGCTCGCGCTGCCCACCGCGAAGGTCAGGTCGAGCGCGGCGAAGCCCGGCACCACGATGCCGAAGATGCCGCTCGCGGCGATCAGCTCGCGCGTATAGGTGTTCTTGTCGATCACCACGGCCAGGCGCGGCGGCTTGAATTCGACCGGCATCGACCAGGCGGCGGCCATCACGTCGCGGCGCGTGCCGACGGTGCTGGTGACCAGCACCGTCGGGCCGTGGTTGAGCAGGCGGCTCGCATGGTCGAGCCGCACGGGAGCGAAATGCGTCATGGCAAGGGGCGGGGCGGTGAAGGAAGCGACCGATTCTACCGGGCGCCGAAAAACCGCGCCGGCCTGTGTCGATCGGCGAGGCAGGCGCGTCGCGCCGATGGCGGCCGACAATGTCGACCGGGAATATCGACTAAGATACGGCCCGCCCACTTTTACCGACCTCCAGCGGAGCCTGCCGTGATTCGACCGACCCCCGTCTTCAAGGACAACCTCGCCCAACTGCCGCCTATCGACGGCATCGAACGGATCGACCTGGTCGATGCCAGCGGCGCGGTGCTCGCCACCATCGAGAACAAGCCCGGCAAGCAAGGCTCGCTGGCCGTCTATCACTATCTGCAACTGGTGTTCGGCACGCTCGACGCGAAGGCGGCCGAGCATGGCCTGGCGGTGTTCGGCGAGCACACGGCCGACGCGCGCAACCGTCCCGGCGCGCATCCGAACGTCGATCGCCTGCTGGAAGTCGCCAACGGCGGTGCCGCGCTGCGCATCGACGTGATCCCGGCGCTCTGAGCGCCGGGTGAACGGCACGCGGCGGTGCATGGCCGCCGCATGTTGACGAAACGGGCCGTCTCGCGAGAGACGGCCCGTTTTGTTTTTACGGCACCGAATCGATGGATCGCCGCCCGGCGATCGGCGCCGGCTCAGGCCGCCGAATTCGCCGGCTGCGACGAATCGCTGGCCACGCCGAACTCGCCGTCGAGCCAGCGCGCCACCACGCCGGGCAGTTCCGTCATGCGCTCGAAAGTGACGTGCACGCCGATCTCGCGCAGCGCCTCGCGCCGCTCGGCCGGCGCGTGCGCGCTGCCGGTGAAGCCGAGCACGGTCATGCCGGCGGCCAGCGCGGCACGCGCGCCGGTCACGCTGTCCTCCACCACCGCGCAGCCCGAGGGCGGCACCTGCAGCGTCTCGGAGGCGGCCAGGTAGACGTCGGGCGCGGGCTTGGGCCGTGCCACGCGCTCGCCCGTGAAGAGGCGGTTGCCGAAGACGCTGTCCAGGCCGAGCCGCTTGACCACGCGCTCGACATAATCGAGGTCGCTGTTGCTGGCGCAGGCCAGGCGCAGCTCGATCGACTTCAGCGCCTCGACCGCGCCGGCGATCTCGGGCGCATCGGCCGCGCGCGTGCGGATCTCCTCGCGGATCGCGTGGATCTGCGGCTCGTCGATGCTGCGGCCGAACACCTTGGCGGCCTCGGTCAGCACCACGGCCGTGCGCATGCCGAGCAGCGGGCGGATCGCGTCGTGCACGCCCTCGACCTGCCAGAGCGCCTCGAGGCGCTCGATGACGATGCGTTCGGCGATGGCCTCGCTGTCGACCAGCACGCCGTCGCAGTCGCTGATCAGGGCGCGATCGGTGCGCAGCGTGGAAGGGAAGGGGGATGACATGGGGAAGTTCTCCTGCGGTAACCGGCCATGATACCGGGAACGTCGGGCGCCGGTCATCCCGGCGCCCGACATGGGTTTGCCCGTCGGCGACCGCCGCGGCCGCGGTGTTTCAGGGCGCGCGGCGCGCGCGGGCGGCGGCGCGCGGCGTGAAGCGGCCTTCCTTGAGCGCGCGCTCGATGTGCTCGAGGCTGCGCCCGCGCGTCTCCGGGACCGCGAAATAGATGAACAGGCAGGCCAGCAGGTTCAGCGCCGCATAGACCCACATCGCGCCGCCCACCCCCAGCCATTGCGTCATGCTCAGCGCGGTGCCCGTGAGCAGCAGGTTCGAACCCCACAGCGTGGCCGCGTGCGCGCCGGTGGCCTGGTTGCGGATCGCCACCGGATAGAGTTCGGAGCCGAGCAGCCAGCCGATCAGCTGGATGCCGCCCGAGTTGAAGATCATGAACACGATCAGGCAGGCCACGATCCACAGCGGCCGCTGCGTGCCGCCGGCGCCGTCCTGCATCACCCAGCCGAGCGCGGCGAGGCTGGCGGCGGCCACCGGCAGCGTCGCCAGGCTCAGCGCGCGGCGCCCGACGTGGTCGATCAGGAGCTTGCCGACGAAGGTCATCACCAGGTAGGTGGTGGCCACGCCCAGCGCCGCCCAGAGCGCGGCCGAGGCGCCGAAGCCGGCGTCGCGCAGGAAGGTCGGCGTGTAGTAGATCATCATCTCGATGCCGGTGAGCTGGGTGAAGGCGGCCACGCCGAGCCCGGCGACCAGCGCGGGCCTGACCCAGGGCTCGCGCATCGCGCGCCAGCCGCCGGCGCCGTCGCGGCGCTGCCGCTCGACGGTGGCGCGGATCTCGGCCAGCTCCTCGCGCACCGCGCGCTCCGAGTCGCGCACCTGCGCGAGCGCGGCGCTGGCATCGTGCAGGCGGTCCTGCTCGACCAGCCAGCGCGGGCTGCCGGGCAGCCGCGAGATGCCGAACAGCAGCACCAGCGAGGGCAGCACCGCCAGGCCGATCATCAGCCGCCAGTCCACCAGCTGCTGGCCGGCCACGCCGACGATGGCCGCCATCAGGATGCCGATCCCGATCGAGACGTTGAAATAGGTGACCAGCCGGCCGCGCCGCGCCGGCTCGGCGAGTTCGGCGATGTAGGTGGGCACGATCTGGGTCGAGCCGCCCACCGCGAAGCCGAGCACCAGGCGCGCCGCGCCCAGCCAGAGCGCCGAAGGCGACAGCGCGGCGGCGATCACGCCGACGGTGTAGATCGCGGACACGACCAGGATCGTGCGACGCCGGCCCAGGCTGGCCGACAGGCGCGTGCAGGCCAGCGCGCCGATCACGGCGCCGAGCAGGATCGCCGCGGCCACCCATTCCTGGGCGCGGTAGTCGAGCGCGAAATCGCGCGCGATCAGCGGCAGCGCGCCCGAGATGATGCCGGTGTCGTAGCCGTAGAGGCCGCCGGCGATCGCGGCGACGGCCGCCGTGATGCGCATGGTGGCGGCTTGCGAGCGCTTCCGGCCGGTGTCGATCGCGAGCGATTCGGTGCTCATGCCTTGCCTCCTGTCTCGGTGCTTATGAAGGATGGCGCCGTTCAGCCGTGCTGCGGCGCGATAGATCAATTATGCATCAATAGAGCAAAAGATCGAATTTGGGCTTCGGAAGGAAATTCGTGCGGGAATGCGGGCTGCGGCCGGATCGCCGAAGCAATGAAGGAAATTGGCATATTACGTGGAGATTCGTGATGATGAAGCAATAAAAAACACTTATCGAAACAATAAGCGTGAATGATGACGCGTGTCCTTGCCTTGCAACGGCAAGGGTGGAGGGTTCGCCAGTGCCCCGATCATTGACTTCGAGTCAAGGGTCTTTCCACGACGGCCGGCTTTTTGCATGGCAACATCGCGGGCACACTACGCATCAACCGAAATCGCGGGCGTCCGTCGCCCGCTTCGCCACAGGATCCGCTGCCATGAACGCTTCCTCCTCTCCCGCCGCGTCGGCCCCGCGCTCGACGCTTCCGCTGCTCGCGCTGGCCGTCGGCGCGTTCGGCATCGGCACCACCGAGTTCTCGCCGATGGGGCTGCTGCCGGTGATCGCCGAGGGCGTGCATGTCACGATCCCGAGCGCCGGCATGCTGATCAGCGCCTACGCGATCGGCGTGATGGTCGGCGCGCCGGTGATGACCCTGCTGCTGGCGCGCGCCTCGCGGCGCACCGCGCTGATGCTGCTGATGGGCATCTTCACGATCGGCAACCTGCTCTCGGCGGTGGCGCCCGACTACACCACGCTGCTGCTGGCGCGCCTCGTCACCAGCCTCAACCACGGCGCCTTCTTCGGCATCGGCTCGGTGGTGGCGGCCTCGGTGGTGCCGCGCGAGCGGCAGGCCAGCGCGGTGGCGACCATGTTCATGGGCCTCACCATCGCCAATGTGGGCGGCGTGCCGGCGGCCACCTGGCTCGGCCAGATGATCGGCTGGCGGATGTCCTTCGTCGCCACCGCGGGCCTCGGCCTGTTGGCGATCGCGGGGCTGTTCGCGGCCCTGCCCAGGGGCGAGTCGGGCCGCATGCCAGATTTGCGCGCCGAACTCGCGGTGCTCACGCGCCCCGTGGTGCTGGGCGCGCTGGCCACCACGGTGCTGGGCGCGGGCGCGATGTTCACGCTCTACACCTACGTGGCGCCGACCCTCGCGCAGCTCACGCATGCCACGCCGGGTTTCGTCACCGCGATGCTGGTGCTGATCGGCGTCGGTTTCTCGATCGGCAACGTGGCCGGCGGCCGCCTCGCCGACCGCTCGCTGGACGGCAGCCTGATCGCCTTCCTGCTGCTGCTGATCGTGGTGATGCTGGCCTTCCCGATGCTGGCCGCGACCCATGTGGGTGCCGCGCTGGCCCTGCTGGTGTGGGGCATCGCGACCTTCGCGGTGGTGCCGCCGCTGCAGATGCGCGTGATGCGCGCCGCCTCGGAAGCGCCGGGCCTGGCCTCCTCGGTCAACGTGGGCGCCTTCAACCTCGGCAACGCGCTGGGCGCGGCGGCCGGCGGCGCGGCGATCTCCTCGGGCCTCGGTTACTCGGCGGTGCCGATGGTCGGCGCGGGAATCGCCGCGCTGGGCCTGCTGCTGGTGCTCTCGCAACTGCGCCGCCGTCCGCGGGCACTGGCCTGCTGAGCGCCCGAAGACTCGCGCGGCGCGCCCGGCGCGCCGCTTTTCATCCGCTTTTCATCCTTATCCGGCCGGCATCGCGCCGGCACTCATCGACAGGACAACGAATCATGAATCGCATTCCTCCGTTCGGCCTCGGCACGTTTCGCCTGAAAGGGCAGGTGGTGGTCGACTCGGTGCGCGACGCGCTCGAGCTCGGCTACCGCGCGATCGACACCGCGCAGATCTACGACAACGAGGCCGACGTCGGCCGCGCGATCGCCGAATCGGGCGTGGCGCGCCAGGAGCTGTACCTCACCACCAAGATCTGGGTCGACCATTACGCGGCCGACAAGCTGGCGCCGAGCCTCGAGGCGAGCCTCGCCAAGCTGCGCACCGACCAGGTGGACCTGACGCTGATCCACTGGCCCGCGCCCGGCAACGGCGTGCCGCTGGCGGCCACGCTCGAGGCGCTGGCCGAAGCCAAGGCGCGCGGCCTGACGCGCGAGATCGGCATCTCGAACTTCAATATCGCGCTGACGCAGGAGGCGATCGAGGTGCTCGGCGCCGAGGCGATCGCGACCAACCAGATCGAGCTGAGCCCCTATCTGCAGAATCGCAAGCTGGTGGCCTTCCTCGAATCGCAGGGCATCGCCGTGACCTCGTACATGACGCTGGCCTACGGCAAGGTGCTGGGCGACCCGGTGCTCGGCGAGATCGCGGCCGCGCATGGCGCGACGCCGGCGCAGGTGGCGCTGGCCTGGGCCCTGCAGCTCGGTCACGCGGTGATTCCCTCGTCGACCAAGCGCGCCAACCTGGCCAGCAACCTGCTGGCTCGCGACCTGAAGCTGAGCGACGCGGAGATGGCGCGCATCGCCGGCCTCGAGCGCAACGGCCGCGAAGTGAGCCCGGCCGGCCTGGCGCCTGAATGGGATTGAGCGAACCGCGTGTGTCCCGCTCCGGACGAATGCCGGAGCGAGGCGTGATGCATCGAAAAACGGCCGCCCGTATTCGAGGCGGCCGTTTTGCATTCCTGTTTCCTTTTTTTGCTCAGCCGATCGGCCATTGCAGGACCGCGATCCCGTCGTTGTAGTCGCTGTCGTGGCCGTCTTCCGAAACGAGGATGCCGAAATTGACCGTGAACGGCTGACCATCGGATTTCTTGCCGTTGATCGTCACCTCGAAGCGGATCTTGCCGTTGCCGGAATTGAGCGTGGATTCGCGCGGGCCGTCTCGCGTGGTGAGCTTATGATAGGCCGCCGGTTCCTGGCTGTCGCCGATGAACAGCTTGATGTGCTGCTGCTCGGCGGCATTGGCGAGCGGTGGTGTCAACGACGCATCGCATCGTTGATGGATTTCGAATCTCGGTGGGGGATATTCCTCGTCGCTCGCGATGAGCGACGGGGATGAGCCGCAAGCGCAGGCTCAGGGATTCGGCGTGGCAGCCGAGGCGGCAGCGGGTGCCGATGTGGTGGGCGTCGAGGCAGCGGGCGTCGAGGCGGCCGGTGCCGAAGCGGCAGGGGCCGCTGCCTGCACTGCGCTCGACATCGAGGCGGGCACGGCCGGCGAGGGAGCCGGCGCTGACGGGGCCGCGGCGTTCGGCGTGGCAGCCGGCGCCGACGCGCTGGCCGGCGCGGCAGGTGCCGGATTCGGCGTGGCCGGTGCCGCGCCCGGCGTCACGTTCACCAGCCCCGGCGCGGCCGGTGCCACCTGGGCGGCGGCCGAGGCATTGATGCCCGGCGTGAAGGCCGCGGCGGCCTGGGCGGCGCCGCCGTTTTCCACGGCGGAGGTGCCGGTCGAGGGCACCACGGCCTGGTTGCCGTTGGCCGTGGCAGCGGCGGGCACCGGGGCAAGATTCGCTCCCGCGGCGGCGGCCTGGTGCGGCACGGCGGCCGGCGCGGCAGCGCTCGATGCGGGCGCCGGTGCCGGGCTCGGCGAACCGGCCGGCGCCTGGCTTGCCACCGGGGCCACCGGGGCTGCCGGAGCTGCCGGCATCGCCGCGCCAGGAGCCGTCACGGCATGGGCCTGGGCGGCACCCGGCGCGGCGGTCGCCAGCGCGGCCGCGCCGGTGGCCGCCACCGGCACGGGCGCGAGGCCCGAGATCGGTGCCGAGGGCGGGGTCGGCACGGCCGGCGTCTTCAGCTTCACCGAGCCGTCGTCGCCGGGCGTGCCGGTGCTCGGGGCCGGTTCCGGCAGCGGCGCCACCGGCTCCTTCTCGGCGGCCTTGGCGGCGGCCTTGCCGTGCCGTGCCGGGTCGACCTTCAGGAAGTGATCGACCAGCTTGAAGAAGCGGTCGTAGAACACGCCGGCGGGAATCGTCTCGCTGGCGATCTTCACCATCGAATCGTCGCTCGAGCCGATCGGCAGCGACACCGAGCCCAGCACCGAAAGGCCGACGCTGGCCGAGGTATTGGTCTTCTTCAGCGTGTAGCGGTCCTGCACCGCGTTCACGTAGGCGATGCTCGAGCTCGAGTCCGCATCGGCGTCGACGCAGACCACGTGGAACTCGATCACCACGTGGGTATCGTTGTTCGGCTGGAAATTCTTGCTGCCGTCCACCGTATCGGGCCGCGCCAGGTTGGTGATGTAGCCCTGGCTCAGCAGCGCGCGGCGCGCCGCCTCGCAGGTGGCCGTCGAACTCTCGTGGAAGGTATGCGTGTACGGGCTGCTCGATGCGTCGAACTGCTCCTGCGTGTACAGCGGCTTGGGCGCGGACGAGCAAGCCGCCAGCAGGGTGCCGGCGGCAAGCGCGCAAGTCAGGGAAATCAGGCTGGGTCGATTGTGCATGGCGTCGAGTAAGGGGCGGGCCCGCCGCCGCGCGGCCGTCGCGCTGCGAGGCCCCTGCCGGTTGCGTGACCGGCCGCTATTATAGTTTCCCCTGATGTCGGCCTGCAGTTGGGGCCGCCGGGTGCCATGAAAAAAATCCCGCCGGGTGGAGGCGGGGGGCGGGAGGCGGATCGAGAGCGGCCGGCCCGGCGCGGGCGCGGCCCCGGCATCGGGCGCCGCGCCTTGACGGCGACGGCGCGCCGATGGCGGACGAGGTTCAGGCCGTGCCCGTGGCCACCTCGATCTTGCGCGGCAGCGCTTCGGCGCGGCGCGGGATCCGCAGCGTCAGCAGGCCGTCGCGCAGGTTCGCCTCGATGCGCGCGGTATCGAAGTGCGGGCTGACCACGAAGCTGCGCAGATAGCGCGGCGCGCGCCATTCGGCGTGCTGCACGCGCAGGCCTTCGGTCTGCGGCAGCGACACCTGGGCGTCGATGGTCAGGCGGTTGTCGTGCACGCGCAGGTCGAGCCCGGCCTTCGAGACGCCGGGCAGGTCGGCCCACAGCGTGATGCCCTCGCTGTCCTCGACGATGTCGACGGCCGGCGCGACGGCCGGGCCGCGGCGCGGCGCCTCGCTGGCTTGCGTGGATTCCGGCGCGGCAGTGTCGGCGACGGCGGGGCGATCGATCAGTTCGGACGTGGTGTTCATGGCGATATTCCTCGAGGCTGTTTACTGGACTTGGATCGAACGCGGCTGCGATGCCGCGCGCTTCGCGATACGGATGCGCAGGCAACCATCCTCGTAGCGCGCCTGGATGTCGTTGGCATCGGCATTCGAGGGCAGTTCGACGGCGCGACGGAAGCGTCCGCCGAAGCGCTCGCGGGCCAGCACGCGAGCGGCCGCACGCGGCGCCTCGCCTTCGGCCTGCGGTGCGGCGGGGCCGGCCTGTGCCTCGCGGCGCTCGCCCGTGATCGTCAGGAGTCCTTTGTCGATGCTGAGGTCGAAGTCGCCGGCCTGCATGCCCGGTGCCGCCACCACGATCTCGATCGCCTCGTCGGAGGCGCCGATGTTGATCGGCGGGAAGCTGTCGAAGCGCCCGCTGCGCGCGGCCGCCGCGAACGAGGGCGCGGCCAGCAGGCCCGACATCTGCCGCTGCAGCCGGTCGAATTCGCCGAACAGGCCGGCACCGAAACGATAAGTGGTCATGGTTCGAGTCCTCTCGAGGATCGGCACGCGCGGCCCTGTTTGAAACACGCTGCGTGCGATGCGTTGTCAACCGGCGGCGCGGGTCGCGCTCGCCTCATGGCTCCACAGGTAGGAACGCCGTGCACGAATTCAAGAGGCCATCGTCAATCGAGCTTGCACGCGCATCGATGGCCGGGGCGCGAGCCTCTCGCCATGTTTCGCGCGCGCCGTCGTGTCCGCGATGAAAAGGCCCCGCGTGGAGGGCGGCGCCGGGAGAACCGCCGGGGTCGCGCCCCGCTTCAGGGCGATCCCTATCGGGATCATCCCGAATCGCGCCCTCCAGCCGTCCCAAACTGCGGGAGCGCGATGGTATGCTGGCCTTCTTTCTTATAAGGAGGTCGGCATCGGCAAGCTCGCGATGCCGATGACCAAGATCGATTCGCCTCTCGATACGCCAGAAGGTTCTGGTGCCGGCCGCGGCCATCTCCGCCGCCGCGCCGCCGCATTGCGCCGGAACCCGCCCGCAACGCCCGTGCCGCGCGCTCGCGCAACGGCTGCGGTTCGTCGCGAACCGCAGCCTGCCTCGTCCGCCCGCATCCATGCGCCGCCGCGTCCACGCTGAAGCTTCATGCCGGGACGCGCGCCACTCACCGAATTCCTGTTCAACTACCTGGAGATTTCCATGACCCGAAGCCATGCGCTCGAGGCTACGCATTCCGTATCGCTCGACGTACCCGAGTACGTTCGGCACCGCGGCCTCGTCGACTGGGTGGCGCGCATCGCCGCGCTGACCGAACCCGAACGCGTCGTCTGGTGCGACGGCTCGCAGGAGGAATACGACCGCCTGTGCGAACAGATGGTCGCGCAGGGCACCATGATCCGGCTCGATCCGCTAAAGCGTCCGAACTCGTTCCTCGCGCTGTCCGATCCGTCCGACGTCGCGCGCGTCGAGGATCGCACCTTCATCTGCAGCGAAGCGCGCGAGGACGCGGGTCCGACCAATCACTGGATCGCGCCGGCCGAGATGCGCGTCACGCTCGACGGGCTGTTCCGCGGCGCGATGCGCGGCCGCACGCTCTACGTGGTGCCGTTCTCGATGGGCCCGCTCGGCTCGCCGATCGCGCATATCGGCGTGGAGCTGTCCGACAGCCCCTACGTGGCGGTCAACATGCGGATCATGACGCGCATGGGGCGCGACGTGTACGAGGTGCTCGGCGAGGACGGCCATTTCGTGCCCTGCGTGCACAGCGTCGGGCATCCGCTGGCGGCCGGCGAGGCCGACGTGCGCTGGCCCTGCAACGACACCAAGTACATCGTCCACTTCCCCGAGACGCGCGAGATCTGGAGCTTCGGTTCGGGCTACGGCGGCAACGCGCTGCTCGGCAAGAAATGCTTCGCACTGCGGATCGCCTCGACCATGGGCCGCGACGAGGGCTGGCTCGCCGAGCACATGCTGATCCTCGGCGTGAGCGCGCCCGACGGCACCAAGCGCCATATCGCGGCGGCCTTCCCCTCGGCCTGCGGCAAGACTAACTTCGCGATGCTGATCCCGCCGGCCGGCTTCGAGGGCTGGAAGGTCACCACCATCGGCGACGACATCGCCTGGCTCAAGCCCGGCGCCGACGGCCGGCTCTACGCGATCAATCCCGAGGCGGGCTACTTCGGCGTGGCGCCCGGCACCGGCGAGAAGACCAATCCCAATGCGCTGGCCACGCTGCGCGAGAACGTGATCTTCACCAATGTCGCGCTGACCGACGACGGCGACGTCTGGTGGGAAGGCCTGACCGACACGCCGCCCGCCCACCTGCTCGACTGGCAGGGCCAGGACTGGACGCCGGAGATCGGCAAGGAGACCGGCCGCAAGGCCGCGCATCCGAACGCGCGCTTCACGGCGCCGGCCTCGCAATGCCCGTCGATCGACGCCGATTGGGACAATCCGGCCGGCGTGGCGATCGACGCCTTCGTGTTCGGCGGGCGCCGCTCGACCACGGTGCCGCTGGTGACCGAGGCACGCGACTGGACCGAGGGCGTCTACATGGCCGCCACCATGGGTTCGGAAACCACCGCCGCGGCAGCCGGCAAGCAGGGCATCGTGCGCCGCGACCCGTTCGCGATGCTGCCGTTCTGCGGCTACAACATGAGCGACTACTTCTCGCACTGGCTCACGCTCGGCAAGCAGCTCGAGGCCTCGGGCGCGACCCTGCCGAAGATCTACTGCGTGAACTGGTTCCGCAAGGATGCCGACGGCCGCTTCGCCTGGCCCGGCTTCGGCGAGAACATGCGCGTGCTGAAGTGGATGCTCGATCGCCTCGACGGGCGTGGCGAAGGCGTCGAGCATGCGCTGGGCATCACGCCGCGTTATCACGACCTGCACTGGCAGGGCCTGGCCTTCACGCCGGCGCAGTACGAGCAGGTCGCCTCGGTGGATCGCGAGGCCTGGCGCGAGGAGCTCGCGCTGCATGACGAGCTGTTCGACAAGCTGAAGGCGCGCCTGCCGCAGGCGCTCAGCGAGACCAAGGCGAAGTTCGAGTCGCGCCTGGCCGACTGAGGTCGGGCTTCATAAGAAGAACGCCACGCTGGCCGCAAGCCGCGTGGCGTTTTTCATTATCGGTCGCGCGCGCAGGGATTCGCGGCGAACGGCGTGCCTCGCCTGCGCTTCGCGACGCGCAAGCGCCGATCGATGCGACAATCGTCGCCGGGCTTCCCGGACGACTCAACTACATCGGAGACACGCATCCCATGGACATCCAACGCATTGCCGTGATCGGCGCGGGCGTGATCGGCGCGAGCTGGACCGCCTTCTATCTCGACCAGGGTTTCGAACTGGTGGTGAGCGACCCGGCACCCGAGGCGGCCGCGCAGTTGAACGCCGCGCTGCGGCGCTTCATGGGCGAGACGCGCCTCGCCGAGTGCACGGCGCGGCTGCGCTTCGAGGCCGATCTCGAGGCCGCGCTCGACGGCGTCGATTTCGTGCAGGAGAACGGCCCGGAACGGCTCGACGTGAAGCGCGAGCTGTATCGCCGCATGGATGCGCGGCTGCCGGCCGAGGCGCTGATCGCCTCCAGCTCGTCGGGGCTCACCATGTCGGCGATCCAGAGCGCCTGCGAGCGCCATCCCGAACGCTGCCTGATCGCGCATCCCTTCAATCCGCCGCACCTGATCCCGCTGGTCGAACTGGTCGGCGGCGAGGCCACCTCGGCCGAGACCCTCGCGCGCGCGAAACGCTTCTACGACGCGCTCGGCAAGGTCACCATCGTGCTCAACAAGGAAATGGCCGGCCATGTCGCGAACCGGCTGGCGGCCGCGCTGTTCCGCGAGGTCTATCACCTGGTGGGCGAGGGCGTGGTCAGCGTGGCCGATGCCGACAAGGCCGTGTCGTGGGGGCCGGGCTTGCGCTGGGGATTGATGGGGCAGGGGCTGACCTATCACCTCGGCGGCGGCGAGGGCGGCATGGCGCATTTCCTCGACCATCTGTCGGGGCCTATCACGAGCTGGTGGGACGATCTCGGCACGCCGTCCTTCAACGAGGCGGTCGATCGCAAGCTGGTCGAGGAACTGCGCGAGATCCAGGGCGAGCGCTCGATCGCCGAGTTCGGCGCCGAGCGCGATCGCCTGCTGGTCGAGCTGATCGAGGCGCGGCGCCGCAGCTTCCTGCCCTGAGCGCTCGGCTCGCCGCGTCGGCTTCTCAGTTGTAGAAGGCCGAGGGCGCCACGCCGAAATGCCGCTTGAATATCGCGGTGAAGGCGCTCTGGCTGCGATAGCCGTGGTCGAGCGCGACGCCGAGGATCTTCTCGCCGTGCGCGAGGCGTTTCAAGGCCAGCAGCAGGCGCGCCTGCTGGCGCCAGCGGCCGAAGGTCATGCCGGTCTCGCGGCTGAAGCCGCGGTAGAGCGTCTTTTCCGACATGCCGAACTGGCGGGCCCATTCGGTGATGGTGCGATCGTCGTGCGGCGAGGCCAGCAGCGCGTCGCAGACCGCGCGCAGCCGAGCATCGCGCGGCCAGGGCAGGTGCAGCGGCAGTTGCGGCACCGAATTGAGCTCGGCCAGCAGCAACTGCATCAGGTGCTCGTCGCGCGAGCCGGGCGCGTAATCGAGCGGCACGTCGATCGCCGCCACGATCAGCTCGCGCAGCAGCGGCGGCACGTCCACCACGCCGGTGCGCGCGCGCAGCGCCAGCGCCGCCGAGGGCTCGACGAACACGGTGCGCATCTGCACGTCGCCGCTCATCTGCACCGCGTGGTCGAGTCCGGCCTCGAGCCAGACGCCGCGCGTGGGCGGCACCACCCAGGCACCCGTTTCGGAGGTCACCTGCATCACGCCCTCGATGGCGTAGAGCAATTGCGCGCGGCGATGCCGGTGCGTGGCGATATGCAGGCCGTTCGGATAACGCGCGGCCATCGCGGCGACCGGGCGCGGCGTGTTCTCGTAGGGCAGGTGGTCGACGGGCTCGGCTGCCGATCGGGGCGTGGCGAAAGGGGACATGGCGGCGGTCGGCTAGGCGCGCACGGCACGGTGCCGCGCGCGAAACACGCCCATCCTAGGGCGTTTCGCCGGTTTCGCCAATCGTCGCGGCCGGGCGGCGGCGGGCCGCCCGGATCGCGCGGATGCCGCGCTTATTGCTGCGCTTGCGTTTGCGGCTGCGGCTGCTGGGCCCAGCTCGGCGTCTTCGACTCGAAGCGCGCGCGGTTGCGCTCGATGGTGCTGTCGCTGGGCGGGTAGTCGCCGTCGGTGGTCGGGATGGTGCCCTCGCGGTAGGCCTGCACCAGTTCGGCGACCACTTGCGCGTGGGTCTTCTCGGGCGGCGTGGCGGCGGTGGACGACTGGGCCTGCGCCAGGGGCGCGACGGCGGCCAGCAGCAGCGGCAGGCAGAACAGGGATCGCATGATGGGGCTCCTTCATCGGCATCGCGGCGCGTTGTGCGCACCGGCGCGCGGAGTGCGCGACGGCCGTTGCGGCGCATTCTGGCCGCGGGAGGCTGCCCGGACCGTGACCGGACGATGACGTGCTTGTCAGTTGGCTTGCGGCGGCCCGGGCAGGGCGCTGCCGCTTGTCAAGCATCGCTAACGAATCGCCGATGACGGCCTGACGAATGCCTGACGCGCGATGCTGAAGGCCGCCGCCGTGCCGGCTTCAGAATTCGGCGGCGGCGGCCGCGAGCGTCGCCTCCAGCGCCAGCGTCGAGCGCGAGGCGGAAGCCGGCCGGTCGATCACGTATTCGAGATCGCCGAGCGCGGGCAGGTCGGCGTCGAGCTTGGCCAGGCCCTGCGGGATCACGTAGCCGGCGAAGGCCGACACGCCCAGCCCGGCCGCCGCGGCCGCGCGCAGCGCCGCGATGCTGCTGCTCGACACGGCAATCCGGTAGGGCCGGCCGATCGCGTCGAGCGTCTCCAGCACGCGCCGGCGCGACACGCTGGGCTCGGGATGCAGGGCCAGCGGCAGCACCGCCTCGCGCCCGGTGATCGGCGAGCCGGGGCCGGTGCACCAGTAGAGCGGCTCGGTGCGGATCACGCGGCCGCGCCGGCTGCCGGCGACGCGCTTGGCGAATACCAGGTCGTGGCGCCCTTCGTCGAGCGCGTCGAACAGGTCGCCCGACAGGCCGGTGGCGATCTCCAGCTCGACCTCGGGATTGCGCTGGATGAAGTTCGCCAGCGCCGCGGCCAGGTGGGTGGAGGCGAAATCCTCCGACATGCCGAGCCGCACCTTGCCCGACAGCGGCGGCCCGCAGACCGACATCACGGCCTCGTCCATCAGCTCCAGGATGCGGCTCGCGTAGCGGTGCAGCGCCTCGCCGTTGGCGGACAGCCGCACGTTGCGCGTGTCGCGCTCGAACAGCGGCCGGTCGAGCAGTTCCTCCAGCCGCCGGATGTGCTGGCTGACGGTCGATTGCGAGAGGTTGACGCGCTCCGAGGCGGCGGTGAAGCTGCCGGTCTGGGCGACGGCGACGAAGCTGCGCAGCAGCTCGGGCGGTAAGGGACGCATGGCGGAATCCAGTGGGGCAGGGCAAGGACGGCTTGCCGGCGCGAGCGCGGCGAGCACGCGCCGGCAGCGGCGCTCGCCGGCCTGGAACGAGGGGCGCGCAGCGGGCCGTGGCAGCAGTCTACGGCAAGACGGGCGGGCCCGGCGCGAGATCGATCGGCGCGGCCTCTGAGTGGCATTCGGCAACTTCATCAATCGCGCGCGGGGCGCGGCTTACAATCGTCGCCACGACCGGATACGCATCGCAGGAGAGACGCAATGACGGCATGGAATCAGGCGCAACAGGCACGCGACGCGCGCCTCGCGGCAGGCGCGCATCTCGCGCGCGGCAAGCGGGTGGCGGCCGAGGATGCCACCGCGCTGCTCGAGGCGGTACTGCGCCCGGGCGACCGGGTCTGCCTGGAAGGGGACAACCAGAAGCAGGCCGACCTGCTGGCCGCCGCGCTCGCGGAAGTCGACAGCGGCAGGATCCACGACCTGCACATGGTGCAATCGGGCATCGTGCTGCCCGAGCATCTCGACGTGTTCGAGCGCGGCATCGCGCGGCGCCTCGACTACGCCTACTCGGGCCCGCAGTCGCAGCGCATCGCCAGGCTGCTGTTCGGCGGGCGCATCGAGCTGGGCGCGGTGCATACCTATCTCGAGCTGTTCGCGCGCTACTTCATCGACCTCACGCCGCAGGTCGCGCTGATCGCGGCGGTCAGCGCCGACGCCGACGGCAATCTCTACACCGGCCCGAACACCGAGGACACGCCCACCGTGGTGGAGGCCACCGCCTTCAAGGACGGCATCGTGATCGCCCAGGTCGACCGCATCGTCGATCGCGTGCCGCGGGTCGACATCCCCGGCGACCGTGTGCACTTCGTGGTCGAGGCGGGCCGGCCCTTCTTCGTCGAGCCGCTGTTCACGCGCGACCCGGCCGCGATCACCGAGACCCAGATCCTCACCGCGATGCTGGCCATCAAGGGCATCTACCAGCCCTATGGCGTGAAGCGCCTGAACCACGGCATCGGCTTCAACACCGCGGCCATCGAGCTCTTGCTGCCCACCTACGGCGAGCGCCTGGGCCTGAAGGGGCAGGTCTGCACGCACTGGGCGCTCAATCCGCATCCCACGCTGATCCCCGCGATCGAATCGGGCTGGGTCGAGCAGATCCACTGCTTCGGCTCCGAGGTCGGCATGGACGACTACATCCGCGCGCGCTCGGACATCTACTTCACCGGCGCCGACGGCTCGCTGCGCTCGAACCGCGCGTTCTGCCAGACCGCCGGCCTCTATGCCTGCGACATGTTCATCGGCTCGACGCTGCAGATCGACCTGGCCGGCCATTCCTCGACCGTCACCGAGAGCCGCATCGCCGGCTTCGGCGGCGCGCCCAACATGGGCAGCGACGCGCGCGGCCGGCGCCACCCGAGCGAGCCCTGGCTGAAGGCCGGCGAGCAGGCCGATCCGGCCACGCCGGCGGCGCTGCGGCGCGGCCGCAAGCTGGTGGTGCAGATCGGCGAGACCTTCGGCGAGAAGAACGCGCCGATGTTCGTCGAGCAGCTCGACGCGCTGCGCCTGGCTGACCGGCTCAAGCTCGATCTCGCGCCGATCATGGTCTATGGCGACGACGTCACCCACGTGGTGACCGAGGAGGGCATCGCGAACCTGCTGCTGTGCCGCGACGCGGACGAGCGCGAGCACGCGATCCGCGGCGTGGCCGGTTATACCGAGATCGGCCGCGGGCGCGATCGCAAGCTGGTGGAGCGGCTGCGCGAGCGCGGCGTGATCCGGCGCCCCGAGGATCTCGGCATCGATCCGCTCGATGCCGACCGGCGCCTGCTGGCGGCGCGCTCGGTGAAGGACCTGGTGCACTGGTCGGGCGGCCTGTACGCGCCGCCCTCGCGGTTTCGGAACTGGTGAGTCAAGTGCGCGGCGAAGGTGCCCTCGGGTGCCGCCGCCGCGAGCCGCGCGGCATGCCGCGCGTTTCGGCCGGCCTTCGGGGAAGCGCCGGCGGGAGAAATCGAATGGAACGGCTCAATTATCGTCATACCGCGCGGCAACGCGCGGCGGGGGAGGCGGCCTCGGCGCTGGTCGGCGTGGTCGCCTCCGGCAATCTGGAGGTGCTGGTCGAGCGAGTGCTCGGCGGCACCGACTGCGAGGTCGAGATCCAGACCGCGGCGGTCGGCTTCGGCGAGGTCTGGCAGGCGGTGATCGCCGACTTCGTCGAGCGCCGCTCGCCGGGCGGCCTGCGCCTGTCGATCAACGACGGCGGCGCGCGGCCCGACACGGTCGCGCTGCGCCTGGCCCAGGCGGTGCGCGCCATCGAGGGAGGCCAGCGATGAACGGTTTCGATCCCGTGGCGGCCGGCGCGAGCTGGTACGAGGCCTCGGCGCGGCAGCGCATCGACGGACTGGTGGATGCCGGCTCCTTCGTGGAATTCGTCGGCCCCGCCGAGCGCGAGATGAGCCCGCACCTGCCGCTGTTCGAGCTGCCGCGCCAGTTCGACGACGGCATGATCGTCGGCCGCGCGCGACTGGAGGGGCGCGAGGTGCTGGTCGCCGCGCAGGAGGGCCGCTTCATGGGCGGTGCCTTCGGCGAGATCCATGGCGCCAAGCTGACCGGGCTGCTGCGCGCCGCGCGCGAGGCGGGCACGCCGGTGCTGATCGCCTTCGATACCGGCGGCGTGCGCCTGCAGGAGGCCAACGCCGGCGAGCTGGCGATCGCCGAGATCATGCGCGCGCTGGTCGATGCGCGCGCGGCCGGCACGCCGGTGATCGGGCTGATCGGCGGGCGCGCCGGCTGTTACGGCGGCGGCGGCCTGCTGGCCGCCTGCTGCTCGGCGCTGGCGGTGTCCGAGCCGGGACGCATCAGCGTGTCCGGCCCCGAGGTGATCGAGACCAATCGCGGCGTCGAGGAATTCGATTCGAAGGATCGGGCGCTGGTCTGGCGCACCATGGGCGGCAAGCATCGCCGGCTGATCGGCGGCGCCGAGCGCTTCGTCGAGGACACGCTGCCGGCCTTCCGCGCGGCCGCGCTCGACCTGCTCGCGGCCCGTCATGCCTTCGACCTCGAAGTGCTCGACGCCGAGCAGAGGCGGCTCGAGGCGCGCCTTGCCGCCTACGGCGACTGCGCCGACGCGCGCGAGGTCTGGCAGCGGCTCGGCGCGAGCGAGGCCGAAGCCGAGGCGATCCCCGCCATGCCGGGCGAATCCTTCGCCGCGCTGGCCGAGCGCCTGCAAGCCGTCAAGGGAGAAGCACGATGAAGCTCGATCAGATCCTGGCCGCCTTCGAACACGAGATCGCGATCCGCGACGACGGCCTGCTGGCCGGCCGCGCCAGCCTGGCGGGGCGCGTGGTCGAGGTGATCGGCGTATCGGGCGGGGCCTTCGTGGGCGTCGACGAGGCGCTGTGGCTGTCCTCGCGCGTGCTCGACATCGTGCGGCGCGGCGGCGACACGCCGATCCTGGTGCTGGTCGACAGCGCCAGCCAGCGCATGAGCAAGCGCGACGAGCTGCTCGGGCTCAACGAATGCCTGTCGCACCTGGCCAAGAGCCTGATGCTGGCGAGCCTGCGCGGCCATCCGACGATCGGCCTGCTGTACGGCGGCACGGCGGCGGGCGCCTTCATCGCCACCGCGCTGGCCACCCGCGTGCTGCTCGCGCTGCCCGGCGCCGAGCCGGCGGTGATGGACCTGCCCTCGATCTCGCGCGTCACCAAGCTGCCGCTCGAGGTGCTGCAGGAGATGGCGAAATCGACGGCGGTGTTCGCGCCCGGTCTCGACAATCTCGCGCAGACGGGCGCCGTCGACGCCGTGCTCGATCCGGCGCAGCCGCTCGGGGCCCAGTTGGCGCCCTGGCTCGATGCGCCGTCCGACCGGGCCGATGGTCGCGACCGGCTCGGCGCCGAACGCGGCGGCCGCCCGGCCGCGGCGCGGATCGCCGAGCGTGTCCATGCACTCGCCCGCTCGGCCGGCTGAGGCCGCGCTGGTCCGTCATGGCCTGGTGCGCGTCGCGCCCGAGGCCTGGCGGGTGCTGCTCGCCGCCGAGCCCGCGCTGGCGGCCGGGGCTGTCGATGCGGCCGATATCGTCGATGCGGCCGACGCGGCCGCGCGGTCCGTGCTGCGTGACTGGGTCGTGCGCGGCTGGCCGTTGATGGTGCGGCGCCCGGGGCCCTGCGACGCGGCCCGTCCCGGCGTGCCGCTCGGCCTGCCGCTGCCGCCCTCGCTCGGCAAGCGGCGGATCGGCGTGAGCCTGGCGGCCGAGGCGATCGTCTCGATCGAGCGGCCGCCCGCGCTGGATTCGTTGCGCGAAGTCGCGCCGCCCGCCTGGCGTGCCACGCTCGATGCGCTGGACGCGATCACGCGCCGTCACCGGATCGTCTGCCGCGCGTTCGGCAGCCTGGCCTGGCAAGGGCTGACGGGCTTGCCTTACCTTTCCGCGAATTCCGATCTCGATCTGTTGTTCGAACTGCCGCCCGGCTTCGATGCCGCTGGCGATGGCATGGCGATGCTCGCCGCCATGCTGGATGACGTGGCCGCTTGCGAGGCCGATGCGCCGATGCGCATCGACGGCGAGGTGATCCGCGTCGACGGTGCCGGCGCGAACTGGCGCGAACTGCAGGCGGGGCAGGACGCGGTGATGGTGAAGACCGCGACCGACGTGCGGCTGCTCGCGCCGCGAGATTTCCTGGCGGGGGCCGCGTGATGGGCCGCCCGCGCTTGCGCCTGCCCGCGCCCCGCCAGCCGGATCGGCCGGCCGAGGGGCCCGAGGCGATGATCGGCGCCTTCGCCGAGCGCTGCCTGCGGCTCGAGGTGGACACCTGGCCGAAGCCGGGGCTGGTCAGCCGCGTCGACAATGGCAGCCATCTGGACATGAACGCCGGCACCTTCGCGCGCAGCGCCGCCGCGATCGGCCCGTACCTCGCCGAACTCGCGCGCGCCGGCGCGGAACGTCGCGAGATGGCCGCGCTGCGCCGCATCGGCCTGCGCGCCGAGCACGCGATGCTGGCCGCCACCGGCGGCGTGAACACGCATCGCGGGGCGATCTTCGGGCTGGGCCTGCTGTGCGCGGCCGCGGGCCTGCGTCATGCAAGCTCGCCCGGGCCGGCCGCCGGGCCGACGCTGGGCGACTGGGTGGCGCGGCAATGGGGCGCCGAGATCCTGCTCGGGCCCCGTCCATCCGACAGCCATGGCGAGATCGCGATCCGTCGTCACGGCGTGGGCGGCGCGCGCCGGGAGGCGGCCGACGGATTCCCGAGCGTCTACCGGATCGGGCTGCCCGCGCTGCGCGAGGCGCGCGAGTTGCGGCCCGGCGACGAGGCGGCCGCGCGCGTGCAGGCCTGCTTCGCGCTGATCGCCGAGCTCGACGACACCAACCTGCTGCATCGCGGTGGCGCCGAGGGGCTGGCCTTCGCGCAGCGCGGCGCGCGCGAATTCCTGGCGCGCGGCGGCGTGGCAGCGAGCGACTGGCTCTCCCGCGCCGAGGCCGTGCATCGCGCCTTCGTGGCGCGGCGCCTCAGCCCGGGCGGCGCGGCCGACCTGCTCGCGATGAGCCTGTTCGTCGACGGCTTCGAAGCGCCATGACGATCGCGCTGCTCTGTTCCGGGCAAGGCCAGCAAGGCCCCGACATGTTCGACTGGATCGGCGAGGATGCGACCGTCGAGCCGTGGTTCGCCCACGCCTCGCGCTGGTTCGGCGCCGATCCGCGCGACTGGCTGCGTCGCGCCGACGAGGACGCGCTGCGCGCCAATCGCGCCGCCCAAGTGCTCTGCACGCTGCAGGCGCTGGCGGCCCACGCGCGGCTCGCGCCGCTGCTGCCGAGGCGGCGCTGCGTGGCCGGCTACAGCGTCGGCGAGCTGGCCGCCTGGCATGTGGCGGGGCGGATCGGCCCGATCGAGGCGCTCGACCTGATCGCCGCGCGCGCCGAGGCCATGGACGCGGCCAGCGCCGGCGACGAGGGCATGCTGTTCGTGCGCGGCCTGGGCCGTGCCGCCCTCGAGGCGCTGTGCGCGGGCCGCGAGGCGGCGCTGGCCATCGTCAATCCCGGCGAGGCCTGCGTGCTGGCCGGCAGCCGCCAGGCGCTGGCGGCGCTGGCCGAGGCGGCGCGCGCGCAGGGCGCCGCGCGGGTGGTGCCGGTGCCGGTGCGGATCGCCTCGCATACGCCGCGGCTCGCGGCGGCCGTGCCGGTGTTCCGCGATGCGCTCGGCGCCGTGTCGGTCGCGCGCGGCGCGGCCGGCACGCGCCTGTTCAGCGGTATCGACGGCGCCGCCGTGCTCGATACCGAAACCGGGCTCGACAAGCTCGCCCGCCAGATCGCCGAGCCGCTCGAGTGGGCCGCCTGCCTGGCCGCCTGTGTCGAGGCCGGCGCGAGCGCCTTCCTCGAACTCGGGCCGGGCCGCGCGCTGGCCGAGATGGCGGGTGCGGCCTATCCGTCGATACCGGCGCGCAGCCTGGCCGATTTCCGCTCGCTGGACGGCGTGCGCGGCTGGCTGGAGAGGATCGAGGCGGGTTGAAGGGCGCGGTGGCATGAAGGTCGCCGTGCAAGTGGAGGGCTTCGCGAGGGATCCGGCCGAAGCGGATGATCGAGGCAGCTTGAACGAGGCGGCGAAGGCGGCGGCGGCATGCCGTCGCCGTGCAAGCGGAAAGGTCTCGATACCGGCCGGAAGCCGGGCGATCCACGGCACCCGAAGCCGCCGCCGGACGCGGCTGGCACGGCCCGGCGAACGCGCGTTCGTCGCCGCCGCGCCACGCCGCGCAGAAACCGCTTGCGAGCCGCATCGGCGTGACTACAATACGCGCCCGATGAGACCACACGCCCGCCTTGCCGCCGCTTTCAGCGCGGCGTCCGCCTTTGTCGCGCCCGCCGCTTTCGCGCTGCCCGCGCCCTTCGTCGGCGCGAGCGCCAGCGCCTATTTTTCCGATGATGCCGTCTCGGCCGACCTGGCCGCCGAACTGGTGCGCGGCGCGCGGCAGCGCGTGCTGGTGGCCGGTTACGCCTCGCTGTCGCCGAAGCTGGCGGCCGCCCTGTGCGATGCGCGCCGGCGCGGGGTCGCGGTGCGCGTGGTGCTCGACCGTTCGGCGCCGGCACTGCGCTACAGCGGCGCGGCCCTGCTGGCCGAAACCGGCGTCGAGGTGGTGTTCGCGCGTCGCGCCGGCCTGATCCGCGCGCCGTTCCTGGTGGTCGACGATGCCGTCGCGACCGAGGTCGCGGCCCGGCGCGCGGGTTTGGCCAGGGCGGCCAGCGGCGTGGACGCGGCCGCGCTGCTGCCGCGTGCCGACATGCGCCCCGGCGTGCACGAGTTGAATGTATTCCACGACGTGCCGCGGCTCGCGCAAGCCTATGCGCAGACCTTCTGGCGCCTCTACCGCGTGGCGGCCGCCGAGCGCTGAAATCCGGGCCGCCGTCGGCGAGCGGGATCACGTCTTGCGGCACATGACGGCCGGCACGCGCGCATGCGAAACCCGATGCGCCGCCGCCAAGCCGGTCGGTGCCGGCGCCGCCTCTTCATCGTCGCGCCGTTTCGATCCGGCACCATAATGGCAGACCGTTCGACGGACCGGACAGACACCGGCCCGCCCGTGCCGCGCGATGCTGCGGCGCGGCCCGCCGGAACGGCGCGACGACGCAGTTGGCGGCCTGCGCGTTCGCTTGCACAATAGCCGCTCCCACGACGAGGCAGACGATGGCGATCACGGTCGAGACTCTCCAGTTCGCGGCACGCGACGGACGACCGTTGACGGGCTCGCTCCATATTCCCCCCGTATCGAACCGGCGCGCGGTGCTGATCAACAGCGCGCTGGGCACGCCGCGCGCGCGTTACGACGCGTTCGCGCGCTTCCTGGCCGAAGCCGGCTTCAGCGTGCTGAGCTACGACAACCGCGGCATCGGCGGCTCGCGCACCGCGGTGGGCGACGCCGATCGCGTGCGGCTGCGGCAGTGGGGCGAGGCCGACCTGCCGGCCGCGCTCGACTGCCTCGCCGCGCGGCTGCCCGAGGCGCGTCAGTTCGCCGTCGGCCATGCCACGGGGGGACGGCTGCTCGGTCTCGCGCCGAACCTGGGCCAGTTGTCGGGCATCGTCACGATCGCGGCCGGCACCGCCTATCGCGGCGACGCGCGCGGCCTGGCCGGGATCCGGCTGGCGCTGGCCGGTTACCTGACGGTGCCGTTGGCCGGGCGGCTGCTGTCGCGCGTGCCGGGCCGGCTGCTGCTCGGCGCCGAGGCCGACGTGCCGGCGGGCATCGCGCGCGACTGGGCGCGCGGCTGCCGGCAGGCGGGCGGCGACCTGGATGCGGCGGGGTCGGCGGCGCGCGCCGGTTTCGAGGCCTATCGCGGCCCACTCCTGGCCTATGCGATCGAGGACGATCCCCTGGCGCCCCCGGCGGCCGTCAGTGCGCTGCACCGGCAATTCATCCATGCCGAGGTCGAGTCGCGCTGGATCGCCCCGCATCCGGGGCACGCCCCGATCGGCCAGGCCGGTTATTTCCGCGACGACAATCGCGGCCTGTGGCCCTCGTTGGCCGACTGGCTGGCCGCCTGCTGAATCGACGGGGCGAGGCCTTCCCGGTCTTCCTGAAGGTGCCGGCACTGGCGCCGGGCCGCTAGACGCTGTTACAGTCGTCGGTCCCGCCGTCAACCGAGTGAGACTCAGATGAAGCTGATCGGAATGCTGGATTCGCCCTACGTTCGTCGCGCCGCCGTGTCGGCCAAGCTGCTCGGGCTGTCGTTCGAGCACCAGCCGCTGTCGGTGTTTCGCCATTTCGACGAATTCAGGGCCGTGAACCCGGTGGTCAAGGCGCCCACGCTGTTGACCGACGACGGCACCATGGTGCTCGACTCCTCGCTGATCTGCGACTACCTGGACCACCTGGTCGAGCCGCAGCGGCGCCTGCTGCCGGTGGATGCCGCCGCGCGGCTGCGCTCGCTGGAACTGATCGGCCTCGCCCTGGCGGCGGCCGAGAAGACCGTGCAGGTGGTCTACGAATGCGGCCTGCGGCCCGACGAGAAGCTGCACCAGCCCTGGCTCGACCGGGTCGTGCAGCAGCTCGACGGCGCCTACGCCGCGCTCGAGGCGCGCGTGCTCGGCACCACCGGCTGGCTGCTCGGCGAGCGCATCACCCAGGCCGACGTGACGCTGGCGGTGGTCTGGCGCTTCACGCAGTACGTGCGGCCCGACCACCCGGCCCTGGCCGCGGCCGACGCCGAGCGTTACCCGAGCATCGCCGCGCTGTCGGCGCGTGCCGAGGCACTGCCCGAGTTCGCCGGCACGCCGCTGGACTGATCGGGCAGGGCCGCGGCCACCCGCGGCAGGCACGGCGATTGTTCTGCCGGGCAAACAAGTGACTTCGGCGCCGGCAGGTTTATCCGCCGGCGGCCGCTCCGTAGAATTCACTCCGTCGCCCAACCATCGTCCGCCGGAGCCCGCCATGAGAACCCTGATCGAAAATCGCCTGTATCACCCGTCCGTCGTGCTGCCGATGGTCTCGCTGATGCAACTGATGGTGACGCTCGACTTCAATCTCGGGCAGGTCGGCTTCGTGGTGGCGGGCCGCGGCGTGCGCGCGGCGGTCGAGCGCTCGCGTTCGCTGATCGACTGCCTGGCCTGCCGCAACTGCCACTGCGCCGTGCATTGATGCGGCGGCGGCTCGCCGCCGCGCCGCTCGGGACGCAGGACGACAGACACCCCCGCCTCGGCGGGGGTGTTCGTTTTTGGGCGCAAAGGAAAAGGATGAAGCGGCGGGGCGGCAGCCAATAAAAAAACCGCGCCGACCGGCGAGGTCGACGCGGTGTATCGGGATTGCCGGCGGCGGGAGCCTAGCCCCCGCCGCAGCCTCAGGCGCGGGCCGCCGAGACTTCCGGGTAGCCCTTGTCGGCATCCTCGTCGGCGCGTTCGCGCAGCTCGCGCACCAGCGCATGGGCTTCGCGGCGCGAGGCGACCGCCGGCGGGGAGCCCTTGAGCGGCTGGCGCGCCGTCTCGCGCAGCGAGAGCACCGAGATCGCGCCGATCACGGCCGCCCCCATCAAGTAATAGGCCGGCATCATCAGGTTGCCGGTGCGGTCCACCAGCCAGGCGGTGACCAGCGGCGTGGTGCCGCCGAACAGCGAGACCGAGATATTGAAGCCGATCGCCAGTGCGCCGTAGCGGATCTCGGTCGGGAACAGCGCCGGCAGCGCCGAGGGCATCACCCCGCAGAAGCAGGACAGCAGCACGCCGAGGATCAGCAGGCCGCCGAACACGGGCAGCATCTCGCCGGTGCGGATCAGCATCAGCGCCGGGATCGACAGCGCCAGCAGGCCGATACAGCCGGCCAGCATCACCGGCTTGCGGCCCACCAGGTCGGACAGGCGGCCGGCGGCCAGCGTCATCGGCATCATCAGCACCATCACCAGCAGCACCAGCATCAGGCCGTGCGACTCGTCGAAGTGCAGCGTCGAGGACAGGTAGCTCGGCAGGTAGGACAGCGCCATGTAGTCGGTGACGTTGAAGATCAACACCAGGCCCACGCAGAGCAGCATGGCGCGCCAGTGGCGGCCGAGCGTCTCGCGGAAATTGACCTTCGGCATCGCCTTGTCCTGCGCCTCGCGCAGCTCGGCCTGGCGCTTGAAGGCCGGCGTCTCTTCCAGCTTCATGCGGATGTACAGCCCGATCAGGCCGAGCGGGCCGGCCACCAGGAAGGGCACGCGCCAGCCCCAGGACAGCAGCGCTTCGTGCGAGAGCAGGGCGCTGAGCAGGGCCACCACGCCGGCGCCCATCACGTAGCCGATCAGGGTGCCGAACTCGAGGAAGCTGCCCATGAAGCCGCGGCGCTTGTCGGTCGAGAACTCGGCGATGAAGGTGGCCGCGCCGCCGTATTCGCCGCCGGTCGAGAAGCCCTGCACCAGGCGCGCGACCAGCAGCAGCACCGGCGCCATGATGCCGATCGAGTCGTAGCCGGGAATCAGGCCGATCGAGAAGGTGCCGAGCGCCATCAGGATCATGGTCATGGCGAGCACGCGCTGGCGGCCGATGCGGTCGCCCAGCGGGCCGAACACCATGCCGCCCAGCGGGCGCACCAGGAAGGCGGCCGCGAAGGTGCCGAAGGTGGCCAGCAACTGCGCGGAAGGATTGCTCGAGGGGAAGAACACCTGGCCGAGCGTCACGGCGATGTAGCTGTAGACGCCGAAATCGAACCATTCCATCGCATTGCCGATGGCCATCGCGCGCACCGCGCGCTTGAGCAGGGACTGGTCGACCACGGTGATGTCGTTGACCGTGACGGGGGCGTCGACGGACGACGCGCTAGCGGAAGAGACAGCGGAAGGGCTGACGTGTGAGGCGGTCAAGATAAAGGCTCCTTTGACAGCGGACGACGGCGGCGCGGGAAGGCGCGGACATCGCCACGGTTTGCCGGGGAGCGCAGCGGCGTGGCGGCACGGAAACGTCGGGCGCACGGGACGCCGGAGCTCGGAAAGGGGCCGCGTGCGGCGCGCCTGTGGCCGCCGCGTCGATGCGCTCATGAGATTGCCGCCGGGCTGGCCTGACAAGGGGGACCGACGGCGACCGGTGCGCGGCGTGGCGCCTGCGACCGGTAACGAACCCTGTTAAGGGCGTTGAAACGAAGCGAGGATGCCCGGAACGGACACGCTGCCTGTGATCGATATTTCGTGCGACGGGGCGAGGGCGGAGGACCGCGGACGCTCGTTGCGAAAAGCTAAATGAACGAAATAGATAAATGAAAGAGGCGCCATGTTAGCACAATGGCAGGAGATCGTGCAAATTGGCGGCGCGATCCCCGTGCCGCGGGGCTCGGCGGGAATGCGCGGCGCTGACGCGCTCGCGCGTGGCATCACCCGTTCCCGGGTACGATGACCCCGTTTTTTCTTCCCGTTCATTCATTGCGCGGTCGCGCCTCGGCCGCATCCAAGGTCATGCCCGAATTGTTCAGGATCGGAGGATTGTTCGTCCTCACCGCGCTGGCCGAGATCGCCGGCTGCTATCTGCCCTGGCTGGTGCTCAAGGGCGGGCGCAGTGCCTGGCTGTACCTGCCCGCGGCGGTCTCGCTGGCGCTGTTCGCCTGGATGCTGACCCTGCATCCGTCGGCGGCGGGGCGCATCTATGCCGCTTACGGCGGGGTCTATATCGCGGTGGCGCTGGCCTGGCTGCGGGTGGTGGACGGCGTGCCGCTGACGCGCTGGGACGTGGCCGGCGCCGCGCTGGCGCTGGCCGGGATGGCGGTGATCGCGCTGCAGCCGCGCGGCTGAGCGACTGCAGCGGCCGGCTGCCCGATATCGCCGGGCCGGCGGATTCGACCGAGGGCCGCCCGGGCGGCGGCCACTCGCGATGCGCAGCCGCCGTCAGGCGGCCGGCGCGTCTTCCTTGCGCCAGACGCAGGCGCCCTTGACCGACTTGTCGAGATCGTCGAGCTGCGCCAGGTGCGCGGCCAGCTCGTCCTCGCTGGCGGCCAGCACCGGCAGCGCCAGCGTGGCCAGCGAGACGCGCGCCGTGCCGCTCGCGCCACCCTCGTCGTCGCCGTCGCCGAGCATGTCGATCACCAGGCTTTCCTGGCCGCGCGTCATCGCCAGGTAGACCTCGGCGAGCAGCTCCGAGTCGAGCAGCGCGCCGTGCAGCGTGCGGTGCGCGTTGCTGATGCCGAACCGGTCGCACAGCGCGTCGAGCGAGTTGCGCTTGCCGGGGAACATCTGCTTGGCCTGCACCAGCGTGTCGATCACGCCGTCGCAGTGCTGGTTCAGCGGCGGCAGGCCGACGCGCTCGAACTCGGCGTCGATGAAGCCGATGTCGAAGGGCGCGTTGTGGATGATCAGCTCGGCGCCGCGCACGAAATCGCAGATCGCATGGGCGACCTCGGCGAACTTCGGCTTGTCGCTGAGGAATTCGGTGGTCAGGCCGTGCACGGCCAGCGCGCCCGGATCGCTGTCGCGCTCCGGATTCACGTAGAAATGCAGGTTGTTGCCGGTCAGCCGGCGGTTGAGCATTTCCACGCAGCCGATTTCGATGATGCGGTCGCCGGTGCGGGCGTTCAGGCCGGTGGTTTCGGTATCGAGGATGATCTGGCGCATGGGTGTTCTTCAGGATGGCCGGCGCGGGGGCCGGCGTGTGAGGGCAAGAGGCTGGGCAAGGGGCGCGGGCCGCTCAGGCCTGCTGCGACAGCGATTCGACGCCGCGGTTGGCGAGCGCGTCGGCGCGCTCGTTCTCGGCGTGGCCGGCATGGCCCTTGACCCAGCGCCATTCGATCTCGTGGCCGACCACCAGCTCGTCGAGCCGCTTCCAGAGATCGGCATTCTTGACCGGCGTCTTCGCCGCGGTCACCCAGCCTTTTTTCTTCCAGCCGTGGATCCACTCGCTGATGCCTTTCTGCACGTATTGCGAATCGGTGTGCACGACCACGTGGCAGCGGCGCTTGAGCGCCTCGAGCGCCTTGATCACGGCCAGCAGCTCCATGCGGTTGTTGGTGGTGCCGGGCTCGCCGCCGAACAGTTCCTTTTCCTGGTCGCCGAAGCGCAGCAGGGCGCCCCAGCCGCCGGGGCCGGGATTGCCCTTGCAGGCGCCGTCGGTATAGATATCGATCGATTGCAACGTCATGAATGCTCTTGATGGGTGGTGGGGGTGGCGGCGGGCGCGAGGCCGGGCGCGCGCACGGGCTTGCGGACCCGGATCGGGCCGACCAGCCGCATTTCGCGCACGCGCTTGACCGCGGTGACCATGTAGACCGCGCCGAAGATCGGCCACCAGCGGTCGCCGGCGGCCTCCATGAAGGCGTAGCGCGCCATCCACTTGTCGGTGGCCAGCGGCGGGCGGTAGCAGCCGAAGCGGCCGCGCTCGATGTCGAAGCCGAGCAGCTTCATCCAGTCCTTGAGGCGGATGAAGGCGATCGGGTCGCGCGCGGTCGGCACGAAGGGCCGGTTGGCGATGCGCCCGACCGACTGCCGGGCGCCCCACAGGCTCAGGGAGTTGAAGCCCGTGATCACCAGCCGGCCTTCCGGCATCAGCACCCGCTCGACCTCGCGCAACAGGCCGTGCGGGTCGGCGGTGAATTCCAGCGTGTGCGGCATCACGATCAGGTCGACGCTCTGCGATTCGAACGGCAGCTCGAGCAGGTCGCACCAGACGGTGCTGCGCCCGGACGGCGCGTGATGCGGGCCCGGCGGGTCGCCCGCCCAGGGATAGCGGAACGGCGCGCTGGCGCCACTGGCCGGGTCCAGCACGAGACCGCGGCCGGGCATGCGGTTCTCGCGCAGCGAATCGAGTTGCGGCAGGCCCAGTTGCAAGGCGTGGAAGCCGAACACGTCGGACACCACGCGGTCGAGCTGGGCCTGTTCCCACTCGAGCACGTAGCGGCCGGGCGGCGAGGCGCTCCAGGCGGGCCAGTCTATAATCGGACGGTCTGACATATCGATGAGTGCGCGCCCATGAACGAGCTGGAATACGTGCCGGTGCCGGCATTTGAGGACAACTATATCTGGCTCGTGTCGGATGGCAGCGACGCGGTCGCCGTCGATCCGGGCGACGCCGCCCCGGTGCGGCGATATCTCGAGGCAAGGGGCTGGCGGCTAGCCGCTATTCTACTCACCCACCACCATGCCGACCACGTCGGCGGTGTGGCCGAGTTGCTCGCGCATGCCGCCGACGCCGGCCCGGTGCCCGTCTACGGGCCGGCGGGCGAGGACATCGCCCAGGTCAGCGAGCCGCTCGCGGGCGGCTCGCGCGTGCGTATCGGCAAGCCCGCGCTCGAGTTCGAGGTGTTGGACGTGCCGGGCCACACGCGCGGCCATATCGCCTATTTCCAGGCGGCCGGTGCAGGCCATCCGGCGCCGCACCTGTTCTGCGGCGACACGCTGTTCTCCTGCGGCTGCGGCCGCCTGTTCGAAGGCACCCCGGCCCAGATGCTGGCCTCGCTCGACGCGCTGGCCGCGTTGCCCGGCGAGACCCAGGTGCACTGCGCGCACGAGTACACGCTCTCCAACATCCGCTTCGCGCTCGCCTGCGAGCCCGACAATGCCGCGCTGGCGGCCTGGCGCGACGATGCCTCGGCGCGCCGCGCGCGCGGCGAGCCGACCCTGCCGACCACCATCGCGCACGAGCGCGCCGTCAACCCCTTCCTGCGTGCCGACAGCGCCGCGATCGCGGCCACCCTCGAGGCCGAACTGCACGAGGCCCCGGCCGACCGGCTGGCCGCCTTCACGCTGATGCGGGAGTGGAAGAACCGCTTCCGCTGATCCCGTCGGCAGCCGTTGCTGCCGGTCCTGCTTCGTTCCACATGGTTCCGCCGCGCTCGCGCCGCGCCCCGACCGGCGCGGGGCGCGCGATCCCGCCGCCTGCCGCAACAATTCTTCACCTTCCCCGGCGCATAAGGCGCGCATCATCGGGACTCGCGCGGCCTCGGGCGGGAGCGCGCGACCGAGCGGGTCCCACGGCCCGCCGAGGCGACGTACGGTAAATCCCTGAAGGCGGCAGGCAGATGCTCAAGCGGAATCTGGAGAATGCGCCCCAAATATAGGATTTATCTGCATTTTTAGGCGTTTTTATTGACGCGATGCGCGCGCCTACCTTACTATCGCCTGCAATTTCCAGCCGTTGGAAGCCGAGATTTACATGCGATTCCTGATCAGTGCGCTATTGGTCCTGTTGCTGGCAGCCTGTGCCAGCCCGGGGCCGACCGCCCCCACCGCCGCCGCTTCCGACCCGCAAGCCGCCTCCGATTTTCTCCGCAAGTCCGCCACCTCCAAGGAAACCGTCGACGTCGACAAGCAGTCGGTCGGCGACCTGACCACCAAGGACACCGACCTGTGGGCGCGCATCCGCCGCGGCTTCCAGATGCCCGACCTGCAGAGCGACCTGGTCGACATGCAGACGACCTGGTACACCGAGCGTCCCGACTACGTGCAGCGCATGACCGAGCGCTCGCAGAAGTACCTCTATCACATCGTCGAGGAGCTCGAGGCACGCAACATGCCGACCGAGCTGGCGCTGCTGCCCTTCATCGAGTCGGCCTACAACCCGCAGGCGCTGTCGGTGGCCAAGGCGGCCGGCATGTGGCAGTTCATTCCCGGTACCGGCCGCACCTACAACCTCAAGCAGAACATGTGGCAGGACGAGCGCCGCGACGTGCTGGCCTCGACCAGCGCCGCGCTCGACTACCTGTCGCGCCTGCATGACATGTTCGGCGACTGGTACCTGGCGCTGGCGGCCTACAACTGGGGCGAGGGCAACGTGCAGCGCGCGATCGCGCGCAACCAGGCGGCCGGCCTGCCGACCGACTACCAGAGCCTGCGCATGCCGAACGAGACGCGCAACTACGTGCCCAAGCTGCAGGCGGTCAAGAACATCATCGCCAATCCGCAGCAGTACGGCCTGAGCCTGCCCGACATCCCGAACCACCCGTATTTCGTCACGGTCACCACCTCGCACGACATCGACGTGAAGATGGCCGCGCAGCTCGCGGGCCTGTCGCTCGAGGAGTTCAAGGCGCTCAACCCCTCGTTCTCGAAGCCGGTGATCCTCGGCGCGACCCAGCCGCAGATCCTGCTGCCGTTCGACAATGCCTCGCAGTTCGAGAAGGGCCTGAAGTCCTACGATGGCCAGCTGTCGAGCTGGACCACCTATACCGTCACCGAGCGCGCGCGCCCGGCGGCGATCGCGGAGAAGATCGGCGTCGACGCCGACACGCTGATGGCCGTCAACAAGATCCCCGCCGGGATGCGCCTGAAGCCGGGCTCGACCATCGTGGTGCCGCGCGGCGGCGACGACGACGAGGACGTCAGTGCCGACGTCGCCGAGAATGCCGTGCTGGCGATGGAGCCGGACGTGCCGGACACGCGCAAGATGCTGATCCGGGTGCGCCGCTCGCAGTCGATGGCTGCGGTGGCGAGCCGCTATGGCGTGTCGATCGGACAGTTGAAGGCCTGGAACCGCACGCGGCGCGACCAGGTCAGCCCGGGCCAGACCCTGGTGCTACACGTGCCGGTGGGCCGCGCGGTGCCGGCCGAGCCGGGTCCGCAGCGGATCGCCACCTCGACGGGCGGCGCACGCGTCGAACGCGCCAGCCTGCATACCGGCGGCAAGGCCAGCAAGCGCGGTGGGCGCGCCGCGCCGGCCAAGGCCGCCGCCAAGCCGGCCGCCGCGAAGGGTGCCAAGCCGGCTGCCAAGACCGCCTCGAACAAGAGCAAGAAGAAGTAACGCGATTCGGTCGCCGCGCGAGCGGGGGCATTGCGCCCGATCCGCCGCGCGTCGCTTATGATCCGCCCGCACGCCGTCACCGAGGTGACGGCGTTTTCGTTTTGGGTCGGCCGCGCGCCATCGCGCGCGGCGCATTCGAGGTAAGCCGCATGTCTTCCGTCCAGCTGCGCGTGTTCGCGCTGTTTTCGATCGGGTATTTCGTTTCCTACGTGTTCCGGGGCGTCAATCTCGGCTTCGCGCCGCTGATCACGCACGAGCTCGGCCTGTCGGCCGCCGATCTCGGGCTGCTGACCAGTCTCTATTTCCTCGGCTTCGCCGGCGCGCAGATCCCGGCCGGCGTGCTGCTCGACCATTACGGCCCGCGCCGAGTGACGGCCGCGATGCTGCTGTTCTCGGCGGCCGGCATCGGCCTGTTCGGGCTCGGCCACGGGATCGGCGCGCTGATGGCGGGGCGCCTGCTGATCGGGATCGGCGTGTCGGTCTGCCTGGGCGCGGCCTTCAAGGCGATCGCCGAGCATTTCCCGATCGCGCGGCTGCCGATGGTGAACGGCTTCGTGATGGCGGTGGGCGGCTTCGGCGGCGTGGCGGTCGGCTCGCCGCTGGCCTGGACGCTCGGCTTCGTGGGCTGGCGCGCGGTCTGCGCGGGGCTGGTGCTGTTTACCGTGGCGGTGGCCGCGCTGATCTGGCTCGGCGCGCCGGAGGCCGCGCGCACCCATCGCCAGGCCAGCATCGGCAGCCAGTTCAAGGGTACCTGGCACATCCTGAAGAGCCCGGCGTTCTGGAAGATCGCCTCGTTCTCGGTGCTCACGCAGGGTGTGTTCTACGCCATGCAGTCGCTGTGGGTCGGCGCCTGGATGCGCGACGTGATGGGCCTGGCGCCGCGCGAGGCGGCCGCGCTGGTGTCGGTGATCGGCCTGGCGATGATGGCGGGCAGCGTCGGCACCGGCGCGGCGGCGCGCCTGCTGGAACGCCGCGGCCTGTCGGTCTATGCCTTCTGCGGGATCGGCATGGGCTGCTTCGTGCTCACCCAGTTGGCGATCATGCTGCGCGCGCCGCTGCCGGCCGTGGTGCTGTGGGCCGCCTACGGCGCGTTCGGCGGAATCGGCATCCTCAGCTACGCGATCCTCGCCGAGCATTTCCCCTCGCACCTGATCGGTCGCGCCAACACCACGCTGACCCTGGTGATCTTCCTGCTGATCTTCGGCTTCCAGGTCGGGGTCGGCGCGGTGCTGTCGCAATGGCCGACGCTGGGCGGCCACTATCCCGCCACAGCGCACCTGACTGCCTGGGGCGTGCTGGTCGCGCTGCAACTGGCCAGCGCGATCTGGTACGTGTTGCCGGGGCGTGCGCGGATCGGGGCCGGGCAGCATCCCTCGTCCTGAGGTCGCTGAAGCAGGCGGGGCGGGGCGGCAGGCGCGGTGGTTTCGACCCTCTCGAATCGTTCGACGCCGGCTGGTGTTGAGGAATCGGCCGATGTCGCCGGGCCAGGCGGTCAAACCCTTGTCACACAAGGCTGGGTAGATCCGATTTGAGATAGGTCCCGTTTCACGCTATAATTTGAAGGTTTGTGCAATTCAACCCCGCACCCTAGCGCCTACCTCCAAATCCCCGTCTTCCGCCGCCTGCCTCCCGGCACGCGACGCCGCCGAATGCAGCCTGCCGATCCATCGAGCCGGCGCAGGTCCGGCGCGTCGTCCGGGTGAGCCGAGCGAGCGCCGGCGAACGCCTCCCGTGAGGCGAACCGGCCGCGGCAGGTCGACAGGTCGGCAGCAAGGGTGTCCCCCAAGGAGCCTCCCGTGTTGCCGTCTTTTTCTCCCGCCTTGCTCGCACTCGCCGACGGCACGGTGTTTCGCGGTTATTCGATTGGCGCGGCCGGCCATACGATCGGCGAAGTCGTGTTCAATACCGCGATCACCGGCTATCAGGAAATCCTGACCGACCCGAGCTACGCGCGGCAGATCGTAACGCTCACGTATCCCCACATCGGTAATGTCGGCGTCAACCGCGAAGACGTCGAAGCCACCAAGGTCCACGCCGCCGGCCTGATCATCCGCGACCTGCCGGTGCTGGCGTCCAACTTCCGCATGGACCGCACGCTCGGCGACTACCTGCGCGACGAAGGCGTGGTCGCGATCGCCGGCATCGACACCCGCAAGCTGACCCGCGTGCTGCGCGACAAGGGCGCGCAGAACGGCTGCATCCTGGCCGGTTCCGACGACGAGGCCAAGGCGGTCGAGCTGGCGCGCTCGTTCCCGGGCCTGGCCGGCATGGATCTGGCGAAGGTGGTCTCGACCGACAAGCCTTTCGCCTGGAAGCAGAGCGAGTGGCGCCTCGGCAGCGGCTACGGCGAGCAGAGCGCGCCGCGCTTCAAGGTCGTCGCCTACGATTTCGGCGTCAAGTACAACATCCTGCGCATGCTGGCCGAGCGCGGCTGCGACGTCACGGTGCTGCCCGCCCAGGCGAGCGCGGCCGAGGCGCTGGCGCTGAATCCGGACGGCGTGTTCCTGTCGAACGGCCCCGGCGATCCGGAGCCTTGCGACTACGCGATCGCCGCCGCCAAGGAGTTCATCGAGCGCGGCGTGCCGACCTTCGGCATCTGCCTGGGCCACCAGATCATGGGCCTGGCGGTCGGCGCCAAGACGCTGAAGATGAAGACCGGCCACCACGGCGCGAACCACCCGGTGAAGGACCTGACCGACGGCCGCGTGGTGATCACCTCGCAGAACCACGGTTTCGCGGTCGACGCCGACTCGCTGCCGGCCAATGCGCGCGCCACCCACGTCTCGCTGTTCGACGGCACGCTGCAGGGCTTCGAGCTGACCGACAAGCCGGCCTTCTGCTTCCAGGGCCACCCGGAAGCCTCGCCGGGCCCGCACGACATCGGCTACCTGTTCGATCGCTTCACCTCGCTGATGGAAACCGCGAAGGCGCGCAGCGCCTGAGCGAGCGGAGACGGCACATCATGTTCGGACATGCACTCGGGATCACGGATTTCTGGACCTACGTCGTCGGCGTGGTGTTCATCATCCTGCTGCCCGGCCCGAATTCGATGTACGTGCTGTCGCTGGCGGCGCAGCGCGGGGTCAAGGCCGGTTATCGCGCGGCCTGCGGCGTGTTCGTCGGCGACGCGGTGCTGATGCTGCTGTCGGCGGCCGGCGTCGCTTCGCTGCTCAAGGCCAACCCGCTGCTGTTCTCGGTTGTCAAATATGGCGGCGCCGCCTACCTGTTCTACATCGGCTTCGGCATGCTGCGCGGCGGCTGGCGGGCGCTACACGCCTCGCGCGCCGGCACCGCGGCCCCCGCGCCGACGGCCCCCGTGCGCACCGTGGACGGCGAGCGTCCGTTCCGCAAAGCGCTGGTCGTCAGCCTGCTGAATCCGAAGGCGATCCTGTTCTTCATCTCGTTCTTCATCCAGTTCGTCGATCCGAGCTACCGCTACCCGGTGGTGTCCTTCGTCGTGCTGGGCGCGATCTCGCAGTTCACGAGCTTCCTGTACCTGAGCACGCTGATCTTCGCGGGCGCACGTCTTGCCGAACAGTTTCGCCGCCGCCGCAAGCTCGCGGCGGGCGCGGCCAGCGGCGTGGGCAGTCTGTTCATCGGCTTCGGCCTCAAGCTCGCCTTCGCGACGATCCGATGAACGCAGCCGCCGCTCAAGCGCATTAACGATTACTTTTTGAATACTCGAGCCATGCCAAAACGCACAGACATCAAGAGCATCCTCATCATCGGCGCCGGCCCGATCATCATCGGCCAGGCGTGCGAGTTCGACTACTCGGGCGCGCAGGCATGCAAGGCCTTGCGTGAGGAAGGCTACAAGGTCATCCTCGTCAACAGCAATCCGGCGACGATCATGACCGACCCGAACACGGCCGACGTCACCTACATCGAGCCGATCACCTGGGAAGTGGTGGAGCGCATCATCGCCAAGGAGCGCCCGGACGCGATCCTGCCGACCATGGGCGGCCAGACCGCGCTGAACTGCGCGCTCGACCTGCACCACCACGGCGTGCTGGAGAAGTACCAGGTCGAGCTGATCGGCGCCTCGCCCGAGGCGATCGACAAGGCGGAAGACCGCCAGAAGTTCAAGGACGCGATGACCAAGATTGGCCTGGGTTCGGCCAAGTCGGGCATCGCGCATTCGATGGAAGAGGCGCTCAAGGTGCACGGCGAGATCGCCGCGATCACCGGCGGCAGCGGCTACCCGACGGTGATCCGCCCGTCCTTCACGCTGGGCGGCTCGGGCGGCGGCATCGCCTACAACCGCGAGGAATTCGAGGAAATCTGCAAGCGCGGCCTCGACCTCTCTCCGACGCGCGAGCTGCTGATCGAGGAATCGCTGCTGGGCTGGAAGGAATACGAGATGGAAGTGGTTCGCGACCGCGCGGACAACTGCATCATCGTCTGCTCGATCGAGAACCTCGACCCGATGGGCGTGCACACGGGTGACTCGATCACCGTCGCGCCGGCCCAGACGCTCACCGACAAGGAATACCAGATCCTGCGCAATGCCTCGCTGGCGGTGCTGCGCGAGATCGGCGTCGACACCGGCGGTTCGAACGTGCAGTTCGCGATCAACCCGAACGACGGCCGCATGGTGGTGATCGAGATGAACCCGCGCGTGTCGCGTTCCTCGGCGCTGGCCTCGAAGGCCACGGGCTTCCCGATCGCCAAGGTGGCGGCCAAGCTCGCCATCGGCTACACGCTCGACGAGCTGAAGAACGAGATCACGGGCGGCCAGACGCCGGCCTCGTTCGAGCCGACCATCGATTACGTCGTGACCAAGATCCCGCGTTTCGCCTTCGAGAAGTTCCGCGAGGCCGATTCGCGCCTGACCACCCAGATGAAGTCGGTGGGCGAGGTGATGGCGATCGGCCGGACTTTCCAGGAATCGTTCCAGAAGGCGCTGCGCGGCCTGGAAGTCGGCGTCGACGGCCTCGACGAGAAGTCGGTCGATCGCGACGAGATCGTGCGCGAGATCGGCGAGCCGGGTCCGGACCGGATCTGGTATGTCGGCGATGCGTTCCGGGTCGGCATGTCGGCCCAGCAGATCTTCGAGGAAACCGCGATCGACCCGTGGTTCCTGGCCCAGATCGAGCAGATCATCCTGAAGGAGAAGGCGCTCGGCGGTCGCACGCTGGCGAGCCTCACGAAGGACGAGCTCTACTTCCTGAAGCAGAGCGGCTTCTCGGATCGCCGCCTGGCGAAGTTGCTGGCCGCGAGCCCCGCCGAGGTGCGCGCGCGCCGCCTGGAGCTGAACGTGCGCCCGGTCTACAAGCGCGTCGATACCTGCGCGGCCGAGTTCGCCACCAAGACCGCCTACATGTACTCGACCTACGAGGAAGAGTGCGAGGCGCAGCCGACCGACAACAAGAAGATCATGGTGCTGGGCGGCGGCCCGAACCGGATCGGCCAGGGCATCGAGTTCGACTACTGCTGCGTGCACGCGGCGCTGGCGATGCGCGAGGACGGCTACGAGACCATCATGGTCAACTGCAACCCGGAAACGGTCTCGACCGACTACGACACCTCCGACCGTCTCTA
This sequence comes from Burkholderia gladioli, assembly GCF_000959725.1. Taxonomy (NCBI): domain Bacteria; kingdom Pseudomonadati; phylum Pseudomonadota; class Betaproteobacteria; order Burkholderiales; family Burkholderiaceae; genus Burkholderia; species Burkholderia gladioli. The sequence continues at coordinate 2,914,461 of NZ_CP009323.1, forward strand.
CTTCGAGCCGCTCACGCTCGAGGACGTGCTGGAAGTGGTCGACAAGGAAAAGCCGGTCGGCGTGATCGTCCAGTACGGCGGCCAGACGCCGCTGAAGCTGGCGCTCGACCTGGAGGCCGCGGGCGTGCCGATCATCGGCACCTCGCCGGACATGATCGATGCCGCCGAGGACCGCGAGCGCTTCCAGAAGCTGCTGCAGGAGCTGGGCCTGCGCCAGCCGCCGAACCGCACCGCGCGCGCCGAGGACGAGGCGCTGGCGCTGGCCGCCGAGATCGGCTACCCGCTGGTGGTGCGCCCGTCCTACGTGCTGGGCGGCCGCGCCATGGAGATCGTCCATGAGCCGCGCGACCTCGAGCGCTACATGCGCGAGGCCGTGAAGGTCTCGAACGATTCGCCGGTGCTGCTCGACCGCTTCCTCAACGACGCGATCGAATGCGACGTGGACTGCATCTGCGACGGCGAGGCCGTATTCATCGGCGGCGTGATGGAGCACATCGAACAGGCGGGCGTGCACTCGGGCGACTCGGCCTGCTCGCTGCCGCCGTACTCGCTGGCCAAGGAGACCGTGCTCGAGCTGAAGCGCCAGACCGCCGCGATGGCCAAGGCGCTGAACGTGGTGGGCCTGATGAACGTGCAGTTCGCGATCCAGCAGGTGCCGCAGGCGGACGGCTCGAAGCAGGACGTCATCTACGTGCTGGAAGTGAACCCGCGCGCCTCGCGCACCGTTCCCTACGTGTCGAAGGCCACCAGCCTGCCGCTGGCGAAGATCGCCGCGCGCGCGATGGTCGGCCAGAAGCTGGCCGCGCAGGGCGTGACCAAGGAAGTCGAGCCGCCTTACTTCAGCGTCAAGGAGGCGGTGTTCCCGTTCGTCAAGTTCCCGACCGTCGATCCGGTGCTCGGACCGGAAATGCGTTCGACCGGCGAAGTGATGGGCGTGGGCCGTACCTTCGGCGAAGCGCTGTTCAAGTCGCAGCTCGCGGCCGGCTCGCGCCTGCCCGAGTCGGGCACGGTGCTGCTGACGGTGATGGATGCCGACAAGCCCAAGGCGGTCGAAGTCGCGCGCATGCTGCACGACCTCGGCTACCCGATCGTCGCCACGCGCGGCACGGCCGCCGCGATCGAGGCGGCCGGCGTGCCGGTGAAGGTCGTCAACAAGGTGAAGGACGGCCGTCCGCACATCGTCGACATGATCAAGAACGGCGAGATCGCGCTGGTGTTCACCACCGTCGACGAGACGCGCGCGGCGATCGCCGACTCGCGTTCGATCCGCATGAGCGCGCAGGCGCAGAAGGTCACCTACTACACCACCATGTCGGGCGCGCGCGCGGCGGTGGAAGGCCTGCGCTACCTGAAGGACCTCGAAGTCTATGATTTACAAGGTCTTCATGCTCGCCTAAACTAAGCCGTCGGGTTTTCCCAGGCACCACATGCCGCGATTAAGCGGTGTTTCCGGCGTTCCCGGAAATGCGCTTAATCGCGGTGATTTTTTTTATGCCCGTTTTTGTTTATTGAGCCGTTTTTATGAGCACCATTCCGTTGACCAAACGTGGCGCCGAACAACTCCGCAGTGAGTTGCAGCGCCTGAAATCGGTCGAGCGTCCGGCCGTGATCAATGCGATCGCCGAAGCGCGTGCGCAGGGCGATCTGTCCGAAAACGCCGAATACGACGCCGCCAAGGAAAAGCAGGGTTTCATCGAGGGCCGGATTGCCGAGATCGAGTCGAAGCTGTCGGCCGCCCAGGTGATCGACCCGTCCGTGATCGACGCGGAAGGCCGCGTGGTGTTCGCCGCCACCGTCGAACTCGAGGATCTCGAGTCGGGCGACACGGTGAAGTACCAGATCGTCGGCGACGACGAAGCCGATATCGACCACGGCCTGATCTCGGTCAGCTCGCCGATCGCGCGTGCGCTGATCGGCAAGTCCGAGGGCGACGTGGCCGCCGTGCAGGCCCCCAGCGGCGTGCGCGAGTACGAGATCATCTCGGTCAGCTACGTCTGAGCCGGGAGCGATCCGATGCGCCATGCGCCCCGGTTGTTCCGTCTTCTCACCACGATCTGGGTCGGCAGCCTGCTGACCATCGGTTATGCGGTTGCGCCGATACTGTTCGTCGCGCTCGATCGCGCCAGCGCGGGCGGTGTGGCCGCGCGCCTGTTCCGGATCGAGGGACTGATCGGTGTGGTCTGCGCCGTGCTGATGCTGCTGATAGCCAACGCGCGCGTACGCGCGGGCGATGTTACCTACCGGCGTTCGCGCCTGCTGGTCGCCGCGATGCTGCTGTGCGTGCTGATCGGCTATTTCGCGATCGAACCCTTCATGGACGCGATGCGCCTGGCGGCCCAGGCGGCCGGCACCGATGTCGGCCATTCGGAATACGCGAGCCGCTTCGGGATGCTGCACGGCATATCGAGCCTGTTCTACCTGGTCGAAAGCGTGCTGGGACTGTGGCTGGTGTGGAGCCTGCCGGTGGCGGGTGAGGGCCGCGGCGGCGCTTGAGCCGTTCCTGATGCCGCCCTCGAGTGGAGCGGCATGTGGCCGGGCCGGCGGGAAAGATGCCCGCGCCGGCCGGCATCATCAGCCGATCACTTGTCGTTCTGGAACGGGCGCTTCGCGCTCTGCTGACGCTTCTTGGCACGCTTCACGGTACCGCCCGCGGTCACGCGCTCGTTGCCGCGCACCACCACCTTGGTGGCCCGCGGCTTGCGCACCGGGCTGGCGTCGGGCGAGTGCTTGACCACCTTCACGGTACGCGGGGCGCGGCCTTTGGTCGCGGGCTCGGCGGCGCCGAGCTTGGCGGCCTCGCGCGCGCTGGGCAGGCCGCGGCGGCCGCGAACCGGCGCCACCTCGGCTTGCTCCGGGCGCCAGATCACCAGCAGCTTGCCGATGTGCTGGATCGGCGCGGCATTCAGGCGGTCGCAGATGTCTTCGTAGATCGCGATGCGGGCATCGCGCTCGTCGCCGAATACGCGGATCTTGATCAACTGGTGCGCGGCCAGGTGGACCTTGATCTCGGCCAGCACGGCGTCGGTCAGGCCTTCGGCGCCGATCAGCACGACCGGCTTCAGCGCATGGGCTTGTGAACGCAGCGCGGAGCGCTCGACGGGGGAAAGCGAAAGGGCAGGCATCGGAACTCTGGAATCGAATAGAACGGCGCGCCCGCGGGCGCGCGCGAAAACCACGTAAAATCGCGGCGGTACGCCTTCGAGGCGTCCGCCGCGCGAAATAGACGCGTATTATCCGCCAAAAGCCGGTGCCGACGAAACCATTGCGCGTTCGAGGGGTCCGGCGGGCCGCCGCAAGCCTGGTTTCGCGGCGGCACTGTGGCATTTGGCAGACATTTTTCCCCTGCATGGCAAAGAACCGTTTCAATCAGTCGTGGCTGCACGACCATATCAACGACCCCTACGTGAAGCTGGCGCAACGGGAGGGTTACCGCGCGCGCGCGGCCTACAAGCTCAAGGAAATCGACGACCAGGACAAGCTGATCCGTCCCGGGCAGGTGATCGTCGACCTGGGCGCCGCCCCGGGCAGCTGGAGCCAGTACGCGCGCAACAAGCTGGCCCAGGGAAAGCAGCGCGACAGCCAGCGCGAAGGCGGGATCGACGGCATCATCATCGCGCTCGACATGCTGCCGATGGAGCCGATCGCCGACGTGCACTTCATCCAGGGCGACTTCCGCGAGGACGAGGTGCTGCGCCAGCTCGAGGACGTGCTGGAAGGCCGCGCGGTGGACCTTGTAATTTCCGACATGGCCCCCAACCTGTCCGGCGTGGCCCTGGCGGATGCGGCGCGGATCGAACATGTCTGCGACCTCGCGCTCGAATTCTCCCAGAACCATCTCAAACCGGATGGCGCCCTTTTAGTGAAGTGCTTTCACGGCAGCGGCTACAGCCAGATTGTCGAAAAGTTCAAGCATCAGTTCCGCACGGTCGCACCGCGCAAGCCGAAGGCTTCGCGCGATAAATCGTCGGAGACATTTATTTTGGGTCGGCATCTGAAGCATCCGCGCTGACGGATGCGCAGCCGCCGCAGCCCGGCCGGGAGCCTTGCCGGTCATGGGGTTTGCCTATCGAAGCGTTTGGCGAACCTTATGGCGACGGGCTTCGGACTGGATTAGAATGCCACGGGAGTGCCGCAGGAAAACTGCGGGTGCTCTTCTATGAGTGAAGGAGTGGTGCTTTGAACAACAATATGTTCTCGAAAGCGGCAGTGTGGCTCGTGATCGCACTGGTGCTGTTTACAGTGTTCAAGCAGTTCGACAAGCCCCGCGTCCAGGAAGGTGTGTCGTATTCGCAGTTCATGGACGACGCCAAGGCCGGCAAGATCAAGAACGTGATCGTGCAGGGGCGCAACCTCACCGTCACTCCTGCCGAAGGCCAGAAATACCAGATCGTGTCGCCTGGCGACATCTGGATGGTCGGCGACCTGATGAAGTTCGGCGTCCAGGTGAGCGGCAAGGCCGACGACGAGCCCAACGCGCTCGTCTCCGCGCTGTACTACCTGGGGCCGACGCTGCTGATCATCGTGTTCTGGTTCTACATGATGAGACAGATGCAGGGCGGCGGCAAAGGCGGCGCCTTCTCGTTCGGCAAGTCGCGCGCGCGGCTGATCGACGAGAACAACAACGCCGTGAACTTCTCCGACGTCGCGGGCTGCGACGAAGCCAAGGAAGAAGTCTCCGAGCTGGTCGATTTCCTGCGTGATCCCCAGAAATTCCAGAAGCTGGGCGGGCGCATCCCGCGCGGCGTGCTGCTGGTCGGCCCCCCGGGTACCGGCAAGACGCTGCTGGCGCGCGCCATCGCCGGCGAGGCCAAGGTGCCGTTCTTCAGCATCTCGGGTTCGGACTTCGTCGAAATGTTCGTCGGCGTGGGTGCGGCCCGCGTGCGCGACATGTTCGAGCAGGCCAAGAAGCACGCGCCCTGCATCGTGTTCATCGATGAAATCGACGCGGTCGGTCGCCATCGCGGCGCCGGCATGGGCGGCGGCAACGACGAGCGCGAACAGACGCTGAACCAGATGCTGGTCGAGATGGACGGCTTCGAGGCCAACTCGGGCGTGATCGTGATCGCCGCCACCAACCGTTCCGACGTGCTCGACAAGGCGCTGCTGCGCCCGGGCCGTTTCGACCGCCAGGTCTATGTCGGCCTGCCCGACATCCGCGGCCGCGAGCAGATCATGCGCGTGCACCTGCGCAAGGTACCGATCTCCAACGACGTCGACGCGGCCGTGCTGGCGCGCGGCACGCCGGGCTTCTCGGGTGCCGACCTGGCCAACCTGGTCAACGAGGCGGCGCTGTTCGCCGCGCGTCGCGGCAAGCGCATCGTCGAGATGCAGGACTTCGAGGACGCCAAGGACAAGATCTTCATGGGTCCGGAGCGCAAGTCGGCCGTGATTCGCGAGGAGGCCAAGCGTGCCACGGCGTACCACGAAGCCGGCCACGCGGTGGTCGCCAAGCTGCTGCCGAAGGCCGATCCGGTCCACAAGGTCACCATCATCCCGCGCGGTCGCGCGCTGGGCGTGACCTGGCAGTTGCCGGAGCACGACAACGAGACCTACTCGAAGGACTACCTGCTCGACCGTCTCGCGATCCTGTTCGGCGGCCGCGTTGCCGAAGAGCTGTTCATGAACCTGATCAGCACCGGCGCCTCGGACGACTTCAACAAGGCGACCCAGACGGCCCGCGCGATGGTGACGCGCTTCGGCATGACCGATGCGCTCGGGCCGATGGTCTACGCCGATGACGACAACGATGGCGGCCCGTTCGGCAAAGGCTTCACGCGTGCCATCTCGGAAGCGACGCAGCAGAAGGTCGACGCGGAAATCCGCCGCGTGATCGACGACCAGTACAGCCTGGCGCGGCGCCTGCTCGACGAGAACCGCGACAAGGTCGAGGCCATGACGGCCGCGCTGATGGAGTGGGAAACCATCGACGCCGACCAGATCAACGACATCATGGCGGGCCGCCCGCCGCGCTCGCCGAAGAGCAGCGGCAACGTGCCGCCGGCGAGCGATCCTTCGGGCGGCGCCGGCGCCGAAGTCAAGCCGGGCAACGCGACCGCGCCGGCATAATCCCGCCACGGGATTCCAATCGACGGGCTGGTGTGAATCACACCGGCCCGTTTTGTTTCTGCTTCCGGATCATTCGATTTGAGCGTTTTCCAACCAACCCTTCCACCGTCGCTGCAATGCGGCCGCTTCACGCTGAGTTTCGAGCGCCCGCTGGTGATGGGCATCCTGAACGTTACCCCCGATTCGTTTTCCGACGGCGGGCGCTACATCGCGCGCGACGCCGCGCAGCGCCAGGCCGAGCAGATGCTGGCCGAGGGCGCCGACCTGATCGATATCGGCGGGGAATCGACCCGCCCCGGCGCACCGCCGGTGCCGCTCGACGAGGAACTGGCGCGCGTGGTGCCGGTGGTCGAGGCGCTGCAGGCGATGCGCGTGCCGCTCTCGATCGACACCTACAAGCCCGAGGTGATGCGCGCCACGCTCGCGGCCGGCGCGGACCTGATCAACGACATCTGGGGCTTTCGCCAGCCCGGCGCGCTCGAAGCGGTGAAGGACAGCGGCTGCGGGCTGTGCGTGATGCACATGCTGGGCGAGCCGCGAACCATGCAGCTCGGCGAGCCCGACTATCTCGACGTGGTGGCCGAGGTGCGGGCGTTCCTGGCCGGGCGCGCCGCGGACTTCCTCGCGGCCGGCATCGCCGCCGAGCGGATCAGCGTCGATCCGGGCTTCGGTTTCGGCAAGGCCACCATCGAACATAATTACGCCTTGCTGGCGCGCCTGCCCGACACGGCGCCGCCGCGCCCCGACGGGCGCCCGTATCCGATCCTGGCCGGCATGTCGCGCAAGTCCATGCTCGGCGCGCTGATCGGCAAGCCGCCGGCCGAGCGCGTGGCGGCCAGCGTGGCCGCCGCGGTCTGCGCGGCCGAGCGCGGCGCGGCCATCATCCGCGTGCACGACGTGGCGGCCACCGTCGACGCATTGAAGATCTGGGGCGCCGTGCGCGACGCGGCACGCCCCGCCTGAGAGAGAACATACGAGGAGGAATGCATTCATGGGACGTCGTTATTTCGGTACGGACGGGATCCGCGGCCTGGTCGGCGAGTCGCCGATCACGCCCGACTTCGTGCTGCGGCTCGGTTACGCGGCCGGCAAGGTGCTCGCGCATTCGAAGGCGCGCGCGGCGAGTGGCCGCCCGACCGTGCTGATCGGCAAGGACACGCGCGTCTCGGGCTACATGCTCGAGGCCGCGCTCGAGGCGGGCTTCTCGGCCGCCGGCGTGGACGTGATGCTGGCCGGGCCGATGCCCACGCCGGGTGTCGCCTACCTGACGCGCGCGCTGCGCCTGGCCGCGGGCGTGGTGATCAGCGCCTCGCACAATCCCTATCACGACAACGGCATCAAGTTCTTCTCGGCCGACGGCAACAAGCTGCCGGACGAGACCGAGGCCGAGATCGAGGCCTGGCTCGACAAGCCGCTCGCCTGCGAAGCCTCCGACGGGCTCGGCAAGGCGCGCCGGCTCGACGACGCCAACGGCCGCTACATCGAGTTCTGCAAGAGCACCTTCCCGGCCTCGTTCGACCTGCGCGGCATGAAGCTGGTGGTCGATTGCGCCAACGGCGCGGCCTACCAGATCGCGCCGCACGTGTTCCACGAACTGGGCGCCGACATCGTGCCGATCGGCGTCAAGCCGAACGGCTTCAACATCAACGACAAGGTCGGCGCGACCGCGCCCGAGGCGCTGATCGCGGCCGTCAAGGAAAACGGCGCCGATCTCGGCATCGCGCTGGACGGCGACGCCGACCGCCTGCTGGTGGTCGACGCGGCCGGCCGTCTCTACAACGGCGACGAGCTGCTCTACGTGCTGGCGAAGGATCGCATCGAGACCGACGGCAAGGTGCCGGGCGCGGTCGGCACGCTGATGACGAACCTCGCGGTCGAGGTTGCGCTCGGCAAGCTCGGCGTGCCCTTCGTGCGCGCCGCGGTGGGCGACCGCTACGTGCTCGAGCAGTTGCGCGAGCGCGGCTGGCAGCTCGGCGCCGAGGGCTCGGGCCATATCCTCTCACTCGACCGCCATTCGACCGGCGACGGCATCGTCTCGGCGCTGTTGGTGCTGGCGGCGCTCAAGCGCAGCGGCAAGACGCTGGCCGAACTGCTCGAGGGCGTGGCGCTGTTCCCGCAGACGCTGATCAATGTGCGCATGAAGGCCGGCGCCGACTGGAAGGGCGAGAGCTCGATCCAGGCGGCGATCGCCGCGGCCGAGCGCGAGCTCGGCGAGAGCGGGCGCGTGCTGATCCGCGCCTCGGGCACCGAGCCGGTGCTGCGCGTGATGGTCGAGGCGCGCGAGGCGGCCGATGCCCAGCGCCATGCCGAGGCGATCGCCGGCGCGGTGCGGCTCGCGACGGCCTGAATCCGCGCCAGCGGAAACCACGACGGCGGCCAGGTTGGCCGCCGTTTTTTATTGGCGAGCCCGCGCAGGAGGGCGCCATGTTGTCGCAGGCGCACATGCGCCGAGATCATCGACCCGGGCGCGCGCCGGCGCCATTCCCGACTGATCCACTCAACTACCCACCCCGGATTCCACAGACGAAATCGTTTGCGCGCCCGAAATCCTTCCGTTTCATGACATTTCATCTAAGCTGCTTGAGCGCCGTCGCCGGTCCGCGGACCGGGTGAACAATCGGCGCTGACGTGCACGTTTACGATGCGCGAGCAGAGGGAGCCGGACCGGGCGACGATGTCCGCGCGCCGCCCGGCAACCCGGCGCAAGCCTTGCCGGCCGGGCCCGCGGCGCCGGCGGCGGGCGGTCGGCGAAGCCCGGGCGCCAGCTTTCGGTCTGTCATGTTGCTGTCACGCCAGGTTCATCAATTGTCACATTACTGTCATGGACACCCCCTAATCTTCGCGGTGCCGTAGTCATCCGCTCACACACTGGAGGTCTCATGAAATTGATGCAAACCGCGTTTGCTGGTCTGGCCGGCGCGCTCTTCGCTGTCGCCGCTCACGCAGTCGACGTCACCGGCGCGGGCAGCACCTTCGCAGCCCCGATCTACTCGAAGTGGGCCGCCGAATACCAGCAAACCGGTGGCGCGAAGATCAACTACCAGGGCATTGGCTCGTCCGGCGGCCTGAAGCAGATCGACGCCAAGACGGTTGACTTCGCGGGCTCGGACGCGCCGCTGAAGGACGACGAACTCGCTCAGAAGGGCCTGTTCCAGTTCCCGACGGTGGTCGGCGGCATCGTTCCCGTGGTGAACGTCCCGGGCATCAAGGCCGGCGAAATCACGCTGTCGGGCGAAGTGCTCGGCGACATCTATCTGGGCAAGATCAAGAAGTGGAACGACCCGGCGATCGCCGCGCTGAACCCGAAGGCCAAGCTGCCGGACCTGGACATCGCCGTGGTTCGCCGCGCTGACGGTTCGGGCACCTCGTTCATCTGGACGAACTACCTCTCGAAGGTCAACGACGAGTGGAAGACCAAGGTCGGCGAAGGCACCACGGTCAACTGGCCGACCGGCACGGGCGGCAAGGGCAACGACGGCGTCGCCGCCTTCGTGCAGCGCCTGCCGGGCGCGATCGGCTATGTCGAATCGGCCTACGCGAAGAAGAACTCGATGATCTACGTCGACCTGAAGAACGCCTCGGGCGCCGTGGTCACGCCGGACGCGAAGACCTTCGCGGCAGCCGCTGCCGGCGCGAACTGGTCGAAGTCGTTCTACCAGATCCTGACGAACGAGCAGGGCAAGGACGCATGGCCGATCGTCGGCGCGACCTTCGTGCTGCTGCACACCAAGCAGGACAAGCCGGAGCAGGGCGCCGAAACGCTCAAGTTCTTCGACTGGGCCTTCAAGAACGGCGGCAAGGCCGCGACGGACCTGGACTACATCTCGCTGCCGGCATCGGTCACGGCCGAGATCCGCAAGCAGTGGAAGACCAAGGTGACGGACGCGTCGGGCAAGCCGGTCGCGGAATAAGCCTCGGGCTGTAGCAAGTAGCACGCAAGCAAGTCGTGGTCGCGTCGTCCGGCATGTGCCGGGCGACGCGTGCGGTACCGGCGGGCGGCCCGTGGCCCCCGCCATCGAACCTTCAGGCGCCCATGTCCGACATTCCTCTCACGTCACGCCCCGCCGGCCAGATGCGCGCGCCCGGCCGGCTCGGCGACGTCATCTTCGGCGGCCTCACGCGCATCGCCGCGGTGGTGACCCTGCTGGTGCTCGGCGGCATCATCGTCTCGCTGATCATCGCCTCGCTGCCGACCATCGAGAAGTTTGGCCTCGGTTTCCTCTGGCGGTCCGAATGGGACCCCAACGCCGACGTCTACGGCGCGCTGGTGCCCATCTACGGCACCATCGCCACCTCGCTGATCGCGCTGATCATCGCCGTGCCGGTCAGCTTCGGCATCGCCCTGTTCCTGACCGAGCTGTCGCCCGTGTGGCTGCGACGCCCGCTCGGCATCGCCATCGAATTGCTCGCCGCGATCCCCTCGATCGTCTACGGCATGTGGGGCCTGCTGGTGTTCGCGCCGATCTTCGCGGCCTGGTTCCAGAAGCCGCTCGGCCAGATCCTCGGCCCCGTGCCCTTCATCGGCGCGCTGTTCCAGGGCCCGCCGATCGGCATCGGCCTGCTCTGCGCCGGCGTGATCCTGGCGATCATGATCATCCCGTACATCGCCTCGGTGATGCGCGACGTGTTCGAGGTCACCCCGGTGTTGCTCAAGGAATCGGCCTACGGCATCGGCTGCACGACCTGGGAAGTGATGTGGAAGATCGTGCTGCCCTACACCAAGAGCGGCGTGATCGGCGGCGTGATGCTCGGCCTGGGCCGCGCGCTCGGCGAGACCATGGCCGTCACCTTCGTGATCGGCAACACCAACCTGCTCGACAACATCTCGCTGTTCTCGCCGGGCAACAGCATCACCTCGGCGCTCGCCAATGAATTCGCGGAAGCCGCGCCGGGCCTGCATACCTCGGCGCTGATGGAACTCGGCCTGATCCTGTTCGTGATCACCTTCATCGTGCTGACGATCTCGAAACTGATGCTGCTGCGCCTCCAGAAGGGAGAAGGCAAGAAATGAGCAAACGCGTCCTGAACATGCCGGGCGGCCAGTCCGGCGCCGCGCTCGAAGCGATGCGCTCGCGCCTGCAGGCGCGCCGCAAGCGCACCAATGCCGTCGCGCTGACCCTCTCGCTGGCCGCGATGGCCTTCGGCCTGATCTGGCTCGTCTGGATCCTCTACACCACGCTGCACCTGGGCATCGGCGGCCTGTCGGTCGAGCTGTTCACGCAGTCGACGCCGGCGCCGGACAGCGAAGGTGGTGGCCTGGCCAACGCGATCGTCGGCAGCCTGATGCTGGTCGCGCTCGGCACCCTGGTCGGCACCCCGATCGGCGTGCTGGCCGGCGTCTACCTGGCCGAATACGGCCAGAAGAACTGGCTCGCGAGCCTGATGCGCTTCATCAACGACATCCTGCTGTCGGCTCCCTCGATCGTGGTCGGCCTGTTCGTCTACGCGGTGGTGGTGGCGCCCTCGGGCCGCTTCTCGGGCTGGGCCGGGGTGATCTCGCTGGCGCTGCTGCAGGTGCCGATCGTGATCCGCACCACCGAGAACATGCTGAACCTGGTACCCAACGCGCTGCGCGAGGCCTCGTTCGCGCTCGGCACGCCGAAGTGGCGCATGATCATGAAGATCACGCTGCGCGCCTCGATCGGCGGCATCATCACGGGCGTGCTGCTGGCGGTGGCGCGGATCGCCGGCGAAACGGCGCCGCTGCTGTTCACGGCACTGTCGAACCAGTTCTTCTCGGTCGACATGTCCAAGCCGATCGCCAATCTGCCCGTCACGATCTACAAGTTCGCGATGAGCCCGTTCGCGCAGTGGCAATCGCTCGCCTGGGCGGGCGTCTTCCTGATCACGCTGGGAGTGCTGGGACTGAACATCCTGGCGCGCTCGATCTTCTCGAAAAAGTAACGGCGGAGCAATCCGATGAACATGGCAGAAAGCCACCTGAATCCGATCGAACACGGCAGCGCGCCCGCCGGCGGCAACGCGGCAAACGGCCAGCGCCCGCTCGCCCCGCTCGACGCGAAGATCGAAGTCAACAACCTTAACTTCTTCTACAACAAGTTCCACGCGCTGAAGAACGTCAACCTGCGCATTCCCGAAGGCAAGGTGACCGCCTTCATCGGCCCGTCGGGCTGCGGGAAGTCGACGCTGCTGCGCACCTTCAACAAGATGTACGCGCTCTATCCCGAGCAGCGTGCCGAAGGCGCGATCATGATGGACGGCGAGAACCTGCTGGAGTCGAAGCAGGACATCTCGCTGCTGCGCGCGCGCATCGGCATGGTGTTCCAGAAGCCGACCCCGTTCCCGATGTCGATCTATGACAACATCGCGTTCGGCGTGAAGATGTTCGAGAAGCTCACGCGCTCGGAAATGGACGACCGCGTCGAGTGGGCCCTGACCAAGGCCGCGCTCTGGAACGAGGTGAAGGACAAGCTCAGCCAGAGCGGCTACGGCCTGTCGGGTGGCCAGCAGCAGCGTCTTTGCATCGCGCGCGGCATCGCGATCCGCCCGGAAGTGCTGCTGCTCGACGAGCCGTGCTCGGCGCTCGACCCGATCTCCACCGGCCGCATCGAGGAGCTGATCGCCGAGCTCAAGAGCGACTACACGGTGGTGATCGTCACGCACAACATGCAGCAGGCGGCGCGTTGCTCGGACTACACGGCCTACATGTACCTGGGCGAGCTGATCGAGTTCGGCGACACCGAGAAGATCTTCATCAAGCCGGCCCGCAAGGAAACGGAAGACTACATCACCGGCCGTTTCGGTTGACGAGGGAGCGATAACAATGACCGACAAGCATCTGTCCAGCCAGTTCGACGCCGACCTCAACGCGGTGTCGTCCAAGGTCCTGGAAATGGGCGGCCTCGTCGAGGCCCAGATCACCGAGGCGATACACGCGCTCAACGAGTTCGACCGCGAAGCGGCCGAGCGCGTGATCGCCAACGAGGATCGCCTGAACCTGATGGAAGTCGAGATCGACGAGGAGTGCGGCAACATCATCGCGCGCCGCCAGCCGGCCGCGCGCGACCTGCGCCTCCTGATGTCGATCTCCAAGACCATCACCAACCTCGAGCGCGCCGGCGACGAGGCCGAGAAGATCGCCAAGCGCGTGCGGCGCCTGGCCGACGAGCCGATCGCCCGCGGCGTGAACATCGCCGAGATCAAGGTCTCGGGCGAGATGGCCGTGACCATCCTGCGCCGCGCGCTCGACGCGTTCGCGCGCCTGGACACGGTGGCCGCCGCGCAGATCGTCAAGGACGACAAGGAAATCGACCTGGAATTCCGCGCCTTCGTGCGCAAGCTGGTCTCCTACATGCAGGAAGACCCGCGCACCATCTCGGTCGGGCTCGACTTCCTGTTCATCGCCAAGGCGATCGAGCGGGTCGGCGACCATGCCAAGAACATCGCGGAATTCATCATCTACATCGTGAAGGGCACCGACGTGCGGCACCAGCCGCGCGACCTGCTCGATCGCGAAGCCAATAGTTAACCCACGTCAGAGGACGCACCGAGGTGCCGATGCCCAGCAACATTCTCGTCATCGAAGATGAGCCCGCGATCTCCGAATTGATTTCGGTGAACCTTCAGCACGCGGGACATTGTGCGATTCGCGCGTACAACGCGGAGCAGGCCCAGAACCTGATCAGCGACGTGCTGCCTGATCTGGTCCTGCTCGACTGGATGCTGCCGGGCAAGTCGGGGATCGCCTTCGCGCGCGAACTGCGCAACAACGAGCGTACCAAGCACATCCCGATCATTATGCTGACCGCGCGCGGCGACGAGCAGGACAAGGTGCTCGGCCTGGAGATCGGTGCCGACGACTACGTCACCAAGCCGTTCTCGCCCAAGGAGCTGATGGCGCGCATCAAGGCGGTGCTGCGCCGCCGCGCCCCGCAGCTGACCGAGGACGTGGTCTCGATCAACGGCCTGCGCCTGGACCCGGCCACGCACCGGGTGGCGGCCGCCGCCGAGGGCAACGAGATCAAGCTCGACCTCGGCCCGACCGAGTTCCGCCTGCTGCACTTCTTCATGACGCATCCGGAGCGCGTGCACAGCCGCACCCAGCTGCTCGACCAGGTGTGGGGCGACCATGTGTTCGTCGAGGAACGCACCGTCGACGTCCATATCAAGCGCCTGCGCGCGGCCCTCAAGCCGGCCGGCTGCGATGCTATGATCGAAACCGTGCGCGGCAGCGGCTACCGCCTCGCCAAGCACGCATGACGCGACGCGGCGCATGAAGCTGGCGCCGCGTTTCGCCTCCATCCCGTTTCCTGTCGAGCGCCAACCATGAACATCATCTGGGCGCGCTTTCTGGTGTCGCTCGTCCTGCTCGCGCTGGTCGCGACGCTGGCCGGCGCGACGATCGGCGTGCGCGCCGGCCTGGCCGTGGCCGTCGTGCTGCTGGTCGCGCAGGCATTCTTCAGCACCTTCCACACCCAGCAGCTCTGGCGCCTGCTCGATGCGCCCGTGTACGGCGAAGTGCCGAGCGCGCCGGGCATCTGGGGCGAGATCTACTACCGCCTGCACAAGCTCGCCAAGCAATGGCACGCCCAGGTGCGCCAGGTCGAGCAGCAGCATTCGCGCTTCATCCAGGCGATCCAGGCCTCGCCCAACGGCGTGGCCATGCTCGACGACCATGACCAGATCGAGTGGTGCAATGCGATCGCCGAGCTGCATTTCGGGCTCGACGCCAAGCGCGACCTGCGCCAGCACATCACCCACCTGGTCCGCCATCCCGACTTCGTGCGCTATCTGAATGCCCAGCACTACGACGAGATGCTGGTGATGCGCGGCATGGGCGAGGGGCGCCAGCACGTGATCGCGGTGCAGGTGTTCCCCTATGGCGACAACCGCAAGCTGCTGCTCACCCAGGACATCACCGAGGTCGAGCGCACCGACGCGATGCGCCGCGACTTCGTCGCCAACGTCTCGCACGAGCTGAAGACGCCGCTCACGGTGCTCTCGGGCTTCCTCGAGACGCTGCGCGAACTGCCGCTGTCGGACGAGGAGCGCGCGCGCTACCTCGACATGATGGAGCAGCAGGCCGGGCGCATGCGCAAGATCGTCACCGACCTGCTGGTGCTGGCCAAGCTCGAGGGCGAGGGCAAGCCGCCGACCGACAAGCCGGTCGACATGGACGACGTGCTCGGCCACCTGGAGGACGTCGCGCAGACGCTGTCGGCCGGCCATCACGAAATCTCCTTCGAGATCGACGACACGCTCAGCGTGACGGGCGCCGAGACCGAGATCTTCAGCGCGCTCGGCAACCTGGTGACCAATGCGGTGCGCTACACGCCCGAGGGCGGCAAGATCCGCGTCTGCTGGCGCCGCGACGGCTCGCAGGCGGTGTTCTCGGTGAAGGACAGTGGCTTCGGGATCCCGGCCGAGGACCTGCCGCGGCTCACCGAGCGTTTCTATCGCGTCGACCGCAGCCGCTCGCGCGATACCGGCGGCACCGGCCTGGGCCTGGCGATCGTCAAGCACGTGCTGCAGCGCCACGACGGCCAGTTGCTGATCCAGAGCGAGGAAGGGCGGGGCAGCACCTTCACGGCGCGCTTCCCGGCGCAGCGCACGGTGGTGCGCCGGCCGCGCGCGGCCTGAGGCGGGCCGGGCGGCAGCCGACGTCCATCCGGTTCCCGTGCCCTGTTCGCGGCGCGGCAAGCAAAACGCCACTCGCTAGCGAGTGGCGTTTTGCATTGCGCGGCGGTTGAAGCGGCCCGGGATCGGCGCGGCCTCAGCCGCCGAACTTCTCCAGCAGGCCGAGCTGCGCGCTGCGCCGGGTCTTGCCCGAGCGGCGGCGCTTGTAGTGGCCGTCGCTCTGCATCACCCAGGCCGATTGATTGTCGCCGAGGAATACCGACAGGCCCTCGGCGATCACGCGGCGCTTGAGCTTGCGATCGTGGATCGGGAAGGCCACCTCGACGCGGCGGAACAGGTTGCGATCCATCCAGTCCGCGCTCGACAGGTAGACCTGCTCGGCGCCGCCGGCATGGAAGTAGTAGATCCGGTGATGCTCCAGGAAGCGCCCGATGATCGAGCGCACCGTGATGTTCTCCGAGAGGCCCGGCACGCCCGGCTGCAGCGCGCACACGCCGCGCACGATCAGGTCGACCTTCACGCCGGCCTGCGAGGCCTCGTAGAGTTCGGCGATCACCGAGGGTTCGAGCAGCGCGTTCATCTTGGCGACGATGCGCGCGCGCTTGCCGGCGCGCGCATTGGCGATCTCGTTGCGGATCCCCTCGATCAGCTTCGGATGCAGCGTGAACGGCGACTGCCACAGCTCGTGCAGCTTGAGCTCGCCGCCGATGCCGGTGAGCTGCTGGAACACGTGGTGGACGTCCTCGCAGATCCTCGGCTCGGCCGTCATCAGCCCGAAGTCGGTATAGAGGCGCGCCGTGCGCGGATGGTAGTTGCCGGTGCCCAGGTGCACGTAGCGGCGCAGCACGGTCTTGCCGCCACGCTTCTCGCGGCGCACGATCAGCACCATCTTGGCGTGGCACTTGTGGCCCACCACGCCGTACACCACGTGCGCGCCCACCGCCTCCAGGCGCGAGGCCCAGTTGATGTTGGTTTCCTCGTCGAAGCGCGCCAGCAGCTCGACCACCACCGTCACTTCCTTGCCGTTGCGCGCGGCTTCCATCAGCGCGTCCATCAGCGGCGAATCGGTGCCGGTGCGGTAGATGGTCTGCTTGATCGCGACCACGTTGGGATCCTTGGCCGCCTCGCGCAGCAGCTCCAGCACCGGCTGGAAGCTCTCGTAGGGATGATGCAGCAGGATGTCGCCGCGATCGATCGCGTCGAACATCGAGGTGTCGTTGGCGATGGCCGCCGGCGTGGACGGCGTGTGCGGCACGAACTTCAGCTCGGGCAGGTCGACCAGGTCGGGCAGCTGCATCAACCGCACCAGGTTGACCGGGCCGTCGGCCCGATAGCAATCGCGCTCGTTGAGCTCGCTCTCGTCGAGCAGGCGGCGCACGATATGGGCCGGCGTGTCGGCCGACACTTCGAGCCGCACGGCGTTGCCGAGGTGGCGCGCCGGCAGTTCGCCCTGCAGCGCCACGCGCAGGTTGGTGATCTCGTCCTCGTCGACGAACAGCTCGCTGTTGCGCGTGATGCGGAACTGGTTGCAGCTCCTGACCACCAGCTTCGGGAACAGCTCGCCCACGAAGCGCTGCATCAGCGAGCTGAGCAGCACGAAGCCGTGACGGAAGCCCGACAGCTCCTGCGGCATGCGCACCAGGCGCGGCAGCGCGCGCGGCGCCTGCACGATGCCGAGCAGAGCCTGGCGGCCGAAGGCGTCGCGGCCTTCCAGCTCGACCACGAAGTTCAGGCTCTTGTTGAGCACGCGCGGGAACGGATGGGCCGGATCGAGCCCGATCGGCGTGAGCACCGGCAGCAGTTCGTCGAGGAAGTAGGCGCGCGCCCATTCGAGCTGCGCCTCGCTCCAGGTATCGGTGCCGTGGAAATAGATGCCTTCGGTCTCGAGCGCCGGGAAGATGGTCTCGTGCAGCATCGCGTACTGCTTGTGCACCAGGCGTTGCGCGCGGTCCACCACCAGGTCGTAGACATGCTGCAGGGACATGCCGTCGGGCGACAGCGCGCCCGGGTTGTCGCGCATCTGCTCCTGCAGCCCGGCCATCCGGACTTCGAAGAATTCGTCGAGGTTGCTGCTGGTGATGCAGATGAAGCGCAGCCGCTCGAGCAGCGGCACCTGCGGATCGGCGGCCTGCGCCAGCACGCGCTCGTTGAAGCCGAGGATGCCTAGTTCACGGTTGAGCAGCGGGTAGCGGATGGACATCGGCAGCGAGGATGGCAGATCGGGCGCGGCGGGCAGAAACGGGAGTTCGGAAATTCTCACGGTGCGATGACATCTTGATGACGTATTTGATCTTGTTCTGGAATGATACGGCCTGACGTTCCATGATTTGATGACGACTTGATGACAATCACTGGTTTGTCTACAAATAATACGTCTGCCCAGATGGAAACTCACCACCTGTTTCAATCGATACAAATCGCGGATACTGCGGTGGAGCGCGGCAGGGCGCGATGATCCGACACCGCAAGCGCGCCAGCCTTTAGAATGTCGCGTTTGTCATGCACTGGGCCGGCACGGCGGCGACTTGCCGGCCTGAGAACGGAGCTTCTACCCGATGGTTACATCCCCGCAATTGCTCGCCGCCGTCGATCTCGGCTCGAACAGCTTCCGGCTGATCGTCGGCCGCGTCGAGGAAACTCCCGCGGGCAGCCAGATCTACCCGGTCGACGCGCTGCGCGAGCCGGTCCGTCTCGCGGCCGGCCTGTCGCGCGACAAGATGCTCGATCGCGCCTCGCAGGAGCGCGGCTGGGAGGCGCTCAAGCGCTTCGGCGAACGGCTGCGCGACTTCCACCCCGATCACGTGCGCGCGGTCGCCACCAACACGCTGCGCGTGGCGAAGAACGCCGGCGAATTCCTGGTCGAGGCGGAAGCCGCGCTCGGTTTCCCGATCGAGGTGATCGCGGGCCGCGAGGAAGCGCGCCTGATCTACGCGGGCGCCGCGCATTCGGTGCCGGCCAGCGCCGGCAAGCGGCTGGTGGTCGACATCGGCGGCGGCTCGACCGAGTTCATCATCGGCCAGCACTACACGCCGATTGTGATGGAAAGCCTCTATATCGGCTGCGTGAGCCATAGCCGCCAGTTCTTCCCGGCCGGCAACGTCGACGAATACACCATGCGCCAGGCCGAGCTGGCCGCCAAGCGCGAAATCCAGATCATCTCGGGCGAGTACAAGAAGGCCGGCTGGGACCAGGCGATCGGTTCCTCGGGCACGGCCCGCGCGCTGGCCGAGCTGGTCGAGGGCAATGGCTTCAACGACGCCGGCATCTCGCACGGCATCTCGCGCGGCGGGCTGGAGCGCCTGAAGCGCGCCCTGATCAAGGCCGAGAACGTCAACCGCCTGAAGCTGGTCGCGCTCAAGCCGGACCGCATCCCGGTGCTGGCGGGCGGCCTGTCGATCATGCTGGCGGTGTTCGAGGAGCTCGGCATCGACTACGTTGACACCACCGACGGCGCACTGCGCCTGGGCGTGCTCTACGACCTGCTCGGCCGGGCCCAGCACGAGGACATGCGCGCCGTGACGGTGGAAGGCTTCATGCGCCGCTACGGCGTCGATCGCCCGCAGGCCGATCGCATCGCCTCGCTGGCCACCAGCTTCTACGACCAGCTCGAACACACCGAGGACGTGTCCCGCGAGGAAGATCGCACCTTCGTCGGCTGGGCGGCCGCGCTGCACGAGATCGGCCTGTCGATCTCGCACAGTGCCTATCACAAGCATTCCGCCTATATCGCCAGCAATGCCGACATGCCCGGCTTCTCGCGTACCGATCAGGCTCGCCTGGCGGCGCTGGTGCTCGGTCACGCGGGCAAGCTCGGCAAGCTCTCGCAGTCGCGCGACGTCGAGTGGCCGCTGCTGTTCTGCCTGCGCCTGGCCGCGCTGCTGTGCCGTCGGCGAACCGATGCGGGCCTGCCGGAGATCTCGGTATCGGATGTCAAGAAGGGCGGCTACGAGGTCCGGCTGCCGAGCAGCTGGGTCGAGCAGAATCCGCTCACCGACTACAGCCTGAGCCAGGAAGCGGCGGAATGGGAGAAGGTCGGGATTCCGTATCGCGTGGTCTATACCGAGGCCTGACGCGCCTCGCCTCGGCCGGCCCGTTCCGGGACCGCCCGTGCCTCGACGGCCGCACCCAGGTGCGGCCGTTGTCGTTTCCGGGCGATCCTTACGGGGTGCAGACGATCGCGGTCAGGAACGGGAAGGCTGCCTTCACGGTGGCCTGGCTGCCGGCGGCGCGCACCTTGGCCTCGACGGCGCTCTTCGAGCCGCGCACCACCACGCCGTAGCCCCATTCGTCGATCGGCTTGCCGTCGCCGTGCTGGAACAGCGGATCGTCCTGCTGGTAGCCGAGCACCACGTAGACCGAGAAGCCGTAGGCGCTGAGCGGGTGCTCGGTATGGAAGGCATTCATCGAGTTCGACTCGACATGCATCGGCTTGGTCTGGATGTCGCCGGCCTCGGCCAGCGGCGCGATGAAGCGATGGCCGTTCGACGAGCAGTCGAGCGCGGCGTCGAGCGCCTTGGGCTCGGCTGCGAGGGCGGCAGCCGAAGCGGCCAGGCTGATGGCGCCCAGCAGGGCGCAGGCGAGGCCGGCGGCCCCGAGACGGCGTGTTTTCATAGGCGGAAGATCGGTGATGTTGTTGTACTGGTCAACGAGGAAGCCGGCTGCCGAGGCGGCCGGCCCGCGATGCCCGGTGGCTTGAACAGGCCCTGGCCTGATCGTCCGGTATGTGACCGATCATAACGAAAACGCGGCGGCGGCGCAGCCTGGTCGCCTCCACCCCGCCCATGGCGCGGGCGGGGCGGGTGGGCGAGGGCGTGCCGTGCCGCCGCGTGCTGCCGCTGCGGCCGCTTACTGCTGTTGCTGCAGGTACTGCCTGACCTGCTGCATGCTCACGCGGCCGCTGTGCGCGGTATCGATCTGCTCGAAGTTGCGCGCGATGAAGGGCAGGCCGTCGGCCTGGGCCTGGGCCTTGGTGATCGACTGGCCGTTGGCCAGCGCGCTGTTGGTGGCCAGGCTCGAGGCCAGCCGCGACTGGGCCTGCTGGGCCAGGTCGCTGCCGGTGGTGGCCGCCGCAGGCGCGGCGATCGGGCGGCGCGGCAGGAACGGGCCGTCCACGCCGCCCTTGAGCGGCACCGGGGTGGAGACGGCCTGTTGCGCGGCCGCCATGGCCTGGGTGGCCGGCAGCACCGGCAGCGCGAGCAGCAGGGCGAGCGCGAGCAGGCGCGCGATCGGACGGGATTGGATCATGGCTTGTCTCATCGATGAGGTTGGCGAACGCGGGCCGCCCGACGGGCGGCGCCGCGCCTGTCGGTTCAGCGGGCCGCGACCGCGGTCTTCAGCGTCGGCGTGCCGGCCGGGCTTTCGTCGGGCCAGGGCGCCGGCAACTGCGCCAGCGACAGCGCGTTCGAGATCGGCTGGTTGGCGAAGAACGAGACCAGGTCCGACCTGAGCTGCGGCCGCGCGACATTGTCGAGATAGATCATGTGGCCGCCCTGGTAGAAGGTCATCTGCAGGTTCGGGTTCAGGCCCGGCACCGTCTGCAGCCGCGCGAGCTGGTTCTCGGTCAGGAAGAACGGCGTGGCCAGGTCGTGATAGCCGTTGGCCGACAGCACCTTCAGCTGCGGGTTGAGCTGCAGCGCCGCGAGCAGGTCCGGGATCGTGTCCGGCACCGCCTGGCCCGCGTGGCTGAAGTCCCAGGCGCCGATGATGTCGTTGTTGAGGGTGGCATAGGTCGCGTTCGGCGCCTCGAAGCCGAGCTCGTTCGGCAACTGCGTGGCCAGCGCATTGGTGAAGGGCTGGGTGATCAGGATGTCGGAGGGATCCGAATCCTGCTGCAGGCGCGGGTCGCTGCTCGGCAGGATCACGCGGCCGTCATAACGGCCGATGGTCGAGCCCGGTACCAGGTTGGTGCCGTAGTAGTCGTTGCCGAAGTAGGCGTTCAGCGAGGCGACCGACATGTTGGTCTGGGTCGACCACTGCGACAAGGTGTTGTTGTCGGGGAAGGTCGGGTTCGGCACCAGCGGGCTGCCGGCGAAGAAGAAGGTCGGCGCGTAGGTGGCCAGCTGCGAATACTGCGCGGTCACGAAGTTCTGGATCTGCAGCGCGAACTGGCCGTTGCTGGTCGGCGCCGGCGAGACCTGGTTGAAGTACGCCGCCACCTGGGCATAACCGAGGAAGTAGCCGATCATGCCGTCGGTCGTGTACTTCAGCTCCAGCGCGTTGTTGGCCGCGTTGCCGTTGGTGATCGCGTAGGTTTCGCCCGGATCCGCGAAGTAGTTGAGGATCGAGGATTGCAGCACGATGCCGGTCAGGTTCACGCCGGCCGATTCGACCGACAGCGCGAGCATGTCGGTGCGCGGCGTGCCGTAGGACTCGCCGTACAGGTAGAGCGGCGAGCTCGCGCGATTGTTCACCGCGATGTAGCGGCGGATGAAGTCGCGCATCACGCGCACGTCCGGGTCCGCGCCCCAGAAGGTCTGGTTGGTGTTCGGCGCGATCGCTTCCGAGAAACCGGTGCCGGGCGGGTCGATGAACACCATGTCGGTGGTGCCGATCAGGCTCTCGTCGTTGCTCACCAGCGGGAAGTTCGGCCAGTTCGTCATCAGCGGATCGGGCGTGGCCACGCGGGTCGGCGCGAACGAGCCGAGCCGCAGCCAGACCGAGGAGGAGCCGGGGCCGCCGTTGTAGAAGAAGGTGACCGGGCGCGGCTTGCCGTCCTGGCTCGGCGCCGTGTAGGCGACGTAGGACATGCTCGCCTCGGCCTTGCCGCTCGGATCGATCGCGGTGAGGTGGCCGGTGGTGGAGGTGTAGCTGACGGTCTTGCCGCCGCCCGTCCACTGGCGATGCATGACGGCCGCCGATTCGTTGACCTGCGAGGCCTGCAGGTTCGCGCCGGCGCTGGTGGAGTACGCGGTGTTGTCGGTGAAGGGATGGTTCGCCGAGGCGTCGACCGAGGCGATGCTGCTGCTGGTGCCGTCGCCGCCGCACGCGCTCAGCGCGAGCGCCGACATCGACAGGACGATCCCTCCGATTTGCCGAATCGCACGCTGCGATCCGCGCCCCAGACCCTGGTTTCTCTCTTTCATTCTTGTTTCCTTTTCCTTTCGATTTATTTAAATCAATCAGGATGGTGATGCAATCGCGGCTTTATGGGCTTGAATTGCGCCAGATTCATTGTTTTTATGGTTTATCGACTCGCGTGGGTCGGCAAGCAGCGTAAGAATGAAAAATATTTGCGTCAATCGAAATTCGAAAAATTTCGTGTGGAGTTTTGTAACGGGGCTTTTGTTGCGATGCGGCGCGATGGGTGGCGCCATCGGCAGGCAGGGCGGCCTTGGACGGCAGATGGGGAAGGTACCGGTTTCCGACATCGGAAAAGGCAGGCGCGCGATTGACGGATTCGTTGCGCGGTGGGTGGCTCGAATGAACTATTCGGGTAATCGCGGAAAATGGATTGGCTTATTAAAAACTTCTCGAATCTTTACCAATTGCTTTCATGTGAAATCCAGCCGGTGGCTTAATGTTTTATTCGGCCTCGATGCAGTCGAGCGATAACGCGCGCGCCCCTCGGGGGCGGGCGCGCGCCGGAATCTCAACGCCCGGTGCCGAGCCGCTCGGCGGCACGCTTCACCAGGGCCTCGCGGGTCGCGTAGATCGGCGCGTAGCGCTCGTGCACGGTCGCGACCACCTCGGCCGGCGCCGTCTCGGGGCTGCCGGCGTCGAACGGCGGCGCGGGCGCGTATTCGATCGACAACTGGGTGGCCTGCGCGACGGCGTCGCCATGCAGCTCGCGCGCGATGGTCAATGCGAAATCGATGCCGGCGGTGATGCCGCCGCCGGTCACGAGGCTGCCGTCGCGAACCACGCGCTCGCGCACCGGCGTGGCCCCGAAGGCTTCCAGCAACGGCAGGAAGGCCCAGTGCGTGGTGGCGCGCCGGCCTTGCAGCAGGCCGGCCGCGCCGAGCACCAGCGAGCCGGTGCAGACCGAGCTCAGGTAGCGCGCGGTGCCGGCGGCCCGGCGCAGGAAGGACAGGGTCGCATCGTCGAGCAGCAGCTCGCCGATGCCGCGCCCGCCCGGCACGCACAGCACGTCCACCGGCGGGCAATCCTCGAAGCGCGTATCGGGGCTCAGCGTCAGGCCATGCGCGGCCTGCACCGGCGCGCCGTCACGGGAGACCAGGTGGACCGTCGTGTCGGGCAGGGCGGCGAACACGTCGTAGGGGCCGACCAGGTCGAGCGCCTGGACGCCGGGAAACATCAGCAATGCGATTCGATGGGACATGGCGAACTCCGCGGTGGAAATCCAAGAGGAAGATTTCGTGCCATGGTAGCCAGCGCATCGGGACGGGACAATTCGCTTGCCTGACAGGATCGACAAATTTCCTGCCATCATGCGAGGCATCCCGCCGATCCCGTTCCTGGAGCCCGCATGTGCGCCGCCCTCGCCACCGTTTCCCGTTCCGCCCGGCCGCCCCGGCGTGCCTGGTTCGTGCTGCCGCCGCGCGTGCACATGCTCGACCTCGGCGGCCCGCTGCAATTGATCGCCTCGCTGGCGCCGCTGCGCATCGCGGCGGTCGAGACCTGCTGCATCGGCGCGGGCGCGGCCCTGGACAGCCACCAGGGCCTGCGGCTCGCGAATCTCGCGCCCCTGCCCGAGCGCGTGCCGGCCGGCGACTGGGTGATCGTGATCGGCTCGAAGCACGACTTCCGCGCGCCGCCGTCGGCCGAGTATGCGCAACTGGTGAGCTGGCTGCGGCGCGTGGTGGCGCCGCAGCGCGAGCGCATCGTGCTGGCCGGCGTCTGCACCGGCGCCTTCCTGCTCGGCGCGGCCGGGCTGCTGGACGGCCAGGCCTGCACCACCCATCACGCGCACCTGACGCGCCTGCAGCAGCGCCATCCCGCGGCGCGCGTGCTGGCGAACCGGCTGCTGGTCGACGAGGGGGCGCTGCTGACCTCGGCGGGCGTGGCGGCCGGCATCGATCTCGCGCTGCACCTGATCGCGAGGCAGTTCGGCGCGGCCGCCGCGATCGAGGTGGCGCGCGAGAACGTGGTGCCGTTCCGGCGCATGAGCGGCGACGCCGCGCTCGACGCGCAACTGCGCTATCGCGACCACGATCACGAGTTGATCCACGCGGTGCAGGATTTCCTGGTGGCCGAGCCGGCCTGCACGCTGTCCTATACCGAGCTGGCCGGGCGTTTCGCGCTCAGCTATCGACATCTCGCACGGCGCTTTCGCGATGCCTGCGGGATCACGCTGAAGGCCTATCACCAGCAGTTGCGGATCGCGCGGGCGAGGCAACTGCTGCGCGACAGCGACGCGCCGGTCGAGCGGATCGCCGAGCAATGCGGCTTCGCGAGCGTGCAGGCGTTCCGCTCGGCCTGGCGGCAGATCGAGACGCTGTCGCCGAGCGCCTGGCGCGCGGCCTGAGGCGCGCGTGAGGCGCCGCCGCTGCAATGCGCGGCACGCGTGCCCGCCTCGCGCCGGCCGACGCGCTGGTCGAGCGCCAAACGAGCCGCTGCGCGCCCACCCCGAGCCGGCGGTTATGGGGCAGGGAGGAGCGGGGTAGCACGAGCGGGGCAGGCACGAGCGCGCGGCTCAGTGGCTGCGCAGCAGCCGCTGCAGATAGTGCTCGCAGCGCGCGCGCAGCGCCGCCATCTGCGGCGAGTGCTCGTCGGCCAGCAGGCCGTCGACGAGGCCCGGGTGCTGGCCCGAGGTCGCGACCTCGTAGATCTCGCCAGCCAGGCCGCGCGCGGCCATCGCGATTCGAATCCGATCGAGCCAGTCGCATTCGACGCGATGGCCGCTCAGCCAGCCATGCGTCGCGTTAACGACGCGATCGGGCGGCATCCAGCGCCCGGTCTGAATGCGCGCGACCAACTGGCTCGTCACCAGGTAACGAAGCAGGTCGACTTGGGTCACAGAGCGTTCCTCCATGCTTGAACGGCGGCGTCGCGCCCGATGCGCCGCGCCGGAGCCGCGTCGGCACGAATGGCCGGGGATGCGGCGGCGTTTCCCGTGTTTCCCCGATTCAGCAAGCCCCGTGCCACTCGGGCGAGCAACGGCGGCACGCGGCTTGCTGCGCTTCAGGGTCCATCCAACACCGGAGGTCCTATGCAACACGATCCGACACGACCAGTGTGGCGCGCGCTCGCGATGGGCGCGCTGTGCGCGGCGCTGCTTGCCGCCGCCGGCTGTTCGAAGCAGAGCGACAGCGGCGGCGGCGCGGGTACCGCGCCCTCGGCATCGAGTTCGGCGAGCGACAGCGGCGCGCAACCGGGCGCCGCGACCGGCGTGACGCCGGCGCCGATGTCGCCGGGTGCCGCTTCCGACGCGACTGGCGCGACTGGCGCCTCGGGTGCCGGCGATTCGGCCGGTGCCTCCGGTGCCATGGGCGCTTCCGGCGCCTCGGGTGGCTGAACACGCACCCCTGAGCGCGATCCGCGCGAACCCTGAACGCCAACCCTCCCGCCGGCCGCTCGCCGGGCCGGCGGTTCAACCAGGAGGCCGAATGAACAGCACCCTGAACCCCGATAACGAGCCGCTCGACCCGGACGACGGCCGGCCCGTCGCCGACACGCTCGGCCCGAGCGATTCGTCCGATAGCGGCAGCGACACGCGCGGCGCGAAGCGTCGCCCATTCGACATCGACAGCGAACTCGACGCGCATGCGCTCGAGCGCGGCGAGGCGGCCGGCGCGGCCGGTACCGATCGCGCCGGCACCGGCGAGCGTGCCTCGGCCGATGGCGATGCGGGCCTGGTCGACAACGAGGACATCGAGCCCGATCGCACCGATCGGTTGGTGGGCGACGACGAGGACGAGGACGCCCGGGCGCCCGACCCGACCCTGCCGGCCGGCGGGGCGGGATCCCGTCGCCGTTGATCCGGGAAATCTTTCAATACGATTGAAGTAAACGACGAATCCGGCCGCGCCTGGATCCGGCCGGCCCTTACCGATCGAGGAGGAAGCGATGCAAGGACGCCATCCGAATCGCTCGCGACACGCCCGCGAGCCTGCGAACTGGCAGGAGCGCAACGAACGCGCGTACTGGGGCAGCGACGAACGTGACCTGCCGCACTACGACGACCTGCTGCTGCCCGACGACGAACGCGATATCGACTTTCACGACGCCCGCGACCAGTCGCCCGGCGATCGGTTCGACGAGCGACGCTGGCGCGCCGGGCCGCGCGAAGCGGCCGGCCGCGATCGTGACATTCCCCGGCCACGCGAACGCGACGGCTCCGACGAGGCGTATCGAGAGGCCTACCGCGAGGCATACCGGCAGCCCGTCCGCCCGGACCCGAGAGCCAGGGCGGGGGACGAGCCGGGGCGTCGCGGCGAGCCCTCGCGGGTACACGGCGAATCGCGGCGCCCGGGCGCCGATGCTCGCGGGTCGGGCAACGCGGGCCGGGGCGACGACTACCGCGACCGGCCCGGCGGCGACCGGCTCGACGAATCGGGCGGCGGCCACGGCGCACCGTCCCATGCGCGCTACGACCCGCGCTTCGCGCCACCCGCGCGCGGCGGCCAGCGCGCCGCGCCGCGCATTCGTGGGCCGAAGGGCTACACGCGCTCCGACGAGCGGATTCGCGAGGATGTCTGCGAGCGCTTGGCCTATGCCTTCGACCTCGACGTCAGCGAGGTCAGCGTGGCGGTGCGGGAGGCTTGCGTGCGGCTCGAGGGCAGCGTGCCCGAGCGCTGGATGAAGCACGAGATCGAGGACCTGGCCGCCAGTTGCGTGTGGGTGCGCGACGTCGACAACCTGGTGCGGGTGCCGCGCGATGCCTCGCGCGACGAACTGCCGAGGCCGCTGCCGCGCGCCGACGCGCTCTCGCATCCGGCCGCGCATCCTGGTTCGCCCGACCCGGCAGCGCATCCTTCCGGCGCGATCGGCCCGGCGGGGCCGGCCGGACCTGGGGCAACGACAGGCGCCGGGCCCGATGGCCATCGCCACTGAATCGCCTTCGCCGTGACGACGCACGCGCGGCGAGGGTGGCGCGGCAGCACCCGGCGCCCGCCCTCAGCGCCGCGCGCTGTCGTCGAGCTCGTTCTGCAGGCCGTGGTCGCGCATCAGCGCGAGCCGGTTGTAGAGCGTCTTCAGGCTGATGCCGAGCGCCTTCGCGGTGCGCGGCTTGTCGCCCTCGAAGTGGCGCAGCGAGGCGACGATGAAGCGCTGCTGCGCGTGCGCGAGCGTCGCGCCCAGCGGCAGCGACATCACGTTGTCGCGCACGTCGGCGCGCGGCGGCAACTGGCGCGGCAGGTCGAGGTCGATGTCGTGGTCGGCCAGGATGAAGGCGCGCTCGATGGTGTTGCGCAGCTCGCGCACGTTGCCGGGCCAGGGATAGGCGCGCAGCGTCTTCAGCGCCTGCGCCGAAAGCTGCTTGTCGCTGCCGTGCTGGGCGTTGAGCGCGGCCACCAGGTCGCGCGCGATCTCCTCGACGTCGCCGTCGCGGTGGCGCAGCGCCGGTACGTGCAGCGCGAAGGCGGCGAGCCGGTAGAACAGGTCCTCGCGCAGCCGCCCGTCGCGGATCGCGTCGACCGGATTGTGGTGGGTGGCGGCGACGATCCGCACGTCGAGCGCGATGGTCTCGGTGCCGCCGACCCGCATGATGGTGTTCGACTCGAGCGCGCGCAGCAGCTTGACCTGCATCTCGCGCGGCATCTCGGCGATCTCGTCGAGGAAGATGGTGCCGCCGCGCGCGGCTTCGAAGAAGCCGGTGTGCTGGGCGGCCGCGCCGGTGAAGCTGCCCTTCTCATGGCCGAACAGCTGGGATTCGGCGATGTCGGCGGGAATCGCGCCGCAATTGACGGCCACGAACGGGCCGCCCGCGCGCGTGCTGGAATCGTGCACGAGCCGCGCGGTGATGTCCTTGCCGGCCCCGCTCTCGCCGACGATCAGGACGCTGGCGCGGGTCGCGGCCACTTTCTCGATCTTCGAGAGCAGTGCCTGGATACGCGGCGAGGAACCGACCAACCGCCGGCCGTCGCTGGATGTTTTCGACATGAATGATGGATCTCGGGTGAAACAGCGTGCCTTCGTACTCTCTACACGGTCGCCGCGCAGCGTGTAATTTTTATAAGCGCAAGCGTAGCCGAATCCACCGCCGCTGCATGAATTGAAAATTCCAATTTGCCTACGGGGTACGGATAGAAAAAACCGATAATGCCGGGCGGCGCAGGCGACTCCTCTATACTCCCCGAATGCTTGGCCGGTGCGACTACTCGTGACGCCGCTCCGGCTGCCGCGGTTCAGGGCATCCTTACCGGGCGCGAGCCTCGTCGGTCAGCATTGCCGATTCCTACCCGCGATCCACGCAATGTTGCCGCGTGCGATCGCCTCACGGTCTCGACCGCGGCCGCGCCGCGATCGGCCGATCCGCACGTTGCCATGCAGGGGCCCCGCCTCCGGGCACGTGCCTTGCGACGGAGCATCAATGCCCTACATTCTTGTCGTCGAAGACGACGCCGACACCCGTGACATGCTGGCCGCGCTGGCGCACACGCAGCAACTGAGCTGCGATACCGCCGCGACCCTGGCCCAGGCGCGCACGCTGATCGCTGCCCACACGCCCGATCTGGTGCTCTGCGACCTGGTGCTGCCCGACGGCAACGGCATGGACCTGTTCGACGAATTGCCCAAGGGCGTGCACTGCGAGATGGTGCTGACCACCGGCCACGCGAGTCTGGAAACCGCGATCGACGCCCTGCGGCGCGGCGCGACCGACTACCTGGTCAAGCCGCTCAACATGCAGCGCCTGAACAGCATCTTCGCGCGCGTGCCGCGCACCAGCGTGCTGCACGAGGAGATCGCCTCGCTGCGCAGCGAGCTCAAGCGGCTGGGCCGCTTCGGCCGCATGCTGGGCAGCTCGCCGCCGATGCAGACCATGTACGACGCGATCAGCCGGGTGGCTGGCACCGAGGCCTCGGTGCTGCTGATGGGCGAGTCGGGCACCGGCAAGGAGCTGGCCGCGCAGACCATCCATGACCTGAGCCTGCGCCGCAAGGGCCCGTTCCTGGCCATCAACTGCGGGGCGATCGCCGCGAACCTGGTGGAGAGCGAGATGTTCGGCCACGACCGCGGCAGCTTCACGGGCGCGGACCGCCAGCACAAGGGTTTCTTCGAGCGCGCCGACGGCGGCACGCTGTTCCTCGACGAAATCACCGAGATGCCGGTCGAATCGCAGGTCAAGCTGCTGCGCGTGCTCGAGACCGGGCGCCTGACGCGGCTCGGCTCGGCGCGCGAGATCGACGTGGACGTGCGCATCGTGGCGGCCACCAACCTCGATCCCGAGGCGGCCATGGCCAACGGCAAGCTGCGCCCCGATCTCTACCACCGCATCAACGTGTTCCCGATCACGCTGCCGCCGCTGCGCGAGCGCGGCGACGACATCCCGATGCTGGCCGCCGCCTTCCTCACCCGTCTCAACGAGGAGAGCGGGCGCGACATGCGCTTCGCGCCTGCCGCGCTCGCTGCGCTGGCCGGCTACGAATGGCCGGGCAACGTGCGCGAGCTGCGCAACTTCGTGCAGCGCGCCAGCATCTTCAACGACGGCGAGCTGATCGACACGCTGCCGCCGCCGATCATGGCGGAAGTCTCGGGCGAGGCGGTGGCGGCCGACGACACGGTGTCGGTGCCGTTCGGCACCACGCTGGAGGAGGTCGACCGGCGCGTGATCCTCGGCACCCTGGCGCAATGCGGCGGGGTCAAGACGCACGCGGCCGAGGTGCTCGACATCAGCCTCAAGACGATCTACAACCGCCTCGCGCAGATCGAGGGCGGCGAGAAAGCCGACAAGGTCGACAAGAGCGACAAGGCGGCCGACAGATCGGCCGACCAGCTCGCGGACAAGACGGACAAGACGGCATCGTGAGGCGCGGCGCGGGCCTCGTACCCGCGCCCGACGATGCCATGTCAGGGGAGGGCGGGCCGCTGCGGCGGCCGGCGTGCAGCGCCCGGTCGGCAGGCAGCCGGCCAGGGCGGGAGTCGATCGGATGACCCAACTCGAATCAGGCTGGATGCGTAACGGCGTGATCATCGCCGCGCTGGTGG
Organism: Burkholderia gladioli; assembly: GCF_000959725.1. Classification (NCBI taxonomy): domain Bacteria; kingdom Pseudomonadati; phylum Pseudomonadota; class Betaproteobacteria; order Burkholderiales; family Burkholderiaceae; genus Burkholderia; species Burkholderia gladioli. Next base: position 2,945,169 of record NZ_CP009323.1, read on the forward strand.
CGATGCCGACCGTGCTGCAGTCGTTGCTGGTCCATTACGGCGGCGCGAACATGCCGCTCCTGCTCTACTACCCGTTCATCGCGGGGGTGGCCTGGACCGCGTCGTTCGGCGCGGGGCTGGTCGCCACCCTGCTCAGCGCGCTGCTGATCTGGCTGCTGTTCCTCGGCGATCCGCTCGCCTATGCGCTGTCGCCGGCCATGCAGGCGATGCAGGTCGGCCTGTTCCTGCTGGTGGCGGGCGTGGTCTGCGCGGTGGTGGCGGCGTTCCGCCATGCGCGCCTGACCAACGAGACGCTGCGCCGGCGCGAGGCCGCCGCGCGCCAGCACTACGAGATCACCCTGGCCTCGCTGACGCAGGGCGTGATGGTGATCGACCCGCTCGGCCGGCTTACCTATCTCAACCCGGTGGCGGTCGCGCTGACCGGGCACCAGAGCGCGAGCGCGCACGGCAAGCCCTTTCACGAGATCTTCCACGGCTACGACAGCCATGGCGCCAGTTCCCGCGTGGCGGCGCTCGAGCGCGTGCTGGCCGGCGCGGAGGACGGCGCGGGCACCAGCGAGCTGCACTGGCTGCAGCCGGCGGGGCAGGCCGCGCGCGTGCCTGTCGCGGTGGTGGTCTCGCCGCTGCGCGATCCGGACGGCGCGCGCGGCGGCGCGGTGGCGGTGCTGCGCGACGTCAGCGCCGAGCACGAGCGGGCGCTGGCCAACGGCATGCTGCGCCGCCTGGTGGACGCCTCGCCCGATGCGATCATCGGAGTCGGCGCGGATCGCCGCATCACCAGCTGGAACCCGGCCGCGCAACGCATGTTCGGTTATCCCGAGGCCGACGCGCTCGGCCACGATATCGACATGCTGGTCGCGCCGCGCTGGCTGGGCCGGCACCCGATCGCCACCGAGGTGGGCGAGGTGCGCGAGGCGATCGGCGGCCTCGACGTGCTTTGCCTGGGGGGGGACGGCAAGCGGTTTCGCGTGACGCTGGCCGCCTCGCCCGTGTTCGACGAACAGCAGCGCTGCGTGGCCTTGTCGCTGACGCTGCGCGATACGCGCGCCCAGCGCCGCCGCGAGCGGCGCAACCATCACCGGCTGCGCGGCGCGCGCGATGCGCGTCGCCAGGCCGACACCTCGAACCGCCTCAAGGACGAACTGCTGGCGATCGTCTCGCACGAGCTGCGCACGCCGTTGAACGTGATCTACGGCTGGGTCGAGGTGATGCGCAATCCGATCGACGGCGCGCTGCAGCGACAGGCGATCGACGCGATCGACCGCAGCGCCCGTTCGCTGTCGCGCATGGTGGCCGATATCCTCGACGCCTCCTCGCTGGCCACCGGCAAGCTGCGGCTCGATCCGATGCCGGTCGACCTGGTGCGCGTGGTCGGCGACGTGGCCGGCTCGTTCGGCACCACCGCCGGCCACGACGGCATCACGCTGGAGACCCACTGCGCGTTGGAGGCCTGCGTGGTCTCGGGCGACGCCGAGCGTCTCAAGCAGATGCTCTCCAACCTGCTGTCCAACGCCTTCAAGTTCACGCCGCGCGGAGGCCGCGTGACGATCGGCTTGACTCGCGACGAGGCGCGCGTACTGCTGACGGTGACCGACACCGGGCAGGGCGTGGTCGCGGATTTCCTGCCGCATGTGTTCGAGGCGTTCCGCCGCGCGGAGAACTCGCCCGCCTCGCCCAAGCGCGGGCTCGGGCTCGGGCTGTCGATCGTGCGCCACATCGCCGAGCTGCACGGCGGCGCGGTGCGCGTCGCCAGCGCCGGGCGCGATCTCGGCACCACCTTCGAGGTCGCGCTGCCGGCCGGCTGGCAGCCCTCGGGCGCGATCGCCTGGAGCGGCCGGCGCGACGACGACGCGCTATCGCGCGAGCGCATCAACCTGGACGGCCAGCGCGTGATGCTGGTCGACGACGACGAGACCTCGCGCACCAGCCTGGCGGCGGCGCTGGCCACGCTCGGCGCGGCGGTGGTGGTGGCTTCCTCGGGGCGCGACGCGCTGGCCAAGATCGACGGCGCGCGGCCGACCGTGGTGTTGTCCGACCTGGCGATGCCCGACGGCGACGGCTTCTGGCTGCTCGATGCGCTGCGCGGCGGCGCGCGCACCGCCATCAACGCGCCGATGCTGGCGGTGACCGCGCATGCCGGGCAGGCCGACGAGCGCCGCGTGCTGGCGGCCGGCTTCAACGGCTATCTGTGCAAGCCGGTCGACATCCAGGTCCTGGCGCGCGAGATCCTGCGCGCCACCCAGGCGCCGGAGCGATCGCTGACCTCGCCTTCGCGCGACTGAGCGCGGCGCGCCGGCGCCGGCGCGCCTCTCTCCGTTCACCCCGTCTGCCGCCTCTTTGCTTCGCACTGCGATTGATATGGGGGCGCCGCGTCGATTTATCGAGCCGGGCTTGCCGATCGTCCCGACGAGTTCGTAAATCTTTCAAACGGCTTGACGAAAAGTGCCGCGTCGCCGCCCGGGCCTTGCGTGGCAAGGCGCATGACCCGGGCATGGCGCTTGCGATTCCTGCCTTGTCGCCGGCACCGGGCCGGCTCGCTGCAAGGAGCCCAGGCATGAAGCACCGCAATGCAGACAGGATCTCGTCGACTCCGCGTCGTCTCGCGCGTTCGCGCGGACCGCGCGGCTTGCTGGCCGTCGCGCTGACGGCCGCCACCGCGTTCTGCGCGAGCGTGCCGTTCGACGCCGGCGCGGACACGGGCGACACGGTCGCCTCGGCCACTCACTCGGCTGGCGCGAAGATGCGCGACATGGCCGTCACCACCAAGGCCAAGGCCGCGCTGGTGCAGGCCAGCGGGCTGTCCTCGGACGACGTGCACGTCAGCACGCGCCAGGGCCACGTGACGCTCACCGGCAGCGTGCCCGACGAATCGCAGCGCCCGCTCGCGGTGGCCGCGGTGAAGAGCGTGGACGGCGTGCGCTCGGTGCAGGACCAACTGACCATCCACCCGAAGTAAGCTGGCCGAAGTGAGTCGGCCGAAGTAAGTCAGCGATAGCGGCCGGTTCCGCTGCGGGCCGGAGCGGGCTGCGTGCCGCGCCCGAGGCGGCTGGCAGGGCCGATCCCATCTCATCGAGGAGAGCGAGGATGAAACGAACCAGGACAGCCGGCCGCCAGGGCCGGCGAATGGTGGCGCTCGCCATCGCGCTGGGTGCGGCCTGCGCGGCGTCGGCGCAGACCAACCCGAACCCGACGCCGCACGAGCCTCCCGCCGCCGATCCGCGCGTCGGCGCGGAGATCGTCAAGCCGGCCTCGCCGGTCGGCGACAGCGAGATCGCCAAGCGCCCGCAAGGCATCGATCCGGAATTCGTCGACAAGGCCGCGATCGCCGGCAAGCGCGAGGTGCAGGCCAGCCAGTTGGCGATCGAACAATCGGCTTCGCCCGCGGTGCGCGAGTTCGCCAAGATGATGCTGGACGACCACGGACGCGCCAACGAGGCGCTGCGCACGATCGCCGCGAAGGTCGGCGTGCCCGCGCAGGCGGCGATGATCGTCGATCCCGACATCGACGCGCTGCGCAACAAGCGCGGTCACGATTTCGATGTCGCCTACGTGGCGATCGCGGGGCCGGCCGCGCACCGCCAGGCGATCCGGCTGTTCTCGGCCGAGGCGCGCGGCGGGCATTCGACCGAGTTGCGCGGCTTCGCGCAGGACAGCCTGCCGATGCTGCGCAAGCATCTGGCGGCGGCGCGCACGCTGGCGCGCGAGGTGGGGCGCTGAGAGCGCGCGCCGTTCGTGCCGCCGGCCGGGCCGGCGGCGCTCGATGGACTGGAAGGGAGGAAACGGGATGACGACGCGTGTCGATCGCGAGGGATTGCATCAACTGCTGGACCAGGCGCATGAAACCACGCTGCGCGCGATGGCCGTCTACGACGCCGCGCTGGCCGCCACCACGCACGAGGAACTGGCCGCCGAATGGCGGCTGCATCGCGAGGCCGCGCACCGCCGCGCCCAGGTGCTGGCCGATGTCTTCGACGCGCTCGGCCTCGACGTCGAGGCCAGCTCGCGCGTGCGCACCGCCGCGGCCGCGCTCGGCAAGTCCCTGCTCGAGGTGATCGCCTACGCGGTGCAGGGCGGGGATCGCGCGGCCGCCGAGCGGGTCGCCACCGAGTGCGTGCTGCTGGTCGAGACGCGCGACCAGTTGCATCGCAAGCTGCTGGCGATCGCGGCCGAACGCTCCGCCGGGCCGGTCGCGCAGGTGTTGAAGGACGCCGTCGAGGCGCTCGAGGCGCAGGTCGATCCGCTGGCCCTGCACACGCTGGGCTGGTCGCGCGAGCTGTGGATCGATGCGCTCGGGCTCGCGGCCGTGCTGCCGCCGCCCGAGGAAGTCGCGCCGGCCGCCGTGGCGGGCGAGGCCGTCGCCAGCCACGCGGCGCGTGCGCGAGGCGGCCTGGCGCATTGATACCGCGGTCGCCGAGCGCCGTCTCGACACGAAAATGCGAGCCGCAAAAAAAGAGAGCGTCCTGGCTGGACGCTCCTGGAAACGTGACGACCGTAGCAGATCAATGGCGGTCGTCGCGTGGTTCGGATCGCGATTCGGGCCGGTTCGGCGAGCTTTCGTGCGGAGGTTCGTCCAGGCCGGTATCGACGTCGAAGCGGCCGAGATCGGCGGGATCCCAGCCGGTGGCCGCGGCGCCGGCCGGCTCGCGGGTGTGCACCCATTCGGCATCGGCGAAGCTCGGCCAGTGATGGCGATCGAAGCCTGGCGCCTCGCGTACCTGCTGCGAGGTGACCGGCAGCACGAAGCACTTGCGATCGGTGTCGAGCGTCAGCTCGTGCCAGGGCACGGCCAGCAGCTTGTCGCCGATGCCGAGCAGGCCGCCGCTGGACAGCACCGCGTAGGCGATGCGGCCGCCGCGCACGTCCAGCATGATGTCCTTGATATGGCCGACCTGGACGCCGTCGGTGGCATAGACGCGGTTGCCGTCCAGCCTCGAGGCGGCCATCACCTCGGGGCCGGGGCCGCTGGAATCGGCGGGCCGGCCGATGATGCGCTCGGGCACGCGGGTGGCGCCCTGGGTCTCGGGATGCAGGTTCATCTTCGACCTCCTGGTGCAAGGAGCTGCTGCAATGAGCGCTCGCCCGTTCAGGGCGAGCCCGGTTCGCCGCGGTGAGGCGGCTGGTGGGCGGGCGTGGCCGGATCGATGCGGGTCACGCCGCCGGTGGCCGGCGGGTCGCTGGCCGGGAAGGTGTCCTCGAGCGCGCGGTCGATGCGCCGCTCCTCGGTGGGACGCGCGGGCTGCTGGCGCGGCGGAGGCTGGTCCTTGCCGGCGGCCTGGGCTTGCCCATGGTCGTGCACCCGCTGCGGTGGCCGGCTCTCGACTTCCGCCGAGCTTGGGAATGGGGATCGGTTAAAGGATCGCATCGCTTGCCCTCCGAGTGATCATGCTTTCGTTCCAGCAAGCCGCGTGCCGAGCCGCGCCGCCCGTTGCGGGCGGCACGGCGGTCCGTGGCGCGCGCCGGGCGTCTGAAAAATTTTCAGTGCCGGATGTAAGGAATGCCCAGGGCGCGCGATCAACGGCGGCCGGACCCGGTTCCGGCGCGGCGGCGGCCGGGCTGGATCGTCATCGCGCAGCCTGGCATACGAATTGCAGTATTTGCCGCTGACTCGCATTAGGAGGACCGACCGTGGAGCCTGTGTCAGCTTCGCCGCCCGGGTTCGCCATGTCCGGTGCATGGGGCTTCGCCGGCTGGCCAACCGGCATCTCGCTGCATCGACCCGAGCCGCCGTATCCCCAGATCGACGATCCCGATCCGCAGCCCGACGAGGGCGACGACGGGCCGCCCGATCCGCCGGCGCCGCAGCATCCGCCGGCGGGCGATCCGCCCTCGCGCGAGCCACCCGAGCGGGTGGCGTGGCTTCGCGAGGCAGGATGCATGCGGCGCGGGTAACATGAGCGAGGGCAACATGCGCAGCCGCGGTGCGACCGCCGGCTTGCGCGCGCCGCGCCGCGTTCTTCATGCGGCGGTGCACGGCGTGCGCGGGCTTGCGTCGGGACTCTTCCAGTAGAACTGACAACACCAAGAGGATGAGCTGATGATTCGATGCCGTGCCGTTTCCGTCCCCCCGCGCCGCGCCCGCCCGATGCCGCGCCGCGCGATCGTGCCCTCACGGCTCACCCTGCTGGCCTTGTGCTGCGCGGCCAGCGTCACCACGGCCCGCGCACAGACGCCGGGCCCCTTGAGCGAATGGCAGTACTCGGCCGGCGTGCCGCTCGAGAAGCTGTTCAATCCGAACCCGAAGGAAAACTGGCAGACCAGCATCGGCATCGCCTCGACCTTCCGGCCACGCTATGACGGCTCGGACCAGTATCGTGCGATGGCGGGCCCGAGCATCGACATCCGCTACCGCGACCTGTTCTTCCTGTCGACCGGCGAGGGGCTCGGCGTGAACTTCCTGCGCGGCCAGAACTGGCGCGCCACGCTGTCGGTCGGCTACGACCTGGGGCGGCGTTCGGCCGACGATCTCGGCCACCTGCATGGTCTCGACAACATCAATCCGGCGGCCAAAATCAAGCTGTCGGCCGACTACGTGCTCTCCAAGCGCTTCCCGCTGGTGCTGCGCGGCGATGTGCAGCGCAGCATCGGCGGCGCGAACGGCTGGGTGGCCGACTTCGCCGCCTACATGCCGCTGCCGGGCAGCTCCGAGCACTTCTTCTGGTTCGCCGGGCCGAACGTGACCTTCGCCGATTCGCGCTACATGAACAGCTGGTTCGGCGTGAACCCCGCCGCCTCGGCGCGCTCGGGTATTCCGGAGTATTCTGCCAAGGCAGGCCTGAGGTCCTACGGCGGCGGCATCACGATGGTCTGGTACTTCCGCAAGCACTGGTTCATGACCGCGGACGGCGCGATTCAGCAGCTGGTCGGCAGCGCGCGCCACAGTCCCATCACGCAGAGCTCGGCAAACGCCACGTTCGACCTGTCGATCAATTACCAGTTCTAGTCCGGCCGCGTCCTCGCGCGTCGGGCGGTTCGATTGGCGAGCGCCGGGCTTCGTGCCCGGCGCTCGCCCGGTGTTTCGACCTGGAGGAGACGATGGAACAGAATCATTCGGAAACCGAAGCAGCCGGCAAGCCGGCGGCGGCCGATCGCAGGCTCACGCCCGAGCGGATCGCCGCGAAGATGCCGACCGGGCTGCCGCCGATCGACCGCGCGCGTTATGCGCTGCTCGAGCACGGCGATCCGGTGCGTCGCGCGGCAAGCCGCATCGCGACGCTCGACAACGCCAACATGGGTGCCTCCGACAGCTGCGTCGACGTCGACGGCAAGAGCTTCGACGCCCATCGCGACGCGCCGCACTGGCGCGATAACGTGATCCATTCGAACGCCTCGCTCGACGACAGCGTGAGCACGCCCGACGACGGCCTGGCCGGTTTCGCCAGCCGTCGCGGCGGCTCGCAGCCGGCCGTCGAGACACGGCTGGGCTGGCAGGTCAGCCAGGCCGGCATCGTCGACGCGGGCCGCACCTACGGCGCGCGCACCGAGCGCGTGATCCGGCTCGAACCCGCGGGCCCGTCCTCGAGCTGAGGCCGGCGCCGGCGCGGTTCACTTGCGCGGCACGACTCCCAATGGCACGACGCCCCGCTCGAAGCGGGGCGTCGTCGTATTGCGCTGCGCGCGTCGCGTGGCGCGACGCGCGGCGGCGAGGCTTATTGCCCTTGCGGACCCAGTTCCTGCGCCGAGGTATCGGCATCGTTGCCCTGCGCCACCAGCACGTGGATGTCGTTCGGCACCACGTCCTTGATGCCGCCGGCCGGAATCGTCAGCACCAGCCAGTCGGCGTTGTCCGATAGCGTGACCGGCGCGGTGGTCAGGATCGGCGTCTTCGAACCGGTGGAGGTGACGACCACCTGGACGCTGGCGCCCTCGATGTAGATCGAATCCTGCCCGCTGGCCGGCACCGCGCCCTGGTAGGCCAGGCCCGGCATGGTCGGGGCAATCGCGCTGATGTCGGTCTTGCCCGCCGGCACCACGTAGATGTCGACGTTCTGCGCGTTCGGCGAGGCATTGAAGCCGCGCACGCGCGCCTTGTCCGACAGCAGGCCCTTGGCGTAGGGGTCGTCGATCACCGAGATCGGCGCCGAGGTGCTCGGCAGCGCGATGGTGGTGTAGTGATGGCCGTTGGCGGTCGAGAAGCCCTGCGAACCCAGCGTGACGGTGGTGCCGTTGGCGTCGTACGAAGCGGTCTGGTTGCCGGTGCCGAGGTCGGCGTAGCGCGTCACGCCCTTGTAGGCGATGTTGGCGGTGTTGACCTGGCCGTTCAGGTAGTAGTCGAGATTGGGGCCGAGCGGCACCGCGTTGATGAAGCGCGCCTGCGGCTTCGAGACGCCGATGATGGTGCCGACGTCGTTGCCGTCATCGCCGCCGCATGCGCTGAGCATGGCCACCGCGGACACCATCACGGCCAGGGTACGTAGTCCTTTCATACTTTCCTCTCTGATTCTGTCGTTCATATGAGCTGCGCTGCGTGCACGGTCCGGCACGAGCTTGCGCGACCAGTGGTTACGGCTTGCACGGCGAATGCGGCCTGATTGGCGCCCCCCTCGCCGGTCCCGCACGATGCGCCGGCGGGCGATGACAATGAGCAGGATGCGTACCCGGCGGTATCTGGAAGGCGCGTGGCGGATGCGCTTCGGGGGGCGGCCGGACCCATCGCATGGCGCTGCATCGCCCGAGGGCAGGGGCTCGTGGGTTCTTTGGCGTGACTAGAGGAAGCCTTCGGTGCGGGGCACGCGAAAAGGCCGCGGAGCATGTGCCCGGGACCGATTCTCCCGGACCAAATCTTGCGAAGCTGCTTGTAAAAAATGCTCCGGCCGCGTGGGGAGCGCCGCCCTCGCGCGTGCGCGAGCCCCGTGGCACAAGGCTTCGCCAGCCTGGTACGGATGTTGCAAAAGTCGGGACAGTCCCAATCAACGACGAGGAGCATCCGGATGCCCGCAACGCTCGCGCTACAGATGCGACAGCACCTGACACTGACGCCGCGACTTCAACAGTCGCTGCGGCTCTTGCAACTGTCGTCGCTCGAATTCCAGCAGGAACTGCGTCAAGCGCTGGACACCAACCCCTTTCTCGAGGACGTCCAGATTTCGGGCGACGAGGACACGCGCACGCCGTTCGACGAGGCCACCCAGGCGGCCGAGTCGGCGGAAACCACCGAGCCGCCGACCCTGATCGCGGCCGAGGCGGGGCCGCCCGACGGCGAGCCCTCATACACCGCCGAGCCCTCGATGCGCGGCAGCTCGCTGCGCCGCTCGGGCGAGGCCTTTGATCTCGAGCCTTCGGAACGGCTGGTGGTGGAGCCTTCCTTGCACGAGCACCTGCACGCGGCGCTTTGCCTGTACCCGCTCAATCCGCGCGACCGCGCGGCGGCCCGCACCATCATCGACGCGCTCGACGACGACGGTTACCTGCGCCAGTCGCTCGCCGAACTGGCCGAGACCATCGCCGACTCGGAGAACTGCTTCAACGAGCAGGACCTGGCAATCGCGCTGCGCTGCGTGCAGTCGCTCGACAAGCCGGGGCTGGCCGCGCGTTCGCTGTCGGAATGCCTGACGCTGCAGCTCGCCGCGATGCCGGCCGGGCGCCCCGACGTCGAATGCGCCAAGGCGATCGCGGAGCATCACCTGGAGCGGCTCGCGCGCCGCGAGACCGCCGAGATCCAGCGACGCCTGGGCTGCGATACGCGCACGCTGCGCGCGGCCTGCGCGCTGGTGCGCAAGCTCGATCCGCGCCCCGGCAACCATTTCGGCGGCGCGAGCGGCGACTACGTGGTGCCGGACGTGATCGTGCGCCAGGTGAGCGGCCGCTGGGTGGTGACGGTCAACCCCGCGGTGATGCCGCGCGCGCGGATCCACAAGCTCTATGCCGAGCTGTTCGCCAAGTCCAGCGAGTCGACCCAGTCGCCGCTGGGGCAGCAGTTGCAGGAAGCGCGCTGGCTGATCCGCAACGCGCAGAAGCGCTTCGACACGATCCAGCGCGTGGGCGAGTGCATCGTCGCGCGGCAGCGCGATTTCTTCCGCTACGGCGCGATCGCGCTCAAGCCGCTGGTGCTGCGCGATATCGCCGAGGAGCTCGACCTGCACGAATCGACCATCTCGCGCGCCACCGGCAACAAGTACATGGCCACCCCGCACGGCGTGTTCGAGTTCAAGCACTTCTTCCCGCGCAAGCTCGAGGCGGCGGGGCGCGGTGCCTGCTCGGCGGCGGCGGCCAAGGTGCTGATCCGCGAAATGATCTCGACCGAGCCGGCCGGCGAGCCGCTCTCCGACGTGGTGCTGGCGCAGCGCCTGGCCGGGCGCGGCGTGGTGCTGGCACGGCGCACCGTGACCAAGTACCGGCAGGGCATGAAGATCCTGCCGGCCGAGCTGCGCCGGCGCGTGCCGATCTGAGCGGCGCGCAGCACAGGCGCGCCGGCATCATCGAACGAGATCGCCACGGCCCGGCCGTGCGCGACATGGCTTATTCGCAGTCCAATCCGGAGGTAGACATGCTTCGTTACGCAGTGATCTTTTTCATCATCGCCATCATCGCGGCGGTGTTCGGCTTCGGCGGCATTGCGGCCGGGGCCGCCGAGATCGCGAAGATCCTGTTCTTCATCTTCGTGATCATCTTCATCGTCACGCTGTTGCTGGGCGTGATCCGACGATAGGTGAGCGCGGGTGTCGAGTCGAACGGCCGCCTTCGGGCGGCCGTTTTCTTTGCCCGCGCCGACGCGCCGGGTTCAGCGCGGGGCGCGCGCCTCGACCCACCAGCATGCCGCCTGGTAGTGCAGCATGTCGCCGTCGAGGAAGGGCGCGAAGGCCGCGCACACCGTCTCGATCACCTGCGCGCGGGTTCGCGCATCGGCCTCGCGCAACTGCTGGCCGACCGGCCCGAGCCGCAGCGCATAGGTGGGCAGGTCGCGTTCGGGCAGGGCGCAGGCGGCGTCGAGCGGCGCGATCTCGATGCGTTCCCAGCCCGCGCCGTGCAGGATGCCGATCATCCGCTCGGGGTCGCCGAACGCGAACTGCCCCGGACGGGCCGGATCGCGCGCGGGCAGTGCCGGCAGCAGCGGCGCGGCCGCGCGTTCGGCGGTGGTCATGAAGGGATTCTCGTCGGCCGGGCGCCAGGCGATGAAGCGCAGCCGCGCGCCGGGTGCCGCCGCGCGGCGCAGGTTCGCGAAGGCCGCGCGCGGATCGTCGAAGAACATCACGCCGAAGCGCGACTGGACCAGCTCGAAGCCGGCCGGCGCGAAATCGTGGGTTTGCGCGTCGGCCCGCACGAAGCGGGCGGCGCGCAGGCCGCGCTGGTCGGCGCGCACGCGGGCCAGGGCCAGCATCGGCGCGGAGATGTCGATGCCGAGGCAGTCGCCGAAGGCGCCGCCCCCGTCGCCTTCGGCGCCGGTTTCGGCCATCGCGGCCAGCGCCAGCGTGGTGGCGCCGGTGCCGCAACCGACGTCGAGCACGCGGCGCGGGAGCGCCGACGCATCGGCCGCGGCCGCCTCGGTGAGCCGCTGTTCGAGCGGCTGGAACATCGCGTCGAGGATCGGCTGGGTATCGACCCAGGCAAGGCCCGAGCTGCCGTTCCAGAGTTCGGCCTGGCTGGGAGGGGAAGAAGTGGGCATGACGCTGTCCTCGCGGAGCGCCGGATGGCGCGAAGCGATGCACTATGGCGCCTCAAGTCGACTTGAAGTCAAGCGGGCAGCCCGCTTCAGCCGGTCAGGCCCGCCACGAAGTCGAGCAGGGCGCGCGTCTTGGCCGGCACATGGTGTCGCGATGGGTAGTAGGCATGGAGCGGGAACCGGTAGTCGGACCAGTCGGGAAAGAGCGGCACCAGCTGGCCGGCGGCGATGGCGTCCTCCACCCCGAGCTCGAACAGCTGGCCGATGCCTAGCCCGGCCAGGCAGGTGCTGTAGAGCGTGCCTGGATCGTTGAGCGTGAGCGCGCCGTGCGGCTTGACCACCAGCTTCTTGCGGCGCTGATGGAATTCCCAGGGAAACGGCCGCCCCGTCACCGGCTCGCGATAGAGGATGCAGCGGTGCCCGCCGGTCTCGAGTTCGCGCGGCTCGGCGGGATGGCCGAAGCGTTGCAGGTAGGCCGGCGAGGCCATCGCGAACACGCGCGTGTCGAACAGCTTGCGCGCCACCAGCGAGGAGGGCTGCGGATGACCGAAGCGCAACGCCAGGTCGAAGCCGTCGGCGACCAGGTCGCCAAGGTCCTCGCGGCTGTGCAGCTCCAGCTCGAGTTCCGGATGCGCGTCGATGAAGGGGCCCAGGCGCGGGCCCACCACCAGGCGCGCGAACAGCGGATCGATGTTGACGCGCAGCCGGCCTCGCACCTTGCCCGCGTTGCCGGCCGCGCTGCGCGTGATCTCGGCCAGGCTGCCCACCAGCGGCATCACCTGCTCGTAGAACTCGCGGCCCTCGTCGGTGAGCCGGATCGAGCGCGTGGTGCGTTCGAACACGCGGATGCCGAGCCGCTTCTCGAGGCGCACGATCGCGCGGCTGACCACCGACTTCGATACGTCGAGCACCTCGGCGGCCGCGCCGAAGCTGTGCGTGTCGACCACCGCGGCCAGCACGTCCACGCCTTCCAGCAGCCGGGGATCGATTGCGCTCATGAGGGAACCTCCGTGGTCGGGGCGGGTGGGGGATTCCCGATGCTATCGCAAGCGGCGGCGCGTGCCGAGCCGGGATTGTTCCGCCGGGCCCACAAGTCTTGTGAGCTGGACGGGCTCCCCAGGCGAGGCTCGCGGTTCCACAATGACTCCAATGCACGCATGGCCCTGACCTCGGGTCCTTCCACCGGCCGAGCCTGTCTCGATGGTTCGCATACCTGATGGAACCAGGCATCGCGGGTCGTGCGTCCCACGTCGACCGTTTTTCACGGGATCACCCCTTGGACTTCTCATCCGCACATTCACTGAGCGCCGACGGCGGGCCGCCGGCATCGGAACCGAGTTCCCGCCTGTCGCCGGCGCGCGCTGCCATCGCGGTGCTGGCCTTGAGTCTCGGCTGCTTCTGCTTCGTCAGCACCGAGCTGATGCCGGTCGGCGTGCTGCCCGCGATGGCGGCAGGCCTGGGCGTCTCGCTCGGCGAGGCCGGTTACCTCGTCAGCTGCTTCGCCTTCGTGGTCGCGCTGTCGGCCATGCCGCTCACCGGACTGCTGGGCGGGCTCGATCGCAAGCTGCTGATGGCCGCGCTGCTGGCGGTCTGCGCGGCCGGCAACGTGCTCACCTACCTCGCGCCCGGCTATCCGATCGTGCTGGCCGGGCGGATCCTGGTAGCCGCCGCGATCGCCGTATTCTGGTCGACGGCGGTGGTCACCGCGGTGCAACTGGTCGCGCCCAAGCATGCGGTGCGGGCCACCTCGGTCGTGTTCGGCGGCGTCTCGCTCGCGGCGGTGCTCGGCATTCCCGCCGGCACCCTGCTCGGCGAGCATGCCGGCTGGCGCGCGGTATTCGCCGCGCTGACGATCCTGAGCCTCGTGGTGTTCGTCGCCGTGCTGGGCTCGGTGCCGCGCCTGCGCGTCGCGAAAGCCTCGATTCGCGGCGCGATGCCGGCGGTCCTGCGCGACGGCCCGCTGCTCGGCCTGCTGGCCTGCACCGCGCTGGTCGTGACCGGCAACTTCCTTGGCTACACCTATGTCACGCCCTATCTCGAGCAGGCCGCGCATCTCGCGCCGGGCCGCATCAGCATGATGCTGTTGGTGTATGGCGCCGCTGGCGTGCTCGGCAACTTCGCGGTGGGGCCGCTGGCTCGGCACGCGCCGCGCACCGGCCTCGCGCTGGCGACGTCGCTGCTGGCCGCGAGCCTGGCCGCCATGCACCTGGCGGTGGCCAGCCAGGCTGCAACCGTCGCCTTGCTGGCGGGCTGGGGCGCGGCCTATGGCGCGTTGCCGGTGCTGCTGCAGACCTCGGTGTTCGAACAGGCCGCGCGCATCGAGGGCGGCGCCGAGGCGGCCACTCCCGCCAACGTCGCGGTGTTCAACGCGGGCGTCGGGCTCGGCGCACTGATCGGCGGTGTGCTGGTCAACCGGCTCGGGCCGGCGCCGATTCCCGGCGTCGCCGCGGCCTTCGTGCTGGCCGGGCTGCTCGTGGTGGTCGCCATGCGCGGCCCACGCGCCGGCGGCACGGCTCGCTGAATCATCATCCAGGAACAAGGAAACGAAATGAGCAGGATTGCAGTACTAGGGCTCGGCGCGATGGGATCGCGCATGGCCGCCAAGCTGATCGAGGCGGGGCACTGCCTGAACGTATGGAATCGCACTGCGGCGGCCGCCCAGGCGCTGGAAGCCGTCGGCGCCCGTCGCTCGGCCACGCCGCGCGAGGCCGTGAGCGGGGCCGAGTTCGTGATCGCGATGCTGCGCGACGACGCGGCTTCGCGCGAGGTCTGGCTGGACCCCGCGCAGGGCGCGCTGGCCGGCATGGCACCCGAGGCGGTGGCCATCGAGAGCTCGACGCTGACGCCGGCCTGGGTGCGCGAGCTGGGCGAGCAAGCCCGGCAGGCGGGCGTCGCGCTGCTCGATGCGCCGGTTTCGGGCTCTCGCGCGCAGGCCGAGGCTCGACAACTGGTCTATCTGGTCGGTGGCGAGGCGGCGGTGTTGGCGCGCGCCGAACCGGTGCTCGCCGCGATGGGCAGCGGCATCCGCCACGCCGGGCCGCTCGGCAGCGGCGCGCTGGCCAAGCTGGCCGCCAATGCCTTGCTCGGCGTGCAGGTCACGGCGCTGGCCGAATTGATCGGCTTGCTCGCGGAGCAGGGCGCCGATGTCGAGAGGGTGCTGGGTGCGGTGGCCGTGACCTCGGTTTGGGCGCCGGTGGCCCATTATCTCGCCGGCTCGATGCAGGCCGGCAACTTCGCGCCGCAATTCCCGGTCGAGCTGATCGGCAAGGACTTCGAGTACCTGTCGCGCACGGCAGGCGAGCGTGCGGCCCTGCCGGTGATCGAGGCGGCGGGCGCCGTGTTCGTGCGCGCCGAGGCACGAGGCCTGGGCGCCCTGAACATGACGAGCGTGGTGAACCTCTACCGGCACGACATCGCCGAGATATCCTGAGCATCCCTGGATGCACGTCACCGCGCCGAAGTTTCGATTTTCCTTACGAAATCCAGGCGTTTTTGCCCGATCCACTCTGTGCGTCGCGCCTGAATTCAGTAGCCGACAGGCGCCAACAATCCCCGAAAGCCCCATCCCGCAAGCGATTGCGCCCGATCGCCGGGCGCCTCGCGGCCAGCCGTCATTCTGACAGGCTTGATCATTTAGATGATATCGGTAATCTAACGAACCTTGGATGTCGGTAGACATCCATTCAGGCCGGCAGCCGGGTGAGGGTAAGAGGCGCCGACATCGCCCGGTTCGTCCCGCTTGCGGGACCGACCGGGCGCAACGCTTTCCAGGGTGAAGCAGTGGATACGAAGACAAGACTGGACGAAGACGGCCCGAACCTGCGTGGCGGCCGCAACGGCGGGCCGAAGGGGCGCGCCAGGGCCCTGGCGATCGCCGCCGGGATCGTGGTGATCGGTGGTGGGCTGTGGTTCCATCACGCGCAGACGGGCGGTGCCGGCACCGCCGCCGCGGCGCCGATGCCGCCGCACGAGGTGACGGTGAGCCGGCCGCTGGTGCGCGATCTCGATACGCGGCTCGGCTTCCTCGGCCAGTTCTCGGCGGTCGACCAGGTCGAGCTGCGCGCCCAGGTGGGCGGCACCCTGACCGGCATCCACTTTCGCGACGGCGACGTGGTGCACAAGGGCGACCTGCTGTTCACCATCGATTCGGTTCCCTACGAAATCCGCTACAGCCAGGCCAAGGCACAGCAGCAGAGCGCCGCCGCGCGGCTGGTGCTGGCCAGGCAGGAGCTCACGCGTGCGCAGGACCTGGAGCACAGCGAGGCGGGCACGCGCCAGAACACCGAGCAGCGCACCTCCGAGCTGCACGCCGCGCAGGCCGCGCTCGACGACGCCGACGCCCAGGTGCGCGACGCGCGCTTCGATCTCGACCATTGCCGCATCGTCGCGCCCTTCACCGGCCGCATCGGGCGGCACCAGGTCTCGGTGGGCAACCTGATCGCCGGCAGCCGCTACGCGACCAGCCCGACCACGCTGTTGACCACCATCGTCTCGCTCGACCCGATCTACCTCGACTTCGACATGAGCGAGTCCGACTACGAGGCCTTCCAGCGCTATCGCGGCAAGGTTTCGGGCCTGCCGGCCGACCGCGTCGAACTGGCCTCGGGCGGCTCGACCGCCTACGACCGGCAGGGCACGCTCGACTTCGTCGACAATGTGCTCGACCGCTCCAGCGGCACGATCCACGCGCGCGCCACGGTGCCCAATGCCGACGGCCATTTCACGCCCGGCGAGTTCTCCCGCGTGCGGGTGGCCGTCACGCATCCGGCGCCCACCCTGCTGGTTCCCGACGCCTCGGTGCTGCCGAACCAGTCCGAGCACCTGGTGCTGACGGTGGCCGCTGACGGCACCGTGGTGCCCAAGCAGGTGGAGACCGGCGACGTGCGCGGCGGCCTGCGCGTGATCCGCTCGGGCCTGGCCGACAGCGACCGCGTGATCATCGACGGCCTGCCGTTCGCGGCGCCCGGCTCGAAGGTGAAGACCCACGACGGCACGATCCGCTACGCGGCGCAGCCGCAATAAGGGAGCGCCGATTCCATGCGTATCGCTCATTTCTTCATCGACCGCCCACGCTTCGCCACGGTGGTCAGCGCCTTCCTGACGCTGATCGGCCTGGGTGCGATGTTCGTGCTGCCGGTCGCGCAGTATCCGGAGATCGTGCCGCCCACCGTGCAGGTCACGACCTCCTATCCCGGCGCCTCGGCCGACACCATCGCGCGCACCGTGGCCACGCCGCTCGAGCAGCAGATCAACGGCGTCGAGAACATGCTCTACATGAGCAGCCAGTCGACCGGCAACGGCCAGCTCACGGTGACCGTCACGTTCCGCATCGGCACCGACCTGAACGTCGCGCAGATGCTCACCCAGAACCGCGTGCAGGACGCGCTGCCGCGCCTGCCCGAGGACGTGCAGCGGCTTGGCGTGCAGGTGCGCAAGTCGACGCCGAGCATCCTGCTGGCGGTGCATCTGTATTCGCCGAACCACTCGCACGACACGCTCTACCTGTCGAACTACGCAACCCTGCACGTGAAGGACACGCTGGCGCGCCTGCAGGGCGTGGGCGACGTGCAGATCCAGGGCGCGCGCGAATACGCGATGCGCATCTGGATCGACCCCGATCGCGCCGCCGCGCACGACCTGACCGCCAGCGAGATATTGGCCGCGCTGCGCGCGCAGAACGTGCAGGTCTCGGCCGGGATCCTGAACCAGCCGCCGGTGGCGCGCGGCGCGGCCTACCAGATCAACGTCGAGGCGCTGGGCCGGCTGGCCACGCCCGAGCAGTTCGGCGACATCGTGCTGAAGTCGGACCCGCAGGGGCGGGTCACGCACCTGCGCGATATCGGGCGCGTCGAGGTGGGCGCGGCCGACTACGGCGCGACCTCGTTCAAGGACCGCGACGACGCCACCGCGATGCTGATCTACGCCGAGCCCGGCGCGAACTCGCTGGCCGTCGAGCACGAGGTGCTGGCGGCCATGGAAGGGCTCAAGAAGGAGTTCCCGGCCGGCGTCGACTACCAGATCATCTACGACCCGACCATCTTCATCGGCAAGTCGGTGGACGAGGTGATCACCACCATCTTCGTGGCGATCCTGCTGGTGGTGGGCGTGGTGTTCGTGTTCCTGCAGAACTGGCGCGCCACCATCATCCCGGTGGTGGCGATCCCGGTCTCGCTGCTGGGCTCCTTCATCGTGCTGGCGACCTTCGGCATCTCGCTGAACAACCTCTCGCTGTTCGGGCTGGTGTTGGCGGTGGGGATCGTGGTCGACGACGCGATCGTGGTGGTGGAGAACGTCGAGCGAAACATGCGCGCCGGCATGTCGGCCGTCGAGGCGGCGCACCGCACCATGGACGAGGTGGGCGGCGCGCTGCTGTCGATCGCGCTGACGCTGTGCGCGGTGTTCGTGCCCTCGGCCTTCCTGAGCGGCATCTCGGGCCTGTTCTTCCGGCAGTTCGCGGTGACCATCGCGGCCTCGACGGTGATCTCCTGCTTCGTCTCGCTGACGCTGAGCCCGGCGCTGTGCGCGGTGCTGTTCAAGTCGCACCACGGCCACGAGGCTGGCGGTGGCGGACGCGTCGCGCGCTTCCTCGATGCCGGTTTCGCGCGCTTCAATCGCGGCTTCGAACGGATCTCGTTCGGCTACGGCAACGTCACGCGCCGCCTGGTGCGCGGCCTGGCCGTGGTGCTGGCGGTCTACGTCGCGCTGATCGCGGTGGCGGGCATCGAGTTCTCGCGCACGCCCACCGGCTTCATCCCCGAGCAGGACCAGGGCTACCTGATCACCGTGATCCAGTTGCCGCCGGGCGCGTCGCTGGAGCGCACCGAGCAGGTGGTGCGCCAGGTCACCGACATCGCGCTGTCCACGCGCGGCATCGAACATGCCGCGCCCTTCGTCGGGCTCGACGCGACCACGCTGACGGTCGCCTCGAACTCGGGCACGGTGTTCACGGGCCTGCCCTCGCTCTACAACCACTCGCTGCCGGGCGTGACCGCCGAGACCGTGCTGGCCGACCTGCGCAAGCGTTTGTCGGTGATCAAGGACGCCTATGTGCTGACCATCCCGCCGCCGCCGGTGCAGGGCCTGGGCAGCGCGGGCGGCTTCAAGCTGATGCTGGAGGATCGCGCGGGCCTGGGGCCCGACGCGCTGGTCAAGGCGGCCAAGTCGCTGGTGGCGGCGGCCAACAAGGATCCGCATTTCGCCGGCGTGTTCACGCTCTACAACGCGGGTTCGCCCTCGGTGTTCGCCGACATCGACCGCGTCAAGGCGCAGAAGCTGGGCGTCACGCCCACCGACGTGTTCTCGACGCTGCAGGTCTACCTGGGCTCGCAGTACGTGAACGACTTCAACTACCTGGGCCGGACCTACGAGGTGATCGTGCAGGCCGACGACAGCTTCCGCCGCAGCGGCGAGGACATCTCGCGCCTGAAGACCCGCAACCAGGCCGGCGAGATGGTGCCGATCGGCTCGGTGGCCACCTTCGAGGACCGCACGATCCCGTATCGCGTGCCGCGCTACGACCTCTATCCGGCCGCCGAGGTGCAGGGTGCCGCCGCGCCGGGCGTGGCCACCGGCACCGCGCTGCATCGCATGGAGGAGCTCGCCCACGAGGTGCTGCCGCAGGGCATTTCCTTCGAGTGGACCGACCTGGCCTACCAGCAGCAGCAAAAGGGCACGCCTACCCTGGTGGTGTTCGGCGCCGCCGCGCTGTTCGTGTTCCTGGTGCTGGTCGCCCAGTACGAGAGCTGGAAGCTGCCGCTGGCGATCGTGCTGATCGTGCCGATGTGCATCCTGGCCTCGGTCACGGGGCTGTCGCTGCGCGGCATGCCGATCGACATCCTGGCGCAGATCGGCTTCGTGGTGCTGGTGGGGTTGGCCGCCAAGAACGCGATCCTGATCGTCGAGTTCGCGCGGCAGAAGGAGGAGGAAGGATCCGACGCGGCCGAGGCCGCCGTGCACGCGGCCCGCACGCGCCTGCGCCCGATCCTGATGACCTCGTTCGCCTTCATCCTCGGCGTCGCGCCGCTGGCGGTGGCCACCGGCGCGGGCGCCGAGATGCGGCAGTCGCTGGGCACCGCCGTGCTGTTCGGCATGCTGGGCGTGACGGGCTTCGGCCTGCTGTTCACCCCGGCGTTCTATGTGTTCATCCGCCGCTTCGGCCTGAAGAAGAAAGAGGCCTGGCAAGGTCGCGAGGAGCAAGCATGATGAAGTCGATGACATCCTCCGCCGAGGCGGGCGCATGCGCGAGCGTCGGCGTCGCGCGTCTTCCGGCCAGTATCCCGGCACTCGCCGCGGCCTGCGCCTTCGTGTTCGCGCTGGCCGGCTGCGCGGTCGGCCCCGACTACAAGCCGCCCGCGGCGGAGCTGGCGCCGTTCCAGCACGTGCCGGCTTCGACATCGGCGGCGTCGCAAGCGCAGGGCGCGGCCGCCGCGCCGGCGCCCTCGCTCGATACCTGGTGGACCGGGTTCCAGGATCCGATGCTGGTGTCGATCGTCGATCGCGCGCTGGCGCAGAACCTCGACCTGGCTGCCGCCTTCGCGCGGGTTCGGCAGGCTCGCGCCGCCGCCTCGGCGGCCGGCGCCGAGCTGCTGCCGACCTTCGACCTGGACGGCTCGGCCAGCGAGCAGCACCAGAGCGAGCTGAGCCCGACCGGCTCGCTGGCCAAGTCCTTCCCCGGCTACGACCGCAACCAGCGCGAATACACGCTGGGCGCGGCGGCGAGCTGGGAGATCGATCTCGCGGGCGGGCTGCGCCGCAACGCGGCCGCGGCGGCCAACGAGGCACAGGCGGCCGAGGCGGATCGGCTCGGCACGCGCGTGACGGTGGCCGCCGACGCGGCCGATGCCTATCTGCAGGTGCGTGGCTACCAGGCCCGGCTCGCGGTCGCCAACGACCAGGTGAAGACCGATGCGCACCTGCTCGAACTGGTGAAGGCGCGCCGTCGCGCGGGGGCCGCCGACGAGCGCGAGATCGCGCAGGCCGATGCCTTGCTGCGGCAGGCCCGCGCGCTGGTGCCGACCTTGCAGACCAACCTGGTCGCGCAGTTGAACCGGCTCGACATCCTGATGGGCGCGCAGCCGGGCACCTATGCGAGCCAGTTGGCGCTGCCCGGCGAGATCCCGGGGATTCCCTCGGTGGACGCGAGCGCCACGCCCACCGACGTGCTGCGTCATCGCCCCGACGTGATCGCGGCCGAGCGACGCCTGGCGGCTTCCAACGAGCGCATCGGCGCGGCGCTGTCGGACTACTACCCGAAGCTGTCGATCTCGGGTCTGCTGGGCTTCGACAGCATCAGCGCGGGGCAGTTGTTCACGGCGCGCGCGTTCCAGCCGGGCGTGACGGCCGGGCTGCGCTGGCGGCTGTTCGATTTCGGCAAGGTGGACGCCGAGGTGGCCTCGGCGCGCGGCGCGAACGCCGAGGCGCTGGCCAGTTATCGGCAGACCGTGCTGAAGGCCGCCGAGGATGTCGAGAACGCCTTCGTGGCGCTGAGCCAGACGCAGTTGCGGCAGGCCGAGCTCGATGCCGAGGTGAAGTCGCTCACGCGGGCGCGGGATCTGTCGGAGCGGGCCTACAAGGCCGGCGCGATCACGCTGACCGACGTGCTCGACGCCGACCGGCAACTGCTCAGCGCACGCGACGATCTCGACGCCACGCGTGCCGATTCGGCGCGGGCGGCCGTGTCGGTGTTCCGTGCCCTGGGCGGGGGATGGGCGACGGGGGTGGCCGGGGCGGCGAGCACGGCGGCCTCGCAGGCTGCCGCGGCCTCGTTGCCGCCCGCCGCGATGCGCTCGCCGGTGTCGACCAACACGCTGGCCTCGGTCGCGAAGCCGGCCGGCTGAACGGCCGGCGGCCAGCCTACTGCTGGAGCGCCTTGCGCGCCTCGCGCAGCACCGATGCCGCGAGTGCGTCGTCGTTGACGAGCCGCGCGACCGTCAGCGCGCCGATCATGGTCGAGACGATCACGGAGGCTCGCTTGCGGGCCGCGGCCGGCGTCAGGTCGGTGAGGTGGCGCGCGAACAGCTCGATCAGCGCGACCACCCCGGCTGAGGTGGCCTCGCGCACTTCCTCGCTGCCGCGCGCGAGCTCGCTGGCCAGCGAGACGAAGGCGCAGTCGTCGCAGGCATTGCCCAGGTGCGTCTTGGACAGGTAGTTGTCGATGGTGGCATTTACGCCGCGCTTGCCAGGCGCGCCTTCCAGGGTGGCCGACATGGTGTTGCGGGCGTTCTCGGTGGCCAGTTGCAGCGATTCCACCACCACCTGGTCCTTCGAGGCGAAGTGCTTGTAGAAGCCGCCGTGCGTGAGGCCGGCCTCGGCCATCAGGTCGGCCAGCGCGGTGTTCTCGATGCCGTTCTCGCGAAACCGCCGCGAGGCGGCCTCGACGATGCGCTGGCGGGTTTCGGCCGCTTCCTGTCTGGACTTTCTCATGGGTGCGATGCTGTCTGGATGATTTGGATTACATACAACATCCAGCCAGGCATGGCAAGCGCCGCGTCCCGGTCGCGAACCGGAGCGCGGCGGCGCGGACCGGCGCGACGTGCCAGGCGCCAGCGGTGCGTGATCAGCCCAGCGCGGCCAGCGCCGCTTCGTGGCGGCGCGCGACCTCGGGCCAGTTGATCACCTGGTAGAAGGCCGCGATGTATTCCGGCCGGCGGTTCTGGTACTTCAGGTAGTAGGCGTGCTCCCAGACGTCGAGGCCGAGGATCGGCGTATTGCCGTGCATCAGCGGGCTGTCCTGGTTGCCGCTGCTCTCCACCACCAGCTTCTTCTGCGGGGTCACGCTGAGCCAGGCCCAGCCGCTGCCGAAGCGCGTCAGCGCGGCCTTGGTGAAGGCGTCCTTGAACGAATCGAAGCTGCCCAGGTCGGCGTCGATCGCGGTGCCGAGCCGGCCTTGCGGCTGGCCGCCGCCGCCGGGCGTCATCACGCTCCAGAACAGGCTGTGGTTGGCATGGCCGCCGCCGTTGTTGCGCACCGCGCCGCGCACCGCCTCGGGCAGCGATTCGATGCCGGCGACCAGTTCCTCGACCGGCGGGAAGGGCAGGCCCGCGCCTTCCAGCGCGGCGTTGACGTTGTTCACGTAGGTCTGGTGATGCCGGGTGTAGTGGATCTCCATGGTCTGCGCGTCGATATGCGGCTCGAGCGCGTCATAGGCATAGGGCAGCGGGGGCAGGGCGTAGGGCATCGAAGGCTCCGTTGGATGGATGCGGGACGGCGGCGCGGCCGCGCACGGCGCGCCGCGGGAAGGTCATTGGCGCGGCAGCCCCTGGGTGGCGCCGGCCGCGCCGAGCTGGCAGGCTTCGCGGGCGGCCTCGTCGTCGGGATGGCGCGCCGCGAAATGGGTGAGCTCGGCATAGGTGCGGCGGCAATGCCGCTGGGCGGCGGCTTGCCAGCGGATCGGCAGGCCGCCTCGGTTCATGGTGTCGCACAGGCGCGCATGCGCGGCGCACAGATGGCGGCATTGGTCGCAGTCGCGCCCCAGCCGCTCGTAGGTATCCGCGAGGTTGTGATGGGCCACCACCCAGGCGGCCGTGCCGGCCTCGGCGTCGTCGAGGCGGCCGTACATCGATTCGGCCGTCGAGACCGCCGCGTCGTAATGGGCGATCGCGCTCGGATAGTCGCGCTCGTCGAAGGCGCGGTTGCCCCAGGTGATCGAGCGGCGCCAGCGCGCCAGCGCGTCGTGGTCGGGGCGGGACGGTTCGGCTTCGACGATGGTGGTCTGCATGGCGCTCTCCTCGCCAGGTGGCGTTTTCGTTCCAAGATGCAAATGATAATTATTTTTATTTGGAGAATGGAAAAACCCCATGACGGGTGGGGTGGCGCCCGGCTGCGCGCTATCTCCAGATTCGATTGCCGCTATCAGAAACGATCGTTTGTAGCGGCAGCGCGATCGACCTATCGTCTGGATACCGATGCCATCGGCGTGTCCTGCCACCGCGGCCGCGCCCGCGTCGGACCGTGAGATTCCTTTCCGCATCGAACGCAGACGAGCATGGAGACGAGATCCCCCGCCGCGGCGCCGAGCCTCGCATCCGAGCGCGCCGGCCGTGTGCCGGCATCGTCATCCCCTCAGGAGACGCACATGCAGATTCGCGACAACGGCCTCGCCTTTTCACCCATCACCCTGGTCCTGCACTGGCTGGTCGCCGCGCTGCTGCTGGCGATCGTGCTGCTCGGCCTGGCGCGCTGGCAAGCCATCGACGCGTCGCTGCAGGGCGAACTCGCGCGCTGGCAGAACCTGCTCGGCCTGCTGCTGTTCCTGGTGTCGATCTACCGTCTGCGGCAGCGCCTCGGTGCCTGGCATCCGCTGCCGGTGGGCACGCCGAATCCGGTCGAGCTGATCGCCAGCCGCGGCGTGGCGGTGGCGCTCGCGCTGGCGATGGCGCTGCTGCCGCTCGCGCTCTGGCTGACGCGCGCGGCGGCGGGCGAGGCGAGCGTCCTGCCGGGCGGCTGGGCGCTGCCGCTGCCGTTCGCCGCCAGCGCGGGCGTTCACGCGGTGCTCGACTGGCTGCTGAGGATCGGGGCCACCGCCTTTTTCGCCGGCCTGGCCCTGCATGTGTTCGGCGCCCTCAAGAATCACTTCGTACTGCGCAACGACGCCTTGCGCCGCATGCTCGGCAAACACGTGGAGCTCTGATCATGATTCCGTTCGAAGCCAATCCTCCCGGCCCGCGCCTGGCCGATCTCTGCGGCGTGTCCCACCCGGTGTTCCTGGCCGGCATGGCGGCGATCTCCGGGCCCGCGCTGGTGGCCGCGGTGGCCAAGGCGGGCGGGATGGGCACGCTGGGCGGCCTGCGCCTGCCGCCGCGCCTGCTGCGCCAGTGGATCCGCGAGACGCGCGCGCTGACCGACGCGCCGTTCGGCGTCAACCTGGTGCCCTCGTTCGGCGGCCCCGAGGTGTTCGAGGCGCAGTTCCGCGTGCTGCTCGAGGAGCGCCCGCGCCTGCTCTCGCTGTTCTACGCAGAGGACTATCCCGCCATGATCGAGCGCGCCAAGGCGGCCGGCATGCTGGTGATGGTGCAGGTCGGCACCGTCGCGCTGGCGCGCCTGGCGATCCGGCACGGCGCCGACATCCTGGTGGCGCAGGGTAGCGAGAGTGGCGGCCATCTCAACCGCGGCACGGTCGGCCTGCTCTCGCTGCTGCCGGCCATCGTGGAGATCGCCGGCGGCCGGCCGGTGCTGGCCGCCGGCGGCATCGTCACGCGCGAGGACGTGCGCACCGCGATGGATCTCGGCGCCGCCGGCGTGCTGGTCGGCACGGCCTTCGTGGCGACCCACGAATCGAACGCGCATCCGCTGTACCGGCAGAAGATCGTCGAGGCCGGCGTCGACGATACCGAGTACCGCACCGGCTATTCCTACGGATGGAAATACGGCACGCCGCATCGCGTGATCCCGAATCGCGACCGCTGGAACCTGCTGCGCTTCATGGGCGGCGGCGCGCGCGCGATCGACAAGCCGCGCATGGCCGAGAAGCTGTCGCTCTATGCGGGGCAGGGCGTCGGCAAGATCCACGGCGTGGTGTCGGCGGCCGAGCGCATGGCGGAGCTGGTGGCGGGCCTGTCGATGACGCGCGAGGCGATGGCGGCGGCCACCGTCGAGGTGAAGTCAATGGCTTCGGCGACGTCGGTGGCCTCGACCGATGCGATGGCGCCAACCTTGCATCAACCGAGCCGGCCGATGGCACACGCAACTCGCTGAACGCTGCTCACAGCGTCGCGAAGCGCATCGCCGGCGCCTCCCCGAGCAGGAACTCGCGGTTCAGCACGGCGGACTCGCGCAGGAAGTCCCACAGCGCCGAGATGCGCCGCAGGTTGCGGATGTCCTCGCGGCAGCACAGCCAGAAGTGGCGCGTGATCGCCACCTCGCCCGGGAACACAGGCACCAGCCGTTCGTCGGGCGCGGCCATGAAGCAGGGCAGGATGGCCAGTGCCGTGCCCTGCAGGGCCGCGTGGTATTGCGCGACGATGCTGGTGGTCGACAGGTTGGCCCCGGCGCCCGGGATGGTCCGCTCCAGGTAGAGCAGCTCGGGGCTGAACACCAGGTCGGCGACGTAGTTGAGGAAGGCGTGCTCGCGTAGATCGGCCAGCCGCGGCGAGACCGGGTGGCGCCGCAGGTAGTCGCGCGTGCCGTAGAGCTGGAGCCGGTAGTCGCACAGCTTGGTGTGCACGTACTGGCCGCGCTCGGGCCGCTCCAGCAGGATCGCGATGTCGGCCTCGCGCTTGGACAGGCTGACGAAGTGCGGCACCGGCAGCAGGTCGATCGAGATCTCCGGATGCGCGCGCGCGAAGTGGGCCAGTTGCGGCGCCAGGAAGAAGGAGCCGAAACCCTCGGTCGAGCCGATCCGCACATGCCCCGAGAGCAGGTTCGCGCCGCCCTTGAACTGCTCGCTGGCCGACTGCACGGCAGTCTCGATCTCGTCGGCATAGGCCAGCAGGCGCTGGCCTTCCGAGGTCAGCACGAAGCCCCCCGCCCGCGATTTCTCGAACAGCACCGCCTCCAGCGACGCTTCCAGCTCGCGCACGCGGCGCGCCACCGTGGTGTGATCGACGCCGAGCCGCCTGGCCGCCGCGCTGGCCGTCTGCAGCCGCGCTACCGCCAGGAAATAGCGCAGGTCGTCCCAATTGATCCGACGCATTTCGCTTGTGGATTTTTGCATAACGGATGGGCTTTTAGCGTTATTTCGTGTGGAAAATCAAAGAACTATACTCGGCCGGACGTCGCCGCCAAGTGCGACGCCCAATAGGGATTCCCCTGATTGGACAACAACACCGGAGACACCATGGACCTGCATTCGAGCGCCGTCGCGGCGCCACCGGCCACGCGCCGGACCGCGAAGGACTACGTCGTGGCTGGCTGGGCCAGCATGGCGGGTACCACCATCGAGTGGTACGACTTCTTCCTCTACGGCACCGCCGCCGCGCTGGTGTTCAACAAGATCTTCTTCCCGACG
Organism: Burkholderia gladioli; assembly: GCF_000959725.1. Lineage (NCBI taxonomy): Bacteria > Pseudomonadati > Pseudomonadota > Betaproteobacteria > Burkholderiales > Burkholderiaceae > Burkholderia > Burkholderia gladioli. Next base: position 2,971,709 of record NZ_CP009323.1, read on the forward strand.
CTGGACCCGCTGCTCGGCACCATGGCCGCCTTCGCCACCTACGGCGTGGGCTTCATCGGCCGGCCGATGGGCGGCATCGTGTTCGGGCATTTCGGCGACCGCATCGGCCGCAAGTCGATGCTGATGGCCACCCTGCTGATGATGGGCATCCCCAGCATGGCGATCGGCCTGATTCCCTCGTTCCAGAGCATCGGCTACTGGGCGGCGGGGCTGCTGGTGGCGATGCGCTTCATCCAGGGCATGGCGGTGGGCGGCGAGTGGGGCGGGGCGGCGCTGATGGCGGTCGAGCACGCGCCGCCGGGCAAGAAGGGCCTGTTCGGCAGCCTGCCGCAGACCGGCGTGGGCTTCGGCCTGATCCTCTCGTCCAGCGCGATGGCGGTGGTCGCGACCCTGCCCGAGCCGGCACTGCTGTCCTGGGGCTGGCGCGTGCCCTTCCTGGCCAGCTTCGTGCTGCTGGTGGTGGGCTGGTACATCCGCGCGCGGGTGCCCGAGTCGCCCGATTTCGAGCGGCTCAAGCAGGACGACGCGCGCGTGAAGTCGCCGGTGGTGACGGTGATCGCGCGCCATCCGCGCGCGCTGCTGGCGATCATTGGCGCGCGCACCGCCGAGAACACCTGGTTCTACCTGGTGGTGGCCTTCGCGCTGTCCTATGCCGCCAACCAGCTGGCGATTCCCAAGCCGCAGATCCTGCACGCGATCACGGCCGGCGCGGCACTGTCGATCGTCACCATGCCGCTGGCCGGTTATGTCAGCGATTTCGTCGGGCAGAAGCGCCTGTTCATGATCGGCCTGGTGCTGATGTGTCTGTTCTCGGCGCCGTTCTTCCTGATGCTGGAAACGCGCCACGCGGTGACGGTCTGGTGGGCGATGGTGCTCGGCGTCGGCGTGGTGTTCCCGATCCTCTACGCGCCCGAATCGCAGTTCTTCGCCGCGCAGTTCCCGCCGCAGGTGCGCTACAGCGGTATTTCGGTGTCCGTGCAGGCCGCCGGCGTGCTCGGCGGCGGCATCGCGCCGATGATCGCCACCGCGCTGCTGGCGATGGGCGCGGGCGACCCGCGCTACGTGGTGGCCTACATGATCGCGCTGGGCGTGATCGCGCTGGCCTGCGCCGCCTGCCTGCGCGACGGCAAGGAATAAGCGTGCCGCGGCCGGCGCGGACCGGCCCGGCACAACCCTCATCCGGCGCGAACCGACGCGCCGACAACCCGAGAGAGTCGAGCATGAACGCAGTCATTCAGGAACCCGTAGCAGCCGTGCAGACCGTGCCCCTGCTGATCGACGGCGAGTTCGTCGAATCGCGCAGCACGCAATGGCGCGATATCGTCAACCCGGCCACGCAGCAGGTGCTGGCGCGCGTGCCCTTCGCCACGGCCGAGGAGATCGACGCGGCGATCGAGGCCGCGCAGGCGGCCTTCGCGAGCTGGAAGAACACGCCGCTGGGCGCCCGCGTGCGCGTGATGCTGCGTTTCCAGGCGCTGGTGCGCGAGCACATGCCGCGCATCGCGAAGGTGCTGACGGCCGAGCAGGGCAAGACCCTGCCCGATGCCGAGGGCGACATCTTCCGCGGTCTCGAGGTGGTCGAGCACGCCTGCTCGATCGGCACGCTGCAACTGGGCGAGTTCGCCGAGAACGTGGCCGGCAGCGTCGACACCTACACGCTGCGCCAGCCGATCGGCGTATGTGCCGGCATCACGCCGTTCAACTTCCCGGCGATGATCCCGCTGTGGATGTTCCCGATGGCGATCGTCTGCGGCAACACCTTCGTGCTGAAGCCCTCCGAGCAGGATCCGCTGTCGACCATGGAGCTGGTCCGGCTGGCGATCGAGGCCGGCGTGCCCAAGGGCGTGCTCAACGTGGTGCACGGCGGCAAGCAGGCGGTCGATGCGCTCTGCACGCACCGGCACGTGAAGGCGGTGTCCTTCGTCGGCTCGACCGGCGTGGGCACGCACGTCTACCGGCTCGCCAGCGAGCACGGCAAGCGCGCGCAGTCGATGATGGGCGCCAAGAACCACGCGGTGGTGCTGCCCGACGCGAATCGCGAGCAGACCCTCAACGCGCTGGCGGGCGCCGGCTTCGGCGCGGCCGGCCAGCGCTGCATGGCCACCTCGGTGGTGGTGCTGGTGGGCGCGGCGCGCGACTGGGTGCACGACCTGGCCGCCAAGGCGCGCACGCTGAAGGTGAACGCCGGGCACGAGGCCGGCACCGATGTCGGGCCGGTGGTCTCGAAGGCGGCCAAGGCGCGCATTCTGGAGCTGATCGAATCCGGCGTGAGCGAGGGCGCGAGCCTGCTGCTCGACGGCCGTGACGTGAAGGTGCCCGGCTACGAGGCCGGCAACTTCATCGGGCCGACGCTGTTCGCCGACGTGAAGACCGACATGCGCATCTATACCGAGGAGATCTTCGGGCCGGTGCTGGCGGTGATCGCGGTCGACACGCTCGACGAGGCCATCGCCCTGGTCAACGCCAATCCGTTCGGCAACGGCGTGGGCCTGTTCACGCAGAGCGGGGCGGCGGCGCGCAAGTTCCAGAGCGAGATCGACATCGGCCAGGTCGGCATCAACATCCCGATCCCGGTGCCGGTACCGTACTTCAGCTTCACCGGCTCGCGCGGCTCCAAGCTCGGCGACCTCGGCCCCTACGGCAAGCAGGTGGTGCAGTTCTACACGCAGACCAAGACCGTCACCGCGCGCTGGTTCGACGACGCCACCGTCAACGACGGCGTCAACACCACCATCAGCCTGCGCTGAGCCCGGCACGAGGAAGGCACATCATGAAGATCGGATTCATCGGGCTCGGCAACATGGGCGCGCCGATGGCGCGCAACCTGCTGAAGGCCGGGCACGCGCTGCGCGTGTTCGACCTCGACGCGGCGGCGGTCCAGGCGCTGGTCGATGCCGGCGCGCGCGCCGCGGGCTCGCCCCGCGAAGCGGCCGGCGACGTCGAATGCGTGATCACCATGCTGCCGGCGGCGGCCCACGTGCGGCACGTGATCGGCGCCGAGGACGGGGTGCTGGCCGGCATCGCGCCGGGCGTGACGATCGTCGACTGCAGCACGATCGACCCGGCCACCGTCAAGGCCATGGCGCAGGCGGCCGAGGCGCGCGGCAACCGCTTCGTCGACGCGCCGGTATCGGGCGGCACGGGCGGCGCGGCGGCCGGCACGCTGACCTTCATGGTCGGCGCGCAAGGGGCGCAGTTCGAGGCGCTCAAGCCGCTGCTGGCGGCGATGGGCCGCAACATCATCGATTGCGGCGGCGTGTCGATGGGGCAGGTGGCGAAGATCTGCAACAACCTGATCCTCGGCATCAGCATGGCGGGCGTCTCGGAGGCGATGGCGCTGGGCGAGGCGCTCGGCATCGATCCGAAGGTGCTGGCCGGCATCGTCGACCGTTCGACCGGGCGCTGCTGGAGCTCGGACACCTACAACCCGTTCCCGGGCGTGGTGGAGACGGCGCCGGCCTCGCGCGCTTATACCGGTGGTTTCGGCACCGACCTGATGCTGAAGGACCTGGGGCTCGCCACCGAGGCCGCGAAGTCGGTACGGCAGCCGGCCTTTCTCGGCTCGCTCGCGCAGCAGTTGTACCAGGCGCACAGCGCCGCGGGTTCGGGCGGGCTGGACTTCTCCTCGATCATCGGGCTCTATCGCGGCAAGGCGGCCTGAGCCCGGGTATCGCGGCGTTGCGGCGCGCCGCGTTCGCGATGGCCGCGATGGTATGAAAACCATCGCGGCCATCGCCCGGGAGCGTCAGTCTTTCTTGTAGACGTGCTTGGTCCTGGCCACGCCCTTGGGCACCACCGCGCGTACCATTCCGCGCAGGGCCGCATCGGCTTGCAGCACCACGTCGCGCAGCGGCTCGTCGGGGCGGCCGCGGAACGAGGTCGGGTGGAAGTAGTCGTCGTCGCCGACCGGATGATCGGAGAAGTAGTAGTTCGAGACACAGCAGCGTGCCTCGCCGCTGAGATTCTTCGAGACCGAGTGCCATGAATACTGGTTCGTCACCATCACGGCCAGCCGGTTGAAGCGACTCACCACGGTCACCGGCTCGGCCTTGGTGCCGTTCGGCCAGAGTTCGAGATTGCCGCCCTTTTCGAGGGTCCAGTCCGGTGAAACGTAATAGAGCAGATTGAGCACGCGGTAGCGCTGCCGGTCCTTGTCGTGCGAATTGTCCAGGTGCGGATTGAGGAAGTGGCCGTGCCCCATCATCGAGATGCCGCCGGCATAGAGATGCTCGTCCGGTTGCAGCGAGCGCAGGCCGGTGATCTCGGTGATCACCTCGACCACCGCCGGCTGCTGGAACGCGAAGGTGATTTCCTCCAGCAACGGGGCATGCTCGTTCATCTGCGACGTGACGTATTTCAACTCGCGCAGGCTCTTGCGCAGCATCATCGACGAGGAGGCCGGGAACGCCTCGCGTATCCGCATCACCACTTCGTCGGGCAGTATCTCGTCGACGTGGAAATGATTGAGCGGCATGGATGCCTGCCATTGCCGGCGCGAGGCCTCGAGATGCTGCCTGAGGCGAGCGGCGATTCGATCGCCCATTTCCTGTCTGTTCATGTCTCGTCACGTCCCATCGATATTGCGCGGTTGCAGGCGAATTATGCCAGCAGCGGCTGATGGGACGGGATATCGGGCGAGGGGTGCCGCCTCAATGCGGATGCACGGTCCAGGCCACCAGCCGCGCCACCAGCGGCCTCACGATCAGCACGCAGACGAAGGCCGAGGGCATCGCCACCCGATAGGCATTCTTCACGTTTTCCATGTAATGCGCGTCCAGGCCGAATTCGGCGAAAGTGATCACCAGGCACATCAGGAAGGCCATGATGGTCGCCATGTAGAGCGCGAACACGTAGGGCGTCGAACGGCGGGGGAAGCGGTAGCGATAGGTCTTGGGTGCAATGTCGGGAGTCGTGCCGGGCATCATCGAAGCGGTCTCGTCGTGTCGGGTTTCAGGGAAGCGCCAGCGTAGCAAGCGCGCGGCAGCGCCACTAGCCGGCTTGTGGCGGATTCATCCGTAAGGGAAAATTACGAATCGATTCCCGGGACGACAAGCGCATGGCGATCAATCTCCTCGGCCTGATCCATTGCTACATCCGCGTGGTGGAGAACGGCAGCATCGCGGCGGCGGCGCGCGCGCTCGGCATGAGCGCGGCGGCCGTGAGCCAGAACCTGGCGCGCCTCGAGGCCCACCTCGGCGTGCGCCTGCTCTCGCGCACCACGCGCAGCATGGCGCTGACCGAAAGCGGCACGCATTACTACGAGAAGGTCCGCCATATCCCGCGTGATCTCGACCTGGCGCAGGCGGCGGCCACCGAGGCGCTGGCGCCGCGCGGCCCGCTTTGCGTGGCGACCACGGCCGCCTTCGGGCGCCACCTGCTGGCGCCGCTGATGCCGGCCTTCCAGGCCGCCTATCCGCGCATCGCGGTTGAGCTGATCAGCACCGACCGCCGTATCGATCACCGGCTCGAAGGCGTCGATCTCAGCCTGCGAATCGCCGCGCAGCTCGACGAGCGACTGGTGGCCCGGCGCATCGCCTCGCGTCCCTTCGTGTTCTGCGCCTCGCCCGCCTACCTGGCGCGCGCCGGCGTGCCGGCCGCGCCCGAGGATCTCGAGGAACACGCCTGCCTGGTGCTGCGCTACCCGACCGACGGACGTTTCCTGCCATGGGGCTTCGTGCGCGACGGGCGGCGTTTCGAGGCGGCCGTGAACCCGGCCTTCATCTGCGACGACATCGACATGCTCGCGCAGATCGCCGTCAGCGGCGGCGGTATCGCGCGGCTCGCCAGCTTCGTCGCGCAGCCGCTGATCGACGCGGGCAAGCTGCTGCCCTTGTTCGAGGCGCGCTCGCGCAGCCGGGCCTGGGCCGAATCCGAACCGATGGAGATCTACGCCTGCGTGGCCGAGCGCGCCGCGCTCAATGCCAAGGTGCGGGCCTTCATCGATTTCGTGGAGGCCGAGCTGGCGGAGGACGCGCCGGGGCGTCGCTGATCGCCGGGCGCCAGGCAGGCCATCACGGCCAGCAGGCAGGCCAGGGCGGGGATCGTCAGGATCACGAGCCGTCTCGGTCGCGACAGCCGCAAGGCGGGCGGCAGGGCGATCACTGCAAGCCGGGCAAAAGCGATGAAGATGAAGGGCAGCGTCAGGGCCGTCGCGACCTGGATGTCCATCGTCAGCGAGACTAGATCTGGGGCACGCCATACGAACCAGGCGCAGGCCGCGAGGCAGGCCAGGTACAGCGCGACCGGCGCCGGGTTGCGCGGTTTGCCGTGGAGTCCAAAACATTCCCGGGTACCGGACAGCATCGCCAGCGAGGCGACGATCGCGGCCACCATCGAGGCAGCCAGCACGCCCGCGCCGAACACCGCCTGCCCGACGACCGGGCCCAGCGCCGAGGCCAGCATCGCGCTGATGTCGGCGATCGAATCGAGCGGACGACTGCCGCCCGTGCCTTGCGCGACGGCCGCGCTGGCCACCAGCACCGCGCCGGTCAGCAATTGCGTCAGCACCGCGCCGACGAGGGTTTCCCGGCGCTGCTGGCGCAGGGCGTCCCAGCGCCGGAACCGTCCCGTCATCGCCGATTGTTGATAGAAGACCATCGACGGGCTGAAGATCGCGCCGAGCAGCGCCACCGCCGCCCAGCCGAATCCAGGCCCGGCCGGATGCCAATCGATCGCCTGCCGGGCCAGCGTGCCCAGCGCGGGATGGCTGCGCCAGGCCAGGTAGAAGAACGCCAGCTCGAGCGAGCCGATCGCCAGGGCGATTCGCTCCACGCGCCGCCAGGATCGCGACAGCACCAGCAGCGTCATCAGGGCAGCGGCCATGGCCACGCTGATCCCTCGCGCCACGCCATGGATCTCGCCGATGCCGGCCACGGCCGTCAGCTCGGTGATCAGCGTGGCGGCGGTGACCAGTGTGAGCATGGCGGCTGCCAGGACCGCCCAGCCGCGCCCGAAGTGTTTGCCGATCAGCCCGCAAGGGCCATGGCCGGTCGTGATGCCGAGCCGCGCCGCGAGTTCCTGCACGACATGGAGCACCGGGATCGAGAGCAGCACCACGGGCAGCAGCCGGTAGCCCCATTGCATGCCGCATTGCGCGGCGACGACGATGTTGCCCGCGTCGGTATCGGCGATCGCGGCCAGCAGGCCGGGGCCCCAGGCGGTGGCCGCGCGCCATCGCCGGCCGCTTTCGCCCGCGCTTGACACCGGGCCGGACCGTTCGGTCTCGCCGCGTCGATCGGCGTCCGCGATCATCGAGGCGTGCTCCGCGAGCGAAGCACCGCGACGCGAGCAAGGTCGGACAACAGCCGTGTCTCGCGTGCCGTCCCTAGCAGTCCGAAAGCTTGCGCCTGCCGGCTTCCGACCTTTCGGAAAGATTCTCCAGTTGCCATGCAAATCCCGTCTTGTCCGCACATTGACCCCATGCTACATTCGGCTCATCAAATCGGATACCGGTAACCGATTCATGCTCGATCGATGTCCAACCGAAACCGCGTGCATGCGGTTTCGATCGCGAGTTTGCCGGATGCGATGCCCCCACGGTGAATGGCCGTGACAGGAAGGGCAAATGGTGGAGACAGCGGCAAACGACCTTCCTGTCCATGATCGTCATGGCGACCCGACTTCGTCGGGCGGCGATGACGAGCGATGCTGAACATGTTCTGAAACGCAAGCAAAGCGGAAACGAGCGGGCATCGAACCGGGCCCGCGCACGTTTCCCGACATATCGGAGACGGACGATGGGAATCAACAGGACTCGATGGGCCGCCTGCCTGTTCGGCGCGGGCGCAATGCTGGTCGGCGGCGCTGCGCTGGCCCAGAGCAAGCCGACCGGCAGCATGAAGATCGCCTTCTCGAACTCGTTCGCGAGCAATTCGTGGCGCCAGCAGATGCTGCAGGATTGGGACAAGGTCAGCAAGCAGGCGGTGGCCGACAAGCAGGTGGCGGCCGCGCCGAGCTTCACCACGGTGCAGAACCAGGCCACCGAGCAATCCCAGCAGATCCGCAACCTGATCCTCCAGGGCTACCAGGCGATCGTGATCGACGCGGCCTCGCCGACCGCCGTCAACGGCGCGGTGAGGCAGGCCTGCAGCGCCGGCATCGTGGTGGTCTCGTTCGACGGCACCGTCACCGAGCCCTGCGCCTATCGCATCAGCATCGACTTCAAGCGCATGGGCCGCATGGAGCTCGACTACTTCCACAATCGCAAGCTCAAGGGCAACCTGCTCGAGGTGCGCGGGCTGGCCGGCTTCGTGGTGGACAACCAGATCCACGAAGGCGTCACGGACGGCCTCAAGCAATACCCCGAATTCAAGGTGGTGGGTTCGGTCAACGGCGACTACACGCAGACCGTCGCGCAGAAGGCGGTGGCCGGGCTGCTGCCGACCCTGCCCGAGGTGGTGGCCGTCACCACCCAGGGCGGCGACGGCGCCGGCACCGCGCGCGCCTTCCTCGACGCGGGGCGCAAGCTGCCGGTGATCTACATGGGCAATCGCTACGACGAGCTGGCGCTCTGGAAGAGCGAGCACGACAAGAACGGCTACGAGACGCAGTCGGCCTCGATCGTGCCGGGCGTGGCGACCTTCGCGTTCTGGTACGCGCAGCAACTGCTGGCCGGCAACAAGCTGCCCAAGGAGGTGAGCCTGCCGATCGCGGTGGTCTCGCAGGGCGACCTGGAGAAATCGCTGGCGGCCACGCCCAAGGGCGGCGTCTACGACCAGACCTTCACGCGCCAGGAAGTGCTCGACTACGTCAGGCAGCACGCCGCCAACTGATCGGTCCGCGACCGAGGATCGGCCTGCGCGCGCCGCGCGCCGCGCGCGGCGCCGGTCCAGCGAATGGAGAACGCATGGTTTCCCTTGCGCAAACGGCATTCATCCGCACCGAGGCATTGGGCAAGACCTTCGGCGTGGTGCGTGCGCTCGACGCCGCCACGCTGTCGTTCCATCCCGGCGAGTGCGTCGGGGTGATGGGGCACAACGGCGCCGGCAAGTCGACCCTGATGAACATCCTGGCCGGCGTGTTCCGCAACGACGCGGGCACGCTGTACGTGGACGGCCAGCAGATCGGCCCGCAATGGAACACCCACGAAGCGATGCGGCACGGCATCCGCTGCGTGTTCCAGGAGCTGTCGCTGTGCCCGAACCTGAGCCTGGCCGAGAACATGCGCCTGCGCGCGGCGCGCAGCAAGGGCCTGCGCTGGCGCGTGGCCGCCGGCCGGCAGTTGATCGAGACGCTCGACCGGATCTTCCCGCGCCATGGCCTCGCGCCCGGCCAGTTGATCGAATCGCTGCCCATCACCAAGCGCCAGATGGTTGAGATCGCGATGGCCTTCACGCCGGGCGACTACCCGCTCAGGCTGGTGATCCTCGACGAGCCGACCTCCTCGCTCGACGAATACTCGGCCACGCAACTGCTCGACTACCTGCGCAGCTTCGTGCAGGGCGGCGGCATCTGCATCCTGATCTCGCACAAGATGCACGAGGTGATGGAGCGCAGCGACCGCGTGGTGGTGATGCGCGAGGGCAGGCTCGTCTACGAGAGCGCGACCGCCGACACCAGCGTGGAGCGGCTGGTCGCGGCGATGGGGCACGAGCTCGGGCATGTCGAGCGCGGCGCCCGCGCGAGCCGCGCGGCGGCCGCCTCGGGCGTGCCGCGCATCAAGGCGCGGCTCGGCGAACGCGGCGCCGCGCTGGAGGCCTTCGAGGGCGAGGTGGTGGGCCTCGCCGGCCTGGCCGGGCACGGCCAGACGCGCCTGCTCAAGCTGATCCACGCGCTGCGCGAAGGCCGCGCCGACCGGCAGGGCAACCGGCGGCAGGCGCGCACGGCCTTCGTGGCCGGCGACCGGCAGGGCGACGGCGTGTTCGGGCTGTGGTCGATCGCGCGCAACATGAGCCTGTCCTGGCTCGGCGACTGCGTGCGCGGCGGCCTGATCTCGTTTCACGAGGAGGAGCGACGCGTGGCGCGGTGGGTGAACACGCTGAAGGTGAAGACGCCCGACACGAGCCTGCCGATCGACTCGCTGTCGGGCGGCAACCAGCAGAAGATCCTGTTCGCGCGCGCGCTCGGCACCGACGCCTCGGTGATCCTGATGGACGACCCGATGCGCGGCGTCGACATCGGCACCAAGCACGAGGTCTACGGCATCGTCCGCGCGCAGGCCGACGAGGGGCGCACCTTCCTCTGGTACACCACCGAGTTCGAGGAGCTGTACCACTGCGACCGCATCTACGTGATGAACGAGGGCGAAATCGTCGGCGAGATCTCGGCCGACGAGCTGAGCGAGGCCGAGGTGCTGCGTCTTTCCTTCAAGGCGGCCGCATGAAACGCATTCACTTTCCCGCGTCGCGGCTGCTGTCGGCCCTGACCTTCGTGGTGCTGCTGGCGCTGATCGTCAGGAACCAGCCGATGTCGCTGTCCTACATGGGGCTGACCCTGCTGCTCGGCTCGGCGATCCCGCTGATCTTCGCCACGCTCGCGCAGATGATGTTCATCTCGATCGGCGACCTGGACCTGTCGATCGGCCCTTTCGTGTCGATGAACGCGGCGATCGGCGCGATCGTGCTGCCGTCCTCGCCCTGGCTCGCGATCCTGCTCTACCTGCTGGCGATCGCCGCCTACGCGCTGTGCGGCGCGCTGATCGAGCTGCGCCGGCTGTCGGCGATCGTGGTGACGCTCGGCATGTCCTTCGTCTGGCTCGGCTGCGCGCTGCTGCTGGTGCCCAGCCCCGGCGGCGAGGCGCCCCAGGCCCTGGTCGACCTGCTGTCCTGGCATTCGCCGCTGATTCCGCTGCCGGTGCTGGTGGCCATCGTCGGCGCGCTGATTGGCTATTTCATCTTCAACGTCAGCGTGTTCGGCACCATCGTGCGCGGCCTCGGCGGCAATCCGCGCGTGATCCAGCGCAGCGGTCATTCGGCGCTGGCGATCCGGATGGGCGTGTATGCGCTGGCGGGCCTGTTCGGCATCGTCGCCGGCCTGCTGATGCTGGGCCAGACCACCTCGGCGGACGCCAACCAGGCTTCCGGCTTCACGCTGATCTCGATCGCCGGCGTGATCCTGGGCGGCGGCGAATTCGTCGGCGGCAAGGTGTTCGCGCTGGGCAGCGTGTTCGGCGCGCTCAGCATGACCCTGGCCACCTCGTTCCTGAACTTCTACGAGGTGTCGTCGGATTGGCAGGTGGCGATGCAGGGCGTGATCCTGATCGTCGCCCTGAGCCTGCGCACCGTGGTGGCGCGCCCGGGGAGGCCGGCATGAATACCGTGCAACGCAAGATGCCGCGCGCGCCGGGCGGCCGGCACTGGCTCAGCGCCTGGATCGCCACCGCGCTGGTGCTGGTCGCCACCGCCCTGTTCAACGCCGGCAAGGGCGGCCCGAGCCTGGGCCCGCTGCTGAGCACCGCGCTGAGCTTCTCTACCTTCACCGTGCTGGTCTCGCTGGGGCAGATGCTGGTGATCACCAGCGGCCCCGGCAACATCGACCTGTCGATTCCCTCGGTGATCGCGCTGTCGGGGGCGCTGTCGATGAGCGTGATGAACGGCGCCAACGGCATGATCCTGCCGGGCATCGCGGTGGCGCTGCTGTCGGGGGCGGTGGTGGGCGGCTTCAACTTCGTGCTGATCCGCTTCCTGCGGATTCCACCCATCATCGCCACGCTGTCGAGCGCGCTGATCGTGCTGTCCTGCGCGATCGCCTACGGGCGCGGCGTGCGCACGCCGCCGCCCGCGCTGCTGGCGCAGATGATGGTGGCGCGCATCGCCTGGCTGCCGCTGTTCTCGATCTTCGCGATCGCGCTCACGCTGCTGGTCTGGCTGCTGCTCACGCGCACGCTGTACGGCCGCGCGCTCGCCGCGCTCGGCCAGAACACCAATGCCGCGCGGCTGGCCGGCGTCAGGACCGATTTCCACGTCTGGCTGACCTACGTGATCTGCGGCGCGCTGGCCGGGCTGACCGGCTGCCTGATCGCGACCTTCTCGGGTGGCAATTCGCTGGACCAGGGCAACGAGTACCTGCTGCTGACGGTGGCGGTGGTGGTGATCGGCGGCACCTCGGTGTCGGGCGGACGCGCCTCGCTGGGCGGCGTGTGGGGCGCGGCGTTGTTCATGTTCCTGCTGGTCGCGCTGCTGAATTCGGCCGGCGCCAGCGCCGGGCTGCGCACCGTGCTGACCGGCATCATCATCGTGGCGGTGGTGGCCCTGACCGAAAAACGCAAATCTCTCTAGGAAAGCCGATGAAACAGGAAGTCATTGAGATCTACGACGAACGTGCGCGCGACCTGCTCGCGCCGGGCGCCAAGCTGGAGCAACTGGCCAGCGGCTGCATCTGGTCCGAGGGCGCGGTGTGGATGCACGAGGACGGCTCGGTGCTGTGGAGCGACATCCCCAACAACCGCATGATGCGCTGGCATCCCGAGACGGGCGCGAGCGTGTGGCGCGACCAGGTCGAATACACCAACGGCCATTTCCGCGAGGCCGACGGCAGCCTGCTGCATTGCTCGCATGGCCAGCGCGCGCTGGTGCGCACGCGCTTCGGGCGCGACCTGGGCGAGACGCACGACGAGATCGTGGTGGACAACTATCACGGCCGCCGCCTCAATTCGCCCAACGACGTGGTGGTCAAGCGCGACGGCACCATCTGGTTCAGCGATCCGCCCTACGGCATCCTGTCCGACTACGAGGGCCACCAGGCCGAGCAGGAGCTGCCGGGCCGCTACGTGTTCCGCTTCGATCCGCGCGACGGCACCCTCGACGTGATGACCGACCTGCTGATCTGCCCGAACGGGCTGGCCTTCTCGCCGGACGAGTCGCTGCTCTACGTGTCGGACACCTCGATGGTTCCCTACGAGGACAAGGGCTTCCACAACATCCGCGTGTTCGAGGTGGTGAACGGGCGCTCGCTGGTCAGGCCGCGCATCTTCGCCACCATCGCCGAGGGCGAGGGGCTCGCCGACGGCTTCCGCCTGGACAGCCGGGGCTGGGTGTTCACCAGCAGCGCGATCGGCATCCAGGTGTTTCATCCGGATGGCACGAAGCTGGCCTTGATCCCGGTGCCGGAGAAGGTCGCCAACCTGACCTTCGGCGGCGTGAACCGCGACGAGATGTTCATCGCGGCCTCGAGTTCGCTGTACCGGATCCGCGTCAATGCGCGGGGGATCCAGACGCCCTGAATCGCCGGGCGCATTGGCGCCGTGGATTCATGCGGGCGCCGTTTCGGCCGGCGGTGGCTCGCGGTTCCCGTCCAGCGGCGTCGCGCCGAACTGCAGCGCCGCCAGTTGCGCGTAGAGCGGCGAGTGCTGGAGCAACTCGGCATGCCGGCCCTGGGCGACGATGCGGCCGTGGTCGAGCACCACGATCCGGTCGGCCTGCTGGACCGTGGCGAGCCGATGCGCGATCACCAGGGTGGTGCGGTTCTGCGCGGCGTTGTCCAGCGCGGTCTGGACCAGGCGCTCGCTGGCCGCGTCGAGCGCGCTGGTGGCCTCGTCCAGCAGCAGGATCGGCGGATCCTTGAGGATCGCGCGCGCGATCGCGATGCGCTGGCGCTGCCCGCCGGACAGGCGCACGCCGCGCTCGCCGAGGAAGGTGTCATAGCCTTCCGGCAACTGCTCGATGAAGCCGGCGGCGGCAGCCATGCCGGCGGCGCGCTGCACCTCGGCCAGGCTCGCGTCGGGCCGGCCGTAGCGGATGTTGTCGAGCACGCTGCCGGAGAAGATCACCGATTCCTGCAGCACGATGCCGATCGCCCGGCGCAAGTCGACCAGCGGCACCTGGCTGGTCGGCACGCCGTTGATCAGGATGCGGCCCGACTGCGGATCGTAGAAGCGCAGCAGCAACTGGAACAGGGTGGTCTTGCCCGCGCCCGACGGCCCGACCAGCGCGACATGCTCGCCGGGACGCACCTCGAGCGTGAAGTCGGCCAGCGTGGCGGCGCCCGGCCGCGAGGGATAGGAGAAGCCGATCGCGTCGAAGCGGATGCCGGCGCCGCGCGCGGGCAGCGCCGTCGTCTCGGCGGCCTGCTCGACCGGCGAGCGCGCCGCCAGCAACTGCAGCAGCCGCTCGGTGGCGCCGGCGGCGCGCTGCAGGTCGCCCCATACCTCGGCGATGGCGCCCACCGCGCCGGCCGTGAACACGGCATAGAGGATGAACTGCGAGAGCTGGCCGGCCGTCATGCGCCCGGCCAGCACCGCCTGCGCGCCGAGCCACAGCACGAACACGATGGCGGCGAACACGAACACGATCACCACGGCGGTCAGCGAGGCGCGTGCCCGGATCCGCGTGAGCGCGGTATCGAAGGCGCTCTCCACCGCCGCGCCGAAGCGTTGCGCCTCGTGGACCTCCTGCGTGTAGGACTGCACCGTCGGCATCGCGTTGAGTACCTCGCCGGCCAGCGCGCTGGCATTGGCCACCTTGTCCTGGCTGGCGCGCGAGAGCTTGCGCACGCGCCGCCCGAAGGTGACGATCGGCACCACCACCACGACCAGGGTGGCGATGATGTAGGCCGACAGCACCGGGCTGGTGGTGACCAGCATCGCCACCCCGCCGAGCGCCAGCAGCAGGTTGCGCAGGCCGAGCGAGAGGCTGCTGCCCACGACCGCCTGGATCAGGGTGGTGTCGGTGGTGAGGCGCGACAGCACCTCGCCGGTCTGGGTGGTCTCGAAGAACTGCGGGCTCATGCGCATCACGTGGTCGTACACGGCGCGGCGCAGGTCGGCCGTGACGCGCTCGCCGAGCCAGGAGACCCAGTAGAAGCGCAGGGCCGTGGCGGCGGCGAGGATCAGCGAGACCACGAACAGCGCGATGAAGTAGCGGTCGATATGCACGCGCTCGCCGCTCGCGAAGCCGCGGTCGATCAGGTAGCGGAACGCCACCGGCAGCCCCAGCGTCGCACCGGCCGAGGTCACCAGGGCCAGGAAGGCCAGCGCCCAGCGTCCCGCGTAAGGGCGCAGGAAGGGGAGCAGGGCCAGCAGCGGGGTGAGGCGAGCGGAGCGGGGAGCAGTGTCCGGCATGGAGGGTCCTGGGGGTACATGGATCAAGCGCCGGGGCGGGGCGGCGCTCCTGGCGGCGTGACAGCATAGCGCTTAAATCGGTCGGTCGAACGAATCGGACCTGGCCATGCCGAGCGTCGACAGGGTCGAAATGATCCGTGGGGGGAGGCGGGCCGCAACGGCCCGTGACGTGGCGGGAGCAGCACCGCTCCCTTGAGGACAGGTCAGCCGGGTGGCTGCGCTGGAGTCAGCGAGCCCGCTCGATCACGCCGAGCGCCGCTCGCATGGGACCGGATCCGGGAAGCTTGCGTCCCGGAACAATCGCAAGGAATGCCGCCGCATCGAAACGGCCTGCTTGCCGCGTCAGAAGTACTTGGTGAAGCCTGCGTAGACGGCACGGTACGGGCCGTACTGCGGCGCGAAGACCCCGATGCCCGACCCGTCGCGCAACGCATAGGAATCGCCGAACGCATTGACCAGCACGACACGTCCATCCACCTTGCCGATCCACGGCAGGTTCATGCGCTGCAACACCGACAGATCCACTTGCTCGTACCACGGCAGCTTGCCGGTGTTCGCGAAGCCCTCGCGCAGGCCGCTGCCGACAATGCCGTCGAACGAAAAGGTCGTCTGGTGCCATGTATAGGCGCTGCCGAACGAGATCGTCACACGCTGGTCGTGATCGAGGTTGACCCAATGGTTCGAGATGTAAGCCAGTTCGTCGGGATCGAAATTGAACTGCGCCGACGTGACGTTCTTGCCCATTGCGCGGCTCAAGGCCACGTTCAGATAGGCGGACAGGTTGCGATGCCTGTAGTTTGCCGTGAGCTCGAGTCCGTACACGCGGCCGTACTCGTAGTTGAACGGCGTGTAGATCAGCGCGCTGCCGAACTGTCCTTCGTCCAGCAGGTTGTGGGCCTTCTTGTAGTAGCCGTCGATACCGAGCGTGAGGTCCGAACCCACCTGCTGGATCACGCCAAGATCGAAATAATCGTCGCGCTCCGGCTGCACCGGGTCGTTTTGTGTGACGGCGCTGGCATTGGTGGTGCCTGCGTAGCGGCCGATCGTCGAGCTCGACACGAGTTCGAACGAGGGCGGCGTGAAGTAGCGAGAATACCCGGCGTGCAGCGTGGTGCCATCGGCGACCTTGAACACCAGGCCGATGCGCGGGCTCAACTGGTTGGCGGTGACGTACTGGTCCATGCCGTCGTATCGCACGCCGTAGTTGATCGTCAGGCGCGAATTGATCTTCCACTCGTCCTGCAGGTACGCGCTATACAGGTAGCCGGTCTTGCTGCTCGCGTCGGCAACGGAGAAGGGTACGTCGGAGGTTTGATTGCCGTCGTCGTCGGCGGGGAACACCGAGACATTGTCGCGGAACTGCGCGTGCTCCTGCTGCAGGAACAGGCCCGCGCGCAGCGTATGGTGATCGCTCAGGCGGTAGGTGGTGTCGGCCTGAATGCCGTTGGCCACGTCGCTGTGAAAATCCTGGGAGGCCACCCCGTTGTAGAGCAAGTCGCCGATCGGGTCGGGGTTGAACTGGGTGCGTGTGTAGCGCGTGAAGAATGCGACCTGATAGTCGAGCGCCGCGCCGTTGGTGCCTTGCAGGGCCACCACGGCGAAGTTGTTCAGTTCGGACTGCGTTTCGTTCAGGTTGGCCGAATTGAAGCCCGAGTTGCCTGCCAGCGAGAAATTGGGCGTCAGTCCAGGCGTGTTCGGAATCTCGAACTGATTCGAGGTGGTGCCGAACATCAGACTCAAGCGCGTTTGTGGGGTGAGCACGTAGGACAGGTAACCGAACGCATCGCCCTGGCGCGTGTGGTCGTGAAGCGGGCTGGATGACGAGGTGGGCGATTCGATGCCGAGATTGTTCACGCCCAGCGAGCCCGTGAAGTAATAGCTCAGAGCGCCCTTCGTGCCGTACACGTCGGCGCTGGTCTTCAGCGTTTGGTGGCTTCCGCCGAACACGTCGATCGATCCGCCATTGCCGAACTCGTCGCCCGATTTCGTATGGATGTCGACGATGCCGGCGGTGCGGTAGCCGTATTCAGCCGGCAGCGCGCCCGTCAGCAGGTTCACGTGGTCGATGATGCGTGTGTCGAGCGCCTGGCCGAAGCCACTGATCGGCTCAGGGATCAGGATGCCATTGATACGGTACTGCAGGTCCGCATGATCGCCGCGAACGTGCAGTTGTCCGTACGAATCGTTGGCCACACCCGGCGCCTGCAACAGCACGCGGTTGAGCGGGGTGTCCGCGCCTTGCGGCATCGCATCGATGTCCTCGCTCGTGATGCGATAGACGCTGCTGCCGGTTTCCGGTAGCAGGCCATTGCGTGCATCGTCGAGCCGCTTCGCCGTCACGCTGACGACGGAGAGTTTCTGCCCGGTGGCCGGCGCCGTGTTTGTCGCGTCCGCGAGCGTGCCATTGTCGACGGCGCCGGTCGGGCTCTGCGCGTTGGCATCGAGAGAGGCAAATGCAAGGAAAGCGAGCAGCACGGCACGCGAGATCGGAGTCGGTGTGGTCATGGATGGCGGGCACTGGTGTGCGGCACGGCGCGCACCGGCAGCGAGTTCTTAATGTTCGGGATCGAGATGATATAACGTATCAATTCAAGATGAAAAACATAATATTCGCGCTTGGAACGGCGGGCTTCAGAGGCGATTTGGAAAGATTCTTTCTTTCAAATTGATGGGTGTCGGAAGTCGATCCGCATCTGTTTTGAAAGGCGAGTATTGATTCGGATGAAACCGGATCGAGGAGATGGCGTGTCAGCGGCCGGCTGGGGCTTGCTGCCGGTCGTGTCGTACCGCTTCGATGGAGGATCGACCAGGGCAGTGAACTGCCGCCCTGAAATGGAAAAGGGGTTACAGGAAAATTCCTGTAACCCCTTGATTCCTTTGGTCGGAGCGATAGGATTCGAACCTACGACCCTCTGATCCCAAATCAGATGCGCTACCAGGCTGCGCTACGCTCCGACGAGCCAGAGATTGTGCATCATCGGCGCACTCGGGTCAATCCCTCGTACAGATGTCATCGAAGCCGCGCTAGCATGGGCCTTTGGCAACCCCGCAAGGAGGCATTGCGATGCACCTGATTCTGTGGCGTCATGCCGAAGCCGAGGACTACGCCGCCAGCGACCTGGCACGCCAGCTCACCGCGCGCGGGCGCCGCGACGCGCAGGCGGTCGCGAAATGGCTCAAGCTGCGGCTCGAGAGCAGCGCGGTGATTCTGGCGAGCCCGGCCGTGCGCACCGTGCAGACGGTCGAGGCGCTGACCGACCAGTACCGCACCGTGCGCGAGCTGGCGCCGGGCGGCGGCGTGGCCGAGGTGCTGGCCGCCGCCGGCTGGCCCGAGGGCATCGCGTCCACGGTGGTGGTGGTCGGCCACCAGCCGACGCTCGGCGCGGTCGCCGCGCGCCTGCTGGCCGGCAGCGACGACAGCTGGTCGCTGAAAAAGGGCGGCCTGATCTGGCTGCAGAGCCGTTCACGCGAGGGCGGTCAGGCCAGCCTGCGTGCCGCGCTATCGCCCGAGCTGGTCTGAGAGAGCCAAAGTATCTTTCTTCCGACTTTCTGCTAAAGTCATTTGGACGACATGTCACCAAACTGACACCGATTCGCCACGCAAGCGTCACGGCCGGTTACTACATTGGCGACCATGTCGTTCCATTCCTTACGACCAGGAAAGCCTGATGCGAGATCTGCCGACGCCTACGCTCCCATTTGCTTCGCTCCCGCTTGACCAGTCGCGTCGCCGTTTGCCGCGCGCGGCCGAAACGGTCACCTCCGAATTCCGCCTGCGCGCGGCCTGGGCGCGTACCGAGGACGAACTGCGCGAGGCGCAGCGCCTGCGCTACAGCGTGTTCGCCGACGAGATGGGCGCCGCGGTCAGCGGCCCGGCCGGTCTCGACGTCGATCCCTTCGATGCCTACTGCGACCACCTGCTGGTGCGCGATCTGGACACGCTGAAGGTGGTGGGCACCTATCGCGTGCTGCCGCCGCACCAGGCGGCTCGCATCGGTCGCCTCTACGCCGAAGGCGAATTCGACCTGTCGCGCCTGGCGCACCTGCGCTCGAAGATGGTCGAGGTGGGTCGCTCCTGCGTGCATCGCGACTACCGCAGCGGCGCCGTGATCATGGCGCTCTGGGGCGGCCTGGGTACCTACATGATGCAGAATGGCTACGAGACCATGCTCGGCTGCGCGAGCGTGTCGATGGCCGACGGCGGCCACTACGCGGCCAACCTCTACCAGTCGCTCGGCGGTTCGCTGACGGCGCCCGAGTACCACGCCTTTGCGCACACGCCGCTGCCGGTGGACGAGCTGCAGACCGGCACCAAGGTCGCGCCGCCGCCGCTGATCAAGGGTTATCTGCGCCTGGGCGCGAAGATCTGCGGCGCGCCGGCCTGGGATCCCGACTTCAACTGCGCCGATTTCCTGACGCTGTTCCGCCTGTCGGACATCAACGCGCGCTACGCCCGCCACTTCCTGGCCTGAGCGTTCGCGAGCCGGTCCGCGCGAGCGGCGGCAAGCCGCAAGCAACGGCACGACGAGACGATCGTCGTGCCGTTTTTTGTGGTGCGCCGATTGCCGGGCGGCGGGCGTGATTGAGATCAGTGGCGGTGCCGCCAGTCGAGCAGGTGATGCGCGGCGAGCCAGTGATGGATCCGGCCCTCGCCATGATGCTCGCGGCGGTATTCGCGCGATTCGAAGATGGACAGCCCGATCAGGATGATCAGGCCGATAACCAGGCCGACGAGGCCGGCGATCGATTCGACGTTCATGGCAGCCCTCCTGGAAATGCTCAGCGCCATGTCTTCATGATAGTCAATCCGCCGGCGCGGGCGGGCAGGGTCCGACGCCGGCCGCTGCTTTCCGCTAGACTCCGTCGATCGCGCGATGCGGCTGCATCGTGCCGTTCCGACTTTTTCGAGGTGACGGATGTCCCGTTTCATTCTGGCCGCGCTGGTCGCGGCGATGCTCGCCGGCTGCGTGGGCGATCCCAATCCTTCCGGCGCGAATCATCGCAAGCCGCCGCCGCAGGATCCGGCCGACTATCACGGCGTGCCGACCGACATGACGCCGCCCTCGATGCTGGAAGCGCCGGCCGCGCCGGCATCGCAGTAAGCCGGCCAACCTGGCCGAAGTACCGATGCGCCGGCCGGTGAGCCGAAGCCCCAGGCTTCGACTCCAGCGCGTCTAGCCGCCGATACGACGCGCCAGCGCCGGCATCCGCAGCGAAAGCGTCACGCCGCGCGCGATCATGAAGATCGACAGCGCCAGCCACAGGCCGTGGTTGCCGAGCGGGCCGGCCAGCGCGAAGGTGGCGGCGACGAACACCGCGAACGAGATCGCCATCGCCACCATCAGCGTGCGCGTTTCGGTGGCGCCGATGAACACGCCGTCCAGCAGGAAGCCCCACACCGAGATCAGCGGCATCACGGCCGCCCAGGGCAGGAAGTGGCCGGCGATCTCGCGCACGGCCGGCTGGTCGGTCAGTTGCGCGACGATCCAGCCGCCGCCCAGCGCATAGGCCAGCGAGAAGGCCAGCGCGCAGCCGATCGCCCATTGCAGCGTCACGCGCACCGCGGCCCGGAAGCTGGCGCGGTCGCGCGCGCCGGCCGCCGCGCCCACCAGCGCCTCGGCCGCGTGCGCGAAGCCGTCCAGCGCATAGGCCATGAAGGTTTGGAAATTGAGCAGCAGCGCGTTCGCGGCCAGCGTCGCGTCGCCCAGCCGCGCGCCGAGATGGGCAAACCAGCCGAAGGCCGACAGCAGGCACAGCGTGCGCACAAAGATATCGCGGTTGAGTGCCACCAGCCGCTTCAGGGCCGCGCGCTCGAAGAATTCGGCGCGGCTCGGCAGTCCCAGCCCGCGCGTGCGGCGCCAGGCCAGCAGCGCGGCGCCGAACACGAAGCCGGCCAGGTCGGCGGTGGCGGTGGCCGCGCCGATCCCGGCGACACCGCCGTCGAGTCGATAGACATAGAGCATCACCGCGGCGATGTTCACCAGGTTGATGAGGGCCTGCAGCAGCAGGCCCAGCCGCACGCGCTGCAGGCCGAGCAGGTAGCCGAGGATCGCGTAGTTGGCGAGCGCGAACGGCGCGGCCCAGATGCGGGCCGCCACATAGGCCCGCGCATTGGCCCGGACCGCTTCGCTGCCGCCCAGCAGGCCGAGCCCGATCGAGCTCAGCGGCCCCTGCAGCGCGAGCACGGCCAGGCCGAGCGCGGCCGCGAGCGCCAGCGCGCGCAGCAGGTTGAGCCGCACGCCGGCCGGGTCGCCCGCGCCGAAGGCCTGCGCCACCAGCCCGGTGGTGCCCATCCTCAGGAAGCCGAAACCCCAGTAGACGAAGCCGAAGAACACGCTGCCCAGCGCGACGCCGCCCAGCACCTGCGGGCCGTCGAGATGGCCGGCCACGGCCGTGTCGACCGCGCCGAGGATCGGCTGGGTCAGGTTGGCGAGCACGATCGGCACCGCCAGGCCGAGCACGCTGCGATGGCTGATCGGCGGCCGCTCAGGCACGGCGCCGGCGTACGAGGCAGCAGTGGGCGAGGGGGAAGGAGGGGAGGCGGGCATCGCGCGGCTCAGGCGCGTTCCTGCACGCAGACCCAGGGCGATACCACCACCGCCCACAGCTCGGGATTGCGGCTCGCGTAGTCCTGGGCGGTCTCGCTCGGCATGCGCGCGACGTGGCCGGCGGCGAGCCAACTGGTGACCTGCTCGGCCTGGTCGGCGGCGATCGCCTCGGCCACGCTGACCAGGTCGAGGTCGCGCGCGACCGACAACAGCTTGCCCTGCGCGAAGAAGCGTTCGAGGTCGCACCAGTCGATCTTGGCGGTCTCGCCGAGCAGTTGGGTATAGAGCGCGCTCGGCGCTGCGCCGGCTGCGGAAGGATTCGGTGAACTCATGGTGATGGAGGCTGGGGGCAATGGCCGTTGCGGTGGCGCGCCTCGCGGTGCTCGAAGATACGAACCCGGGAGCCTGGGAACGTTTCGCCGCCGTCGGGACGCCATCGGTGCCGGATCGCGGAGATCGCGGGCCACGGGATCAGCCGCGATTCTAGCCGATCCGCCGTCTCGCCCGTCCGGCTCACGACGCGCGCAGCGCGCGCCGGATGATTTTCCCGGTCGCCGTCATCGGCAGGCTGTCGACGAAGGCGATCGCGCGCGGGTATTCGTGCGCCGCCAGGCGGGTGCGCACATGCTGCTGCAACTCGCCGACCAGCGCCGCGCCGGCCTCGGCGCCGGGCTGCAGCACCACGAAGGCCTTGACGATCTCGGTGCGCGTCGCATCGGGCACGCCGACCACGGCCGCCATGCGCACCGCCGGATGCTTGAGCAGGCAGTCCTCGATCGGCCCGGGACCGATCCGGTAGCCGGCGCTGGTGATCACGTCGTCGTCGCGGCCGACGAAGCGGATGAAGCCGTCAGGGTCGGCGACGCCGCGGTCGCCGCTGAGCAGGTAGTCGCCGGCGAACTTGTCGCGAGTCGCGCCGGGGTTGCGCCAGTAGCCGAGGAACATCACCGGATCGGGCGCGCGGATGCCGATATTGCCTTCCACGCCGGCCGGCACTGGCTGCCCCGCCGCGTCGACGATCTCGACGCGATGGCCCGGCGCGGCCTTGCCGATCGCGCTGGCGCGCGGCGCGAACAGCCGGCTGCACGAGGACAGCACCATGTTGCACTCGGTCTGGCCGTAGAACTCGTTGATGGTCACGCCGAACATCTCGCGGCCCCAGTCGAGCAGGCCGGCGCCGAGCGACTCGCCGCCGCTGGCGACCGAGACGAGCCGCAGCGCCTGCGCTTGCGGTGGCCGCTGCGCGCTTCGCATCAGCTTCAGCGCGGTCGGCGGCAGGAAGGCGTGCGTCACGCCGTGGCGCGCCATCAGCGCGAAGGCGGCCTCGCCGTCGAACTTCTCGAAGCGGCGCGCGAGCACCGTCACGCCGTGATGCCAGGCCGGCAGCAGCACGTCGAGCAGGCCACCGATCCAGGCCCAGTCGGCCGGCGTCCAGAACACGCGCGCGCCGCGTGGAAAGCCGTTTTGCGACATCTCCACGCCGGGCAGGTGGCCGAGCAGCACGCGCTGCGCGTGCAGCGCGCCCTTCGGCTTACCGGTGGTGCCCGAGGTGTAGATGATCACGGCCGGGTCCTCGGCGAGCGTGTCGACCGGCGTGTAGTGCTCGGATTCGGCGGCCAGCGCCGCCTCGAAGGGCAGCGTGCCGTCGGGCGCGTCGTCGCTGCCGCTGTCGATGCAGTAGACCGTGTGCAGCGCCGGCAGCGCCGCGCGCAGCGGCGCGATCTTGGCGGCGCCGGCGCGGTCGGTGACCAGCGCGCTGGCACCGCTGTCGGCCAGGCGGAATTCGAGCGCGTCGGCGCCGAACAGCGCGAACAGCGGCACCGCGATCGCGCCGGCCTTGTAGGCGGCCAGGTGGGCGATGGCGGTTTGCGGGCCCTGCGGGATGAAGATGCCGATCCGCTCGCCGCGCCCGATGCCGGCGCGCGCGAGGCTGTTGGCGAGGCGATTGGAGGCCGCCTTCAAGTCGTCGAACGTATAGTGCGTGACGGAGCCGTCCTCGCGTTCGTCGATCAGCGCCAGGCGGCCGCTGCCGTCGGCCCAGCGATCGCAGACGTCGACGCCGATGTTGTAGCGCTCGGGAATGCGCCAGGCGAAGCGCTCGAGCAGGGAGGGGTAATCGTCGGCATCGGGCAGCATCGGCGCTCCTCGCGACATCGCGCGTGATGGTTTCCGACGAGATTACACCGTATCGTCATGGGCCTACGCGATAGTCGGGGCCGCGATCATGGGTTGCGCGGCGGCCGCGCCGAATCGCGCGTACTATCGCAAGTTCAACGATTTGAAGTGAAACATGGTCTGGCTTTGGATTGCCACGGGGTTCAGCCTGCTGGGCATCGGCGCCGTCGTGTTGTTCGCGATGCGCGTCGATCCGCTGTCCGGCCGCGTCAGCGGCCGCTATCGCAAGCGCTGAGCAATGTCCTTTTCGCTTACCGCCGGTCGGGTCGCGGCCGGCGCGCGTGCACGCGCCGGCGAGTCGGCCGCATTCGTGCCTCAGCGCGCCGGCAGGTAGCGTGACGGGTCGATCGAGCGGCCGCCGTAGCGCAGCTCGAAATGCAGCGCCACGCGGTCGTTGTCGGTATCGCCCATTTCCGCGATCTTCTGGCCTTGCGTGACGGCCTGGCCTTCCTTCACGAGCAGCGTGCGATTGTGGGCATAGGCGGTCAGGAAGTCCGCGTCGTGCTTGATGATCAGCAGGTTGCCGTAGCCGCGCAGCCCGTTGCCGGCATACACCACGGTGCCGGCCGCCGCGGCCACCACCGGCGTGCCGGCCGCATTCGCGATATCGATCCCCTTGGAACTGCCGCCGTCGAACGAGCGGACCACGTTGCCGGCCGCCGGCCAGATCAGCGAGATCGAGGCGTTCGGGCGCGGCGCGGCGCTGGCCGCGCCGCTCGACGGCGGCGGGGCCGAGCTGCCTGCGCTCGACGAGCCGGCGCCGGCCGAGCGGATCGGCGCGCCGCCCGGGGGCGCCACGCGCAGCACCTGGCCGACCTCGATCGCATCGGGGTTCGTGATCGAGTTCCAGCGCACCAGGTTCGATATCGGCTGACGGTTCGCGCGCGCGATCTTCGACAGCGTGTCGCCACGCTCGACGCGATAGAAACCGGGGCCGACCGGCGCGGAGCCGCAGGCGGCC
This sequence comes from Burkholderia gladioli, assembly GCF_000959725.1. Lineage (NCBI taxonomy): Bacteria > Pseudomonadati > Pseudomonadota > Betaproteobacteria > Burkholderiales > Burkholderiaceae > Burkholderia > Burkholderia gladioli. The sequence goes on from NZ_CP009323.1 coordinate 2,996,388, forward strand.
AGCACGGCGACGAGGGAAGCGACGACGAACCTTCGGGTGGTCTTGACCAGCATGAAACCTCACAGGACACCGTCGCGACGGGCACGACGGTGAAACACGAAAACCCCGGATTTTACCGGGTTCGCGGCGCGCGCCGCCGATTCGAGGTAGAGATTGCGCGGCCGGGCTTGCGCGGCATGGCGCCGCGTGGGGCTTGGCGGCGCTGGAAGCGGGCAGGTGAGTGACGGATTGGAAGGCCGTAGTTCAGGCTGGAGCGCTGCCCGCCGGGCCGCGCTCCATGCCTTGCCGTGTCGATCGTCGCGGATCGCCTCAGCCGAGCGGCGAGACGCGAATGCGCAGCGCGGCCGTCTCGGTCGCGCCGGGCGCCAGCATGCGCAGCCCCAGGCCGTTGTGGATCGCGTCGGGCAGGCCGAGCCAGGGTTCGACGCAGTAGAAGTCCGACTCGGGCTTCTCGGTCCAGGTTGTCACGGCGTACCAGGGGATCGAGCCGGGGCGGTTCAGGTCGATCTCGATGCGTCGGCGGCGGCCGGCCATGTCGATCTGCACCGGGCGCGAGGGCACGCCCTCGAGGCAATGGAAGCGATCGAGGATGCGCGCCTCGTCGAGCGTGTAGTGCGATTCGCCCGCGATCGGTGCGCTGATCGAGCCATCGGGCTGCTGGTGGCATTGCCGCGTCGGCGGCAGTTCGATACGGGTCCGAGCGCGTTCGTCGTGCGGCAGCGCGAAGTAGAAATGATGGCCCGCGTAATAGGGCAGCGAGGGCAGCGGCGCATCGCCGAGATTGCGCGTGGTCAGCTCGACGTCGAGCGTGTGCGCGTCGACGAACTGGTAGCGCGCGTCGAAGCGGAACGCGAACGGGTAGGCCTCGCGCGTGGCTTCGCTGCTCTCCAGCGTCATGTCCACGCCGCGGCCGTCGGCATCCACGTGCGCGGCGAACGGCAGGTCGCGTGCGAAACCGTGCATCGGCAGCTCGCGTACCACGCCGGCCGCGTCGCGCCAGCGGCCGATCGTGTCGCCCACGCGATGGCGGCCGAGAAACGGGAACAGCAACGGATTGCCGCCGCGCACCTTGGCCGGCGCGCTCCAGTCGGCCTGCTCGGGCCAGAAGATGATCGGCTCGTCGCCGATGTGCCAGGACAGCAGGCGCCCGCCTGCCTGGGGTGCGATGCGCAGGCGCGCCGCGCCGTCCACGAGTTCGATGATGTCCTGCTGCTGGAAGATGGGCATGGGGTTCCTTCGGTCGGCATCGACAAGGCAAATCGGGCGGACAGCATAACGGATCGATGCGCGCTTGTGCGCTGCGGGGCGCGCCGATCGGCAGGCTTCGGTACCAGGCGACCGAGGTGATCGGCAAAACTTGCTCGGGGGAAACCCGTGTCGGGAAATTGCGGGTAGCAATCTGACGGACCGTCAGGATAATGACGTCAACCGGTTACGTTTCGTTACACCGGACTTGGCTATCGGGAGTCGGCAGCATGGATCTGGCAATGGCAATGGGCATCGCATTGTTCGGCATGTTCACGGGCAGCACGGTGCTGTTCTTCTACCAGCTCGGTCGCTGATTTCGTCGCGCGACGGAGCCTGTTCCGTCGCTGTCTGCCGGCTCGCCGTCCTCGGATCGCGGGCCGTTTGTTTTTCATGATCATTTCAATTTGCTGACAACGCGGTTCCAGTGTCGATGATCGCGGCATCGAGGCGCCATTCGGCTTGGCGCTCCTTATGCTGCTGTGCATAATCGGGGCGCTGCCGGCGATCCTGCCGGCTTTTCCCCCTCCATCCATCGACAAAAGGACTGACGCGTGAGCCTCTGGTTTCTGGTATTTCTGAGCGTCCTGCAGGGCGTGACCGAACTCTTCCCCGTCAGCAGTCTGGGCCACACGCTGCTCGTGCCGGCCCTGATCGGCATGCATATCGACAAGCACGCGCCGCAGTTGCTGCCGTTCCTGGTCGCGCTGCACCTCGGTACCGCGATCGCGCTGCTCTGGTATTTCCGCGCACGCTGGTGCGCGCTGGTGCGGGGCTTCTTCGCCTCCTTTGCCGGCCGCCCCAACGACGACGCGCACATGATGTGGGCACTGATCATCGGCACCATTCCGGCCGGGCTGGTGGGACTGCTGCTCGAGAAGAGGATCGAGCATGTGTTCCATGACCTGCGGATCGTGGCTGGCGCGCTGATCGTCAACGGCATCCTGCTGTGGTGGGGCGATCGCCTGCAGCGTTCGCGTGTGCATCGTGCGCCCGAGAAGCTCGGTTTCGGCCGGGCCTTCCTGGTCGGTCTCGCGCAAGTGGGTGCGTTGATCCCGGGTTTCTCGCGCAGCGGGCTGACCATGATCGCCGGCAATGCGGCGGGGCTCACCACCGAGAAGGCGGCGGAGTTTTCGTTCCTGCTCGGCACGCCGATCATCCTGGCCGCGGGCGTGCTCGAGTTGCCGAAGCTGTTCCATGCGCCGGACCAACTGGCCGATGCCGCGCTGGGTGGCGTGTTGACGGCGATCGCCGCCTACCTGAGCGTGCGTTTCCTGATGCGTTATTTCGAGGGGCGCGGGCGGCTGGCCGCGTTCGGCGTGTATTGCGTGCTGGCTGGACTGTTCTGCATTGGCTGGTTCGCGTTTCATCCGCAGCCGGTTTGAGTTGAGGTGCCGCGGGGCGGCAGTGGCGCGGCCGATTTCGACGGCCGCCCCTGCCGCCTCGTTTTACGCTGGCTGCCCAGGAGCGATCGGGTATAATTGCCGGCTCGGGTTTTTCTCGCGGAGCGGGTTTCGTGCTTCGGTGGGAACGGCCCGATCGGATGGTTCGCCTCGGATCGTCCGCATGTCTCTTCGGGCAGTGCATCGGCGCTGCCTGTCTCACGACCGCCCTTAGCTCAGACGGATAGAGCAACGGCCTTCTAAGCCGTAGGTCACACGTTCGAATCGTGTAGGGCGGGCCAGTCAAATCCTTAAGAATCAGTCGCTTAGATTTTTGTCACTTCCGGCAAATTGTCGGCCAATCACGTTTCAGTGTGACTGGAGTGTGACTGGATTTTACCTCGCACTGAGCGATTCCAGTAAAGCCGTAGGGAGCCTTACGGGGCGAGCGTTGCGGGTGATTTAAGTTCGGAAACTTCTCGCAACTCGGAGAAAGTTCGCGGAGGGCTGCGTAGCAAATTACCTAACAGCGCCGAGAACGGCCACAACCGGCCCGTAGAGGCGGCGGTGTACGCGCGTCATAACATCGTATTTTTCCCCGGGTACAGATAGAAAACCGTTACCCTCCGTGACCACCGTCGAAGGGTACGCCGGGTTTGTAGTTGCCCCCGCAACCCAGGACACTCGGACACCGTTAGATTGATGGTAAGCGATCCATTATCGACGTCTACCCAACAGCACTCTGAGCGAGGAGCATAGGTGTCCACCTATTCCGGAGGTGGACACCTATGGCTGACAAAAACTCACAGTTGCGAGTCGTTCGGCAAAGTAGTGACGGCCGTCGCCGTTACGATGAAAATGGCAAACGAGCCTTGGTGGAGGCGACGTTACGCCCGGGCGTGTCGGTGGCCCGCATGGCGCAAGAGCACGGGATCAACGCCAACCTGCTGCGCAAGTGGATCACGAAATACCTGATGGAGCGCGAGAAATGCGTCTCGCTGGCGCAGCAGGATAACGGCGACGACCGGCCGCCTTCGGGTGATGCGACTGACAGCGTGGCAATCGATCCTCCGAGTTCTCGCCAGCTCGTCGTTGGCGCGGCACCACCACCCGCGTTCGTGCCTGTTGTTCCGGTACCGCCTGCGTCCACACCGCCATCCCCGTCGATGACGCTCACGCTGCATGTGCATCTGTCGAACGGTGTCGAACTTGAACTAGGCAGCGCCATCGCGACCATTGATGTGACCTGCCTGATTTCTTCGGGCCATTTCAATCTTGGAGAACGGCCTCGGTGATCCGCTTGGGTTTTCCAGACCAACCCTAGCGCGAGTTTTCCGGCGTTTCGGGCCCGATGGGGCCCGGCAAAAGCGCCAGCTGACGGGCGAATTCAGCCGGCGCCAAGTCTTTGAGAGCCGAGTGAGGACGGCTCTCGTTGTAGTCCCGCCGCCATGCCTCGATTATCGCTTTGGCTTCGCCCAACGTCTCGAACCAATGTAGGTTCAAGCATTCGTCCCGGAATGATCCGTTAAAGGTCTCAATGTGGCAATTGTCCGTCGGTTTGCCCGGTCGGCTGAAGTCGATTTTGGCCCGATGGTGATACGCCCACATGTCGAGCAGCCGCCCGGAAAATTCACTGCCGTTGTCCACGAACACATGCCGTGGGGCGCCGCGTCGAGCCACGATGCGATTGAGTGCCGATACCACGTGCTCGCCCTTTAGACGCTGTCCGACCTCGATGGCCAGGGCCTCCTTGGTGAATACGTCCACCACGGTCAAGGTACGGAATTTCGAACCATCAGCCAGTTGGTCAGCCACGAAATCCATGCTCCAGGCATCGTTCGGTTTGACTGGCACGATCTTCGCCATCCGGGTCACGACCATCTTGCGACGCTTCGGCAATTTCGAGCGCAACTGCAGTTGTTCCTCGCAATACAGCCTGTAGGCTTGGTTCCTGCCCAACTGCCAACCTTCGCGGCGCAACAGCACGTGGACGCGCCGATAACCATATCGCACCCGGGTGTACGCAATCTCGCGCATGCGCGAACGCAGCTCGGGACGGGGATCCTTGACGCTTCGGTAGTACTGGACGCTACGTGGTTGCTTCAAGAGCCGGCAGGCCCGCCTCATCGTCAATCCGTAGTGGCTCACCACATAGGCCACCACGTCTCGCCTCAGCGCGGGCCGGGCCACTTTTTTGAAGCCACGTCCTGCAGGATCGCCTTGTCCAGGCTCAGCTCCGCAACCAGCTTCTTCAGTCGAGCGTTCTCGTCTTGCAACTGCTTGAGCTCGCGTACCTGATCCGATTGCATGCCTGCGTACTGCTTCTTCCAGCGATAAAACGTCTGCTCCGAAATACCGACCTGGCGGATCAGATCCGCCACCGGCATCCCCAGTTCCGCTTGCTTCAGTACCGCCACAATCTGTTCGATCGAAAAGCGCTTGCGTTTCATGGCAAACCACCTCCTGGTTCAGGGTCAAGTTTGCCGCAAAACTCGCTCTCGGATTGGCCCAGGATTCCTAACGCAGATCAGGCCGGTATGACGGTGTCCTTTCGGCCAAGAGCGGACTTTGGACACAGCCTCGGCCATGAAGAGACATGCAACCGGGCCCCCTGAAGTGTCGACGACCCGCCTTATCCCCGCTGCCCAAACTCCGCTTCCTGCGCCGTCCATCCCGCCACCCGCTCGCTCAACGTCAACCCGAGCCCCGGCCGCGTCGGCACGATCATCCGCCCGTCGCGCGTCTCGAGCTTCTCGTTGAACAGCGGTTCGAGCCATTCGAAGTGTTCGACCCACGGCTCGCGCGAGTACGCCGCCGCCAGATGCACATGCAGTTCCATCGCGAAGTGCGGCGCGAGCATCATGCCGGCGTGCTCGGCCAGCGTGGCCACCTTCAGGAACGGCGTGACGCCGCCCACGCGCGGCGCGTCGGGCATCAGGTAATCGGCGCCGCGCTGGCGGATGAATTCCCAGTGCTCGGACACGCTCGTCAGCATCTCGCCAGTGGCGATCGGCGTGTCGAACTGCGCGGCGAGCGCGGCGTGGCCTTCGGCGTCGTAGCAGTCGAGCGGCTCCTCGATCCAGATCAGGTCAAATTGTTCGAACGTGCGGCACATGCGTTGCGCGGTCGGGCGGTCCCATTGCTGGTTTGCGTCGACCATCAGTGGGAACGTGTCGCCCAACTGCTTGCGCACGGTCGAGACGCGATGGATGTCGAGCGTGCAGTCGGGCTGGCCGACCTTCAGCTTGATACCGCCGATGCCCTTCTCGCGCGAGATTTCGGTGTTCACAAGCAGTTGATCGAGCGGCGTATGCAGGAAGCCGCCCGAGGTGTTGTAGCAGCGCACCGAATCGCGCTGCGCGCCGAGCAGCTTGGCCAGCGACAGGTTCGCGCGCTTCGCCTTCAGATCCCACAGCGCCACATCGAACGCGCCGATCGCCTGCGCCGCCATCCCGCTGCGGCCCACTGATGCGCCGGCCCAGGCGAGCTTGTCCCACAGCCGCGCGATGTCGTTCGGATCTTCTTCGAGCAGCACCGGCGCGATTTCCTTCGCATGTGCGAACTGGCCCGGCCCGCCGGCACGCTTCGAATAGCTGAAACCGAGGCCGCGGTGGCCGTCGGCCGTCTCGATCTCGACGAACAGGATCGCGATTTCGGTCATCGGCTTCTGGCGGCCGGTCAGCACCTTCGCGTCGCTGATCGGATTGGCGAGCGGCAGGAACGTCGAGGCGATCCGAATCCACTTGATGCGGTCGTTCGATGCTTGCGGCGTGAGCGGCTTGACGGTGTTCATGAGCAGGGTCCTTGACTTAGGCTTGAAGGCCGCAAGCGCATGGTGCGCGCGACCCGAATTGAGTGATTGCGCAATCATTCTAGCAAAGACTGATTGCGCAATCATCGGCGTTAACACCGAAGGCGAATCGAAGCGGCCGAAATGACCGACACAGCGCGTCGGCTACAGGCCGAACGGCCAGATCCGCTGCACGGTGCGATGCCAGATTTCCTGGCGATCCTCGAAAGGCATGAAGTCGAGATGATCGCGATAGAGCGCGATCGCTCGCGCATACGACAGGTGGGGCAGGCACACCGGATGATCGGTGCCCCACATCAGGCGCTTCGGCCCGAATGCGTCGTACACCTGCTTGAGCAGCGCGAACGCGTCGGCCTACGGAAACGCCTGCTTCGATAGAGACCACAGATGCGAGATCTTCACGAAGACGTTCGGAAAGCGCGCCAGCGCGAGCAGGTCGCGAATCTGGTCGGTGCGTCCGGGTGGGGTGTCGGCCATGTGATCGATGACCACGGCGAGATCGGGATGGCGATCGATCAGCGCGGCGATCTGCGGCAGGCGCCCAGGCACGGTCAGCACGTTCATCGGCACCTTCAGCGCCTCGCAGCGCGCCCACAGCGGCGCCATCAACGGGCCGCCGAGCCAGTCGCTCTCGGCGCTCGCGAACGGGCTGATGCGCACGCCGCGAAAGCCCTGTTCGGTCAGCGCATCGACATGGTCTGGCGCGGCCGGATCGGCCGGATCGACACGCGCCACGCCGTGGAACCGGCCGGGATATCGCTTGAGCACGTTGGCCAGATAGCGGTTGTCCCAGCGATAGTGGATCACCTGGATCAGCACGGTGCGCGCGATGCCGTGCCCGTCCATCATCCGGATCAGGCGCTCGGCGCTTGCGTCAACCCCGGGCGGCACCTGCGCGCCGGCCGCGAACGGGTAGGCCGGATCCGAGGCCCAGACATGCACGTGCGAATCGATCAGGAGCGGCGGTTCAATGGAGGGGAGCGTCATGGTGCGCGGGGTCTCGGCAAGGCAGAAAAGGCGCATCCGCGCGGCACCGGCCGGCGTGCGGACGGGGAGGCGGCATAGCGCGCGATCGAGCGGTCGCGCCGGGTTTATCGCGCGGTGGAGACGGCCGCCTCGGCGCCGCACGAGCCGATCCGGCCCGACGCGTGACGCTCGTAGATCAGCAGGGCGACGCCACCCATCAAGGCCAGCACGCCGAGCAGCACGAAGCCGACGATGAACGAGCCGGTCGCGGCCTTGGTCATGCCGACTAGAAAGCCGGCCAGCGTGTCGCCGCCGCCCGCGCCGATGCCGTTCATGATGCCGGCCGCCGAGCCCACCGCCTCGGGTGCCACCGAAGCCTGCAGGATCGACCAGATGTTGGGCGTGTAGCTGCTCGCGAAATAGCCGAGCGCTAGTGTGATCAGCGCGAGCTTGCCGTAGCCGCTCGTCACGACCGGCAGCAGCATCAGCAGCACGCCCGGCAGCAGCAGGGCGCTGGCCGCGATCCGGATGCGCTTGCCGGTGCGGTCGCTGATGCGCGACATGAAGGGCGCCAGCACCACGGCGGCCAGATATGGCAGCGCGCTGGCGATGCCCTGCTCCGCGCCGGTGATGCCGATCGACTTGACGGCCAGCGGAATCCACAGCGTGATGCCCCAGAACAGCATGCCCTGCATCACGTAGCTGAACAGGATCAGGTAAAACGACGGGCCGCCGAGCACCGCGAGCGTCAGCTTCGGCGCTGTGCTGCCGCGCTTGGGCGGCGGATACGGCGCCGCCGACTGCGGCTTCAGCATCGCGAGATAGAGCGGCACGATCACCAGCAGGCCGAGGCCGCCCGCGATGTAGAACAGCACGCGCCAGCCGAACGCGTCGTACAGCGGCGTGAGCAGCATGAAGCCGATGCCGAGCGCGAGGAACTGGCCGTAATACTGGATCACGGCGTTGGCCTTGGTGCGCTCGTTCGGCGCGAACCAGGCGGTCGCGAAGCGCGATTGCTGCGGCCAGTAGATGCCTTCGCCGATCCCTAGCAGTACGCGGCAGATCAGCAGTACGGCGATCGAATTCGTCATCCCGACGTAACACGTCGCCACCGACCACAGCGCGAACGTCCACGCCGCCACGTATTTCGGGTCCCAGCGCCGGGTCAGGATGCCGCCGATCACGTTGGCCACGGCATAGCCGATCAGGAACGCCGTCAGCGCCCAGCTGGCCGTGGCCGCCATGTTCGGGGCGGCGAAACCGAAGTCCTTCGCGATCGAGGGCAGCGCCACCGACAGCGCGATCCGGTCGAGATACGCGACGAACAGGCCGGCCAGCAGGCTGCCGCCGATGCGTGTCCATTTGTGCGATGCGTTCATGTGTGTCTCCTGCTTCGTTGATCGGCGCCTGCCGTGTTGTGCGTGGTGTTATCCGTGCGCGACGGCGGCGTCGCGTGTCTGCGATCCGGCATCGTCGAGCTCGATACGTTCCAGCTTGCCGACGATCAGAAGATAGGACAGCGCACCGAGCAGGGACAGCGCGGCGATGTAGGTCAGCGCGACCTCGAACGAGCCGGTGAGCTTGATCATCGCGCCGATCGCCAGCGGCGTGACGATGCTGGCGAGGTTGCCGCACAGGTTGAAGATGCCGCCGCTGATGCCCATCGCGTGCTTCGGCGAGACGTCGCCGACGATGCACCAGCCGAGGTTGCCGACGCCCTTGGCGAAGAACGCGAGCGACATCACACCAATCACGAGCGCAGTCGAATGAACGTAGTTGGCGGCCACGATCGAGCACGACAGAACGAGCCCGGTGATGATCGGCGTCTTGCGCGCGGCCGACAGGCTGAAGCCGCGCTTGAGCATCCAGTCCGACCAGGCGCCGCCGGCCAGGCCGCCGATGCAGCCGGCGATCGCCGGGATCGAGGCCACCAGCCCCACCTTCAGGATCGACATGCCTTTCGCCTCGATCAGATAGGTCGGGAACCAGGTCAGGAAGAACCACGTGATCGAGGTCAGGCAGAACTGGCCGATGTAGATACCGACCATCATCCGGTGCGCGGCGATTGCCTTCACCTGGCGCCAGCTGAACGGGCGCGGGCTGTCGCCCATCTTCGGTAGCCCGCCGCCGGCTTCGATGTAGGCCAGCTCGGCGGCGTTCACGCGATGGTCGCGCTGCGGCTCGCGCACCACCTTCAGCCACCAGAGGCCGATCAGTACGCCCACCGCGCCCGTCGTGTAGAACACGTAGTGCCAGCCCCAGGCGCTGACCGTGTAGGTCATGATCGGCGTGAACACCGCCAGCGCGAAATACTGCGCGAGCTGGAACACCGAGGTCGCGAAGCCGCGCTCGGCGCTCGGGAACCACATCACCGTCAGCCGGCTGTTGCACGGGAAGGCCGGCGATTCGGCGATCCCCATCAGGAAGCGCAGGGCGAACAGGGCCGCGAACGCCGATGCGAACAGATGCACGTAACCCTGCATGAACGTCAGCACCGACCAGACGATCAGGCTCACGCCGAGCACGAGACGCGCGCCGAAGCGGTCGAGCAGCAGGCCGCCCGGAATCTGCATGCTGGTATAGGCCCAGCCGAACGCGGAGAACGCGACGCCCATCGTCAGCGCGTCGAAGCCGAGGTCGTGGCGCATGCTCGGCGCGGCGATCGACAGCGTCGCGCGGTCGACGTAGTTGAAGGTCGTGACGATGAAGATCATCGCCAAGGTGAGCCAGCGCACCTTGGTGCGCCGGGATGTGTCGGGTCGTGCGGCCACGCCTGCCTCCTGAAGTGGATCGGTCGGACGAATCGCAGTGGGCTTTCCGTGTCGACGCGTCAACGTATTTTTTGACGATCATACAGTGATTGCGCAATCATTCAATTGATTTTGGTTGCGCAATCACTGTCGTTTACACTGAGGCGGGATTCGTCGGTCGCCGGTCTGGCGAACGCGGATCGTGTTCTAATCCCTCCGCATGAACAGGACGGGGAGGAGAGTCAACAGATGAAGAAGAAAGACGTGCGCGCCGCGCCGGTCGACAGCGCGGCGTCGGGGCATAGCGTGACCCTGATCGACGTAGCGCGGGTGGCCGGCGTCGCGCCGATGACGGTGTCGCGCGCGCTGAACCGTCCCGAGCTGGTGCGCGCCGATACGCAGAAGAAGGTGCTCGACGCCGTGCGCGCCACCGGCTACGTGCCGAACCTGCTGGCGGGTGGCCTCGCCAGCAATCGCAGCCGTTTGGTCGCGATCCTCGTGCCCACCATCACCAATTCGATTTTCGCGGATACCGTGCAGGCGATCATGGACGGCCTGTCGCGCTTCGGCTACCAGACGCTGCTGGGCCTGACCGCCTATTCGACGCAGCGCGAGGAAGAACTCGTCGAAGCGATTCTCGGTCGCCGACCCGACGGCATCGTTCTGGCCGGCACGCTGCACAGCAAGGCGACGGTCGAGCGGCTGTCGAAGGCGAAATTGCCGGTAGTGGAAATCTGGGATCTGACCAGCAAGCCGATCGACATGGTGATCGGCTTTTCGCACGAGAAGGTTGGCAAGGAAGTCGCGCGCCATCTGGTCGGCAAGGGCTATCGCTCGTTCGGCGTGGTGTCGGTGGACGACCCGCGCGGCCTGCGTCGCCTGAAAAGCCTCAAGGCGGAACTGGCGGTGCTCGGCATGGCCGAGCCCGCCGTGGCCGTGATGCCGGCGCCGGCCACGTTGCAGGCGGGGCGGGAAGGGGCGGGGCGGCTGCTCGAGGCGGTGAAGCCCGACGTGATTGTCTGCAGCTCCGACACGCTCGCGCAGGGCGTGCTGGCCGAAGCGGCCAGCCGCGGCCTGCGCGTGCCGGCCGATCTGGCGGTGATGGGATTCGGCGATCTGAGCACGGCCGCGCAGGTGTTTCCTGCGTTGTCCACCGTGCGCATCGACGGCGCGGCGATCGGCACGAGCACGGCCGAGGCGCTGCTCGCGCGCTTCAACGACGCCGGCGACGCGGCGGCCGCCGCCGTGAGGATCGACAAGGGATTCACGATCGTGGAGCGGCAGAGCGCCTGAGACGTGACGTTCGCGGCTCTCCCGGCTTCCTGCGAAATCAGCCCGGCGCCCAGCCTGGCAACGCGCCCACCGCCGCCACCGAAATCTCCCCCGATCGCTCATGTGCCGCTTCCAGCAGCGAGCATGCGAGCGCGCCATCGCCACGCTGTGCGGCGGCGACGAGCGCGATGTGCTCGGCTTGCCTATCTGCCTATCTGCCTATCTGCCTATCTGCCGTTCGGGCGCGAGGAGGCGAATCTGTTCTTCAATGTGGTAGTAAAACGCTATGAATGCGGTGCCATCGTGCTGACCGCAACCTGCCGTTCACGCAGTGGGCGGCGGCGTTCGCCGACGACCAGACACTCACGGCCGCGATGCTCGACCGGCTCTCGCATCACGCTCATATCGTGCAAATCAGCGGCGAGAGCTACCGGCTCAAGGACAAGCGCAAGGTAGGGCAGGGCAGACAGGGACGCCGGCGAGTGTGAAAACCACCGCGTGATACAGAGCCCGGGTGGGCCGGATTGACTTCGGCGAATCGCCGAAAGGTGGGGCAGTATTCAGTCGGCGTCGACAGGTTCAGTCGGCCAAGATGAACGACCACGATCCCTACGCCTATCTCAAGGACGTCCTTGCACGGCTGCCGGTGCGTCCGGCAGCTCGGCTCGACGAACTCTTACCCGGAGCTGGAAATCAGAACCGGCCTAACCACCGGATGGGTTCACCGGACGCTCACGAGGCACCCGCCCGAACCAGTGGATGTAAATCGAAAATTGGCTGGATAGGGGCGCGAGGCATTCGAGGTGCTGCGGCCGACGACGATGGTCGGCCGTTCATGCCGCCGGCATCATTCCAAAGCCGACTAAATGCGGGACGTCAGGCCCAAATCGGCTTCGCGGACACGAGGGCGGTCGGCATCGCAGTCGAGTGATCTGCAAGTCATCCAGTACACGGCGGACGATACGATCAGCCCGATCACCATGCCGATATCGATGTTGCCCAACAAGCTCGCGAAGGGCGCCGTGCGACGAGTCAAGGGTGAAGCGCGGGGTGGGGCGGGCCGCGCGCGCCTCGGCTCGACGCACGGCAAAGCCATGGTCGCGGGAAGGTGACGGCGAACGGGGTACGGCGATGGTGCGGAAAGGGAGGCCCTGAGCTGAATGCATGAGGGGCATTCGTCCGAGCCGCGATCGCGGCGAGGCTGGATTCGACGCGTGGGAGGTCGGCCAGGTTGCCACGATGCAGGCTGGCGAAGACCATATTCGAAACGACAGGGCGCCTGGACGGTTGGTGTGCTCGGCCCTCGACCGCTCGCCGGCGAGCGGCCCGCCGCTGGCCGCGCTGACGGGGCGGCGGCACCGGCTGGACCTGTGTCTAATGCGGAGCCAATCGTGCGATTAGCGCCGGTAGATCGGTCCACGTAACGCGTCGCACCGGCAGGATGACGTTCGCGCCGGGAAAGGTATCGGTGAATGGGGCCGACTCGTTGCCTCCGATACGCCGGTAGAACTCTCGCGCCTGCGTATTGCCATCGAGTACGTAAAGGTAAAGCGGCCGCCCTGGCCAGCTTTCGATCGCGCGGGCGGCGCACTGTGCAAGCAGCCGCTTGCCAAGGCCGCAGCCCTGGAACGCGGGAAGGACGTGTAGGTTGTCGAGGTAGACGCCGTATTCCGGTTCCGACGCCGGCCTGAGACAGCTGAAGCCTGCAGGCGCGCCATCGACGCGACCGAGCGAGATCTCTAGCGGTCCGTCAGCACCTTCGAGCAGGCGGGCCCGCCACGTGACGCGACGCTCGGCCGGAGCCTGATGCATCAAGTAGTCGGCCGGTAGCAGCCCGGCATACGCGTGCTGCCAACTGAGGGTATGGATGTCAGCTATTGTGTCAACGAAGCATTCGTCGTAGGGACCGGCAATGAGAGGAAGATCGATGCGAGGCATAGGGAAGCTCTTGAAGGCGACTTTTGCATTCTGCCGCATTGCAGGGCTTACCGGCAGCGATTGATCGTGACCAGCGTGCTGCTGAGCGCCCATCTCCTAGGCCGCTCCGTCGATGTACCGCAGCCCGGGCGAGGGTCGCAGGGCGCGGGTGCGGAGGCTGGTGCCGTCCGCGGCCTGGGTCCGGTGCTGGGCGGCACCGCCACACGAGGTCGACGTTCCGATGAACCGCTCGCCGGCGGTCGTCCGGGTTGGGCCGAGGAGTTGCTGCCAAGCCAACACGGTGCGCTCTGGACGGTCGATTTTTGAGGAGGCCACGTTCAGCGTGCGTTTTCACACAGCCTCGGCCAGAAGCGGCCGGTCGACGAATCGAGATGAATTGGCGACAATCGTCATCCAATCGCATTGTGAGCCGTCGCGTATTAACTTGACCAGAACAGTGGTGGTTGAAAATTCGGGTTCGGGGACAAGCTGGCTTTCGGAGCAGTTTGCAATCTTGCTCGGCGGTGCCTGGGCGGATTTTGCCCTGCTCAACTGGGAGCCAGGCGGCTACAACCTGGCCAGGAAGCGAGAGGAAGTCATCTCAATGGCGCGTGTCGCGGCCGCCGAAGAGTGTTGGGTAATCGAAGGCATCTATGGCTGGATTGTTTCAGAGATTCTGCCGGCCGCGTCTGCACTTGTCTGGATAGATGTGGATTAAGCTGAATGTGTCGCGAACATCCACCAACGTGGAATGCGACGTGGCGCGGATGCGCAGTCGTTCGCAGAATTGCTGGGTTGGGCCGAGTCGTACTGCTCTCGTTCAGGATCGAGTTCGTATGGCGCGCACAAGGCGATATACAACGCGTTTGAGGGACCAAAGGCACGCCTGAAATCCAGAGTCCAGGTTACTGCCTTCGCTAGCAGCTTCGCCTGAGGATGCCGCCTCAACCCAAGCGGACAGTGGCTCGATCGACGACCGACATTGTTCGGTGGGGCGACGTGTAGCGCTCGGATGCCGGACGGCTCGCGGACGTAGTCTATCGGCCAACAGCCGTCATTGATGCACCATTCCACGTGGTCACGCCTTCTTGACGAATTCCGATTTCAGGCTCATGGCACCAAAGCCATCGATCTTGCAATCGATATCGTGGTCACTGTCCACCAGCCGGACATTTTTTACCTCGGTGCCCATCTTGATCACGCCAGCTGAATCCTTCACGTTGGTCATCCTGCCCCGCTCACCACGTCACCATGTTGAGCGTCCGCTTTCGGGATGCCTGACCGTCGGCTTTGGGTCGTTCGGAGCCATTGACGCCGCGCGGCGCTGCTCCCGCACGCCCACAGTGGGGAATTCAGTTTGACGAGCGGCCGGCCAACGGGCGCCCTCGTCGATCAGCGCCGCTGGCGCCGAGGTTCTGCAGTTGGATCGGGGCGCGCCCTGAGGCGGGTCTAGGCGGCCTTTGGAGAACAGACCTGCACGCTAACGCAAACGTGCCGCACATTCATTCCTGAGGCAAGACGGCTACCGCGCGTCGCGGAGTCCCGAAGGTCGCGAGCACCGCCAGCCCCGCCGCGCATAGCAGCACGCCGAGATGCATCGCGCCTGCAGCGCCCACGCAATCGAAGGCGACGCCGCCGGCAACCGCGCCCGCCGCGATCGCCGTCTGTACCGCACTCACGAACAGTGCCGACGCCGCTTCGGCCTGTCCGGGCAACGTCGACTGCATCCAGACACTGAGGCCGAGCGGAATCGCGCCGTACGCGACGCCCCACACCAGCACGACCGCGACGACCGCGCCCGCCGTGTGTGCGAACGCCGGCAGCAGGACAAGCGAAGCGATAACGAGCGCGCCCATCGTGAGGATCGATGCGCGCGGATGCGACGTCACGTAAGCCGAGGCGACGAAGTTCGACACGAAGCCGACGACGCCGAAGCCGAGCAATAGCGCGCTCACGCGGGCGGCATCGAAAGAGGCATCGTCTTCGAGAAAGGGGGCAACGTAGGTGTAGGCGCAAAAGTGCGCGCCGAACAGCAGCGCGACGAGCGCGAGACTGCGCAGCACCGGGCCGCGCGCCAGCATGCGCACGAAATCCGCGCCAAGCGCCGCCACGCGCGGCGGCAACGGCGGCAGCAACAACGCCTGCGACAGCAACGCGGCGAACGCGAGCGCCGCCGTCAGGAAGAACGACATGCGCCACGACGACACGTCCGCGATATACGTGCCGAACGGCACGCCGACGACCGTCGCGAGCGTGATGCCCATGAAGATCGTCGCACTGGCCCGGGCGCTTTCCTTTTCCGCGACGATCTGCCCGGACACGCCGAGCGCCACCGTCCAGAATCCCCCCAGCGCAAGGCCGAGCAGCACACGTCCGGTGAGCATCGTCGTGAAATTCGTCGCGAGCGCGCTGAGCACGTTGGACGCGATGAGTGCGATCGACAGCAATAGCAGAATCAGTCGACGGTTCACGCGGCCTGCCGCGAGCAGCAGCAGGGGCGCGGAGAAGGCTGCGATAATGCCCGGCGTCGTGGTCATCAGCCCGGCGGTGCCGGGCGTAATGGCGAGATCGCGCGCGATGGCCGGCAGCACGCCCACCGGCATGTATTCGGTCGTTACGAACGCGAATGCGCCGAGCGCGATGGAAAGCACCGCGAGCCACCGCGTCCGTGCGGCCGTGCGCGAATCTGCGGGCGAGGTCCGATCGATATCCATGAGTAGTCTCGTCGTCGAATGGCGAAAGAAAACGGGGCGGCGCTGTCACGCCGCCGCGCGCGTGAGGCACGGCTTCTCAGGCTACGACGGCGGTTTCGCGATAGAACGGGTAATCCGTATAGCCGATTTCCGTGCCGCCAAAGAACGTCGGGCGGTCATACAGGTTGAGCGGCAGATGCTTGCGCAGCCGCTCAGGAAGATCCGGATTCGCGATGAAGTGACGTCCGAACGCGACCAGATCGGCATCGCCGGACTGGAGAATGGCTTCCGCGCTGTCGCCGTCGAAGCCGCCCGCCACGATGATCGGACCGCGAAAGCGTGCGCGTAGCGATTGCGCCGCGACCGGGTGCTGGTCGCGCGTATCGTCCTCGACGTTGCCGGCGATGCGCGGCTCGATCAGATGCAGATAGGCGATGCCGAGCTTGTCGAGTTCATCGGCGACATAGCCGAACAGCGCTTGTGGATCGCTATCCGACATGTCGCCCCATGAACCGCTCGGGCCGAGGCGCACCGCGACCTTGTCCGCGCCCCACACCGAGATCACGGCGCGCGTCGTGTCGAGCAGAAGACGCGCGCGGTTCTCGATCGGGCCGCCGTATTCGTCGGTACGCCGGTTGCTGCCGTCCTGAAGAAACTGGTCGAACAGATAGCCATTCGCCGCGTGCAGCTCGACGCCGTCGAAGCCCGCCCTCAGGCCGCGCGCCGCGGCCAGCCGGAAACTTTCGACGATGCCCGCGATCTCGTCCGTGCGCAGCGCGCGGTTGGGCGTATTGGGCACCCAGCCCGATTCTGTATAAGCGACGCCGTCATGCGCGATCTCCGACGGCCCCACGGGCTGCCCGCCGTCTGGCTGCAACTGGGCATTCGATTGGCGTCCCGCGTGATAGAGCTGAAGGAAGATGCGCCCGCCTTTGGCATGCACGGCATTCGTGACAGCCTTCCAGCCCTCGATCTGGCTGTCATTGTAGAGGCCAGGCGCGCCGAGGTAGCCGTTGCCTTCGGGCGCGGCGATGGTCGCTTCGCCAATCAGCAGCGCGCCGGGCGAGGTGCGTTGGGCGTAGTATTCGGCCATCAGCGGGCCTGGGCGTGCGCCGTCTTCGGCACGCATGCAGGTGAGCGGCGCGAGCACGACACGATGTGTGAATTCATATGAACCGACTTTCACCGGTGAAAAAAGCGTGGACATTTCGATTTCCTAGAGCTGTGGTATCAGGGATGGAATTGCTGCCGGCGCCATGAGCGGCGACGCTTGAGGCCAATGTAGGCGGATGCCGCCGGGAAAAAAACCGCCCGCGCGTCGCGACACTGCGGAAGTGCGCGTCCGCAATGGCTCGCGGCCCGGCTGGCGTGGCTCGGCGCCGATGAAACGACATTGTTTGGCCGCGAAGAACAGTCAGTTCGCTGTATTCCGATTTATTGCGTCGATGGCCGTTCCGATAATTCGAGCCACGTCGAGGCGTGCCGCATCAGCGCACGTCTCGTCCACTCAAATCGACCGGAAGGAATACATCATGGCAAGAATCATCACCTTTGCGAGGCATGGCGGCCCCGACGTCTTCGAGTACACCGAGGCCGGCGACCTTACGCCCGCGGTGAACGAAGTGCGTATTCGCGTGAAGGCCATCGGCCTGAATCGCGCCGAATCGATGTGGCGGCGCGGCGCCTATGTCGAGGCCGCGAAGCTGCCCGCACGCGTGGGCTACGAGGCGTCGGGCATTGTCGATGCGATCGGCGCGGACGTCACGCACGTCGCAGTCGGCGACGCGGTGTCCACCGTGCCTTCGTTTTCGATGAACGATTACGGCATGTATGGCGAATGCGTGCTCGCGCCCGCGCACTCGGTGGTCAGAAGCCCCGCGTGGCTTTCGCACGAACTCGCGGTCGCGATCTGGAACGTGTTCGTGACACCCTACGCGGCCTTCACGGAAGATGCCCGCCTGAAACAGGGCGATGTCGTGCTCATCCCAGCGGCGTCGAGCGGCGTGGGCATTGGCGCGATCCAGGTCGCGAAGCAACTCGGCGCGACGGCGGTGGCGCTCACGCGAACGTCCGCGAAGCGCGACGCACTTCTCGAACTCGGTGCGGATCACGTGATCGTGACGGACGAAGAGAATCTCGTCGATGCGGTCATGCGCATCACAGGAGGGCGCGGCGCGGATCTCGTCTTCGATCCGGTCGGAGGAAAGACGCTCGCGCGGCTGGTCGACGCAACGCGGGCAGGCGGCATTATCCTGCTGTACGGCGCACTGAGTACCGACGAAACGGTACTGCCGGTGCTGCCGCTGCTGTCCAAACGCATCACCGTGCACGGCTACAACCTGTTCTCGACGACAACTGATCCGCAACGCCAGCGCGAAGCCGCGTCGTTCATCTTCGATGGATTGCGCTCGGGTGCGCTGCGCACGGTGATCGCGCAGCGGTTTGCCTTCGAGCGCATGGCCGATGCACACGCGCTGCTCGAACGCAACGAGCATTTCGGGCGTATCGTGGTGACGGTCTGACGCGCGAGGAGAGCGACATGCAATTTGATTTTGAATCGATTGATGCCTGGGCGCGCTACAAGCTGCTCGGCGCGGCCATCACGCCACGGCCAATCGCGTGGGTATCGACGCTCGGCGAAAATGGCGAGCCGAACGCCGCGCCGTTTTCATTTTTCAACGCCTTCGGCGAAGACCCGCCGATCGTCGGGTTCAGCATCCTGCATCGTTCGGAGCGTGACAGAAAGGATACGGGCGAGAACGTGCGCCGCGAGCGCGAGTTCGTCGTCAATCTCGTCGGTGAGTCGAATCTGGCGGCGATGAACGTCACCGCGATCGACTTTCCTCCGCAGCGCAGCGAGTTCGCGGAAGCCGGGCTCGTCGCGGCGCCGTCGAGCGTGATCCGCACGCCGCGTATCGCCGCGAGTCCGGTGTCGTTCGAATGCCGGCTGTTCGACATCATCGCGCTCGGGCCGTCGCGCTCACTCGTGTTGGGGCGGATCGTCGCGATGCATGTCGACGACGACGCGGTCATCGACGCCGAACGCGCTTACATCGACACGCGCAAGCTGCGTCTGATTGGACGCGGCGAAGCGAATACCTATGTCCGGACGCACGACGTGGTCCGGCTCCCCGCGATTCCCTTGCAGGACTGGGACGCGCACGCCACACACGGAGGTCCACGATGACGCTTGTACTTGCACGACACGAAGCACCGTTGCGCGTGGGCGTGATCGGCGTCGGCAACTGGGCGCGGCATGGTCATTTGCGCGTGCTCGATCTGCTGCCGCAGTACGCGTTGCAGACCGTGTATAGCCATCGACGCGAGGCGGCCGAGGCGGCCTCGCGCGAATATCGGATCGCGCGCGTCGCGGCGTCGATCGACGAACTCGTCGAGAGCGGCGATATCGATCTCGTCGTCGTGCTCAACACCGCGCCGCAACACGCGCAGACCGTGAGGCGCGCGATCACGGCGGGCAAGAACGTGTACTGCGAATGGCCGCTCACAACCACGCTCGCGGAATCCGAAGAGCTTCTGCGCCTCGCCGACGCGCGCGGCGTGCGTCATGTCGTCGGATTGCAGCGCAGGCGCGCGCCGCATAACCGCTATGTGCGCGATCTCATCGGCGACGGTTATGTCGGCGAACTGCGCTCGGTGCGCATGCACGTGAGCATGAATTACTTTCAGGCGATGCGAACCCGCGCGCTCGAATGGACGGTGCCCCCGGAAAACTTCTCGTCGGTTGTATCGATTTACGGCGGGCATTTTCTCGACATGCTGTTCGCGTCGACGGGCTGGCCGGTGTCGATCGCTGCGCTCACGCCCAATCAGTTTCCCGAGGTCACGATCCGGGAGACTGGCGTGTCGATGCCGACATCGACGCCCGACCAGCTCGTGCTCGCCGGCATGCTCGAGCGCAATGCGGTGTTGTCGGTGCATATCGAAGGCGGCAAGCGCAATGGCTCGGGTGTACAGATCGACATCACGGGCACGCAGGGCGATCTGCGCGTGACCAACGTGTCTGCGTTCGGCGACGCCGGCGACGACTACGTGATCCATGGCGCGCATGGCGACAAGGCGCCGCTCGAACGTCTCGCGGTGCCGGCGCGTTATTATCGCTTGCCGGCGTCGAGCCTGCCTTCGTCGGTGTTGGTGGGCCTACGCCCACGACGTGCGACACGGCACGCGCAGCGCTCCCACGTTCGCCGATGCCGTGAAGATGCATCGCCTCATCGACGACGCGCAGGCGTCGTACGCGGCACGGCGCTTCATTGCCGTGCGGACATCGTCATGAGCGCATTCGGGAGAACATCGCGATGAAACAATCGAGTTCCGCCGTGCGTCCGCCCGTTGCCCACGCGGGCGGCGGCGGGACGATGGATCATATGAGCGCCATGGTCGTCTTCACTCGTGCGGCGGAAACGCTGAGCTTCGCGGAAGCGGGACGGCAACTGGGGCTTTCTCCATCGGCGATCGGCAAGGCGATCGCGCGGCTGGAGACGCGGCTCGCGGTGCGGCTCTTTCATCGCAGCACACGCAGCGTGCGTCTGACGAGCGAAGGCGAGCTGTTTCTCTCGCGCTGCCAGCGCATTCTCGGCGAGATCGAGCAGGCCGAAGTCGAACTGGCGCTATCGCGCGCGAGTCCGTCGGGCAAGCTGCGCGTGAGCATTCCGCTCGTCGGCATGTTGCTGATGCCAGTGCTGTCCGCGTTCATGCAGCGCTATCCCGAGGTGCAGATCGATATCGATTTCAGCGATCATATCGTCGATGTCATCGAGGAAGGATTCGATGTCGTGCTGCGCACCGGCGACGCGCTCGATTCGCAACTCACAATGCGCACGCTGGGCCATTACACGCATGTGATCGTCGCTTCGCCGGCCTATCTGAAGCGGCATGGCATGCCAGCTCGACCGGAAGATCTGGCCGCCCACGCCTGCCTTCAGCATCGTTTCCCGCGCACCGGGCGATTACGGCGCTGGGCGTTGATGCGCGACGGCGCGCCCGTCGAGGTCGTACTGCCGTCGACGGCGGTGGCGAGTGCGGTCGAGCCGCTCATCGCGATGGCGGAACGAGGGCTCGGACTTACCAACGTGCCGGATTTCGCGGTGCGCAAGCAACTAGCCGACGGCTCGCTCGTAACAGTGCTGGACGCGTTCCTGCACGACCAGATTCCGTTTTGCGCGCTCTGGCCGTCGGGACGCATGATGCCGCCAAAAGTGCGGGCGTTTGTGGACTTCCTGAGCGAGCATCTTTTCCCGCAACCGACGGAGGGCGACCAGCCGTGAAGCAACGCGCGAAAAGGCGTGAGCCTGTCCTCTTCGCGCGTCAACGGTCAGAACCTTGCCGTTGGCGAATGCGGAGCTGCCGGTGCAGTACCTGACCAACGCTTTGCGCCGTATTGCTCTTGAAGCGTTTGAACGAGCGCGCGTTGCGCACACTATGGCGCTCTTGGCACTGACCTGCGCCATCCGCGCCGCATGCTGGCTACGCTGCGCGGCGTCCCAAAGGCCCCGCCGCGCACAGAGCTAGCCCGCCTGCGAAGCTGCTGGCCCTTCGCAGGCGTCGAGCGCCTCGCAATGCGCGTCGTACACGATCCGCAAGCGCGGAGGCACCGACAGGCGCCGCGTAAGATAGACGTAGATCGTCGAGGGCGCGGGCTGCAAGTCCTCCAACAGCGGCACCAGCCGGCCCTCGCGCCGATGCGGCAAGGCCAGGTGGCCCGATAACTGACCTATGCCTATGACCGGGCGTATCGCTATGGAGAGGTGACTGAGTCAAACGGAGGTTCCGTACACCGGGTGGATGCTGCTGCGAGCGTTCCTGGGAAGTTGACATTGCTGTTCGCAACTCTGGGCTCGGTGAAAAACGTTGTTTTGATCTACAGTTACCGGAGGTCCTCCGCCAGGCAAGAATTGGCCTGTAAAATAATGGGCTGGCTTTGCTTGTGCGATCGCCCGAGCGCGACATCGCTTCGCTTGCGTTCGGCAAATTTCTCAAGACTCCCACATGCGTATCCCTCCGCTCAAGGCAATCATTGCGTTCGAAAGCGTGGCCCGGACCAAAAGTGTCAACCGTGCGGCAGAAGAATTGGGCCTGACCGCGTCCGCCGTAAGCCACCAGCTCAGCAACCTCGAATCGCAGATCGGCCAGCCGTTGTTTCAGCGATTAGGACGCGGATTAGTCCTCACGCCGACCGGCGAACGCTATCTGGCCGACGTGACAGGCTCGCTGGCCGACCTGAGCCGCGCGACCGAGCGTGCGTCGAGCCGCAACGAAGTCGATATCCTGCGCGTGCATTCGAGCCCAAGCTTCGGGCTGATGTGGCTACTGCCGCGTCTGTCGTCGTTTCAGGAGGCGAACGGCGATATCCAGCTGAACCTCGCGTGCTCTTACGAAAACGTGTCGTTCTCGAACGGCTTCTACGACGTCGACGTCCGGCACGGCTACGGCAACTGGGACAACCTCGAGGTCCGGACCGTGCGCGGCGAATTCATCGCGCCGCTCGCGTCGCCGCACTATCTCGAACGGCATCCGGTGAACGCGCCGGAAGACCTGCTCACGCACCGGCTCATCTACTCCGAAACCCCGCTGGTCCAGTGGAAGCAGTGGTTCGGACGGACCGGCGTGCCGCTGGCGGCCCGGAAGACCTTCGATTTTTCATTCGACCGGTCGTACATGTCGCTCGAAACCGCTGCGCTCGGCCTCGGCATCGCGCTCGAAAGCCTGATGCTCGCGTCGGGGAAGATTCGCGAAGGGCTGCTGGTACCGGTGTTCGACGCGAGCCATGCGGTGGAAGTCGGCGCGCATCATCTCGTATACCCGCGGCAGAATGCGGAATTGCCGCGCGTGAAGCGTTTCCTAGCGTGGATCGAGCGGGAGGCCACGGCGCGCGGCGCGGCAGGCTGAGCGGCGAGGCCGCGATTTTGCGTTGCAGCATCGGCGCCGCCGCGCGCCGTCATCTGAATTTTTCTCACCTATGGCTGAGCGTTTCCGCGTTGATGCGGGCGTCCGGTGAGCCGACACTCCGGAGAACACATCAACACAGGAGACAAGCGATGTTGCTCGACAACCGGACCATCATCGTGACCGGCGCCGCGTCGCCGCGCGGGATCGGCAAGGCGACGGCCCGCGCGCTGGCCGCGCACGGCGCACGCGTGGCGATCCTCGACCTGCGCCGCGACGACGCCGAATCGGCTGCCGCTGAACTCGGGTCCGGCCATCTTGGCCTTGCCTGTGACGTGACCGACCGCGATGCATGCGCGGCGGCCGCCCGCGCGACGTTGGAGTACTTCGGCCGTATCGACGGCCTCGTCAACAACGCCGGCATCACGCAGCCCGTGCGCACGCTCGATATCTCGGCGCGCGACTACGATGCAATCGTCGACGTGAACCTGCGCGGCACGCTGTACATGTCGCAAGCCGTGCTGCCCGCGATGAAAGAGCAGCGCGGCGGCAGCATCGTCTGCATGTCGTCGGTCTCCGCGCAACGCGGCGGCGGCATCTTCGGCGGCCCGCACTACAGCGCCGCCAAGGCCGGCGTGCTCGGCCTCGCGAAGGCGATGGCGCGCGAATTCGGCGCCGACCGGATCCGCGTCAATTCGATTACGCCCGGCCTGATCCAGACCGACATCACCGGCGACAAGCTGACGCC
This sequence comes from Burkholderia gladioli, assembly GCF_000959725.1. NCBI lineage: Bacteria > Pseudomonadati > Pseudomonadota > Betaproteobacteria > Burkholderiales > Burkholderiaceae > Burkholderia > Burkholderia gladioli. The sequence goes on from NZ_CP009323.1 coordinate 3,020,075, forward strand.
CGACATGCGCGAGGACATCATCAAGGGCATTCCGCTTGGCCGGCTCGGCGAGGCCGCGGACGTCGCCCATGCATGCCTGTTCCTACTGAGCGACCTGTCGAGCTACCTGACAGGCGTCACGCTCGACGTCAATGGCGGGATGCTGATTCACTAAGAACGGCGCCGCCCGATACGCGGCGCCGACCATCATGCACCCGGGACAACCAGGGGCCATGGCAGGAGACAAGGATGAGAGCAAAGTACCCCGCATCGCTGGTCCAGGGCGAGCCTCTGCAACGGGAGGACGCGCAGACGTTCGAAGCGGCGACCTACGCGAAGGTCGCGCGCCGGCTGATCCCGTTCCTGATGTTGTGCTACCTCGGCGCGTATCTAGACCGCGTCAACGTCGGCTTCGCGAAACTTCAGATGCTCAACGATCTGCGTTTCAGCGAGACGGTCTACGGGATGGGCGCCGGCATCTTCTTCCTCGGCTATTTCCTGTTCGAGGTGCCGAGCAACCTGATCCTGCATCGCGTCGGCGCGCGCCGCTGGCTCGCGCGCATCATGCTGACCTGGGCGGTGATCTCGGCGAGCTTCGTGTTCGTCAAGTCGCCCACCTTGTTCTACGTGCTGCGATTTCTGCTCGGCGTCGCCGAAGCCGGCTTCGCTCCAGGCGTGATCCTCTACCTCACGTACTGGTTCCCGTCGGCGCGGCGCGCGAAGGCGCTGTCGCTGTTCTTCATGGCGATTCCCCTCGCCGGGATCATCGGCGGGCCGCTGTCGGGCACGATCATGCATTCGCTGCACGGCACGATGTCAATGCCGGGCTGGAAGTGGCTGTTTCTGCTCGAGGCGCTGCCTTCGTTCGTGCTGGGTTTCGCGATCCTGCTGTATCTCGACGACGGCATTGCCGGCGCGAAATGGCTGACCGACTCCGAAAAGGCCTTGCTCGCGCGCAACGTGTCGGCCGATGCCGCGCACACCACCGCTCACGTGTCGATTCGGACTTTCGCCGCGGACCGCCGCCTGTGGTTGATGGCCGCGATTTACTTCTGCGTGGTTCTCGGGCAGTACGGCCTCACGTTCTGGCTACCGACGATCATTCGCAAGGCGGGCGTCGCTGATCCGCTGTGGGTCGGTTTGTTCACCGCGGTTCCGTATGCCTGCGCGATCGTCGCGCTGCCGCTGATCGGCATCAGCGCGGATCGTCGACGCGAGCGCCGCTTCCATCTCGCGGTGCCGATGCTGGTCGCGGCGGCGGGCTTTGCCACGTTGCCACTGCTCGGCAGCGTTGGTGCGTCGATCGTCTGCCTGAGCATCGCGTCCGCTGGCATCCTCGCGTCGTCGTCGCAGTTCTGGTCGCTGCCAACCGCGTTGCTTGGCGGGATGTCGGCGGCAGCGGGCATCGCCGCGGTCAACTGCTTTGCGAACTTAGCGGGCTTCTTCTCGCCGGCGATCGTCGGCTGGCTGAACGACCTGACCCGCAAGTCCACTGCGGGGCTACTCTTCATCTCCGTCGCGATCACGGTCGGCGCACTGCTGGTGTTCTTCGTGCCCCGATCCGTCAATCGCTGATTCGTTTTTCATACCCGTTTCTTCCGACCCGATACTGGAGTTATCGATGGATACCGAAACCGTCCATGAAGCGGTCACGCTCGCCGAGCGCGCGTACCGCATCCGCAGAAACGCCGTGCTGATGGGTGAAGTGCAGGGCCAGGGCTATGTCGGCCAGGCGCTCGACGTCGCTGACGTGCTGGCCGTCGCGTACTTCGGTGCGATGCGCTATCGTGCCGACGAGCCCGAGTGGGAAGGGCGCGACCGCTTCCTGCTGTCGAACGGTCACTACGCAATCGCGCTGTACGCGGCGCTGTTCGAAGCCGGCATCCTGCCGGCCGACGAACTCGAAACCTACGGCAGCGACGACAGTCGTTTACCTATGTCCGGGATGGCGAGTTATACGCCCGGTATGGAGATGTCCGGCGGATCGCTCGGGCAGGGGCTGACGATCGCGGTCGGCCGGTGTCTCGGCCTGAAGCGCAAGGGCTCCGATGCGTTCGTCTATACGCTGTTCTCCGACGGCGAGCTCGACGAAGGCGCGATCTGGGAAGGGCTGATGTCGGCCGCGCACTGGAAGCTCGACAACCTGATCGCGATTGTCGACGTGAACAACCAGCAGGCCGACGGCCCGTCGACCCTGGTCATGGCGTTCGAACCGCTGGTTGACAAGCTTGAGGCATTCGGCTGGTACGTTCAGCGCGTGGACGGCAACGACATCGACGCGGTGAAACGCGCGTTCGACAATGCGCGCCGGTATGACGCACCGCAGCCGCGCATCATCGTCTGCGACACGAAAATGGGGCGCGGCGTGCCGTTCCTCGAAGCACGCGAGAAGAGCCATTTCATTCGCGTTGATGCGCACGAGTGGAAGCTCGCGCTCGACGCACTCGAAGCAGGGAGACACGCATGAGCACCGTCGACAACAAGCCGCGCCTGAAGACTTCGGCGATGATCGCGTCCATCGCGGCCGAGGGACAGGCGACCCGCGCCGCGCCGTTCGGTCATGCGCTAGCGAAGCTCGCGCGCACGAACGGCAACGTAATTGGAATGACCGCCGATCTTGGCAAGTACACCGACCTGCACATCTTCGCGAAGGAATTTCCCGAGCGTTACTACCAGATGGGGATGGCCGAGCAACTGCTGATGGGGGCCGCCGCCGGATTCGCGCACGAAGGCGCGCAGCCGTTCGTCACGACCTATGCGGTGTTTGCGACGCGCCGCGCGTACGACTTCGTTCATCAGGCGATCGCCGAGGACAATCTCGACGTGAAGCTGATCTGCGCATTGCCGGGGCTCACGACCGGCTACGGCCCGAGCCATCAGGCCGCCGAGGATCTGGCGCTGATGCGTGCGATGCCGAACATGACCGTGATCGATCCATGTGACGCACTGGACATCGAACAGATGGTGCCGGCCATCGCTGCGCACAAGGGGCCGGTGTACGCCCGTCTGCTGCGCGGCAACGTGCCGGCCGTGCTCGACGAATACGATTACCGTTTCGAACTCGGTAAGGCCAAGCTGCTGCGCGACGGCAACGACGTGCTGCTGATCTCGTCCGGTATCATGACGATGCGTGCGCTCGAGGTGGCGAAGGCGCTCGAAGCCGATCGCGTCGATGTCGCCGTGCTGCACGTACCGACGATCAAGCCGCTCGACACGGCGACCATCGTCCGCGAGGCAGCGCGAAAAGGGCGCATGGTCATCGTCGCGGAGAACCATACGACGATCGGCGGGCTCGGTGAAGCGGTCGCGACCGCGTTGCTCGGGGCCGGGGTGACGGTGCCGTTCCGGCAGATCGCGCTGCCGGATGCGTACCTCGCCGCGGGCGCGCTGCCGACATTGCATGAGCGCTACGGCATCTCGGCTGGCGCGATGCGCGCGAATATCAGGTCGTGGCTCGGATGACGGATCGGAGTCGCTAGTATGCCGGGAGACCGGTATATCGCACGGCGAAGTCATTTGGGCTGCTTTCCTGATCTGGCCGAATGCCTGCGTGTGAGTCGCGGTTCGCTTGGATGAGCTAATGGGACCGGACATTGACGGCGCGGATATCTCAATAACAGTCCTGTTAGTGCGGCGACTCCGTCAGACGTGAAGAAGCACCTGACCGACGGATGGCGAGGTTGCATTGCGAGCGCGCCAGATCACGCAGTCATGGCGTGTCCGTCGCGGCCGGAGAGGGATCGGGGCCCAGGCGAGAGGCTGATGTGGGCCGCACAATAGTGGCGGCAGGTCGGCTAACGCCCGGATGTCGGGTCACGGTACGACTGGTCACGGAATTCCACCGCGAGTTAGCGTGAAAACGTCCCGCAAATGAAGCCAATCATATCGACCTTGCGCCTGCTGCCCAGTGTGCAGGAAAACCTGCCGCACATATGGCAGGTTCGCAGCATTGGGTATCGAACGTGGCCAGGCCGTGAATGTGGAATGGGTCTTCGGCAATCATTTCTTCGATATCCCGTGGTTGGTCCGCATACGCCAGCACGAAGCCGCCGTTCTCTTCACACAGCGGACCCGCAGCAAGAATATTTCCCGCCTGAGCGTATTTGACGAGCCATGCCTTGTGAGCATCGAGATGCGCCTGGATCTCTTCAATGGGACGGACGTAGCCGAGTTTGATGGCGAACAGCATAAGCGACCTCTATTACTGGATGGTTTGCGCACCGGACGGGCGTACGTTGACGAATACCTCGGTCACGGAAGCCCTGGCGAGTGCGATGCCCTGGTCCCGGACGGCTTGACCTTTCGACACCCCCTCCGCCCGTACGAATCGGACGTCGGTGATGCCCAGAAATCCGAAGAACGCCTTCAGGTAGCTTTCCTGGAAGTCCATGTGTGAGAGCGGTGCTTCCGTGTAAAATCCACCGCGCGCAGAGGCTACGATCACCTGCTTGCCGCCTGCCAGGCCGACCGGGCCGTTTTCGGTATACCGGAACGTGCGCCCGGCCTGGGCTACACGATCGAGCCATGCTTTCAACTGACTCGGCACCGAAAAGTTGTACGTCGGCGCACCGATGACAATGACGTCGCTCGCTAGAAACTCCTTGACGAGTGCTTCGGAGAGCTCATGTTCGCGCGCGGTGGAGTCGTCGAGAGCACCGACGTCGATCTGCCGAAATCCTGCTGCGATTGGGCCGCTGAGATGCCGGATTTCGTCACGGACGAGATCACGATACGTCACATGCGCCGATGGATGCTGCGCCCGGAGAACAGCTGCCACGGCCGCGGACAGCTCTCGCGTGATGGAACTGTTGCCGAGCATGCTCGAATCGAGATGAAGGATATTCATTGAAGCCTCGCTGACAGGGGAGGAGTGAAGCGCGTAGAAACACGCTGGAATTCATTGCGATGCCTTCCGGGCCGCCAGATCGATCAGCCTCGCGACCTCGTCCGGGTGAGATAGCATCGACATGTGGCTGGAGCGAATCGACGTGACCGTTGCCCCGATGTGCTGCGCAATGGCTTGCTGTACGGCGGGCTTCAGTGCATTGTCGTTGGTGGTTCGCAGATACCAGACAGGCTTGTCGTGCCAGGCCGCGTGCTGGATCTTCCCGGTGAAGCAGGTCGCCGCTACGGGCTGTTGAACCGATGCCAGGACGCGAGCCTGTGCGAGCGGAACGTCCGCCGCCATGACGTGCTGAAACGCTCGCGCGTCGTCGAGCCAGATCAGCCCCTGCGCATCCGGTGCGAGGCCGGTCATCGGCGCGTGGAGGCGTTGCAGCAGGTCGGCGACGGACTCGCCGTCGTCCGGTACCAGCGCGGATAGATAGACCAAGCCTTTCACGTTGGTAGCATTACCGGCCTGCGTGATCACCGCCCCGGCCCAGGAATGGCCCACTAGCAGTACGTCGCCGGTTTGCCGATGCAGGACGCTTTCGGTGGCGGCAACGTCGTCTGCGAGCGAAGTGAGGGGGTTTTGCACGGCAGTGACGCGGTAACCCATGCGCTGTAGCCTGACGATCACGGGGCTCCAACTTGATCCGTCCGCAAAGGCGCCATGCACGAGGACGATGTTGCGCAGAGCCAGCGCCGCAGTCGCTGTCGCATGAGCCGTCGTCAGCGTCGCCGTGAAGGCTACGGCAGCAGCTAGTCGGCTGAACCATACGGACCGACGGCGCGCCCTTCTCTGAAAGAGCGAGACCGGACAGTCGTGAAGGAATGGGAATTTCATGTGAAAGCGAATCGTTGAGGACACGTGCCAAATTTATCCGGCTTCAGCGAACCGTTGCAGGTGGCAAACTCGCCAACATTCATGCAAAATTCGCCAACCCTCCCTGAGACACGGAGCGCGCCGTGCGCATAGGAATCGTTGCAGTCGAAGGCAGCCTGTTGTCCGCCATCAGCGGCCTTGCCGACCTGTTCTGGATGACGGAGCAGGCGTTACGCGCACCGCCTGCCGACGCGTCATATGACCTGCCTGGCCGAGCTCTCCCAACCTTCGAGACCATCATCGCAAGCGCGGATGGGAAGGGCCTGCGCGATCCGCAGGGCCGGCTGATTCCGATCGACGCCTCGTTTCGGGAATTAACGCAATGCGACGTAGCGCTTGTCACTGGTATGGCGCTGGGGCCGGACCGGCTACCCTCTGTATCCGCATCGATCGGCCACGCGGCAACGTGGCTGCAAGAGCGTCATCAAGCCGGTGCGCTGGTGGGCGCTTCGTGTGCAGGTACCTTCGTGCTCGGAGAGGCCGGCTTGCTGAACGGCAGGCGCTGTACGACCACGTGGTGGCTCCACCATGCGTTCAGGCAGCGGTTTCCCAAGGCACGCGCGGTGTGGGGCACAGCAGTGGAAGAGCAGGATCGGATTGTGACGACAGGCGGTCCGCTGTCCTGGGTGGATCTGGCCTTGCACGTGATCAGGCGCGAGGCAGGGCCCGATGTGGCCCGTCTCGCCGCAGATATCTCCGTGGCCGACAGCTTGCCGCTGCCGCAACTGGTTTATGCGCCCCGCGGGTTCGTCAACGCCACCGACCCGCTGCTTCTGCAAGCAGAGCAGATCGTTCGCCATGCCAGCCCTGGATTGACCGCTGAAGCGCTGGCGAGCGCGCTGAGTCTCAGTGAACGGACACTGCACCGGCGGCTAAAGCGCTTGACCGGCGAGTCACCCAAAGGGTTCATTTCCCGCGTGCGGATCGAAATGGCTTGCGTGTTGCTCGAGCGGCCTGGAGCAAGCATTAAGCAGGTAGCACTGCAATGCGGCTACAGTGAGGAAACGTCGTTTCGGCGTGCCTTCAGCCAACTCACTGGCATGACGCCAGCCGACTACAGGCGCTGGTCAGATGGGCGAAACGTCAGGCGTCCACCCAGTCCCCGAGCACTCGAGGCCAGCGGCGATTGACGTCGCGGCTGTCGTGTCTGCAACGATGGCGGCGCTATTCGACTGGAACCTCGCCCCGGTTTTTAACGGGGGGGTTACCGAAGCTTTGGCCGCACTCGTGGTCTTTTCAGGTTCTTCTGGCGAATCTCCGCAACGCTTAAACGAAGACCTGGCTATCATGCCGACCGCCCGAATTCGAAATTAATATGCGTCACCCAACTACACCTTGCTGGAGATCCTTCCGATAGTCCGCGAGATTCTGGATTTTACCGGTACTCGCCGCTTTCCTAGAGTCGATGATCTTTTGAAGCGTCTCCGGCACGGTCTTGAGATAGATCTTCAGGTCATCCTCGGAAAGATACATCGCCATCAGACGGATCGACAGGTGAGCGCCACTATCGAAACTCGCGAGAAATTTCGAACAAACCGTGTTGATCGCGTGCCACTCCGCCTGGCGGCAGATAAAAAAACGATCGCCAAGCTTGACAAGGTTGGTGATCGCACTCGGCCGAAGCTTCTTTTTTTTGAGCGCTTTGGAACATTCCTCAATATCGTCTTTTATTTCTTCTATTGTGCGCTCCATAAAGGCGGCGAAAAATTTAAAAAATAGCGATAGCTCATCCACAATCTCCTTAGCGCGCTTGAGCGCCGTAACACTCAAATTCAACGATCGAATTGTGAGTTGCAATGATTCTTCCTTGTCTCGCTTGCCCGCAAGCAGAACACGAATTTCATCGAGCTCGCTATTTTGCTCTCGCTTTGCCTTCTCGAACTCCTCCGCCTTGTCCAGCATTTTCATCTGCATCTCGCGAAGGCTCCGGGCAGTACCTTCGTACTTTTCGACGACCTTATCCAGGCCTCTGTCAAACGCGGCAATTGAGTCGGATAGCGATGCTAGTGTCACCGACAAAGTATTCCGCTCCTTCTTTTTCTTTGCAAGCTCGCCCTCCTTCGTCTGGATACGTTCGTCGAGACTGGAAGCATGACCGGCGTCCTCCGATGAGTGCCCGTCATGCTTATCGTCATGACCCTTCGTGTTGGGCTTCTCTTCCTTTGATTTACTCGCCTTCAATGACTCTATCTCACCCGAAAGTTCAGTGATTTCATTATTCAACAACTCCAGTTTCTCTTGAGCCTCTGCCTTCTCCCTTAGCTTCTCCGTTTTCTTTCCACCTGTGTGTTCACCCTTGCTATCACCCGCTGTTTCCTCAAGGGTATCTTTGGATCGCGTCATCGTACTCGCTACCCCTGAAGCGACAACGGAGGCCCCACCAGTCGAGGAAGCCGTTGCGGCCGCGGCGATGGGCGGAAGTGCCGCTGCGATCACCTGCGCCCCAATCTGCACAAGCGACAAGATAAACGCGCGCTCTTCCGCGGTCGTGGCACGCTTCTCAAACTCCGCCGCCATGTCGTTATAACGTTTGACATCGGCTTTGAGTTCCTCGACTAGCTTTTCCAGCGCATGCTCTCGCGCCTTCATTTTCAAGATTTCCTCTTTCATCCGCTGCTTGTCTTTTAGTCTCTCGGCCAGAAGGAATTCGCTATTCTGAGTAACGGTCAGGATGTTCTTGATGATACTCTCGTAGAGAGTGGACGTTTTTTCGAGAGCATCCTTTAGCAAAATTGACTTTTTTTTGATCTTCTCAGCGAGGTCAAGAAGATCATCTTTTAGATACTCTTTCAACTCATCGACCGCACTCTCGTTGGCATCTTCGAGCGGTGCCCGAACTTCGAGCCATTCGTCGAAGCTCCGGTGTATACTATGAGAAATTCCCGTGGCAGCCGTTAGCGCGCTTTGCATTGCTAAAGCACTATCCTCCTGGGCGGTCTTCAACTCCTCGGCAACGTCTTCGATTTTCTTTCGAGTTTCCGCCTCTTCCTGAGGAGTTGTATTGTATGCGATATACATAAGATTTATCGCGCTTTCAGTATCTTGCTTTGCGCGATCAACATTATAGTTTCCTTGAATCTTCTCGATATACGATGAAACGATATCGGAGGTTTCTCCGGGCAAGCTGAGCGGCGTGGTCGCAGAAATCTTCTCGATTGCAGATTCGATATTGCTATTTAGCACCGCATCCTTGCTTACAAACTGGATAGTTTGTCCCATGTCATATGCTCCGAGCGTGGTGATGCAATGTGGCGACTGCGGAGATACCCCGCGCGTCTTCGGTTCAATCAAAGTTTGCATTCGGCGCGCCAACCACTCGTTAAAACGGAGTCGGCGTCTAAAAACAAGGAGTCCTTAATTGCAATGGATTCGTTTAGATTTTTCTCGAGGTCAGAAAGCTCTCGTGAAAGGCGGATCACGCGGCTGCTAGACAGGTTTATTTCTGACGCCTCGGTTATTTTCTCCGATAGATCGGTCGAGGCCTTCTTCATAGAAAAAGCCAGCGACTCGATCTTTCCGCGATCCTTGCTGATGAATGCGATGTGCTCGGTATTTTTCTTGATTTTTTTATTTTCCGAGTTGATCGACTTCTGATTTTCGTCAATTAAAGATTGTGCTTTTGCTAATTCTGCATAAGCTGCACTCGCATCTGCTTTGGATTTATCGACGATCTTATTGTTTTCCTGTATTGATTGATTGATCTGGTCAGCAGCATGAGCGGCATTCGAGATGGCGTTCCCCAACGCGCATGCCGCTTTCAGCGGGGCGATAACGCTTGGAGCGTTCATGCATTTATTCCATACATCTCTGAGTTCCTCAAGGACGGCATTCGCCTGGCCGAATGCCCGTTGCAAATTATTGGACTCTTTGATGGCCGATTGATATAACTCATTTTTCTTGTTGTAATCGACTTGCAACGGCGCCTTCTTATCTTCCAGATTTTGCCTATCCTTCATGCTGACGGCGAGGGCGTCCTCGGCAGCTTTTCTCTCGGAGAGTAATTTTCCGCTCTTTGTATTTAGGCAACTGGAAGCGGTATTAAGTTCACCTAAGGCAGCCCTCCCTTCGGACAGTTTGGACTTGGATGACGATATTTGGGTGGCGAGTGTGTCGCTCGTTTCTGACGCAGCGTACGCCAGGTTGCTTCCCATCGGTATGGTTAGCGCCGCAGCTACCACGCATAACACAAGAGTTATTTTTTTCTTGTGATTTGACATCAGCCAGCCCCAATGCATTTTACAGTTAGAGACGTGTATTTTGAGTCGCCGCTTCGGTAAAATCAGACGCAACCATGCCTATTGATATTAGCACAATCGCCTACCACGGCCGAGATCAGATTGAACATTTATCATTTCTTCGATATCTTTCGATACTGATCTGCGTTAGGAATCCTGGGCCAATCCGAGAGCTTAAACGGCAAGTTCCGAGATGAATGCCTGAGCCTTGAGTGGTTTCGAACGCGCACGGAAGCGAAGGTTGTTATCGAGCAGTGGCGGCGTCACTACAATGCCATCCGGCCGCATTCGAGCCTGGCCTATCTGACGCCCAACGAGTTCAAGCAGCGGTATTGTTCAACTGAAGCAACCGAGGCCGTTCTCCAAGATTGAAATGGCCCGAAGAAATCAGGCAGGTCAGATCCATGTCGAAGAATGCAAAAACCTTCGGCCTTCTAAGAGACGGTTTCATAAAGGCTGCTCGACGCGCCGAAGGGTATTCCAGCAGATCAGGCAGCAACCGAGTTTGAGGAACGCGCCGTGAATGTCCGCACGTCGCTCGAAACGAATACGGAGGCGACGGAAGTGATGCAGCCAAGCATGCGTGCGTTCAACGACCCAGCGATATTTGCCAAGGCCGCTGCCGTGTTCGGTACGGCGCCTGGCGATCACCGGCTCAATACCGCGATTGCGCAACGCTCGTCGATGTCGCTCGGAGTCGTATCCTCGATCGGCGTAGACCACACGCGGTCTTTGCAGCGGGTGGCCTCGCAGTCCGCGAATCGGCGCAATCGCGTCAATCAGCGGCAGCAATTGCGTGACATCGTTGACGTTCGCGCCGGTCAGGATCGCGGCAAGCGGCGTGCCGTTGGCGTCGGTGACGATGTGGTGCTTGGAACCGGGTCGCGCGCGATCGGTTGGGTTTGGCCCAGTTTTTGGCCCGCCCCAACTGCGCGAATCGATGATGAATCGACAGCGGCTCGCGAGAAGTCGATTTGGTCTGCTGCGCGCAGCTTCGCGAGCAGCAGCTCGTGCAAACGGTCCCACACACCGGCAGCCTGCCAATCGCGTAGCCGTCGCCAACATGTCACGCCCGAGCCGCAACCCATCTCGGCAGGCAGATCGCGCCAGCGCAGTCCGGTCTTGAGAACGAACAAGATGCCGGTCAGCGCGGCGCGATTCGAAACCGGCAGGCGGCCCGGGTTCTTCTTGCGCCGTGGCTTGGATGGCGGCAGTAACGGCTCGATCAGTGTCCACAACTCGTCGTCGATGATTGGCTTGCCCATCTCCTCGTCTCGGTTGTTCCGATGCCTGAGGTTAACAGCTCGCCGCGAAAGTTAACAGCCCCTCGGGCCCTTTTTGAAACCGTCTCTAAGCCGTAGGTCACACGTTCAAATCGTGTAGGGCGGGCCAGTCAAATCAATGGATTAGCCCGATCCTCGACACTCTGATTCGCAACATTTTGACTTCATGTAGGGCACTGTGCAGGTGTTGGGGACCAACATGGATCTGGAGCGATTCCGGCTGCAGCAACGTCGCAGATATCCGAACCGTCATTGGATGGATGACATGCCACCGACGTGATTCGGCCTTTAGCTATGTGGGCGAGCTGTGTGGACCGGCCAGCGGATCGAGCGCGTGCCAGCCGAGTGTGAAGCCCATCGCGCGCTAGTTGGGCACGATCCCGTGGCCTGCGGCGCCGGCTACGCCAACGCCGCGGCATCGCGTTCGCGAGCGTGATGCCGCGTGGGCTTCGGGTAGCCGCTGTCAGACGATGTGCGTGATCCAGTCGAGCACCGGCACGAGCGCGGCATCGGAATTCTTTTCGTAGATGAGCCCGTGGCCGTTGCCGTGCACGCCGCAATCCGCGAGTTGCAACACTCGTGTCGACGCGCCGCATGCATCGAGAAACGCTGCTGTCGGCGGGCTGGCCGCGGCAAACGCGGACGCTTCGGCGGTGACGATGAGAATCGGCACCTCGGCCAGAGACGGCAGCGTGAAATCGCCCGGTTGCGCACGCCGCAGCGTGTCGGGTTCACGCACCGGCGGCTCGAACCGTAGCGGCGCGGCGGTTGGTCCCCAGCGCATCTCACCGATGTTGGGGATCGTCGCGAACGGTGGTCCCATCGGCTCGATCGCGGCGATTGCCTTGACGAGATGCGGGCGACGATCGGCCACCAGCCAGCCGTCTGGCCCCGAGGCGGAATGCGTGATCAGAATCGCGGGGCCGATGCGGTCGAGCAGGCTGGCGGTGCGGTCGGCATCCATCGTCTGCGAGGCTTCGAGGTCGTGCGGCAAGGGCCCGTATCCGGCGATGAACTCGTCCATCGCGTGTTCATCGTCCACGCCGAACGGCCATTGCGTATGACGTGTGTCGTCGCCCGGAAAATAGATCTGACGGCCGCCTTCATACGAGAAGGGAGGCCCCATGGCGCCAAGCGTATCGACGTGATACGGCGAACGTCCGTGGCCCGGGCGATCCACGACGAGCACCGCATATCCTGCCTCGACCAGACGCTGTGCCCAACCGGGGCGTCCGTCGGGCGTGTCGAACCATTCCGTGCCCTGAAAGCCGCCGCCGTGCATCAGCACGATTGGCCATTTGCGCGTGACAGTCTCGGGCGCTTCCCACTCGACATACATCGGCCCGCGCTGATAGGTTCGCTGGCCGATGGCGACCCGCTCGCCAGGCACCCAGAAATGGCCGCGCCGGATCGTGCGCGCGGGCGTGACATGCCAGGGGCTGAATTGCTCAGTCATCGAATGGGTTCCTTGTAAAGGCATCGCGGGCGAGCGATGCGTTGCGAGTTTGGTGAAAGGGGGAATCGACCATGACCACGGCGGTGGTAGTGGGCGCGGCGAACGCCGTTTGCGCCGCTGACTGGGCGCGAAAGCGACATGCGCGGGCGGTCGGCACGACTGTTGTGGTTCGTGGCGACGGATGGCGCAATCGGCGTTTTCTCCCTCGATATGGCTCCGTCGAGGCAAGGCGCCAAGCCTTGTTTTTAAGTAGTGGCCACTATATTATTTGGCGAACGATGATGCAAGGATTTTTGTAGTGGCCACTAATTTAAATTCTGCAGCCAGGCCGGGGCGTGGTCGTCCACGCATGTTCGATCCCGACACGGCACTTGCGGTTGGTCAGCGCCTGTTTCATATGACCGGCTATGACGCAGTAGGCCTGAGTGCGCTGACGGCCACACTGGGCATCACGCCGCCGAGCTTCTATGCCGCGTTCGGCAGCAAGGCGAAATTCTTCGAACACGTGCTGGAGCGATATGCGAGCACCGAGCTGCCGCTGGCCGGCATCCTGCAGCCGCATCGATCGCCGACGGAGGCGCTCGTGGATTTGCTCGAACTTGCGGCGCACCGTTATGCTCACGATCCCCAATGCACCGGCTGTCTTGTCCTCGAAGCAGCGCGCGGTCACGCGCAAAGCGAGAGCGCGCTGCTCGCGCGCCGGATCGCTGAGCGGCGTCGCGCGGAAATTCGCGCGTTCGTGGCGAGGACACATCCTCGCCGCGCCGATGCGGTGACGGATTACGTGTCGACAGTGATGTCGGGCTTGTCGGGAATGGCGCGCGAGGGGATGCCGGAAGCACGCTTGGTCAAGGTGGCGAGGGCGACGGGAGCCGGGCTCGCGGCGCTGCTGGACTGAGTATCGATCAGTCAGCGTTTGCGTCCCGCGCTTCGGGCAGAACGAGCCGTTCCCACCGGATCCTATCCAGGGGGAAAGCGACGCCGGGTGCACGACAAAACGCTCGCACGGCATGCGCGCACGTCATCCGGAGTTTCGGAATCGAGCGGCGCGGAATTATTTGAAGCCGGTGGACCTTGTCCCGAAGCGGCTGGCCCATGGAACGAGCGAATCGAGCCCCGGCGATTCAACTTCGGGTGCTTGCGCGCCGTCTACCAGGCCTAGACCGATGCGATTATGCCAATACGTGCGTAAGCCGACCTCGGCGGTGCCGAACATGTTCGAACAGCGCGTCGAACTGCTGTATCAGGTCTGCGCCGCGCCGGCACAGCAACTGGCCCTCCTCGGTGAATCTCAGCGTGCGTGCCGTGCGGTCGACCAGCCGCGTAGCCAGCTTCTTTTCGAGTTGCTGCAGCCGCTGCGTGACCGCAGACGGCGACAGCCCGAGTTTTCGGGAGGCGGCCGTGAGACTTCCACTGTCCTGAATCACGAGCAGGAAACGAATGTCGGCGGAGTCGGCCATATCGGTAGCTTCAGGTTCGAGAGTCGGCAAGATTAAATCGCCCGGAAAAGGTATTCAAGCACGGTCACTTCCATGCGACGGTATCTGTCACTTGTGAGTTGCGTGTGCCGAGCGAGCAGGGGCGAGGAGGAGCGAAAGCTTGTCCAGATCCAGCGCCATGCCGGGCAGGGCTTCCGTGTCCAGTACAAGCATCACGATGCATGACGAGAAATTGCGGAAACCGAGTAGCGCGAGATAGGTGCGCAGCGTCGAGATACCGGCCGGCGTGAAAGCGATCAAGGCGGTCAGCCACTATTGGGCCGATACAGCCAGCATGAAGTACTCGCCGTGGCGAGCGGTGGATCCGGGTGGCGCTCGACTCCGCCACGGCGATCCCCGACAATGACGATCCATCCGGTGCATCCACCACCAGCCATGTCGAGAATCCGAGAATTCGCCGTCCTCCTGAGCATCGCGCTGCTTGCCTCGCGCGCGCTGGCGGCTTCGCCCGCTCCCACCGCATCCTCCACGTCGTCCGCTCCCGTCGTGATGGTGCATTTCACTTTCTACGAACGCGAGCTGCCGCGGTTGCGCCAGCTCGAGCAAGCCTTGCGCGTGCAAATCGAGCGCGCGCAGGCGGGCGAGCTTGGCGAGACCGAATTGCATCTGGACGGCAACGACGGCTACCTGTACATGTACGGCTCCGACGCCGACCGGCTGTATGCGCTCGTCAGTGCCACGCTGAGAGCTTCGCGGCTGATGCGAGGTGCCGAAGTCACGCAGTGGCGCGGTGCCGGCAGCAGGACCTTCCCGCTCCATCCCGCCACCGGCGGTTGAGCCGGTTCGCGATACGATCGCGAGCATCGCGGCATCGCGCGCCCCGCCGATCGCATTGACCTCGCGGCAGCACTCGCGGTACAACGATGCAGCGCCGCGATCACGACGGTGCGATCGACCGGCGAGCGCATCGGTTTCCCCGTGCCGGTCCCATGTCAATAACGAAAAGAGAGGGCCGTGTGGTGACGAACGACTACACACTGGCACCGCACGATGCGGCCGACACGCATCGCGGTACCGACGCGACGATTCCATGGTGCGAACGCGCGACGCATATCCACGTATTCAACGGCGACGCGGACGGCCTTTGCGCCCTGCAGCAGCTTCGGCTCGTCGAAGGCGAGGGCAGTGCGCTCGTGACGGGCGTCAAGCGCGACATTCGCCTGCTCGCGCGCGTGAATGCCGATGCGGATTGTTGCGTGACGGTGCTCGACCTGTCGCACGACAGCAATCGCGACGACGTCGCCCGGTTGCTCGCGGGCGGCGCCGCGATTCGCTATTTCGACCACCACTTCGCGGGCAGCGTGCCGTCTCATCCCGCGCTGCAGGCGCATATCGATACGAGTACCAATGTTTGCACCAGCACGCTGGTCGACCGTTATCTCGGCGGGCGTCATGCGCAATGGGCGGTGGCCGCGGCCTTCGGCGATTCGCTGCCGCGGCTCGGCGCGGCGCTCGCGCATCGCCATGCACTCGCCGCCGACACCGTGGAGGCGCTCGCGCTGCTGGGACGCTGCCTCAACTACAACGCTTACGGCGACGATCCGGCCGATCTGTTCTATGCGCCCGAGGTGCTGGCCGAGGCGATGTTGCCCTATGCCGATCCACTCGCCTTCGTGGCCGGCACCGGCATCCTGGCGGTGTTGGCCGAGGGTTACCGCAGCGACCTGCACGAGGCCTGCGCGGTGCAGCCCGAATACGATCTGCCGGGTGTCGCGATGCTGGTGCTGCCTTCGCAGCGCTGGGCGCGCCGTGTGAGCGGCGTGCTGGCCAACGAGCTGATGCAGCAGCGGCCCGGGCGCGCGCTCGCCGTGCTGAGCCCGCGGCGCGGCGGCGGCTACGTGGTGAGCGTGCGCGTGCCGGCCGGCAGGCAGCACGGGGCGGACGATTTCTGTCGCGGTTTCGCGACCGGTGGGGGGCGCAAGCTTGCCGCCGGCATCAATCACCTGGCCGAATGCGACGTCGATCGCTTCGCCAGCGAGTTCCGCGGCACCTACGCCGACTAAGCGATCCTCCCCCGCGCGATCGGGCGCCCGGTGCTGGCCCGCGCGTTCGTCACCCCGAGCTACGCCACTGCGCCCTATGAACCTGTCCAATCCGATTTCACGATCGCTGCGCGCGATCGCCTTCAGCCTGGCCTGCGCCGCGTGCGTGCCGGCCCATGGCTACGAATTCTATGCACTCGGCGACAGCCTGACCGACAACGGCCGGGTGGTCAGGCTGACCGGAATCCTGCCCAACGCCACTTCCACGATCTTCCGCGACGGCCGCTCGTCCGACGGCCCGGTCTGGGCGGAATACCTGCCGGGCCTGATCGGCGCGAACTTCAGGGCGGACGACGACTATGCGATCAACGGCGCGCTGAGCGGCCACGGCGGCTACCTGAACATCGTGGCGAACCAGCCGGCCTGGCGCAACATGCCGGGCTTCATCGACCAGGTGGACGAGTTGCTGGCGGCGCATCCACGGCTCGGCGCCAACGATCTGGTCGGCATCTGGATCGGCACCAACGACCAGGACCTGACCAAGGCCGCGCTCAACGGCATCGAGCCGTTCCTCGGCGTGCCGCGGCCGACCGACATCGCGCAGATGAGCGCCTATACGCTGTCGAACCTGAACACGCAGTTGCAGCGGCTGGTCGATGCGGGCGCCCGGCAGTTCGTGGTCCTGAACCTCAACGACGACGCGGGAAGCCGGCCCGGCTACGTCGACTACAACGGCAAGCTGCCCGGCGAGCTCGCGCAGTTCTCGCGGCGCGGCGTGAATGTGCATCTGTTCGACGTCGCCGGGCTGCTCAACCAGATGCGCGCGAACCCGTCGGCCTACGGGCTCAACGATACCCCGGAGGTGCAATGCCGCGCCGTGCCGGCCTGCAATACCGGCTCGGTGGCGGTGCAGAACACCTATCTGACCGCCGACGGCACCCATGTCATGACCAGCGTCCACCAATACATCGCGCGTTACATCGCCAACCAGCTCGATGCCCCGGCCGCGCTCTCCACCGCCCCCGAGATGGGGCTCGACGCGGTGCGCGCCAGCACGCAGCAGGCGCTCGCGATGGCCGAAGGCGGCGCCGGCGGCCCGGCACGCGCGATGCTGTCCGAGCGCGTGTCGATCGCGGTGGCGGGCGGCTACACGCGCGACTTCCATGGCGCGGCGAAGGGCATCGATGCATTCGACAGCAACGTCGAGAATTTCTCGGTCGGCGCCGAGTATCGCCTGTCGGGCGTCTCGCGGATCGGCGCGGTGTTGTCGAGCGGCAATGCCGGCGCCTGGCTCGACAACGGGCAGGGCGAACTCGGCCTGCATGCCTATCGCCTCGGCGTCTATCATGCGTTCGATCGCGCCGGGCTGTTCACCCGCGTGTACGTGGGCGCCGGCTGGGAGCGCTACCGGCTCGAGCGGACCGCGGTGCTCGCGCCGTCGCTCGACGGCGGCACCAGCGGCTTCGATTTCGGCGCCGTGTTCAAGCTCGGTTATCTGTACCCGCTCGGTGTTGCGAGGCTTGGGCCGGTGGCCGACATCGGCTACCAGCAGCTCGTCATGCGCGGCTACACCGAAACCGGCGATCCGATCCTGGTGCAGAACGTCGGCGTGCAGCGCCTCAAAGGCGCGAGCGGCGGGGCCGGGCTGCGCATGACGCTGCCGCTCGCCGCGGCCGGGCTGCGCGGCGGCGAGTTCGAGGTCGAGGCCGCCCTGCGCCACGACGCCTTCGACAGCCGCACGCTCGAAACCTCGCAGCGCTATGCGCCGGCCTTGCCGATCGAGACGGCGGTGGATGGCGCCAGCGCGACCTACGGCCGGCTGTCGATGGCGGCGAGCTTCCAGGCGAACCGCTACTGGCGCGGCAAGCTCGGCCTGCTGACCGATTTCGGCAACGCCCGGCGCCGCAGCTACGACCTGTTCGCTACGCTCGGCGCATCGTTCTAGGCGCCGCGCTAGGAATCGGAGGGCGTGAGCGGCGCGGTGCGCGGCGGGTTTGCGCGGCAGACATGGCGGATCGACAGGAACAGCGCAGCCGCCACCGCCAGCCCCAGCGCGCCGATCACGAGCACCGGCGAGAACGCGACGGTGGAGGCGGTGACCAGGCCGGCCACCGGCAGGAACGCGGTGGTGACCGAGGTCGTGGCGCCGATACCCTGGGCGATCTGGCTGGCCGGGATCAGTTCGTAGCGCATGTGGCGAAAGAAGATGCCATACAGAGCGCTGCCGACGATCAGCAAGCCGAACGCCACGCAGAACGCCCAGGGCCCGACGTCGAGCGCGCACAGCGCGGCGGCCGCCGCGAGGCTGGCGGTGCCGAGCGTGCCGAAATCGGCGGGCGGCCGGCGTCCGGCGAGGCGCGGCACGAGGATGCACAGCGCGAACGAAATCGTGCCGCCGACGAAGCTCGGCAAGGCGCTGTAGGCGATCGGCATGCGGTAGTGGCCGATCATGACCGGCGCGATCAGCGATTGGAACACCCCGAACAGCACGTTCAGCAAGCCGGCGGCGAGAGTGAGCGTGAGCAGGCGCGCGTTCGCCGCGAGCGTCGCGAAGCGCCGCCATTCCTCGGCCGGCGTCCATCTGTCGAGGATGGCGGCGGCCAGGATCGAGGTGGCGCCGCGCCACGCGAACGATGCGGCCAGCACGAGCGCGTAGCCGAGCGCGAGGCCGTCGATCGCCGCGAGCGGCGAGAGATGCGCGACGGCCAGCGCCGCCGCGCCCGGACCCACCAGCCGCGCCAGCGGCTCCAGCAACTGCGAGCGGATCTGGAAGCCTTGCAGCGTCCCGGGTTCGAGCCGTCGAGCCGCGCTCGCCTCGTAGTACACCAGCGTCATCCCCGAACACAGCGACACCGCGCTCGAGAGGGTCCAGCCGTATTGCGTGCGGCCCAGCACCGCCCAGGCGAGCATCAGCACGACGCGCAATATCTCGACGAGGTAGACCAGCCACTTGCCCTTGCTGCGATCGACGATCGAGCCGAAGATCGGCGAGAGCAGCGCGCGCGGCAGGAATTCCACGAAGTAGGCGATACCGACGGCGAGGGTGCTGCCGCTGCTCTGCTCGTATACCAGCAGCGGCAGGGTGAAGGCCTTCGCGTAGTCGAGCGCGAGCGTGGCCACGCGCAGCAGCGTGAAAGGCAGGTCGCGCTCGCCGTCAGGCTGCGCGCTGCACGAGGGTGGCGGGGCGGAGCGGGGCACGCCGGCCTAGCGTCCCTGAAGGCCGGCCGCGTCCCCCGCTCGCCGCGCCGCTCGAATCGTCAGCGGGCCGCGGCGCTCGCCACCGCGCGCGCCAGGTCGGCGAACAGGCGCTCGCGCTCGGCGCGCGAGGCACGCGAGGCGCTCAGGAAGGCGGCAATCACGAGCCGGTGTCCGTCGGGCCAGGTGAGGATGCCGATATCGTTGAACGCGGCGGTGGTGCCGTTGACCGTCAGCGAGGTGCCGCACTTGTCGGCGAACGTGACGCCGGGCGGCAGGCCGGCGCGCAGCCGGCGCGGCTGCGTCTGATCCCGCAGCAGCCCGAGCAGGCGCCGCGTGGCGGTGGGTGGGAGCAGCTCGCCGCCGGCCAGCTTGCGCAGGAATTCGGCCGCGGCCAGCGGCGTGGTGCGGTTGCGCGGGTCGGCCAGGTAGGCGTCGAGGCCGCCCTGCAGGCGCCGGCTGCGTTGCTGCGCGCTTTCCGCGGGCGGCGGGGCCGGAGATGCGCCGAGATTGCCGAAGATCCGCGAGACCTCGCCCTCGTCCATGTCGACACGCATGCCCTCGATGCCATGCGCGCGCAGCCAGCCGGTGACGACGGCCGGGCCGCCCACGGCTCGCAGCAGCGCATCCGCGGCGGTGTTGTCGCTGTCGCTGACGGCCGCGCGCAGCAGCGTGTCGACCGTGAAGCTCATCTGCTGGCCCTGGAAGGTTTCGCGAATTGGGCTGTGGCCGCCGCGCAGCTGGTCGCGCGTGATCGTGATGCGCTGCCCGAGCGGCAACCTGCCCTGTTCCGCGAGGTCCAGCACGGTGGCGCCGAGCGGCGCCTTGAAGACGCTCATCATGGGAAACGGCAGCGTGCCGTTGACCTGCCAGCGGGCGGGCCGCTCCAGGTCCAGCACGACCACGCCCAGCGTGCCGGGGCGCGCGGCCTGCGCGAAGCGCTCGAGCGTGGCCTGCAGCGCGTCGTGGCGCGCATCGCCGGCTCGTGCGGCGCCCGTCGCGGCCGGCGTGCCGGCGCAGGCCGGCGGCGCGGCCAGCACGGCGCAGACGATGCTGCCCGCGGCGGCGCGCAGGACGGCGGATAGCCAATGCATGTTCATCGATCTCCATTCCGGTTGACGGCCCGCGGCGGCCGCGCGCCGCGATGCGGCGGGCCGCCTGCGCGAACGCCGCCCGGGTCGCGGGCGGCGCCTCGGCGCGGGAGCGGGCCAGGGCAGGCCCTCTATGGTAGATCAGGTCGATCATGGATCGGCGCGTCCGGCGGACTCAATCCTGGGTGATGCCTTGCCGGGCCGGCTGCTGCGTCGAATACGCGTTGCGCCGGCGGAACCAGGCCGCGAGCCGGTTGGACAGGGCGTCGAGGTAGAGATAGATGACGGGCGTGGTGAACAGGGTGAGCGCCTGGCTGACGATCAGGCCGCCCACCATCGCGTAGCCGAGCGGGCGGCGCAGCTCCGAGCCGATGCCGTCGGCGATGATCAGCGGCAGCGCGCCGAACAGGGCGGTCATGGTGGTCATCATGATGGGACGGAAGCGCAGCAGGCTGGCATTGCGGATCGCCTCGTACGAGCTCATGCCCTGTTCGCGCGTCGCCACGATGGCGAAGTCCACCATCATGATGCCGTTCTTCTTCACGATGCCGATCAGCAGGATCACGCCGATCAGGGCGATCAGGTTGAAGTCGTACTTGAACAGCCAGAGCGTGGCAATCGCGCCGACGCCGGCCGACGGCAGTGTGGAAAGGATGGTCCACGGATGCACGAAGCTGCCGTACAGCGCGCCGAGCACCAGGTAGGCGACGATTAGCGCCGCCACGATCAGCATCGGCATGGTCGAGAGCGTGCTCTGGAACGCCTGCGCCGTACCCTGGAACGCGCTGATGATGGCGGGCGGCAGGTTCATCGCCGCCAGGGCCGTGTCGATGGCGGCGGTCGCCTCGCCCAGCGAAACCCCCGGCGCGAGGTTGAAGCTGATCGTCACCGACGGGAAGTGCGCCTGGTGGTTGATCGACAGCGGCTGGGTGGTGTCGGTGGTCCAGCGTGCCACCGCCGACAGCGGCACCTGCTCGCCCGAGGGCGACTTCAGGTACATCTTGTCGAGCGTGGACGGGTCGCGCTGCAGCGAGGGCAGCGCCTCCATCACCACCTTGTAGGTCGAGAGCTGGGTGAAGTACTGGCCGATCTGACGCGAGCCGAACGCGTCGTAGAGGGTGCCGTCGATGGCCTGCGGCGTCAGTCCGTATCGCGCGGCCTGGTCGCGGTCGATGCGGATGCTCAGCGCGGAGCCGTTGACCTGCTGGTCGCTCGCCACGTCACGCAGCTGCGGCAGGTCCGAGAGGCGCGCCAGCACCCGCGGCGACCATCCCGTGAGCAGCCCCACATCGGCGCTCTGCAGCGTGAGCTGGTATTGCGTGCGCGCGAGCCGCGCGCCGATGATCAGGTCCTGGGCGGCCTGCAGGTACATGCGCACGCCCGCCACCTTGGCGAATTGCGGGCGCAGCCGGCGGATCACCTCGTCGGCGCTGGCGTCGCGCTGGCCGCGCGGCTTGAGCGTGATGTACCAGCGGCCGTTGTTGACGGTGGTGCCCGCGTAGGCGCTGCCGCCGACGGCCATCTGGCAGTGCTCGACCGCCGGATCGGCGCGGATGATGGCGGCCAGCGCCGCCGAGTGGCGCGCCATGTCCTCGACGGAGATGGTCTGCGAGGCCTCGGACACGCCGGTGATCACGCCGGTGTCCTGCTGCGGGAAAAAGCCCTTCGGGATGCCCGCGTAGAGCAGCACCGACGCGGCCACCGAGGCGAAGAACAGGCACAGGGTGAGGAAGCGGTGCGTCAGCGCCACGTCGAGCGCGCGCTCGTAACCGCGCGCGAGGCGCGCGAAGGCGCGCTCGAAGCGGCTGGGCCGCCGGGCCCGTTCGGCATCGCTGGCGCCCCCGCGCAGCATGTAGGCGGCCATCATCGGCGTGAGCGTGAGCGAGACGAAGGCCGACACCAGGATGGTCATCGACAGCGTCACCGCGAATTCGCGGAACATCCGTCCGATGATGCCGCCCATCAGCAGCAGCGGCAGCAGCACGGCCACCAGCGAGATGCTGATCGAGGCGATCGTGAAGCTGGTCTCGTCGAGCCCCTTGAGCGCGGCGCGCATCGGCGGCTCGCCGTGCTCCACGTGGCGCGCGATGTTCTCCACCATCACGATCGCGTCGTCCACCACGAAGCCCACCGCGATCGTCATCGCCATCAGCGAGATGTTGTCGAGGCTGTAGCCGCAGGCCCACATCAGCGCGCAGGCGCCGAGCAGCGACACCGGCACGGTGATGGCGGGAATCATGGTGGTGCGCGCGCTGCCGAGGAAGGCGTAGATCACCACCACCACCAGCACCACGTTGAGCAGCAGGGTCAGCTCGATGTCGAGCAGCGAGGCGCGGATGGTCTGGGTGCGGTCGGCCAGGATGCGCACCTTCAGCGACGGCGGCAGCGACGCGGTCAGCTCCGGCAGGCGCGCGCGGATCTGGTCGACGGTGGCCACGGTGTTCGCGCCGGGCTTCTTGTAGATGCCGACCGAGACCGCGCGCTTGCCGTCGATCCAGGCCGCCAGCGTGTTGTCCTCGGGGCCGAGCACGGCGCGCCCGATGTCGCGCACGCGGATCGGCGCGCCGTCGCGATAGGCGACGATCGCCTCGTTCCACTGCGCGGGCTGGGTGAGCTGGCCGTCGGTGTAGATCGTGTAGGAGCGCGTGGCGCCGTTGAAGATGCCTTTCGGATTGACGCCCGAGAGCGCCGCCAGCGCGTGGCGCACCTCCTCCGAGGACAGGCCGCGCGCGGCCAGCTTGACCGGATCGAACTGGATCCGGATCGACGGCTTCTGCTGGCCGCCGATCGACACGGCGCCCACGCCGTCGATCTGGCTCAGGCTCTTGGTGAGGCGCGTTTCCACGTAATCGTCGATGGTGGTCAGCGGCAGGGTGTCCGAGGTCGCGCTGAGTAGCAGGATCGGCGCGTCGGCCGGATTGACCTTCTGGAAGGTGGGTGGCGAGGGCAGGTTGGCGGGCAGTTGCGCCGCGGCCGCGTCGATCGCGGCCTGCACGTCGTTGGCCGCGGCGTCGATGCTGCGGTCCAGCGCGAACTGCAGCACGATCGAGGTCGAACTGAGCGTGCTCTGCGAGGTCATCTGCACCACCGACGGAATCTTCGAGAACTGCGTCTCGAGCGGCTGCGCGAGCGTCGAGGCGACCGATTCCGGATCGGCGCCGGGCAGCACGGCCGACACCTGGATGGTCGGGAATTCGACCTGCGGCAGCGGCGCGACCGGCAGGTGCTGGTACGCGGCCAGGCCGGCGAACAGGATGCCGGCGGTCAGCAGGCAGGTGGCGACGGGGTAGCGGATGAACACCGCGAACAGGTTGGTACGCATCTCAGTCGGCACCCAGCGTGAGGCTGCCCGAGCCCGCATCGAGCGCATGGGGGACGTCGGCGGTGGTATCGGCGCGCAGCGGCGCGGCGGGCGGGGGCAGCAGTGTCGCCGCGACCCGCGCGCCGTCCTGCAGCCGGTACTGGCCCTGCACGACCACCCGCTCGCCCGACTTCAGCCCGCTGGCGATCACGGCATGGCCGAGCACGCGCGGCCCGAGCCGGACCGGGCGCGGCGCGACCGTATCGCCGGCGCCGATCACGTAGACGAAATGACCGTTCGGCCCTGTCTGGATCGCGTCGTCCGGCACCGCGAGCACGTCGCGCAGGGTGTCCACCACGGTGCGGATCATGACCGACTGCCCCGGCCAGAGCGCGCCGTCGGCATTGGCGAAGCTGCCTTTCAGGCGAATCACGCCGCTGTTGACGTCGACGCGGTTGCCGATCGTCTCCAGGTGGCCGCGCGACAGCACGCGGGTGCCGTCGGTGTTCAGCGCCACCACCTCCACCTTGCCGCCGCGCATGGCGGCCTGGATGTCGGGCAGCGCGTTCTGCGACTGCGCGTACATCACCGTGATGGGCGCGGTGGTGACCAGCGTGAGGATCGGCGTGTCGTTGGCGCGCACGATGTTGCCCTGGTCGGCGAGCCGGAAGCCGACGCGTCCCGAGATCGGCGCGCGTACCGTCGTGTAGTCCACCGACACGCGCGCGTTGGCCACCGCCGCGCGATCGCCGCGAACCTGCGCGACCAGCTCGTCCACGCGCGCGCGCTGTGCCTCGAGCGCCTGCGTGGAGGTCGCGTTGACCTCGGCGAGCCGCTCGTGGCGGGTCAGCTCGAGGCGCGCGTTGGCGAGCGTGGCCTGATCCTGCGCGAGGCGCGCCGCGGCCTGATCGGCCTGGGCCTGGAATGCGCGGCGGTCGATGTCCACCAGGGCGTCGCCCTCGCGCACCTGCTGCCCTTCCTTGAAATGGATCCCGGTGATCTGGCCGTCGACCTGGCTGCGCACCGTGACGTCGTAGAGCGGCGTCACCGTGCCGACCCCGGTCAGGTAGACCGGCACGTCCATCGCGCCGACCGTGGCCGCGGTCACGGGCACGGCGGGGGCGGCCTTGGCTGCCTGCGCATGCGCCGTGTCGGGCGAGCGGGCCAGCCATGCGAGCAGGCCGACCGCGATCAGCGATGTCGTTGTGAGGGCAAGCAGATGGCGGCGTGTGGCGAAAGACATGGGCGTGCGGTTGCTGAGGTCGACGGGAAAAGGATGCGCCGCGGCGCCTGGCGGCGTCGCGGCGAGGAAGGCGAGGGGGCGCGCGACGCGCTCGGCGCGAGCCGGCGTGTCGTGGCGCGGGCGATCATTGGCTCCAGCGCTCGGTGCTCGCGAAGAAATCGTCGATGCTGTGCTGTCCGCCCTCGGCCAGCGCACGCTCGTGGATGAACATCGAGACGGCCAGGTCCAGCACGCCCAGGCCGAACGGCGAGAAGATCACCGGCTTGCCGGGGTCGAGGCGCAGCGTGCCGAGGATATGCTGGCCGATCGTGCCCGAGACGAAATCGCGATGGCCGTAGCGCTGCTGCGCGAGATGGGGCGAGGTGTTGGCCTTCATGCAGTGCTCGACGTCGTCGAACACGTTGTTCGCGGCGAGCAGCGTGTCGGGCTCGAGATCTCGCAGCGACACGTTGAGTACCCGCTGCGATGCCGTGAAGCGATAGTCCGCCGGCACCCACGGCGCGCCCGCCGTGGTCGCCAGCACCACCAGCTCGGCGCCGAGCGCCTGCTCGGCGCTGCAGGTGCGCACCGGATAGACGTCGCGCGAGGAAAGGTTGCGGGCGAAGGCCTCGGCATGCTCGGGCGATTGGTCGTGGATGCCAACCTCGTCGAAATGCCAGCCGGCCGCCTTGAAGTATTCGAGGATGGTGCTCGCGATCACGCCGCCGCCGATCACGCCCAGGCTCGCCGCGCGTCGTTGAGCGGGGCCGAGCCGGGTCGCGGCGAGCACCGCCGACGCGGCGGTGCGCGCCGCGCTGATCTGCGAGGCCTCGAGGCAGGCGAACGGGTAGCCGGTCTCGTAGTCGTTGAGCACCACCACGGCCGAGGCGCGTTGCAGGTTCGCCTCGATGTTGCGTGGATAGCTGGCGATCCATTTGATGCCCGACACGAAGCGGGCGCGATCGACGTCCCGGATCGCCGCGGGCAAGGCGATGATGCGGGCTTCGGGCTTGTCGTCGAAGCGCAGGAAATAGCTGTCCGGGTTATTCGTGCCGCCGAGCTCGTGCAGCCGGTAGCCGTGTTCGACGATGTCGATGATGTCGCGTTTCGAAGTGGCGAGCAGCTCGGCGATGTAGCTGCCGCCGATCACGCTGAACGGGCGCGGCCGATTAGACATTTTCCAGATTCTCCATGACGTGGATTTGGCCCAGCGCGTCGCGCCATGCCTGGCCGTAGGTGTCGTCGCACCAGTTGTCGTTGTAGACCGTGTCGACGTACAGGCCGCCGAGGTCGGGCGCGATCGCCACGATGGTCGCGTCCGGGCCGAGTTCGCCGGCCAGCCGTCGAACGCCGGCGAGCACGGTGCCGGTGGAGGCGCCGAACAGGCCGCCGTAGCGCCGGGCCAGGTCGCGGCAGGCGCAGACCGTTTCCGGCTCGGGGATCTGCAGCAGGCGGTCGATCCGGCTGCCGTCGAAGAAATGGGGCATCACGCTGGAGCCGAGCCCTGGCAGATGGCGCCGCCCACCCGGCGTGCCGAAGGTGATCGAGCCCACCGAATCGACCGCGATGATCTCGGTTCCCGGCGAATGGCGCCGGAAATACTCGACGCAGCCCATCAGCGTGCCGGTGGTACCCGCGCCGATGAACAAGTGATCGACCTTGCCGAATTCCTCGTGGATCGCCCGCGCCGTCATGTCGGCGTGGATCGCGGGATTGGCCGCGTTCTGGTACTGGTTGAGCCAGGTCAGGTCGGGATCGCGCTCGAGCGCGTCGCGGATGTAGGCGAGGCGATTGCCGAGGAAGCCGCCCTGCTCGTCGCGACGGTCGATCACCACCACCTCGGTGCCGAATGCGCGCATCACGCCGATTGCCTGCTGACTGGTATTGGCGTCGACCACGCAGGTGAACCGGTAGCCGCGCGCCGCCGCGATCATGCTCAGCGACAAGCCGAGATTGCCTGAACTCGATTCGATCATTTTTCGTTTCGTTAACAGTCGGCCATTCTGTTCCGCATCTCTTATCAATGCCAGCGCGGTCTTGATCTTGATCGAGCCGCCGGGATTGAAGCCTTCCAGTTTCAGATATACCTGCCGGCCCGCCGCGAATTCATCGAGTCGCAGAAATATCCGGTCGTTGATTATCTGTTCGATCGAGCCGAATTTCATGTGGCACCTGAGTAAATCAATCGAGAATGATCGGGCCGGCACCCGATTTTAAAACCGGGTAGACGGACGAATCGAATTCAATCTCGCGTTGGGAAAATCGAATACGGCCGGGGTAATCAGGAATATCGAAGTCTTTCGAGAGGGAAATGACAGGAAATCCTTGCCGAGCCGGGAATGATGTGGCGAGTCGATTTTGCCGGATACAGGCGGCCCTCGAGGCCACGAGTGATCACCTCATGCGGCGTCACGCACTGGTCTTCGCGGCGCGATTCCACGCTCACCTCGGCGTAGGACAGCAGCACGCACGGCACCCGGGCAAAGCCGTTCGCCAGCGCGAAGGCGCGCCGATGATGGCCGTCCATCACCACCAGCGACGCCTGCTCGACGAGGATCGGCTCCTGCCAGACGCCGGCCGCGAACAGACGCTCGCTGACTTCCCGGAAGCGCGAGGCGAGGATCTCTTCGGTGGGACGCAGGATATCGGGCGGAAGCAGCACCACACTGGGATTGGCCGCATCTGCACGTCGATGAATCTCGGCATTCATGTCGCGCCTTTCTACTGTTCGCCGGGCCAGCCGCATGCCGCGCATGCGGCGCTCCCGGCGCTCTGCGTTGTTGGTCGATCCGGCTGGCGGGTGCTCTCTCACCCGCCAGCCGGCGATGGTTTCGACGATCCGCGCGCAGGTGTTGCAGACACCTTGCCCGGACCCGGGACCAGGCGTTCCGACCCACTTCGCGGGATGCCGATACCGTCTGCTGTCACGTCGAGTTGACGAATTCAACAGCACCTTTTCGATTTTGTCAACGAAACGGGTGATGAATCGCCGGAGAAAATTTCCTCGTTAAATTTTCGTGAATGCGGTTGCGCGATGCGGATATTTCGAATATCACGCGCACGTCTGTTCGTGTCATTTTGTTATTCGTCCGGTGGGGCCCGATTCAGCGCGGAGCGGATGGTGCGACGCAACGATTTCCGCCTTATGATCAGGATGAATAAGGACTTGTGTATTCGGAATAAGTGATGTATAAAATTCCTGCTTAAAAACGATTCAAGCGAAACGATTCAAACGATTCGATAGCTTGCGTTTGAAAAAAGACGAAAGCCATTCCGAGGGCCCGCGTATCCGCGATACGCGTACCGTGACAAATCAAACCAAAGACGAACGTGCTATGAGAGAGCATAGACGTGGCATTCCCTTGACTCGCGCATGCCATGAATTCCTGTGTGCCGCGGATCTGCCGATCGCCGCGACCAACGGCATGCGGCGCGCGATCGGGGTCGTGCATCAGGTGCTCGACGCGAGCGGTTCGGGCGCGGCGGGGCTGCAGGCGCTGCATTGCGGTGCCGCCCGGGTGACGGTGTTGTGCGATCCCGATGCGCCCATCGCGCGTGTCGGCTCGCAGCAGGGCGATGTCGCGGATCGGCTCGCATTCGCCGACGAGGCGACCCTGGCCGCGCAGGGCGCGCGCTTCGACCTCGTGCTCGGCCCCGTGAAGATCGGCGCGAACGGTGTGGACCTGCATTACGGCCGGCGGCTCGAAAGTCTGCTCGAGCGTTTCGGCACGTCGCGGGCCTCGGTCCTGCCGAACACCGTGCGCTACAGCGCGCAACTGGTGGAATGGCGCGATGCGGCCCGTCTCGATGCCGATGTCGCGGCGCGCGCCCGGGAACTGGGGGAGCGCTACGCGGTCGATTTCGGGCCCGCGCTCGAGCGCATGGCCGCGGCGGCGCCCGCTCGCGAGCGGGTGAGGGCCGAGTGCCTGCGTCCCTTGCATGCGAGCGTGGCGTTCCTGAGCTGCCAACCGCAATCGCGGGGCCCGCGGCCCGACTCGGCTGCCGTGCCGCCCCAGGCGCCGGCATCGCTGACGTTGCGCGCGGAGCAGCCTGGCCGCGCCGACGCGGTGATATGGACCCAGGAACTGATCCACGACGGCATCGTGATCGGGCGTGCCCGTGCGGTCGGCTGGTTGCCGCGGCGCATGGAACTCGCGCCGGGCGAGGCGATCGAGGTGGCGCTCGACGATATCGGCGCGGCGATGCCGCTGGACGACGGCGGGGCCGCCGCGTGGTTCGCCGCGCCGCTCCAGGGCGATGCGCAGGAGGCGGTGGTGCCGCTGGTGTTCTGGCTGACCGGCATTTCCGGGGCGGGCAAGACCACCATCGCGACGCGCTTCGAGCAGCAGGCGCGCGCGCGGCGCTGGCCGGCCACGGTGCTCGACGGCGATGCGCTACGCGGCGGGCTCAACGCCGATCTCGGCTTCAGCGACGCCGATCGCGCCGAGAACGTCCGGCGCATCGCCGAGGTCGCGGCGCTGATGGCGGACACCGGTCGCGTGG
Source organism: Burkholderia gladioli (assembly GCF_000959725.1). Classification (NCBI taxonomy): domain Bacteria; kingdom Pseudomonadati; phylum Pseudomonadota; class Betaproteobacteria; order Burkholderiales; family Burkholderiaceae; genus Burkholderia; species Burkholderia gladioli. Next base: position 3,049,588 of record NZ_CP009323.1, read on the forward strand.
TGATCGTGTCCTGCATTTCCCCGAAGCAGGCATTTCGCGACGCCGCGCGCGCCATCATCGGCGAGGAGCGTTTCGTCGAGGTGTTCGTCGACGTCCCGCCATCGGTGGCCGAGGCGCGCGATCCCAAGGGACTGTACCGGCGCGCGCGCGCCGGGCTGATCGCCTCGTTCACCGCGATCGATTCCGGCTACGAGATACCCCGCGCGCCGCGCATCCACATCGACACCACCGCGATGGACGTGGAGTCCGCGGCGCGCTGCCTGAGCCGTCACTACGAAGGGCTGTTCCAGCCCGCATCACGAACCGGCGATACCGAAGTGGCCGCCGCCTGAGCGCGAGTCGGCCCGCTTGCGCATTCCTTACCGAGAGCCATATGACCCAGCACGACCCGGCCGGCAGGCATGATCCGAACCCGGCCTCGGAGGACCCGTTCGCCCGCCGCTTCTCGACCGCTTCGGCAGGGGCGATCGCATCGGCCGATTCGCTGACGGCGCGCTTCGCCGAGATGGCCGCGCGGCAAGCCGATGCGCCCGCCGTCGAGCACGACGGGCGGCGCTGGACCTATGCCGAACTCGCGGCGCGCGCCTCGCGTATCGCGGCGGCCCTGCTGGCCGCCGGCGGTGCCGACGAGGAGCCGGTTGCCCTGCTCTACGGGCATGGCGCACCGATGATCGCGGCGTTGTACGGCGTGCTCGGCGCCGGCAAGTTCTACGTGCCGCTGATCGTCGATCACCCGCTTGCCCACCTGCAGGCCGTGGTGCGGGAATGCCGCTGCCGGATCGTGCTCGCGGCTCCCGAGCATGCGGCGCTGGCGGCGTCGCTCGGACTGGCCGTGTGCGTGATCGACGACGCGTCGCTGCCCGAAGCCGGAACGCCGCTGCAGGCGCGGCGGCCCGAGGCGATCAGCTACCTGTTGTTCACCTCGGGCACCACGGGCGTGCCCAAGGGCGTGATGCAATGCGACCGCAACGTGCTGCACCACGCGGCCTGCTATGCGTCGTCGCTCGGGCTCGAGCGTGACGATCGCATGACGCTGCTGCCGTACTACGGCTTCGATGCTTCCGTGATGGACATTCACGCGACCCTGCTCAGCGGCGCGTGCCTGCATATATGGGACGTGCGGCGGCGCGGCGTGGACGGCATCGGCGAGTGGCTGCTGCGCGAGCGCATCACGATCTGGCATTCGACGCCGAGCGTGCTGCGAGCCGCGTTTCCCGGCTTCGCCCGGCCGGCCGCGTTGCGCTGGGTGGTGCTGGGCGGGGAGGCCGCGGTCGGCGGCGACGTCGCGCTGGTGGCGCGTCATGGCGGGCCGCGGTGCGGTCTGATCAACGGCCTCGGCCCGACCGAATGCACCACGGCGCTGCAATACGTGGCCGATCTCGAGACCGACGCGAATGCGGTGCGCCTGCCGGTCGGCCGGCCCGTGCCGGGCGTCCAGGCCACGCTGCTCGATGCGCAGGGACAGCCTGGCGCGAGCGAGGGCGAACTGGCGATTACCAGCGCCTTCGTCGCGCTCGGCTACTGGAACCGCCCCGAGCTGAGCGCCGAACGCTTCGGCGAGGCGCCGGAGGGCGGCGGTGCGCGCCGCTATCGCACCGGTGACGTATTGCGTCGCGACGCGAACGGCTGCTACGAGCATCTCGCCCGCCTCGACGACCAGGTCAAGATTCGCGGGATGCGCGTCGAGCTCGGCGAGGTACGAGCCGCGCTGGCCGCGCATCCGCAGGTCCGGCAGGCGGTGGTCTTGCCGCGCACCGACACGCCCGCCGGCCCGGTATCGATCGTGGCCTACGTGGTCACGGCCGGCCCCGCCGACGCGGCCGCGCTGCGTGCGCACGTGGCCGCGCGCCTGCCGGACTACATGGTGCCGGCGGTGATCGTGCCGCTCGCCGAGATGCCGCTGCTGCCGAACGGCAAGCTCGATCGCCAGGCCCTGCCGGTGCCGCGCGCGCCCGAGCCCGGCGGCGCGCGCAAGGCGCCGCGCACGCCGCTGCATCGCGCGCTGGCCGGCTACTGGGCCGAGGTATTGCGGCGCGAGACGGTGGGCATCGACGAGAACTTCTTCGAGCTCGGCGGCGACTCGCTGCTCGGCACCCAACTGCTGGGGCGCGTGCGGCGCGAGCTGGAGATCGATGCGCAACTGGCGGACCTGTTCCGCCATCCGACGGTCGAGGCGCTGGCCACGCATCTGCTGGAGTCGCAATGAGCGACCTGCTCGAATCGCGCGACGAGTCCGATCCCGGGCTCGCTGCAGTGGCCGGCACGACCGCGCGGCCCGCGCGGCGCTCGTGGTTCGCCACGCTGCGCGGTCCCTTCGCCTATCGCGCGTTCAGGACGATCTGGTGCGCGAGCTTGGTCGGCAACATCGGCGGATCGATCCAGACCGTCGCGGCGGCCTGGCTGATGACCTCGATGGCGCCGTCGCCGGCGATGGTTTCGCTGGTGCAGACCGCCTCGACCCTGCCGATCGCCTTGTTCGCCTTGATGTCGGGCGTGGCGGCCGATGCCTGGGACCGACGCCGCGTGATGCTGGTATCGCAATCGGTGATGCTGGGCGCGGCGCTGTGCCTGGCGCTGCTGGCGGCCTGGGGTGTGATGACGCCGGCCTGGGTGCTGTTGTTCACCTTCCTCGGCGGCTGCGCGGGCGCGATGTTCCAGCCGGCCTGGCAGTCGGCCGTCACCGAGCAGGTGCCGGCGCGCGAGCTGTCGGCGGCCATCGCGCTGGACAGCTTCTCGCTCAATATCGCGCGCACGGCCGGCCCCTCGCTCGGCGGCTTCGTGGTGGCGACGCTGTCGCCGCAGGCCGCGTTCGGCATCAGCGTGCTGGCTTGCGCCTGGCTGGTGGCCGTGCTGGCCCGCGCGGTGCGTGGCGGCGGCGCGGCGCGCGAGCGCCGTCGCGAACCGCTGGCGGCGATGCTGGGGCAGGGCATGCGCTATTGCTTCGGCGACGCGGGCCTGCGCGCCGCGTTGCTGCGCAGCACCGCGTTCGGTTTCCTCGGCAGCCCGGTCTGGGCGCTGTTGCCTTTGTTCGCGCGGCAGCGCTTCGGCGGCGACGCGACCACCTACGGCATCCTGCTCGCCTCCTTCGGTGCCGGCGCGGCGGCCGGCGCGCTCGGCGGCGCCGCGCTGCGCATGCGGCTGGGTCGCGAAAACCTGCTCGCGCTCTGCACGCTGAGTTTCGCCGCGGGCATGGCGATCGCCGCGTGGAGCCCGACGCGGCTGGCGGCCCTGGCCGGCCTCGCGATGGCGGGCGGCAGCTGGGTGGCGGTGGTGTCGACCTACAACCTGACGATCCAGACCGCCTCGCCGGCCTGGGTGGCGGGGCGTTCGCTGTCGCTGTTCCATTCCTGCATCGTCGGCGGGCTGGCGATCGGCAGTTATCTCTGGGGGCTGGTGGCGACGGCCACGTCGATCCGGCTGGTCTTTATTGTCTCCGCGCTGTTGATGGCGCTGGCCGCCACGCTGGCGAAATGGCTGGTGCTGCCGGCGCAGGACGCGCCGGCCATGCCCGGGGGAAGTGCGTCATGACGAGGCATCGATCCGTGATCCATCGATCCATCACTCTTCGATCCGTGAGCCATCGCGCCACCGGTGTCGCGCGAGGCCCGCGCCTCGTGCGGCTGGCGCGCGCGAGCGCGCTGTCGTGCGCCGCCGCGCTGGCCGTTGCGCTGGCCGGCTGCGCGGCCGGGCCCGACTATCAACGGCCGGCCGTGGCCGCGCCGCAAGCCTGGAAGATCGATCCGGCATACGCCAACTGGCACCCGGCCGAGCCGTCGCGCGCCTCGCTCGACGACGCCTGGTGGACTACCTTCGGCATCGGCGAGCTCGACGAGCTCGAGCGCCGCGTGCTCGAGCGCAACCAGACGCTGCGCGAGGCCGCCGCGCGCTACGACCAGGCCCGCGCACAGTTGTCGGCGGTGGCCGCCGCGCGCCTGCCCGACGTCGGCGTCGGTCTTGCCGCGCAGCGTCGCCGCATTTCGGCCAATCGGCCGCTGACCGAATACGACTCGCCGAACTATTCCACGGTGCAGAACGATTTCGAGGCGGGCGCGTGGCTGTCGTGGGAGGTCGACCTGTTCGGGCGCGTGCGCCGTTCGGTCGAGGCGTCCGTGGCCGACACGGAACAGTCGGCCGACGACCTGGCCAATGCGCGGCTCGCCCTGACCGCGCAGCTCGCCTCGGCGTACTTCGCGCTGCGAGCGCTCGACGACGAGAGCGGGATCGTGGCCGATTCGATCGAGTGGCAGCAGAAGGCGCTCGATTTCGTCCAGCAGCAGTGGAAGTTCGGACAGGTATCCGAGCTGAACGTGCTGCAGCAGCAAACCGAGCTCGACGCCACCCGCGTGCAGCTGCATCTGCTCGCGACCCAGCGCTCGCGCTACGAACACGTGATCGCCACCCTGGTGGGCGAGCCCGCGCCGCAGTTTTCGCTGGCGCCGAATCGCGAGGCCTATGCGCTGCCGGTGCTGCCCACCGGGATGCCGAGCGACCTGCTGCAGCGGCGCCCCGACGTGGCCGCCGCCGAGCGCGCGATGGCCGCCGCCAACGCGCGCGTGGGCGTGGCGAGCGCCGCCTATTTCCCGAGCCTCGTGCTGTCGCCGTCGATCGGCTGGCAGAGCGCGCAGTTCGCCACGCTCGCGACGGTGCCGAGCCTGGTCTGGTCGCTTGGCGGATCGATCGGCGAGACCTTGTTCGACGGCGGCCGGCGCGTGGCTCGCAAGCGCTTCGCGAGCGCCGGTTACGACGCCGCGCAGGCACGTTATCGCGCCTCGGTGCTGACGGCCTTCCAGGAAGTGCAGGACGCCGTCACCGGCCTGGACGTGCTGGCGGCGGCGGCGCAGCAGTCGCGTCGTGCCGTCGACGACGCGCAGCGCCTGCTGACGCTCGCCAGCGCGCGTTATCGGAACGGCATGGTCACCTACCTGGACGTCATCGAGGCGCAGCGCGCGGCGCTGGCCGGCGAGCGCGAGGCGGCCCGCATCCGCGGCATGCAGGCCGATACCGTGGTGCGCCTCGCGAAGGCGCTCGGCGGCGGCTGGCAGGCGCCGCAGGCCCTGGCGACCCGCTAGCCGCCGCCGAGCCAGGCGGCACGAACGATCTTTTCCCCTGCTTGCGAATCGAGACGAGGAAGGCATGACGACAATTGCGATTATCGGCGCGGGTTTTTGCGGCGCGACGCTGGCGATGCACTGGCTGCGTTCGCCGCCGGTGCGGCCGCTGCGGCTGCTGCTGATCAACCGCTCGGGCGCGATGGCGCGGGGCGTGGCCTACGGCACGCGCACGCTCGACCACCTGCTCAACGTGCCCGCCGGGCGCATGAGCGCCGACGAAGCCGACGTCGACGATTTCCATCGTTACGCGCAGCAGCGCGATGCGCGCCATACGCGTGCGAGCTTCGTGCCGCGCCGCCTCTACGGCGACTATCTCGAGGCCCGCCTGACCGAGCGCATCGAGCGGGCCTGCGAGGGCGTGAGCTTTCGCAGCGTGGTCGGCAGCGCGGTGGCCATCGCGCCGCCGCGGGGTGAGCGGCCCGCCGCGATCACCATGGCCGACGGCGAGGTGATCCATGCCGATTGCGTGGTGATCAGCAACGGCAACCAGATGCGCGGCGAGCCGCCCGCAGGCAGCGTGCCGCGCGAGGTCCTGGAGAGCGGGCGCTACGTGAGCGACCCGTGGCGGCCCGGCGCATTGAACGGCATCGACGGCGCGGCGCCGGTGCTGCTGGTCGGCAGCGGGCTGACCATGGTCGACGTGGTGCTTGGCCTGCGCGCGCGTGGGCACACGGCGCCGATTCGCGTGGTGTCGCGCCACGGGCTGCTGCCGCAGGCGCATCGCGAGATGGATGCGCCGCCGCACTACGACGGGCGGCTGGCGGCGGCCATGCTGGCGCGTCCCGAGGTTCGCCATTACTTGCGGATGATGCGGGAGGCGCTGGCCGAGGCGGCGATCGCCGGCCGCGACTGGCGCGACGTGATCGGTTCGATCCGCGAGGCCACGCCGCTGCTGTGGCGCCGCCTCGCCGATCGCGAGCGGCGCCGCTTTCTGCGCCACCTGCGGGCCTACTGGGACGTGCACCGTCATCGCTGCGCGCCCGGGCCCGCGGCCCTGCTGCATGCCGAATTCGAGCGCGGCGCGCTGGTGCTGACGGCCGGACGCGTGACCGGCTATGCCTGGCGGCCGGATAGCGTGGAGGTCGCCGTGCGCCGGCGCGGGGCGGATGTGCCGGAGCCGCTGCGTGTCGCGGCGGTGATCAACTGCACCGGCCCCGCACCCGACTTCGGCGACGCGGCGGATTCGCTGTTCGGCCGCCTGCACGCCGACGGGCTGCTCAGGCGCGACGCGATCGGCATGGGTTTCGCCGTCGCCGACAGCGGGGCCGTGCTGGATGCCAGCGGCACGGCTTCGGACTGGCTCTACTACGTCGGCCCCTTGCTGCAGGCGCGTGACTGGGAGGCCACGGCGGTGCCGGAGTTGCGGCGCCACGTGCGACGGCTCGCCGAAACCCTGGTGCTGCCGCAACGCGAGCGCGTGGCGGGTTGAGGCCGGACAACCGCGCGGCAAGGGCCGCATGGAATATCTGTCAAATAGGATTACTGATGGACAAGGCAGGGAACATCAACGCGATCGAAGCGATCGAGGCACTGCGCGGCCGGCTGGCGGCGCATCTCGGCATGAGCGGCACGGAGCCTGACGAGGACCTCTTCGAACGCACCGTGCAGACGCTCGAGCCGGCGTTGCTGGTGAGCATCGTGCGCGAATGCGTGGCGCCCGACGCGAAGCGGATCGACGTGCTTGGCTGCGGATCGCTGCACGAGCTGTCGAGGCTCGGCGAGCGCGCCGCGGCATCGACGCAACGTCCGCACGACAAGGCAGGCGAGGCGATGCACGACGACGCGCATCGCGCCACGCAGGATTCGGCCTGCGCGGCCGCGATGCAGGGCGACGCGCCGGCCTCGGCGCCGGAACGCGACATGTGGCTGGCCGAGCAGGTCCAGGATGGCGCGGCCTACCACCTGTCGTTTGCATTGCGCTTCGACGCGGCGCGCGACGGGCGTCTCGATTCCGAGCGGATGCGCCGCGTGATCGCGTCGATCGCGGCGCGCCACCCGATGCTGCGGGCGACCTTCAACGGCGAGGGGGCGGCGCTGCGCCGGCGCGTGCGGGAGGCGATCGAGCTCGACTGGTCCGAGGCGGAGGTGACGCCGGCCGACGAGGCGACGCTGCGCGCCGCGCTCGGCGCATTCGCGCGGCCGCGCTTCGCGCTCGATGCCGGGCCGCTGTTCCGCGTGCGCCTGCACCGGCTCGGCGAGGCGGGCGACGTGCTGCAGTTCGTGGCGCACCACATCGTATTCGATGCGCGTTCGCGCGTGATCGTCGCGCGGGAGATCGTGGATGCCTATCGTGCGAACGGCGGCGGCATTGACGCTGCCACGGACGCAGGCGTTGCCGATGCACCGCCGCCGACCGGCCCGGCCATCGAGGCGCTGCGCGACTACTGGCGCACCCGGCTCGCCGAGGTGCCGCATCTGCTCGAGCTGCCGACTGATTTCCCGCGTCCTGCCGTGCGCGACGGCGTCGGCGCGCTTGCCGCGCGGCGCCTGCCCGCCGCGCTGGCCGAACGGCTCGCCGCGCTCGGGGCCGCGCACGGTGCCTCGCTGTTCATGGTGTTGCTGGCCGGCTGGCAGATCCTGTTGCGCCGCTACAGCCGGCAGGCCGCGTTCGTGCTTGGCACGCCGATGTCGCTGCGCGAGACGGGGCGCGACGACGCGAAGGTCGGCTACTTCGCCAACCCCGTCGTGCTGCGCGCGAGCATCGACGACGAGGAGCCTTTCAGCGCCTTGCTCGCCAGGGTGGCGAGCGACACGCTGGATGCCTACGAGCGGCGCGCCCTGCCGATCGGCGAGGTGATCGAATTGGCCGGCGCCGCGCGCGGTACCGCCCATACGCCGCTGTTCCAGGTGATGTTCGAATTCCACAACGAACGGCACGACGCCAGCCACGATGGCGGGCAGGGCGAGCTGCCGCCGGCGGTGCCCCACGACATTGGCGCGGCCAAGTACGACCTGAGCCTGGAGATCGCGCATCACGCCGACGGCCTGGCCTGCATGGCCGAATACGCCACGGCGCTGTTCGCGCCGGCCTCGATCGCGGGGATGCTCGAACAATACGAGGTGCTGCTCGGCGAGATCGCGGCGGCGCCGCAGGCGAGCGTCGCGATGCTCGCCTGCACCCCGCCCGCCGACCTTGCCCGCATCGAGCGCTGGAATGCGACGGCATTCGAGTCGCACGGCAGCGTGCTGATCCACGAGCGCTTCCAGGCCCGCCGCCGCGCCGTGCCCGACGCGCCCGCGCTGCGCCTGGGCGACGCGATGCTGACCCACGCCGAGCTGGGGCAGCGCGTCGACGCGCTGGCCGCCCGCCTGCTTGCCGTGACGGGCGGCGCGCCGCGCCATGTCGCGCTGTGCTTCGAGCGCTCGTTCGAGATGCTGGTGGCGATGCTGGCCACCCTCGAGGCGGGCTGCGCGTATCTGCCGATCGATCCTCGCCTGCCCGACGAGCGGATCGACTTCATGCTGCGCGACAGCGACGCGGCGCTGCTGTTGACGGTCGAGCCGATCCGCCGCGCGCGCTTCGCCTCCCACGCGATCGAGACGCTGTGCCTCGATGCCGCCCAGCCGCCTGCGCAGTCCGGCACCTCGCGCGCGATGCCGGCCGTCGCGCCCGACGCCACCGCCTACCTGCTCTACACCTCGGGCTCCACCGGACAGCCGAAGGGCGTGGCCGTCACGCACGCTAACGTGACCAACCTGCTCGACGCGGTGCAGGCCCGCTATCCGCTCGGGCAGGACGACTGCTACCTGCTGAAGACCAACTACGCGTTCGACGTCTCGGTGCCGGAGCTGTTCGGCTGGTTCGTCGGGGGCGCCTCGCTAGCGATCCTGCCGCCGGGCGAGGAGGGTTCACCCGACCTGATCATGGCGGCGATGTGCCGGTTCGGCGTCACGCACGTCAATTTCACGCCGTCGATGCTGCGCCTGTTCGTGCGGGAAGCCGCCGCGGACCCGGTTTTCCAGGCGCGGCACCGGCTGCGCCACGTGCTGGCCGCGGGCGAGGAATTGCCGGTCGCGCTGGCCAATGCCGCGCTCGAGGTGCTGCGGCCAGCGGCGATCGAGAACGTCTACGGTCCGACCGAGGCGACCGTGTTCACCACCGCCTACTCGCACGCGGCGCCCCTCGCGAGCACACGCGTGCCGATCGGGCGGCCGCTGGGCAACTATCGCGTGCACGTGCTCGATCGCATGCAACGGCCGGTGCCGATCGGCATGCCGGGCGATTTCCACATCGCCGGCGCCGGGGTGGCGCGCGGCTACCTCAACCGCGACGCGCTCAACGCCGAGCGCTTCCTGCCGGATCCGTTCACCCCGGGCGGCAAGCTCTACCTGACGGGAGACCTCGCGCGCTGGACGCACGACGGCCAGATCGAGTTCCTGGGGCGCGTCGACCAGCAGGTCAAGATCCGCGGCTACCGCATCGAGCTCGACGAGATCGAGACGGCCCTAAACGCCCATCCGCTGGTCGCGGAGGCGGCCGTGGCGGTGCGCCGCGACGATGACGGCCGCGCGCAACTGGTGGCGCACGTCGCGCTCGCGCCGGGCGAGGGCGCGGCCGACCCGGCGGCCGCGCGCGAGGCGCTGGCGGCGGCGCTCCGGGCGAGCCTGCCCGACTACATGGTGCCGAGCGCGTTCGGCTTCGTGGCGGCGCTGCCCAAGGGCATCGCGGGCAAGCTCGATCGCCGCGCGCTCGCCGCGCTGGCGCTGCAGGACCCGGTCGGCGATGCCGGCGGCGCGCTCGCCCCGCGCAACGCGACCGAGCGGGCGCTGTGGGAGATCTGGCGCGCGGTGCTGCGGGCCCCGACGCTCGGCGTGACCGACAATTTCTTCGAGCTGGGGGGCGATTCGATCCTGTCGATCCAGGTGGCGGCGCGCTCGCGCCAGCAGGGCATCGCCTTTTCGGCGCGTGACCTGTTCCGCTTCCCGAGCATCGAACTGCTGGCCGCCAACGCGCGCCACGAGCCTGTCCACCCGTCGGACCGCGGCGCGAGCCAGGGCGCCACGGAAGCCAGTGCGGACGACATGCCCTTGCTGCCGATCCATCACGCGTTCTTCGCGATCGACGACCGGCACGTGGATCACTACCAGCAATCGCGGCTGCTGGACGTGCCGGCCGAGCTCACGCCGGCATTTCTCGAGGCATGGCTCGATACGCTGGTGGCCGACCACGACGCGCTGCGCCTGCGCTTCGCGCGCGACGCGTCGGGCTGGCGGGCCAAATTCGCCGCGTCGGCACCGCGCGAGGACAGCGCGCGCCTGATGTGCCACGACCATGCCGGACAGGCACTCGACGGCGCGGGCGCGCAGGCGCTGTTCGCCGCCGCGCGGCGCGCCGTGCGGCTTGCCGGCGGGCCGTTGTTCGTGGCGGCGCTGGCGCGCGATGGCGCGCGCGGCGGCCGGCTGTTGCTGGCCGCGCATCACGCGGTGATCGACGGCGTGTCGTGGCGCGTGCTGCTCGACGACCTGCGCGGCGGCTTCATGCAATGGCGCGCGCGGGGCGACATCGAGCGCCGCCCGCGCGGCAACGGCTTTCAGGCCTGGCGCGGCGCGCCACGGCGCGGCCTTGCTGGCCGAGCGCGAGCACTGGCTGCGCACGCTGCGCGAGCCGGTGCCGCCCTTGCTGCCCGATCTCGGCGCGTCCGCTCGCGAGAGCCGGCACAGCACGCGCATCGTCGAGGTCGTGCTCGACGCACAGGCCACCCGCGAATTGCTCACGCGCACGCATCACGCCTATCGCACCCAGACCGTGGAACTGCTGCTGGCCGCCTTGCTGATCGCCGCATGGCGCTGGCGCGGGCTCGACGCACTGCGTATCGCGCTGGAAGGCCACGGCCGCGAGACCGAGGCGCTCGCGCACTACCTGCCCGAGCACGAGCCGCCCGCGCTGGGCGAGACGCTCGGCTGGTTCACCAGCTATTTCCCGCAGCGTCTCGCGCTGCCCGCATCGCAAGGCGAGCCGGAACTGGCCGCGACGATCGCCGCGGTCAAGACGCAGTACCGCGCCACGCCCCGGCACGGCATCGGCTACGGCATGCTGCGCCATCTCGCGGCCGATGCCGAGCTGGACGAGCTCGCGACGCGCAACGCGCCGGAGATCGTCTTCAACTATCTCGGCCAGTTCGACGTGAGCGCCGACGAGGCGGCCGACATCCGGGTGCTGAGCACCGTGTCGCGCGATGACATCACGCCCGATCGACCGCGCGAGCACCGGCTCGGCATCAACGGCGGGGTGGAGGACGGCAGCCTGCGTTTCGAGATCGACTACGCCTGCGAGCGCTTCGATGCCGCCGACGTCGAGGCACTGGGCGCCTGCTTCGAGGCGGCGTTGCGCGAGCTTGCCGCGCATTGCGCCGCGCAAGCGGGCTGGTGCCCGATGCCGGCGGATTTCCCGCTCGCCGGCGCGAGCCGCGACGAGCTGGCGCGCTGGCACGCCAGCCAGCCGGCGCTTGACGCGCTGTATCCGGCCACCGCGATCCAGTGGGGCATGGTGTTCCATAGCCTGATGCCGAATCACGCCAGCGCCTACGTCAACCAGGTGCACATGACGCTCGGCGAGCACGTCGAGCTCGACGTGCTGCGGCGCGCCTGGGAGGTGGTGGTGGCGCGCCACGCGGCCCTGCGAACCGCCTTCGTCGGTTTCGAGCGCGAGCAGCCGCTGCAATTGGTGGCCGCCTCGGTGCCGCTGCCGTGGCGCGAAACGGATCATCGCGGTCTCGCCGCCGAGCCGCGCGAGGCGGCGTTCCGTGCGCTGCTGCTTGCCGATCGCGCGACGCCGTTCGACTTCGGCCAGCCGCCGCTGATGCGCTTCCAGGTGATCCGGCACGATGCCGGTCGCCGCTTCGTCTGGACCTATCACCACGCGATCCTCGACGGCTGGAGCCTGCAGCTGATCTGGGCGGACCTGGCGCTGGCCTACGCCGCGCTGGCGGCCGGGCGCGAGCCGATGCTGCCCGCGGCCGTGCAGTTCGGCGAATACGTGGCATGGCGCCCGGCCCGGCCGCTCGACGAGGATCGGCGCTACTGGCGCGAACAGCTCGGCGCGCGCACCGAGCGCACTGTGCTCGCGATCGAGCAGGCCGGCCTCGATGCGCGAGCGGCCGATGCCGCGGTGGTGACCCGCGAACTCGACGAAGCCGGCACGCGGCGCCTCGTCGAGGCGGCACGGCGCAGCAGGGTGACGCTCGCGGCCGTGCTGCAGGCCGCCTGGGCACTGGTGCTCGGGCGTCACGGCGGGCAGTCCTCGCCGCTGTTCGGCGTCACCACCTCGGGGCGCGACGTCGAGCTGCCGGGCATCGACACCATGGTCGGCCCGCTGATCGCGACGCTGCCGGCGCGCGTCGACATCGACCCGCGGGCGACGCTCGGCGACTGGCTGCGCACGGTCCATGCGCGGCACGTGGAGCGCGAGTCCCACGGCCTGCTCGATCTCGTCGAGATCCAGCGCGAATCGGGCGTGCGCGCCGGGCAACCGCTGTTCGACACGCTGCTGGTGGTCGAGAACTATCCGGCGGCCGAGCACGACGCGCGCGCGGCGCTGGGCATGCGCGACTACGACTTCATCGACGACACCCACTACGGGCTGACCGTGACGGTAAAACCCGGCGCCCGCCTGCATTTCGACATCGCATTCGATCGTACGCGGTACCACATCAAGGACATCGAGATCATGACCGACCATCTGAACGCGGCACTGAACCGCCTTCCCGACCAACTCGAACAGCCCGTCGAGGCCCTGCTCGCGGGCGGGAGCCCGGCACCGGCGCCGGCATCCGGCGAGGGGCTGAGCCGCACCTGCCGGCAGGGCGAACTGCGCCTGGGGCGCAACCTGGTGCCGCACCTGATCGAGGATCACGCGGCCGACACGCCCACCCGCTGCGCGCTCGTCTGCAACGGCAAGCGCTATACCTACGACGAACTCAATCGCGCCGCGAACCGGCTCGCGAATCGCCTGATGCAGGCCTGCCCCGAACTCGGCACGGATTCGCTGGTCGGCCTGCGCATCACGCGCAGCGACCGCCTCGCGGTGGCCGTGCTGGCGATCTGGAAGATCGGCGCGGCCTATATTCCGATCGATCCGGTGCTGCCGCCCCAGCGCATGCAGGAGATGCTCGAATCGGCCGCCGCGACGGTGGTGATCGCCGATGCCGCGGTGGCCGCCGTCGAGCCGGCCACCGCCGGCGTGAGCCGCTTCGTGTTCGAGGAGCTGGCCGCGCCCGACGCGACGCTCGAGCACAACCCGGACGTGCACGTGTCGGGGCACGACCTCGCCTACGTGCTGTTCACCTCGGGCTCGACCGGCAAGCCGAAGGGCGCCATGATCGAGCACATCGGCATGCTCAACAACATCGTCAACAAGGCGCACGACATGCGCATCGACGCGCAGTGCCGCGTCGCGCAGAACGCATCGATGAGCTTCGACGTGTCGGTCTGGCAGATGTTCATCGCGCTGGCCCAGGGCGGCACGACCTTCGTCTACGACGATCGCACCGTGCACGATATCGACGGGCTGCTGCGCCGGCTCCACGACGATCGCATCACGATCCTGGAGGTGGTGCCCACCTACCTGCTGGCGCTGGTCGAGCACCTCGAGGCGCATCCCGGCCTGCCGCGGCCCGAGGCGATGACCTACCTGATGGTCAACGGCGAGACCATCGACGCCGCGCTGCTGCAGCGCTGGTTCGCGCTGATGCCGAACACCCACGTGTTCAACGCCTACGGGCCCACCGAGGCCTCGGACGACATCACCCACCACCTGATGTCGCCCGGCGACGTGATCGAGAATCCGGTGCCGATCGGCCGCGCGCTCGCCAATTTCGACATCTACATCGTCGACGAGCAGTTGAATCCGGTGCCGATCGGCACGCGCGGCGAGATCGTGGTGACCGGCGTGGGCGTGGGGCGCGGCTACGTGGGCATGGCGGGGGCCACCGCCAAGGCCTTCGTGGAGAGCCCGTTCCCCGACCGCTACAAGGGCCGCCTGTACCGCACCGGCGATCTCGGCGTGATGCGCGAGGACGGCGTGCTGATGTTCCACGGCCGCAAGGACCGGCAGGTGAAGGTGCGCGGCATGCGCATCGAGCTGGAGGAGGTGGAGGCCAGCCTGCGCGCGATCGAGGCCGTGCGCCAGGCCGCCGTGCTGCTGATCCAGCCTGAACGGGGCGAGGCCTTCCTGTGCGCCTACGTGGTGCCGCACCAGGCCGACCAGCGCGAGGTGATCGTCGAGGCGCTCAAGGCGAAGCTGCCGCCCTACATGGTGCCCTCGGTGTTCCGCTTCGAGACGGCGCTGCCGCAACTGCCGAGCGGCAAGATCGACCGCAACCGCCTGCGCGAGGAATTCCGCCACGAGCCGTCGCGGGTGGCGCGCGTCGCGCCGCATACGCCGGTGCAGTGCCGGCTGACCGAGGTGTTCGCCGAGGTGCTCGGCCACGACGGCTTCGGCATCCACGACGATTTCTTCGAGCTGGGCGGCGACTCGTTCAAGGCGATCCGGATCGCGGCCAAGTACGGCGCGCCCCTGGAAGTGACCGACATCTACGATCATCCGAGCATCGAGGCGCTGGCCGAGTACCTGGAGCGCGCGCCCACCGAGTCCGGCTCGGTGGTGCTGATGGCGGGCGACACGGCGCGCGCGAAGGCCGTGCTGGTGTGCGTGGCCAATGCCGCCGGCGGCCCGGTCAGCTTCGTCGACACCAGCCGCGCGGTGGGCCGGCACGAGGCCGACCTGGCCTTGTTCGCGGTGAAGCTGCCGCGCACGCCGGTGGGCGACGACGCGGCGCTGCTGGCCGAGATCCGGCGCCTGGCCGGCCAGGTCTGCGACGACCTGCTGGCGGCCACCACGCTGCCGGTGATCGTGTTCGCACAGTGCAACGGCTCGGCGCTGGCGATCGCGATCGCACGCGAACTCTCGCGCCGCAAGGCCGACCTGCGCGCGCTCTGCATCGGCGGCGCGCTGATGCGCATGCGTCACGGCAAGCCGGACACCCGCAGCGACGCGCAGATCTTCGCCTTCCTCGGTGGCATGGGCGCGACGCTGCCGGCCCAGGCCGACGAGCAGGCGTTCTTCCTGCACGACTTCCGCTACGACAGCTGGCTCGCCGACGTCTACTACGATCACCTGAACGACGAGATGCAGGCCGGCGCGCTGCAGGCACTGGACGTACCGGTGTGGTGCATGGTGGGCACCGAGGACCCGCTGGTGGAGGGTTACGCCGAGCGCCACGCGGACTGGCTCAAGCTCGGCCGGCAGGTGCGCCTCGTCGAGTACGCCGGCATCGGCCACTACCTGCTGCGCGATTGTCCCGACGCGCTGGCGCGCGCGCTCGGCGACGTCTGGCGCGATGCCGAGCAGGCCACCAGCAGGGAGGCCGTGGCATGAGCGCGTCGGGCTCCCGCATCGCCTTCGTCCATATCCCGCGCACGGCCGGCACCGCGTTCGGCGAGCATCTCGACCAGCTCCACGCGGGCGCCAGGATCGCGAAGTTCTACGTCGACGACGAGCATCCGGTGGTGAACGGCCGGATCGACGCGTATCGCGCGCTCGACGAAGCGGACAAGGCCTCGTACGCGATGCTGCGCGGCCATTTCCCGTACGGCTTCGACGACAGCGAGCACGGCAGCCGCTACGTCACGCTGCTGCGCGAGCCGGTCTCGCGGCTCGTGTCGTACTACTTCTACGCGCTCAAGGAGCCGCTCAACTACCTGCATGCGTACCTGTTCCAGCGCCGCATCGGGCTCGAGCGCTTCCTCGCCAGCGAGGCGAGCATCGATCTCGACAACGCCCAGGTGCGGGCCGTCTCGGGCGCGCATTTCGATTCGCCGCGCGCGCGCGTCGGTCCCGAGCACCTGGAGATGGCCAAGCACAACCTGGTCGAGCGTTTCGCGGCTTTCGGCCTGACCGAGCGCTTCGACGAATCGATGCGGCGCTTCTGCGCGCGCTTCGGCTGGCCCGCGGCCGGCGTAGAGCGGCGCAACGAGGGCAGCTACGCGCGTGACCTGACGCTGAGCCCGGCCTGCCGGGAGCACGTCGAGCACAGCAATCGCTTCGACATCGAGTTGTACCGATTCGCGCTCGAACGCTTCGACCGGGAGGCCGTCCCGGCCGTTCACGACGAGCTTCGAGACACCGACACTGCAAGGACTACAAGGAGCTGAGCCCATGACCACCCTGGACCTGAGGCCGCTGAGCGGCACCATCGGCGCCCAAGTGCGCAACCGTACGCTGGCGGGCATCGTCGAGCACGGCGGCGTCGAGGAGATCCGCGCGGCGCTGTTGCGCCACAAGGTGCTGTTCTTCACCGACCAGCCCGCGCTCGAGGTCGACACGCAGATCGCGTTCGCGCGCCTGTTCGGTGAGATCGAGACGAATTTCCCCTCGTTTTCGGCCAAGCCCGACGGGCGCCCCGAGGTAACGGTATTCGACGCCGACGTGCCCAGCGGGCGGGCGTCGATCTGGCATACCGACCTGAGCGTCGCGAAGGCGCCGACCGCGCTGGGCGTGCTGTGCGTGATGGAGACGCCGGCCAGCGGCGGCGACACCATGTGGGCCGACCTCGAGGCCGCCTACGAGAGCCTGTCGCCGGGCATGCAGGCCTTCCTCGAAGGCCAGCGCGCGGTGCACGACATGACCACCGAGCAGTATTCGCAGCGCCCGGGCGCGTTCCAGGGCAAGGGCCGCACCGACATCGACCTGAGCAACCTGTTCGGCGCGGAGCACCCCGTGGTGCGCGTGCATCCGGAGACCGGCCGCAAGTGCCTGTTCGTCAATCCCTTCATGACCTCGCACCTGGCGGGTTTCCATTCCGCCGAGAGCGCGACGATCCTGAACTACCTGTATGCGCAGATGGAGAAGCCGCAGTTCACGGTGCGCTGGCACTGGTCGAACGGCGACGTCGCGCTCTGGGACAACCGCTGCACCATGCACACCGCGGTGGACGACTACGGCGCCGGGCGGCGCTTCGCGCGGCGCGTGTGCGTGCGCGGCGACGTGCCGTTCGGCGTGGCCCGCGAGGCGGCCACCGCCGCCGAACCTGCCTGACGAGGTCGCGCGAGGCGCGATCGATTGCGCCACGGCCGGCAGGCCGTGGTTCTCCTACCTGAATCCGAACCTCATCATGAACTCATCGACCATGCAATCCGGCGTCGACTTCTCCGGCTCCGTCTACCTCGCCTCCAGCACCGTGCGCGCGGTCGCGCAGCGCCTGAACTGGCGCGCGAAGGTGCTCATCAGCGGCTATGAGCAGGATTTTCGCGGCAAGCGCGTGCTGGATCTCGCCAGCCACGACGGACGCTTCATGCACGCCGCGCTCGCGCACGGCGCGGCCAAGGTGGTGGGCGTGGAGGTGCGCGAAAGCCACCTCGACGCCGCGCGCGCGAACCTGGCCCAGGGCGGCCATGCGCGCGAGCGCTACGAGGTGGTGGCCGGCGATCTCGTGGAATACCTGCGCTCGGTCGAGCCGGGCGGCTTCGACACGATCCTCTGCTTCGGCGTGCTGAGCCACCTGATCGAGCATATCGACGTGATGCGCGAGATCGGCCGCATCGCGCCGGGCGCCTTCATCCTCGACACCTGGGTGGCGCGCGAGCGCTGGAACCTGCGCGAGCGGCTGCGCAACCGCCGCGTCAACGCCTTCGTGCGCAACATGCAGCAGGGCGGCTTCGGCAAGCGCTCGCTGCTCACGCGCATGCAGGGCTGGTTCGACGACGTGCTGCCCAGCGAGCGCAGCCGCACCGGCAACCTGGTGCTGCTGTACGAGGACGCCGCGGCGCCGGGCGCCACCGCGCGCCAGAGCGGCCTGATGGGCTGGGCCAATCGCTCGGCCGTGGAGATGCTGTTCGATCATTACGGCCTCGATCACGAGCGGGTCGACTGGCACGCGCAGGGCCTCACCGACTGGAGCGAGCTCGAGGACTACCGCAGCGGCTCCCGCGAGAGCTGGGTAGCCCGTGCGCGGCGAGCCTGAGGGAGCGCGCCCGTGAGCACGACCTTCCGAGACAAGGTGCGCGAGCGCTGGCCGCACTACGACGATCGCCGCGGCATCTTCCAGGCCGGCGCCACGCCCGACGAAATGCGGCGCGTGGCGAGCGAGACGCAGCTCGACTGCAAGCTGACCTGCCGCACGCATCTGCAGGCTTTCGAGGCCTACCTGCCGAAGCTGTATTTCCAGGGCGACGTGGCCGACTGCGATTTCGCCGCGCTGCCGCCACGCTACGTGATCAAGCCGCGCTGCCAGACCGGCGTGCTGATGCTGATGGATCGCGGCACCGACCTGAAGACAGGCGCGGCGTTCGCGCCCGAGGAGATCCGCGCCTTCTTCGCGCGCCAATGGTGCTATCGCGGCCTGAACAATCACGTGATCGTCGAGGAGATGGTCGAGAACCGCGACGGCTCGCCCTGCGTGTCGCAGTTCAAGTGCCTGACCTTCCACGGTCGCGTGGAGTACATCCACTACGTGACCGTGGGCTACGACCTGGGCTGCGTCGCCTACGACTACGACCGCGACTGGCGGCGCGCCGCGCTCTATCACAGCGCGCAGCCGATCGAGCGCGAGATCGCGCGTCCGGCGCACTTCGATCGCGTGATCACGCTGGCCGAGCAGCTCGCCGACTATTACCGCGGCTGGACCGGCATCGAGCACGTGCGCGTCGACCTGTTCGATTCGGACCGCGGGCCGGTGTTCGGCGAGTACGCGGGCGGCACCAACGGCGGCGAGGGCTTCACCGACGAGGCGCAGCGGCTGCTGGGCGCCTTGTGGCGAGGCGGGGCCGGTCCATCCTGACAGGAGTGAGAGCATGACATCCGCCGATTCATCCGGTCCGGTGTGCGTCAAGCAGGTGCTGCGGGTCCGCCATGCCGATTCGACCCGCATGGTGCGCCCCGGCGACTTCGACAGCCGCGTCGTCGCGCGCCACGCCTCGCTGGCCGAGTTGCCCGAGCGCGCGCGCTACGTGCCGCTGTACGCGGACTGGCGCGCCGAGCGGCTCGTTCATGGCCGCTGGGAGGGCGATGCCGCGTTGAGCGACGTGCCCTTCCTCTACCAGCATCAGCGCCGCCATGTGCAGTGGCTGGCCGAGCTGCCGTTCGAGCGGCTCGACGCCTGGCACGACGATGCCGGCCTGACGCCGACCTTCGTGTTCTCGATCGGCCGCTGCGGCTCCACGCTGCTGTCGCGCCTGCTGGCCGCCGCCGGCGAGCCGGCGATCTCGGAGCCGGACGTGCTGACCAACGTCGCCTGGGTCGACGACGACGCCGAGCTGGCGGCGGCGCGGCGCTGGGGGCCGAGCGTGGTGCGCGCCGCCGTGTGCGGGCTCGCGCTCGCGTGCGGGCGTGCGCCGGTCATCAAGCTGCGCGCGCGCTGCAACCGGGCGGTGGACGTGTTTCTGCAGGCCTTCCCGCAAGCGCGTTACGTCTTCATGTTCCGCGAGCGGGACGATTGGGTGCGCTCCACCTCGCGCGCGTTCGGCGAGCGCGGCGAGACGCTGGCCGAGCTGCTGAAGGTATCGGTCGAGGCCTTCGACCGCCTGCATCGCGCCGGCGTGCGGCCCCAGCCGGTCTGGTACGAGGACCTGCTGGCCGGCCCGCTGCCGGCGTTGCGGCGCATCGTGTCCGATCCGGCCGCCCTGGCGGCGCGCGGCGACGCCATCGCCACGGCGCTGGGCAGGGACGCGCAGGCGGGCTCCGGCCTGTCTCGCGAGCGATTGTCGACGCGCGGCGCCGATGCCGAGGCGCTGGCGGCGTTCGACGCCTGCTGGCGCGCCATCCGCAGCGACGCGCTGCTGAGCGAGCACGGTCTCGCGCGGCTGCGCTGAACTGATTTCAAGAACCGGGAGATTCGATGAACCTCGAGATTCAGATACGGGAGAGCCGCAAGCGCGTGTTGACGATGCTGCACGGCGCGCAGGGCGGCCATTTCGGCGGCGCGATGAGCGTGCTCGACAGCTTGATGGTGCTCCATCACCGGATTCTCGACCGCGATCCGGCGCGGCGCGCCCAGGGGCGGGCGGATCGCCTGATCCTGTCGAAGGGGCATGCCTCGGTCGCGCTGTACGCGACGCTCGCCTCGGTCGGCGCGCTGCCCGAGGCCGAGCTGGCCAGCTACGGGCAGCACGGCGGCCGCCTGGCGTGCCATCCCGACATGAGCCTGTGCGACGCGATCGACTTTTCCACCGGATCGCTCGGCCAGGGCCTGTCGGTCGGACTCGGCATGGCCCTCGCGCTGCGCGGCACGGGCGCGCGCGTCTGGGTGGTGCTCGGCGACGGCGAATGCCAGGAAGGGCAGGTGTGGGAGGCCGCGCAATTGGCGTCGCGCTACCGCGTCGACAACCTGCATGCGGTGCTGGACCTGAACGGTTACCAGGAGATGGGCTGGCACGGCATGCCGGGCATCGAGCCCGCGCCGCTGCCCGACGCGGCGCGCAAGTGGGAGGCGTTCGGCTGGCATGTCAGCGAGGCGCCGGGGCACGACGCGGCCGGGCTCGAGGCCGCGATGCGCAACATGCTGGGCCGGCGCGGCCAGCCCGGCGTGCTGCTGGCCCATACCGAGAAGGGCCACGGCATTCCGGCCTTCGCCGACGCGCCCGGGCTGTCGCATTGCCTGAGCCTGACCGAGGCGCAGTTCCGCGACGCCGTGATGGCGGCCGGGGAGCCGGCATGAGGCCCGCCGCCCATTGCGCGCAGGCGCTCGTCGAGCGGGCGCGGCACGACCCGCGGATCTGGGTGGTGGACGGCGACCTGGCCGATTCCTACGGCGTGGACCGCTTCGCGCAGGCGCACCCGGAGCGCTTCCTGATGGCCGGGATCGCCGAGCAGACCATGGTGTCGACCGCGGCCGGCATGGCCGCCTGCGGCTTGCGGCCGTGGGTGTTCTCGTTCGCGGCCTTTCTGTGCTTTCGCGCCTACGACCAGATTCGCGTCGGGCTCGCGCAGACCGGCGTGCCGGTCACGCTGGTCGGCTCGCACGCGGGCGGCTGCGGCGGGCCGAACGGCAAGAGCCACCAGGCGCTCAACGACATCGCGGCGATCGGATCGCTGCCGAACCTCGATATCTGGACGCCCGGCTGCGAGGCGGACACGCGATTCGTGGTCGACGCGGTGCTGGCGCGGGAGCGCCCGGCCTATCTGCGCTATCCGCGCGAACCGCTGGGCGCGTTGCCCGGCGAGCCTGCCGAATGTCGCTGGATCGGCGCGCGCGCGCGTTTCGCGCTGGTGAGCTGCGGGCTGTTCACGCACGTCGCGCTCGACGCCGCGCGCCGGCTGCGCGAGTTCGACGTCGATGCCGGCGTGATTCACCTGACGCGGCTCGCGCCGTTTCCCGCTGCCGAGTTCGCGGCCCTGCTGCGCGACGTGGATGGGCTCTGGGTGGTGGACGACCACACGCGTCGCGGCGGCCTGGCCGACCTGCTGCATGCCGAGGGGTTCGCGGTGCGCGACCCGGTGTTTTCCTGGCCGGCCGACTGGAGCGGCGATTTCGGGCCGACCGAGGTGCTGCTCAAGCGCCACGGGCTCGCCGCGGACGATATCGCCGCGCGCCTGGCCGCCGAACTGCGCGGCGGCGGGCGCGCGGCAAGGAGCGGCGCGCGGGCCGCCCGCGAGGCCGGCCGATGAGCGCGGATCTGCTGGTGACCGGCACCGGCTCGCTCGCCGAGGCCGTGCTGTTCGATCTCGCCACCCTGCCGGCGGGCGCGAGGCCGCTGCGGATCGTGCTGGCCGGGCGCAACGCGGCGCGCCTGGCCTGGCTGGTGCAGGCCACCAACGCGCGCGCCGTGGTGCATGGCACGCCGCATCGCGTGGTCGGCCATCGGCTCGACTGGGATGCGGCGGGCGCGCTCGACAGCCTGCTGGCCGCGCTGCGGCCGGCGCTGGTGTTCAACGTGGCCTCGCTGCAGTCGATGTGGGAGATCGCCGCCGGGCGCGATGCCTGGGCCGCGACGATCCGCGCCCAGGGCTATGGCGCGACGCTGCCGCTGCAGGTGGTGCTGGCGCTGCGCGTGGCGCGCGCGATCGCGGCGCATTCCCCCGGCAGCCGCTTCGTCAATGCCTGCTACCCCGACGCGGTCAACGAGATCCTGGTGCGGCTCGGCCACGATGTCGTGTGCGGCATCGGCAACGTGGCGACGCTGGCCGCCGCGTACCACGCCGAGATGGATCTGGCGCCCGGCGCGCGCCTGCGCATGCTCGCGCATCACTGGCATGTCGGCGCGGCGATCGCCGGGCACGGGCACCGTCACGCGCCGCGCGTCTGGGTGGATGCGCGGGCTTGCGAGGCGAGGGCCCTGCCGGATCCGCGGCTGCCCGCCGACGCGTCGCTGAACCGCGTCACCGGCGCGACCGGCGCCGTGCTGCTGGCCGCGCTGCTCGGGCGCATCGCCAGCTACGCCGGCCATGCTCCCGGCCCGAACGGGCTGCCGGGCGGCTATCCGGTCGCGATCGAGGCGGGCCGGCTTTCGCTCGACCTGCCCGCGGGCCTCGAGCTCGAGGCCGCTGTCGCGCTGAACCGCGAATGGAGTGCCCGGGAGCATGTGGAACTGGACGCCTCGGGCACGGTGCGGACCGGCGCACGGGATGGCGAGGAGGACATACCGGGCGGCGCGCGGCTGCCGTGCGTCTGGTCGATCGAGACCGTCGAGCAGGTAGCGCGGCAGATGCTGCGCACCCGCGCCGAATTACAGGCGGTGGCATCGCCGCCGCTCCAACAACAGGAAACCCAATGAACCAAGGCAAGCGTAGCAACGGCGTGGACATGCTGCGAGGCATCGCGATCCTGCTCGTGCTGATCCTGCATTTCCACCTGACCTATCGGCTGCATCTGCTGCCGTTCGACCTGCCGTGGTTGTCCGAGGCCATCAAGGCGGTGGCGCGCAACGGCAACTATGGCGTGACCATGTTCTTCACCGTGTCGGGCTTCCTGATCACCTCCACCTCGCTGCGCCGCTTCGGTGCGCCCACGCGGATCCGGCCCGGCACCTTCTATCGGTTCCGCGCCTCGCGCATCCTGCCCTGCCTGGTCCTGGCACTCGCCATCATGGTGGTGCTGAGCCTGTTCGAGATGCGTTCGTTCGTGAACAAGCCCGACACGGCGAGCATGCCGGTGGCGGTGCTCTCGGTGCTGACGTTCTGGCACAACGTGCTGATGGCGCAGGTCGGCTACTTCAACTACGCGATGAACATCCTCTGGTCGCTGTCGGTGGAGGAGGTGTTCTACCTGAGCTTCCCGATCGTGTTCCTGCTGCTGCGCCGGCCGCGCTACATCGGCATCTGGCTGGTGGTGCCGATCCTGTTCGCGCCGTATTACCGGAGCCTGCATGCCGAGGACGAGATCGTGGCGCTGTACGGTTATCTGTCGTGCTTCGACGCGATCGCGATGGGCAGCCTCGTGGCGCTGCTGCCGGCGCGACGCATCGCGCGGAGCACCGGCATCGCGCTGCGCTGCGCGGCCGGCCTGGTGCTGGCGCTGACCTATCTGTCTGGGCCGATCATGCAGCACGTGGTGTGGGGCGTGTCGGTGGTCGCCTTGTGCACCGCCGTGCTGCTGTACTGCTTCCAGCACGAGGCGGCGAGCGCGCAGCCGGCACGCACGTGGCGCGTGGCGCGCGTGATCCGCTGGTTCGGGCAGCGCAGCTACGAGCTCTACCTGTTCCACATCATCGTGCTCGGCGTGCTGCGCGAGTACGTGACGCGCGAGAACGTCGGGCTTTATGCGAAGCCGCTCTGGCTGCTGTTCTATCTCTGCGTGGCGGCGCTGGTCGCGCAGATCGTGTTCCGCCACTTCTCCGAGCCGCTCAACGCGATGCTGCGGCGCGGCGCGCCGCGTCCTGCCGCGGGCCTGCTCGAGAAATGACCCGTCATCGCCTCATCCAACGATCCAGGAGTCTTGCTCCATGCATCCCAATCAACTGAACTTCTCCGGCGGCCCGGGCGCGCTGCCCGACTGCGTGCTCGACGAGTTGCAGCAGGCGGTCGTGGCCTTGCCGGAGACGAACCTGTCCGTGCTCGGCATGAGCCACCGTTCCAGGTGGTTCGCGCAGCTGCTGGAGGAGAGCGAGGCCGACCTGCGCGCGCTGCTGCGCATTCCCGACGATTACAGCGTGGTGTACCTGCAGGGCGGCAGCAGCCTGCAGTTCTCGATGATCCCGATGAATTTTCGCGTGCCTGGCGCGCCGCCGCCCGACTACGTGACGGGCGGCTACTGGAGCCGCAAGGCGATCGACGAGGCCTCGCGCGTGATGGCGATGCGCACCGTCTGGGACGGCGCGGCGAGCGGCTACCGCACGCTGCCGCGGCTTGCCGATCTGGACTGGCACCCGCGCGCCCCGTATCGGCACTTCGTGTCGAACGAGACGGTGGAGGGCCTGCAGTTCCCGGCCGTGCCGGACGACGACGGCGCGCCGTGGGTGGCGGACATGTCGTCGGATTTCGTGTCCCGGCCGTTCGACGTCCGCGCCTACGGGATGGTCTATGCGCATGCGCAGAAGAATCTCGGGCCGGCCGGCGTGACGGTGGCGATCATCCGAAATGCCTTGCTCGAGCGCATTCCCGACACCTTGCCGCCGATGCTCGACTATCGCACCCATATCCGCCACGGCTCCAACTACAACACGCCGCCGGTGCTCGCGATCTACGTGATGGCGCGGGTGTTGCGCTGGATCCGCGACGAGGTGGGCGGCGTCGAGCGCATGGCCGAGCGCAACGCGCGCAAGGCGGCGCAGTTGTACGCCACGCTCGACGAGCTGCGCGAAGTGGTGGATGCGCACGCGCGGCGCGAATGCCGCTCCACCATGAACGTGGCGTTCCGCTTCCGCGACGCGCGACTCGATGCGCGCTGTCTCGAACTCGCGACCGAGGCGGGTTTCTCCGGTCTGAACGGACATCGATCGATCGGCGGCCTGCGCGCCTCGCTCTACAACGCCGTGTCGGAGCAGGCGGTGAGCCGGCTGACGGCCTTCCTGAAGGATTTCGCGCTGCGCCACGCCTGATGCGCGGCCGCCTACCCATACCCATGTCACGGCCGTCGGCCGGAGGAGATTGATCCCATGCTTTCCATCATTGTGACGTGGCGCAATCGCGAGGAACTGCGCGGCGCGCTGCCGGGGCTGGTCGAGACGGCACGGCGTGTCGGCGGCGAAGTGATCGTGGTGAACTTCGGCGGCGACGCCGAAGCCGTCGCGCGCCAGACCGACACGTATCGCGATGCGGTGCGCGTCGTCGAGCTGCGCGAGCAGCCGTATTTCCACAAGACGCGCGCCCAGAACCTCGGTGCGCACTTCGCGCGGCACGACACGCTGTTCTTCTGCGATTGCGACATCATCGTCGAGCCGGCCTCGATCGATGCGCTGGTCGCGCGTCTGGGCGCCGAGCCGGGCCGGTTCGCGACGCTGAAAGGGGTGCGAGAGACCGAACGCAATTCGCGCCAGGCGAAGAACGTGGTGCGGTTCGGATATCGGCTCGACGTGAAGATCCGCAACGGGCGCGAACTGGCGATCGTCGACAACGAGGAGGACGCGCAGGACGGCACGCGCCAGGCGCCGGGGCTGCTGCTGGTGCGGCGCGACGATTTCCTGGCGGTCAACGGCTACAACGGGCGCCTGCACGGCTGGGGCTGGGAGGATCAGGACATGATCTCGCGGCTCACGCTGGGCGCGGGGCTCACGCGCATCCAGGAGGGCCATGCGCTGCACATCTCGCACGACGACCATGCGCGGATTTCGCAATATCCGGTGACGAACCGCTGGGAAAGTCGCGACAGGATGTTTCGCCAGGCCCTGGCCTTCTACGACGACGACGATTTTCTCGGTACCTTCACGCAGGACATCGAGCAGCTCTCGGGCGAACTCGTGGCGGTCGCATGAGCATCACGCTCGAACCATCCGCCTTCGCATCGCCGGCCGGCACCGCCAGCCGGATGGGCCACCTCGACTGGCTCGAGGCCGAGTCGATCCACATCCTGCGCGAGCTGGTGGCCGAATGCAGCAAGCCGGCCCTGCTGTTCTCGGGCGGCAAGGATTCGGTCGTCGTGCTGCATCTCGCGCTGAAGGCCTTCGGCCTGGGCCCGGATCGCAAGACCTCGCTGCCGTTCCCGCTGGTGCATATCGACACCGGCCACAACTACGATGAGGTGATCGACTTCCGCGATCGCCGCGCCAAGGAAATCGGCGCCGAGCTGGTGGTCGGCCACGTCGAGGATTCGATCCAGCGCGGCACCGTGGTGCTGCGCCGCGAAACCGATTCGCGCAATGCCGCGCAGGCCGTTACCCTGCTGGAGACCATCGAGCAACACGGTTACACCGCGATGATCGGCGGCGCGCGCCGCGACGAGGAAAAGGCCCGCGCCAAGGAGCGTATCTTCTCGTTCCGCGACGAGTTTGGCCAATGGGATCCGAAGGCCCAGCGCCCGGAACTCTGGAGCCTCTACAACGCGCGCCTGCACAAGGGCGAGCACCTGCGCGTGTTCCCGATCTCGAACTGGACCGAGCTCGACGTCTGGCAATACATCGCGCGCGAGCAGCTCGAACTGCCCTCGATCTACTACGCGCACCAGCGCGAGATCGTGCGCCGCAACGGCCTGCTGGTGCCGGTCACGCCGCTCACGCCGATGCGCGAGGGCGAGGCGAGCGAAACCGCCCAGGTGCGTTTCCGCACGGTCGGCGACATCTCCTGCACCTGCCCGGTGGAGAGCGATGCCGACGACGTCGAGAAGATCATCGCCGAGACCGCGGTGACCGAGATCACCGAGCGCGGCGCCACGCGGATGGACGACCAGACCTCCGAGGCCGCGATGGAACAGCGCAAGAAGCAAGGCTATTTCTGAAGCACGCGAGGACACAGACATCATGAGCATCATCGAGAACCACGAAGACCTCGGCGTGTTGCGCTTCATCACGGCGGGCAGCGTCGACGACGGCAAGAGCACGCTGATCGGCCGCCTGCTGTACGACAGCAAGGCCGTGTTGTCGGACCAGCTGTCCGCGCTGTCGCGCGCCAAGAACAAGCGCACCGTTGGCGACGAGCTCGACCTCGCGCTGCTGACCGACGGCCTGGAAGCCGAGCGCGAGCAGGGCATTACGATCGACGTGGCCTACCGCTACTTCGCCACCGCCAAGCGCAAGTTCATCATCGCCGACACGCCGGGCCACGAGCAGTACACGCGCAACATGGTGACCGGCGCCTCCACCGCGCACGCGGCCATCATCCTGGTGGACGCCACGCGCGTCACGGTCGAGGGCGGCCTCGCGAGCCCGGCGCAATTGCTGCCACAGACCAAGCGCCACAGCGCGATCGTCAAGCTGCTCGGCCTGCAGCACGTGATCGTCGCGATCAACAAGATGGATCTGGTCGAGTATTCGGAAGCGACCTTCAACCTGATCCGCGATGCCTACGTCGTGCTCGCGCAGCAGCTCGGCCTGGAGGGCGTGCGCTTCGTGCCGGTGTCGGCCCTGAAGGGCGACAACATCGTCACGCTGTCGGACAGCATGCCCTGGTACGCCGGCGAGCCGCTGCTCGACGTGCTGGAGACGCTGCCGGTGGCGATCGACGGCGGCGAGGCGCTGCGCTTCCCGGTGCAGTGGGTGGCGCGCCAGGACGGCAGCTCGGCCGACGATTTCCGCGGCTACATGGGCCGCGTCGAGGCGGGCGAGGTGAAGGTGGGCGACGAGATCGCGGTGCTGCCCTCGGGCCGCACGGCGACCGTGGCCGAGATCGTCGCGCCGGTGCCGGGCGGCACGGCTGCGGTGGAATCCGCCTTCGCGGGGCAGACCGTCACGATCCGCCTCGCCGAGGACGTCGACGTCTCGCGCGGCGACGTGTTCGTGCCGAACGCGCAGCGCATCGAGCCGGCCAAAAAGCTGGAGGCCGATCTCTGCTGGTTCGATGAAACCCCGTTGTCCCCGCAACGCAAGTATCTGCTCAAGCAGACCACCAACACGGTGTTCACCAGGATCGGCGAGGTCAAGCAGGTGCTGGACGTGCATACGCTGTCGCACGCCAGCGACCGCCAGGACCTGAAGATGAACGACATCGGCCGGGTGGCGCTGACGCTGCAGAAGCCGATCGTCTGCGATACCTACGATGCGCATCCGGGCACGGGCGCGTTCGTGCTGATCGACGAGGCGACCCATCACACGATCGCCGCCGGGATGATTCGCGCCTACTCGGCCTGAGTTGACGGCGCCGCCGCGCTCGCGGCGATGTTCATCGCTTCATCTTGCTTTTCCAGGAGAACGATCATGGACGATTTGTATTTCGTCGTGCGAAACACTGAAGGGAATTATTCGGTATGGTTCGACGGCAGGAACCTGCCAGCGGGTTGGGAGACGGTGGGCGAGCCCGCCAGCAAGCAGGCCTGTCTGCAGCGGATCGAGCGGCTTTGGACGGAGGCGGCGGCCGCCAGCGGCCGAGAACATCCCGGCCAGGATTCGGGCGCGGAGGCCGACCCTGCCGTGCAAGCAGGTCGTTATCTGGCGAGTGCCCCGAACACTAGTTCCGAGCAGAGCGCAACCAGGCGTTCCGTCGCTGCCGAGTTGCCGGTTGCGCGATAGGCGATCGCGACATCAGATGGTTGCGCGTTCATCCAGCGAGAGGCACGCCACCCGGGTGACAGATTCCGGCATCGGCGCGATACCCGCCCGCCGATTCGATCACGTGTCGTGTTTGGACAGGCCGTGCCTTCCTCACCTCGACGCAGCGCCTTTGGCGCCGCGCGCCGCCTGCCCATCGAACGACGCCACGATCGACTCGCGCAACACCTCGACGGCCTGCCGGAGATTCCCCAGGTAGCGTGGATGGACCAGCCAGAGGTCGATTGCCAGGGCAAAATCGCTGACTTCCACCACGCTCAGCTTGCGGTGCCATTTGCTGGCCCGCAGCACGTCGATCGGCACCAGGCCGAGGCCTAGGCCGCTGGCCACCAATCGCAGTTGCATGTCGGTGCCGTAGGTATCGATGCTCAGCCTGACGGCTTGTCCCTTGTCCGTCATGGCGCGTTCCAGCGCCGCGCGATAGCCGCAACCATCCGGATTGAGGATCCATCCATGGGCGGCCAGCGCATGCATGTCGGTTCTTCGCGCGACCAGCGGCTGGTCCGCGCTCTGCACGACTTTCACGTCGAAGCGGGCGACTCGGTCACTCGCCAGGTCGGCCGGCAGCGCCGCCCCCGAGGGCAGTATCAGCATCGCGACATCGAGCGATCCGTCGTCCATCCGCTCCTGCAGCCTGGGGCTGCTGTCGGTGAGCAACTGCACCTCGAGTTCGGGAAACCGGCGCTTCATGCCGGTCACCGCATCGAACAGCACGATGTCCGTGACGGCCTGGGGCAGGCCGAAGCGCAAGGTCCCTGACGGCGGCGAATCCTCGTGGGCGATCTCCTGCAACTGCTCAAGCGCGCGCAAGACCGGCACCGCCTGTTCGTAGACGCGCTTGGCCAGCGCCGTCGGTAGCGGCGGCTTGGCATTGCGGTCGAACAGCACGCCGCCCATCAGTTCCTCGAGACGCTGGATGCGCTTGGAGATCGTCGATTGCGACACGCACAGGACGTCGGCGGCGCGGGTCAGGGAGGCCGCATCGACGACCGTGACGAAGGATTTCAGCTCATCGATCATTATTCCGTTCCGTCATGTTTTTCATGAATATCATTCGCTTGAGGAAATGCAAGCGCCAGCCTACGCTTAGGCATCGTTTTGCGCCAGTCCCCTGTTTGCCGGGCGCGATGACCTCACGAGGCTTGCCGCCTCACACCAGGAGAATGAAATGCCCCTCGTCCGTATCGATCTGTCGAAGTCCGCATCGCCCGAAGTCGTCGCCGCCGTGAGCGAGACGGTGTATGAGGCGATGGTCAATATCGCCAACGTGCCGGAGCACGACAAGTTCCAGATCATTTCGCGCCACGCCCCGGACGAGCTCGTCTATCCGGCCGAAGGTTACCTTGGCGTGGATTACACCCCGGGCATCGTTTTCATCCAGGTGACCTGGAATGCCGGGCGCACCGTCGAGGTCAAGAAGGCGTTTTATCGTGCCATCGCGGATGGCATCCACGCCAAGGTCGGCGTGCGCAAGGAGGACGTCTGGATCAGCCTGGTCGATGTCGCGCGCGAGGACTGGTCGTTCGGCAATGGCGAGATGCAATACGCGCCGAAGGCGTGATGACGTGCCGGGGCGAGCCCGACACGAGGCCTGGTGATGCCCGGGCCCGTCAGCCCGGGATCAAGGCTGGATCGCCGGAGGCGGCGACCTGCATGCCGTCTCCGGCGATCGATACTTGTCTCAAGCCCCGGCGTTGGCGACGAGAACCAGCTTCTGGTTGACGAACTCCTTGATGCCGAGCTCGGACAGCTCGCGGCCGTAGCCTGAGCGCTTCACGCCGCCGAAGGGCAGCTCAGGGGCGGTGCTGGCGAAGCTGTTGATCCAGACCGCACCGGTTTCGATGCGCGAGGCCAGCGACTTGGCGCGTTCGATGTTCCGCGAGAACACCGCGCCCGCCAGGCCGTAGCGCGAGTCGTTGGCCAGTTCGACCGCCTCGTCGTCGTTCTTCACGACATACACCTGGGCGACCGGGCCGAAGAACTCCTCGAAGTAGGCCGGGTTGTCGCGAGCGACATGGGTCAGGATGGTCGGCTCGAAGAAGTTGCCCTTGCCTTCGAGTGCCTTGCCGCCCAGGTGCAGCGTGGCGCCGTGCGCCAGCGCGCGCTCGACCTGCCGCGACAGCCCCTTCACGGCCTCGGCGGACGACAGGGGGCCCAGCCTGGTGCTTTCGTCGAGCGGATCGCCGATCTTCACGGCCGCCATCGCCACGGTGAACTTCTCGAGGAACTGGTCGGCGATGTTCTCGTGCAGCACGAAGCGCTTGGCGCAAATGCATTCCTGGCCCGAGATGTGCAGGCGCGAGAAGACGCCGATCTCGACGGCTTTTTCCAGGTCCGCGTCGTCGAGCACGACGAACACGTCGTTGCCGCCCATCTCCAGCGTCGACTTCTTCAAGTACTTGCCGGCCTGGGCCGCGATGGCGCTGCCGGCGCCTTCCGAGCCCGTCATGGCGGCGCCCTGGATGCGATCGTCCGCGATGATGTCGGCAACCTGGCCGGCGGTGATGAAGAGGTTCTTCCAGGCGCCTTCCGGCGCGCCGGCTTCGTTGACCAAGGCCTCGAACACGCTCGCGCAGTGCGGCACGATGCTGGCGTGCTTGGCGAGCACCGGGTTGCCGGCCGCGATGGCCGGCGCGAATACGCGCATCAGCTGATAGTAGGGGAAGTTCCAGGGCTCGACCGCGAGCAGGACACCGATGGGATGATGCTCGACCCAGGCATCGCCGAGCTGCGAATCAATCTTCACCGGTGCCAGGAACCGCTCGGCGTTGCGCGCATAGAAACGCGCGATCTCGGCGATGATCCACACCTCGTCGCGCGCGTCGCCGATCAGCTTGCCCATCTCCATCGTCGCGATGCGGGCCAGCTCCTCCTTGCGCGCGTCGATCAGGTCGGCGAGGCGTTCCAGCACCTGCAGGCGCGGCTTGATGGGGCCTTTCGACCATGCCGACTTGTACAGTCGATGCGCCGCGCTCAGCGCGGCCTCGATGTCGGCGTCGGTGTGGTTCGGATAGGTCTTGACCAGTTCGTTGGTCGTGGGGTTGATGGTTTGATAAGGCATGGAAAGCTCCATTCGTTCTTGGGTAAATAAAACGCACTGCTAACAAAAAATAGGTTGAACCGTTGATCGGCAGGATTGGGTCGCTACCTGGAAGCGGCCAGCGAGACGCTGTCGGCTGTGCTCGATCGCGGCCGAATAAGGTGGCGCGTGATCGATGCCGCATTCTCGAAAGGCAGGCGGCTACGTGAGATCTTCGCCATGATGCTGGCGCCCAGCCATGTTTGATAAAGCGTCAGGGCGACGTCCGGCGGCGCCTCGCGCACGTCCAGCGAGCCGTCGGCGATGCCCAGGCGAATCGCCTCGGCGAGGCGCTCGACGAGCCTGTCCGTGCCGCGCTCGAGCGCCAGTCTCATGGATTCGGAGATGTCGGCAAGCTCGGCGCCGAGCTTGACCACCAGGCATTTCATGCTGTCATTCGACTCCATCTGGCGATCGGCCCAGCCTTGCCAGTAACTCATCAGCCGATCGCCCATGCCGCGATCGCCGGCCGTCAGCAGGCAGTCCATGCCGGCCAGCGAGGCTTCGAAATAAACATCGAGCAGCGCCTCGCCAAACGCGTCCTTCGAGGCGAAGTAGTGATAGAACGAGCCTTTCGGCACCGAGGCGGCATGCAGTACCTCGTTGAGGCCCACCGCGGAAAACCCCTTGCTCGCCATCAATCCCTGAGCCGCGTCGAGGATCCGCTGCCGGGTTTCGCCGGTTCGATACATCTTGTTCGTCATCGCCGAGGTTTCCTGAATAGACCAGTCGCTTGCGTCGTCAGGCAAATCTTGGCTCGGAGCTCAGGCGGGCAGCAATGTCATATCTGCAATGATTCGAGACAGCGCGTGTCGCTCCGCGCATGGGCGATTCGTGGGGCGCGACGGCAGGCGGCGGGCCGACACCCGGATGTGCGATCATCCCTTGCCTGGGCGAACCCGGCCTGTCTGGCTCGGCCAGGCCGGCCGGATCTCGCCGATCAATCGCAGGAACACCCTTGGAGGCCCCTTGCTTGTCCACAGCCCGCTTCGAGTCGGTAGCCTCGCCATCGCGGTCCTGGTCGCGAGCCTGCCGCTCGCCCGACCGGCGGCGGCGAAGCTCCCGCCCTTGTCCCTGGACGTGTATCAGCGAACCCCGTCGGGCGAGCAGGGCAAGCTGTTGCACCATTTTTCCGCGGAAGAACTGGGTGCGATGCCCCAATACACGATCATCACCTCCACGCCGTGGACGGCGAGATCGACATTCGTGGGCGTGCGGGTGGAGGATATTCTGAAGAAGGTGGGGGTCGCGAGCGGCACCTTCAGGCTGGCGGCTTACGACGGCTTCATTTCTCAAACCATCTACGTATCGGACGTCATGAAATATCATCCGATCTTCGCGACGTCGATGAATGGCGAGCAACTCCAGATCAGGAACTTCGGCCCGATCTTCACGATATTCCCGCGCGATCTGCACCCCGACGTGTTCAACAACTACCGGTTCGAGGCGAGTTTTGCCCGACAGATCAAGGCGCTGGAGGTCGACTGAAATGGATGCACAGAGTGCTCGGCTGCCGGGATCCACGCCGTGCAAGATCTGCGGCGCTCGCGCGGCATGGTTCGGCACGGCGAACTTCAACAAGAATTGCGAGGAGCGACGAGGCTTGATCCTGCCTCCCCATGCCGAATTCGCGACGTATTTCAAGTGTGAAAACTGCGCGACGATCTTCACGACGGATTTCGACCACTGGAGCCGTGAGGATTTCGCCCGGAACATCTACAACGAGGAATACGCGCTCATCGATGTCGACGTGCTCGATACGCGACCCAGGCAGAATGCCAGGCTCATTGCCGACCTGGTGACCGACCGGAAGGTATCGATCCTGGACTATGGCGGCCATGCGGGCCATCTGAGCCGGATGCTCGCGCAGAAGGGTTTCTGCGCCGACAGCTGGGATCCTTTTTCGAATCCCGTGGCGGTACGCAATGGCTACGATCTCATCGCCTCCTTCGAGGTGCTCGAGCACAGCATCGATCCGATCGGCACCGTGTCCGACATGGCGAGCAAGCTGGAGGACGATGGCGCGATCCTGTTTTCGACCTACGCGCTGGATTTCGAGCCCGATGCCTCGATCGATCACTGGTACATCTCGCCCCGCAACGGGCACGTGACCATTCATTCACGCCAGGGCCTGCGGATCCTGTTCGCGAAATTCGACATGCGAATCCATCACTATTCCCGAGGTCTTCACCTGGCCCTCCGCGAAGGCCGGGCCGTCCCGCCGTGGCTCACGCGCGAGCCCGTCGCCTGGATCGCGGTGCCGGGCGAGGTCCTGCACGCGCCGCATCGATCGTGACGAAGAACCTGTTCCAGACCCGGCGCTCCGGCCTGAGGTCGATCGGGTTCCACGGCTCGCCGAGGTTCGCGATCCTGTCGATCGCCGCGATCATCATCGTCTCGGTCGTTTTCTGGACCTACTCGGCGCTGTCCTGGTTGAATCCGAGAGGCGTCTACGCGCTGACCGGGCCGCAGGAGAACTATTACTGGGGGCCGGCCCAGTTCGAAATAAAACTGGAGGAGTTCAAGGGCGACCTGGTCCAGTATTTTCGCCGGGACCGTCGATTTCGATGCCCTGGAGTTGTCCTACAACATCCTGCTGTCGAAGTATTTCATCCTGTCGGTGACGGGGGATGCCACCCGCTCGGCCATGGCCGTGCCCGAATATCGAGCCGCCCTGGCCGACCTGCGCCCGCCGCTGTACAGCCTCTCGCCGTTCTTCGAGCGCCAGCGCATATCCCGGCAGGACGCGGTCGCGATCCTGGCGACCCTCAACGCGATGGCGCCCGACGTCAGCCGCCTGGTGCACAGCATCGGCGATGCGGAAATCCTGCGGCGCCAGTTGGCGATCGACGATTTCAAGAGCAAGCAGTTCTTCTTCCTGAAGCTCAGCACCGGCCTGGTGGCCATCATCCTGGTCGGATTCGTCGGACTGCTCTGGCTGCTGCGGCAGTTGCGGGCGAATATCCGGCGCGAAAGCGAGCTGCGCGAAGTCAAGGCTGCCTTCCTGGGGATGGTCGGGCATGAACTGCGTTCGCCCTTGCAGGTGGTGACCTCGGTGATCGACAACCTGATGCACGAGGAACTCACGCGCTCGGCGATGAAGGGCGTGTTCGCGCTGGAGCGGGCCGCGCAGGCCATCGATATCCAGCTGAGGGATATCACCGACTTCGCGCTGTTGGGAACCAGCCGCCTGAAGATCGTCAAGGGCTGGTTCCGGATGTCGGAGGTGCTCGGGGTGACGCTGGAATCGCAGCGCGAGCTGTCGATGAAGAAGGGCATCGCGATCGAGGTGAAATTCAGCGAGCATTTCCCGTTGATTTTCTCCGACGAGAATCGGGTACAGCAGATCCTCACGAACCTGGTATCCAACGCCATCAAATATTCCGAAACCGGCCCGGTGCGGGTTTCCATCACGGCAATTGCGCGCGGCAGCCGCTCCGGTGGCGAGGCTCGCTACGATCTCGTGATCCAGGTCCGGGATCAGGGCGTGGGGATCAGCCAGTCGGACCAGGCGCAGATATTCAAGCCGTTCGTGCGCCTGGCCGACGGGCGAGCGAGCCAGGTACCGGGGATCGGGATGGGCCTGGCGATCGTGGGCGAGATCGTCGGTCTGCTCGATGGCAGGATCGCCATCGACAGCCGGCCCGGGGCGGGTTCGGAATTCACCGTGTCGCTTCCCTGCGAGGGGCGGCCGGATCAAGAGCCGTCCCTGGAGCAGCGGCGCCCGGGCAAGCCGAGCCATTCGATGGATATCGCGTGGCTGCGCCACGTGCTGGTGGTGGACGACAATCCCGAGATCGTGGAAACGCTGGTCTCGGTGTTCGAATCATATGGGGTGGATGTCGATGGCGTCAGCTCGGCGCAGGACGCGCAACGGCAACTGGCGGCGAAGCGTTATCAGGTCGTCGTGTGCGACATCCAGATGCCGGAGATGAGCGGCTTCGAATTGCTCGAGCACACGCGCCGCATCGGGCTGATCAACGACGACACCATCGTCGTCGCGCTGAGCGCCTACAGCCCCCTGCTGTTCGACAAGGGGGACAAGGGCATGTTCGACGTGTTCCTGAGCAAGCCCCTGCGCGCCAGCGATCTGTTCTCCTCGCTGTCGAAAGCGGCCAGGGCCAAGGGCCTGCATTGACCCGGGCGCGTCGCGCGCGCGGCTGGAGCGCCTAGTCGCGCCGCTGGTTCAGCCGGCGATTGAGGTCGGCGACCAGCCAGGGAAGGCGCAGCGGTTTCTCGAGTGCCGAGATGTCGTATTTCTGGATGATTTCCGCCATCTCGACCTCGCTGGCCTCGCCGGTGGCGATCTTGCCCGTCAGCAGATAGACGAGCGGGGCAGGGGCGGAGGAAATGATTTCCTCGATCGGGTAGCGCGCGGTGATGCCGTCGAGCAGCCAGTCGATGATGACGGCGTCGAAGCTCGCCGATTTCAGCTCGGCCAGGAAGCTGCGATAGCTCGTGTAGCCCTTCGCGATGAAACCGGTCCGGTTCAGGTAGCTGCAGATCTGTTCGGTGATGGCGGGATCGTCATCCACCACGGCAACCGCCGGATCGCTGATTTCCCGCACCTGGATCGAGATCCGGTAGACCTCGAATTTCTCACCCGCCGGCGCCGCGTCGCGCGGGAACACATGCCATCGGTCGCCGCTCATGATCGCGACGAACTCCGGGCTTCGGTTCGCCGAGAGTCTGCCGCCGATCTCGGCCTGGCATTCATAGTCCCTGCCGCCGATCGTCAGGGATGCCCTGGCCACGCCATCGGGCGATTCGGCTTCGCTGCCCTGCGAGGCGTCGTCGGCCACCAACTGGGCCGCCGACTCTCCATATTCGGCGGCCACCGCGCGAAGCTGGAGGATCGTCCAGGGATTCTCGCCCTTGATCTTGCGAAGTGCCTGAGAGTAGCTGAGCCCCAGAATTCTTTGTATTTCGGTGGCGTACTGACGCTTCGCGACACCTTGCGATTCCAGTAGCTGCCTGACGCGCTGCGCGATGGAACCTGCGTCGTCGGGCCCGTCTTGATTCTCCAGCATTGACTCTCCAGGGATGGGTGGCTGAGCGATCTTCCCACAAGGTGCCGTTCCTGTCTCTCATCTTGCATGCCGCGCTCGAATTATCCGAACAAGAGCGCGCGTCAAGCTTTTTTGATATCAAAGTGCGCTTGACATGCGCTTTTGCTCCGGAGAACAATGTGCGCCATGCGCGTTTCTCAAAAAAGCGATGCTCGCTCCGATTCCCGGCTCGTGGCGTGAGGACGTTCGACAGCAATCCACGGCCCGCTCCGAGGCCTTCCGAGGAAACACCACGATGTCATCATGCAACGAGAGCGCGGGAGACCAATCGTGCCGCGGGTGGTCGGTGATACCCATGCCGCACGAGCCTGCCGGGGTGTCGGCGATCGACCTGGCCGGCGTTGGCCGGATCGGCGCGGCCATCGCGAGCGCCCTGCAACGTCTCATGGATTCCCGCGGCCTGGAACGGCTGGAGCGCGAGGGGGCGGGATGGTGGCAGCGGGCGGCGCGCGAGCTGCCCGCTGGGGTGGCAGCAGGCGATCGTGCCGGCGCCGATCTGCGCTTCCTGTTCATCTCGGCAACCGAGCCCGGTGCCCTCGAACTGGCAGAGCGCGCGAGCGCCGCCGCGCGGGCCGGCGGTGCCCGCGTGGTGGCCATCGTGATGTATCCGCCGCTGCCCGATCGGGCAGCGGTACAGAACGCCACCGCGAAGCTGGCCGCCGAGGTGGACGCCATCGTGGTGATGCCCGACTATCCCCACCTGACGCTGCTGGACTGCATCGTGCGCGCCTATCGCGCCGCGGTCGGCGAGCGGCCGACGCGCGCGAGCGCCTCGGCCATGCCGGCCGGCAGCGAATTCCTGGACTTGCGCTCGGCATTCCACGGCGCGGGACGCGCCTCGCTGGGCAGCGGGCTGGCATCGGGCCCGGAGCGCATCCTCGAGGCGGCGACGGACGCGGTGGACGAACTCGGCGACATCGCGCTTCGCGCGGCATCGGGCATCCTGGTGATCGTCGCCGGCGCCGAGACGCTGCGGCTCGCCGAGGTCGCCTCCGCGCTGTACCAGGTGCATGCCCGCACCCGCGGCGACGCGCAGGCGGTGCTGGCCGCGCACTATGACGAGCGCATGGGCCATGCCGTGCGCGTGATCGTGGTCGCCGCAAGCTAGCCGGGCTGCCCGATGCGCCCGGCGATGAAGGCAAGGAAGCTGCGGATCTTGGGCGCGGTATGGCGGCTCGGCGAGCAGAACGCCCAGGCATTGCCGTAGTAGTTGGTCTTGAACAGCCAGTCCGGCAGGACCTGCTCGACGCGGCCGTCCTCGAGCGCGGCGGCCGCCACGAAGCGCGGCACGCCGCCGATGCCGAGATCGGCCAGCACCGCCTCCAGCCGCACGCCGGAATGATTGGCGACATACCGGCCGCGCACGTCGACCGCCACCGTGCCTCCCCCTCGCTCGAAGCGCCAGCGCGTGTCGACCGGGTCCTCGCTGAGCGTGATGCAGCCGTGCGCGGCCAGCTCGCGCGGATGCGCGGGCCGGCCGTGCCGCGCCAGGTAGGCCGGCGTCGCGCACACCACGTGCTCGATGCGCATCAGCTTCCTGCCGACCAGGCCCGGCGGCGGATCGTCAGTGATCCGAAACACGATGTCGACCTGGTCGTCGACCGGATCGAGCTGGCGGTCGTCGAGCTTCAGCACCACGTCGACGGCGGGATGCGCCGCCAGGAAATCGGGAATGTTGGGGTGGATCAGGAAGCGGCCCAGCGCGCGCGGCGCGCTGATCCGGATCGTGCCGGCCGGCTCGGCCGAGCGGCGTTCGGCCAGCGACATCACCGCCTTCGCGGCGGCCACCAGCTCGCCGGCATGGCGCAACGCCTCCAGGCCCTCGTCGCTGAGCCGCAGCCTGCGCGTGCTGCGCAGGATCAGCCGCGTGCCGAGCGCGCGCTCCAGCCGCGCGATCGAGCGGCTCACCGCCGAGGGCGTCGAGCCGAGCCGGCGCGCGGCCTCGGAGAAGCTGCCGGCTTCCGCGACCTTGACGAAGGTCGCCATCTCGTCCATCAGCGGCGGAATCTGATTTGTGCTCACGGGGAACAGGTCCTTGCTCGGTCGCGCGTATTATCGGCCGGCGCCCGGCTGCGTACAATCGGCGCACCCGATTCCCTGCCGATTCCCTGCCGACTTCCCTCGATGAACAAACCGATCCTGATCGTGATCACCGGCGAGACCTTCGCCTCGATTAGCGCGGCCCATGGCGATTTCGCCGACTGGATCGAGGCGGGCCTCGCCGCGAGCCCGCTGCCCGGCCTCGCGATCGAGCGCTTCGACGCGCGCGGCGCGGCTGCCTTGCCGGATGTGGACGACTACGCCGGCATCGTGCTGACCGGCTCGCATGCGATGGTGACGGCGCGGGAGCCCTGGAGCGAACGGCTCGGGCATTGGCTGGCCGATTGCGCGGCGCGGGGCGTCACGCCGATGCTGGGGATCTGCTACGGGCATCAACTGCTGGCCCAGGCGCTCGGCGGCGAGGTGGGCGATCGCCGCGACCGGCGCTTCGAGATCGGCACGGTGTCGATCGGGCAGCGCGCCGAGGCGGCGGGCGATCCGCTGTTCGCGGCGCTGCCCGCGCGCTTCGACGCGCAGGTGGTGCATTACCAGTCCGTGCATCGGCTGCCGCCGGGCGCGCGCCTGCTGGCCGCCAGCGACACCGATCCCTGCCAGGCCTTCCGCCACGGGCAGGCCTGCTGGGGCGTGCAGTTCCACCCGGAATTCCCGCTGCCGGCGATCGAGCAGTACCTCGCGATCCTGCGCGCGCAACCGGGCGCGCACGGCGCCGATGCCTTGCCGCCGCAAGTGCGCCTGGCATCCACGCCCGAGGCATTCGCCTTGCTCGCGCGCTTCGCGCGTTTGTGCCTGACGGCCTGAACGCGCCGGGCGCCGGGGTTCGGCGCTACCGCTTCACGCTTCCCGCTGCGCGCATTCCACCGTCACCTCCTCGTGCTGCGCGAAACGCGCGAGCAGGGCCGGGTCGGCCTGCGCGTCGGTGAGCAGGGTCCAGCGGCGCGCCAGCGGCGTCCAGTGCTGCTGGCTGGCGCGCTCGAGCTTGTTCGAGGTCACCAGCACCAGCACCTGGGCCGCCTGCGCGGCGATGCATTCCTTCAGGAAGGCCTGCTCGGCCGAGGCCTCGCACAGGCCGCGTCCGGCCACCACGCCGTCGGCGCCGAGGAAGGCCTTGTCGAAGCTCACGCGCGACAGCGCCAACTGCGCGATCGGTCCGAGCGTGCTCATGCTCGAGGGCCGCACGTCGCCGCCGATCAGGGTCACGCGCAGTTCCGCCGCGGCCAGCATGCCGACCGCCAGCAGGTTGTTGGTCACCACATGGATATCGCGGCGCCCGGCCAGGCAGCGCGCCAGCGCCGCGGTGGTGGTGCCGCCGTCGAGGAAGATCGTGTCGCCGTCCTGCACGTGCCGCGCGGCCGCGCGCGCGATCGCCGCCTTCTGCTCGCGAAAGCTCTCGCGCCGCGTGTCGAGCGATTCCTCGGGCTCGTGCGCGCCCACCGAGGCGGCGCCGCCGTAGGTGCGCAGGATGCGGCCTTCGTCGGCCAGCGCGCGCAGGTCCCGACGCACGGTGGCCTCGGACATGCCGAAATGCTCGCAGAGCGCGGCCACGTCGTTCATGCCGGACAGCACGGCCTTGAGCATCGCCTCGCGGCGTTTCTCGACTTTCATGAAGCTCCTGTGTGGTGTGGCGATGGCGAGCGCCAGTGTAGCGGAGCCGCCGCCGGTGCCGCTTGCCCGGCGGGGGCGGACCGGCACGCGCGCCGCTTGATCGATTTGCGCACTCTGGCGCTGTTTTTGATCGATTCGATCAGGGTATTCCCGTGTGAACCCGAGATTGCGACAAATTGAGGCAGCCGTTACACTTCGATCTGATCGAATCGATCAAATTGTGATCGATTCAAACAAAACTGCCAGCGGAGACAGGGATGGCCCAGATTCACATCAAGCGCGCCGTGGAGCGCGTGCCCGGCGGGATGATGATCGTCCCCTTGCTGATCGGCTCGCTGATCGCTACCTTCCTGCCGGACATGCCGAAGTTCTTCGGCTCGTTCACCAACGCGCTGTTCACCGGCTCGCTGCCGATTCTCGCGGTGTTCTACGTCTGCATGGGCGCGAGCATCGACGTGAAGGCCACGCCCTACCTGCTGCGCAAGGGCGGCGCGCTGTTCGTCACCAAGGTCGGCACCGCGATCGTGGCGGGCGTGGTGCTCGGCCACTTCCTCGGTGAGCAGCCGGTCTCGTCGGGCCTGTTCGCGGGCATTTCCACGCTGGCCGTGGTGGCCGCCATGAACGACACCAACGGCGGCCTCTACATGGCCCTGATGGGCCAGTACGGCCGCTCGGAGGACGTCGGCGCCTATACCATCATGTCGCTCGAGTCGGGCCCGTTCCTGACCATGGTGACGCTGGGCGTGGCCGGCCTCTCGGCGTTTCCCTGGCCGACCCTGGTGGGCAGCATCCTGCCGCTGGCGATCGGCATGCTGCTCGGCAACCTCGATCGCGAGATGCGCGCCTTCCTCGGCCGCGCGGTGCCGGTGATGATCCCGTTCTTCGCCCTGGCGCTGGGCGCCGGCCTCGACCTGCACAAGGTCTGGCAGGCCGGCCTGCTGGGCATCGTGCTCGGCGTGGCGGTGGTGATCGTGACGGGCGTGCCGCTGTTTTTCGCCGACCGGCTCACCGGCGGCACCGGCGTGGCCGGCGTGGCGGCGGCCAATACCGCGGGCAACGCGGCGGCGGTGCCGGCGCTGATCGCCGCGGCCAACCCGGTGTACACCGAGGCGGCCAAGACCGCCACGCTGCTGGTGGCGGCCTGCGTGGTGGTGACCGCGATCGTCTCGCCGATCCTGACCGCCTCGGTGGCCAGGCGAGTGGGCGGCAAGTCCGGCGCGGCGAACCAGGATGGCGGTGCGGCCGGCGAGGGCGCGCGATGAGGGCCTCGGGACTGCTGATCGTGGCCGACGACTTGTCGGGCGCGGCCGATTGCGCGATCGCCTTCGCGGCGGCGGGGCGGCGCACCGTGGTCTCGCTCGACGCGAGCGCGCCGGCGCGGCCGGCGGCGGTGCTGGCGATCGACACCGATACGCGCCGGCTGGCCCCGGCCGAGGCCGCGCGGCGCGCGGCCGACGCCTGGCGGGCGCAGCGCGCGCCGGGCCGGCGGCTCTACAAGAAGATCGATTCGACCTTGCGCGGCAACTGGGCCGCCGAAGTGGCCGCGCTCGCCGCGTTGGCCGGCCCGGCCATCGTGGCGCCGGCGTTTCCGGCCACCGGCCGCGGCGTGATCGATGGCCGCGTGCTGGTGCGCGGCGTGCCGCTCGAGGACACCGAAACCTGGCAGCTCGAACATGCGGGGCGCGACGCCGCGCTGCGCGCGCTGCTCGAGGGCGCGGGCCTGCGGGTCGAGCAGGTCGGGCTCGAGGTGCTGCGCGGCGATCCGCAGCGCATCGTCGCGATGCTGGCCGCGGCTGCCGCCGAGGGCGGGCGCGCGATCGTGGTCGACGCCGAGACGAGCGAGGACCTGGCACGGCTGGCGCGCCTCACGGCCGCGCTCGATACGCCGTTCTTCTGGGTCGGCTCGGGCGGGCTGTCGCGCGAGCTGGCGGCCTTGCCCGAGCTGTTCGAAGCCGATGCCGCGGCCGGCTCCGAAGCCGCATCGGAAGCCGAATCCGAATCCCGATCCGCCGAGGCGGCGAGCGTCGTCGCCCGGGGCCCGCTGCTGACCCTGGTCGGCAGCCTCTCGGCGATTTCCGAGCGCCAGTGCGCGCTGCTGCGTGCCGAGGCCGGCATCGCCGAATTCATCGTGCCGCCGGCGGTGCTGCGCGAGGGCGCGGCGCACGCGCAATGGCCCGCCTGGCACGAGCGGATCGGCGCCTGCCTGCGCGGCCGGCAGGACGCGATCGTGCGCATCGGCCGCGACGCGGCCTTCGATCCCGCCGAGGGCGCGCTGCTCTCCGGCGCGCTGGCGGCCCTGGTGGCGCCGCACGTCGAGGGCCTGGGCGGCCTGATCGTGACCGGCGGCGAGACCGCCCGCGCGATGCTGGGCGCCGCGCGCATCGGCGCGCTGGAGCTGGCCCGCGAGATCGAGGCTGGCGTCGCGCTGGGCCGGCCCGCCGACGGCCGCGGCCCGCATGTCGTCACCAAGGCCGGCGCGTTCGGCACCGAACACGCGCTGCTGGGCGCCTACCGGCACCTGCGCGGCGAACCCGCTGCGCTTGCGCGCGGTGGCGCCTGAAACCCTTCCAGCCTTCACCCCTGAACGAAACACATCATGAGCAACTATCTCCCCGTAATCGGCATCACGATGGGCGACGCGAGCGGCGTGGGCCCCGAGGTCGTGGTCAAGAGCCTCGCGCATGAATCGGTCTACCGGCAATGCCGGCCGCTGGTGATCGGCGACGCGCGGCGCCTGGCACGCGCGATCGAGATCGTCGGCGGCCAGGCCACGGTGCGCCGCATCGACGACGCCACCGAGGCGCGCTACGAACCCGGCACGATCGACTGCATCGACCTCGGCCTGATTCCCGACGAATTGCCGTTCGGCCAGCTCTCGCCGGTGGCGGGTGACGCCGCCTACCGCTACATCGCGCGCGCGGTCGAGCTGGCGCAGGCCGGCCGGATCGACGCGATCTGCACCGCGCCGCTCAACAAGGAAGCGCTGCACGCGGGCGGCCACAAGTTCCCGGGCCACACCGAGATGCTGGCGCACCTGACCGGCGTCGAGGAGGTGTCGATGATGCTGGTGGCGCCGCAATTGCGCGTGATCCACGTCACCACCCACATCGGCATCATCGACGCGATCCGCAAGATCGAGCCGGGCCTGGTGCAGCGCACGATCGAGCGCGGCAACGCCACGCTGATCAAGGCCGGCATCGCGCGGCCGCGCATCGGCGTGTGCGGGATCAATCCGCATGCCGGCGAGAACGGCCTGTTCGGCTACGGCGAGGAAGAGGAGAAGATCATCCCGGCGGTCGAGCTGCTGCAGGCGCGCGGGCTCGACGTGACCGGCCCGCTGCCGGCCGACACGCTGTTCTATCGCGCCGGGCGCGGCGACTTCGACCTGGTGGTGGCGATGTATCACGACCAGGGCCACGGCCCGGTGAAGGTGCTGGGCCTGGAGGCGGGCGTGAACGTCACGGTCGGGCTGGAGGTGGTGCGCACCTCGGTCGACCACGGCACCGCCTTCGACATCGCCGGCAAGGGCATCGCCGACGAGGGCAGCATGCTCGAGGCGCTGCGCCAGGGCGCGGAACTGGCGACGCGGCGCGCCTGAGACGGTCCCGCGGTGAGCGGCCGGGAGCATTCGTCAACGACGGTGGAGACGCGTTCGCCGAACCGCCGCCGTGGTGCCGGTCGACAGGATGCGAGCAACGGCGCGGACCGCCGCGCGCGACGCTTCGTCAGGCATCAGGGGCATTACGCATCGCGCA
Organism: Burkholderia gladioli; assembly: GCF_000959725.1. NCBI lineage: Bacteria > Pseudomonadati > Pseudomonadota > Betaproteobacteria > Burkholderiales > Burkholderiaceae > Burkholderia > Burkholderia gladioli. Next base: position 3,093,830 of record NZ_CP009323.1, read on the forward strand.
GCACCTGCGCGACCTGCCGGATCCCCAGCAGGGCGATCGCGCCCATCGTGACCGAGATGGCGGCCAGGCCGCCGCGCAGGCTGGTCGCGTGCGTGAGCGCGCCGATCAGCGGCGGCCCGAACAGCATGCCCGCGTAGGCGAAGCGTCCCACGCCGGCCACCCCGGCCGCGGCGCTCATGCCCGGCAGCCGGGTGCCGGCCAGGAAGAAGAAGGGCATGAAGTTGGCCACGCCGAGCCCCATCAGCGCGAAGCCGGCCAGGCTCGCCGCCGGCAACGGCACGGCGATGGCCAGCGTGATGCCGGCGAAGCCGAGCCAGGCGCTGGCGCGGAGGATCGTCTTCACGCTCAGGCGACGGCGCAGCGGATCGGCGCCGAAGCGGCCCAGCGCCATGCCAGCCGAGAACAGCGCGTAGCCGTAGCTGCTGGTGTCGAGCGAGGCGCCGGTCACGTCACGCAGGTAGATGGCGGCCCAGTCGTACATCGCGCCCTCGCAGACCAGCCCGAGAAAGGCGATGCCGCCGAGGATCCACAGCACGCGAGGGATGCCGGCGCCGCCAGGGGATGCCTCGTCGTGTTCGGCGGGCGGATCGGCGAGCAGCCGCGACGATGCGTAGAGGGCGCTGGCGCACAGCAGCGCCGCGACGATCGCCAGATGCACGCGCGGCGACACGCCGGTGGCCAGCATGGCGCCGCCGAACGCCGCGCCGGCCATGCCGCCGACGCTGAACATGCCGTGCATGGTCGACATGATCGGCCGTTCGAGCCGCGTTTCCACTTGCGCGGCCTGCACGTTCATGGCGACGTCGAAGGCGGCCATCGCCATGCCGAACACGGCGAGGATCGGCAGCATCAGGGCGAAGCGGCCGGCCAACGGAATCACCAGCAGGGCCGCCGCGTAGACGACGCTGCTGCGCGTGAGCGCCCGGGCGCTGCCCACGCGCGCCACCCAGCTGCCGACGTGCTTCATCGCCAGCACGGCGCCGGCGGCCACGCACAGCATCGCGATCGACATCTGCGCCTCGGAGGCGCCGAAGGCGGCCTTGAGCACGGGGATCTGCACGCCCCAGGTGGCGAAGCTCGCGCCGTTCATGAAGAACTGCGCCATGGTCGGCAAGGTGGCCCGGCGCGCGGCGCGCGCGGGCATCAGGATCGATGCCATAGGGTGCTCAACGGGGGATGCATGCCGTTGACCGGGTCGCTGTCCGGGAACGGCAGGTGGCGCATGCGCTCGCTCATCTCGGGGGTGGGTGCATCGCGGCAGACGTCCCAGTCCTGCCCCGGCGGATAGGCACCCACCACCAGGAAGTCCGGCGTCGAGGACAGCGCGCAATGGCCGGTGCCGGTCGGCAGCAGGACCACGTCGCCGCGCTCGACCCGCACCTCGTGCCCGTCGGGGCCGCCCAGCATCAGGCGCGCGCCGCCGGCCGCGATGCCGAGCACCTCGTGCGCGGTGGAGTGGTAGTGGTGATAGGGGTAGACGCCCGCGCGCCATTGCGGCACCCAGCCGTTGCGGCGGAACCCTTGCTCGAAGGCGGCGGCGAGATCGTCGCCCTGCAGGGCCTGGCGATAGAGCAGCACGGGCAGTTGCGGGTTGTTCGGCACCCAGCCGTTGCGGGAGAGCGGCAGTTGCTGCGGATTCATGGCGGCCTCGGTCGAGGTGTCGGCGGCGACGGCGTGGGCGAGGCCGGTGGAGGCGGCGCCGAGCGCCAGCAGGCCCTGGACGAAGCGCCGGCGGTTCAGCGGGGGCATGGTCGGGATTTCCGTTCGGTTCGTTGGGACGAACTATGCCAGCCGACTTCGCCTTGCAGAAATGCGATATTTCGATGCCATGCATCTATGGCATAGATGAATCGTCGGGCGGGGCGCGGCGAGGGGAAGGCAGGCAGACGCGGTGAACCGTCCAGGGTGCCGAAGCGATCGTCGTGCCTGGGCGGTGCATCGTCAAAACAGGTCCTCGTGCCGGCAATTCACCAGCAACTCGGCGATGCTGGCCGAATCCGGCATCTCGATCGTGTTCGCGACCAGCCGGGCGATATCCTCGGGCTGGGTCATCGCCTCGGCCGGCAGGTCGGCGATGCCGGCCGCCATCTCGGTGTTGACGAAGCCGGGGCACACCGCCACCGCGCGCAGCCCCTGGTCCCAGCCGGCGCGGCGCACCGCGTGCGTCAAGGCGATGGTGGCGTGCTTCGACATCTGGTAGCCGACGTTGCCGTTGCGCACACGCTTGCCCGACAGCGAGGCGATCTGCACGAAGCGCGCGCTGCCGGCGCGGCGCAGATGCGGCAGCGCCGCCTGTACCAGCCGGAACGGCGCCTTGACGTTGATGTCGAGCGTCTCGTCGAGCAGCGCGTCGGTGCCGTCCTCGAAGCCGATCTGGCGGCAGATGCCGGCATTGCTGACCAGCACGTCGATGCGCCCGAAGCGCGCCACGGTGGCCTCGACCCAGGCCCGCGCGGCGTCCGGCTCGCGCGCCTCGTAGCTTGCCAGCAGCGCGTTGCCGAAGCGGCCGGCCAGCGCCGCCGGCTCGCGCACGCCCAGCGACAGCCGGTAGCCGCGCCGCTGCAATTCGCCGGCGATCGCCAGCCCGATGCCGCGGTTCGCACCGGAGATCATCGCCACCTTGTCCATGTGTCATGTGCCTCGTGTTGACGGCGGCGCAGCCTCGCTGCCCTGCCGCCGCTGATCAGAACCCGGCATCGATCACGATCTTCGTGCCGTCGGAGAAACGGGTGAGCCGGAACGCATGCGGATCGACCAGCGGCGCGTCGTTGGCGACCAGGTCGGCCATCAAGCGGCCCGCGCCGGGGCCGATGCCGAAGCCATGCCCGGAAAAGCCGGTGGCGATGAAACAGCCCGGCAGCCGCTCGACGCCGGAGATCACCGGAATCGCGTCGGGCGTGACGTCCATGTAGCCGGCCCAGCGCTGCGCGATGCGCGCCTGCGCCAGGTGCGGAAACACCCGCTTGAATTCCGCCAGGCCCGGGTCGACATAGCGCGCGATCGGCTCGGGGTCGAGCGTGCGCACGCGTTCGAATTCGGTGGGGCGGTCCAGCGCCCAGCGGCGCGGGCGGCGCAGCTCCTCGACGAAGCGTCGGCCGATGCCGAGCCGCATCGCGCGGCCCTGGCTCTTCAGGGCCTCGAGATACTGGAAGAACAGCTTGAACGCGTCGGGCGTGAGATCGGTCCAGGTGCGAAAGCCCGCCGCGATCGTGTAGCCGCCGTCGGCACGCTTGCGGAACGCGTAATGCTTGTTGCTGGCGCTGAGCTCGGGGCCGCCGTCGAGCGGCTCGGTACGCATCACCGAGGCGCGTACCAGCAACTGCGGCAGCTCGATGTCGAGGCTGCCGCAGAAGTAGCGGGTCCAGGCGCCGCCGGCCACCACCACGGCCGAGCAGGCGATCGTGCCGTGCTCGGTCACCACCGCGCTGACGCGGCCGGCGCTGGTCTCGATGCCGCGCGCCGCGCAGGGCGCGAGGATCGACACGCCGCGCCGGCGCAGCGCGTTGGCGATCGCGGGCGCGGCCTTCTGCGGCTCGGCGCGCGCGTCGCCGGGCGTGTAGAGCCCGCCGCGGTAGCGCACCGTGGCGCCGGGCAGCAGCGAGTCGATCTCGGCGGTGCCCACCTCGCGCGTGTCGAAGCTGTCGCCGGCCTCGTCGCGCGCGCGCCGCAGCCAGTCGCGATGATCCTCGATGGCGGCCTCGTCCTCGGACATGTAGAGGATCCCGCACTGGCGGAAGCCGGTCTCGATGCCGAGCGTGGCGTCTAGCGTGCGCCAGATCCGCAGGCTCTCGATCGCGAGCCGCAGCTCGCGCGGGTCGCGCCGCGTGACGCGCACCCAGCCCCAGTTGCGGCTCGACTGCTCGCCGGCGACATGGCCTTTCTCGCACAGCGCCACGGACAAACCCTTGTCGGCCAGCGCGAGCGCGGTGCTCACGCCGATGATGCCGCCGCCGATCACCACCACGTCCGCGCGCTCGGGCGGCCTGATGTCTTCTGCTACGGGGTCGACTTTCGGTCCCATCTCGGATGCGATCTCCTGTGGTTCATGAGGGCGAGGGCGGCGAACGATGCCGCGCGCTCAGTGGCGCGGCGCGACGCGCGAGACCGCCGCGCGCAAGGCGCGCCGCATCGCGGTGGCGCGCTCGGGCCGCTGCGCGCCGGGGTTGGCGTGGCGGTTGGTCCAGCGGTCCAGGTGGTTGATCGCGTGGGTGAGCGGCACGGTGATCAGCAGGTAGACGGCGCCGGCGGCCACCAGCGGCGAGAGGTTGGCGGTGTTGACCGCGGTGTTCTGGCCGATCGTGAACAGGTCGCGCTGCGAGGTCAGCAGGCCGAGGAAGTACACCAGGCTCGAATCCTTGACGATCGAGATGAACTGGTTGGCGAGCGCGGGCAGGATGCGCCGGATCCCTTGCGGCACGATCACGTGGCGCATGCTGCTCCAGTAGCTCATGCCCAGCGCCTGGCAGGCGTAGAGCTGGCCGCGGCCCACGCTCTGGATGCCGGAGCGGAAGATCTCGGCGATATAGGCCGAGGAGATCAGCGCCAGCGCCACGATCGCGAGCGGATACGGATTCGGCCCGAACAGCGCCAGCCCGACCGGCGCCAGCCCCTGGCCGACCACCAGGATCACCAGCGCGGCCGGCAGCCCGCGGAACACGTCCACGTAGATGCGCGCCGGCGTGGTCAGCCAGCGCGTGGGCAACACCGCCATCAGCGCCAGCACCATGCCCGCCAGGATGCCGAGCAGGGTGGAGAACACCGACAGCACCAGCGTGTTGACCAGGCCGGTGTAGAGCAGCGAGGGCAGCGACGAGACCAGCAACTGCCAGTCGAGGAAGTTCTCGATGAAGGCCTGCATGGTGGACTCCTCCTGATCGTGAAAGGGACCGGGCGCGGCGGCGCGCTCGGTTGTCGGCTCAATTGTCGGCTCGGTTACCGGCTCAGTTGCCGGTCTTCATCGCATAGGGCGGCAGGCTGGTGGGCGTCGGGTAGGTCGGGTTGAACTGCTTGTAGAGCTTGAGCCAGGTGCCGTCCGCCACCAGCGCGTCGATCGACTTGTTGAGCGCCGCCGCCAGCTTGCTGTTGCCCTTGCGCAGCGGGAAGCCGGCCGGCAGGTTGACCGCCGAGATGTCGAGCTTGTCCTGCAGGTTCAGCTGCGGGTACTTGGCCTGCAGCCCCACCGCGAGCGTCTTGTCGATGAAGTAGCCGTCGATGTACTTCGAGCGCAGTTGCAGGAAGCCGGCGTTCAGGTTCGGGAAGCGCACCACCTGGGCGCCGGGGATGTAGGTATCGGCATAGGTGTCCTCGATGGTGCCCTGCACCACGCCGATCCGCTTGCCTTTCACCGAGGCGACATCGGCGCTGATCGCGCTGCCCGGCAGGGTCGCCACGCTCAGCAGGCCGGTCAGGTAGCCCTCGGAGAAGTCGACCATCTTGAGGCGGTCGGTGGTGATCGAGATCGAGCCCGCGGCCACGTCGAGCTGGCGGTTCGCCACGCCCGGCAGCATCCCGGCGAAGTCCTGCGCGCGGAATTCCACCTGCAGCCCGAGCCGCGCGCCGATCGCGCGCAGCAGCTCGACGTCGAAGCCCGTCATCTTGCCGTTGTCGACGTAGGAATAGGGCTTGTTGTTGGCGTCCACGCCGGCGATCAGCTTGCCCGGCGTGAGCGTGCCGAGGTCGTCGGCGGCAGCGGCCGGGGCGGCGCACAAGGCGGCGAGGGACAGCGGCACGGCGATCGCGGCGGCGCGCAGGAACTGGCTCAAACGCATGACGGAACTCCTTCGTGGCAAGGGTGGGGTTAACGGAAAGCGAGTGCGGGGCGCCGCGTTCAGTGCAGGATGCGCGACAGGAACTCCCGCGCGCGGGCCGAGCGCGGCCGCTCGAAGAATTGCTCGCTGCGGTCGTCCTCGACGATCGCGCCGCGATCCATGAACAGGATGCGATCGGCCACGCGCCGCGCGAAGCCCATCTCGTGGGTCACGCACAGCATGGTCATGCCTTCGCGCGCGAGCTCGCTCATCACCTCGAGCACCTCGTGGACCCTCTCCGGATCGAGCGCGGAGGTGGGCTCGTCGAACAGCATCGCCACCGGGTCCATCGACAGCGCGCGTGCGATCGCAACGCGCTGCTGCTGACCGCCGGAAAGCTGCGCGGGAAAGCGATCCTCGTGCGCATGCAGGCCGACGCGCCTGAGCAGCACGCGTGCCCGCTCGGCGGCCTCGTCGCGGCGCCGTCGCAGCACCTTGACCTGCGCCAGCACCAGGTTCTCGCGCACCGTCAGGTGCGGGAACAGTTCGAAGTGCTGGAACACCATGCCGACCGAGGCGCGCAGCGCGGCGAGCTGCGCCACGCTGCCGCCCACGCGGCGCCCATCGACCAGGATCTCGCCCTGCTGGATCGCCTCCAGCCCGTTGATCGACTTGATCAAGGTGGACTTGCCCGAGCCCGAGGGGCCGCAGATCACCACCACCTCGCCGCGCGCGACCGTCGCCGAGCAGGCGTCGAGCACGCGATGCTCGCCATACCATTTCGAAACCTTGTTCAAGCTGATCATCGCCGGCTCCTGCGGATCGAACCTCGAATCATGCGAGCGCGCTGCGATGGCGGCCGCTCCAGTAATCGTCGAGCTGGTAGAGCGCCGCGCCCACCGGCACCGCCAGCGAGCGCGCCAGCCCCATCGGGCCGAGCGGAAAGCCGCCCTCGCCGAACGGTCCGGCCTCGGTGGCGGCGCCCACCAGGCGGCGCGCGATGCGCTGGCCGAGCCAGCTCATCAGGGCCACGCCGTTGCCGTTGCAGCCCAGCGCGTAGTGGATGCCGTCGGCCTCGCCGAGGTGGGCGAGGCGGTCGGTGGTCATCGCCACGAAACCCTTCCAGGCATGCGTGAGCCGCACGTCGCGCAGCGCCGGCCACAGGCCGACCAGCTTGGCGTGGAGCCGCCGCGCCGCGTCGCGCTCGTCGAGATCGCGGATCGCCGGGCGCGAGCCGAACAGGATGCGCGTGCCGTCCGGCGAGGGCCGCGTGTAGAACAGGTTGCGCCGCGAATCGCTGACCATGCGCCGGCCGGGATTGAGCGCGTCCATCAGGCCCGGCGGCAGCGGCTCGGTGGCGATCTGGTAGCTCGCCACCGGCAGCACGCGGCGCGCGAGGAAGGGCAGCAGGTCGCCGGTATAGCCGTTGGTGGCGACCAGCACGCGCGCGGCCTCGATCGTGCCGCGCGCGGTATGCACGCGAAACCGCGCGGCTCGCCCGCCGCCGAGCCGCTCGATGCGCTCGGCGCCGGCGTGCGAGTGCAGGCTGGCGCCGCGCCGGCGCGCGAGAGCGCGCAGGGCGCGATGGTATTTCGCGGTGTGCAGGCCGCCGTAATCGTCGATCAGGATGCCGCCGTAGTAGTAGTCGCTGCCGATCAGCGCGCGCTGCTGCTCGCGCGAGATCACGTGGACGGTCACGCCGGTCTTGTCGCGCAGCAGTTCGCCCTGGGCGCGCAGGGTATCGAAGTGGCGCGTGGTGTAGGCGCCGAAGAAACGGCCGCTGATCTGCAGGTCCGCGTCGAGCCCTTCGTCGGCGATCAACTGCTTGAGGAAGTCGAAGCTGGCGATCGATTCGCGCATCAGCCGCTGCAGGCGTTCGGCCGAGACGCCGCGGATCGCCTTGGTCAGCGCGAGCTTCTGGCCGCTGGAGACCATCCCGCCGCTGCGCGTGCTGCCGCCCGCGCCGAGCTCGGCCGCGTCGATCACGGCGGTGGCCAGGCCGTGGCGCGCGGCCTCGGCGGCCGCCGACAGGCCGCAGTAGCCGCTGCCGATCACCAGCAGCTCGACCGAGCCGGGCAGCGGCGAACGGTCGGTCTCGGGCGGCGCGGCGTCCCACCAATAAGGCGCGAGACGGAAGTCGTCGTGGAACAGCAGGGCGTCGGGTCGCATCCGGGCTCCGTCGTGCAGAGGTCGGGACCAGTCTAGGTTTGCGCCGCTCATGCGGTCAAATAGCGACAAAAACAGCTTCCATTCATTTTTGATATGGCAACCTGCCAGGGGATCCGGACCAGGCGGGGCGCGATGAATCAACGGCAGATCGAGGCATTCCGGCTGGTGATGCTGCGCGGCTCGATGACGGCCGCCGCGGAGGAGATGGGCACCTCGCAGCCGAGCGTGAGCCGGCTGATCGCGGAACTGGAGGCGGCCACCGGGCTGGCGCTGTTCGTGCGCCACGGCGGGCGGATCCGCGCCACCGATGCGGGCACCGCCTTCTATCGCGAGGTCGACCGCAGCTTCGTCGGGCTCGAGAAGCTCGGGCAGGCGGCGCGCGAGATCCGCCAGTTCGGCAGCGGCCGGCTGCGCCTGGTGGCCGCGCCGATCATGGCGCTGTCCTTCCTGCCGGCCGTGATCGAGGATTTCCTGGCCGAGCATCCGCGCGTGGCGGTATCGCTGGAAATGCGCAGCGAGGGCACGATCCAGCGCTGGGCCTCCTCGTCGAGCTGCGATATCGGTTTCGCGACCACCCCGCCCGAGGTGGTGGAGGTGACCAGCGTCGACCTGTATCGGCTGCCCGGCGTCTGCGCGCTGCCGGCCGGGCATGCACTGGCCGCGCGCGAGCGGATCGTGGCGGCCGACCTGCGCGGCGAGCGCCTGATCCTGCCGTCCTACGCGGACGACACGCGCGCCTCGGTCGACCGCGTGCTGCGCCAGGCGCAAGCGGACCAGGTGCCGGCGATCGAGACGCCCTATGGCGCGACCATCTGCGCGCTGGTGGCGCGCGGGCTCGGCGTGGGCGTGGTCAATCCGCTGGCGATCGAGGAGACGAACCCCGCGCGCATCGTGTTCCGGCCGTTCGCGCCGGAGATCCTGTTTCGCGGCTTCACCGTGTGCCCGCGATGGCAGCAGGAGAAGCCGATCGTGCAGGTGTTCCTGGCGATGGCGCAGGCGCGCATGGCGAAGATCCGGACGGCGATTGCCTCAGGCTCGTCCTAGTCGACGCAATCCGCCGCCTCGGGCGGCCATATCCACCCGAGCACCGATCCTTTCGCATCCGGAAGCATTTTGAAATGTGAATGAAATGACATATTCAAGATCCTCGGGGAACTGCCGTTAAGGGCTGATACCGCGCACGCTTTGTCGCGCGTGTCGTGGCGCCGTGCAGCGTCCCGCTGCCTGTCCACGGTCTTTTCCTGTCATTGCCGCTCACTTATGAACTTCCTAGCCTTGCGCCGCGCCGGTATCGGTGTGCGGCTCGCGATTCTTTCCTGCCTGCTGTTCGCGCTGAGCCTTGCCGTGTTCGCCTGGGCGCTCACGCGCACCGCCGGCACCCAGGTGACCGACCAGGTATTGCTGCGCGTCGCCGAGAGGAATCAGTCGATCGCCGAGACCATCGCCCTGTTCGACAAGGCGCTCGGCACCGAGGTCGGCCGCTCGATGACGCAGTTCGAGAGCCTGCTGCCCGGCGGTTTTTCGCTGGACCTCGCGCAAACGATAAACATCCAGGGCACCGACGCGCCGACGCTGAAGGTGGGCGATCGCGTGCTCGACCTGGACTTCACGATTCCCGACGAATTCCTCGCTCATAGCGGCGCGATCGCGACCGTCTTCGCGCGGCGCGGCGACGATTTCGTGCGCGTCACCACCTCGCTGAAGAAGGCCGACGGCACGCGCGCGATCGGCACCCTGCTCGACCGCAAGGGGCCCGCCTACGGCCCGGTCGCGTCGGGCCGCAGCTACACGGGCCTGGCCGCGCTGTTCGGCAAACGTTACATCACCCAGTACAAGCCGATCAGCGACGCGAGCGGGCGCGTGATCGGCGCGCTGTTCGTCGGCGTGGACGTCGGCGCCGAGATCGCCTCGATCGAGGACGGCATCCGCCGGCAGAAGATCGGCGAGAGCGGCTACTTCCTGGTGATCGACGCCTCGGGCGGCGCGGATCGCGGCAAGTTCGTGGTCCATCCGAGTGCCGAGGGCAAGCTGGCCGAGGAGGCGAACCTGCCGGTGCGGCGCATGCTCGAGGCCGGGCAGGGCCGGCTCGACTACGTGTCGGCCGACGCGGCGCTCGGCGAGCGCGAGGCGCGCGCCAAGTACGTGGTGTTCCAGACCCTGCCCGAATGGCACTGGCTGGTGGCCGGCATCGCCCCGCGCGACGAGGTGATGGCGGATGTGACGGCCACCCGCGATCGTTTCCTGCTGGTCGGCCTGGCGCTGGTGCTGGTGTTCGGCGTGCTGTTCGTGCTGGCGGTGCGTCGGCTCGTCAGCGGCCCGCTGGAGGCGGCGGCGCGCGCCTCGGAGCGGCTCGCCGCGGGCGACCTCAGCGTGCGGATCGCAGACGGCGCGCCGCCGCGCCATGACGAGATCGGCCGCCTGATCCGCGCCATCGACGGCATCGGCGACGGCCTGGCGCGCATCGTCGCCCAGGTTCGCGAGGGCGCGGCCGGCATGTCGGCGCGCACCAGCGAGATCGCCGGCGGCAGCGGCGACATCGCCGCGCGCATCGCTGCGCAGGCCGGCAACCTGGAGCGCACCGCCGCCAGCATGGAGGAGTTGACCTCGAACGTGCAGCAGAACGCCGATCACGCCGCGCAGGCGAATCAACTGGTGGCCGGTGCCGCCGAGGCCGCGCTCGACGGCGGCCAGGCGGTCGGCCGGGTGGTCTCGACCATGGACGATATCGGCCGCTCGGCGCGCCGCATCGCCGACATCACCAGCGTGATCGAGAGCATTGCCTTCCAGACCAATATCCTGGCGCTGAACGCGGCCGTCGAGGCGGCCCGCGCCGGCGAGCAGGGCAAGGGTTTCGCGGTGGTGGCGGCCGAGGTGCGCGCGCTCGCGCAGCGCAGCGCGGCATCGGTCAGGGAAATCGAGACGCTGGTGGCCGAATCGACGGCCACCGTCGACAGCGGCGCGCGGATCGCCGGCGAGGCCAGCGCCACCATGCAGGGCATCGTCGAGCGGGTGGGCCAGGTGCGCGACCTGATGGGCGAGATCAGCCAGGCCTCGCGCGAGCAGTCGCAGGCGATCGAGCAGGTCAACATCGCCGTCACGCAGATCGGCGAGGCGACCCAGCAGAACGCGCAGGTGGTGGATCAGGCACAGCGCGAGGCGGTGGCGTTGAGCGACGAGGCCGCGTTGCTGGCCGACGCGGTCAGCGTGTTCAAGCTCAGGGGTGCGGGGCGCGGCTGAGCCCGGCCAGGCGGTGCGCGGCGCGGTTCGTGCGCCGCGTCGTCGCCCGCCGTCAATTCTTCAGGAATCCTCCAAAGCGCGCGCGGATCTCGTCGACCTGCGACAGCGTCCCCGACAGATGCGCGCGCAGCGCCTCTTGCGCCGCCTCGGGGTTGCCCGCCGCGATCGCGGCGACGATCGCCGCATGCTGCTCCAGCACCCGCTCGGTCTTGCCCGGGATCGGCACGTGCAGGTTGCGCAGCCGGTCCAGGTGCCCGCTCTGCCGGCGCACCAGCGTCCATAGATCCATCACCTCGGCCGCGTCGTACATCAGCTTGTGGAAGGCCTCGTCGGCGTGCACGAACTCGACGTAGTTCTCGCGCGCCGCGTGCATGCGCTGCAGCTCGATGCTGTCGGCGAGCCGCGCCAGCAGCGGCGCGCTCGGCGTGCTGGCGAGCCGGTGCACGATCTCCAGCTCGATCGAGCGGCGCAGGAACAACTGCTGGCGCGCCAGCGGCACGTCGATCGAGCTGACCACCGTCGCGTGCTGCGGAAAGATGTCGACCAGGCCTTCCTCGCCGAGCCGGATCAGCGCGTCGCGGATCGGCGTCTGGCTCAGGCCGTAGAGCGCGGCGAGCTCGGCGCGCTGCAGCACGGTGCCCGGCGCGATGCGCATCGCCACGATCAGCTCGCGCAGGTGCTCGAAGACCTGCGGTGCGGCATGGCGCGAGCGGTCGAACGAGGGCGCGATCAATTCGGCGGGAGACGAGGCGGCGGGAGCGTCGGAAAGCGTCGGAGTCATGTCGGCACGGGATGACGGAAAGCGGGCAAGCAGAAAAGCCGGCCGCCGCGCGGCGGCCGGCCAGCCGCCACGATACCGCAATCCCGCTTCATTGACGCACTAATGTTTTAGTGTTTTAATCCGCCCCAGCTCGAGGCGAATATCCGTCGCGGGCGCAACGAATACGAACGAGAACATCCAGGAGACAGCCGTGGACACTGCGAAGCATTGCGCCGCGCCGGGCGCGCTCGCGCCGATATCGGCCGCGCCGCTGGCGCGGGCGGTGGCGAAGATCGAGCGTCGCGTGCTGCCGCTGTTCGTGATCATGTTCATCGTCAACTACATCGACCGCGTGAACATCGGCTTCGTGCGCGAGCACCTGGCGGCCGACGTCGGCATCGGCACGGCCGCCTACGGGCTCGGCGCGGGGTTGTTCTTCGTCGGCTACGCGATCTTCGAGGTGCCCTCCAACCTGCTGCTGGCGCGCTTCGGCGCCAAGGCCTGGCTCACGCGGATCATGCTGACCTGGGGCATCGCGGCCACCGCGATGGCCTTCGTGCGCGGCGAGACCTCCTTCTACGTGCTGCGCTTCCTGCTTGGCGTGGCCGAGGCGGGTTTCTTTCCCGGCGTGATCTATTACTTCACGCAATGGCTGCCGGCCGGCGCGCGCGGCAAGGCGATGGCGGTGTTCCTGAGCGGCTCGGCGCTGGCCTCGATCCTGGCCGGCCCGGTTTCCGGCGCCTTGCTCGGGCTCGGCGCGATGGCGGGCAGCGGCCTGCGCGGCTGGCAGTGGATGTTCGTCACCGAGGGCGCGGCCTCGATCCTGCTGTGCGCGGTGGTGTGGTGCTGGCTCGATTCGCGCCCGGCCGAGGCGCGCTGGCTGGCCGACGAGGAGCGGCGCGCGATCGTCGAGACCGTCGCCGCCGAGCAGGCCGCGCGCGAGCGCGAGCAGCCGGCCCATGTATCGCCGCTCGAGCTGCTGGCCGATCCGCGCATCGCGCTCTACTGCTTCATCTACTTCGCGATCTCGCTGACGATCTACGGCGCCACCTTCTGGCTGCCCGGCATCATCCGCAAGATGGGCCACTACAGCGACTTCCAGGTCGGCCTGTTCAATTCGATTCCCTGGCTGGTGTCGATCGTGGCGATGATCGGCTTCGCGCGGCTGGCCGCGCGCCATCCCCACCAGCAGCGGTGGACCTCGGTCGCGCTGCTGATCGCCGCGCTCGGCATGTTGGTCTCCAGCTTCGGCGGCGGGGCCTTCGCCTTCGTCTCGATCTGCTTCGCGGCGGTCGGCTTCAAGGCCGCGTCCTCGCTGTTCTGGCCGATCCCGCAAAACCATCTCGATGCGCGCATCGCCGCCGGCGTGATCGCGCTGATCAATTCGATCGGCAACCTCGGCGGCTTCGTCGCGCCGGCCGTGTTCGGGCTGCTCGAGCAGCACACCGGTTCGATCCGCGGCGGCCTCGCGGGCCTGTCGATCTGCTCGCTGCTGGCCGTGCTCGCCGTCTGGTTCACGCGCGAGCGGCCCCGCCGGCGCGCCGAGCCCCTGTCGCGCCGCGCCGGCTGAGCGCCGCCTTCCCCCTTTCCCATCCAGAGATCCGCATGAAGATCACCCGCGTCACCGTCACCCCGATCGCCTTCAAGGACGCGCCGCTGCTGAACGCGGCCGGCATCCACGAGCCCTATGCGCTGCGCTCGATCATCGAGATCGAGACCGATACCGGCCATATCGGCCTGGGCGAGAGCTACGGCGACGCGCCCGCGCTGGCCGTGCTCGATGCGGTGAAGGGCGAACTGGTCGGGCTCGATCCGTTCAAGCTGAACCGGCTGCGCGAGATCGTGCGCGGCGTGGTGGCCAGGCAGGCGCCCGCCAGCGCCGCCGGCGCCGAGCTCGCGCCGGGCTCGCATGCGAGCAAGGCCGTCAGCAATGCCTATTCGGCCTTCGAGGTGGCCTGCCTGGATGCTCAGGCGCGCTACCTGAACGCGCCGCTGGTGGACCTGCTCGGCGGCGCGGTGCGTCGCGAGGTGCCGTTCAGCGCCTACCTGTTCTTCAAGTACGCCGAACATATCGACAGCCCCTATGCGCCCGATGCCTGGGGCGAGGCGCTCGACGAGGCGCAGATCGTCGAGCAGGCGCGCCGCATGATCGACGCGCACGGTTTCGAGAGCATCAAGCTGAAGGCCGGCGCGCTCGCGCCCGAGCGCGAGGTGGCCTGCATCAAGGCGCTGCGGCGTGCCTTCCCCGCCGCGCCGCTGCGCATCGACCCGAACGGCAACTGGTCGCTCGACACCGCGCTGCGCATGGCCGAGCTGCTCGGCGACGATCTGCAGTACTACGAGGATCCGACGCCGGGACTGGAGGGCATGGCCGAGCTGCACCGGCGCACCGGCATGCCGCTGGCCACCAACATGGTGGTCACCGATTTCGACGAGTTCCGCCGCGGCGTGGCCTTGAACAGCGTGCAGATCGTGCTGGCCGACCATCATTACTGGGGCGGCCTGCGCGACACGCAGCAACTGGCGCGCATGTGCGACAGCTTCGGGATCGGCGTGTCGATGCATTCGAACTCGCACCTCGGCATCAGCCTGATGGCGATGACGCATGTGGCCGCCTCGGTCGAGAACCTCTCCTATGCCTGCGACACGCATTACCCCTGGCAGGAACCCGACGAGGAGGTGGTGCGCGGCGGCAAGCTGCCGATCCGCGGCGGCTGCGTGCAGCTCACCGACGCGCCGGGCCTGGGGCTCGAGATCGATCGCGAGCAACTGCGCAAGCTGCACGAGCTGTACCTGGGTTGCGGGATCCGCCAGCGCGACGACGTCGGCCAGATGCGCAAGTACCGGCCCGACTGGAAGAACCTGAAGCCGCGCTACTGAGGAGGGGGCGTCGAGGCAGCCCGCGCGAGGCGGGACGTTCGCGACGGCGCGATAAGGCAGTAACCGGCAGTAACCGGCAACAACAGGCAGCAACAGCGGCAAGCGGCGAGGGCGAGTCATGCGCCCCGTCGCGCGTCATGCGCGCGGGCGCGGATCGAACACCAACATGGAGACAGACGTGAACCTACCGAATCCGGGCGCCGCGGGCCGGCCCTCGACGCGCTACCGCTGGACCATCTGCGCGATGATGCTGTTCGCCACCACCATCAACTACATGGACCGGCAGACGCTGGGCCTGCTCGCGCCGCTGATGCAGGCCGACATCGGCTGGAGCCAGGTGCAGTACGCGCAGACCGTGATGATCTTCACGGCCGCCTACGCGCTGGGGCTGATGCTGTTCGGGCGGCTCGCCGATCGCGTCTCGACGCGGCTGGTCTATGGCGGCGCGATGGCGATGTGGAGCGCGGCCGCCATGCTGCACGCGCTGGCCGCCAGCGTGCCGGGTTTCGCCGCGGTGCGCGGGCTGCTCGGCTTCGCCGAGGCCTCGAACTTCCCGGTCGCGCTGCGCACCACCGCGATCTGGTTTCCGAAGGCGGAGCGGGCGCTGGCCACCGGCATCTGGAACATGGGCGCCACCGTGGGCGGGGTGGTCGCGCCAGCCGTGATCCCGATCATGGCCGTGCTGTGGGGCTGGCGCGCCAGCTTCGCGGTGAGCGGGGCGGTCGGCTTCGTCTGGCTGGCCGCCTGGTGGCGCATCTATCGCGCGCCGGCCGAGCATCCGCGCGTGGCGCCCGACGAGCTCGCCCACATCGACGCCGATGCCGGCGGCGAGCCCGAGCCGCGCCGGGTCGGCTGGCTCGCGGTGCTGCGCCATCGCGAGGCCTGGGCCTTCATGGTCGGGAAGCTGCTGACCGATCCGATCTGGTGGTTCTACCTGTTCTGGCTGCCGAAGTGGCTCAACGAGGCCAACGGCATCGACATGCAGCACATGGGGCCGCCGCTGATCCTGATCTACGCGATGGCCTGCGGTGGTAGCGTGCTGGGCGGCTGGGCCTCGTCGCGGCTGGTCGCGCGCACCGGCCGCGTGAACTTCGCGCGCAAGCTGACGATGGGCGTTTGCGCGCTGTGCGTCACGCCGATCGGCCTGCTCTCGCAGTTCCATGCGCTGTGGTTCTCGGTGCTGGCGGTCGGCCTGGCGGCGGCCGCGCACCAGGGCTGGTCGGCCAATCTCGTCACCACCGTCTCCGACGTGTTTCCGCGGCGCGCGGTCGGCACCGTGATCGGCATCGGCGGCACGATGGGCATGCTCGGCTCCTTCCTGTTCTCGGGCGTGATCGGCGAGACCCTGCAGCGCACCGGGCAGTACTGGGCGCTGTTCGCGATCGGCGCGCTGGCCTACCTGGTGGCGCTCGCGATCATGCACGTGCTGATGCCGCGCATGAGGCCGGTGCGGCTGGCCGAGACGGAGCCCGCCGAAGGCGTGCGGCTGCCTGGCTGAGGGCGCGTCGCCGCGCCCCGAAGGAATGCTTTTCAGACTCGGCCGATAGCCCCGCCAGTTCCTCTGATCGAGAATCGTCGCCGCCCGGGTTGCCGGCAGGATGCGCTCGCGCGACGCGCCGCATGGTTTGCCTGCCCCGGTCGATTCCTTTCGTCCAGTGGAGCCAAGCATCGTGATGTCGGTTGAGCGACTGATTCCAGACATTCTGTTCGGGTTTACCGGCCTGATCAGCATCATCAACCCGATCGGCATGGCCTTCGTGTTCCTCGAGCGCACCGAGTCGCTGAACGAGGACGAACGCGCCCAGCTCGCCAAGCGACTCGCGATCAACGTGTTCTTCACGCTGCTGGTGATCTTCTTCCTCGGTGCGCCGGTGCTGAACTTCTTCGGCATCTCGATGGAGGCGCTGCGCCTGGGCGGCGGTTTCGCGGTGGCGATGGCCGGCATGGTCGATGCTCAACGCGCCCGACGTGCCGGCGGCCGAGGGCACGGTGCGCGGCGGCGACCTGCAGAAGCTGATGGCGCGTGCCTTCTTCCCGCTGACCGTGCCGCTGACGATCGGCCCCGGCTCGATCGCGGCCGGCATCGCGCTGCACGCGAACCGGCAGAAGGGCGCCGTCGATTTCCTGATGTCCGGGCTGATCTCGCTGGCGGTGGCCTTCCTGGTGGCCTTCGCGATCTGGCAGATCTACAGCCGCGCCACCACGCTGGCGCGTTATCTCGGCGCTGAGGGCACCAAGGTGGCGATGCGCGTGTCGGCCTTCCTGCTGTTGTGCGTGGGCGTGCAGATCATGCTGACCGGCGTGTCGGAGTTCGTGCGCGCCACCCGGGCGGTGACGGGCTGAACACGGCAGGCGGGGCGCGCGAGGGCGCGCCCCTTCGCGCGCGAGCGCTCAGTGGTCGAACTGCCGCTGCAGGATGTCCTCGAGCCGGGCCGCGGTGATCTCGCCCACATGCGATTCGACCAGGTGCCCGCGAGCGTCGAAGAACAGCGTGGTGGGCAGGCCGCGCGAGCCGTAGACGCGCATCGCGTCGCGTCGCGGATCGAGCATCACCTCGTCGAAGCGCAGGCCCATCTGCGAGAGGAAGCCGCGCACCGTCGAGGCGTCCTCGCCCTGGTTGAGCATCAGCACCGTGAGCTCGGGATGGGCCGCCTGCGCCTGCGCGAGCACCGGCATTTCGCGGCGGCAGGGCGGGCACCAGCTCGCCCACAGATTCAGGATCACCGGCTTGTCGGCAAAACGGCCCGGCGCCACCGGCTTCGCGTCGAGCGTGCTGATCGCCAGCGTGTCCAGCGGCGGCGCGTTGTCCCGGATGCTGCCCAGCACCCCCTGCGCGATGCCCCACGCCGCCAGGCCGACCAGCAGGCCGCCCAGCACCGGGCGGCGCGCCGCCGGCCGGCGCCGCAGGCGCCAGGCAAGCAGGACCAGCGCCGCGGCCAGCCCGGCCCAGGCCGAGAAGCCGCCGTCGCCGATCGCGACGATCGAGGCCGGTGCCGCCGCGTACTGGGGCCACCAGCGCAGCACATAGGCCAGACGCGCGACCAGCAGGCCGACCAGCAGGGCGTCGACCAGCAGGCTCGCCGCGCGCCGGTCGGCCTCGCCCGGCAGCGTCCGTGCCAGGCCCAGGGCGATCAGCCATGCCAGCAGCGCGGCTGCCGCCAGCGCCACCACCTGTACCGAGAAGGGACCAATACTCGTCATCGAATCAAGCTGCCGCGAAGGGGTTGAAGGAGGCGCGAAGCCGAGGCGCCTGCGCGATTATCGGCTCGGATCATGGCCGGGCTCAATCCCGTCGCGGGCGGCTGGCCGCGCTCAGGCCTGCCGCGCGAGCCACCAGGCGGCGGCGACCGTGAACACCGCGCCGAGCAGCGCCGCGTAGGGCGCGAGATCGAGCCAGCGGCTGCGCGCGGGCAGCACCAGTTCGATGTCGCGCTGCATCTGGGCCGGGAAGCAGCCGCGATCCTGCCAGTAGTGGCGATAGACGAACACCGGCACGATCAGCAGCATCGCGACCAGGCCGTTGCGCAGCGTGCCGGCTTCATGCAGGTCAGCGCCCGCGCCGGCATACACCAGGTTCAGGTAGCCGCACACGGCGCCGGCGGCCAGCAGCCAGCTCGGGCAGCGGAACGGCCGCTCGCGCTCGCCGCGGTCCATGCGATGGATCCAGCCCGACTGCAGGTTCAGGAACACGAAGATCATGTAGCAGACGTTCGAGATCGCCAGCACCGTCATGTAGTTCGACATCATCAGCAGCACCAGGTTGAAGCCGAGGTCGGTCCACATCGCGCGGGTCGGCGCGCCGTGCCGGTTGACGTGCGAGAGGTAGCGCGGCAGCCAGCCGTCCACGGAAGCCTGGTACAGCGTGCGCGAGGACCCCATCATCGAGGTCATCACGATCAGCAGGATCGACAGCATCAGCATCACCACGATGGCATTGGCCACCCAGGCGCCGCCGCCCACCAGCCGCGCCATCGCGGCGCCCACGCCGGTGCCGTCGCCGATCGCGGGATCGAGCATGGCCTGGGTGCCGAGCGCGCCCTGGAAAGCCATCGGCACCAGGGTCATCACGATCAGGCACAGCGCGCCGGACCAGAAGATCGCCTTGGCCGTGTCGCGGCGCGGATCGCGGAATTCGCGCGTGTAGCAGACCGCCGTCTCGAAGCCGTAGGAGGCCCAGCCGGCCATGAACATCGCGCCGAGCGCCATCACCACGCCCTGGCCGTTCCAACTGCCGAACGTGGCGGCGGTCGGATTGCCGTGGGCGTCGTGCCCGAGCGGCAGCAGCGGGAACAGGTTCGAGGCCGGCACGTCGCCCGTCACGAAGGGCACGATGCCGACGATCAGCAGCGGTGTGAGCGAGGCGATGCCGAGGATGCGCTGCGTGCGCGCGGCGCTCGAGGCGCCGCTGTGCTGGAGGCGGAAGGTCAGCAGCAGCAGGATCGTGGCGATCAGGAAGGTGGCATTAATGCGCAGCGTGAGGCCGGGGCTGATGAAGCCGAGGTCGGCGAGCTGCAACTGCCAGGTGCGGATCACCGAGTCGGCGGGGAACAGGGCGGTGAGCGCGTAGCTGGCGGCCAGGCCGCAGCCGAGCGCGAGCATCGGCGACCAGGCCAGCCAGTTGCACCAGACCGAGACCGGCGCGATCAGCTTGCTGTAGCGTACCCAGCCCATCGCGCCATAGACCGAGGCGCCGCCCGACTTGTGCGGGAACAGGCCGGAGATCTCGGCATAGGTGGCGCTCTGGATCAGGCCCATGGTGATCGCGGCGATCCAGATCGCCCAGGCGGGGTGGCTGATGGTGGCCGACACCCCGCCGATCGTAAACAGCACGCCGGCCGGCACGCCGCTGGTGACCCAGAAGGCGTCGCGCCAGCCCAGGCCACGTTGCAGGCCCTGGCCGCCCGGTTCCGGCCCGGCATCGAGAGTGGCTCGGGCGGCGGCGCGCGCCGGGAATTGTGCTTCGCTCATCGAGATTGTCCTGTTGCGGTTCCGGTTCCGCACGGGCCTCACGGACAGGCCGCGCGCAGCGAGTGGCGATGGTCGCAGCGGGCGGGGGGACGGGACAATCGGACTGGTCGGAAAGCGCGAGGCGAGGGTGGCTCGGCAATGCGGCCCGCGCGAGCGGGCGGCGCGACGGGATAAATAAACCGGTGAATGATCCGGTGCGTGATGCGGCCGACGATGCGGCCCGCATAATCGCGCAGCGCATCGTCGGCGCGATTAACCGGAAGCCATGCCGCGCTTACGGGTTCGGCGCGACGTATTTTCACGACATCGAGACACCGCGCCCTGGAGTTTCAACTCTAGATAATCGCGCCGATTGAGCGGCGATTTTCAAATATCCATCCACATCCGATAAAACTGCACATCGGGCTTGGTCGGCAGTGACAGCACCCGGGGATCGCTGGTAAACCCCAGTCCTTCATAAAACCCCTTCGCGGTTTCTCGCGCGGTGCACCACAGGGTGCGGCCGCCGCGCCCGCGCGCATGCTCGGCGCACAGCCGCACCAGCACGCGGCCGAAGCCGAACCCGCGCAGCGCCTCGTCGATCGCCATGCCCCTCAGGCGCCAGCCGTCGCGCGGCAGGTCGGGGCAATCCTCGCGACATACCGAGGCCACGCCCACCAACTGCTCGCCGCGCCGGATTCCTAAATGCAGCGTATCCGCTCCGAGATCGCCGGACAGCCGGGAGGCGATTTCATCGCCGTCGAGCAGCAGTCGCGCGCGCAGCGGATACACCTGATCCGCGCTAACCGTAAGAATTTCAAATATCGGAGCGTGAGTATTCATTGAGAATCGGGGAGCAAAAAGATGTCTTCGTAGTCGTTATTCGATTCGTCACATCTGACGGTTGATCGACGCTGGCGGTAGAGGTATCCTCAGCGCGGGCCGATTGCGAGTTTAGCAATGACAACACTGCGATCACAGAATGGAAGAAAAAACAAATTCCGATGCTGACCACGCCTACGACGAAATTCGAACACGAATTCTCGACGGCAGGCTGGAACCAGGGCAAAAAATTTCACATCGCGGGTTGGCAAGCAAGCTCGGAATCGGGCAGATGCCGGTCAGGAGCGCGTTGCAGCGGCTCGCCGCGGAGAACCTCGTCACCGTGTTCGACAAGCGGGGCACCTTCGTCAACGATCCGACGCGCGACGATCTCCAGCAGATCTACGAGGTTCGCCTCGCGCTGGAGAGCACGGCGGCCTACCTGGCGGCAGCCCGCGGGCCGACGCTGGCGATGTCGGCATCGGTGGAGCGCATGGAGCGGCTGATCGAGAGCGGCGACACCGACATCATGGCCGAGCAGCGCATCGGTTGGGTGTTTCACCAGGAGCTGTTCCTGGCCGCGCGTAACGAGCGGCTGCATAACTTCTATAAATTACTGAGAGCACAGACGCTTGCATTGAACGAGTTGCCACGCCAGGACATCGAGACCGTGCGGCGCGGCACCGTGGAGCACCTGGCGATCTATGCCGCGATCCGCGACGGGCAGCCCGAGGCGGCCCGCACGCATATGTGGCATCACATCGTCGACGGTACCCCTGCAAGAATCAAATTAATCCGGGCCAAAAATGAGTCAAAAGAATAGCAGGACCTCGCTTCCCCTGTTGATGATCGTGGCGCTGATCCTCGGCGCGATCGCGGGTGTCACGGCGCCGCGCTTCGCGGCCGACGTCGGCTTCCTGTCGACCATGTTCGGCCACGCCATCAAGATGGTGGTGATGCCGCTGATCCTGTTGTCCGTGACGGTCGGGAGCTACCGCGCGGTCGAGCAGCGACGCAATCTCGGGCGCACCGCGCTCGTCACCATCCTGTTCTTCATCGTCATGACCCTGGTGTCGAGCTCGCTCGGGCTCGGCCTCAACTGGATCTTCCGCCCGGGCCTGGGCGCGCCGCTGACCGAATCGGGCGCGCTGCCCGAGCACCTCGCCTCGAGCATCGACTGGGTCAAGTTCATCACCGACCTGATCCCGCAGAACCTGGTGGCCGCGCTGTCCTCGGGCAACGCGATTCCGGTGCTGGTGTTCGGCGTGCTGCTGGGCACCGCGCTGGGCGCCACCGGCGAGGCCGGGCGTCCCGCCATCAACCTGTTCGCCTCGCTGCTCGCCGGCCTGTTCAAGATGGTCGAGTGGATCGTCGCGCTCTCGCCGCTGGCGATCTTCGCGGCCGTCGCGGGCCTGATGAGCAGCCGCGGCGTGTCGGGCCTGATGCCGCTGGTCAAGCTGCTCGGCATCTCCTACCTCGGCATGCTGATCCTCGGCCTGCTGCTCAGCGCGATCGTGATCGCCGCCGGCCAGCGGCCGCTAGCCGTGATCCGCAAGGTCAGCGAGCCGCTGATCCTCGCCTTCACCACGCGCTCCTCGGAAATCACCTACCCGGTGCACCTGAAGAAGCTGACCGAGATGGGCGTGCCGCAGTCGGTGGCCTCCACCATCCTGCCGCTGTCCTACATCTTCAATCGCGACGGCGCCGTGCTCTATACGGCGCTCGCGGTCGGCTACCTGGCCGATGCCTATCACGTGGCCTGGAGCTGGCCGCTCGCGCTGACCATCCTGGTGCTGACCATCATCACCATCGACGGCGCGGCGAACGTGCCCTCGGGGGCGATCGTGGCGATCACCATCGTGCTGGCCGCGATCGGCCTGCCGGCCGAGGCGGTGCTGCTGATCCTCGGCGTCGATGCCTTCTTCGACATGGGCCGCACCGCGCTGAACGTCTATGCCAGCACGGTGGCGATGACGGTGTCGCTGCGCTTGACCCGCAGCGAGGACCGGGCCGCCGCCGACGAGCTGGACGGCGGGGCGAGCCTGCGTACCTGAGCCGGCACGATGGCATGACACGAGAGGCGCCGCGGGCCACCAGCCCGGCGGCGCGAGCAGGGCAGCATCAGGCAGTCGAAGTTGCGGCACGGCGTCCTTTCCGATCGGAGAGGATGCCCCTGGTCCATTGAAGCGATCGAGCAAGCTGCGATCACAGATTTTGCAAGCGACAAGGGCAGGCTGGAGCGGAAACCGTCTATCCATGACGTGGCGGGTTCGATCGAGGGCGCCATCGGCGCACGAACCCCGGCACACACCTAGAGAGCCTTCGTATGAGCGTTTTCTCAAGACCCGGCAAGACCGACGGCAGGCCCGGCCTGCCGACTCCCTCCGATGGCGTGCTGTGCGCGCAGGCGCATGCCGGCGCGTTCGGCGTGCGTGCCGGCGCGCTGTCGATCGCGGCGCCAGCCCAGTCGCACGAAGCATCCGAATACGACTGCTTCGCGCTGTTCGACGAGCTCGAATGCGCGCCGCATCGCGAGGCCCTGCGCGAGATCGTCTCGCGCCTGGTCCGGCTGCTCGGCGCCGAACGTTTCGCCTTCCTGCTGGTTCCGGCGGAAGGCGAGCCGCCGCGGCTGGGCGACGAGGAGGTGCTGACCGATGCCGCTCCGGCCTGGCTGGACAGCTATCGCGCGCGCGGCTGGTTCGAGACGGATCCCGGCATCGCCTATGCGCGGCGCAATTCGGCGCCCACCGGCGCGGCCGCCATCGCGCCGCGCGCGGACGGCCCCTGCGCGCTGGGCGAGCACGATGCGGCGCACGGCTTTCGCGCCAAGCTGATCGCGCCGGCCCACCTGCCGACGCCGGGCTTGGGCGGGGTGCTCTACGTCGGCCTCGACGCGAGAGCGGGTGAGGGCGAGGCCGCCTTGCACGGCAAGCGCATCCTCTATCGGCTGATCGCCAGCGAACTGCTCGACTGGCATGCACGGCAACAGCGTTCCGACGCGGCCCGCTCGCTCGCGCTGACCGAGCGCGAGACCGGCATCCTCAGGCTGCTGCGCAGCGGCTGCACCGCCCACGATATCGCCGGGCAATTGTGCGTGGCGGTGCCCACCGTATATGGCTATTACAAGCGGCTTAACGAAAAATTTTCCGTTAATCACATTTCGCTGACAGTAAAACGCGCCGCAACACTCGGCTTATTGGATATGTAATTGGATTGAATGCGGCTCGATGGCGATCATCGTCGAGAACGAAATGCCCCGATATCACTTGAGCCGAACGATTAATCTAGTGTCGGGAAATGGCGGATGCTAGGATATGTCCGCATTCCCGCCACAGTGCCGGAAACGGCGCATGGGCCGCACCGCGGCGCCAGTCCTGGCGCGTGCCGGCCTGAATTCGATGCTGCAATTGTTGCACTGCTGGTTCATCTTTCATGCGGTGATCGGACAATGATAAATCGAACTGTTGTCGATAACAGAATGCCGTCTATCGCGAATGAAAGGCGCGGATTGCATAATCCCCGTATTCATTCCGCGATGTTGAAAAACCGGAATTCCTTCAACTCGCGGCAGATGCCGCGATCTGGCTCAGTCGCCGCGCATTTCGATTCGCGGCGTCGTTTCGATATCGAGAGGGCAATGGAAACTCCATTGGGCGAACCGCGCCGCAGCCGGGCCGTGACGTTCGAGAAATACCTGCTCGGGGCGAGTGCCCTGCTGGTGGCCTGCGCGGTGGCGCTGGCGATCTTCGTCAGCTGAACCGCGGCGCGAGCCGCAAATCGGGCAGGACAGGGCAGACAGGACGGCTTCGCGCGCGGGGCCGGTTAGCGCGGCCGCGGCATCGCGCCGGGCGCGCGGCATGCATCACGGGAGCAAGACCAGATGAACGGGCAGTATCGAGACGGCACGCAGCGGCGCGAGCGAACCGGAGCCGCGGCGGGCGCGGGCAGGATGAGCAGGGACGAGATGCGGATCGACGTGCTGTCCGGCCGGGTCCATGCCCAGGAGATCCTGCTCAAGGCGATGCTGGACCAGTGCAGCGATCGCGAGGGCCTGCTGCGCCTGCTCGACAGCGAGGCCGAGCAGCGGGGCGTCGCGCTGCGCGACAGCGATTGCTCGCTGCTGATGTACGCGGCCTTCATCGAGCATACCGCCGCGCTGCGCGAGACGATCTCGGCCGAGGAAGCCTGCGTCGGCGGCGGCTGATCCCGATCTCCACGTTGTCCCGTTCCCATTCCCGCTCCCGTCGCGCGCTCCCGCGCGACGCGGCATCGTCGACCTTCCTCATCGATCCGTCTCACCAGCGCAGGTACCTGGGCGCCAGCGCGGCACCGAGCGCGCTGGTCAGGCCGATCGCCAGCGCATAGGCCAGCCCCCAGAGCGACAGCGCGCCGTCGGCCCCATACAGCGAATCCACCAGCAAGCCCTGCGCGCCGGCCAGCAGCCCGGCGCCCGCGCCGGCCAGCGCCAGGCGGGTGGGCGCCAGCCCCTTCAAGGCATGCATCGCGGCAGCCAGCGGCGGCAGCGACAGCAGCACCAGGTTCCCGACCGCGAGCGGCCAGCAGTCGGCCAGCATCAATTGCAGCCGGTAGCCGGGCGGCGTCGCCAGCAGCAGGCCGATGCCGGCCAGCGCCATGACCGCCAGCGGCAGTGCCGCGGCGAACCAGGCCAGGCGCGTGGGCGCGCCGGGCCGGCCGAGGCGCTCGGTCAACTGCACCGCCGCCACCATGATCGCCAGCGGGAACGCCAGCCGGATCCAGAAGGCCGCGCTCAGCAGCACTTGCGGCATGTCGCTGCGGATGCCGTAGAGCGCGACCAGCAGCGCGATGCTGCCGGCCAGGCCGCCCAGCAGGGCGCGCCCGATCCGGCGCGTCACGCGGTCGGGCTCGACCGGCCCGGCATCGGCGGCGAGCCGCGCGACCAGTTCGCGGGTTTTCATCGGAGCATCTCGTCGGGCTGCCGGCCGTCGCGCCGTGTCAGTCGCGCGGCGAACGATCGCCGAGCAGATGGTCGATCGAGATCCGGCCCGGTCCCCAGGCGGCGATGCCGAGCGCCATCGCGGCCCAGGTCAGGTGCACCGGCCAGCCGTCGGGCACGGTCAGCTCGACGATGCAGGTCATCAGCAGCAGGCCGATCGCCGCGAAGCGCGTGCCGAGGCCGAGCACCAGCAGCACCGGGAACAGCACCTCGCCGCATCCGGACAGGAAGGCGAACAGGGCCGGCGCCGGGAACGGATAGGGGCCGCCGGGCAGGTGCAATTGGAATTCGCTGGTGAACAGCTCGATCGCCGTGTAGTTGAGCTGCAGGAAACCGTTCCATTTCAGGATCCCCGATTTCCAGAACGGCACCGCCAGGGCCAGGCGCAGCACCAGCTGGGCCAGCCAGGGGCGGGCCAGCCATTGCACCGCGCGGCGCGCGCGGCCGACCAGCACGGCGGCGCAGGCCAGCGGCGAGCGCTTCAGGGTTCGGGCGTCGGACATCATGATCAGTCTCCGAGGTGGGCGGCGCTGAACACGCCGGCGTCGAGCATGCCGCCGAGATGGGCGGACAGCTCGAACGCGGGTTGGGTTTGCATGGCGAGCGCGACCGCCTCGCCGAGCGTGGCGCCGTCGATCAGGCTGCCGAGGAATTCGGCGCCGCCGGCCGGCAGGCGCGTGACGATCACCTCGAGGCCGGGACGCGTGACGAGCGCGTCTTCCGCCTCGCTGGCATCGAGCGTGCGCAGCGGCGCGTCGCCCCGGTTCATCGCGAAGATCGCCAGCGCCGAATAGGGCGAGCGCACCATGCGCGTGGCCGGATGCGGCGTGAAGCGCAGCTCGGCCAGCCGCTGCGGTGCGAAGGCGGCGAAGTCCTGCGCCGACAGCGGTTCGGCATCGGCCGCGTGATAGGCGTCGAGCCAGGCGCGCTCGATGCGTGCCGTGTCGGCGAGCCAGGGCATCGCGCGCGCATGCTCGTAGCGCTCGATGAAGGCCGGGAAATCGCGGCCGTATTCGAACAGCAGGGGCGAGACGGGCGGCGTCTCGCGCAGATGGAAGCGCGCCATGGCACGGAAGAATTCGGTGCCGGTGATGCGCTGCACGGCCGGGTAGATCGCGGCGAGCGCATCGATCAGGCTGACCGTGACGTTGTTGCGATAGACGTCGTAGCGCTTCGCGACCCGCTTGCCTCGATGCGCGACCAGCTCGGCCGGCGCGTTGACGCTAGGGTCGATCAGGCCCGGCGCGAATGCCGAAGCGTAGTTATCCATATCGATCTCAGTGCGCATGATCGGCGGCCTCGTGGTGGGCGCGGGCCGGTTCGGAACGCGGCGCGAGCGCGAGCTGGATGCGCCGCGCCTCGAGCGCCTGCGCACGCAGCGTCGGCCAGTCGGGCAGCGCGCTGTCCCATTCGATCAGCGTCGGGATCGGGCCGGTGTGCGCGATCAGGTCGGCATAGAGCTGCCAGAGCGCATCGGCGATCGGGCGATCGTGGCTGTCGATCAGCAGCGTCTCGCCTTCGTCGTCGCGCTGCTCGGTATGGCCGGCCAGGTGGATCTCGCCGACCCGCTCGATCGGGAACTCGGCCAGATAGGCCTCGGCCGAGCCGCCGTGATTGGTCGCGGACACGAACACGTTGTTGAGGTCGAGCAGCAGGCCGCAGCCGCTGCGTCGCGCCACTTCGCGGATGAATTCGGTCTCGCTGAAGCTCGATTGCGCGAAGGCCACGTAGGTCGAGGGATTCTCGAGCAGGATGGCGCGGCCGATCGCGTTCTGCACCTGGTCGAGGTGATCGCAGACGCGCTCGAGCGTGGCCTTCGTGTAGGGCAGCGGCAGCAGGTCGTTGAAGAACGCGCCGCCATGCGAGGACCAGGCCAGGTGCTCGGAAACCAGCGCGGGCTGGTAGCGCCGCACCACCTCGCCGAAGCGCGCGAGATGCGTGGCATCGAGCGGGGCCGGGCCGCCGATCGACATGCACACGCCATGCACCGACAGCGCATGGCGCTCGCGCACGGCAGCCAGCCAGCGATGGGGCGGGCCGCCCGCGCCCATGTAGTTCTCGGCATGGACTTCGAAGAATGCGTCGTGCAGGGTTTCGTCGAGGATCTCGGCGATGTGCTGGCTCTTGAGACTGGTGCCGGCCAGCAGGCCCGCCTGCGCGGCGGCCGGCTGGAGACGGCTGGGCTCGTGGCCTGCCGGGCTGAGGAACTCCATCATGCTCGTCTCCTGGGCCGCCGGCGGCGATCAGGACTTGATCGGCGTGGTCGAACCGTGGCCGCCGCCCGGCGTCACGATGCTGGTGCAGGTGCCGCCCTGCACGAACTTCCACGAGTTGCCCTGGAAATCGACCGTCGAGGTGCCCTGGCACGTGGTGCCGGGACCTGCCGCGCAATCGTTCTGGCCTTTGAGCGCCACGCCGTAGCACTTTTCCTTGTGGGCCGCGATGGCCGCGCCTTCCTCGGCCTTGGTGAGCGGAGCGGCGTGCGCGACCGAGGCGAGCAGGCTCGCGACGGCACCGAGGATGAGAGCGGAATTGACCGATTTCTTTGCCGACATGGTGATTCTCCTGATGGGTGGATGAGTGGTACCTGGTGTGGGTACGACAGTGAGTTCGATGGAGGACGGCGGCGGGTTACGGCGAGCAGCGAATTTTTCGCGAAGGGCCGCCATCGGTGGAAACAGCGGCGATCAGGACTTGATCGGCGTGGTCGAGCCGTGGCCGCCGCCCGGCGTGACGATGCTGGTGCAGGTGCCGCCCTGCACGAACTTCCACGAGTTGCCCTGGAAGTCGACCGTCGAGGTGCCCTGGCACGTCGTGCCGGGACCTGCCGCGCAATCGTTCTGGCCTTTGAGCGCCACGCCGTAGCACTTCTCCTTGTGGGCCGCGATGGCCGCGCCTTCCTCGGCCTTGGTGAGCGGGGCGGCATGGGCGACCGAGGCGAGCAGGCTCGCGACGGCACCGAGGACGAGGGCGGAATGGATCGATTGCTTTGCCGACATGGTGATGCTCCTGATGGGTAGGTGAGTGATACCCGCAGCGGGTACGACAGTGAGTTCGACGCATGAGGGCTGGCGGTTACAGCGCGGGGAAGGTTTTTTTGCGAGCCGAGGTCGAGGCGGGGAAGACGGCGGGGAAGACGCCGGGGAAGACGCCGGGAAAGCGGACCACGGCGCAGGCGCAACGAGCAAGGTGGAAGAGCGGGCGGCCTGGCCGCCTCAGACGATGCGCCAGCGTTCGCGCATCGTCAGCGCGATCTCGCGCACGGCCGGCTCCTGGAGCAGGCTCATGTGATTGCCGCGCATCACGGCGAACTCCACATGCTCGACCAGCGCGCTCCAGCCGAACGCGCCCGGCATCGGGCTGCCTTCGCCGCCGTCGTGCGCGACGATCACGATGGCTTCGCCGTCGAGGCGCCCGTGCGCGACATGGCAGGTGCGCAGTTGTGCCTCGAAGGTCTGCAGCATCGGCGCGATGGCGGCGTCCCGATGGGCACCCGCGGCGGGCGGCAACAGGGCGGCGTCGCGCATCAGCTTGCCGACGAAGGCGAGCCGCGCTTCGAAATCGCTCGCGGCGGCGGCTTCGATCGTTGCGTCGTCGAGCTGGAACGACAGCCCCGAGGATTGCTCCAGCAGGCGCACCAGGGTGCGAACGATATCGGCAGGGCTCGGTTCAGGTGCGAGCGGCAGGATCGGCGGCGGCGGCGAATCGAGCAGCACCAGCGGCGCGCAGCGGCGCCCAAGCCGTTCGAGCTGTCGCGCCGTCTCGAGCGCGATCCAGCCGCCGAACGAGTGCGCGACGATCCTCACCGGGCCCTGCGGGCATAGCGCCAGGATCGATTGCAGATGGCGGCGCGCGGCATCCTCGACGCTGGTTTCGGGCGCCTGTCGTGGGTCGAGGCCGCGTGCCTGCAAGCCATGGATCGGCACGCCGGGGCCGAGCGCGGTGGCGAGTGCCACGAAGCTGGCCGCGCTGGCACCGGCGCCCGGCAGGCAGAACACGGGCGGCTGCGCGTGTCGCCCCGTCTGGATCGGAATCGGCGCGGGCTCGTCCTGGCCGGTAACACGGGCCCGTGCTTGCACGACGCCGCAGAGATACGTGGCCAGGCCTGCCGGCGTCGGCGCGGCGAGCAGCGCGCCGAGCGGGATCGAGACGTCCAGCCGATCGCGAACCTGCATGGCGATCCGCAGGGCCTGCAACGCGCGCTCCTCGGGCGCTTCGCTGCCGAGCAGGTCGGCATGCAGGCCGGTCGAGGCCAGGCCGGTCGCCTCGGTGGCCAGCGCGGCGAGCTGGGCGCGCAGCGCCGTATCCGTGCCGACATCGGCATCGCCCGCTTCGCTGCTTGCGGGTGCGTGGGCCTCGATCTCATGCCACGGGGCGGGGCGCAATGCGGCGGGGAGGGGCTCGATTCGTTGAAACACGGCCAGCCCGGAGCCGGGATCGTCGGCGACGGCCTCGCGCAGGAAGGTTGCGAGCGCATCGAGTTCGATAGCGAGCGGCGAGGCCAGCAACTGCAACCGCCATGGCCGCGCACCGGGCAGGCGCGCAATCACGGCATGCAATAGCGGCGGCCGTTGCGGATCGATCTGCATGCCGGGCGGGGCGGCCAGTGCTGTCAACTGCGCCTCGCCGTCGATGCCGGCCGCCAGCCGGGCGGTATGAACCCGCAGCGTCGCCTCGCGCAGCGTGAAGCGCATCGGCCGCGAAGGCAGCGCCCAGGCCACGCCGCCGCGCAAGGCAGCATTGCCGTCGATCGCGCGCTGCAGCGACGCCAGGCAGACATCGAGCCGCGCACGCGAGGCGAACGCCAGCGTCAGCGACGATGGACGTCCTTCGCCGCCTGGATCCAGCAAGCTGGCCATCAGGCGCGATCGTTGCATTTCTTCCAGCGGTGCCGTGCTTTCCAGCTCGCCGATGCCGTCGGCCAGCACGGCGATCGCGTCTCGCGTCTCAACCTCGGGCGCGCGGGCGGTCCAATGAGAAGCCGCGCCGGGCATATCGCCGGCGCTTTCGGCGTGGTTTGGCGACGGCGTCGTCGGCGCTTCCTTCGGTCGTTCCTGTTCGTGCAACATTGTCGTTCCGGGTTGCGTTTGTGGAAATGCGGATGGTGCGCATGAGGCGATTCGCGAAACATCCCGCATCAATCGCCTAATTCGTGATCCGCTTCGTAATAAATAAAAAAATGAATAATCGTCGCGTTCAATCATAGCGTTTTGACTTCGCCGATCCGATTCGGAATGAATAAAAAAAGAAATCAATTGGGATTCCGGGTGACGGTCGGATGCGGTGGTCAATAAATGAAACGGCAATGCCAGGTAATAATTTCGCGCGCTGCCGGCATTAAGTGACGATATCGAAATTTCCCGGAATGAGCGACGGCGATAAGAAAACGATCGTCTTGATCGCGTCAAGGCTCGGTAACACAAAGAATGCCAATATGAAAAATGCCTTTCAAATCATGGCCCGGCCTGTAAGGCTCGGCTCGAGCGATCTGGCTGAATCCACGCCGGTAAGACGATATGGGGCGACGGAAACAACCTGACATGTAAGCTTCGCGTCGGCGCGACCGCGCGCGTGATATCACGTTTGTGGAATGCCAGCCAGTGTCGGCGTGATGTAAGTTTTTCCGCCGTCAGAATCGGCAGGTTCGATTCATTTATTTACGATTCAAAACTTTTTCAATTGATATCGGATCGTTTTCTGATTTAACTCAAAATGACTCGTTATTTGAATAAGTCTTGACACTCGTAAGGAGGATGCCTCAGTCTTTGCGCTCATTGGAGCCGGGAATGAATCGACATTATGTTTTTCGGGTGATTTTGTTGACCAATCCGAATTGACCAGGTGGCGGCGCATTTCGATATCCCCTGACGGGGCAGGCGGCTTCTGCATTCGCGCGACGCGGCCCGGCCGCGATCGCGGCGAAGTTCGGCGCTTCACATTGCCTTTCCAGGGGAACAGCCATGGATGACGATTTGTATTTTGTAGTGCGAAACAGCGAGGGGCAGTACTCGGTATGGCTCGACGGACGCAACCTGCCTGCCGGCTGGGAGACGGTCGGCGAACCCGCCAGCAAGCAGGCCTGCCTGCAGCGGATCGAGCAACTTTGGACGGACATGGTGCCCGCCAGCGTCCGCGAACACCTCAACCAACATTCGGGATCGGAAATTGACCATGCCGTTCGATGAAATCCTGTCCGTCGACACCTTGCACCAGCCCAAGGTCTCGGACTTCCGCAAGCACTACCTGAACAAGGACCGCCCGGTGAAGATCGCGGGCGCGCTGGGCGGCTGGCCCGCCATGCAGAAGTGGTCGCTCGACTACTTCGAGAAGAACTTCGGCGAGGAGACGATCGGCGTCGAGAGCTTCCAGCCGCACGAGCGCGGGCCGGGCAACAACAGCCCGCAGGGCTACGTGAAGTACCTGCGCTTCCAGGAGATGAAGCTCAGGGAACTGATCGCGATCCTGCGCGAGAAGCCGGACCACATGTACTACATGGCCTCGCACCCGTTCCGCAAGACCTTCCCGAACCTGCGCGCCGACCTGGTCCAGCACCCGTACATCAAGGGGCATATCGAGCACATCCCCGGCGCGCACATGGACTCGTACCTGTGGATCGGCCCGGCCGGCACGCACACGCCGACCCACACCGATCCGATGCCGAACTTCCTGACCCAGATCGTCGGCCGCAAGATGGTCTGGCTGTTCCCACCGGAGCAGGCCAAGTCGCATCTCTACATCGGCGAGTTCGAGCGCGAGACCTTCAGCCCGGTCGACATCGAGAACCCCGATTTCAAGCGCTTCCCGAAGCTGCGCGAGGCCACGCCCTATCGCGTGATCATCGAGCCGGGCGAGTCGCTGCACATTCCGCGCAACTGGTGCCACTGCGTGATCTCGATGGACGTGTCGATCTCGATCAGCTCGTTCTTCATCACCTATCCGCAACTGTTCAGCCTGGTGCCGGAGTTCTTCGGCGAGTACATCAAGCGCGCGATCGAGGGCTGGCGCTGGAAGGGCATGCGCAACGAGCGCGCCGGCCTCAACCCGCCGCCGCGCTGAGCCCGACGTGCCAGGCAGCCAGGCAGCGATTCCCAACCCACCCGGCAAGGATCACACCGTGAGCGATGGAGCAGTGAAGGAGCGGGCAGCAGGCGTGCGCACGGCGACAGCCGTCGAGGCCGTCTGCCTCGCGTTCAACGAGAACCCGGCGCCGGTCGAGGCGGCGGTGGTGGCGGCCATCACCGCCGCCGCCTCACGCGTCAACCGCTATCCGTTCGAGGACGAACCGCGCGTGACGCGCCGGCTCGCCGAGCACTTCGACTGCCCGGAAGCGAACCTGATGCTGGTGCGCGGCATCGACGAGTGTTTCGACCGGCTCTGCGAGGCGTTTCCGGGCATGCGCCAGGTCAGCGCCTGGCCCGGTTTCGACGGCTATCGCGGGCGGATCGGCGTGTATGGCCTGCCGCACTTCGAGCTGGGGCTGACCGAGTCGCTGCAACTGGACCCGGCCGACCTGGCCCGGCTCACGCGCGAGGACTTCGTCACGCTTGCCAGCCCCTCGAACCCGACCAGCCTGCTGCTGGGCGAGGACGAACTGGCAGCGCTGCGCGCGCGGGCCGGCAAGCTGCTGATCGACGAGACCTACGTCGACTACTCGACGCGGCGGCGCCAGCGGCCCGCCTTCGGCGAGCACGAGTACGTGTTCCGCTCGTTCTCGAAGTCCTACGGGCTGGCCGGGCTGCGGCTGGGCGTGCTGTTCGGGCCGGCCGAGGCGATCGCGTCGATGAAGCGCCGCCAGTGGTTCAGCAATGTCGGCACGCTCGAGCTGAACGCGCTGGAGGCCGTGCTCGACCACGACCAGGCCCGCGACGCGCACGTGGCGTCGATCCTGGCCGAGCGCGCTCGCGTGAGCGAGGCGCTGCGCGCGCTCGGCTACCGCGTGGTGCCCTCCGAGGCGAACTTCGTGCTGGTCGCCAACCCGGCCGGTGCGCGCACGCTGGCCTGGCTGGCCGGGCAGGGCGTGCAGGTGAAGGATGCCGCGCAGTTCGGCCTGGCCGGCCACCTGCGCATCAGCATCGGCCTCGCTCACGAGAACGATCGTCTGCTGGCCGCGCTCGGCAGCTTCCCCGAAGCCGCCGGCTTTTCCGAATCCGTTTCCATCCAAGGTGAATTCCATGACTGAAGCAACGCTCGAACGCGCCGACGTGCGCGACGCCGAACCGACCGTCGAGGCCATCCTCGACTCGACCTGGTTCCAGCCGGAACAGTTCAAGACGCTCGACTACGTGAAGGGTTTCGTCGGCGCCAAGGTGATCTTCCAGATGCTGCAGCTCGGCGTGTTCGACGACCTGCTGGCGGGCAAGTCGCTCGCGCAGATCGCCGAGGGCCGCAAGATGGACGCGTACCTGCTGCGCACCGTCTTCGAATACCTCGCCGTCGAGGGGCTGCTGGTGAAGGAGGGCGAGGGGCGCGATCCGCAGGCGAGCTTCCGCCTGTCCGACTACGGCTCGCGCATCAAGCACTACGAGGGCTGGTTCAACATCCTGATCGGCGGCTACGACAGCATCTTCTCGAACGTCGGCGCGATGCTGACCGAGGGCATCGACGGCTACAAGCGCAACGGCCGGCTGGTCGGCGTCGGCAGTTGCCAGATCTCGCAGTACGACACGATTCCGATCACCAAGGCCTTCATCGAGTCGGTCAAGCCCGACGCGAAGCAGATCGTCGACTTCGGCTGCGGCAACGCGCAATACCTCTGCACCCTGGTCAAGGAGCTCGGCGCGATCAAGGCGGTCGGCATCGAGCCGGACACCGGCGCCTACGAGGCCGGCCTGCGCCAGGTCGAGTCGATGGGCATGCAGGACCAGATCCGCCTGGTCAATGTCGACGCGCTCGACTACGAGATCGACGAGGCGCCCGACTTCATCCTGTTCGGCTTCGTGCTGCAGGAAATCATCTCGCAGATCGGCCGCCCGGCCTTCATCGAGTACCTGCGCAAGCTCGGCCGCAAGTTCGCCGGCAGCTACCTGATGGTGATGGAGGTCGACTACGACATCGACAACGCGGCCGCCATGCAGGCGCCGATGGGGCGCGGCTACTACAACCCGTACTTCCTGCTGCATCCGTTCACCAACCAGCTGCTGCTGCCCAAGCGCGAGTGGGACCAGATCTTCGACGAGGCCGGCTACGACGTCGTGCGCGACGAGGTGACCAGCGCCAAGGCCGACCCGACCGGCTTCGGCATCTGCTACGTGCTCAAGCACCGCGGCGAGGCCGACTGAGCGACCGGACAACGAGCGCGCGCCGTCCCGCGCGCGGCCTGAACAGGATTCCTGAATGAATACTCCAATTCGCGACAAGGTGCTGCTCTGCATCGACAACATCGCCGGGCTCGAATCGCTGCGCTACCTGGCGCAGCGGCCGAGCGTCGAGGTGGTGGCCGTGATCGTCCATCCCGAGGCGAATGCGGTGCAGCTCGACGAGATCCTCGCGCTGTGCGAGCGGCACGCGATTCCGGCCATCAACGTGCTCGACGCGCGCGCGCGTTTCGACGAGCTGATCGTGCCGCTCGCGCCCGACTTCATCGTCTCGATCTATTTCGACTACATCCTCGACGACCGCTTCCTGGCGCTGGCCGCCAAGGACTCGATCAACCTGCATCCGGGCTACCTGCCCTACAACAAGGGCTTCTACTACTACGCCTGGGCGGTGCTCGACGGCACCCCCGCTGGGGTGAGCATCCACCGCATCGAGAC
The DNA here is from genome assembly GCF_000959725.1 of Burkholderia gladioli. Taxonomy (NCBI): domain Bacteria; kingdom Pseudomonadati; phylum Pseudomonadota; class Betaproteobacteria; order Burkholderiales; family Burkholderiaceae; genus Burkholderia; species Burkholderia gladioli. Next base: position 3,129,119 of record NZ_CP009323.1, read on the forward strand.
CGCCGTGGATGCCGGGCCGATCATCAGCCAGATGCGCGTGCGCGTGGAAGGCACCGATACCGGCGACATCATCTACGACAAGCACATGGACGCCTCGATCGAGCTGTTCCGCACCACCTGGCCGAGCATCGAGACCGGCACCTACCGGCTGTTCCGCCAGCGCCACGGCGGCACGCGCAAGAAGATCACCGAGACCACCGCGGCCATGGAGATCGACCCGGACGCGACCTACGTGGCGCGCGAGCTGATCGACCTGCTGCGCACCTTCAGCTTTCGCGGCGAAGGCGGCTGCCTGATGCAGATCGACGGCAAGAAATACAGCATCGGCATCGAGTTCTCGGAACTCGTCGACAACGTCAACCAGGTGCGCGGCAAGCGCGACAACTATCTCGTCGGCTGACCCGGCGGCGATCCACCCTCACGGAAGACCAGACATGAAACCCAAGCACATCCTGCTCGCCTACTCGGGCGGCCTCGACACTTCCACCGCGCTGCACTTCCTCAAGCAGCAGTTCGACTGCCGCGTCACCGCCTACTGCGCCAACCTCGGCCAGAAGGAGGACTGGGAGCGCATGAAGAAGCGCGCCGCGATCGCCGGTGCCGACGAACTGGTGATCGCCGACCTGCGCGAGACCTTCATCCGCGACTACGTGTTCCCCGCGCTGAAGGCCAATGCCGCCTACGAGCGCGACTACCTGCTCGGCACGCCGCTGGCGCGCCCGGCGATCGTCAAGGGCCTCACCGACTACGCGCTGGCGCACGACGTCGACACGCTCTCGCACGGCTGCACCCAGAAGGGCAACGACCAGGTGCGCTTCGAGATGGCCTCGCGCATCCTCGCGCCGAACCTGCCGACCGTGGCGCCGTGGCGGATGTGGGACATCGCCTCGCGCGAGGACCTGTTCGCCTATTGCCAGAAGCACGGCATCCCGGTCGAGAGCCGCCCGGACAACCTGCTCAGCCACGACGAGAACCTGGTGCACATCACCACCGAGGGCGACTACCTGGAGAGCGTGGGCAATGCCTTCGACTGGCACGACGCCAACTGGATCACGCCGCCGACGCTCGCGCCGGACGCGATCGAGACGCTGCGCGTGGGCTTCGAGCAGGGCGTGCCGGTCAGCGTGGACGGCGAGGCGCTGGGCCCGGTCGAGCTGGTGGCGCGCCTGAACGCGGCCGGCGCGCGCAACGGCGTGGGCTTCCAGGACATCATCGAGAACCGCATCAACGGCCTGAAGGTGCGCGGCGTGTTCGAGAACCCGGCGCTCACCATCCTGCACGCGGCGCACCGCAAGCTCGAGAAGATTACCCTGGGTCGCGACGTCGAGCGCCTGCGCAACCTGGTGTCCGATGAATACGGCGACATCGTCTACCGCGGCCTGTGGTTCAGCGATGAGCGCCTGTGCTTGCAGGCCCTGATCGACGAGACCCAGAAGTACGTGAGCGGCGAAGTGACGGTGCAGCTCTACAAGGGCTCGGCCACGGCCGCCGCGGTGGAGTCGCCGCAATCGCTGTACTCGCGCGACCTGGTCACCCTGCACGCGGGCCAGTCGATTAGCGGCGAGGACGCCACCGGCTTCCTCAACACGCTGGGCCTGCGCATCGGCATCGAGGCCGCGCGCGGCGCGAAAGCGGGAGGCCAGGCATGAGCACGCCCCTGGCGAATCCCTGGGCCGGCCGCTTCAGCCAGCAGATGACCGACAGCCTGGTGGCCTTCAACACCAGCCTGCCGCTGGAGGCCCGCCTGTTCGAGGCCGACATCGACGGCACCGCCGCCCACGTCGACATGCAGCACGCGGTGGGGCTGCTGCAGGACCACGAGCACGCGGCGCTGGCCGCGGCGCTCGGCGAGATCCGCGCCGGCTGGCAGGCCGGCGAGATCACGCTGCGCCCGGCGCTCGAGGACATCCACATGAATCTCGAGACGCTGCTGGTGGAGAAGGTCGGCGAGCTCGGCAAGAAGACCCATACCGCGCGCAGCCGCAACGACCAGCAGGCCACCGCGCAGCGCATCTACTTCATGCGCTCGACGCGCGAGCTGGTGGACGCGATCGACACGCTGCAACGCACCCTGCTCGAGCACGGCGAGCAGCATGCGGGCCTGGTGATGCCGTCCTACACGCACCTGCAGCGCGCCGAGTTCACCTACTACACGCACTGGCTGGCCACCTACGTGGTGATGCTGGAGCGCGACCGCAGCCGCTTCGTCGACGCGCTCGAGCGCGCCGACCAGTGCCCGCTCGGCGCCTGCGCCTCGACCGGCACCAGCCTGCCGATCGACCGCCGCCTGTCGGCCTCGCTGCTGGGCTTTCGCGAGCCGACCCTGCACAGCATCGATTCGGTGTCCGACCGCGACTACCTGGTCGAGTTCGGCGCGCACGCGGCCAACCTGATGATCCACCTCTCGCGCCTGTCGGAGGAACTGATCTCCTTCACCAGCCAGGAGTTCGGCTTCATCGCGCTGGCCGACGGCTACTGCACCGGCAGCTCGATCATGCCGCAGAAGAAGAACCCCGACGTGCCCGAGCTGGTGCGCGGCAAGTCGGCCTCGGTGATCGGCAACGCGATGAGCCTGATGGCCCTGCTCAAGGCGCTGCCGCTGGGCTACAACAAGGACCTGCAGGAGGACAAGACCGCCTGGTTCGCCGCGCTCGACAACTGCATGAGCTCGCTGGCGATCCTCACCGAGCTGGTGCGCACCATGGCGCCGGTGCCCGAGAAGATGCGCGCGGCCACGCTGGGCGGCCACATCATCGCCACCGAGTACGCCAACTACCTGGTGCGCAAGGGCCTGCCGTTCCGCGAGGCGCATCGCGTGGTGGGCGAGCTGGTGAAGACCGCCGACACACTCGGCGTGGACGTGGCCGAGCTGCCGCACGAGCGCTTCGCGCAGGCCAGCGCGCTGTTCGGCGAGGACGTGGCGCGCATCACGGTGGAGGACATGGTGGCGCGCAAGAACTCGCTGGGCTCGTGCGGCGACCAGGCACTCGACGAGCTGCTCGCGCGGCTGCGCTCGATGCTGGCCGCGCACCAGTCCGGCCGCTGACGGGACGACCATGCTCATGTCCGAGCCCATGCGTTCCTTCCATCCGGCCCCGCGCGCGGCGGCGGGCATCTCGTACTGCTCGTTCGGCGAACTGCTGCAGGGCGTGCTGCTCGAGGACGAGAGCGACTTCCTCGTCACCCTGCCGATCCGCAAGTATTCGGTCAGCACCTTCGTGCCCGATCACGGCAGCAGCGAGATCGTCACGCAGCCCAGCGGCAAGACCAAGGCGGCCGCGCTCGCGCGGGTGATCCTCGCGCGTCACGGCAGAACGGTCGGCGGCACCTTCCATATCGACTGCGATATCCCGGTCGGCAAGGGCCTGAGCAGTTCCTCGGCCGACCTGCTGGCCACCGCGCGCGCGATCGAGGTCTACCTGGGCCGCGAGCTGCCGCTGGAACAGCTGTGCCGCGACATGAGCGGCATCGAGCCGACCGACGGCGTGATGTTCGCGGAATCGGTGGTCTACCTGCAGCGCAAGGGCATGTTGCGCGCGCGGCTGGGCCGGCTGCCGAACCTGCAGATCGTCTCGCTCGACGAGGGCGGCACGCTGGACACGCTCGAATACCATCGCGGCGGCGAAGCCAACCGCCACAACCGCGAGCATCGCGCCGAGTTCAACGAGCTGCTGGAGCGGATCGTGGCGGCCTTCGCGGCGCGCGACCTGGCGGAGATCGGGCGGGTCTCGACGCGCAGCGCCCAGATCAACCAGAAGGTCAACCCGAAGCGGCACCTGGTGGCGGTGCAGGACGTCAGCGCCGCGACCGGCGGGCTCGGGCTGGTGACGGCGCATAGCGGCACCTGCATCGGAATCCTCTACGAGGCGGGGCGCGCCGACCATGCGGCGAACCTGGCGCGGGCGGTCGACGCGCTGTCGGCCCACGGAAGCGTGAGGGTCTATGACACGATCTGCTGAACGCCTGCCCGGCCGCGCGCCGGGCGCCTCGCGCACGCGGCGGCTTGCCGTCGCCGCCGCGCCGGCCAGCCGGGGAGGGTGCCATGCGCGTGCCTGACACCGTCGCCGAACTGCCGAGCCCGGTCGATCGGGCCGGGCGGCTCAGCACCCGCAACGCGCGGATCTACCTCGCCTACCGGGTGCTGACGCTGGCCATCGTGGATCGCGCGATCTTCGTGATCTTCCTGTTGCACAAGGGCTTCGACGCCTACCAGATCGGCATCCTGCAGGGCGTGTTCTTCGTCGCCAACATCCTGTTCGAGGTGCCGGCCGGCATGTTCGGCGATGCCTTCGGCCGCAAGCGTTCGGTGCTGCTGGGGCTGGCCGCCTACTGCCTGTATGCGCTCGGGGTGATGGTCAGCGACGGCTTCGTGGCCTTCCTGTGCCTCTATGCGCTGCTCGGCACCGCGCTCGCGCTGGTCTACGGCTCGGACACGGCCTTGCTCTACGACAGCCTGGTGGCCGACCGGCGGGTGGCCGACTTCAACGGCATCCAGTTGCGCGCCAACGCGCTGGGCCTGATCTCGGGGGCGCTGGCGGTGCTGGCCGGCGGGCTGCTGCAGGAGCTGTCGTGGAACGCCGTGTATGCCGCCTACTTCGTGGTCTACGCGCTGGCGCTGGCGGCCTGGAGCTTCGCCGCCGAGCCGCCGCGGCTGGCCGCCGAGGGCCAGGCGGCGGAGCACGAGCCGCCGGGCAAGGAGGTGATGCGCGGCGAGGTGATGCGCGAGCTGTTCGCGTTCCTGCGCGGGCACTGGCGCGGCGTGGCGCTGCCGATCCTCGGCTTCACCGCCTTCGCGGCCTGCACCTCGCCGTTCTTCACCTTCAGCCAGGCGCTGTTCAAGGGCAACGGCTTCAGCATCGAGACCATCACCTGGTTCTTCTTCGCCGCGCAGATGCTGATCGGCGTGGTCTACCTGGTGATGCAGCGGACCATGTCCTTCCTGCGTTTCTACCCGGTGGTGATCGCCAGCACGCTGCTCACCACCGCGGTGCTGGCCTCGATGTGGTTCAACGTGGTGGCGGTCGATTTCGCCGGCTTCTTCCTGGTGATGATCATCAACCCGATCGTCACCGTGGTGGCCAACGAGTACTTCAACAAACGGCTGCCGAGCCGGATCCGCGCCTCGTTCCTGTCGCTGATCGGGCTCTGCATGTCGGTCACCATCGCGGTGATGTACTTCCTGTACAGCTATCTCGCGAAATCGCTGGCGATCCATCAGGTGATGGCGTCGTCCTCGCTGATCGCCGCCTGCGCGTTCGGCATCTTCATCGTCGCGCGCTGCGTCGACACCGGGGAGGAAGCATGAAGCTGCGTCGTCTGCTGTACCGCGAGACGCCGTTCGAGGCGCTCGCGCCCGCCGAGCTGCAGCATCTCGGCAGCGCCTTCGGCGAGATGGTCGCCGCCCATCCGCTGATCTACTACTGGGTGCATCGCGTCGATGCCCGGCGCTGGCTGATCACCGACTTCTTCCACGCCTCGATGCTGCGCTATCGGGGCCTGGAATTCGTGCTGATCGAGGACGGCACGGTGTCCTACTACCGGCTGCCGGGCGCCAAGGTGGGCGGCACCGGCCACGTGCCGGAAGGGATCTACCACGTGGCCATCACCTCGGGCGCGGGCGCCGCGTTCCGGCTCTCGATCCGCAAGAACCGCACCGGCCGGCTGGAGCTGCTGGAGATCGCGCCGGCGGCCGCCGGCGGCACGCCCGGCGCGCACCAGGAGCTGCCGCGCCACGTGCTCGAGCCCAGCAAGTTCGCCGACGAGCTGAAGACCGCGATCGCCAGCGGCGTGGAGTGGTGCTACCGGCGCCATCGCAGCGCCGACGCGCTCGCGCGCGCCGCGCTGGCCGACGAATGGCGCGCCGCGCGCTGGCCAAAGGCGGTGCGCGGCAGCGGCACCGATTCGGATGCCTATCTGTGGATGCTCGAACAATCGATCGCATGAACGACACCATGACCCAGATCCTCGACCATGCCGGCGGCCTCGACGCCCGGCTCTACGACAGCGTTTCCGCCTCGCTCGACCACCCGGACCTGATCGCGCTGCGGCCCGGCCTGGTGGCCGCCGCGTTCCGGCTCATGAAGCTGGTGCCGGCCAAGTACATCATCGAGAAGGCGCTGGCCACCGGCCAGCTCGATCCCGGCATGCCGGTGCTTGAAACCTCCAGCGGCACCTTCGCGATGGGGATCGGCATCGTCTGCGCGGAGAAGCGCATCCCGTTCCACATCGTCAGCGACGCGGCGATCGACGCGCGCTTGCAGGCACGCCTCGCGCAGCTCGGCGGGCGCGTGCAGATCGTCGGCGCCGACGCTTCCGGCTCGAACGTGCAGGTGCTGCGGCTCGAGGCGCTGCAGGAGCAGTTGCGCGACAACCCCGGCGGCTTCTGGCCGCGCCAGTACGACAACCCCGACAACCAGCAGGCCTATCGCGCCTTCGCGCGGCAGCTGATCGCCGCCTTCGGCCGCGACCTGGTGGTGGTCGGCACGGTCGGCTCGGGCGCCTCCACCTGCGGCACCATCAAGGCGCTGCGCGAGACCGATCCCTCGATCCGGCTGGTCGGCGTCGACACCTTCGGCAGCGTGCTGTTCGGCCTGCCGGTGGGCAAGCGCGCGCTGCGCGGGCTGGGCAACTCGATCCATCCCGGCAATGTCGACCACGCCTGCTTCGACGAGGTGCACTGGGTGTCGCCGGCCGAGGTCTATGCCAGCACGCGGCGCCTGCATGCCGAGCACGGCCTGTACTGCGGGCCGACCTCGGGCGCGGCCTTCATGGTCGCGGAATGGGTGCGCGCGCAACGGCAGGACGGCAAGACCGTGGTGTTCATCGCGCCGGACGAAGGCCATCGCTACATCGATTCGGTCTACGACGACGCCTGGCTGCGCGAGCAGGGCGTGGCCGACACCGTGCTGGCCACCGAACCGTCGCGTGCCGGCAGCCCGGCCACGGCCGGCGGCGCCTGGGCCCGCTTCGAGTGGGAACGGCGCAGCTTCGCCGAGGCCACCGGCCGCGACAAGCCGGCCGGCGACGCGCTGGCGCAGATCCGCGCCACGCCCACCGCGCCCGCCGTGCCTGCCGCGCCCGCGGCGGCCCCGGCCCCCGCGGCCTGAGCCGCCCGGCGAACCCGAACCATCGAGCAACCGACCACCTGACGCCCTGACCGTGAAGACCTTCGTATTCATCGAAAGCAATACCACCGGCACCGGCCGGCTGTGCCTGCGCCAGGCGCTGCTGCGCGGCTACCAGGTGGTGTTCGTGACCGCCCGCCCCCAGCTCTATCCGTTCCTGCGCGAACTGCTGATCGAGCCGCTGGTGGTCGATACCGCCGACGTGGCGCGCATCGTCGATGCGCTCGGCGCGTTCTCGCAGATCGCCGGCGTGTTCTCGACCTCCGAGTATTTCATCGAGACCGCCGCCACGGTGGCAGCGCACTTCGGCTTGGCCGGCGCGAGCCCCGAGGCGATCCGCACCTGCCGCGACAAGGCCCGCCTGGCCGCCTGCCTGCAGCGGGCCGGCGTGGGCGCGGCCCACACCGAGGTGGTGCCGGACCTGAGCGCCTTGCGCGACCTGGCGCTCGGCCTGTCCTATCCGCGCGTGCTGAAGCCCTCGTTCGGCTCGGGCAGCGTCGGCGTGCGGCTGGTGCGAAACGAGGCCGAGCTGCTCGAGCACGGCGCTCAGATCCTCGCGGCGCGCAGCAACGAGCGCGGGCTGGCGGTGGTGCCGCAACTGCTGGTGCAGGCCTTCGTCGAGGGCGCGGAGTTCTCGGTGGAGGTGGTGGGGCTGGGCGCGGGGCGCGGTTATCGCGTGCTCGGCGTGACCGGCAAGCATCTCGGGGAACTGCCGTTCTTCGTGGAGAGCGGCCACGATTTCCCGGCGCCGATCCAGGCCGCCCAGCGCGACGCGCTGGTGGCCGAGACGCTGCGCGCGCTGGACGCCACCGGCCACCGCTTCGGCCCGGCCCATGTCGAATGCCGGATCGCCGAGGGCCGCGTGGTGATCATCGAGATCAACCCGCGCCTGGCGGGCGGCATGATCCCGCAGGCGATCGAGGCGGCCACCGGCATCGACGTGCTCGGCGCGATGGTGGACCTGCACGCGGGCGTCTCGCCCGACCTCGCGCCGCGCCGCGACGGCCAGGCCGCGATCCGCTTCGTGCTGCCGGGCCGGCGCGGCACGATCCGCGCGCTCTCGTTCGCCCAGGCGCCGCGCGCGGCCGGCGTGCGCATGCAGTTCATGGCGCTGCGCCAGCCGGGCCAGCGCGTCGAGCTGGACGGCGATTTCCGCGATCGCGTCGCGCTGGTGCTGGCCTCGGCGGCCGATCGCGAGACCCTGGCGCGCGCGCTGGACGGCATCGAGGCGCGCGTGAAGCTGGAACTGGACGAGACGGACGCGCCCGCGCCGGCGGCCGGCACGGGCCGCCTGCGCCGCGGCCTGCATCCCGAGGCGCTGGCGATCGTGCGCCGTCCCGAGCCGCCGGCCGAGCGCCTGGCCGAGCTGGAGGCCTATGCCGCGATCGACGAGGCCCATCTGCTGATGCTGGTCGACGCCGGGCTGTGCCCGCCGGCGCGCGCGGCGGTGGTGCTGGCCGAGTTGGCGCGCCAGCGCGAGGCCGGTTTCGCGGCGATCGTCGAGGCGGTTGCGCCGCGCGGCAGCTATGCGCTCTACGAGCAGTTGCTGATCGAGCGCGTCGGGCTGGAGGCGGGCGGCGCCGTGCATACCGCGCGCTCGCGCAACGACATCAACGCCTGCGTCGCCAAGCTGCGCGCGCGCGACTGGTTCGACAGCGCCGCCGACCGCCTCTGGCGGCTGCGCTCGACCCTGCTCGACAAGGCCGGCGCCACGCTCGACTGGCCGCTGCCGGTCTACAGCCAGTACCAGGTGGCCCAGCCGGGCAGCTTCGGCTACTACCTCTGGTCGGTCGAGGCCGCGCTGCGGCGCGACCAGGCCGCGCTCGACGCGCTCGACGAGGACCTCGCCAGTTGCCCGCTCGGCGCGGGCGCGGGCGCCGGCACCGATTTCCCGATTCGCCCGGAAACCAGCGCCGCGCTGCTCGGCTTCGGCCACAGCTTCGACAGCGCGCTGGACGCGGTGGCCAGCCGCGACCTGGTGCTGCGCCTGCTGTCGGCGCTGGCGATCGCGGCCGCCACCTTGAGCCGCCTGGCGCACGACCTGCAGCTCTGGACCATGCGCGAGACCGACTTCCTGGCGCTGCCCGACGAGCTCTCCGGCGGCTCCTCGCTGATGCCGCAAAAGCGCAACCCGTACCTGCTGGAGATCGTCAAGGGCAAGCTCGGCCACGTGGCCGGCGCGCTCAACGCGGCGGTGTTCGCAGCGCAGCGCACGCCCTTCAGCAACTCGGTGGAGATCGGCACCGAGATGCCCGCGCATTGCGCCGACGCCGTGCGCGAGTTCGGCGAGAGCTGCGAGTTGCTGCGCTTGATGATCGACGGCATCGAGGGGCACCCGGGGGCGATGCGCGCCGCGGCCGACCGGGGCCTGGTGACGGCCACCCAGGTGGCGAACGCGCGGGTGCGCGAGACCGGCACCAGCTTCCACGAGGCGCATCACGAGGTGGGCGCGCTGATCACCGCCACGCTGGAGGCGGGCGGCGACGCGCCGGCCGCGCTGGCGGGCCTGGTGCGCGAGCCGCTCGCGCCGGTCGAGGCGGCCGCCGCGCGGCTCGCCCACGGCGGCGGCCCGGGCGCGGCCGAAGCCGGCATCGAGCGCGCGCTGGCGCTGCTGCGCGGCTCGGCCGAGACCGCCTGGAAGCGTCGCGCGGCCTGGCAGGCCGGTGCGCGGCAGCGCCAGACGCGGGTCGCCGCGCTGCTGGCGGCGGCGCCGCACTGAGGCCGAGCGCGGCCTGGCCAGCCGCAACACCCACAAACGGCGGCGATCGCATCGATCGTCGTCAGGATGACGAAACGAATTGACCGAACGAGAGACGCAGGCGATGGACCGACCCCTGATTGATTTCCTGAGCGATACCGTGACCGTGCCGACCGCGCCGATGCGCCGCGCGATGTTCGAGGCCGAAGTCGGCGACGACTGCTACGGCGAGGACCCGACCGTCAACGAACTGGAGGCGCTGGCCGCGCACATGACCGGCAAGGCGGCCGCGGCCTTCGTGTCGAGCGGCACGCTGGGCAACCTGACGGCGCTGCTGGCGCAGTGCCCGCGCGGCCACGAGGTGATCCTCGGCGACCAGTCCGACCTCTACAACTACGAGGCGGGCGGCATCTCGCTGGTGGGGGGCGGCGTGCTGCACCCGGTGGCCACCGCGGCCGACGGCAGCCTGCCGATCGAGGCGCTGCGCGCGGCGATCCGCGACCGCCACGACTACCAGTGCGCGCCGGCCGCCGTGATCGCGCTGGAGAACCCGCATTGCCTGGCCGGCGGCCGCGTGCTCTCGCTCGACTACCTGCGCCGCGTGCGCGAGCTGGCCGACCAGCACGGCCTGGCCGTGCACATGGACGGCGCCCGCCTGTTCAACGCGGCGGTGGCGCTGGGCGTGCCGGCCGCCGAGATCGTCTCGTATGCCGATTCGGTGCAGTTCTGCCTGTCCAAGAGCCTGGCCGCGCCTTACGGCTCGATGGTCTGCGGCAGCGCCGAGCTGATCGATCGCGTCAAGCGCTACCGCAAGCTGCTCGGCGGCGGCACGCGCCAGGCCGGGATCATGGCCGCCGCCGGCCTGGTCGCGCTCACCGAGATGGTGGAGCGGCTGGGCGAGGACCATCGCCGCGCCGCGCGTCTGGCCGCCGGGCTCGCGCGGATTCCCGGCATCGCGCTGCGCGCGCCCGCGTTCGACACCAGCATGGTGTTCTTCGACGTGGCGGTGCCCGGCAATGCTGCCTTTCTCGATGCGCTGCGCGAGCAGGGCATCCGCATGGGCCTGCTCGGCGACGGCGTGATCCGCGCCGTCGTCCACTACCAGATCGACGACGCGGCGATCGACGCCACCATCGCGGCCGCCGGGGCGATCCTCGCCGAGGCCGCGCTGCCCGAGGCGATGGAGTCGCATCGATGAGCGCCGCGACTTCCCGCATCTCCACGGTCTGCGCCGACCAGCCCGCCATTGGACTTCAAGGAACCCGAATGAGCTTCCCGCTTGCCACCGCGCGCCTGGTGCTGCGCCCCTTCACGCGCGACGACCTCGCCAGCTTCACCGCCTACCGCAACCATCCCGAGGTGGCGCGCTACCAGGGCTGGTCCTCGTATTCCTTCGACGACGCGCTGGCCTTCTTCGCCGAGCAGGAGCCGCTCGCCTTCGACACCGATGAAACCTGGTTCCAGATCGCCGCCGAACGCCGGACCGACGGGCAACTGGTCGGCGACGTGGCGGTGCACTTCCTCGACGAGGGACGCCAGGCCGAGCTGGGCGTGACCTTCGACGTTCAGGCGCAGCGCCAGGGTTATGCGCGCGAGGCGGTGGCGAGCGTGGTCGAGCTGCTGTTCGAGCAGCATGGCAAGCACCGGCTGGTGGCCACCGTCGATGCGCTCAACGCGCGCGCGCAGCGGCTGCTGGAGCACCTGGGCTTCCGCCGCGAGGGCATGTATCGCCAGAACGTGTTCTTCAAGGGCGCCTGGGGCGACGAATACGCCTATGCGCTGCTGGCCAGCGAATGGCGCGAACGACGCGCGCAGGCCGGGGCGGCCGACATGGCCGCAGGGGAGGCGCGATGAGCGGCCACGCGAATTTCGTCGATCTGTGCCGCGCGCGCGCCGAGACGCTCGGCGAGGCGCTGGCCTATCGCTATCTCGAAGGCCGCGACGGCGACGATGCGGCGCCGAGCCTGAGCTTCGCCGGCCTCGACCTGGCGGCGCGCCGCGTCGCCGCGCGGCTGGCCGCGAGCGGCGGCGCCGGCGATCGCGCGCTGATCGTCTGCCCGCAAAGCCTCGACTACGTGACGGCCTTCTTCGGCTGCCTCTATGGCGGCTTCATCGCCGTGCCGGCCTACGCGCCGCGCAACAACCATCACTTCGAGCGCCTGGCGCGCATCATCGAGGACGCCGCGCCGCGCTTCGTGATGCTCACCCGCAAGCAGGCCGCCTCGATCGAGGCCTTCATCGCCGAGCGTCCCGCGCTGAGCGCGGTCGAGCTGATCGTGGTCGACGAGCTGGGCGAGCTCGATCCGGCCGGCTGGCGCCCGCACGCGGCCACGCCCGACACGCTGGCCTTCCTGCAATACACCTCGGGCTCGACGGGCCAGGCCAAGGGCATCATGGTCACGCACGGCAACCTGCTCGCCAACGAGGAGATGATCCGCCTGATGTGCGGCAACACGCCGGACAGCCACGCGGTGTTCTGGCTGCCGCTGTTCCACGACATGGGGCTGATGACCCTGCTGCAGGGCGTCTACGTCGGCTACCCGACCACCCTGATGGCGCCGATGGACTTCCTCGGCAATCCGCTGCGCTGGCTGCAGGCCGTCTCGCGCTATCGCGCCACGCTGACCGTGGCGCCCAACTTCGCCTGGCAGCTGTGCGTCGAGAAGATCGCGCCGGCGCAACTGGCCGGGCTCGACCTGTCGAGCGTGACGGCCGCCGTGAACGGCTCGGAGCCGGTGTCGGTGCGCACCCTGGACGCCTTCGTCGCGCGCTTCGGCGCCTGCGGCTTCCGCGCCGAGGCGTTCCGGCCCAGCTACGGGCTGGCCGAGGCCACCCTGCTGGTGACGGGTTCGACCGGCTACGGGCCGCGCCACGTGATCGAGCAGACCAGCCTGGCCGCCTCGGGACGTAGCACGGTGTTCCGGCGCGTCGGCTGCGGCGGCCCGGTGGCGGGCGGCGAGCTGGCGATCGTCGATCGCGACAGCCGCGCACGCCTGGCCGACGACGCGGTCGGCGAGATCTGGGTCAAGGGCCCGCACGTGGCCCAGGGCTACTGGGGCGATGCCGAGAAGAGCGCGCAGACCTTCGGCAACTTCACGGCCGACGGCGACGGCCCCTTCCTCGCCACCGGCGACCTGGGCTTCCTGCACGGCGGCGAGCTGGTGGTCACCGGCCGCTGCAAGGACGTGATCATCCTGCGAGGCGACAACTACTATCCGTCCGACCTGGAGGCCACCGCCACCGCCGCGCATCGCGCGCTGGTGCCGGACGGCGCGGCCGCCTTCACGCTGGCCGAGAACGCCTCGGCGGGGAGCGCCGGCGAGAGCGCCGGGCAGGCCGCGGAGGCCACGCAGGCAGCGCAAGCCGACACGCAGGCGCTGGCCCTGGTCGCCGAGGTGCGGCGCAATACGCCGCCGGCCGAGTTCCCGGCGATCGTCGCGGCGATCGTCGAACGCGTCGCCTCGGGGCATGGCCTTGCGCTGGAACGCGTGGTGCTGATCAAGGAGCGCTCGATCGCCAAGACCTCCAGCGGCAAGGTGCAGCGCAGCGCCGTGCGCGAGGAGCTGCACGGCGGCGCGCTGAAGGTGCTGCACGAGGCGCGGCCCGGCGCGAGCGGCACGCGGGACGCGTCGCGGGTCGCGCAGGACCCGCACGCGGTGCTGCACGCGATGCTGGCCGCCGCCCAGGGGGAGGCCTTTGCGCGGCTGGTCGAGGGCGTGGTGCAGAACCAGTTCGCCGAGCTGCTGAAGACGCCGTTCTACGCGCTCGACCTGTCGCGGCCGGTGTCGGCGCTCGGCCTCGATTCGCTGGCGCTGGTGCAGGTCCAGCATCGGCTCGGCGCCGCGTTGCGCGTCGAGCTGCCGGTCGAGCTGCTGTTCGGCGATCTCACGCTGGCGGCGCTGGCCGCCGAGATCGGCACGCTGGCCGAACGCGCCTGGCGAGCACCGGCCGCCGAGGAAACCGGCACGCCGACGCGGGCCGGGGCGGCCGCGCCCGCCGTTGGCGACTGGCCGGCGACGCCGGGCCAGGCCGCGCTGTGGCTCGCGCAGCAGGCGAACCGTGGCTCGGTCGACTACAACGAGGGTTTCGTGGCGGAGGCCGACGCGGCCTTCGATGCCGAGCGTTTCTCCCGCGCGCTGGGTCAGCTGGCGGCGCGCCACGACGTGCTGCGGATGGTGCTGATCGAGCGCGACGGCAAGCCGATGGCGGCCGAGGCGCCGGCACCGGCCCTGGTGCAGGCGCGTTTCGCCGACGACGAGGCCGCGCTGCAGGCCGCGCGCGAAACGCTGGTCACGCCGTTCGACCTGGGCGTCGCCGCCTGGCGCGCCAGCGTCACGCAGGGCCCGACGCGGACCTGGGTCGCGCTCGCCCTGCATCATGGCTGCGTCGACATGTGGTCCTTCGACCTGCTGCTGGCCGAACTCGGCCGCCTCTACGACGCGCTCGGCCGCGGCGAGGCCGAACCGCCGGTGGCCACGCGCGGCTATCGCGCCTTCGCCGCCGCGCAGCGCGACTGGCTCGCCTCGCCGGCGGCCGCGCGCGCGCTCGACGCCTGGCGCGGCCGGCTGGCCGGCATGCCCGAGCGTTCCGCCTTCCCGGCGACGGTGGCGCCCTCGCGCGCCGGCGAGGCCGGCGCGGGCCAGCATCGCTTCCGCATCGACGCGGCCACCACCGGCGCGCTGTCCGCGCTGGCCGGCCGTCACGGCCTGAGCGTCTATCAACTGCTGTTCGCGGCCGGCGCGCTGCTGCTGGGTCGCTACGCGGCGCAGCGCGAGGTGGTGCTCGGCATGCCGGCGCATGCGCGCGAGCAGGCCGACGCGAACACCATCGGCTATTTCGCCAACGTGCTGCCGATTCGCGTCGCGCTCGACGACGGCCAGCCGATCGGCGCCTGGCTGCGGCAGGTCAAGGCCGCGATCGTCGACGGGCTGCGCGACCAGGCCTTGCCGCTGCCGGTGCTGGCCGACGCGCTGGGCGCGACGGGGCCGCTGGTGCAGACCGTGATCTCGCTGCTGGCGCCGGGCGCCGGCCGCCCGGCGCTGTCGGCCGGTGATGCGGCCCGCGATGCGGCTGTCGATGCGACCGAAGGAGAACGCCTCGCGCCGTTCGCGCTGGGTAGCGCGGGCGGGCGCCTGGCGCTCGGCGACAGCGTGCTGGCCTCCTGCGAGACCGGCCATGTGCGCGCGCCGTTCGACCTGACGTTCCAGCTCAGCGAGGACGGCGGCGAACTGGCCGGCGCAATCGCCTATCGCGCCGAACGCCATGCCGCGCCGATGATCGCGCGCCTGGCCGCCAACTTCGCGCGGCTGCTGGCTGCATTGAGCGAGGCCGGCGACTCGGCCCGCGTCGGCGAGCTGCCGATGCTGGCCGAGCCCGAGCTGGCGCTGCTGCGCCGGCACCTGACGGGCCCGGCGGCCACGCCGATGCGCGCCGGCGACGACGTGGCGGCGCGCTTCGCCCGCCTCGCGGCCACGCAGGCCGATGCGCCGGCGCTGGCCGGCGGCGAACGCGCCTTCAGCTATGGCGAACTGGATCGCGCCACCGACGCGCTGGCCCGCATGCTGCGCGCCGACGGTGTCGCGGCCGGCGAACGCGTGGCGGTGGCGGTGGCCGATCGCGGCATGCAGGCGCTGCTCGCGCTGGCCGTGCTGAAGGCCGGCGCCAGCTACCTGCCCGTCGATCTCGCCAACCCGGCCGAGCGCCTCGCCTGGCTGCTCGACGACAGCGGCGCGCGGCGCGTGCTGAGCACCCGGCGCGACGCCGCGCGCGTGCCGGCCACGGCGGCGGCGCGCGTGATGGTGGTCGACGCGCATCTCGATGCCGCCGGCGCTGGCGAAGCGCTGCCGGCCGTCGCCCCGCGCGCGGACGACATCGCCTACTGCATCTACACCAGCGGCTCGACCGGCCAGCCCAAGGGCGTGCTGGTGCCGCACGGCGGCCTCGCCAACCTGGTGGACTGGCATGTCGAGGCCTTCGGGCTCGATGCGGGCTCGCGCGTGGCGATGCTGGCCGGCCCCGGCTTCGACGCGGCGGTCTGGGAGATCTGGCCGGCGCTGTGCGCGGGCGCGAGCCTGGTGGAACCGCCAGCCGCGCTGCGCCACGACGCGGCCGCGCTGGCGCAATGGCTCGATGCCGAGGCGATCAGCCATGCCTTCCTGCCCACGCCGCTGGCCGAGGCCTTCCTCGCCACCGGCGCCGCGCCGCGCGCGCTGCGCGTGCTGCTCACCGGCGGCGATCAGCTGAAGTCGCGCGCCGTGCCCGGTGCCGCGTACCGGCTCGTCAACGCCTATGGCCCGACCGAGAACAGCGTGGTCACCACGGCCGGCGAGGTTGCCGCGGATGATTCGACCGAAGGCGCGCCCGCGCTGCCCGACATCGGCCGGCCGATCCGCGGCCAGCGGCTGCACGTGCTCGATACGGCGCTGCGCGCCGTGCCGCTCGGCGTGGCCGGCCAGCTCTACGTGGGCGGCGCCGGGCTGGCCGCCGGCTACCTGGGGCGCCTCGAGCTGAGCGCCGAGCGCTTCGTGTTGGCGCCGCGAGGCGAGGCGGCCGGCACGCGCCTTTATGCCACCGGCGACGTGGTGCGGCTCGACGAAACCGGGCGCATCCACTTCATCGGCCGCGCCGACGACCAGGTGCAGATCCGCGGCTTCCGCGTCGAGCCGGCCGAGGTGGAGGCGGTGATCGCCGCGCATCCGGCGGTGGGGCAATGCAAGGTGCTGGCCTTCGAACGCGCCGCGGCCGGGAAGCTGCTGGCCGCCTATGTCGCGCCGCGCGCCGGAGCGGGCGCCGCGCTGGACGAGGCCGCGCTGCGCGCCTTCGTCGAGGCGCGGCTGCCGTCCTACATGCGGCCCGCCGCCTATGTGCTGCTCGACACGCTGCCGCTCGACGCGAACGGCAAGATCAGCCGCCGCGCGCTGCCGTCGCTGGACGCCGCGCCGGCAAGCCCGGCCGAGGAAGCGCTGTTCGCCGACGAAGTGGAGCAGGGCGTGGCCGCCTGCTACCGCGAGCTGCTCGGCGGCGTGACGCCGCGTGCCGACGAGGATTTCTTCGCGCTCGGCGGCCATTCGCTGCTTGTCGCGAAGCTGGCCGAGGCGCTGCGCGAGCGCTTCGGCGTGACAGTGGCGATCGCCGAGCTGTTCACGCATGCCACGGTGGCCTCGCTGGCCGCGCATCTGCGCGAAGCGGCCGGCCGTGCCGCGCCGGTGGCGCTGGCGCGTGTCGAGCCGGGCCTGCCGGTGCCGCTGAGCCCGGCCCAGCAGCGCATCTGGCTGCTGCAGAGCTACGACCCGGCCAGCACCGATTACCACGTCGGCGGCGCGCTGCGCGTGCATGGCGAGCTTGATCTCGAGCGCCTGGAGCAGGTGCTGACGGCGCTGGTGGCCGAGCACGAGGCGCTGCGCACCGTTTTCCCGCTGCGCGACGGCCTGCCGGTGCAGGAAGTGCGCGTGGCCGCGCCGTTCGCGATCGAGCGGCTGTCGGTCGAGCTCGACGGTCTCGCGTCGACGGCGCGCGAGACGCGCGTGGCGGCGGCGATCGAGGCCTTCCAGTCGCGTCGTTTCGATTTGGCCGACGGGCCGCTGCTGCGCGCGGGCTGGCTGCCGCTCGCGGCGGACCAGGCTTACCTGCTGCTGAGCCTGCATCACCTGATCGCCGACGGCCGTTCGGTGGCGATCCTGCTCGACGAGATCGCCCGGCGCGGTGCCGTGGGCGCGACGCTCGTCGCCGAAACGGCAGCCGCGCAAACTGCGCTGCAGTACCGCGACTACGCGGCCTGGAGCCGCTCGGCCGAGGCGCAGGCCGCCGAAGCCGCCGCGCTGCCGTTCTGGCGCGAGCAGCTGACGGGCCTCGCCCCCGACGGGCTGGCCGCCTTGCGCCTGCCGCAAGCGGCGCGGCAGGCCGAAGCCGTCGAGGCTGGCGATATCGATACGGCACCGGGCGACGAAGTCGCCGCCGAGTTGCCGCGCGAACTGGCCGCGGCAGTGCGCGCGATGGCCGCGCGCGAAGGCGTCAGCGAGTCCACCGTCTACCTGGCCGCCTATGGCCTGCTGCTGGCGCGCCTGGGCGGCGAACCCGAGGTACTGGTCGGCACCGCCTATGCCGGGCGCGACGTGCCCGGCACGGCGACGATGATCGGCATGTTCGTCAACGTGCTGCCGCTGCGCGTGACGATCGGCGACGGCACGCCTTTCGCGCGTCAACTGCACGACTGGCGCGAGGCCAGCGTGGTGGCCTGGCGCCATGCGCGACTCGGCTACGGCGAGATGGTCGAGCTGGCCGGCGTGGAGCGCGCGGGTGGGGCGGGCGAGCTGGTGCGCGCCATGTTCGACTACGAGGAGCGCGAGTTCGGCGCGATCGGCTTCGGCGCGGCGACGCTCGCGCTGGAGCGGCGCGCCGACCGCAGCGCCAAGTTCGACCTCACGCTGCGCTGCCGCGCCGAGGGCGAGGCGATGCGCATCGCGCTGAACCATCGCCTCTCGGCCTTCGACCGCGAGCGCGCGACGCTGCTGCTCGACACGTATCGCCTGCTGCTCGAACAGGTGGTCGCGGCGCCCGAGCTGACGCCGGCCCAGACGCGGGTGGTCGACGTCGACGCGGCTGAGGCGCTGCTCGCGCTCGGCCGTGGCTTCGGCTTCGGCGAGGCCGGCGTGCTGTCCGGCGAACCGATCCATCACCACCTCGAGCGGATCGCGCGCCTGCATCCCGAAGCGCTCGCCGTGATGGGCGCCGATGCCGCGCAAGGCATCGCCTATGGCGCCTTCAACGCGCAGGCCAATCGCCTGGCGCGCCGCCTGCGCGCGCTCGGCGCGGTGCCGCGCGAGGCCGTCGCGCTGTGCCTCTCGCCGGGGCCCGGCTTCGCGCTGGCCGCGCTGGCCGTGCTCAAGCTGGGCGCCGCCTATGTGCCGATCGACCCGCGTTATCCCGAGGCGCGTCGCGCGCGCATCGTCGCCGATTGCGGCGCGCGACAGTTGCTGGTGGAGGCCGGCACGGCGCCCGAAACGCTGCCGGCCGGCGTGGCCGCGCTCGAGCTCGACACACTGGTCGCCGAGGCCGCCGGCCTGGACGGCGAGGATCTCGACGTTGCCGTCGCGCTCGACGACCTGGCCTACCTGGTCTACACCTCGGGCACCACCGGCACGCCCAAGGGCGTGGAGATCCCGCATCGCGGCCTGGCCAATCTCTGCGACTGGCACGCGCGCGCCTATGCGCTGCACGAGGCGCCGCGCACCACGCGCGCCAGCCAGACGGCCGGCGTCGGCTTCGACGCGGCGGTCTGGGAGATCTGGCCGTACCTGGCCACCGGCGCCAGCGTCTGGTTCGCGCCCGAGGCGGCGCGCCAGTCCTCGCGCGAGCTGACGGCCTGGTTCGCCGCGGCCGGCATCACCCATGCCTTCGTGGCGACGCCGCTCGCGCACGCGGTGCTGGCCGACGGCTGGCGCGGCACGCCGGCGTTCCGCTACCTGCTGACCGGCGGCGAGCGGCTCACGCGCCGCGCGCCGGCCGGCGCCGGCTACCGGCTGTTCAACCATTACGGCCCGTCGGAGAACAGCGTGGTGGCGACCGCCACGGAAGTGCCGGCGCAAACGCCGCACGCGCGGCAGGCGGCGCCCGCGATCGGCACCGCGATCGATCGCGTGCAGGCGCTGGTGCTCGACCGTCACGGCCAGTTGGTGCCGCGCGGCCTGGCGGGCGAGCTGCATGTCGGCGGGGCCTCGCTGATGCGCGCTTATCGCGGCAACGAGGCGCTCACGCAGGCGCGCCTGATCGCCGATCCGTTCTCGAGCGAGGCCGGCGCCCGGCTGTATCGCAGCGGCGACCTGGTGCGCTGGAACGCGGCGGGCGAACTCGACTACCTCGGCCGCACCGACGACCAGCTCAAGATCCGCGGCCATCGCATCGAGCCGAGCGAGATCCTGCACGCGATCAAGGGCGAGGCGGGTGTCTACGACGCGGTGGTGGGCACGCACCAGCATGCGCAGGCGGGCTTGCAACTGGTCGCCTACGTGGTGTTCGACGCCGCATCGACCGACATCGCCGGCACGCCGGCCGCGCGCGCCGCGTGGCTGAAGCAGGCGGTGGCCGCGAAGCTGCCGGCCTTCATGGTGCCGACGCACGTGGTCGAGCTCGACGCGCTGCCGCTCACGCGCAACGGCAAGGTCGACTACGCGGCGCTGCCCGCGCCGCGCGCTTGCGTCGAAACGGACGAAGCGGGCGGGGTGGGCGAGGCGACCCGCACGCCGCTGACCACCGACACCGAACGCGCGCTGGCGGCGATCTGGAGCGAACTGCTCGGCGAGCGCGTCGACCACGCCCACGCCAATTTCTTCGCGCTCGGCGGGCACTCGCTGCTGGCCGCGCGCGCCGTCGCGGCGATCGAGACCCGACTCGGCCGCGCGATTGCCCTGAAGGACTTCTTCATGACCCAGGACCTGGCTTCACTGGCGCAACGGCTCGACGGCGATGCCGCGCGCCCGGCGGGCATCCCGCTCGCCCCGGCCGACGCGGCGATCCCGCTCGCGCCGCTGCAACATCGGCTGTGGCTCGCGCAGCGCTTCCATCCCGAGCATGTCGGCCACAACGTGGTGGGCGCGCTGCGCCTGAGCGGCACGCTCGATGCGGCCGCGTTCCGCGCGGCGCTGATCGATACCGTGGCGCGCCACGCGATCCTGCGCACCCGCATCGTCGAGACCGACGAGGGGCCGCGCCAGATCGTGCCCGCCGCGCAGGAGGCGGCCACGCTCGTGCCGGCCGACGCCGACCTGCTGCAGATGAACCTGAGCGGCAACCCGGCCTCGATGCTGGAGGGCTTCGTGCGCGACCATCTCGCGCGCATGGCCAAGGAGCCCTTCGACCTGGCCGCGGGCCGCCCCTACCGGCTCGCGCTGATCCAGACCGCCGCCGACAGCGCGGTGCTGGCGGCCAGCTTCCACCATATCGTCGTCGATGCCTGGTCCGCCGAGGTGTTCCTCGCCGACCTGCTGGAAGCCTATGCCGCGCATCGCGAGCAGCGGGCCGCTCGGCTCGCGCCGCTGGCGGTGCAGTATCGCGACTACAGCGTCTGGGCGCAGCAGGCGCTGTCCCGCGAGGAACCGGCCCTGCTGGATTTCTGGCGCGACTACCTGCGCGCGTTGCCGGCGCAGGCGCCGCTGCCGGTGGCGCGCGGCGCGGCCGAGGGCATCACCGGCCAGGCGCCCGGCGCCGCGCAGGCGCGGGCCGCCGGCCGTCACACGCGCGTCTGGCCGGCCGCCACGCTGGCCGCGCTGAAGGCCCTGGCACGCCGCGAGCAGGCCTCGCTCTACGAGGTGCTGATCAGCGCCTACTTCGCCTGGCTGCATCGCCTGGGCGGGCAGGACGACCTGGTGGTCGGCATGCCGTATCACGATCGCGGCCGTGCCGAGCTGGCGCCGCTGGTCGGTTTCTTCGTCAACGTGCTGCCGGTGCGGGCCCGCGTGCGCGCGCATCGCAGCGGCGCGGCGCTGATCCGCGAGATGCGCGACACGCTGCGGCACGTCTATCGCCATCACGCGCTGCCGTTCGACCGGATCATCGGCGAATGCAGCGAAGCCAGCGGCGAGCTGTTCCAGACCACCTTCGACCTGCTGCCGACCACGCTCGCGCACGACGGCCGCGCGGCCGACGGCGAGGGCCTGCGGGCCGAGCTGCTCGACGAGGCGCCGCAGGCGCTGGTGGCCGACCTGTCGGTGACCTTCCGCGAAACCGGCGAGGGCCTGGCCTTGTCCTGCGTGCATGCCGTCGATCGGTTCGACGAGGCGAGCGTGGCGCGCTGGCTCGACAACTTCCAGTTGCTGCTCGACGGGCTGGCCGCCGACGCCTCGCGCCCGGTCGGCGAGCTGGACTTCCTGACGCCGGCCGAGCAGGCGGTGGTGGCGCGGCTGCACAACGCCGACGTGATCGACCACGCCGCGCTGCTGGCCGAGCCGGCCGGCCCGCAAGGCGGCGCGCTGCTGCATGCGCTGGTCGATCGTCGGGCGCGCGTCTCGCCCTCGGCGCCGGCCCTGGTATCCAGCGCCGGCACGCTCGACTACGCAGCGCTGGCGCGCGAGACCGATCGCCTCGCCGGCCTGCTGGCGGCGGCCGGCGTGACTCCCGGCAGCGTGGTGGGCGTGGAGGCCGTGCACGGCGTGGATGCGGTGCTGGCCATCGTCGCCACGCTGAAGGCCGGCGCGATCTGCTTCCCGGTCGACCTGGCGCTGCCGGCCGAGCGGCTGGAGGCGATCATCGCCGACAGCGGCTGCCGCCATATCCTGGCCCGCGCCGGTGCGGCGCTCGGCAGCTTCGACGGGCGGCACCTGCCGCTCGAACACGCGGCCTGGCGCGACCAGCCGGCCCAGGCGCCGGCGCTGTCGCTGCCGGCCGACCATGGCGTGTTCCTGACCTACACCTCGGGCACCACCGGCACGCCCAAGGCATCGGTGCTCACGCATCGCGGCGTGGTCAACTATCTCGGCACGGTGCTCGATCGCTTCGGCTACACGCCGCGCGACCGTGCGCTGCTGTTCGCGCCGCTCACCTTCGACGCCTCGCTCGAGGAGATCTTCACGCCGCTGATCGCGGGCGCCGCACTGGTGATCGGCGAGGAGGACGTGAAGCGCTCGGTGCCGGCCCTGCTGGACTGCTGCCGCGCCCAGGCGATCAGCGTGCTGACCCTGCCGACCGCCTACTGGCGCGTGCTCGGCGAGCAACTGGCCGCCGAGCCGGCCGCGCGGCCCGCCTCGGTTCGGCTGATCAGCGTCGGCGGCGAGAAGATCACCGCCGAGGCGATCCGGCAATGGCAGCGCGGCGGCGCGGCCGAGGCCATCGCGCTCTACAACATCTACGGCCCGAGCGAGTGCTCGATCGGCTGCATCGTCGATCGCGTCGACATCGAGCGCGCGCTGGAGGACGGCGAGATCTACCTGCGCGAGCCGGTCGCCAATGCGCAACTGCACGTGCTCGACGCGCACGGCAACCGCGTGCCGGCCGGCATGCCGGGCGAGCTCTACGTGGGCGGCGCGGGCGTCTCG
Organism: Burkholderia gladioli; assembly: GCF_000959725.1. NCBI lineage: Bacteria > Pseudomonadati > Pseudomonadota > Betaproteobacteria > Burkholderiales > Burkholderiaceae > Burkholderia > Burkholderia gladioli. Next base: position 3,151,966 of record NZ_CP009323.1, read on the forward strand.
CAGGGTTATCGCGGCCGCGCCGCGCTGACGGCCGAGCGCTTCGTGCCCGACCCGTTCTCGACGGCGGCCGGCGCGCGCCTGTACCGCTCCGGCGACCAGGTCCGCTACGACCTGGACGGGCGCCTGCACTACCTCGGCCGCGCCGACTTCCAGCTCAAGGTGGATGGAATCCGCGTCGAGCCCGAGGAAATCCAGGCCGTGCTCGAATCGCATCCGGCGGTGGCGCAGGCGATCGTGCTGGCCGGCGAGCGGCAGCACGCGCGCAATCCGCTGATCGGCTACGTGACGCTGGACCGCCAGGGCGGCGCCCCGGCGCCGCGCGCCACCGGCACCGACGGCGCGGCCCTGGTCGACTACCTGCGCGAGCGGCTGCCGCGCCACATGGTGCCGGCCCAGGTGGTGGTGATGGAGGCCTTCCCGCTGACCACCAACCAGAAGGTGGATCGCCGCGCGCTGCTGGCGGTGGCCGCCAACGACGCCGTGGTGGCCGCGCCCGCCCTGTCGGGCACCGAGTCGGCGCTGCTGGCGCTCTGGCACGAGCTGCTCGGCGACACGCGTTTCGGCATCGACGACAACTTCTTCAGCCTGGGCGGCAGCTCGCTGCTGGCGATCCGCATCAACAGCCGCGTGGAGGCGGCCTTCGCGGTGCGGCTGCCGGTGGCGGCGCTGTTCGACTGCCCGACCGTGCGCGCGCTGGCGGCCCTGGTCGAGCGGTTGCGCGAGGGGCGCGTGGCGGGCGGGGCACGCGAGGCGGGCGCCACGGCGGCCGGCGGCGCGCTGCCGGCGATCGAGCGCATCGAGGCGCTCGCCACGCCGCTGTCGGGCGCGCAATACCGGCTCTGGTACCTGCATCAGCGCGACCCGCTGAACACCGCCTATCACCTGCCGGACCTGCTGACGCTGGACGGCGCGCTCGACGAGGCGGCCCTGCGCGCGGCGCTGGCGGCCACGCTGGCCGAGCACGAATCGCTGCGCACGCGCTTCGTGGTGGAAGGCGAGACGCCGCTGCAGGTGATCGACGCGCCCGCCGCGCCGCAACTGGCGCGCCACGACCTCTCGACGCTCGCGCCCGAAGCGCGCCGCGCCGCGCTCGACGCGCTGGTGCAGCGCGAGCTCGGCACGCCCTTCGACCTCGAACGCGGGCCGCTGGCGCGCTTCAGCCTGGTCAGGCTGGCCGGAGAGGAACACGCGCTGCTGTCGATGTTCCATCACATCGTGATCGACGGCTGGTCGGTGGCCTTGTTCCAGCAGAGCCTGGCGCGCCACTACAACCAGGCGCGCGTCGGCCGGGCACCGGCGCTCACGGCCGCCGACCCGGCCACGCGCGCGCTGCAATACCGCGACTTCGCCGACTGGCACCGCCGCCTGCTCGACGGCGGCGAGCGCGAACGCCAGCTCGACTACTGGCGCGCGCGGCTCGACGGCACGCTGCCGGTGCTGCAACTGCCCACCGACCATGCCCGGCCGCCACAGCCGAGCGGCGCGGGCGCGGCCTTCTCCTTCGAGTTGGACGCGGCGCTGGCCGCGCGGCTGGAGGCGGTGGCGCAGCGTCACCACGTCTCGATGTTCATGCTGCTGCTGGCGGCCTACGCGGCGCTGCTGGCGCGCTACGCCCGCCAGGACGACCTGCTGATCGGCGTGCCGGCGCTGGGCCGCGGGCGGCCCGAGTTCGAGCCGGTAGTCGGCTTCTTCGTCAACACGCTGGTGATGCGGCTGCGCGCCCAGCCCTCGACGCGCTTCGCCGAGCTGCTCGACACGGTGCGCGCCACCTGCCTGGAAGCCTTCGACCACCAGGACGTCGCGCTCGAGGAGATCGCCGCGGCCGTCAACGGCCAGCGCGAACGCGACGGCAGCGGCCTGTTCCAGACCATGTTCTCGTACCAGGACGGCGCCGCGCTGGAGACGGCCCGCTTCGACGGCCTGCGTGCCGGCAACCTCGAACCCGAGCATCGCAGCGCGAAGTTCGACCTGTATCTCGCCACCTGGTCGCTGGACGGCCGGCTGCACGGCGGCTTCGAGTACAGCACCGACCTGTTCGAGGCCGCCACGGTGGAGCGCCTGGCCGCGCACTTGCGCCATCTGCTGGCGGGCGTGGCCGCCGATGCGGGCACGGCGCTGCACGCGCTGCCGCTGCTCGACGAGGACGAGCGCCGCTATCAGCTGGAGACGCTCAACCAGGCGCGCCGGCCGCTGGAGCCGGGCCTGACGGTGCGCGAGCTGTTCGCGCGGCAGGCCGCGCGCGTGCCCGAGCGCATCGCGGCGAGCTGCGGCGATCGTTCCATGACCTACGCCGAGCTGGACCGCGCCTCCGATCGCGTGGCCCACAACCTGCTCGCGCTCGGCGCGCGCGACGAGGCCCTGGTCGGGCTGCTGCTCGGCCGCGATCTCGGCTACCTGGTGGCGATGCTCGGCGTGCTGAAGGCGGGCCTGGCGTTCACGCCGCTGAACCCGGCCGATCCGCTGCCCAAGCTGGAGCGTGTGGCCGAGCTCGGCAAGCTGCGCTACGTGCTGCACGACGCGGCCGGCGCCGGCTGCGCGCAGGCATTGAACGTGGCCGCCGAGCGCGTGGCGCTCGACACGCTGCTGCGCGAGCCCGAGGCGCCGGGCGCGTTCCTGCCGCTCACGCCGGCCTCGCTGGCCTACGTGATCTACACCTCGGGTTCCACCGGTCTGCCCAAGGGCGCGATGATCGAGCAGCTCGGCATGCTCAACCACCTGCTGGCCAAGATCGACGACCTCGGCATCGGCGAGCGGGACGTGGTGGCCGAGATGGCCGTCACCACCTTCGACGTGTCGATCTGGCAGTACCTGGTGGCGCTGCTGGTGGGCGGGCGCACCGCGGTGATCCCCGGCGACGCGGCCTGGGATCCGCAACAGTTGTTCGCGCAACTGGATGCCGAGGGCGTGACGGTGTTCGAGTCGGTGCCCTCGCACATGAAGATCCTGATCGACGAGCTCGAATCGCGCCCGGGCGCCGAGCGCCTGCCGGGCGTGCGCGTCTACGTCAGCAATGCCGAGGCGCTCACGCCCGCGCTCTGCGAGCGCTGGTTCGCCTGCGTGCCGCATATCCCGGTGGTCAATACCTACGGCGCGACCGAGTGCTCGGACGACACCAGCCATCTGTGGATCCGCGAGCCGCTCGGCACCGCGCTGCCCTATGTGCCGATCCAGGGCACCCTGCCGAACCTGCGCACCTACCTGCTCGACGCACAGCTCGAACCGGTGCCGCTCGGCGTGACGGGCGAGGTCTATATCGGCGGCACCGGCGTGGGCCGCGGCTACCTGGGCGACCCGCTGCGCACGGCGCGCGCCTTCCTGCCCGATCCGTTCTCGGCGCAGCCCGGCAGCCGGCTCTACAAGACCGGCGACCTGGCGCGCTACCGCCCGGGCGGCACGCTCGAGTTCCTCGGTCGCGAGGACTTCCAGGTGAAGATTCGCGGCCAGCGCGTCGAGATCGGCGAGGTCGAGAAGGCGATCGGCGATCACGACAACGTGCGCCAGGCAGTGGTGGTGGCCGCGCGTGATGCGAAGGAGCGGCTCTACCTGCTCGGCTACGTGATCCCGCATCGCCACCCGGCGCCGACCGTGCCCGAGCTGCGTGCCTTCGTGGCCGAGCGCGTGGCGGGCTACATGGTGCCGGCCTCCTTCGTGCTGATGGACAGCTTCCCGCTCAACGCCAACGGCAAGGTGGACCGCAAGCGCCTGCCGCAGCCCTCGGACCAGGACGTGTTCCGCCGTCACGAGCACGTCGAGCCGGCGGCCGGCACCGAGGCGCAGCTCGCCGAGCTGTGGCGCGAGCTGCTGGAGGTGGACCAGGTGGGCGCGCTCGACAGCTTCTTCGAACTGGGCGGCCATTCGCTGCTGGCCGCCGAGCTCACGCTCAAGCTGCGCACCCGCTTCGGCGTGGCGCTGCCGCTGCGCGCGCTGTTCGAGGCGCCGCAACTGCGCGCCGTGGCCGCCGCGCTCGACGCGCTGCGTGACGGGCAGGGCGCGGTGGTGCCCGAGCCGATCGAGCGCCTGCCCGCGCAGCCGCATTACGAGCTCGCGCCCTGCCAGGTGCCCGAGTGGTACGCCTACCAGATGGACCCGACGAGCCCCGTCTACAACATCAGCGTGTCGGACCTGTTCTTCACCGGCAAGCTGAACCGCGATGCCTTCGTCAAGGCCTGGCAGACCCTGCTCGACCGCCACGAGGTGCTGCGCGTGAAGTTCGACTACCGTGACGGCGCGCCGATCCAGATCGTCGATCCGTCGATCGGCATCGATGCCGGGGAGGTGTTCCTCGATCGCACGCAGTTCTCGGGCGCGGAGGCGATCGACGAGGCCAACCGGCTCGGCGCGCGCTTCGGCGTGGCGCCCTTCGATTTCGCCACCGGGCCGCTGTTCCGCCTGCACGTGGCCAGCTACGGCGGCGACTTCCACCAGTTGATCTTCGTGGTCCACCACATCATCTGGGACGAGACCTCGCTGATCAACCTGATGCTGGAGATGAGCGAGCTGTACAACGCCTACGCCGCCGGGCGGCCGCCCGAGGTGCCGGCCATCGAGGTGGGCTACTTCGACTACGTGCAGTGGATGCACCGCCAGTTGCGCTCGGGCGCCTTCGACGAACACAAGCGCTACTGGCTCGACATGTATCGCACGCTACCGCCGCCGCTGGACCTGCCGACCGACCGGCCGCGCCCGAACGTGATGTCGTATCGCGGCGATGCGCTGCGCAGCTGGCTGCCGCGCGGCGTGGTGCGCAAGATCGAGGCCTACCTGAAGCAGCACGACGTGACGCTGTTCATGCTGCAACTGGCGATCATCGACGCCTACCTGGCGCGCATCAGCGGCCAGCACGACTTCGTGATCGGCTGCCCGATCGCGGGCCGCGCCGACGAGCGCCTGAAGCCCCTGTTCGGCCTGTTCGCCACGCCGATGCCGATCCGCTGCACGATCGACGAGGGCATGAGCTTCGCCGGGCTGCTGGCCCAGGTGCGCCAGCGCACGCTGGATGCCTTCGAGCATTACCACTACCCGTCGAACCAGGTGATCGAGCAGTTGCAGCACGAGAAGGACCTGTCGCGGCCCAAGCTGTTCTCGATCATGTACGGGGTGCAGAACAACAAGAGCGACCTGATGAGCCGGATCCGCTTCGACGGGCTGGCGCTGAGCCTGGAGAACGTGGTGGACACCGAGAACAAGTCCTCGCGCTTCGACCTGAACTTCGTGGTCGACCAGTTCGGCAGCGACATCATGTTCAGCTGCATCTACAACGCCGACCTGTTCGAGGGCGAGACGGTGCGGCAGATGCTCGACAACATGACCGCCCTGATGGAGCAGGTGCTCGACGATCCGCACCAGCCGCTCGCGCGCTACACGATGGTCGGCGCGAACGGCAATCCGCCGGCCGTGGTGCACGGCGAGCCGGTTGAGTACGACGCGCGGGCCAGCATGCACTCGCTGTTCGCCCGGCAGGCCGCGCGCACGCCGCAGGCCACCGCGCTGGTGGTCGACGGCGAGCGCCACGACTACGCGACGCTGAACCGCCAGGCCAACCGCCTCACGCACTACCTGATGTCGCTCGGCGTCGAGCCGGGCGACAAGGTGGCGGTGCTGCTCGCGCCCTCGCTGGACATGATCGTCTCGCTCTACGCGATCCTGAAGGCGGGCGCGAGCTTCGTGCCGATCGGTTCGCAGACGCCGCAAAAGCGCATCGACGCGATCCTGCGCGGCTCCCGCGCGCGCTGGGCCCTGACGGCCGGCGCCACGCGGCGCGCCTTCGCGCAGTTCGCCTACGACGTGGTGCTGGTCGACGAGGTGATGGGCGCGCTGGGCGGGTATTCCGATGCCGATCCGGCGCCCGTCGAGCCGCGCTCGCTGGCCTACGTGCTGCATACCTCGGGCTCGACCGGCACGCCCAAGGGCATCGAGATCGAGCATCGCGGCGTGGTCAGCATGATCGCCGACCTGCAGCGTACTTATTCGCTCGATGCGCGCGACCGCGTGCTGTTCCATACGCCGTTCACCTTCGACGTGTTCATCCAGGACGTGTTCTGGCCGCTGGCCTCGGGCGCGAGCGTGGTGGTGATGGGCGACGACTGGCTGCGCAGCGCGCATGCCTACGGCGAGCTGATCGAACGCGAGGGCGCGAGCTTCGCGCAGTTCGTGCCCTCGATGCTGGAGAGCCTGGTGCAGGCGCGCGAGCGCGGCGAGATCGGCGCCTTGCCCTCGCTGCGGCACGCGGTGGTCGGCGCAGCCGCGCTCTATCGCGGCCTGGCCGAGCGCTTCGCCGCCGCCTTCCCGGGCTGCCGCCTGCATAACCATTACGGCCCGACCGAGGTGACCGTCGACGCGAGCCGCTTCGATTGCAGCGAGCCCTATGCGGGCGACACCGTGCCGATCGGCCGGCCGGTGGGCAATGCCAGCCTGCATGTGCTCGACGCGCAATTGCAGCCGGTGCCGCGCGGCGTGATCGGCGAGATCTGCGTGGCCTCGCCGGGCCTGGCGCGCCGCTACCTCAACGACGACGCGGCGAGCGCGCGTGCCTTCGTCGAGATCGAGTACCAGGGGCAGCCGCTGCGCGTCTATCGCACCGGCGACCTCGGGCATTGCGATCGCGCCGGCCTGGTGCATTTCCACGGCCGCGCCGATCGGCAGTTGAAGATCCGCGGCAACCGCGTCGAGCTGGAGGAGATCGCCAGCGCCTTGCGTGCCCATCCGTCGATCGCGGCGGCCGCGCTTCAGTACCGCGAGGACCTGGGGCGGCTGGTGGCCTTCGTCGAGCAGCCGGCCGAGACGATCGGCGTGGCGGGCGAGCCGGGCGGGGCGCCGCGGTATGCGTTCACGCTCGAGCAGCGTCCCGAGCTGACGGCGGCGGCGCTGGCCCTGCGCGAGCCTGCGCCACTGGCCGAAGCAGTGGCCGAAGCGGTTGCCGAAGCCGCCGGTGCGGGCGGCATGGGCGACGACGAGGGCGAGCCCGGCATGTCGGCCGTGGTCGAAGCCAGCAACGAGCTGGCGCGGCGCTTCCCGGCCTGCCAGTTGGTGCTGACCGATGCCGCCAGCCAGGTGCTGGCCTGGATCGAGGCGGTGCCGCTGCGTGCGGACGCGATGGCGGATTCGCTCTCGTTCTCGCTCGATCGCGAGGCCGCCGTCTCGCTCGCGGCGGCCCAGCAGGATGCGGGGCAGGTGCCCGACACGCTGCTGGTGTTCGATGCGCCCGCCGGCGCCTTGCCGGCCGCGCAGGCCGAGGCGCTGGCCGCGCAATGGCGGCGCGTCGCGGCCTCGCTGGGCCTGGCGCGTTTGCGCCTCGCGAGCGACGCCGAGGCCGCCACGCTCGCGCCTTCGGCGCCGAGCCTGACGCGCGAGGCGGTGCGCAGCTGGCTGCGCCAGTCGCTGCCCGACTACATGATCCCCGACCAGGTGCACTTCATCCCGGCGATCCCGCTGACCGAAAGCGGCAAGGTCGACGCGCGCCGGCTGCCGGTGATCGAGGTGGGCGAGCGGCAGCAGCGGCATGCCGCCAGCACCGACCGCCAACGCGAGCTGGCGGCGATCTGGACGCGCCTGCTGGGTGCGGCGGCGGTCGGCGTGACCGACGATTTCTTCGAGCTGGGCGGCCAGTCGCTGAAGGCGATCGAGATGATCTCCGAGGTGAGCCGGCGCTACGGCCAGAAGATCGAGCTTCGCCAGTTCTACGAAAACCCGACCATCCGCGCCTTGGAGACGCTGCTCGACGGCCGATCCTGAACGCGGGACACGCGCGCCGGCCCGCCGCCGCCGGCGCGCGCCCGAACTCCAAGCGGACACGCATTAGCACCGAATCATCGACGAATCACAACTGGACTGAAGAGGACAACACATCATGTACGTACTCGGGATCAACGCCGCTTACCACGAATCCGCCGCCTGCCTGATCAAGGACGGGCAGGTGGTGATGGCGATCGAGGAAGAACGCCTGAACCGCATCAAGCACGGCAAGCTGTCGACGCCGGAAACCACCGGCCAGCTGCCCTGGAAGTCGATCCGCAAGTGCCTGGACGCGGCCGGCATCGAGCTCGACCAGGTGGCCCATATCGGCTACTCCTTCAGCCCCGAGATCCTGCAGGAAGGGGTGGCCTCGTGGCGCGCCGCGAGCGGCGGCACGCACGACTGGCCGCTCGACAAGCAGAGCTACCAGACGCTCGAGGGCGGCCTGAGCTTCGCCGACGGCGTGCTGTCCTCGCGCCGCCAGTTGATCGAGGAAGCCGGCTTCCAGGGCGAGTTCCACTTCCTGCCGCACCACGACTGCCACGCGGCCAGCGCCTTCCACGTCTCGCCCTTCGAGAAGGCGGCGGTGCTGGTGATCGACGGCATCGGCGAATGGGCCAGCACCTCGCTCTATCACGGCGACGGGCTCAAGCTCAGCAAGGTGCATGACTTCAACTTCCCGAACTCGCTGGGCTTCGTCTGGGAGAAGCTCTCGAAGTACCTCGGCTTCAGCCAGTACGACGCCTCCAAGGTGATGGGCCTGGCCGCCTACGGCGACGCCGGCAAGACCATCGAGCTGTTCTCGCGCATCGTGCCGGACAAGGCGGACATGACGGTGGACCTGTCGGTGCTGCGCCACGAGTCGCCCGACTTCTCCACGCTCGAGGCACTGTTCGGGCTGCCGCGCCGCCACGAGCCGGTCGATTTCAATACCGACAACTGGCAGGCCTACGTGGATGTCGCCGCCGGCCTGCAACTGCTGACCGAGCAGGTGCTGATCCACATCCTGCGCAAGTTCGACCGCCAGACCTATCGCAACCTCTGCATGGCCGGCGGCGTCGCGCTGAACTGCGCGGCCAACGGCGTGATCGTGCGCGAGAAGCTGTTCGACGACGTGTTCATCCAGCCCGCCTCGAACGATGCCGGCACCGCGCTGGGCGCCTGCTTCCTGATCTGGAACGAGGTGCTGGGCCAGCCGCGCAACTACGTGTTCACGCATTCCTACCTGGGGCCGTCGTATTCCGACGACGAGATCGAGGCCGTGCTCAAGCGCACCACGCTGGCCTATCACAAGGTCGAGATCGAGAAGGAGGTGGCCCAGCTGATCGCCAAGGGCGCCGTGATCGGCTGGTTCAACGGGGCGATGGAATGGGGCCCTCGCGCGCTGGGCGGCCGCAGCCTGCTGGCCGATCCGCGCAATGCCGACATCCGCGAGGTGATGAACGTCAAGGTCAAGCACCGTGAGCTGTACCGACCTTTCTGTCCGAGCATCCTCGGCGAGGAAGCCGAGGCCTGGTTCGAGGGCAGCACCGCGGCGGTGGCCGGCAAGTACATGCTGACCACCTCGGTGGCGCGCGCCGACAAGGCCGACCGGATCCCGGCGGTGGTCCATTTCGATCGCACGGTGCGGGCCCAGGCCGTCTATGCCGAGGACAATCCGCGCTATCATCGGCTGATCTCCGAGTTCTACGCGCTGACGGGCGTGCCGCTACTGCTCAATACCTCGTTCAACGATTCGGAGCCGATCGTCTGTACCCCGCAGGATGCGATCAACACCTTCATGAAGACCGATATCGACTACCTCGCGCTCGGCAACTTCCTGATCTCCAAGCAATGAGATGAGCCTTGCCGCCAGCCGCCGCGAGAGGGCGGCCGGCGGTGTTTCCGTGTCCCGTTTCGGAATCCCGTATCCATGACTTCCCGCAAGCGCCGCCTGTCGAGGTGGCTCAAGATCCTGGCAGGCCTGCTGGTGCTGGCCGTGGTGGCGGTCGCCATCGGCGCGACGCTGTTCCTGCGCGCGAGCCTGCCGCAACTCGACGGCGAACTGCGTGCCGCCGGGCTCGGCGCGCCGCTGACGGTGACCCGCGATGCCGCCGGGGTGCCCACCCTGAGCGGGCGCGACCGCTACGACCTGGCCTACGGGCTCGGTTACCTGCATGCGCAGGACCGCTTCTTCCAGATGGACTACCTGCGCCGCAGCGGCGCGGGCGAACTGTCGGCCCTGGTGGGCAGCGCGGCGCTCGGCCTGGATCGCGAACATCGCCTGTACCGCTTCCGCGCGCGGGCCCGCGAGGCCGTGGCACGGCTCTCGCCCGACGAACACAAGGCGCTCGATCGTTATACGCAGGGCGTCAACGACGGGCTGGCCGCGCTCGGCGCGCGGCCCTTCGAATACGCGCTGCTGGGCGCGCGCCCCGAGCGCTGGCAGCCGGAGGATTCGCTGCTGGCGATCTACGCGATGTACTTCGAACTGCAGGGCAACCTGCCGGCGCGCGAGGTCGGCAGGCTGTGGTTGCGCACGCATGCAACGGCCGAGCAGCAGGCCTTCCTGCTGCCCGAATCGTCGAGGCACGACGCGCCGCTCGACGCGACCGGCATCGACGCGCCGCTCGCGCCGCTGCCCGAGAACGCGCCCGAAGGCTTCCGCGGCGGCTCGGACGGCCTGCAGAAGCGCGCCGCGCTCGATTTCCGTTCCTCGATCGGCAGCAATAGCTGGGTGATCGCCGGCAAGCGCAGCGCCAACGGCGCGGCCATCGTCGGCGACGACATGCACCTGGGCATCGCCTTGCCGAACACCTGGTATCGCGCCGCGCTGGTCACGCAGGACGGCACGCACACGCGCCGCGTGGTGGGCGTGACGCTGGCCGGGCTGCCCGGCGTGGTGGTCGGCAGCAACGGCGAGGTGGCCTGGGGCTTCACCGACGGCTACATCAACGGCCTGAACCTGGTGCCGCTCGAACACGAGGGCAGCGACCCGCTGGCGTTCCGCGTGAACGGCGTGAGCGAGCGCGCCCGGGCCTATACCGAGACGATCGGCGTGCACGGCGGCGCCGCGCAGACCATGACGGTGCTCGAAACGTCCGTGGGCCCGGTCAGGGAGATCGACGGCCGGCCCTACGCGGTGCACTGGGTCGCGCAAGCGCCCGAGGCGGTGAACCTGACGCTGGCGCGCATGGGCGAGGCCGGCGACCTCGACAGCGCGATGCGGATCGCCAACACTTCGGGGATTCCGGCCGAGAACATCATGATCGGCGATCGCTCGGGCCGCATCGGCTGGACCATCGCCGGGCCGCTGCCGGATCGGCGCGGCGTGGGCGCCGGCCCCGGCTGGCGGGGCGTGCTGCCGCCCGAGGCGGTGCCGCGCGTGGTCGATCCCTCGGGCGGCCAGCTGTGGACCGCCAACAACCGGCAACTGGCCAGCGATGCTTATCAATTGATCGGCGACGGCGGGGCCGACCACGGCTCGCGCGCTTCGCAACTGCGCGATGACCTGACGGCGCTCGGACAGACCAGCGAGCCCGCCGCCTACCAGGTCGATCTCGACGATCGCGCGCTGTTCATCACGCCGTGGCGCGAGCGCGCGCTGCGCCTGCTCGACGACGCGGCCGTGGCCGGCCATCCGCAGCGCGCCGAATTCAAGCGCCTGCTGACCGAAAGCTGGACCGGGCGCGCCAGCGTCGATTCGGTCGGCTACCGGCTCGCGCGCGGCTTCCTGTATCGCCTGTCCGGCGACGTGTTCGGCGGGCTCGACACGCAGATCCACCAGCTCGATCCCGATGCCGACTACGAGCATGTGAACTCGCGCTGGTCGATCACCATGGCGCGCCTGCTCGATGCGCAGCCGGCGGGCTGGCTACCGGCCGGCGCCGGGAGCTGGCGCGAGCTGCAACTGAAGGCGATCGACCAGGTGATCGCCGAGCTCACGCGCGACGGCGCGAAGCTCGACCAGGCCACCTGGGGCCGCCACAACACGCTGCGCATCGCGCATCCGTTCGCCTCCAGCGTGCCGCTGCTGGGCCGCTGGCTGGCGGCGCCGGCCGAGCAGGTGCCGGGCGATTCCGGCATGCCGCGCGTGGCGGGCCCGAACTTCGGGCAGTCGGAGCGCATGGTGGTGTCGCCGGGGCACGAGGAGGCCGGCATCTTCAACATGCCGGGCGGGCAGAGCGGCCATCCGCTGAGCCCCTTCTTCCTGGCCGGCCACGAAGCCTGGGTGAAGGGCGAGCCCACGCCGTTCCTGCCCGGGGAGGCGAAGCACAGCCTGCGATTCGTGCCCTGACCGGCCCCGAGGTGCCCCGAGGTGTCTTGAAGCGCTTCAGGCCGGCGCGAAGCGCGGGCTGGAATACCGAAGGGGGCCGCGATCCCGGTGGATCGCGGCCCCCTTCCATTTGGCGGAGCGACGCGTGTTTCAGGCGCGGCTGGTCGCCAGGCACGGCGCGCGGAACATCCGCTCGAACATCAGGCCGCGCAGCGTGCGGGCCAGCACCACGATCCACAGCATGCCGAGCAGGCTGGCGAAGCCCAGGCCGAGGCCGGTGAAGATGCCGAAACCGGTCACGTGGGCGAGGTTGAAGGTCGCCAATGTGTAGACGCCGATCGGAAACGTGAAGCCCCACCAGCCGAGATTGAAGGGCAGCCCCTCGCGGCGATAGCGCCACATGAACAGCAGGGCACAGGCCAGCCACCAGAGCCCGGCACCCCAGAGCAGCAGCGCGCCGAGCACGCCGAAGTCGCGGGCGGCGACGGCCACGCTTTGCAGCGCCGTGCCGGCGAAGGCCTGGCTGGCGGCATGGCCGAGCGTGAGCAGGCCGAGCGCGCCGGTGCCGATGGGGCCGAGCGTGAGCCAGCTGGTCACGCCGAGTTCGCGATGCGGCAGCTTGTGGATCACCAGGCGGAACAGCACGATGGTCAGGATCGAGAAGGCCAGCGGCACCGAGATCGCCCACAGCACGTAGCCGAGGCCGATCACCACCTGCGCGGCGGCGGGGTTCAGGTGCGGCGCCAGCAGGGCGGCGCTGGCGGCGGCCACCTCGGGCGCCACGATCGGCAGCAGCAGGGCCGCGGTCAGCTTCTCGAGGCTGTGTTCCTGCACCGTGAACACCAGGTAGGGCACGCCGATCGCGACCAGCACCGACAGCGCCGCGTCGAAGCTCCACAGGACCAGCGCGAGCTGCCCGGCCGTGTTGCCCTGCTGCGCGCCGCCGAACAGCACCAGGCCATTGACGATCGGCGCCAGTCCCATCGGCAGCGTGCCGAGAAACAGCGATTGCAGCGGATGGTGCAGCATCGGCCGGATGGTGTCGCTGAACAGCACCAGGCGAGCGACGAACATCGCGGCGAACAGCGCGTAGAGCAGGATGTCGAGGCGCCACAGCCAGGCGGCGGCCAGCGTCTTGAGCGGCGAGGCGCCCGGCAGCGCGTTCAGCACCAGGTAGACCACGCCCGTGCCCATCGTCACGGCGAACCAGTTGGGCGTGAACTGGCGGATATTCTCGAGCCAGGCGGGCCGCTGGGCGGCGCGGCGGGCGAGGGCGGCTTGGGAGGTTTTCATCATGGGCTCCGATCGGATCGGGAGGAGATGAGGGCAGTCTAGGGTTCGTGGCGGGATAAGAAAAATACATATTAATGATCTTAAGCATGCTTTTTTGATATGCTTTGCGCCAGCTTCCGAAGTCTCGATCGAAAGATTGCCGCCGGGCCGGGAATAAGTGCCCGCGCGCGGTGTTTGCCTGTCATGAAGCCCGTTGCCGGCGGCATCGTCATGCCCGCCGACCGGGCCACGAGGTCTGTCCACTCATGAACTTCACGCATTTACTGGCCTTCCACGAAGTCGCGCGCGCCGGCAGCATCAGCGCCGGCGCGGAGCGCCTGCACGTCAGCCAGCCCGCCGTCACGCGCGAGATCCGCGAACTCGAGGCGCGGCTCGGCCTGGTGCTGTTCGATCGCCTGCCGCGCGGCGTGGCGCTGACCGAGGCGGGGCGGCTGCTGTTCGACCACGCGTCGCGGATCTTCGCGCTGGCCGACACGGCCGAGAGCGAACTGCGCGAGCTGGCCGGCCTTGGCGCCGGGCATCTGCGGATCGGCGCGAGCAACACGCTGGGCGTCTATCTGGTGCCGGCCCTGATCGCGCGCTTCAGCGCACGGCACCCGCGCATCACGATCGACTTGACGGTCACCAATACCGAAGGCGTCGAGGCCGGCCTGCGCGATCTGAGCTTCACGCTCGGTTTCGTCGAGGGCCCGTTCGATACGGCCGTGCTCGATGCGCGCCCGATCGGCGCCGACGAGATCGCCGTGGTGGCCGCCGCCGGCCATCCGCTGGCCGGGCGGTGCCTCGCGCCGGCCGATCTCGCCGAACACGCCGTGATCCTGCGCGAGCCCGGCTCCGGCACCCGCGCGATCGTCGAGGAAGCCTATGCGCGGCTGGGGCTGTCGATCACGCCGCTGATGTCGGTCAGCGATACCGAGGCGATCAAGCGATTGTTGCAGGCACAACAATCCCTGGCTTATCTCTCGCGGCTGAGCGTGAGCGACGAACTCGCGCGCGGCGACTTGCAACTGGTGGAGGTCGACGCGCCGCGTATCGAGCGGGCCCTGCACATGGTCTGGCTCAAGGGGCGTTCGCTGTCGCCGGGCGCGCAGGCGATGATGGCGCTGGTGCCGCCGGGCGCGGCCGGCGATCTGGCGGCGCCGTCAAGCGCCTCCGCCACGGCGCGCCAGGCGGCGAAGGCCCGCCGCAAACCGGCCTGAGGCCGTCGCGCGGGCGCTGCCGCTCGTGCGTTTCCTGTCTTTTCCTCCCTTTCGTTTTTTCTCCGCCCGCTCGCATCGTTGGATCGCGCCGCGATATCTCGGTCGCGATGTAACGGAATCGCCGCGCCGCCCGATCTGGTGAATGACGGCACGCATTCGCCTCGCCTGAAAAAAGATTCGGGACGAGACGGGAATATTCGTCGCGAAATGCTGTTAGCCCTTATGACAGGCACGCAACGAAGCAGCAAGCTAGCCCGTCGAGCGAACCGGAATCCATCGATTGATGAGGATTTCGAACCATTTATCCGAACCAGGAGCATCATCATGAAGAAGCTGAGTACCCTCGCCATCGCCCTTTGCGCCCTTACCATCCCGGCGTTGTCGTTCGCCCAGGGCACCGCGCCGATCACGCGCGCGCAGGTGGTGGCAGAACTCGCGCAACTCGAACAGGCCGGCTACGATCCGGCGGCGGGCGAGAGCGTCGACTACCCGGCCAAGCTGCAGGCCGCCGAGGCGAAGGTCGCGCAACAGCAGGCAGGCCAGGCGCAGCGCGCCCAGGCTGCGAACGGCCAGAACTCGGCCGCCTCGGACCCGAACTGCGTGGGCCCGGCCAGCTTCTGCAACGTGTATTTCGGTAGCTGAGCGATGCGTGCCGCATCGAACCCGGGCGCCGGCGCCATGCGCCCCGGCCGCCCGGCATGGATCGCGACCCGCCGGCGAGGTCGATCATGAGCCGCATCCTCGTGATCGAAGCGGATCGGCAGGCATTGCGAGATATCGCGCAATCGCTGCAGCGGCAGGGCTTGTCGGCCGACGACACGGCCTCGGCGCGCGACGCGCTGTATCGCGTGACCAGCGGCGCCTATGCGCTGGTGATCGTCGCCTACGACCTGCCCGAGATCGACGGCCCCGCGCTGGTGGCGGCGATGCGCGCGACGGGCCTGAGCGTGCCGATGCTGGCGATCGATGCCCAGGGCAGCATCGAGCGCTGCGTGCGCATGCTGAAAGCGGGTGCCGACGACTACCAGCCGTTCCCGCTGGACCTGGAAGAGCTGGGGGCGCGCGTGCTTGCGCTGCTGCGACGGCAGGCGAGGCCGCCGGCACCAGCCGACGACGCGGCGGCGGCGCGCCTGCAGGCGGGCGGCATCGTGCTGGACCGGATTCGCCGCATCGCCCTGGTGGATGCCACCCTGGTGGAACTGCGCCCGACCGAGTTCCGCCTGCTCGAATTCCTGATGTTGAATGCCGATCGCGTGATGACGCGGCGAATGATCCTCGAGGCGGTCTGGCAGCATCATTTCGATCCGGGCACCAACCTGATCGAGGTGCACGTCAAGCAGTTGCGCGCCAAGCTGCGCGACCCAGATGGCCGGCGCTTCATCCACACGGTCCGGCGTGCCGGTTATTACTTCTCGGGCGATGCGCCGGATGCGCGTCGCGAGGCAAGGGGCGAGGGCGGCGAGGACGATACGAACGCACTCCCGCATCGGCGCGGCGAGGCGCGCCCCAGCGCGCTGCATTCCCGCGCCTGAACCAGCGGCGACGATTTCACCAGCCTTCGCCGGGCGCGGCGGACGGCTCGACATGCGCGGCCGACAAATCGACCACGCCGCGGCAGCCCAGCATCGCCAGCGTGCGATCGAGCTCGTCGCCGAGGATCTCGATCACGCGCGTCACGCCGGCCTCGCCGGCCGCCGCCAGGCCATAGAGCACCGCGCGCCCCAGCATCACCGCATCGGCGCCGAGCGCGAGCGCCTTGGCGATATCGGAGCCGCGCCGGATGCCGCTGTCGAGCAGCAGCGCGCCGCGTCGCTCGCAAGCATGGCGCGCGGCCGCGATCATGTCGATCGGCGCCACCGCGTCGTCGAGCTGGCGCGCGCCGTGGTTCGACAGGATCACGCCGTCGACGCCGAGCTCCAGGCAGGCCAGGGCGTCGTCGGTGCCGAGGATGCCCTTCACCAGCAGCCGATGCGGCCAGCGATCGCGCAGCCGCCGCAGGTCGTGCCAGTTGAAGCTCGCGTCCATCTGGCGGCGCAGCAGCGCGGCCTTCACCTCGACGCTGGCATGGTCGTCGGCGCCCACGTTGGCCAGCGTCGGCACGCCGCCCGCGCGCAGCAGCGCGGCGCTCCAGCGCGGATGGCGCAGCGTGTCGAGCAGCAGGCCCGGGCTGGGCCGCAGCGGCAGCGCGAAGCCGTTGCGCAGGTCGCGCTCGCGCTTGCCGTTGAGCGGCACGTCCACGGTCACCACCAGGGTGCGATAACCGGCGCGCGCGGCGCGCTCGGCGAGGCTGTCGGCCAGCTCGCGATGCATCACGTAGAGCTGGAACCACAGCTCGCCGCCCGCTTCGCCGGCCAGGCGCTCCAGCGAGACGTTCGAAGCGGTGGACATCGCGAACGGAATGCCGGCGCGCTGCGCCGCGCGTGCCAGCGCGATATCGCCTTGCGGCCAGATCAGGCCGTTCAGGCCGGTCGGCGCCAGCACGAAGGGCACGGCGAGCCGCTGGCCGAGCAGGGTGGTGGACAGCTCGCGCGAGGCCACGTCCACCAGGCGGCGCGGCACGAAGGCCAGGCGCGCGAAGGCGTCGCGATTGCGGCGCAGGCCGCGTTCGTCCTCGGCGCCGCCGTCCAGGTAGTCGAACACGCGGCGCGGCAGCCGGCGTCGGGCGAGCTTGCGGAAGTCTTCGACGTTGATCGGTGGCGGCATCGGCGCGGTTCGGAAGGTCCGGTGAGGCGGGGCGGGGCGCCCGGCGCGAAAGCGCACGAGTGTAAACGCTGGTCCGGTGGTTTGTCGCGTTTCCCGCCGTGCACGATACCGATGGTCTCGCCGCAAGCCGGATTGGATCGCTTCGTGCAACAGCACGCGAATTTATCAAGAAAAATCAGCAAATAATTTATCGATCGCCGACGGTGCTATCGTAGCCGCCAGATTGCGCGCCGCTGCTTTCGCAAGGAAGCGGCACGCGATGCACAGAACGAAATGACGGCGGCTCGATGCCGTCGATATGGCACTGAGAGATATCCCGAAGCCATCGCCTGGCGGGCCCGACCGGCCAGCCGTCGCGCCTCGGGACATGCACAGGATGGGAGAGAGGGCCTTGTCGACTCAAGCAAGCGCCGGAGCCTCGCGGCTCTCGGTGATGAATTTCCTCAACGAGGCCGCCAACGAGTATCCGCAGGCGATCTCCTTCGCCTCGGGCCGCCCGGCCGAGCAGTTCTTCTCGCTGGAAGGCTGGCTGGAGGCGGTGCCCGACTACCAGGCCCACGCGGCCCGCGCGGCCGGCCAGGACCTCGCGCTGGCGGGCCGGCGGCTCGCCCAGTACGGCCGTACGGCCGGCATCATCAATGCCCTGATCGCCGAGCAACTGCGCCTGGACGAAGGCGTCGACTGCGATGCCTCGCAGGTGGTGGTGACGGCCGGCTGCCAGGAGGCGCTGGCGCTGCTGGTGCCCGCGCTGTGCCGCGCCAGCGGCGATGTGATGCTGGCGCGCAATCCCACCTATATCGGCATCACCGGCGTGGCCGATTTCGCCGGCATCGAGATCCTGCCCGTCGAATGCGAGGCCGGCGAGAACTGGGAGCAGGCGCTGGCCCGCACCGCCGCCGCGCTGCGCCGCGCCGGCAAGACCGCGCGCGGCTTCTACCTGACGCCCGAGTTCGACAATCCGACCGGCACCGTGCTCGACGAGGCCGAGCGGCGCTCGATCATCGCCGGCTGCCTGGAGCATCGCATCGTGGTGCTCGAGGACAATCCCTACGGCATGTTCCGCTACGACGGCGAGTCGACCCGGCCGATGATGGCGCTCGATCCGGCCGGCTGCGTGATCTACCTGGCCACCTATTCGAAGACGCTGTGCCCGGCCGTGCGGGTCGGCGCGGCGGTGTTGCCCAGGCGCCTGTTCGGCAGCGAGCAGGCCGCCGAGCGCCTGCGCGCGGAAGTCTCGGAGCGCAAGAGCTTCGTGACCGTCAACACCAGCCAGGTGACCCAGGCCCTGGTGGGTGGCGTGCTGCTGCGCGAGGGCCATAGCCTGCGGCGACTGGTCGATGCGCCGCGCCGCTTCTACCACGACAATCGCGACGCGCTGCTGGGCGCACTCGAACGCGCCTTCGGCACCGATGGCGAGATCCGCTGGAATCGCCCCGACGGCGGCTTCTTCCTCGGCGTCACGCTGCCCTTCGAGTTCGGCGAGCGCGAGACCGTGGAATGCGCGCGCGATCACGGCGTGATCGTGATGCCGATGACCTTCTTCTCGCTCGACGCCTCGCGACGCCGCGAAGTGCGGCTCGCCTTCAGCAATGCCGGCGCGGCCGAGATCGAGGCCGGCGTGGCGCGCTTCGCCAGCTACCTCGGCGAGAAGCGCGCCTCGCTCGCCTGAGCGGCCGGACGCGGCGGCCCGCTCCCACCCGGAGCGGTGCTGATCCGCGCGGCCGTGTCCTCCCTCATCCATGCAAGGACCGTGCGCCGATGTGCCAAGCCCTGATCATCGATAACTTCGATTCCTTCACGTACAACATCTTCCAGCAGATGGGGCAGGTCTGCGGGGTCGAGCCGACCGTGGTGAAGAACACCGCCTCGCTCGACGAGATCGACTTCTCGCGCTACGACTGCATCATCGTCTCGCCGGGCCCCGGTACGCCGGCGGTGCCGGCCGACGTGGGCATCAGCGCCGACGTGATCCGCGATACCGAACTGCCGCTGCTCGGCGTCTGTCTCGGCCACCAATGCATGGCGCACCTGTACGGCATGGAGGTGGTGCATGCGCCGGTGCCGATGCATGGCCGCGTCAACGTGATCCGTCACGACGGGCGCGGCGTGTTCACGGGGCTGCCGGAGGAACTGTCGATCGTGCGCTACCACTCGCTGGTGGTGAAGGCGGTACGCGAGCCCTTCGAGCTGTGCGCCTGGGGCGAGGACGGCGTGATCCACGGTATCCGCCATCGCACGCGGCCGCTGCATGGCGTGCAGTTCCATCCCGAATCGATCTGCACCGAGGCGGGTATCGAGCTGTTCCGGAACTTCCGCGATATCGCCCTCGAGCACAAGAGCCAGGTGGTGGCCTGAGCCGCCGCCGCGCAGCGCTCTTCACCAAAACGAACGACATCGTCACGGCTTCATGCCGGCGATGTCGTTTTTTATTGGACGGAAAACAAGCGTGGCGCATGCTGCTTTATCCGGGGCGCTGCGGAGTCGTTGCGCGCGCATCGAGTGGACTGGTCTGTCCTGCTGTTGGTTAAGACAGGTTCGAGTCCGGTACTGACTGAAAACGCGCGCGATATTACCGAAATTCCTCGATGTCCGGTAAATCATGGACATGAAATATCATCGAAAAAATGCTGCGTCGCAGTAGTTGTCAATTGGACGATGCGTCCAGAAATTGCGAAAAGTCAGTAACGAAAAGAAGAAAAATGTCGGAATGCTGATCAATTCAAAGCTTTCGTAAACGTCTTCACATCCTTGATGGATGGGCGTTTTCAGCCGATTTTCGCTGTCTTCGATGGTCTTCGATAGTTCATATGATTGAGGCTGCCTATTTGCGCCATTACCAATACCAATTGGAATCGCGCGGCCTGTCTCAATAGCATTCACTCGTCTCGATAACCGGTATCCCCAGTGGTGTCACTTCCTCACGGAGACGAAATGAACAAACAGAAAACCCTGTCGCGATGGGCAATCCCTACCGCCGTCGGCCTGATGATGTCGTCGATGGCGTTCGCGGCAAACCTCACGCGCGATAACGGCTCGCCGGTCGGCGACAATCAGAACTCGCAGACGGCAGGCCCGAGCGGCCCGGTCGTGCTGCAGGACTCGCACCTCATCGAGAAGCTGCAACGCTTCGATCGTGAGCGCATCCCCGAGCGCGTGGTGCATGCGCGCGGTACCGGCGCCTTCGGCGAATTCGTGGCCGACGCGGACATCTCGGACCTGTCGGTCGCCAAGGTGTTCACGCCGGGCGAGCATACGCCGGTGTTCGTGCGCTTCTCGACGGTGATGGGCTATCGCGGCTCGCCCGAGCAGGCGCGTGACCCGCGCGGCTTCGCCACCAAGTTCTACACCAGCGAAGGCAACTGGGACCTGGTGGGCATCAACCTGCCGATCTTCTTCATCCGCGACGCGATCAAGTTCCCCGACTTCGTCCATGCCAACAAGCCCAGCGCGGTGACGGGCGTGCAGGATCCGAACCTCGCCTTCGACTTCTTCGCGCATACGCCGGAAGCCACCGCGATGCTCACGCGCCTGTATTCGGACGAGGGCATGCCCAACTCGTACCGCAACATGGACGGCTTCGGCGTGCACGCCTTCAAGCTGGTCAACGCGCAGGGCGAGGTGCACTACGTGAAGTTCCACTGGAAGAGCGCGCAGGGCATGCAGGGCATCCGTCCGCAGGACATCCCGGCCTCGATCGGCAAGGACTGGAACCTGATGAGCAACGATCTGTACGGCGCGCTCAAGCGCGGCGACGATCCGAAGTGGGACCTCTACATCCAGGTGCTCAAGCCGGCGGATCTCGACAAGTTCGACTACAACGCGCTCGACGACACCAAGGTCTGGGCCGACGTGCCGGAGCGCAAGATCGGCACCATGACGCTGAACCGCGTGCCGGACAACTACTTCGAGAGCACCGAGGAATCGGCCTTCGCGCCCTCGCGCATGGTGCCGGGCATCGAGCCTTCGGAAGACCGCATGCTGCAGGGCCGGATGTTCTCCTACGCCGATACGCAGATGTACCGCCTGGGGCCGAACTTCAACTCGCTGCCGATCAATCGTCCGCGCGTGCCGGTGGTCAACAACAACCAGGACGGGCTGATGAACGCGGGCGACCGCAAGGGCGAGGTGAACTACGAGCCCTCGACGCTCGGCGAGATCCCGCAGGATCCGAAGTACAAGTACGTGCAGACGCCGCTGTCGGGCACCACCCAGCAGGCCGCGATCAAGAAGACGCTGAACTTCCGCCAGGCCGGCGAGTACTACCGCTCGCTGTCCTCGCAGGGCAAGGCGGACCTGGTGACGGCGCTCTCGGGCGACCTGAGTCGTGTCAGCAACGACGACAACAAGATCACCATGCTGTCGTACTTCTACAAGGCCGACGCCGACTACGGCAAGCGCCTGGCCTCGGCCACCCACGCGGACCTGTCGCGCGTGCAGGCCAAGGCGGCCACGCTGAGCGACATGTAAGCGGCGCGCGCCGTCGCCAGCCGACGGCGCGCTGCCCGGGCCGGGAGCAGGGGGCGCGGCATCACGCGCCGCCTGCGGCCCGGGTCGCCCGTTTCCCGAATCCGCATTCCCGGCACTTCGACGGAGCCCTATGACATGCCATCGCGCTGCAGCCCATCCTCGTTCCTCAAGGCCCTCGTCCCCGCGCTGCTGCTCGCGCTCGGTGCCTGCGCGGCACCCGAGCTGCACAAGCCGGAACCCGGCGTCGCGGTGCAGGATCTCCACCATTACGACGACGACTGGTTCGCCGCGGCCCGCCTCGGACGCACCGACATCCTCGAAGCGCTGCTGCAGGCCGGCTACCCGATCGATTCGACCACCCGCCAGGGTTACACGGCGCTGATCCTGAGCACCTACGACGCCCAGCCCAAGGCGATGGAATTCCTGCTCGAGCATGGCGCGAACGCCTGCCTGGGCGACCGCAACGGCAACACCGCGCTGATGGGCGCGCTCTTCAAGGGCGAGCTGGACAGCGCGCGGCGCCTGATGCGGACCGATTGCCCGATCGACCAGGTCAACAACTCGGGCGAGACCGCGCTCTCGTTCGCGGCGCTGTTCGGCCGGCTCGACCTGCTGCCGGAACTGGTCAAGCGCGGCGCGAACCCCGATCACGCCGACGCGCGCGGCACCACGGCGCTGCGGCTCGCGCAGGCGCAGGGCAACGACGCGGCCTATCACGCGCTGCTGACGGTGGGCGCGACCCGCTGAGCGCTGGCCAGGGCAGGGCGGAGCCGCGCTCGCGGCGCCGGCTTGCCTGCCGCAAGACATCGAACCGGCTGGCCGGCGAATCCCGGCCGCGTCATGGGACGGCCGGCCCGGCGCGACTGTCCTTTCCTCTCATTTCTCCAGACGAATCCTCGTGCCCCGACCGGCGCCGCCGCGGGCCGCGCAGCGGCACGTGTTTCGCGCTTCACCTGGCCCGATTTCCCGCGGCCTATCCAGGCCCCTCCCCAGCACCGGCTGCCGATGCTAACGTACGGTGATCGAAAAAATAGATCGCGATAATTTGGCGAGGCTTCCGCCAAAAAGGGGCGGTGCCTAGGATCGTCATCACGCTGCGGTGGCTTCATCGAGCGACAAGCGGCCGGAGCCTGATCCGGCCGACACACAATCACGCCGACACCGATCTGGAGACCGGATGCAATCCCACCCTGCCTGCGCCGAGCCACCCGGGCGCAAGCCTTCGTTCCCGGCATCCCCGGCGCGCCCGGGCGCCTGGCGAGGCGCCAAGCGGGCCGCCGCGCTGTCGCTGGCGCTGGTCATGGCCGCCGCGGCAGCCTGGCTGCCGGCCACGGCGCGCGCCGCGACGGCCGCGGCCGCCGGTGCCTCATCCGCTGCGTCCTCGGCTTTACAGCCTGCTTTACAACCCGCATCACAACCTGCCTCGCAACCTGCCTCGCAACCCGAGATTCGCGTCGCCGAAGGTTCCGACACGCCCACCTCGATGCCGGGCAACATCGCCCGCAACACCGCCACCGACAACATCCTCGCCAATGTGGTGGAGTCGCTGGTGGCGCTGCGCGCGGACCTGAGCGTCGGCCCGATGCTGGCCGATAGCTGGGAGATCTCGCCCGACGGCAAGACCTACACCTTCCACCTGCGCCACGGCGTGCGTTTTCACGACGGCACGCCGATGACCTCGCGCGAGGTGCGCTGGAGCTTCGAGTTCCTGATGAAGCGCAGCTCCGGCTTCGAGTGCCGCAACGTCTACGACGGCAGTCGCGGCCCGCGCGTGCTCGCGCTGCGCACGCCGGACCCGATGACGGTGGTGTTCGAGCTGGACCGCGCGAGCGCGCTGTTCCTCACGCGCATGGTCGACCCGCGTTGCCCGCTGGCGGTGCTCAGTCCCTCCAGCGTCGACGCCCGGGGCGAGTGGCTCAAGCCGGTCGCCACCGGCCCCTTCGTGTTCTCCGAATGGAAGCGCGGCCAGTACGTGCTGTTGCGCCCGTTCGCCGGCTACCGCCCGCGCGCCGAGCCGCCCAGCGGCCTGGCCGGCGCCAAGCTCGCCCATGGCGACGTGCGCTTCGTGGTGATCCCCGACGAGGCCGCGCAGAAATCGGCCCTGGTGGCCGGCCAGATCGATTTGATGTCGGTGGGCGAGAACGGCGTGCTGCCGAGCGACCCGCGCTGGCGCCTGGTGACGGGGCCCACCGCCGATCCGGCGATGCTGCTGATGCAGACCCGCGATCCGCTGCTCGCCGATGTGCGCATGCGCCGCGCGATCGCGCTGGCGCTGGACCTGCCGAGCATCGTCAAGGCCGTCACCGATGGGCGCGCGCCCTACAACCCCTCGCTGGTGCCGGGCGCCACCGAGCTGTTCAGCGCCGAGGACGCCGCCGGCTACCGCCGCAACCTGCCCGAGATGCGCCGCCTGCTGGCCGAGGCCGGCTACCACGGCCAGGTGCTGAGCCTGGAGACCAGCCGGCGCTTCCCGCACATGTACAGCCTGGCGGTCTACATGCAGTCGCTGCTGAGCCAGGCCGGCATCGCCACGCGCCTGGACCTGGTCGAGTGGGGCAAGCAGCTCGCCGATTTCCGCTCGGGCCATTTCCAGCTGATGTCCTTCGCCTACTCGGCGCGCATCGATCCCGAGCTGATGTACGGCGACGTGATCGGCGACAAGGACAAGCGTGCCATGGCGCAATGGGAGAACCCCAAGGCGCGGGCGCTGTGGCGCAGCCTGCAGGGCATGACCGACGAGTCGCAGCGCCAGCGGGTGTTCGACCAGCTGCACGCGCTGATGCTGGCCGACGCGCCGATGCTGATGATGTACTTCGCGCCCGAGCTGCTGCAGGTCAGCAGCCGCCTGGAGGGCGTCGGCTCCTGGCCGATGCGGCGCACGCGCGTGTTCAACGTGATCAAGCACTGAGAAATAGCATGCTGTCCTACCTGTTCAAACGGATCCTGATGGCGGTGCCCTCGGTGGCGATCGTCACGGTGCTGGTGTTCGCGATGATCCGCGCGATTCCGGGCGATCCGGCCGCGCTGATGCTCGGCGACATCAACGACCCGGCGCTGCTCGCGCAGATGCGCCACCAGTTCGGCCTCGATCGCTCGCTGCCCGAGCAGTTCATGCTGTGGATCGTCCACCTGCTGCACGGCGACCTCGGCATGTCGATCGTGCGCCACCAGCCGGTGGGCGAGCTGATCCGCGACACCTTCCCGGTGACCGCGCAGATCGTGCTGGCCGCCACCGCGCTGGCGGCCCTGATCGCGATTCCCGCCGGCCTGGTGGCCGCCTGGCTGCAGAACCGGCGTACCGATTCGGCGATCGTCTTCACCGGCATCCTGTTCGTCTCGCTGCCGAGCTTCTGGATCGGCATCCTGCTGATGTGGTTGTTCGGCATGAAGCTGCAATGGCTGCCGACCTTCGGCTACCAGAGCTTCGCCGAGGCCGGCTGGGGCAGCCTGCGCTACCTGCTGCTGCCGGTGCTGGCGGTCGCGCTCGGCGAGATCGCGGTGCTGATGCGCGTGATGCGCGCCGGCAGCATCGAGGTGCTGCGCCTCGAGTACATCGCCCACGCGCGCGCCAAGGGCCTCTCGGAGCCGCGCGTGCTGCTGCATGCGCTGCCCAACGCGTTCGGCCCGACGCTGACCGTGCTGGGCCTGGTGCTCGGCCACCTGCTGGCCGGCGGCGCGGTGATCGAGACCGTCTTCACCCTGCCCGGCATGGGGCGCCTGCTGGTGGACAGCATCTACGCGCGCGACTACCCGGTGGTGCAGGGCTGCCTGCTGGTGATTGCGCTGCTCTACGTGCTGGTCAACCTGATCGTCGACCTGCTGCATCCGCTCTTCGATCCCCGGATGAAAATCTGAATGAAACGCTCCCTGTTCAAACGCTTCAACCTGGCGCTCGGCGCGCTGCTGGTGGGCTGGCTGGTGGCCACCGCGCTGCTCGGCCTGATCTGGACGCCCTACGATCCGAGCGCGGTCGATCCGCTCACGCGCTACGCCGCGCCCAGCGCGCTGCACTGGTTCGGCACCGACGAGTTCGGCCGCGACGTGTTCTCGCGCATCATGGCCGGCGCCGCCGTGAGCCTCACGGTCAGCCTCGGCTCGGTGCTGTTCGCGCTGGTGGCGGGCACCGCGCTGGGCACCGTCTCGGCCTACGCGGGCGGCGCGCTCGACCGCGTGGTGATGGTGCTCACCGATGCGTTGATGGCCTTTCCGGGCCTGCTGCTCGCGCTCGGCATCATGACCGTGGTGGGCGGCTCGAAGGGCTCGGTGGTGCTGGCACTGGGCCTGGCCTACACGCCCTCGGTCACGCGCATCGCGCACGGCGGCACCCTGAGCCTGCGCGAGCGCGACTTCGTGCTGGCCTCGCAGGCGATGGGCAACGGCGGGGCCTGGACGCTCGGCCGCCATGTGCTGCCCAATATCGTCACGCCGCTGCTGGTGTTCGCCACCTCGCTGTTCGGCTCGGCCCTGCTGGCCGAGAGCGCGCTGAGCTTCCTCGGCCTGGGCGTGCCGCCGCCGGCCCCGACCTGGGGCGGCATGCTGGCCGACAGCCGCGACGCGATCGATCGCGCGATCTGGCTGGCGCTGTTTCCGGGGATGTCGATTTCACTGGCGCTGCTGGGCATCAACCTGCTCGGCGACGCCTTGCGGGACCTGCTGGATCCGCGCATGAAGGGGGTGACGCGATGAGCGCGAATCAACAGGCGGCCCAGCCGCTGCTGCGCGTCGATGCGCTCACGCTCGGTTTCAACGTGCCGGGCGGCGAGCCGAAACGCGTGGTGGACGGCGTGAGTTTCGATCTCGCCGCCGGGCACTCGCTGGCGGTGGTGGGCGAGTCGGGCAGCGGCAAGACCCTGATCGGCAAGACCCTGCTCGGGCTGCTGCCCGACGCGGCGCGCGTGATGGGCGGCACGGTGAGCTTTGGCGGCGCGCCGCTGCTCTCGCACAGCGCCGCGCAGTGGCGCGAGACGCGCGGCGTGGGCATCGGCATGGTGTTCCAGGAGCCGATGGTGTCGCTGAACCCGGCATTCCGGATCGGCGTGCAACTGACCGAGGCGCTGCGGCGTCGGCGCGGCCTGTCGCACGAAGAAGCCGAGCGGCGCGCGCTGGCCATGCTCGAGCGCGTGCGGGTGCGCAATCCGCGCGATTGCATGCGGCGTTACCCGCACGAGTTCTCGGGCGGCATGCGCCAGCGCATCGTGCTGGCCTCGGCGATGCTGCTCAAGCCCAGGCTGCTGATCGCCGACGAGCCGACCACCGCGCTCGACTGCGTGGTGCAGAAGGACGTGCTCGACGTGATGATGGAGCTCACGCGCGACGAAGGCACCGCGCTGATCTTCATCAGCCACAACCTGGCGCTGGTGGCCGCCTATACCGAGCGCGTGCTGGTCATGCGCGCGGGGCGGCAGATCGAGATCGGCTCGGCCGAGCGCGTGCTGTCGCGACCGACGCATCCTTATACGCGAGCCTTGCTCGATGCGTTGCCCCGGCGCGGCGACGCGCCGCCGGCCGCGATCGATCGCGCCGCGCGCCCGGTGCTGGAGATGCGCGAGGTGGCGGTCGACTACGCGCTGCCGCGCCAGGACCTGGTCGCGCAATGCGCGCGTTGGTTCCGGCGCGCGGCGGCGGGTTCGACTGGCACAGCGGCCGCCGGTGCCAACACGCGTCACGGCAAGCAGCGCACCGTGTTCCCCACCTCGTTCAGCCTGCATGCGGGCGAGACGCTGGCGATCGTCGGCGAATCGGGCAGCGGCAAGACCACCCTGGCCAAGGTCGCGCTGGGCTTGGTCGAGGCCGCCGAGGGGCAGGTGCTGCTCGACGGCACGACCTATCTCGACGGCGGCGCGAAGCGCCTGCAGGCCGCGCGCCGCGCGGTGCAGATCGTGTTCCAGGATCCCTATTCGGCGCTCGATCCCCGCATGCGCGTGGGCGAGCTGGTGGCCGAGGGGCTGCGCCTGGATCGCTCGCTCGACGCGGCCGAGCGAGCCGCGCGCGTGGCCTCGGTGCTGGCCGACGTGGGCCTGGGCGAACACGCGCGGCGCTTCGTGCACGAGCTGTCGGGCGGCCAGCGCCAGCGCGTGGCGATCGCGCGCGCGCTGGTGAGCCGGCCGGCCGTGATCATCGCCGACGAGCCGGTGTCGGCGCTCGACGTGACCGTGCAGAAGCAGGTGCTGGAGTTGTTTACCTCGTTGCAGGCGCGCTACGGCTTCGCTTGCCTGCTGATCTCGCACGATCTCGGCGTGGTCGAGCAGATCGCCACGCGCGTGCTGGTGATGCTGCGTGGCCACGTGGTCGAACTGGGCTCGCGCGACGCCGTGTTCGACCGTCCCGGCCATCCCTACACGCGGCGCTTGCTGAGCGCGGTGCCGGAACTGCATGGCGACAGCGAGCAGGGTTTTCGCGTGATGGTGCGCGAGGTGCCGCCGATACGCGGTTCGGCGGACGACTACTTCGATCCGGATCGGGCCGCGGGGCGGCTGGCCACGCTCAGCGCGGTCGATGGACAGGATGGGCACTGGGTGGCGTTGCGATAGCACGGAGCCCGCGCGCGAGGCCGGCGGGAAGGTCTCGCGCGACGGGCTGCGAAGTAAGGATGTGAAGCGAGGATGTGAAGCAGGACGGTGAAGCGGGGTGGTGAAGCAGGGCGGTGAGGCAGGGTGAAGTGGGCGGAGCGAGGTGGATTCATCGGGCAAGGCGCCTCGAAGTCATCAATCGACCATCTTCCCGCCCCGCCATGAAAAAACGGGCACCCGCCATCGGCGAGCGCCCGTTTGGTGTTGCCTGGCGATGCTCAGAACTTGTGGCGGATGCCGAACACCACGGCGGCCTGGCGGTCGCTCGAGGAGTTCGAGAGGTTGGCGATCGCGGCCACGGCCTTCTTGCCGGTCGAGTCGACGCCGCTGGCGTGCTGGTAGATGCCGACCACGTAGAGGTCGGTGCGGCGCGACAGGAAGTAGTCGGCGCCGAGGTTGACCTGGTTGTAGGTCGC
The DNA here is from genome assembly GCF_000959725.1 of Burkholderia gladioli. Classification (NCBI taxonomy): domain Bacteria; kingdom Pseudomonadati; phylum Pseudomonadota; class Betaproteobacteria; order Burkholderiales; family Burkholderiaceae; genus Burkholderia; species Burkholderia gladioli. The sequence continues at coordinate 3,180,599 of NZ_CP009323.1, forward strand.
GCCGGACACCGAGCCCACCGAGCTGCCCTTGGTGTAGGTGTAGGCGGTGCCGAGCTGCAGCGAGGGCGTGAGCAGGTAGGACACGCTCAGTTCACCGATGTTGAACTTGGCCGTGCCGCTCAGGTGCAGCGGATTGAGGCCCGCGCCAGCAGTGGCGCCGAGGTTCTGGAACGCGACATTGCTGTAGACGCCGCCGATGGTGGCATTGCCCAGGTGGTAGGCCGCGCCGGCCGAGATCACCTGCCAGGCGCCGGCCGAGGCGAAGCCGCTGAACACCGGATTGCTGACGTTGGCGGCATTGGCGGCGGTGGCCGAGTTGGCATTCGGATTGGTGCCGAACACGCCGAAGTTCGGGTTCTTGGCGCGCTCGATCGCGATGCCGCCGGCGAACGGGCCGTGGTCGTAGCCGACGCCGAGGCCCCAGACCTGGTTGCGCGTGACGTCGCCGGCCTGGCCGCCGAGGCTGTACATGCCGCCGAACTTCAGGCCGTTGTAGGAGCGGCTGGCGTACTTGACGGTGTTGTTGATGCGGTAGGAGTTGTCGAGGTTGTCCATGTCGCCTGGGTGGGCGCCGTAGATGCTGCCCCACTCGGTGCCGGGCACGAACTTCTCGAAGTTGGCCGCCTCGAAGTCGCCGACGTAGTCGCCGAGCGCGTCGTACTGACGGCCCAGGGTGACGGTGCCGTAGGGCGTCTGCAGGCCGACGTAGGCCTTGCGGCCGAACAGGGCGCCGCCCTGGCCGAGCGCGCCGCTGTTGACGGAGTAGCCGCCCTCGAGGCGGAAGATCGCGGCGTAGCCGCCGCCGAGATCCTCGATGCCGCGCAGGCCCCAGCGGTCGCCCTGCAGGTTGCCCGAGGAGGCCGAGTACTGGCGGCCGCCCTTGGCGTTGGAGTTGAAGGCGAAACCGGTGTCGATCAAGCCGTACAGCGTCACGGAGCTTTGCGCGTGCGCGACGCCGGACAGCGCGAGCAGCGCGGCGATTGCAGGAAGCGTTTTTTTCATTGCCTTGGTCCTCGGCCTTGCCGATGGGTGTGGTGTGTCGCGGGGACACCCGATGTCTCCCGCCCCCGACCTGTTGGGTCGGGAGGAATGCTAAGCAGGCATTTTTTTGTCAGGAAGACCGATCGCAGGCATCGCGATCTGTTGATCCGATCGCCTTGCCGGCACGGGCTCGGGCGGCGATCGGCGATGTGGAAACGGCACGACGGCGGCCGTGGCGAACGGCAAGCAACCAGGAGAAGCAGATGACACTGAGCCAGTTGAGGGCGTTTTGCGTGGTGGTCGAGCAGGGCAGTTTCCGCGCCGCCTCGCGTTCGCTCAATATCGCGCAGAGCGCGCTGACCCACGCGATCCAGAGCCTGGAGGCGGAGCTGGCCGCGCCGCTCCTGACGCGCTCGCACCTCGGCATCAGCCTGACGCCGTTCGGCGAGCGCCTGCTGGTGCGCGCCAACGCGATCCTGCGCGACTGCGAGCGGATCGACCAGGACATGCGCGAGCTGCAGGGCCAGCCGAGCGGGCGCATCGCGCTGGGCGTGACCTCCGAGCCGCTGGCCGAGCTGCTGATGCCGGTGATCAAGCGCTTCATGACCGACTACCCGAACGTGCTGGTGCACGTGTCGAGCGGCGCCTCGAAGATGCTGACCGAGCGCATTCGCGACGGCCGCCTCGATTTCGCGCTGTGCCCGCTGGCGCCGAACGTGATCGACGCCGATCTGGAAATCGACCGGCTCTATCGCTCCTCGGCCGCCGTGCTGGCCCGCGCCGGGCATCCCAAGGCCCGCGCCACCTCGCTGGCCGAATTGGTCGACTGCGAATGGGTGGGCTTCCATCGCGAGGGCATCGCCGGCTTCGCCTCGAACCGGCTGGTCAAGGCCTTCACCGAGCGCGGCCTGGGCGCGCCGAAGATCGTGCTGACCGCCGATACGCTGCTCGAATCGCTGTACTTCGTCAGCGAGACCGATTACTTGACGGTCGATCCCGGCGTGCTGGCCGATCTCAAGCTGTTCTCGGGCGCGCTGATCCGGATTCCCGTGCGCGAGACCTTCAGCACGCGCGACATCTGCCTGGTGCGTCGCAGCAACTCGCCGCCCACCGCGGTGGCGCAGGCGCTGGCCAGCATGCTGGCCTCCTATGCGCGGCTGCGGCGCGGCGTGACCGGGCGGGGCGCGCCGCATGGAGAGGGGTCGGACAAGGACGACGACGGCCTGATGTAGCCGGCCCGGGCCGTGATCGAAATTTGCGATCACGATAGACCCGAGCCGGCTTCCTGCCGCCAATTCGGGTGGTTAGCATCGGTCTTCATCAACCGTCCATCGACGGCCCAACGAAATCGAGGAGCCACGCTTCATGTCATCCCGCGACATCCTTCCCCTGCTGCCCCATACCGACGGCATCGCGCACCAGCTCTGCGTGCGGCGTTTCGGGACGTCGGAGGCGAAGCGCAAGGTCTATGTGCAGGCCGGCCTGCATGCCGACGAGGTGCCGGCGATGCTGGTGGCCGTCAGCCTGATGGAGCGGCTGCAGGCGCTCGAGGACGCCGGCCGGCTGCGCTGCGAGGTGGTGCTGCTGAACGCGGCGAACCCGATCGGGCTCGCGCAGTTCGTGCTCGGCACGCCGATCGGCCGTTTCGACCTGGGCAGCGGGCGCAATTTCAACCGCGGCTTCCCGCTGCTGGGCGAGCGCGTGGCCGATGCGGTCGAGGCTCGCCTGACCGACGATCTCGAACGCAACCGCCAGGTGATCCGCGAGGCCTGGCGCGCCGAGCTCGACGCGATCAAGCCGCGCCAGACGCTCGACGACCTGCAACTGAAGCTGATGCAGCTCTCGGTCGACGCCGACATCGTGCTCGACCTGCACTGCTCGCGCGAAGCGGACATGTACGTCTACACCGGCGAGGCGATCTGGGAGGACGTCGAGCCGCTGGCGCGCTACCTGGGCGCGCGCGCCTCGCTGCTGGCGATCGACGCCGGCGGCCAGTCCTTCGACGAGGCCCACAGCCTGACCTGGTGGCAGCTCCAGCAGCGCTACGGCGAGCGCTTCCCGATCCCGCGCGGCACCGTGTCGGTGACGGTCGAGCATCGCGGCCAGCGCGACGTCAGCAACGAACTGGCGAATCAGGATGCCGAGGCGATCGTCTCCTACCTGTCGCTGATCGGCATGATCGACGCGCCGGTCGAGCCGCCGCCGCCGCTGCCGCATCCGGCCACGCCGCTGGCCGGCTGCGAGCGCTTCCACGCGCCGGTGGCCGGCATCCTGGTGCACCTGGTGCAGCCGGGCAGTCTGGTGCGGCCGGGCGATGCGATGTTCGAGATCGTCGATCCGATCGACGGCACGCGCACGCGTCTGCACAGCAGCAGCGCCGGCATGTTCTACATGCGCCGCGACGTGCGCTACGTGCGCGCCGGCGATCCGCTCGGACGGGTGACGGGAGAGCGAAGCCAACGCACGGGCTACCTGCTCAGTGCCTGATCCGGACTATTCATTGAGGAAACCGACCATGACGAGATATCTCGATGTCAGCGACATCCGCAAGCTGGTGGCGGCGACGGGCGCCGAGCGCTTCATCGCGACGCTGGCGGACTATATTCGCGACGACTACCTGCGCTGGAACGAATTCGACAAGTCTGCGCGCGTGGCCAACCACGTGCCGGGCGGCGTGATCGAGCTGATGCCCACCTCCGACGCGGCACTGTACGGCTTCAAGTACGTCAACGGCCATCCGAGGAACACCCGCATCAACATGCTGACGGTGATGGCCTTCGGCGTGCTGGCGCGCGTCGACACCGGCTACCCGGTGCTGTTCAGCGAGTTCACCATCATGACCGCGCTGCGCACCGCCGCCACCTCGGCGCTGGCCGCGCGCTACCTGGCGCGGCGCGATGCGCGCACCATGGCCTTGATCGGCAACGGCGCGCAGAGCGAATTCCAGATCCTGGCGTTCCGCGCCATGCTCGGCATCAACGAGGTGCGCCTGTTCGACGTCGACCCGGCGGCCACCGACAAGCTGGTGCTCAACCTCGGCGGCACGCCGGGCCTCACGCTGGTCCGCGCCGCGAGCGCGGCCGAGGCGGTGCGCGGCGCCGACATCGTGACCACCATCACGGCCGACAAGACCAATGCCACCATCCTCACGCCGGAGATGATCGAGCCGGGCATGCATGTGAACGCGGTGGGCGGCGACTGCCCCGGCAAGACCGAGCTGCACGCCGAGGTGCTCAGGCGCGCGCGCGTGGTGGTGGAGTTCGAGCCGCAGACGCGCATCGAAGGCGACATCCAGCAGTTGCCGGCCGACTCGCCCGTGGTGCATCTCTGGCGCGTGCTGGCCGGCCAGGAGCCGGGCCGCACCAGCGCGCAGGAGGTGACGGTGTTCGATTCGGTCGGCTTCGCGCTGGAGGATTTCTCGGCGCTGCGCTACCTGCACGACATGGCCGAGCGGCTCGGCGTGGGCGAGGACATCGACCTGATCCCGGCGCCCGAGGATCCCAAGGATCTCTACCAGTACATCGCCTCGCCCTCGGTGCCGGCGCTGTTCGACGCGGTGGCCTCGCGCGCGCAGGCCGCGATGAACGCGGCGATGCTCTGAACGGGGCACTCATGACCACGACGTCTCCCATCGCGGGTCTGCATGCCGGCGCTCCCGCCCCGGGCGCGCGCTTCGACGACGGCCTGCCGCGCGCTCGCGCCTCGGCGATGGGCGTCGACGCGAGCGCGGTCGCGGCCTGGCTCGACGATGTCGAGCAGGCGGGCCTCGACCTGCACGCCTTCATGTTGCACCGGCACGGCCATGTGATCGCCGAGGGCTGGCGCTGGCCCTATCGCGCCGACCGCTTGCGCAACCTGCATTCGGTGGCCAAGAGCTTCACGGCCTGCGCGATCGCCTTCGCGATCGAGGAAGGGCGGCTCAGGCTCGAGGACCGGCTCGGCGACTTCTTCGCCGAGGTGCCGCCGGCCCCGCATCCGGCCGCCGCGATGACGGTGGCCGACCTGCTGACGATGCGCACCGGCCATGCCGGCGAAACCTCGGGGGCGGTCTGGCGGCGGATGTCGAGCAGTTGGATCGAGGCCTTCTTCGCGATTCCGGTGGAGACGCCGCCGGGCTCGAACTTCGTCTATACGAGCGCGGCCAGCTACATGCTGTCGGCGCTGGTCAGCCGCGTGACCGGCGAGACCATGCACGCGTACCTGCGTCCTCGCCTGTTCGCGCCGCTCGGCATCAGCGGCGAGACCTGGGATATCGGCACCGACGGCATCAACCCGGGCGGCAACGGCTTGTGGGCGCATACCGCCGACCTGCTCAAGCTCGGCATCCTGCATGCGCAGGGCGGCGTCTGGGAAGGGCGGCGAGTGCTGCCCGAAGCCTGGGTGGCCGAGGCCACGCGCGCGCAGGAGGCCTCGAATCGCTACGGTTATCACTGGTGGGTGCACGACGGCGGCAGCTACAGCGCGATCGGCAAGTTCGTGCAACTGGTGCGCGTGTTCCCGGAAGCCGGCGTGACGCTGGCCGTGACCGGCGCGATCAAGGGCAGCAAGCGACTGATGCCGCTGATCGAATGGCATCTGCCGGCCGCGTTCCGCGATGCGCCCTTCGACGGCGCGCCGGCCGATGCCGCGCTCGACGCGGCGCTCGCGCGCTGGCAGTCGCCCGAGGCGGCTTCGCCGTGGCAGCGGGCCTTCGAGGATACGCAGGCCGAGCGGCCGGGCGTGCCGGCCGTCGGCGAATGGCGTTTCGTGCTCGATCCGAACGAGGGCGACGCGAGCGAGCTGCGGTTGCTGTTCGCCGAGGGGCGCTGCGAATGCCGGCTGGTCGACCGCGAGGGCGAGCATCTCGTGACGGCCGGGCTCGGCCGCTGGATCGAATCGACCACCGACATGCCCGGCGCCGACCTGCATCACGGCTATCGCTTCCAGGACAGCCCGGTGGTGGCGCGCGCGGGCTGGGTCGACGAGGCCACGCTGAGGATGGTCTGGCTCTATCCTGAGACGGCCTTCCGCGACCTGGTGGAATGCGAGTTCGACGGCGAGCGCGTGACGCTGCGGCGCTCGGTCAACATCAATAGCGGCGCGCTCGCGCTGAAGGACCTGAGCGGCCGTCGCGCGGCGTCCTGAGCGAGCGGCTGCCGAAAGCAGAAGGGCAAGCACCGGTTTCCCGGCGCTTGCCCTTTTTTGTTTCGCGAGGACTCCTGATGCGGCTTGGTATCGCGGGGCTTCCATGCGGCTCCGGAATCCGGCTTTCCGGGGGGAGCGTTACGGCGACGAGATCACGCTCATCATGTCCGCAGCCGATACGGCACAGCCCTGCCAGGACGGTCGAACCGCGGGATGTTGTGACGCCTGGCCTCCTGTTCTCTACAGCCCCCTGGACGAAAGATTGCCTCTACGTTCCGCCGTCGCCTGATGAATTCGCCCGACATATGCCTTATGGCGTACCTGTCCAGATGGTCATGAAGCTGACAGACCACCAGACCACGGCGATGCTTATGCATTATGTTCAGGCCGAGGGCAACGCGGCGCGGGACCCAGCCGAGCGGCTGACGAGCCGGCCGCTGGCTAGCACGGGACATCCCATTCCATGGAGGCAACAGCATGACAAGGAAGGCGCGTGCGGCGGCGCGCAAGCCCGCCGCTTTGCCGTCGGGCTATGCCGGCATTCACGGCGATATCGTGGAGCTGCTTAATGGTGCGCGCCGGGCTGCGGCGCGCAGTGTCAATGCGCTGATGACGGCCAGTTATTGGGAGATCGGCCGCCGGATCGTCGAAGCCGAGCAGAAAGGCAAGCGCCGGGCCGGTTATGGCGAGCAGTTGATGGCGCGACTATCCACCGATCTGACTGCCCGCTTCGGGCGTGGGTTCAGCCCGGACAACCTGGAGAACATGCGGCGTTTCTTCCTCACATACCCCGCGGCCGCGATTCCCGAGACACCGTCTCGGAAATCCGGGAAAGGACCGCGCGCAGAAAAATCCGAGACAGCGTCTCGGAAATTCCACCTCTCCGAACTGGCCCAGGTTTTCGCACTTCCTTGGTCGGCCTATGTTCGACTGCTGTCGGTCAAGGATGACCATGCCAGGCATTTCTACGAGGTCGAGGCGTTGCGCAGTGGCTGGAGCGTGCGCCAGCTCGACCGTCAGATCGGAAGTCAGTTCTACGAACGCACGGCCTTGTCCAAGGACAAGGCAGCAATGCTGGCCAAGGCAGCCGTGGCCAGGCCCGAGGATGTCGTCGTGCCCGGCGACGCGATCAAGGACCCGTATGTGCTGGAGTTCCTCGACCTCAAGGACGAGTATTCGGAGTCTGATCTGGAAGCGGCGTTGATCCGGAGGCTGGAGGACTTCTTGCTGGAGTTGGGAGAAGGATTTTCCTTCGTAGGTCGGCAACGTCGGTTGCGCATCGATCAGACCTGGTATCGAGTGGACCTGTTGCTCTTCCACCGCAAGCTGCGCTGCCTGGTCATCGTGGACCTGAAACTGGGCAGCCTGACCCATGCCGATGTGGGACAGATGCACATGTACTGCAACTACGCCAAGGAGCATTGGGCCTATCCGGACGAGAGCCCGCCAGTGGGGTTGATCCTCTGCGCCGACAAGGGCCATGCCCTGGCGCGGTATGCGCTGGATGGCCTGCCGACCAAGATCATGGCAGCCAACTACCGGACGGTGCTGCCGAATGCAGCGTTGCTGCAAAAAGAGCTGGAGAACACACGACGCCTGCTCGAATCTCGCGGAACGCCGCCTTTCAAGAACGACAAGCCGTAGCCGAATCTCAGGGCATTCCGCCGTCTAGCCGAGCTTTTGCTCGTGTCGACCGCGCGGAACAGGGAACAGCCGAAAGGCTGCGCGCCGAATTCGGGGGGGCGGCACGGTGTGAACAGCAAACGCTCTTTTCTCAGGACTCCCCACGCACCGGCACGCCCGCCACGATGGTGGTGACGCCCACCACCAGCACCACGGCGGCGGCCACGAACACGCCGGTCGCGCCATTGGTGTCGAACACCACGCCGCCGGCCGCCGCGCCCAACGAGATGGCCAGCTGGATGGCCGCCACGATCAGGCCGCCGGCGCTCTCGGCCTCGTCGGGCACTACCCGCGTGACCCAGGTCGACCAGGCTACCGGCACGCCGCCGAAGGCCGCGCCCCACAGCGCCACCAGCACCGCGTCCAGCGCGGTGAGCTTGCCGAACAGCGCCAGCGCCGCGCCCAGCACCACCATCAGCGCCGGCATCGCGATCATCATCGGTCGCAGCCCGCGCTCGAGCGCGCGGCCCGCCACCGGCGTGAACAGGAAGTTGGCCACACCGTAGCCGAGCAGGATCGCGGACAGCGCGTTCACGCCCACCCCGGCCACGTCCTCCAGGAAGGGCCGCAGGTAGGTGAAGAAGGCGAAGTGGCCGGTAAACACCAGGGTCACCGCGAACATGCCGATGCCCACCGTCGGGCGGCGCAACACGTCGAGCAGGGTGCGCAGGCGCGTGGTGCCGCTCGGTGCCATCGAGGGCAGGGTGGCAAATTGCGCGGCCAGGGCCAGCGCGCCGATCGCGGCGGCCGCGTAGAACACGTTGCGCCAGCCGATCAGGTGACCGAAGTAGCTGCCGAGCGGCGCGGCGGCGATGGTCGCCACGGCCACCCCGCTGAAGATGATCGACAGCGCGCGCGGCACCATCGCGGCCGGCACCAGCCGCATCGCGGTGGCCGCCGACATGGTCCAGAAGCCGCCCAGCGCGATGCCGAGCAGCACGCGGCCGAGCAGGATCGCCAGGAAGGTGCCGGCCGAGGCCACCAGCAGGTTGGAGATCACCAGCAGCACCGAGAAGGCCAGCAGCACGCGGCGCCGGTCGATGCCGCGCGTGAGGACCGCGATCAGCAGGCTGGTGACCAGCGCCACCGCGGCGGTGACGGTCACCGCCTGGCCGGCGGTGCCCTCGGTGATGCCGAGGCTGGCGGCCAGCGGCGTGAGCAGGCTGGCGGGCAGGAATTCCGCGGTGACCAGCCCGAACACGCCCAGCGCCAGGGCGTAGACGGCGCTCCAGGAGGCGCGTTCGACCGGGATCACGGTCGCGGAGGAGGTCGGGGTGCCGATGTCCATGTTCTTGATGAGGCTTCCGGTTAGGGTTTACGACAGGCGCACAGATTACGGGCCGGCAGCCTGACGGTCTATGACATACAATCCGCAAAACTTGATCGTTCGTCCGGAAATCATGCCCGACCTTTCGAAATTCGACCCCGATTCCCACGATCTGGTCAGCGAACTGCTGCTGGGGATGCGCCTGAAGGGCGTGCAGTACCGCCGGATCCACGTCGCGCCGCCGTTCGGGCTGCGCTTCCAGAACCCGCCCGAGTGCGGGGTGTTCTACTTCGTGGCGCGCGGCTCGATGCTGCTGCGTGACGGGAGCGACGCGGGCGGCGGCGCGCTCATGGAACTGAAGGCCGGCGACGCGGTGCTGATGCCGCGCGGCGGCGAGCATGCGCTGCTGTCTGCGCCCGGGGTGAGCTGCACCTCGCTGGCCGATCTCGACGCGACGCGCATCTGCGAGTCGATCGCGGCGATCAACGCGATGCACGGCGGCCGGCTCGAGAAGGGCGAGATCAGCGACGACGTGCTGATCTTCTGCGGCTGCATGGAGCTGGACCTGGGCGGCATGCAGCCGCTGGTGGCCTCGATGCCCGGGATCATGCACGTGGGCACCTTGCTCGACCGCTATCCGGAGCTGCGCGCGATGCTCGACGCGATGGAGCGCGAGTCCTGCTCGGAGCGTGCCGGCTACGCGGCGGTGCTGGCGCGGCTGGCCGATGTGGTGGCCGCCTTCATCGTGCGCGGCTGGGTGGAGTGCGGCTGCGGCGACGCGGCCGGCTGGGTGCAGGCGCTGCGCGATCCGCGCCTGGGCCGCGCGCTGGTGGCCCTGCATCGCGAGCCGGGCCGCAACTGGACCGTCGCCGAGCTGGCCGCCGAGGCCGGCAATTCGCGCTCGGTGTTCGCCGAGCGTTTCCTGGCCGCCACCGGCATGACGCCGCTGCGCTACCTGACCGAGCTGCGCATGCGGCTGGCCGCGCAATGGATCGCGCGCGACCGCGAGCCGATCGAGGCGGTGTCCTACCGGCTCGGCTACGGCTCGCTGGCCGCCTTCAGCCGCGCCTTCAAGCGCACCATCGGGCAGCCGCCGGGAGCGTTGCGCGCCCAGGGCGAGGGCTTGAGCGGCTGAGGGGGCGGCTTCGGCGCGGCTTTGCCTCGCGCTTCCGTCTTGCGCTTTCGTCTTGCGCCGCTGCTTCGTGCTCCTGCCTTTCCGTCCCGCCAGCGCGACGCGCCTCGCCGCCGGCTTCCTGGCCGCATGCTGACCACCCGCTGACAAGCCGGCGACGCCCGCGCCGCGCGTGAGCGCTTGCCCAGGCGCGCGGCGCCTCGGTATTTTCCCTCGTGTTCCCGTCTCGCCCGCGGGCCGCCTCGCCCCGCAAGCCACGGCCGTCGCGGCTCGCGCGCCAAGCTCGAAAGAATTTTTATCTTTTGAATCAATCGGTGCTTGCTTTCAGCGCGCCGGCCCGGCCATCACACTCCAGACCGACACGAGCCGCACCGCTGCACCGCTGCACCGCTGCACCGCTGCACCGCCGCGCCGCGTGTCGCGCGCCCGGGCCCGCTCCGCGCCGCCACGACACAGAACCATGGAGACATCGATGAATTTCCGCAGGTATCGTTATGTGGTCGCCGGCCTGCTGTTCGCCGCCGGCGCGATCAACTACATGGACCGCGCCGCGCTCGGCATCGTCGCGCCGCTGGTCGGCAAGTCGCTGGACCTCTCGCCCTCGCAGCTCGGCATCGTGTTCAGCGTGTTCTTCGTCGGCTACTCGATCTTCTCCTTCCTCGGCGGTTACCTGTCGGACAAGTGGGGCACGCGGCGCGTGTTCACCTGGGCGATGGCCGTCTGGTCGCTGTTCTGCGCGCTGACGGCGGCTGCCACCGGCTTCGTCTCGCTGCTGGTCTACCGCGTGCTGTTCGGCATCGGCGAAGGGCCGATGAGCTCGAACACCAATCGCACCATCTCGAACTGGTTCCCGCGCCACGAGGCGGCCACCATGATCGGCTTCACCTTCTCGGGGCAGACGCTCGGCAACGCGATCGCCGGGCCGGTGATCGGGCTGGTCGCGCTGGCTTTCGGCTGGCGCATCTCCTTCGTGGTGATCGGCGTGCTCGGGCTGGTGTGGATCGCCTGCTGGCGCTGGCTGGTGACCGAGAAGCCGGCCGCCAACCGGCGCGTGGGCGACGACGAGCGGCGCCTGATCGAGGACAGCCGCGCCAGCGCCGAGGTGCGCAATGCCGAGCCGGCCGGCACCACGCTGGGCAGCTACCTGCGCAGGCCCAGCACGCTCGCGCTCGGCGCCGGGCTGTTCGCGGTCAACTACACGCAGTACGTGTTCATCTCCTGGCTGCCGAGCTACCTGACCACCGAGCGGCACCTGGACCTCAAGTCGATGAGCCTGGTCTCGTCGATCCCCTGGATTTGCGGCGCAATCGGCTATTTCGGCGGCGGCCTGGTGGGCGACTTCATCTACCGCCTGATGGACGACCCGATCCTCGCGCGCAAGCTGGTGGCCACCATCCCGCTCGCGCTGTCGGGCGTGGCGGTGCTGCTGATCACCTCGGCCAGCTCGCTGGTCACGGCCGTGGCGCTGATCGGCGCGGCGCTCCTGTTCCTGACCGGTTCCTGCCAGTCGATCTGGGCGATCCAGCACGAGATCCTGCCGCTGCACCGGCAAGGCGGGGTGGGCGGCTTCATCCACTTCCTGAGCAACCTGTCGGGCATCGTCGGGCCCGCGCTGACCGGCTTCCTGATCCAGTACTTCGGCGGCTACAGCAGCGCCTTCCTGTTCGGAGCCCTGATCGATTTCGTAGGCGCGCTGGCGATGGTGCTCTGCATCCGCAACGTGATGTCGATGCGCGTCGCGCACGCGCATTCGGTGGAGTGAGGGCAAGCGCGACGGCCCACCCGCGCTCGACCGGCCTCGCCGGTTTCAGTCGGTCGAGCGTTCGGCGGCCACGCCGAGAAAGGCCTGCACCAGCCGCACGCGTGCCGAGGAGCGGTTCCAGATCAGCCCGACCTGACGCTTCATGAATGCGTGCGGCAGCGACCACTTCGCCAGCGATAGCTCGGTCAGCGGCCGCAGGTTCCAGTCCGGCACCAGCGAGACGCCAAGCTTGCGATCGACCAGCGCGGCGATCGCCGCCAGCCCGTCGAGCTCACAGCGCTGGTTGGTATGGATGCCGTGCTGGCGCAGGTAGCTGTCGGCGAGCTGGCCGCCCACCACGTTGCGGTCGTAGCGGATAAAGGGCTCGCTGCGCAGCGTGCGATGCGGATCGGTGACGCGCATCGCCGCCGGCGTGAGCAGCACCAGCGCTTCCTCGCGGAAGGTGTGCCAGTCGCAGTTCTTGGGGATGTTGAACAGCGGATGCGCGACCAGGGCCGCGTCGAGGTCGCCGTTGACCACCTTGCGATAGAGGTCGAGCGAGGTGCCCGGCTCCAGGTAGAAATCGATGCCGGGGTGGCGCGCCAGCAGCTCGGCCAGCACGCCGGGGATGAAGGCCGTCATCATGGTGGCCATCCCGCCGAGCCTGAGCTGCCCGGCCAGCGAGGCGCTGTCGGCGAGGTCCGACTTCAGGTCGCGGATGTCGTGGAGGATCGCGCGCGAGCGTTCCAGGATCCGCTCGCCGGCCTCGGTGGTGGCCACCGTGCGGCCCGAGCGGCGCACCAGTTGCGCGCCCAGCTCCTGCTCCAGCATCTTGACCCGCTGCGCCACCGCGGCCGGCGTCAGGTCGAGGCGCCGTGCGGCTTCGGCGATCGAGCCGAGTTCGACCACATAGACGAAGCTCTGCAGGTAGCGGGAGTCCATCGATAAAAATTCTATGCTTTGAAGAAGCCAGAGGATACTTCCTTTGACTATCGGCCGCCATCACACTAACCCTCATGACATTAACCCTGATAGGCGGCCATTCCAGACCGCCTTCGACGGAGGAGACGAGATGCCGGTGATCGAATCGATCGAGGTGTGCGCGGCGGCCGTGCCGCTGGACCGCGTGACCTCATTTGCCACTCGAACCGTCGCGGTTCGCCACTATGGCCTGGTGAAGGTCCGCTCGACCGATGGCGTCGAGGGGATCGGCTTCTGCTATGTCGGCAGCGCGGCGGGGGGCCTGCTTAGCGCGGCCGTCGAGCAACTGCTCGCGCCGCTTCTGATCGGCAAGGATTCCTATGCGAGCGAGGGGCTCTGGCAGGCGATGTACAACGAGGCGCTGCTGCAGGGCCGCGCCGGCACCGTGATGCGGGCGATCAGCATCCTCGACACGGCGCTGTGGGACCTCAATGCGCGCACCCACGGTTTGCCGCTGCACAAGTACCTCGGCGCCAACCAGCTCGACACCGTGCCGGCCTACGCGAGCGGCGGCTACTACCTGGAGGGCAAGACGCCTGGCCATCTCGGCGAGGAAATGGCCGCCTATGTCGAGGCCGGGTTCCGCGCCGTGAAGATGAAGTGCGGGCGGCTCTCGCCGCGCGAGGAAGAGGCGCGGGTGCGGACCGCGCGCGAGGCGATCGGCCCCGACGTCGAGCTGATGCTCGACATCAACAACGGCTGGACCGACGTGCCCCAGGCGCTGCAGTACCTGAACCGCCTCGAGCCCTACGACCCGTACTTCGTCGAGGAGCCGTTCTCGCCCGACGACATCGACAACCACGCGCGCCTGGCCGTCGCCACGCGGATCCCGGTGGTGACCGGCGAGATCGGCTACGGACGCTGGTACCACAAGGCCCTGCTGGAGGCGGGCGCGGCCGCGATCCTGCAGACCGACGCGGCCGTGTGCGGCGGCATCAGCGAATGGCGGCGCATCGCGGCCACCGCGGCCAGCCATGGCGTGCAGATGTGCCCGCACTGGTTCCACGACCTGCACGCGCCGCTGGTGGCGGCCACGCCGAACGCGCGCTACGTGGAGTTCTTCCCCGACGACCAGGTGCTGAACTTCCGCCGTCTGGTGGATACCCAGCTCACGCAGCGCGACGGCCGCGTAATCCTGCACCAGACGCCGGGGCTCGGCTTCGGCTTCGACGAGCGCGAGGTCGCGAAATACGGGCGCTGGACGCGGATTCACTGAACCTTCGCCAAGCACGCTGCGAACCCAATCCTCGCCATCGATCCAGACCATGATTTCCACCTCGGGCAAGACCGTGGCCGGCCCCGTGATCCGGCTGCATCCCGACGACAATGTCGTCATCGCGCGGATCGACATCGGCATCGGCACGCCGCTGCCGATCGGCGACGTGGCCTGCCGCAGCCAGGTGCCGGCAGGCTACAAGATCGCCGCGCGCAGCATTCGCGAGGGCGAGCCGATCCGCAAGTACAACGTGGTGATCGGCTTCGCGGCCGGCGAGATCGCGGCCGGCACCCTGGTGCACAGCCACAACCTGACGTTTCGCGAGTTCGATCGCGACTATGCCTTCGGCGCCGACTACCGCGCCGTCGAGCCGGTGCCCGAGGCCGAGCGCGCCAGCTTCATGGGCATCGTGCGCGAGAACGGCGAGGTCGGCACGCGCAACTACATCGGCGTGCTGGCCACCGTCAATTGCTCGGCCACCGTGGCGCACCGGATCGCCGCGCACTTCACGCCGGAGCGGCTGGCCGACTACCCGAACGTGGATGGCGTGGTGGCCTTCACGCACGGCATCGGCTGCGGCATGGAGATGAGCGGCGAGCCGATGGCCCTGCTCAGGCGCACCATGGCCGGTTATGCACGCCACGCCAACCTGGCCGCGGCCGTGATCGTCGGGCTCGGTTGCGAGCGCAACCAGCTCGGCGGCCTGCTGGAGCAGGAAGGCCTGCAGCCGAACGCGCGCCTGCATACCTTCGTGATGCAGGAGAACGGCGGCACGCGCGCCACCATCGAATCGGGCATCGCGGCCGTGGCGGCGCTGCTGCCGGAGGCGAACCGTGTCGCGCGCACGGCGGTGCCGGCCAGCGAGCTGCGCGTCGGCCTGCAATGCGGCGGCTCGGACGGGTTTTCCTCGATCACGGCCAACCCGGCGCTGGGCGCCGCGGTCGACCTGCTGGCGAGGCACGGCGGCACCGCGATCCTGTCCGAGACGCCCGAGATCTACGGCGTCGAGCACACGCTCACGCGCCGCGCGGTGAGCCGCGAGGTGGGCGAGCAACTGGTGGAGCGGATCCGCTGGTGGAAGGACAGTTATTCGGTGGGCCGCGACGTGCAGATCAACGGCAAGGTCAGCCCCGGCAACCAGGTCGGCGGTCTCGCCAATATCTTCGAGAAGTCGATCGGCTCCTCGATGAAGGGCGGCACCGGCCCCTTGATGGCGGTCTATCGCTATGCCGAGCCGGTCCGCGCGCGCGGCCTGGTGTTCATGGACACGCCGGGTTTCGATCCGGTCTCGGCCACCGGGCAGATCGCCGGCGGCGCGAACCTGATCGCCTTCACCACCGGGCGCGGCTCGATGTTCGGCGCGAAACCGGTGCCCTCGCTGAAGCTGGCCACCAATACGCCGATGTACCGGCGGCTGCAGGAGGACATGGACCTCAATTGCGGCGGCATCCTCGACGGCACGGCCACCATCGAGAGCTGCGCGCGCGAGATCTTCGACGCGCTGCTGGCGACCGCCTCCGGGCAGCGCACGCGCAGCGAGACCCTGGGCCTGGGCGACCACGAGTTCGTGCCCTGGCAGATCGGCATCATGAGCTGAGAGGAACGGGAACATGAGCAAGGTATTGATCACGGGCGCGGCGGGGCAGATCGGCCGCGTGCTGCGCGAGGGACTGCGCGGAGCCTATCCGCTGCTGCGGCTGGCCGATATCGCCGTGCAGCAGCCGGCGCGCGAGGGCGAGCAGGTCGTCACGGTCGACATCAACGATCCCGATGCGCTGCTGCGCGCGATGGACGGCATCGACTGCGTGGTGCACCTGGCGGGCATTCCCGACGAGGATAGCTGGGAGCGGATCCGCCGCATGAACATCGAGGGCTGCTACAACGTGTTCGAGGCGGCGCGGCTGGCCGGCGTGAAGCGCGTGATCTTCGCGAGCTCGAACCACGCGGTGGGTTTCCATCGGCGCGATCGCATGATCGACGACCAGGTCCAGCCGCGGCCCGACAGCCGCTACGGCGTGTCCAAGGTGTTCGGCGAGGCGCTCGGGCGCCTCTATGCCGACAAGCACGGGCTCTCGGTGGCCTGCCTGCGGATCGGCTCGTTCCGCCCCGACGACCGGCCCAGCGCGCCGCGCCATCTCTACACCTGGATCAGCCATCGCGACACGGTGCAACTGGTGCGCCGCGCGATCGACCATCCGGATTATCACTTCGTGGTCGTGTATGGCGTGTCGGACAACGCGCGCAACCGCTGGGACAACGCCAATGCGCGCTGGCTCGGCTACCGGCCCGAGGACGATGCCGAGCGCCACGCGGCCGGGATTCTCGCCGGCTCGGCCGCCGAGGACGAACTCGAGGCGCTGTTCCATGGCGGCTTCGGCTGCCGCGTCGAGTACACGGGCGATCCCGACCGGGTCGATTGAGCCGGCGGCGCGGCAGGCATCTTTGTTATCCACCACATGGCCCGAGGGCCGGGAGAACGCAAGCACATGGATCTGGGTTTGAACACGAAGACCGCGCTCGTGATGGGCGGCGGCGGCGGCCTCGGCCGCGCGATCGCGACGGCGCTGGCCGGGGAAGGCGCCAGGCTGGTGCTGGCCGATCTCGACGAGGCGGCCTTGCAGGCATCGAAGCAGGCGGTCGAGGCGATGGGCGCCGAGGTGCTCGCGCTGCACTGGGACCTGTCCGACCTGGCCTCGATCGAGCGCCACGTGGCGGCGATCGAGGCGCGCTTCGGCGGCGTCGACGTGCTCGTCAACAATACCGGCGGCCCGCCGCCGACGCCGGCCTCGGGCCAGCCGAGCGATGCCTGGCGCAAGTATTTCGAGTCGATGGTGCTGTCGGTGATCGCGATCACCGATCGGGTGCTGCCCGGCATGCGCGAGCGCCGCTGGGGCCGCGTGATCACCAGCGCCTCCTCGGGCGTGATCGCGCCGATCCCGAACCTCGGCATGTCCAATGCGCTGCGCGCCTCGCTGCTGGGCTGGTCGAAGACGCTGGCGCGCGAGGTCGCGCGCGACGGCATCACGGCCAATATCGTGGTGCCGGGGCGCATCGCCACCGACCGGATCCGCTTCCTCGACGAGGCCAAGGCGCGCCGCGAAGGGCGGCCGGTGGAGCAGGTGAGCGCCGAGAGCACCGCCTCGATTCCGCTGGGCCGCTACGGCGAGCCGGCCGAGTACGCCGACGTCGTCACCTTCCTGGCCAGCACGCGCGCGGCCTATGTGACGGGCTCGGTGGTGCGCATCGACGGCGGCCTGGTCGCCAGCATCTGAGTCCCGATTCCCGATCGAACCCGGGGCCGCGCGTCGCGAGACGGCGCGGCCTCGCTGCAAGGAGCTGCCATGGCAGACGAGCAAGGCATCATCGACACGCTGTCGTCCGTGACGACCGCCACCCTCACCACCCTGTTGCTGAAGAAGGGCCTGCGCAATGTCTGGATCCGCGGCGCGCAGCCCTTGCGCGAGGGCCAGCCGCGCCTGGTCGGCCGTGCCTTCACGCTGCGTTTCGTGCCGGCGCGCGAGGATCTCGCCACGCCGGAATCCTGGTCCTCGCCGCGCTCGACGCGCGCGGCGATCGAGGCCATGCCGGGCGGCTGCATCGCGGTGGTCGACGCGATGGGGATCCGCGACGCCGGCATTTTCGGCGACATCCTTTGTCAGCGCATGCAGCAGCGCGGCGTGGCCGCGCTGATCACCGACGGCGTGGTGCGCGACGTGGCCGGCGTGCTCGACACGCAACTGCCGGTGTGGTGCAGCGGCGTGGCGGCGCCGCCCTCGGTGGCGGGCCTAACCTTCGTGAACTGGCAGGAGCCGATCGGTTGCGGCGGCGTGGCCGTGTTCCCGAACGACCTGATCGTCGTCGATGCCGACGGCGCGGTAGTTATCCCGGCCGCGCTGGTCGACGAGATCACGGCGGCCGCGGTGGAGCAGGAGCGGCTGGAAGGCTGGATCATCGAGCAGGTGCGCAACGGCGCCTCGCTGCCGGGGCTTTATCCGCCCAACGAGGAGAACAAGGCGCGCTACGAGGCTTACAAGCGCGGCCTGTGAGCCCGCGCCGGCCCGCCCCGCCCCTTGCTCGCTTGCGTCAGGCCCCGCTCGCGACGATCTCCACCCAGTTCGCGCCCTGTCCGCCGGGATGGCGCGAATGCAGGGCCGGCAAGCCCGAGGCGTCATCGATCAGGTAGAGCGACACCTGGGGCGAATGCTCGCCGCAGGCGACCAGACAGCGCCCGCCCGGATCGATCGCGAAGCCGCGCGGCTGCGTTTCGGTCGACACGGCGCCCGCATGCGCGAGCGTGCCGTCGGCCTCCACGCGCAACACGAACAGCCGGCTGGTGGTGCGCTCCGACAGATAGACGAAACGGCCGTCAGGGCGCACCTGCAGGTCGGCCGCCCAGATCGCGCCGGCCAGCGTGGCCGGATCGGGTTGCGGCTCGGTGGCGGGCGGCCGGGCCTGGCCGTCGCGCATCGCCGCGAGTTCGGGCGGGCGCGTCGTGACGTGGTGGCGGCTCAGCCTGCCGGTGAGCGGATCGCGCCGGAACACGGCTACTGTCGCGCGGAATTCGCTGAGCACATGGAGCCAGGCGCCGTCGGGCGAGAAGCGCATGTGGCGCGGGCCGAAGCCCTTGTCGAAGGCAAGCGTGTCGACGATCTCGAGCGGTGCCTCGCGTTCTGCATCGAGCGAGCAGCAGAGCAGGGCGTCGCTGCCCAGCGAGGTGACGTAGACATGGCGGTCGTCGGGCGAGACCAGCACGGCATGGGCGTTGCGAATGCCTTCGAGCGTTTGCAGCGGGCTTGCATCGCCTTCGTCGAGGCGGGCGATGGCGTGCACCACCAACTGGTGGCTGCCGTAGGAGGCGCCGAACAGGAAGCGCCCGGCGCGATCGATCGCCAGCGAGACGTGGCCCGCGCCGACGTCGAGCCGGTAGTCGGTCGCGAGCTGGCCGGTGCCGGGATCGAGCCGGCATCGCGCGATGGCCGGCGGCGTGCTGCGCAGCGCGGCGAACAGCGTGCTGCGATCGGATGCGATCGCCAGCGGCATGAGTTGCGGGCCTAGCGGGTGGTGGCCGGCGGCCTGCATCGAGGGTGCATCGGGGTCGAGGCGGTAGACGCGCAGGTCGGCGCTGATGGAATTCGAAACGATGACGGTCAGGGTCTTCGACATGGAAAGGGCGCAGGGATGGACGAACGGCGACGCCTCCTCGTGGGTCGATGCAGCAGGGCAGGCGCAGCGGGATGCGCCAGTATCGCGTGGGCGGTGTTCGCCTCCAAGCCGCCGCCGTTTGCTTGAGTCGATAGCGATTCTTGCGTTCCGTGCCGCTCACCCTGTTTCTGGTGCAGAATCCGGCCTGTCCAATCTGATCCGGGCCGTTTGCGCGGTCGATCTATTCCGGAAATAGATGGATGCAATCTCCACAATCAATTTCCCGCCGGCGACGAAGGCCTCTACACTCGCCGTTTTCGCAAGTGCCTTCAACGGTTCAGGAGAGACATCCATGACGCAGTATCTGGCTGATTCGAATCGCTACAACGATGCCATGCCCTACCGCCGGGTCGGCCGCAGCGGGATGGTGCTGCCGGCGATCTCGCTCGGTCTCTGGCAGAACTTCGGCGGCGTGGACGTGTTCGAGACGGGCCGCGCGATCCTGCGCCGCGCCTTCGATCGCGGCGTCACGCACTTCGATCTGGCCAACAACTATGGTCCGCCCGCCGGTTCCGCCGAGGAAAACTTCGCGCGCTGGCTCGCCGCCGACTTCAAGCCGTATCGCGACGAACTGGTGATCTCGACCAAGGCCGGCTGGGCGATGTGGCCCGGCCCCTACGGCGGCCCGACCGGCACGCGCAAGCATCTCATCGCGAGCTGCGAGCAGAGCCTGCGCCGCATGAAGCTCGACTACGTCGACGTGTTCTATTCGCACCGCGTCGACCCGAATACGCCGCTGGACGAAACCATGGGCGCGCTGGTGCAACTGCACAAGCAGGGCAAGGCGCTCTACGTCGGGATCTCCTCGTATTCGCCGGAACTGACGCGCCAGGCCGCCCAGATCCTCGAATCGGAAGGCGTGCCGCTGTTCATCCACCAGCCGAACTATTCGATGCTGAACCGCGGCATCGAGCACGGCCTGCTGCAGACGCTCGACGAACTCGGCGTGGGCTGCATCGGTTTCTCGCCGCTCGCGCAGGGGCTGCTCAGCTCGAAGTACCTGAAGGAGGTGCCGGCCGATGCGCGTGTCACGCGCAGCGGCTCGATGAACTCGGGCATGCTGAGCGAGCAGAACCTGGAGCGGATCCGGGCGCTGAACGCGATCGCCGAGCGCCGTGGCCAGACGCTCGCGCAGATGGCGATCGCCTGGACGCTGCGCGATGCGCGCGTGTCCTCGACGCTGATCGGCGCGCGCACGGTGGCCCAGCTCGACGATTCGCTCGATGCGGTCAAGCAGCTCTCGTTCACGGCCGAGGAACTGGCCGAGATCGACCGTCATGCGCAGGACGGCAACGTCGATATCTGGAAGGTGTCCTCGGGCATCGGCGCGAACTGACGCGCCTCGGCGGGGCGCGAGCGCGTCCCGCCGATCATCCCCGCCGCCGCGCCGCAAGGGCGCGGCACCTGGCGGAACGCGATGCAGGCTGCCGCGAGCAGGCGTAACAGCCCGACGGCAACCCGTCATCAAAAGAAATTTTCATTTTCACGCCCCCCATTCTTCAGACGACGAGCCCGTTGCTTCGTTAGGCTGATGCCCGATCGGTCCAGCAGGCGCGCCGATCGTCCCGAGTCGATCTCCGCTCACGGAGGTGACGAATTTCCCTATCGGCCGATATCGATGCGGCCGAGGGGCGGTCGTGCGCCGGGCCGTCTCGCATATCGAGGATTCCCAATGAAGAAATTCCTGATCGGCGCGGCCATGGTGCCGCTGCTGGCCGCCGCGGCCAATTTTGTCCACGCTTCGGATGCGCAATTGTCACGATTGTCGGCACCGGCGGCCGCGCGCGACCAGGTGCAGGCGCAACTGGTGGATGCCTGGCTGCGCGGCGTCAGCGCGGCCGACGAGAAGCAGACCTATCCCTCGCCCCCGGAATACCGCAGGTTCATCTCGATGCGCCGCTGCCACTACGCGCGCCTGCATCCCGACCGTCGCTACACGGGCGTGGTCGCGGCGGATTGCGGCAAGGCGATTTCCTGACGCCTAGGATGCTGCGGGGCGGCGCCCCGGCCGTTCATTTGCGCGTGATGCGGTAGACGGCGGCCGGCGGCAGGTTGCGGATCACGCGGCCCACGCAACTGGCCTTCAGGCCCAGCGTGTCGAGTGTGCGGCGCGGGATCGGGCAGCGATACCCGTAGGTGAACTGATGGAAGGCGCCATCCTCGCGCAGGTAGTGGAACGCGCCTTCGAGAATCGCCGCCACCTTCGGCCTGGGCATCGACAGCAGCGGCAGGCCGCTGACCACCGCGCCGACCGATTGCGGCAGCGCCACGCCGAGCGGTGCCAGCGCGGCCGCGTCGCCGATCACGATCTTCGCATCGGGGAAGCGCTCGGCCAGCAGGCTGCCGAAGCGCTCGCTGTTGTCCACCAGGATCAGGTCGCGCTGGGCCAGGCCGCGCTGCAGCAGGGCCCGCGTGAACACGCCGGTGCCGGCGCCCAGTTCCAGCACGGGGCCGTCGATGCCGGTGATGTCGCGCGTGATCAGGCGGCTCAGCGGCTCGCCGGAGGGCGCGATCGCGGCCACGTTCATCGGGTTCTCGAACCACGACCTCAGGAAGAACAACAGGTCGGACGATGCGCTTCGGGTTCGCATGTGACGGACACCTCATGGGAGTGACGCGCGCCGGCCGTGCCGCGAGGCATGGCCGGCGCCGGAACGGAAGAGGGAACGCGACGGCCGGCGCGCACACGGCGTGCCGGCCGTGGAATACAAGGCGATGCGTAGTGTTGCATCGTTTTGGGCGTCGATGCGAGCTTCGTCATGGATGGTTGCAATTTTTCCGGCGAACGGCGCCGGACCTGTCGCTGCCGTCAGCCAATGGACATGAAAGCTTCATCGACGGTGTGGGGAGGAGCCAGGGTGCAATTCGCGTGCCCGGCCAATAGGCCCATGCTATGACCGGCAAAGCTAATTGGTAGTGGTCGAAACCGCCGAATCCACGTGTAATGGGCCGGTTCAATACAAGCCAGCCTGGGCTGGGAAGGAGCATGCATTGAAGATTCTGGTGCCGGTAAAGAGAGTGGTCGACTACAACGTGAAGGTTCGCGTGAAGTCGGACGGAACGGGCGTCGATATCGCGAACGTGAAGATGTCGATGAACCCGTTCGATGAGATCGCGGTGGAAGAGGCGGTGCGCCTGAAGGAAGCGGGCACGGCGACGGAAGTGATCGCCGTGTCGATCGGCGTGGCGCAGGCGCAGGAGACGCTGCGCACGGCGCTGGCGATCGGCGCGGACCGCGCGATCCTGGTGGAAGCCGGCGAAGGCGTGGAGCCGCTGGGCGTGGCGAAGATCCTGAAGGCGCTGGTCGACAAGGAGCAGCCGCAACTGGTGATCCTCGGCAAGCAGGCGATCGACGACGATTCGAACCAGACGGGCCAGATGCTGGCCGCGCTGGCAGGCCTGCCGCAGGCGACCTTCGCCTCGAAGGTGACGGTGGCCGACGGTCGCGCCACGGTCGCGCGCGAAGTGGACGGCGGCTCGGAAACCCTGGCGCTGACGCTGCCGGCGGTGGTGACCACCGACCTGCGCCTGAACGAGCCGCGCTACGTGACGCTGCCCAACATCATGAAGGCGAAGAAGAAGCCCCTCGAGACGGTGAAGCCGGAAGACCTGGGCGTGGACGTGAGAGCGCGCCTGAAGACGCTGAAGGTGTCGGAGCCGCCCAAGCGCGCGGCGGGTGTGAAGGTGGCCGACGTGAAGACGCTGGTCGAGAAGCTGAAGACCGAAGCGAAAGTGCTGTAAGGGGAGACGAGAAGATGACGATTCTGATCATTGCCGAACACGACAACGCCACGATCAAGGCGGCGACGCTGAACACGGTGGCGGCCGCGCAGAAGATCGGCGGCGACATCCACGTGCTGGTGGCGGGCGGCAACGCGCAGGGCGCGGCCGACGCGGCGGCGAAGATCGCCGGCGTGGCGAAGGTGCTGCTGGCCGATGCGCCGCAACTGGCCGAGGGCCTGGCGGAGAACGTGGAAGCCACGGTGCTGAACATCGCGAAGGACTATTCGCACATCCTGGCGCCGGCCACGGCCTACGGCAAGAACGTGGCGCCGCGCATCGCGGCGAAGCTGGACGTGGCGCAGATCTCGGACATCACGGCAGTGGACAGCGCCGATACCTTCGAGCGCCCGATCTACGCCGGCAACGCGATCGCGACGGTGCAGTCGAGCGATGCGATCAAGGTGATCACGGTGCGCTCGACGGGCTTCGATCCGGTGGCGGCCGAAGGCGGCAGCGCATCGGTGGAGAAGATCGAGGCGGCGGCCGACAGTGGCAAGTCGCAGTTCGTGAACCGTGAAGTGACCAAGCTCGATCGTCCGGAGCTGACCAGCGCGAACATCATCGTGTCGGGCGGCCGGGGCCTGGGCAGCGGCGAGAACTACACGAAGGTGCTGGAGCCGCTGGCCGACAAGCTGTCGGCGGCGCTGGGCGCCTCGCGCGCGGCGGTCGACGCGGGCTACGTGCCGAACGATTATCAAGTGGGCCAAACCGGCAAGATCGTGGCGCCGCAGTTGTACATCGCGGTGGGCATCTCGGGTGCGATCCAGCATCTGGCCGGGATGAAGGACTCGAAGGTGATCGTGGCGATCAACAAGGACGAGGAAGCGCCGATCTTCAGCGTGGCCGACTACGGCATCGTCGGCGACCTGTTCACGGTGGTGCCGGAGCTCACCGATGCGCTCTGAGATCGACACCTTCCCGCGGCCGCCGCAAGCAGGCACGCGCGACGAGGCGGCCGCGGCGGCGGTGCCGGCGCAATCCTATCTGTTCGTGCCCGGCAATCGTCCCGAGCGTTTCGAGCGCGCGCTGGCCAGTGGTGCGGACGCGGTGATCGTCGATCTGGAGGACGCCGTCGAGCCCGCCGCCAAGCAGGCCGCGCGCGAGCAACTGGCCGGCTGGGTGTCGCGCGGCCGGCCGGTGCTGGTGCGCATCAATGCTCGCGGCACGCCCTGGTTCGAGCAGGATGCCCAGCTCGGCGCGCTGGACGGCGTGGCCGGCATCGTGCTGCCGAAGGCGGAAACGGCGCAGGACGTGACGGCCACGATCGCGCTGGCGCGGCGGCGCGTGCCGGTCTACCCGCTCGTGGAGAGCGCGCTGGGCATGTGGAATGCCATCGAGATCGCGCGGGCGCCGTATGTCAGGCGCCTGATGTTCGGCACGCTCGATTTCATCGCCGAGATGGGCATGAGCGACGACGGCGTGCCGCTCAATCCGTATCGCGCGCAACTCGCGCTGGTGTCGCGCGTGGCCGGCATCGAGCCGCCCGTGGACGGCGTGACGCCCGACGTGCACGACCTGGCGCGCATCGAGCGCGATGCGGCGAACGGCAAGCTGCATGGCTTCGGCGCCAAGCTCTGCATTCATCCGAAGCAGATCGAGGCGGTGCATCGCTGCTACCGGCCCGCCGAGCAGGAGATCGACTGGGCGCGGCGCGTGATCGAGGCGGCGCGCGAGGCCGGCGGCAGCGCCGTGATGCTCGACGGCCGGATGGTGGATCGGCCGGTGGTGCTGCGTGCCGAACGGATCCTCGCGCTGCACGCGGCGACGGCAGTTTCGGCGAGCGGATCGTCGGCGTGATCGCGGGTTGCCGGCGAGCTCGTGAGCGGCTCGCCGGCACCCGGGCCATCGACGATGGATGGCCCGGAAGTACGATCCGGTCGGCGAGGTATAGTGGCGCTTTCCCTCGTCGGAAATCATCCCCATGCTGACCTATGCCATTCAAAAAACCGGCTACGACTACGCGCAGCTGGACTCACAAGGCAATACGGATTTCGACGGATTCATCGAGGCACTCGAGCGCTTCCCCTGGAGCGAGCAACTGGCGCGCTGGAACGAGGTGCAGGACGGGCCGCTGCCGGCCATGGTGCTGAGCAACGAGGCGGACCGGCGCGAGCTGTGGATCAGCGCGCTGGGCGCCGGGCTGGCCGACAGCTTCCAGCTCAATGTGGTGGCGATGCGGGAGAAGAAAGCCTTGTTCGGCCTGGGCAAGCCGAAGCTGGATCGCGAGGTCACGAGCTTCGAGGTCTATGCGCGGGCCGATCTCGATCGGCTGTGCCGATTGTTTTGCAATGCACAATATGCCGACCTGGATCGGGAAGTGGCGAAGCTCGCCGAACTCGATCGTGAAGCGGATGACGATCGCTAGCAGGGCGGATCCGGCATGATTCGAAACGAGGACGGCCCGAC
The DNA here is from genome assembly GCF_000959725.1 of Burkholderia gladioli. Classification (NCBI taxonomy): domain Bacteria; kingdom Pseudomonadati; phylum Pseudomonadota; class Betaproteobacteria; order Burkholderiales; family Burkholderiaceae; genus Burkholderia; species Burkholderia gladioli. Next base: position 3,206,115 of record NZ_CP009323.1, read on the forward strand.
ATCGCGTCGGGCCGTCTTTTTTCCAAGCTCGTGCGCTCAGCGCCCGTCCGCGGAGCCGGCCACCGCCGCGGCCTGCGCGGCACTGCCATCCGCCGCGTCGCCCGGCGCGATGTCCTCCAGCGCTTGCCGGCTAGTCTCGACGCGCAGCACCACGATCGCCACGCACAGCACCACCAGCACCAGGCTGACCATCGAGATCACGCCCGACACGCCGAAGCGCTGATAGAGCAGCAGGGCGAGGTAGGGCGTCACGATCGAGGAGGCGCGCCCGGCAGTGCCCGCAACGCCGGTGCCGCGCAAGCGCACCTCGGTGGGGAACAGCTCGGGGATATAGCCGAACAGCCCGAGCGTGGTGATCGTGTAGAGCGCGCTGACCAGCCCGAAGCCGACCATCACGATCGCGGTGGCGTCGCGCAGCGTCACGTAGATCCAGCCCAGCGCGATGCTGATCAGCGAAGCCACCACGATGCTGCGCGCGCGGCCCCAGCGGTCGGCCACCACGTAGCCGATCAGGCCGCCCACCGGCGAGCCGATCGACATGAAGAACACGAAGCCGAGCGATTTCACCACCGACAGGCCCTCGGCGACGAAGAAGGTCGGCAGCCAGGCGACGAAGCCGTACAGGCCGACGTTGACGCCGATCGCGGTGAGCGCGGCCACCAGCAGGCGAGCGCGCATGTCCGGCGCAAACAGCCGCGAGATCGGCACCTTGCCGACGTTCAGGCTGACGGCGCGCTCGACCGGCGGCAGCTCGCCATGTTGCGCGCGCACCTGTTGCTCGATCGAGGCCAGCGTCGCCTCGGCCTCGTCGAGCCGGCCGACCGATTCGAGCCAGCGCGGCGATTCCGGCATGCGCTTGCGCAGGAACCAGACCGCCAGCGCGCCGATGCCGGCCAGCGCGAACATGTAGCGCCAGCCGAGGTGGGGGATGATCCAGTAGCCGGCCGCGAGCGCCGCGAACAGGCCGCTGTTGGTGATCACGGCCAGCAACGAGACCCACTTGCCGCGCGTGGCTGGCGGCACGAATTCGGCCAGTGTGCCGGCCGCCACCACCAGTTCCGCGCCCAGGCCGATGCCCATCACCAGGCGCAACACGATCAGCCATTCGATGTTCGGCGCGAAGCAGGCCGCCAGCGAGGCGAGCCCGAACACGGCCAGGTTGAGCTGGTACGAATAGCGCCGGCCGAGCCGGTCGCCCAGGTAGCCGGCCGCGAAGGCGCCGATCATCATGCCGATGAAGGTCGAGGACACGAAGATCGCGCCATGGCGCAGGTCCGTGAAGCCTTCCTTGACCATCGAGGCCACCGCGCCGTTGGCGAGGTAGATGTCGAAGGCGTCGAGGAAGGCGCCGCCGGCGATCAGGCCGAGGATCTTCCAGTGAAAGCGCGATATCGGCAGGCGATCGAGCCGGCCGGCGGCGTTGATGGTGCGGGTCATCGAGGGTGTCTCCGTTGTAGCGCCCCGGCTCGCCGGGCGGGCGGGGCGTCGTCTTGTCGTTGATTGGTGATGCGTTCGCTGGATCGGACGGGCGCTGTCGCTAGACGGCGCCCGAGCCATGCAGTCGTGCGATGCCCGCCGCGTCGTAGCCGAGTTCGGCGAGGATTGCGTCGGTGTGTTCGCCGAGCGCCGGCACCGGGTCCATGCGCGGCGCGTCGGCGGCGCTCAGGCCCGGCGGCAGCAGCGCCGGGATCTCGCCGGCCGGCGTGCCGACCATCGTCCAGCGCTGGCGCGCGGTGAGCTGCGCGTGCTGCCAGACCGCCTGCATGTCGTTCATCTGCGCATTGGCGATGCGCGCCGCGTCGAGCCGGTCGAGCACCTCGCGCGCGCTCAACGCGGCGAAGGCCTGCTCGATCAGCGCGCTCAGTTCGGCACGATTGGCCACTCGCCGGCTGTTCGAGCTGAAGCGCGGGTCCTCGGCCAGCGCGGGCTGGCGGATCACGCTCTCGCAGAAGCTCTGCCATTCGCGCTCGTTCTGCAGCCCGAGGATCACCGTGTTGCCGTCGCCGGCGCGAAAGGGTCCATAGGGAAAGATCGTGGCGTGCGAGGCGCCGGCGCGCTGGGGAGGATTCTGGCCGTCGAAGGCGTAGTAGAGCGGATAGCTCATCCATTCCACCGCGCTTTCCAGCATCGATACGTCGATGTGCCGGCCGCGGCCGGTCCTGCCGCGCGCGAGCAGCGCCGCGAGGATGTTCGAGTAGGCGTACATGCCGGCGGCGATGTCGGACACCGAGCAGCCGGCCTTGGCGGGCTGCTCCGGCGAGCCCGTCACCGACAGGAAGCCGGCCTCGCTCTGGATCAGCAGGTCGTAGGCCTTGCGGTCGCGATAGGGGCCGTCCAGGCCGTAACCGGAGATATCGCAGACGATCAGGCCGGGGTAGCGCTCGCCCAGGCTCGCGTAGTCGAGCCCGAGCCGCTGCGTGGCGCCGGGCGCGAGGTTCTGCACGAACACGTCGGCCTCGGCCAGCAGCCGGTGCACCACCTCGATCGCTTCGGGCTGCTTGACGTCGAGCGTCAGGCTTTCCTTGGAGCGATTGGTCCAGACGAAGTGCGAGGCCAGGCCCTTGACGCGCTCGTCGTAGCCGCGCGCGAAATCGCCGACGCCGGGCCGCTCGATCTTGATCACGCGCGCGCCGAGATCGGCGAGCTGGCGCGTGCAGAACGGCGCGGCGATCGCATGCTCGAAGGTGACGACGCGAATCCCTTCCAGTGGCAGCATGACAGGCTCTCCCTCAGAACGAGCGCGGCAGGCCGAGGATGTGCTCGGCCACGTAGGACAGGATCAGGTTGGTCGAGATCGGCGCGACCTGGTAGAGCCGCGTCTCGCGGAACTTGCGCTCGACGTCGTATTCGCAGGCGAAACCGAAGCCGCCGTGGAATTGCAGGCAGGCATTGGCGGCTTCCCAGGAGGCGTCGGCGGCCAGCAGCTTGGCCATGTTGGCCTGGGCGCCGCAAGGCTCGTGGGCGTCGAAGCGGCGGGCGGCCTCGAAGCGCATCAGGCTGGCGGCCTCGACGTTGATGTAGGAGCGCGCGATCGGGAACTGCACGCCCTGGTTCTGGCCGATCGGTCGGCCGAACACCACGCGGTCCTTGACGTATTGCGAGACCTTGTCGACGAACCAGTAGCCGTCGCCGATGCACTCGGCCGCGATCAGGGTGCGCTCCGCGTTCAGGCCGTCGAGGATGTAGCGGAAGCCCTGGCCGTCCTCGCCGATCAGGTTCTCGGCGGGGATCTCGAGATTGTCGAAGAACAGCTCGTTGGTCTCGTGGTTGACCATGTTCGGGATCGGCTGCACCGTCATGCCCCGGCCGATCGCCTCGTGCAGGTCGACGATGAAGATCGACATGCCCTCGCTCTTCTTGCTGACCTCGGCCAGCGGCGTGGTGCGCGCCAGCAGGATCATCAGGTCGGAATGCTGGACGCGCGAGATCCACACCTTCTGGCCGTTCACCACGTAGCGGTCGCCGCGGCGCACGGCGGTGGTCTTGATCTTCGTGGTATCGGTGCCGGTGGTGGGCTCGGTCACGCCCATCGACTGCAGGCGCAGCTCGCCCGAGGCGATCTTCGGCAGGTAGCGGTCCTTCTGCGCGGCCGAGCCGTGGCGCAGCAGGGTGCCCATGTTGTACATCTGGCCGTGGCAGGCCCCCGAGTTGCCGCCGTTGCGGTTGATCTCCTCCATGATCACCGAGGCTTCGGTCAGGCCGAGCCCGGAGCCGCCGTATTCCTGCGGGATCAGGGCGGCCAGCCAGCCGGCCTTGGTCAACGCGTCGACGAATTCGGCGGGGTAGGCGCGTGCCTCGTCGATCTTGCGGAAGTACTCGGCGGGAAATTGGCCGCACAAGTCGCGGATGGCATCGCGGATGTCCTGGAAGGCGTCGGTGGTGGCGTTCATCGATTGAGTGGGTTCTCGAGGTCGGGAAACAGGCTGTGGATTTCGATGCGAGGCGCCGCTCAGGCGAGCGTCGCGCTGGCCGACATGGTCAGCCAGCCTTCGTGGTCCCTGGCCCAGAGTTCGAGCGTGCGGCCGTCCTCGGCGCGGCGCCCGCAGACGGTGAAGGGCTGGCCGGCGAAGGTCGGGCGCAGCGCCTTGTAGCGGTACTCGCGCACCACGGCATCGGGCGCGAAGCGGGCCGCCGCGTCGAGCAGCAGGGTGGCGATCAGCGGGCCGTGCACGACCAGGTCGGGATAAGCCTCGACGCCGCGCGCGTAGTCGCGGTCGTAGTGGATCCGGTGGCCGTTGAAGGTCAGCGCCGAGTAGCGGAACAGCAGCGCTTCGGAGGGCGAAATACTGCGCTCCCAGTCGGCGTGCCCGGGCGCGGCGAGCGGCGCCGGCATCGGCTGCGCCTCGCCGGGGCGCGCGGCCTCGCGATAGACGATGTCCTGTTCCTCGCGGATTACCGGCGCGGCGCTGCCGGCCACGCGGATCTCATGCAGCACCGTGACGAAGGCCAGGTGCCCGCTGCGGCCCGATTTCCGCTCGATCGACAGCACCCGCGATTCGCGCGAGGCCTCGGCGCCGATCGGCAGCGGCGCGGCGAACCGGAGCCGCCCGCCGGCCGCCATCCTGCGCGGCAGGCCGAGATCGGGCAGGAAACCGCCGGTGGCGGCATGGCCGTCCGCGCCCAACGCGGCTTGCGGCGCGACCGACCAGAAATAGAGCCAGTGCCAGAGCGGCGGCAGCGGATCGCCAGGGGCGGGGCGCGTGTCGAGATCGAGCGTGGCCGCCAGCGCGGCGGCCGGCGCGGCCGCGATGCGATCGCTGGCGGTCTGGACGGGATGATCGGCGGCGTTCGGCGTGGCGCGATGATCGGGTGACATCGTGGGTCGTCTCCTGCTGGGCTTCTGCCGGCACGCGCCGAGCGCATCCGGCTTCGAATGCAAGGACTGTAGAAGAATGCGGCGGGCACCGGAAATACCGATTGAATGTGCCGGGCATAGGGGTATCCTATGACCGCTTCCGCCTCCCGCATCGCACCATGGATATCCGCCAGCTTCGCTACTTCGTCAACATCGTCGACTACGGCAGCCTCGGCAAGGCCGCCGAGATGCTCTACGTGGCGCAGCCCTCGCTGAGCCAGCAGATCGCCAAACTGGAAGACGACCTGGGCGTGCAGTTGCTGGTCAGGAGTCCGCAAGGCGTGAAGCCGACCGCCGCCGGGCAGGCGCTCTATCGGCATGGCCGGCTGGTGCTGCACCAGATGGAGCAGTTGCGGCAGGAGGTGCGCGAGGGCGTGGGTGCCGAGTCCGGCACGGTCGCGATCGGCTTTCCCACCACCATGTCGGCGATCCTCGCGATGCCGGTGTTCGAACGCGTGCGCGCGCGTTATCCCGGCATCCGGCTGCAGTTCTTCGAGAGCATGAGCGGCTACCTGAACGAGCTGCTCGCCAACGGCCGGCTCGATCTGGCGATCCTGTTTCGCGATACCAATACGCCGGGCATCTCCACCGTGCCGTTGTTCGACGAGGAGCTGTGCCTGATGGGCGAGCCCGAAGGCATGTCGGCGCGCGCGCGCAACTGCACGCTGGCTTCGCTGGCCGGCGTGCCGATGGTGGCGCCCGGCGCCTCGAACGGGCTGCGCGTGCTGCTGGAGCGGACCTTCGCGCGCGAGCAGGTGCCGCTCAACATCATCGCCGAGGTCGATTCGCTGCCGACCCTGCTGGCGATCGCGCAATCGGGCGCGGCCTGCACCATCCTGCCCTCCGTATCGGTGGCCTCGCGCGCGACGGCCGACCGCCCGAAGATGCGCCGCATCGTCGACCCGCTGATTCGCCGGCCCGGCAGCCTGTGCTGGCCGAATGCGCTGCCGGTCAGCTCGGCCTCGCTGGCGGTGCGCCATGTGATCGGCGAGCTGGTGGTCGAGTTGTGCGAGAGCGGGCAGTGGACCGGGATCGAGTTGCGCGAGCCGCCGGCGCGCCCTGCCGCGGTTTGAGCTCGTCGATGGCGACTGCCCGAAGCCGTGACGAGGCGTGGCCGGCCCTGTTGCTAGAATGGCGCCACACGATAACGACCCGCCCGCCACTGTATGCCATCTTCCCGACCCGCCGCCGCCGGCACTGAGCCGGACAGCGGGCGCCGCACGCCCGAAGCGTTGCTGGCGGACATCTCGGCGCAATTCGCCTCGCTCAGCAAGCAACTGAAACTGATCGCCCGCCATGTCGAGGCACATCCGGGGCGCGTCGGCCTGCAGGGCGTGCAGGAGGTGGCCGACGATTGCGGCGTGCAGCCCTCGGCCGTGGTGCGCTTCGCCAAGCATTTCGGCTTCTCGGGTTTCTCCGAGATGCAGCGCCTGTTCCGCGACGCGATGGTGCGGCGCGTGGCCCCCGACCTGAGCTACCAGTCGCGGATCCGCGGCATCATCGAGCGCGGCGGGCGTCGCAAGACCAGCGAACTCGCCGGCGAATTCCTTGAGGACAGCATCGCCGGCATGCAGCAACTGGCGGCCTCGCTCGACGCGGCGGCCTTCGATCGCGCGGTCGAGCTGTTGGCCGCCACCGACGCGATCTGGCTGGCCGGCGTGCGCCGCTCGTTCCCGGTGGTGGCCTACCTCGACTATGCGCTGCAGCACACCGGCAAGCGCATCCAGCTCGTCTCCGGACTCGGCGGCATGCAGGCGGGGCAGTTGCGTTCGCTGCGCGAGGGCGAGGTGCTGCTGGCCGTGTCGTTCGCGCCGTATGCACAGGAGACGCAGAAGATCGTCGAGGACGCGCTGCAGCGCGGCGCGAAGCTGATCGCGATCACCGACAGCCGGCTCAACGCGCTGGCCAGCGGCGCCGACGTGGCCCTGCTGCTGCAGGAATCGGATACCTTCGGCTTCCGCTCGCTGACCAGCACCATGGGACTCGCGCAGAGCCTGTTCATTGCGCTGGCCTACCGGCTCGAACTCGCTTACGAACCAGCTTCGGCGATTCAGAAGGATTGATCGGGCGTTAGTCGCATGAGGCGAATCGGCCGGTTCCGATCAGAATAAATTACACGACCCGATTTATCCCTTTTAATTGGTTCGGTATTAATTGCAAGCAATCGGATCGATTATCCGATCCGGAAACGTTAACTCGTGTGTGCCGGGCCCGGACGACGCGCCAATGCCGATTCGCCCGGTTACAATCGTCAGTCGATTGAGCAGACGCTTTCCGAGAGCGCTGAAATAAGAAGAAGGGCGAACCACCATGAACGTGCAGGATATCGCGGGGGCGATGCAGGCCGGCGTGATTCAACAGGACCGGCTCGTAAAACTCGATACACCGCTTGGGGCTGACAAACTGGTCGTGCAACGCGCGATCGGGCGTTCGACGCTCGGGCGCGATTACGGCTTTACGCTGGACGTGGTGTCGTCGGACGACGATATCGCCTTGAAGAGCCTGATCGCGCAACCGGTCACGCTGTGGATCCAGCAGGCCGACGCGAGTTACCGGCCGATCCAGGGGCACGTGTTCACCGCGCGCCGGCTCGGCGCCGACGGCGGCCTCACCACGTATCAGCTGGACGTGCGCGCCTGGCCGCACATCCTGCATTTCCGGCGCGACCAGAAGATCTGGATCGACAAGAGCGCCGACGCGATCGTCACCGATATCTTCAATACCCATCCCGAGGCGCAAGGCCGCTTTCGCTTCGCGCTTTCGCAGCCGCTCGCGAACCGCTCCTACACGCGGCAGAGCGAGACCGACTGGAACTTCGTGCATCGCCTGTTCGAGAACGAAGGCCTCTACGGCTACTGGGAGCAGGGTGCCGACGGCAAGTCGCACACGCTGGTGGTGACCGATACGATCACCTCGCTGCCCGAGCTGGCGCCGAAGACCGTCAACTTCGCGCGCCTCGCGACCGGCGCCGAAACCGATGCGCTGACGCAATGGTCGGGCACGCGGACCCTGCAGAGCGCGACCCTGACCACGCGCAGCTTCGACTACAAGAACCCCGCCGCGCCCGCCAATCCCAAGGGCACGCTGACGCCGACCATGGGCAACCAGGGCGCGCTGCCCGACCAGCTCGAAGTCTACGAATACACGGGCGCCTATACCTTCGGCGACCAGCAGCATGGCGACAGGCTCTCGCAGATCCGCATGGAGGAATGGGAGTCGCGCGCCAAGCGCTTCCACGGCGGCGGTGCCGCTCGTGCGCTCGATGCGGGCCGCCGCTTCACGCTGGCCAATCACCCCGTGCATGACGGCGATCCCGCCTCGCAACGCGAGTTCGCGACCATCGAGGTGGCCTGGTGGATCGAGAACAATACGCCAGTGACGGGCGCGGCGCATTTCCCGCACAGCCTCGAGGCCGAACTCGCGCAGGTGCGCGCGGCCGAGGGCGGCGCGGCGGGGCAGCTCGCGCATGCCGACGGCTCGATTGGTTTCTTTCGCGTCGAGGTCGAGGCGCAGCGCACCAACGTGCCGTATCGCAGCCCGCTCGAACATCGCAAGCCCGAGATGCACCTGGAGACCGCGATCGTGGTCGGGCCCGATGGCGAGGAGGTCTATACCGACGAGCTGAACCGGATCCGCGTGCAGTTCGTCTGGGATCGCGTGAATCCCGCCGACCAGGGTGCCTCGACCTGGGTGCGCGTGGTGCAGTCCGATACCGGCGGCGGTTATGGCGGCGTGCATCCGCCGCGCATCGGCGAGGAAGTGCTGATCGACCACATCGGCGGCGATTGCGACCGGCCGCTGGCCGTGGCGCGCGTCTACAACGGCCAGGCCACGCCGCAATGGCACAGCAACGGCATCCTGTCGGGATACCGCTCGAAGGAATATGCGGGCAGCGGCTACAACCAGATGGTGCTGGACGACGCGACCGGCCAGAACCGCGTGCAGCTGATGAGCAGTAGCGCCAACAGCCTGCTGCACCTGGGCTACCTGATCGACCAGCGCGGCAACTCGCGCGGTGCCTATCTCGGCAGCGGTTTCGACCTGCGCACCGACGATTACGGCGCGGTGCGCGCGAGCCAGGGCCTGTATGTCAGTACGCATCCGAAGGGCAGCAGCAGCCAGCCGCTCGACGTGCAGGAGACGCAGCAGCAACTGGTGAGCGCCGAGAGCCTGGTCGAATCGCTGTCGGAGGCGAGCGTCCAGCACCAGGCCGAGAGCCTGCAGGACGGGCACGACGCGATGCGCGAGCTGACCGATGCCACGCAGAACAGCGTGAGCGGCGCCGGCGCCTCGGGCGGCAACACCGCCGGCGGCGGCACCGGCAATGCCAACGCGTTCAAGCAGCCGGTGATGGTGTTCGGCAGCCCGGCCGGCATCGGCCTGTCCTCGCAGCAATCCGCGCATCTGGCCGCGACCCGGCATGTCAACCTGGTGAGCGGCCAGAGCACCCACGTGGTGGCCGGCAAGTCGCTGATCGCGAGCATCGGCGAGAAGCTGAGCCTGTTCGTGCAGAACGCCGGCATGAAGCTGTTCGCGGCCAAAGGCAAGGTGGAGATCCAGGCGCAGGACGACAACGTCGAGTTGACCGCGCAGAAGACCGTCAAGATCCTGTCGGCCACCGACAGGATCGAGCTGGCCGCCGACCAGGGAATCCTGCTGACCAGCGGCGGCGGTTATATCCGCATCGCGGGCGGCAACATCGAGATCCATACGCCGGGCAAGGTCGATGTGAAGGGGGCTTCGCACGTCTTCGCCGGGCCGGCCAGCATGGGTTATCCGCTGCCCTCGGCGCGGCCCGACCAGCCTGGGCAGCTCGAGCTGCTGCATCAATATGCGAACGGCTCGGCCGTGAAGGGCGGTTTGTTCTCCGTGCTCGATGCGAATGGCGGCGTGCTGCGCCAGGGCGCGCTCGACGCGAGCGGCAAGGCGGTGGTCAGCGGGCTGCCGCCGGGCGTGGTGCAGGTGGTGTTCGGCAAGGACCCGCGTTCGCAGGGCGACAAGGCCAGCGAGTTCACGCTGCCGACCTGGCCGTCGGCCGAGGATGCCTCGGCGGCCGGCGCGAGCGCCACCGCGCAATCTCAGCTCGGTTCGCTGCTGCCTTCGGCGAGTTCGATGGCGTCCCTGGCATCGGTCGCGAAGGCGGCCGGTTCGGTAGCGGGGGCGGCCGGCGCCGCGTCGGCCGGCGGTATCGGCGGCGCGCTGGGCGCGGCCGGCTCGCTCGCTTCGGGCGGGCTGGGTGGTTTGGGCGGCTTGGCCGGCGCGGCGGGAGGCGCTGGTGGTGCCGGCGGTGCGTTGAGTAGCGTCGCGGGGCTGGCGGGATCGGCGATGTCGGGCGGTGCCTCGGGGTTGACCGGCGCTCTCGCTTCGAAGGGGCTGGGGGCCGCGCAGCAGGGCTTGACGGGCACCTTGCCTGAGGGGGTACAGGGCGCGCTCGCGCAGGCCGGCGCGCTGAAGTCGACCGCGCAGCAACTCGGTGGACTTGCGCAGGGCGCGCGCGGCGCGGCCGCCGCCTTGAAGTTGGTCTGACACGTGCCTGATCGTGCACCTCGCCATTCCGATAAAAGCATTCATAGAACGACTCGACCATGACTGATTCGGCCACCATCCAACCGAAGCCGACCGATGTTTTCGTCTCGCCGCTCAGCGATTTCCATCCGGTGGACATCGACGCGAACCTCAAGGACCTGAACAAGTGGCTGATCGACATCAGCGGCGGCCTGGTCACGCTCGAGCGCGTGGAGACGGTGGCGCGCAACATGCCCGTCATCGCGAACATCTTCGCGGCCGTGGACCTGATCTCCGATATCCGCGCGATGCTCAACCATGGCGACCGGCCGATCGACCTGTTCGACTGGTTGAACCTCGGGCTCGACGTGATCGGCATCATCCCGATTCCGGCGGGCACCGCGCAGGTTCGCATGGGCGCGCGGCCGATGCTCAAGCTGATCCGCGAGGAGGTGGTGAAGAACGGCAAGGCGGCGGGCGAGGCTGCCTTGCAACTGGTGCAGCAGGGCATCATCACGGCCATCGTGTCGAGCCTGCAGGCGCGATATGCCGGTGAGATCGAGACCTTCATCGCCGAGCTGCGCAAGGACCTGGCGGCGGTGCTGAACCGCGCGGCGGATTTCCTCGGCGCGCTGATGAATGGGCTGGCCGATCTGTTCGCGCATGCGGCTGGCAAGCCGCTGGACTACAGCAAGAACGTCGACGCCGCGGAGAAACATCTGCAGGAGGCGGGGCACAACATCCTCTACAAGCCGGGCGAGACCTTCAGCAGCATCGGCATGCTGTTCCATGACGCGTTCGCGATCGTGGCCAAGGGCACGGTGAATACCGCCACCGCGACGGCCAAGGCGTTCAACTCGGATGCCAGCGCGAAGCTGATGGGGATCGCCGACACGCTTCGGCAGAAGGTTCCGGCCGTGCAGAAGGCCGTGAAGGGGCTGGACGGCAACGAGGTCGGCAAGATCGGCTGGTTGATCCTGGCGGCGGAGGAAGGCGTTCGGCGCTGGCGCAAGGTGAATCCGAAGCCGCAGGAGAAGGGCATTCCCTCGCAGGGAACCACGAAGGCGGAGGAGGTGCGGGGGCAGGGGGCGAAGGAGACGCTGCGCTCGACGGCCGCCGCGCAGCTTCCCGGTGGTGGCTGCTGCTCGTTGAATGGGCCCGTCAAGACGCCGCCTTCGCGCTCGAAAGGATCGATCGGATTCGCGTTCGGCGACGAGCGGATCGACCACGACGACTTCAGCATCGATGGGCCCCTGCCGATCACCTGGGTGCGGACCTATCGATCGTTCTTCGATGCGAACGACCAGGGCGGCGAACTCGGCCCTCGCTGGATCACGCCGTACACGACGCGCTTCGACGTGCATGCCACCAAGCTGGTCTATCACGATGCCGAAGGGCGCAGCCTCGATTACCCCTTGCTCGATATCGGGGCCGCGCACGACGATCTTGCCGAGAACCTGACGTTGCTGCGTGTCGACGAGCGTTGGCTGACGCTGACGCGAGGGCATGACATGCTCGAGGCTTACGAGCGTCATGGCGATCGCTATCGCATCGCCTTCATCAAGGATCGCGCCGGCAACCAGCAGACGTTCGACTACGACGCCGAGGGGCGTTTGTATCGGCTGATCATGCCGCATGTACAGGTCGCCTTCAAACTCGATGCTCAGGGGCGCATCGTCGAGATTGTCGAGCACGACGCGCAAGGCCAGCGCGTCGGGCGCCTGGCTGCCTATGAATACGATCGCGAAGGGGATCTGGTCGCGGCCTGCGATCGTTTCGGAAATCGACGCGAGTATCGCTACCGGCATCACCTGCTGACGCGTTATACCGATCGCACCGGCCGCGGAATGAACCTCGAATGGGACGGCACGCACGCCAGGGCGCGTTGCTTGCGCGAGTATCGCGACGACGGCAGCGACGAGGTCACGCTGGCCTGGCATCCGGACTTCCGGATGGTGAGCGTGACGGACGCGCTTGGCAACGTCACGCGCCACTACTACAACATCAAGGGCTTCACGTTCCGGGTGATCTACCCGGATGGCAGTGAAGAGTGGATGTATCGCGATGGCAATGACAAGCTGGTGCAGTACATCCATCGCGATGGCGGCATCGAGTTCCTCGACTACGACGCGCGCGGCAACTTCGTGCGGCATCGGCGCGTGGACGGCTCGGTCGTGGAGATGGAATACGACGCGAAGGATCAGCTCGTCAAGACGATCGATCCGCATGGATACGCCTGGACGCAGGCGTTCGACGACGCGGGGAATATCGTTGCGGCCAAGGATCCGCTCGGCCACGAGACGAAGTACGAGTACAACGAGCAGGGCCTGCCGATCACGGTGATCGATGCGAAGGGCGGCGCGAAGTCGATGAGCTACGACGCGGGCGGCAGGTTGCTGGCGTATCGCGATTGCTCGGGGAAGACGACGCAGTGGACGTATGACGCGGCGGGTCGCCTGAGCGGGACCAAGGATGCCGCAGGGACGATGACGACGTTCCAGTACGCGGCGAACGGACAACTGGAAGAGATTCGTTCGCCGGCGGGTGTCGAGCGTGTTCAGTACGACTCGGAAGGGCGTTTGCTGGCGGCGACGGATCCGCTGCAGCGTGTGACGCGATATTCGTATGACGCGGCTGGGCGGGTTGCGTCGCGTATCGATCCGCTCGGTCAGCGCCTGGGGTACGGCTATGACCGGCTCGGGCGGCTCGTCAGGCTGACCGATGCGAACGACGCGTCGTATACGTTCCGGTATGACCCGGTCGGGCGCTTGCTCGAGGAAGTCGAGTTCGACGGCAAGTCGACGCTTTATACGTATGACGAGGGTAGCGGACGTCTCAGCGCGATCGACGATGCGGGGCGGGTGACGCAGGTTGAGCAGGATCGGGCAGGTCGGTTCGCGAAGCGATTGTGCGGCGACGAGGCGGAGCGCTTTGCCTACGATGCAAGCGGACGACTGGTGGAGGCGAGCAACCGGTACAGCCGGATTCAGCGCTTCTTCGATCCTGTCGGAAACCTTGTGCGGGAACATCATGCGTATGATGTTTTTGGGGTGAAGCGCAGTTATGTCTGGCATCACGGCTATGACGAGCTGGGGAACCGGATTCGCAGCGTGCGGCCGGATGGGCACACGATCGATTGGCTGATGTATGGCTCGGGGCATGTGCACGGCTTGCTGGTGGATGGCGAGGAGCGGCTGCAGCTGGAGCGCGATGATCTGCATCGCGAAGTGAAGCGGACGCTTTCGAGCCGGGTCGTGCAGAGCCTGATGTACGACCCGGCCGGGCGGATCGAGCGGCAGAGCATCCAGCGCGATAAGGCGCCGGCCGCGTTGAGCATGCGGCGGTATCGATACGATGCTGCCGGGCAGTTGACGCAGATTGAGGACAGCCGGAAGGGGGCGACGGATTACCGGTATGACCCGGTCGGGCGATTGATCGAGGCGATTGCGCCGGGCTTGCGTGAACGGTTTGCGTTCGATCCGGCGAGCAATATCGTGGATCCGGGGCGGCCTGAGAATGCGCGGACGCAAGCTGGCTTGGCGGCGCGTAGTGAAAGCACCTTGCCAGCTTCGGTGCCGAAGGTGCTCGGCAACCTGCTGCGGGAATATGCCGGGACGCACTTCGATTACGACGCGCAAGGGCATTTGATTCAGAAGCGTTCGCCCTCGGGGACGCAGCGGTATGAGTGGGGTGCGTTTGACCGGATGCAGGCTGCGCAGGTCGAAGAGGGTTTGAGACGTAGCGCTTCGAGTTACTACTATGACGCGCTCGGGCGGCGGATTGCCAAGGAAGTCAACGGTGCGCGGACCGTGTTCGGCTGGGATGGGGATGCGCTCGCGTATGAATCCGACGAGGCACGGAGCACGCACTATGTGTATGAGGCGCGGACCTTCGTGCCGATGGCGCAGTACGTGACGGCGCCGGTCGAGGGGATCGAGACGCCGGTTGCGCGCGAGGGGGATCGGTATCGGCCGGAGGATGATCCGCTGCAGCGGGTGCCGGCGGCGCAGGGCGATGCGCGGGTGATGTTCTATTACTGCGACCAGATCGGGACGCCGTTGATGATGACGGATGAGGCTGGTGAAGTGGTTTGGGAGGCGGCGTACAAGGCCTGGGGCGAGACGCGGGAGGTGATCGAGCGGGCTTCAGCTGCGTCGGGGGGCGCGGTGGCGAGGAATACGCTGCGGTTCCAGGGGCAGCAGGTGGATGATGAGACGGGGCTGCATTACAACCGGCATCGGTACTATGATCCGCAAGTGGGAGGGTTCGTAAGTAAGGACCCGATTGGGCTGGCCGGCGGCTTCAACGTCTATCAATACGCGTTCAATCCGATCCAATGGACCGATCCACTAGGTTTAGCGCCATGTAGATGCGATCCTTGCGGGCTTGCCACTCACGGTAGCCAACCCTCCCCGCGTCCAACTGGAATGCAGTCGCACCACATAATCCAGGATGCGTGGGCGCAAGCTAACGTGCCGGGATATAGCCGCAGCGCAGCGCCCGCGATCCTGCTGCCGCAATCCCCGGAGCATTCGACGGTTACTGCGCTGCAAAACGCGCGTCGGGATCAGCGCTTGGCGAACGGCCAGTCGAAATGGGCGACCTCAATGGAGGAAGAGTTCAACAACTCGTATCGGGACCTCGGAGCCGCGGGCGTGAGCGAAAAATGTAAGCGCAAAGCGATAAAACAGGCGTATAAGCACTTCTACGGTGAATAAGTGGACATCGCACAATGCATAGCGCAGATTTCAACGATCTGGCAAGGTCAGCCTGGAGCTTCTGAGCCCAGCTTGGACGACATCGAGCGTCACACTCGATTGGCGCTGCCGGCGGACTTTCGCGAGTTCATGAGATGGTCAGATGGAGGCGCGGCGAAGTTCCCGCGCGTCTACCTTTCACTATGGTCGTCTTCCAAAGTGATTGACCTAAACAGGGACTACCAGATCAACCGCTATCTGGGCGATCGGGTTATTGCTATCGGGTCGGATGGCGGCCCAATTTGCTTTCTTCTCGACTTCCGCTCCTCGGACAATCCGGTCTTCGCAAGCGTCAATTTTGGGGACCTCGATCCTGCGGAAATCAAACAGGTCGCGCCAACGTTTACCGGGGCCGTTGAGTTGGCGCTGTCAGGGCAGCTTGACGACGACGCTCTGTAGGGTACGTCGCCGTGAATCGTCACATGCGCCGAAGACAACGACGCGGCCTGCGGACGGTTTCAAGGGCAGTACTATGATGCCGAGACGGGGCTGCACTACAACCGGCATCGGTATTACGATCCGGCATCGGGGCGTTTCGTGTCGAAGGATCCGATCGGACTGGAAGGTGGTATCAATGTCTATCAATACGCGCCGAACCCGACAGGCTGGATCGATCCGCTTGGCCTTGCCCGCTGCCCTTGCGATCCGTGTGATAAGTCTCGCCGGTCAAGCCTGAGAGATATTCGTCGTCAGCTCGGTATCCCGTTGTCGCAGCAGCCTATCAACCAGAAAATGGTTCCGTTGACAGATTCCAGCGGAAATTGGCTTCTTGGCGACGACAACAAGCCCGTCATGACGCGGGAACTGACCTATCAGGTCGGTGATAAAAATGTGGTCATCCAAGACCATTCTGCGGGCCACGTATTCGGAGAAGGGGGATTGGCGATCAACCGTCACACCACAACGTGCGCCCCGAAGACAATACTCGTACAGGGAAGATCCAAGGGATGGATGATCATTATTACTTCGACTGCCGGAACAAGAAATGAGCCTGATACAGCGGATCATGAATCCACAAGCCCTCACCGCGCTTTATGGGCGCGACGCACCGCTTGATGGTGCCGAGATCGTCGAGGTTCTGCTCAAGCGGGACGAGCCTCGACTGTCGGTGAGAATCATGACTACTCAGAAGCCGTTGTCTCCGCCGAGCCGATGGCCGAAAGATTACGATGTCGTCTATCTAAGCTTGTCATTTATCGGTGTTTGCGATCTCTCGATTGGGAATTGGGGGCACGACAACATTGTTGCGACGTTTATATCGACCGTCGCTGATAATATTGCTTCGATAACGGTCAATTGCAAGGAAGGCGCGTCGATTAAGTTCAAGTGTGACTGGGTTCGCGTGGAGGGAGTCACATCCGGCCATCTAGGTAGCGCCTAACGTCTATCAATACGCGCCCAAACCGGTTGAGTGGACCGATCCGCCTGGATTGAGCAAGTACATTCCAGTGCCATCGAGTTTGCCGGGCTTCCCGGATGCAACGCGAGCGAAACCGAAGACATCAGTGCAAGGTGATGGAGGTTTAAGAAAACGTTGGAAGTGAGCGAATGGTTGAATTTGCGAGTGGGACTCCCAGTATGGTGAAGTTGAGATGTACAACAAGCGAGGGAAGCACATGGGTGCGTTTGATCCAGAGACTGGTGAAGCCCTAGGCAAGGGAGCGGACCCTACGAGGAGGGTTGAGCCATGAGTGAAGAAAAGGTATATCGGTTTTTGAGCGAGAGCATCAACTTGTGCCGTTTGTGAAAGAAGGATTTGATTTCGAGCGATTCGAACATTTTCTTTCCTTTGATGGTTTATCGTAGATACTTGCCATATGTAGAATCATCCATGGGTGGAGTATTTTAGCGTACAAGGCGGCTCATGGCGGTGCGCACCCACCTTTGAATTTGAGTGGTTATTAAGGGTGGGTAGATGAAATTATGGATGTCCGGAGAAAATGAAGCGGATATTGGTGATGATGCTCGTGTTGTCAGAAATGCAATTGAGTCCGTTGTCAATAAATTTATGGATGGGCAGGTATTTTCGGATGGATTTGAGAAGTGGGCCTTTGTAACGATAATGCTATCTGAGAAATTTATCTCTGGGTTTCCTGAGGTTGCGAAGGTGTCGTCGAAAGGTAAGGTTCTTGAGTTTCGCCTCAGAATTTCTCACGATGATTTCAAAATGGCCTCCTCGGTTGATAAAATCTCCATGACTATTGATGCTTTGGAGCGATCTGTGGGGATGATGGATAAATTGAAGGTTTCTTTGGAAAGTCAAGGAAAATTTCTCGATATTATTAATAAAACGCGTCAAGCCTTATTGCATGATTGAGTTGTTGTATTTTGAATCAATGCTCCTGTTCGAGTTTTGAGTGATTCGTGCCGATGGCGCAATATGTGACGGCGCCGGTCGAAGGGATCGAGACGCCGGTTGCGCGCGAGGGGGATCGGTATCGGCCGGAGGATGATCCGCTGCAGCGGGTGCCGGTGGCGCAGGGCGATGCGCGGGTGATGTTCTATTACTGCGACCAGATCGGTACGCCGTTGATGATGACGGCTTAGGCTGGTGAAGTGGTTTGGGAGGCGGCGTACAAGGCCTGGGGCGAGACGCGGGAGGTGATTGAGCGGGCTTCGGCTGCGGCGGGGGGCGCGGTGGCGAGGAATACGCTGCGGTTCCAGGGGCAGCAGGTGGATGATGAGACGGGGCTGCACTATAACTTGCATCGATACTATGACCCTGAATCGAGTCGGTTTACGTCCTGAGATCCGATCAAGCTCGAAGGCGGTAGCAATCTATATCAATACGCACCTAATTCGACGCAATGGGTCGATCCGCTAGGATTGGCAAAAGTTTGTTGCTGCGGAGAACCATACGTAGATCCGGATGCGCGCTGGCGAGATGTTATGAACAATTCGAATACACCAAGTTCAATGCGCGGCTGGCTCCAGAATCAAGCGCGTAGAGTCGATGCTGGTCAGCAAATTAACATTAAAGCCCCTCCGGGGTATGAACTTGCACACAGACCTCGTTTCGAAAATGATTCTGGTTACGATTATTCACATGCTGATCCGATGTTGGCTGCCGATCACCGGGGCATTCAGCATCGCTATTGGTGCAAGCGGAATGGGTGCCGGTCGGCAAAGATGCCAAGCTGCGGGGCGCCCGGCACAGGCAAGTTGAGGTGGGTTCTTTACCCTAAGTGAGAAATGATGAATAAAGCGCGAGTAATAGGTACAACAGTAGCCGCAATCAATGCGGCTGAAACGGAATTGGCGCGAACCTTGCCCAAGTCGTTCTCAGAGTGGTTGTTGAACAACAATGGCAAAGCACTAGGTGCTTTGGTGGTTTTTCCTGTATTTGATGCGCGAGATCCTCGAAAAACTTGGGAGTCGATAGTTCGCCACTTTAAGGGGGATTGGCAAGGGTGGCGAGATAATTTCTCTGGTAGTGCTGTCGATTTTTCACAATTGCTTCCATTTGCGGAATTTGGAACTGGGGATTACTACTGCTTCGATTATAAAAATCTCGGCGATGCAGGAGAGCCTGTTGTGGTTCTCTGGTCGCATGAAACAGGGGAAACTTTAGTGGTTGCTGATAGCTTTGCGGCTTTTCTCACTATGCCTGGCCGGCCTGGATGACGGTGAAATAGGCGTCTTGGGCTGCATGGGTGGCCCTGTTCTTTCTGGATATTATCCTGGATCGATTCGTTCGGTTTTGTAGCCAGGAGAGCGCAAAAAATGGCCTCTTTGTCAAGAGAAATTTTGATAAATTTCTTCTGATGATCCGTGTGGTGGAGAAGCAAATGAGGTTGAAATGAATTCATCAATAAATTATCGAGCGTATAAGGAGATTTCTGAATTTCTTGATGCAATTAACTCGATGAACAAAGAGGTTTTAAAGTCAAGGTTTGGTGTGAGTGAGCCAATTCTTGATGAGATATGTGAATCTCTTGAAGATTATTTTGGGGAAAAATCTATTGTCGATTTGGCGCCGATTGGGGAGGCGTTTTCCAGTAAGAGAGGTTCGAGGCCATATATTGATATTTTCGAGATGGATGACGATAAATCCTGGGGGCGGAATGCGTGCTCTGGGTGGGCGGCAAAGCTGCGGAACCTATTTTGCATGTTGAGCTACTCGAAACAAACGATGGTCTGAACTTGAAGTACAAATATATCGGATCGTAGGAAAAGATTGAGATTTCAGTGATTCGGAGGGTGATATAATTTTGCTGGGTATGTGCTGTCAATGCGATATCGTTATTTATATTAATTACTTTGGGTGTGTGAATAGAGCGAAAAGTGATTTTGCTATTTATTAGCGTGCTTTTTATTTCGTGCGATCAGTAGACTTGTTAGGGCTATGGTCGGGGCGGCCGAGAGCCAAAAATGGCAGGGCCTTTCAAGGGGGTATTTGTTCGTATTTTTGTAAAGCATTCTGTCGTCGGCGATGAGCTCGAAGGGTGTGAGGTTTTGCAGCATGCTTGACTGAAGAATCGAAGCCTGGCATCAAATAGATTGTCTGTGGATGCAAAAAATAATCCGATGATTGTATTGAGTCGTGATTGTCATAAAGCGGTGAATAAGGCGCCGCGAGATATAGGTGTGGCCAAGAAAACAGCTCGGGAGAGTATTGCGGCGAATGCTGATATTTTGATGATGAATGGGATTCCTGGCGAAATGGTGGATAACATCAGGCAGGCTGCCCTTGACTTATGCAAAGGCGCTTGGAAAATAATTTTTTGAGATGTTTGATGGATGCTAAAGAAATAGAGGGGAAGTTGCATGATTTAAGCTCGTCTATGAATTTGGATGGGCTTGATGATTTGTGTGATGAAATTGATGGTCGAGGTGATGGTGGTCGATTTCTCGATGCTATATTTGCGATATTGGAAAATAATCCGAGCAAGGATTTTGGAAGTCCGGGGGCAATAGTTCATGCGGCCGAGCGGTATTTTGGAAAAGGTTACGAGCAGAAATTGATCGAATCTTTGTCCAGAAATCCTACCGTTCATACTGTTTGGATGTTGAATAGGGTGATAAATGGTGTTGATGGGGATTTGAAAGTTTTTTTGGTTGATTTGATGGGAAAGATATCAAGTGATAATTCGATCGGTGTTGATGTGAGAGGGGCTGCGAAGGAGTTTTTATCCTGATGTGAGTGTCGATAGGCTCTGGGCATGTGCACGGGCTGCAATTGGAGCGCGATGATCTGCATCGCGAAGTGAAGCGGGCGTTGTCGAGCCGGATTGTGCAGAGCCTGATGTACGACCCGGCTGGACGTATCGAGCGGCAGAGCATCCAGCGCGACAAGGCGCCGGCCGCGTTGAGCATGCGGCGGTATCGATACGATGCCGCCGGGCAGTTGATGCAGATTGAGAACAGCAGGAAGGGGACGACGGATTACCGGTACGACCTGGCCGAGCGATTGATCGAGGCAATTGATACATGTTTCAAGGAAGGGGTGCGAATGACTGACAATATTAGACAACAGGCATCTATGCTTGGAGAGCTTGAGCCTGCCGAATGGAGCAACGCACTTGTTTCAGTTCTGGCGTCTCCAAAAGTTATTGAGATCGAGGGCTATCCACACTCGGAACGTGTGTCTTTCGTTCTTGAACGGGCAAGAATGCGTAAGGAAAATTCCGAGCAACTTGGACTTCAAACATTCGGCCTCGAAAGTCTGATCGCTACGCTTGAATCGTTATCGTCTGAGAGGCGCTTGAAAAGCTATGCTGTCAAGAACGACCAATATACTGGCTCCTGCTTTGTGTGCGATGGCAAGCATCATCGGATGCGAATTCGTGGCCCGAGGTCTCGCACAAACAACGCCATTTCGCGGCTAGGAGTATGAGTCGGGCGGCGCGTGGAGCTTGCAATATGTAATTGAAGCTTAGGTTTAGGGACATGGACGAGAATGTAACTCTGATCAGGGTCTTTGCAGGCACTGCTTCCGATGGCAGTGCAGTCTGCGAGGAACTCCCAGCGCGGAAGATCGATGAAGACGTCTACGAACTGCTTGCGTCGCCTGGGTTGGCCTTGAACCGGTTCGCCATCCTCTACGAAGAGCGTTTTGTCCGGCCAGCCGTGTGATGCTCAACCCGCCTCGAACACGGAAATTCTGACAGGCCCATCACATTTCGCAAGATGACCTGGCCTGGCTGGAGTCCGTCCTTGATACCGCCCTCCAGGGCAGCGTGGACGGTGTGAATGCCGGAAACCTCGCGATTTCAATCCCGGCTAACAATGAGTTCGAAAAGATCAACCTCATCCTCGACGACTTCACGCGGCGCACCGGGTCGGCATGGTACTTCGCGAACATCTATAAGAATTTAGAGGATCCGGAAGACGAGACCTTGCTCGATTGGTGGATACTCGATAAAAAATGACAAGCGGATTCGTTTCATCAGAGCCTGAAACATTCCCCCATCCACTACCCGTAAGCTCGGATCTTGCGCATTCACCTTCGCACAGGACCCGACATGAGCGCCGCAACCTCCACCCCTCAGCAAATCGCCCACGTCCACCGGCAGTGGCACAAATCGATCGTCGAGCGCGACATCGACGGCCTGATGTCGATCTACGCCGAGCACGCGCGTTTCGAGTCACCGACGATCCTGTTCGTTGAACCGGGGAATCAAACCGGCATCCTCGACGGACGCGAAGCCATCCGCGGATTCTTCTCCGAGGGCTTCCGCAAGCTGTCCGGCGCCTTCGCGCACTGGTATCGCACCGACGTCTTCCACACCGACGGCAAGCAACTCATCTGGGAATATCCTCGCGACACGCCTTCGGGCGACCAGACCGACCTGGTCGAAGTGATGGACATCGAACACGGCCTGATCGTCCATCATCGCGTGTATTGGGGCTGGCGCGGCCTGCAATCGCTGCTGAAAACCGTCGAGGCCACGCGCCGGCAACCCTGATAGCCACGGTCTTTACACCGATTTTAGAAGCGCTTCGCTACGATCTCGTGGATTGGCGTTGCAGCGCCGCTGCATGACGTCATATCCCGGAGTCAAACATGTTCGAAATCGGAAAAGAGTATTCACGCGAAGACATTCACAGGATCACGGGTGGAAGCAAGCAGGCGTTCCTGCCCGTGAAGGGCGGCAAGGTCGTCGCCGCTCGCTTGCGACAGGACCTGAATCCCCGCGCGCCCGACGTCATCGTCTGCGACGGCAGCGCATCGGCGCGTGCGGCGGGGCGCACGCTGGCGCGGCAGACGGAGCCGGTTCCGATCTTCCTGCGAACCGCATCGGACCGATTTCGCTATGCCGGCGACTACGTGGTGGCCGCTTCGCTGACTGTTCCCGCCGATTACGCCGAGTACGTGAAAAACAGCAGCTTCACGCTCGCGCAGATTTCGCGCGTGATCAAGATGAGGCGATGCTGACCGTATCGAAAGCCCGATCGAAAAGCGACGAAGCCATCGATCCTCGCGGATCGATGGCTTCAAACTGGCGCTGTATTGCAGCGCGCTACCTCAATCCTGAAGCGCAACCGCCATCGACCGCTCCGATCGCGCCCAGCCGATAAACGCCCCCACGCCGAGAATGCTCAAGCAAACGATCGGCACGATCATCGGCCCGAACGCCGTGCCCGTTAGCTTCCCGGCAAGCGGCATCAGGTTCTGGCTGAAGAAACCGCCGAGATTGCCGATCGAGTTGATCGCCGCCACGCTGGCCGCGGCCCGGGCACCGGTGAAATACCGCGGCGGCATCGACCAGAAGCACGGATAGATCAAGGGGATGCAGGCACCGCCGAGCACCAGCGCAACGAAACGCAGCGGCGTGGTCGGCAGCACGAGGCTCAGCACGAAGCCGATCGCCCCCAGCACCGCCACGATGCCGATGGTCCGCAGCAGGCTCTTCGCGCGCTTGAGTTTCGGCGGCAGCCAGATCAGCAGCACGACGGCCAGCGCCCAGGGCAGCATGCTCAGGAAACCGTTCGTGGTGCTCGATACGCCGAACGACTTGACGATGGTCGGCAGCCAGTAGGTCACGCCGTACAGCGAGGTCGACATCATCATGTAGGTCGCCGCGAACAGCATCACGCGCGGATCGAGCAGCGCCTTCCACGGCTGCGAATGCTCGGCATGCGGCGGCGCCTCGCGTTCCAGCGCGGCCCCGACGATCTGCTTTTCGTTCTCCGACAGGAAACGCGCCTCGCGATACGAGGTCGGCAGCAGGCGGAACACCGCGATCCCGACGACCACGGCGGGCAGCCCCGTGGCGATGAACACCCATTGCCAGCCGGCCAGGCCGCCTACGCCGCTGAGGCTCAGCAGCCAGCCGCCCACCAGCGAGCCGAGCATGTTCGCCAGCGCGCTGCCGAGCGTGAAGATCCCCAGCACGCGAGCGCGGTAGCTCTGCGGGAACCACAGCGTCAGGTAGTAGATCACGCCGGGATAAAACCCGGCTTCGGCCACGCCGAGCACGAAGCGCAGCCCGGAGAACACCGGGCTCGAGGTCGTGAAGCCCATTGCCACCGTGATGAGCCCCCAGGTGAGCATGATCCGCGCGAGCCAGACGCGCGCGCCGAACTTGTGCAGCGCCAGCGTGCTCGGCACCTCGAACAGCAGGTAACCGATGAAGAACAGCGACGAGGCCAGCCCGAACGCAGCCTCGGACATGTTCAGGCTGTGCACCATCTGCAGCTTGGCGAAGCCGACGTTCTGGCGGTCGATGAACGAGATCAGGAACATCACGACGAGGATCGGCATCAGGCGCCATGCGATCTTCGACATCACGCGCTGCTCTTCACCGGCGGCAGCGATAGGGGGGGAGGCAATGGTCACGCTGGACTCCTGTTTGATACGTCTTGCTGAAAGCTGCGGTTGCAACGAAGGAAAAGGCCAGTTCAGCGCGCCTGGTAGGCGCCGAGCTGGGCGGTGAACATGTCGCTCCAATTGGCCGGGCGGGTCTTGATGGTGCCCACGCCGTGCAGGAAATCGACGTATTCCATGAGCCGGTCGGGCACCACGGAGAAGCGAGTTTCCGGCATGCCCAGCATCGCGATCACGTCGTCGGGCGACACACGCACGCCGGACGAGGACACATAGATCGCGGCCGCCTCGCGCGGATTCGCGGCGATGAACCGGTTCGCCTCGTCGAGCGCGCCGATGAAGGCCGCCGCCAGGCCGGGCTCGGCATCGACCACCCGCTTCGGCGCGAACATCACGTCGAGCGTGAGCGGCCCGAGCACCTGGACGGCATCGATCACGCGGTGAATGCCGGGCTGCCGCAATTCGAGCGTCGAGAACGGCGGCGAGGCGAAATGCGCGGTCACGCCGCCTTCACGGCGGATCAGGGCGTCCATCGCCTGCGGATGCGACAGGTTCACGGTGATCGGATCGAGGTGCGCGAAACGCCGGATGCCCAATTGCTGCGCGGCGATCATCTGCAGGATCACGGCCGCCAACGAGGTGTGGATGCCGGGCACGGCGATCCGGTCCTCGGACGTGAAATCGGTGAGCGTGCGGATATGCGGCTGGTTGGTGTTCAGCGACAGCGAGGTGGCGGACAGGCCGCTGATGCCGATCACCTCCACATTGGGAATGCCGCGCGCGCGTGCCCACAGCTCGATGAACCCGGGCGCGCCGGCGCCGGCGAAGTCGAGCGTGCCGGCCATCATCGCGTCGTTGACCGAGTTGCCGCCGTCGAGCAGCACCCATTCGACCTGTACCTTGCCGAGCCCGCGTTGCCGCGCGTGCGCCTCGAACAGGCGCTGCCGCTCCATCACGAGCAGGGGCAGATAGAGCACGCCATAACCTTTCGAAATCCTGACGGTTGGCGGGCTGGACAGCGAGAACGGGAAGGCGCGGGCGGCGAGCGGCGCCAGCGCGGCGCCGATGCCGCCTGCCAGCAACGCGCGGCGGCGCGGCGAGGCTTTCGTCATCAGGCACGCCCCGCGACGCAGGGCCGAGGAGACGGCACACATGCCGGCCTGCACGCTCGCGAACGCACGTTTGCGCGGGCCACCTCGAGGGCGGCCACCGCGGTTGAACGCGAATCGGCTGGCGCGTGGGCACGCTGCATCGTGCAGGTCTCCTCCGGAAGGGCCGTTCGGGCCCGTGTATGAACTGGCATGGAGCTTAGCGAGCGAGTCTGAGAAAATGCTGACATCCCATCCTCGGGATTACCCGTAATTTCCCTAATCGGCAGGACTTCAACCATGCGCATTCTGGTCGTCGAGGACGACGCCGAGATCGGCGAGGCGATCGGCAGCCGTCTCACGCGGCTCGGCCACGCGGTCGATCTCGAGCGCGACGGCGCGGCCGCCTCCAGCTTGCTGGGCGTCGAATCGTTCGACCTGGTGGTGCTCGACGTGATGCTGCCGTCGATGGACGGCTTCGCGATCCTGCGCCGGCTGCGCGCCTCGGGCAGCACCACGCCGGTGCTGCTGGTCACCGCGCGCTCGGCGATCGACGATCGCGTCAGCGGGCTGGGATTGGGCGCCGACGACTACCTGGTCAAGCCGTTCGACTATCGCGAACTCGATGCGCGCGTGCAGGCGCTGCTACGCCGGAACAGCGGCCACGCCAGCGACGTGCTGCGCTTCGGCGCGCTCTCGATCGATCGCAGCAGCCGGCTCGCGGAGCTCGACGGCCAGCCCTTGCCGCTGTCGCGCCAGGAATTCGCGCTGCTCGAAATCCTCGCCAGCCGGCCGCAGCGCGTGTTCTCCAAGGACGAACTGCTGAACCAGTTGTTCAGCTTCGGCCGCGAGCCCTCCGCGAATGCGGTCGAACAATACGTGACGCGCGTGCGCAGGAAGCTGCAGGGCAGCGACGTCGAGATTCGCACGGCACGCGGAATGGGCTACCAGATTGCGACGCGCTGACTGGTTTCCGAAGACGCTGTTCGGCCGCACGCTGCTGTTCATCGCCTGCGTGGTGGTGTCGGGCGCGGCCGCGCTGTCGCTGATCACGCGTTATTACGCCGGCGTCGCGGCCGAGCGCGCCTATGATCAGTTGTTGTCCGGCGCGGCGATCCAGGTGGCCGAGAATCTCTACGTGCAGGGCGGCGTGCTCGCGCTCAATCCGCCGGTGGCCGCGCTGTCGACGCTGTCGCGCTACGACCTCGTCTACTACAAGGTGGTCGATTCGCGCGGCGTGGTGGTGGCGGGCTACAACGACCTGCCCGATGCGGCGAACGTCGCTGCCGCGCAGCGCGGCACCCGGTTCGCGACGGCGCGCTACCAGCAGCGGCCGGTGCGCATCGCCACCATCGCGCGCCACATGCCCGAGGAGCGCGTGCCCGGCTGGGCACTGGTGACGGTGGCGCAGACCACGCATGCGCGCGAGCAGTTGACCAACGATATGAGCATCAAGGTCTGGACGCTGATCGTGCTGATGACGGCGCTCGCGATCGGCGCCAGCGCGCTGGCGATTCGGCGCGGGCTCTCGCCGCTGGCGCAGATCGAGTCGATCATCGCGGCGCGCGATCCGGCCGACCTGCGGCCGGTGGTGATCGATACGCCGAGCGAGATCGCCGCGATCATCGGCGCGATCAACGGCCTGATGCGCCGGCTCGGCGAGCGCGTGGCCACCATGCAGCGCTTCATCGCGGACGCCGCGCACCAGATGCGCACGCCGCTGGCGCGGCTCGACGCGCAGATCGAGATGCTCAGCAACGAGTCCGACGCGGCGCGCCAGCGCGCGCGGCTCGAGACGCTGCGCGCGACCTGCTCCGACGTGGGGCGCCTGACGGGGCAGTTGCTCAATCACGCGATGGTGATTCATCGCACCGAGGTCGTGCCGTTGCAGCCGATCGACCTCGTGGCGCTGGCCAAGGAGGTGCTGGGCCGCACCATCCCGCTCGCCGACGAGCGCGACGTACAGGTGTCGCTCGATGCGCGGCTCGCCGACGCGACGATCGACGGCGATGCGATCAGCCTTCAGGAAGCGCTCTCGAACGTGCTGCACAATGCCTTGCATCACGGCATGGCGAACCAGATCGTCGTGACCATCGATGGCACGGCCGAGCAACTCATCCTGACCGTGACCGATAACGGCACAGGCATTCCACGCGAGCATTGGGACGCGGTGATGCGGCCGTTCGTGCGTCTCGACGGCAAGGGCGCCGAGCGACGCGACGGCTCGGGGCTGGGGCTGGCGATCGTGAAGGAGGTGATGGACGCGCACGGCGGGCAAGTGTCGTTCGCGGCGCCGGAAGCGGGTGGTTTTGCCGTGCTGCTGGCGTTCCCGCGTGGCGCGGCGGGGTATGGCCACCGGGAGTCGGTCTGATGGGATGGGTGCCGGCAGTGGGCTGATACCTCTGAGGTTCCACTCGCGCTTTCCGAGACAACGGACGTTCGACATGGGGCTGTTGTCGATCGATCCGACGACATAAGCCGTGGAGTAGAGCGTCTCTAATCAACCTATTCAGGAAGCACGGACGACGATGACTGAACTCTCTTTATCCGAAACCTACCGCGCCTACATCGCCTGCCTGAACCAGCAGGACTGGTCACGCCTGGGCATGTTCGTCGGCGATGAGGTGATCCACAACGACCAGCGCATCGGCTTGTCCGGCTATCGCGAGATGCTCGAGCGGGACTTCCGCGAGATCCCGGACCTGCACTTCGACATTGAACTGCTCGTATGCGAACCGCCTCGTATCGCCAGCCGCCTGCATTTCGACTGCTCGCCGATCGGTACCTTCCTCGGCTTGCCCGTGAACGGCAAGCGCGTCGCTTTCACAGAAAACGTCTTCTATGAATTCCACGACGGCAGGATCAGGCAGGTCTGGTCGATCATCGACAAGGCGGCGATCGAGCGGCAGTTATAGCGACCGATGCCGCTTCATTGTCGGAATTCGGAGCAGTTCACAGCCCGCCGCTCTTGTGTCAGTATTGCCGACATGGAACTTCGTAACGTACCCACTCGACTGCATCACCATCACGGCCGCCTTTCATCGCGCCGTGGTTCGTTACGTCCATGACACTGGAGCGGGATCCAAGCGGTCCCGCCCGGCTGATACGAAACCAAGGCGCCATCGGCGCCTTTTTTATTTTCATACGGAGAAAAACATGAGCATGCTTCGCGGCACCCGCTTCGTGGTCGGCAAGGACGCCACCCAGATCCGCAATCTCGAGACCCGTTTCCGGAGCTACCTTCATTGAGGCTGGCGCTGAAGAAGCGATCGTCCCGGCACTGTGGTCGCAGGATACTTTTATCGAAAAGGCCGGCGGTAGCGAGATCATCGAGCAGATGTGGGCGTTTCCCGACAAGAAAGGTCGTCCCTGTTGCCTGATCCCGGAAGCCACGGCCCTGTTCCAGGAGAGAAGCCGGGAATTGTTGGCCGGCCAGCCCGAGCGGCGCTTCTTCTATGTTGCGCGCTGTTACCGTTACGAACGACCGCAAGCCGGGCGCTACCGCGAATTCACCCAGCTCGGTTTCGAATGCCTGGGCACCGACCTCGAGCGCGCATCGACATGCAGCCAGGAAATGGCCATCGGCTTCCTGAATTCATTGGGGCTTCGCTACGAACTCGACCGGGCTGCGCGACGAGGTATCAGCTACTACCTGAACGGGCAGGGGTTCGAGATTCGCTGCCGGGAACTGGGGGCGCAGCAGCAGATCGCCGGCGGTGGGGCGTATCGAGAGGGTGCCGGGTTCGGCATTGGCATCGAACGACTGCTGCTCGCGCTGTCGGCCCAGCAATTGCTCTGACCCGGCCCGGCGTCGAATCCGGACAATCATGAAAAAAGGGCGGCCGAAGCCGCCCAATCACTCGAAACCCGCGACCAACGGGTCAATCGCCGCTTTACCTTGATGCTCAGTTGGTCGACAGCGTCAGCGTGTTCGTCAGGTCGCCCATCGCCGTGCCGCCGTTCTTCACCAGCGCGTCGTCGCGCTGCTTGATACCGTCGAGCTTCGGCAGGTTGTAGCGGCGCGTGATGAAGCGCAGGATCGACGCGGTGTCGTATTGCGTGTGGTCGACGAAACCCTTCTTCGCGTACGGCGAAATGACCAGTGCCGGAATCCGCGTGCCCGGGCCCCAGCGGTCGCCCTTCGGCGGCGCGACGTGATCCCAGAAGCCGCCGTTTTCGTCATAGGTGACGACCACCACCATGTTGTTCCACTGCGGGCTCTTCTGCAGGTGCGAGATGACATCCGCGATGTGGGCGTCGCCCGAGGCCACGTCGGTGTAGCCGGCATGCTCGTTCAGGTTGCCCTGCGGCTTGTAGAAGCTCACCGCCGGCAGCGTGCCTGCGTCGATCGCCTTGATGAACTCCGTGCCGTTGATGCCGCCGTCGAGCACGTGCGTGGCGCGTGCCGTGGTGCCCGGGGCCAGGTTCTTGAAGTAGTTGAACGGCTGGTGGTGGTACTGGAAGTTCGCCTTGGCGATCGTCGTGCCGTCGGCTGCGGCTGCCGGCGTGCCGCCTTGCGAGGCCGTCAGCGCCGCGCCGAACGCGCCGCTGTACCAGGCCCACGAGACGTTGGCGGCATTCAGCAGGTCGCCGATGTTGGTGGCGGTCTGCGGCGGCAGTGTGGTGGCCACGCTCGGGTCGGCCAGCAATGGGTCGCTGCTCGGCGCCTTGTTGCCGCTCGGCTGGTACGGCGGCTGCATGGTGTTGACGGCGAAGAAGTCCGGCGTCAGGTTGCCCGAGTTGACGAACTTCGGTGCGCCGTTGAGCGCCGAGGCCGGCGAGTTGGCGGTGTCGACCGTCAGCGAGACGCCGTCGGCGTTCACGGCCGAGATCGACTTGGACGCCGGGCTGGTGTTCGCGTTCGGATAGAACGGCGCGCAGGCACAGATCAGGTACTGGTGGTTCAGGAAGGAGCCGCCGAACGCACCCATGAAGAAGTTGTCGGCCAGCGTGTATTGCTGGGCGATCTTCCAGAGCGGCAGCTTCGACGAATCGGTGTTGTAGTGGCCCATCACCAGGCCGCCCGAATCCGCCCAGGCCGCG
This sequence comes from Burkholderia gladioli, assembly GCF_000959725.1. Lineage (NCBI taxonomy): Bacteria > Pseudomonadati > Pseudomonadota > Betaproteobacteria > Burkholderiales > Burkholderiaceae > Burkholderia > Burkholderia gladioli. The sequence goes on from NZ_CP009323.1 coordinate 3,236,133, forward strand.
AACATGTTGTTCTTGCCGCCGTTGATCTGCATCTGGTTCTCGTAGAACCGGTGATACAGGTCGCGCGTCGTCACGTTCAGCGCGGTGTTGAAACCGTTCGGATCGTCGATCGCGAAAGGCTGGTTCGGCAGGTTCGCCGTCATCGCTTCGGTCACGGCCGGCGTCACGCCGGCGGCGGTCAGGCCGCCCCAGATCTTCGGCAGCGTGGCGAGCACAGTGCCGTCGCGGTCGAGCTGGATCGTATCGGAGGCCTTCAGGTCGGCCGTGCCGTTCGCACCGGGGAAGGCGCCATAGAGGTTGTCGAAGCTGCGGTTTTCCGCGTAGATCACGACGATGTTCTTCACCGACGACAGCGTCTGCGCGGCAGGCGGCGTGGTGTTGTTGTTGCTGCTGGACGGCGCGGTCGTGACGTCGCCGCCGCCGCAGCCCGCGAGGAAGGCTGCTGCTGCGAGCGCGATGGGCGTTACGCGGGTCAAAGTTTTCTTCATCTTGTCTCTCTAGTCGCACATGTACCGTAGGAACCGGCCGATCCCCCGTACAACGAATGACAGCCAGTCGATCGGATTATGTAAGCGACATTTGACAGCGAAATGTAGTGCAGCTTTCGTTTTACTATCGGCTCACAGTCACGGAATTGACATTTGACTGACATACGCTCGCGCCTTTCTTTCCTGCCTTTCGGATCGACATGCGCAGCGTGCACGAAGACCTCGCCCGGCCTTGGCCGGATCGCCACCCCTTCGCCGTCCGGGCGGTCGCGATCGTCTCGCTTGCGCTCGCCAGCCTGCTGAGCGCCTGCGATTCGCGCGCGCCGCAGGCCGCGGGCGATCAGGCCGCCGCGGCATCGGCCGCCTCGCAATCGACGGCGCAGGCCGGCGCGTCGCAAGCGGCCGGCAATGAGATCGTGGTCGCGAACCAGCCGCAGACGCGCGCGCAGGTCTATGCCGCTGTCAAGAAAATGACAGCACTGGGTAAGCAGATGTTTTTCGATCCGGCGCTCTCGGGTTCCGGAAAGCTTGCATGCGCTTCCTGCCACAGCCCCGACCATGCTTTCGGTTCGCCTAATGGCCTGTCGGTGCAACTGGGCGGCGACGATCTCCATCAGCAGGGTTTCCGCGCCGTGCCGACGCTGATGTATCTGCAGAAGGTGCCGCCGTTCACGCGGCACTTCCATGATTCCGACGAGGAGGGCGACGAGAGCGTCGATGCGGGTCCGACCGGCGGCCTGACCTGGGATGGCCGCGTCGATCGCGGCGAGCAGCAGGCACGCATTCCGCTGACCACGCGCTTCGAGATGAACAGCACGCCGGCCAAGGTGGCCAGCGCGGTGCGCGCCGCGTCCTATCTCGCGGATTTTCGCGCGACCTTCGGCGACAAGGTGCTGTCCGACGACATGGCCACCTTCAACGCGGTGCTGCAGGCGCTCGGCACCTACGAGCAGACGCCGGAAGTCTTCACGCCCTACACCAGCAAGTACGACGCCTTCCTCGACCACAAGGCCAGGCTGACGGCCGCCGAGATGCGCGGCCTCGAACTGTTCAACGACGAACGCAAGGGCAATTGCGCGAGCTGCCATATCAGCCAGCGTGCGCTCGACGGCTCGCCGCCGCAGTTCAGCGACTTCGGCCTGATCGCGCTGGGCGTGCCGCGCAATCGCGAGCTGGCGGTCAACAAGGATCCGAAGTTCCACGACCTGGGCGCCTGCGGGCCGGAGCGCCAGGACCTGAAGGGCGAGGACGAGTTCTGCGGCATCTTCCGCACGCCGACGCTGCGCAACGTGGTGCTGAAGAAGGCCTTCTTCCACAACGGCATCTATCACTCGCTCGATGAGGTGCTGCGTTTCTACGTGCAGCGCGATACCAACCCCGAGCGCTTCTATCCGGTGCGTCACGGCGTGGTGCAGAAGTACGACGATCTGCCGAAGCGCTACTGGGCCAACATCAATACCGATCCGCCCTTCGATCGCAAGAAGGGCGAGAAGCCGGCGCTCGACGAGGCGGAGATCCAGGATGTGATCGCCTTCCTGCACACGCTCACGGACGGCTACCGACCCGATGCGCAGCAGCAGAAGGTCGCGGCGCGCTGAGCCGGGGTGGGGCGGGAGGGCATGATATGCTCGCCGAAGGGATGTGCGTGCAGCAGGCGTTCCTGCGCATCCCGTCCGGCAATCCCATTCCAAGGAGAACAAGACGATGCGGGCATCTCTCCCGAACGTGGCACGCGCGCTGGCCGGCGCCGTGCTCGTCGCCACCGCGCTGGGCGCGCAGGCGCAGAGCAACCTGAACTTCCTGAGCGATACGCCGATGGCCTATTTCAGCAAGGCCGATCGCGCCTCGCTGACCAAGGCTGTCTACCAGGCCCGCGACGAGGGCAAGGACGGCGAAACCACCACCTGGAGCAACGACGGCCGCGGCACGCCGATCGAGGCGAAGCTCACCCCCACCACCGCCGAGCAGGATGGCCGTAGCTGCCGCGAGATCGCCGTCGAGATCAATGCCAAGGGCCAGTCGATGACGCTGCGTCCGCGCTACTGCAAGACGGCGGCGGGCAACTGGCAATTCCAGAAGCGTTGACGACGATGGCCGGCAGGCGGCCATCGCACGCCCCGCGCGTGTTGTCGTGCGGGGTCGTGCTGCTCGATCCACAAGGGCGGCTGTTGCTTGCGCACGCAACCGAGACGTCGCATTGGGACATCCCGAAGGGGCATCACGATGCCGGCGAATCGGAGCGCGAAGCCGCCCTTCGCGAGCTGTTCGAGGAAACCGGCATCGCGCTGGCGGCCGAGCGGCTGCTCGACCTGGGCCGCTTCCTCTACCGTCCCGACAAGGATCTCTACCTGTTCGCGGCGCGCCTGCGTGCCGACGAAACCGATCTCTCCCATTGCATCTGCACCTCGATGTTCCCGAGCCGTACCACCGGCGCGTCGATCCCCGAAATGGACGCGTTCCGCTGGGTCGAATTGGACGAGGTCAGGCAGTACGCGAGCCGCAGCCTGGCGAAGGTGTTCGCCACCACGCTGTCGCTGGCGGACCTGCATCGGGATTTGCCGGGCTGAGATTTCCGGCGATTCTCTTCGCTCCACCGAAGCAGGTGCAAAAAAATACCCGGCCGAAGCCGGGTATTTTTCATTCATCCACGCGCCGCACGCTTACTTCCCGCCCCAGCTATCGCGCAGCGGCACGATCCGGTTGAACACCGGCTTGCCCGGCTTCGAATCATGGCGATCGGCCACGAAGTAGCCATGACGCTCGAACTGGTAGCGCGCCTCGGGCGCCGCGCTTTCGGTACCCGGTTCCACATAGGCCTGCATGATCTTCTTCGAGTCGGGGTTCAGCGCCTCGAGGTAGTTGCGTCCGCCCGCATCGGGATGGGCTTCGCGGAACAGGCGGTCGTAGATCCGCACCTCGGCCGGCACGGCCGCGGCCGCGCTGAGCCAATGGATGGTGCCCTTGACCTTGTAGTTGTTCGCGCCTTCGGTGCCCGAGCGGCTGTCCGGGAAGTAGTTGCAATGCACGGCGGTGACGTGGCCTTGCTCGTCCTTGTCGAAGCCCGTGCACTCGATCACGTAGCCGTAGCGCAGCCGCACCTTGTTGCCCGGGAACAGGCGGAAATAACCCTTGGGCGGCACTTCCTGGAAGTCCTCGCGTTCGATCCACAGCTCGCGCGAGATCGGGAAGGTGCGCACGCCGCGTTCCGGATGATGCGGATGCACGGGTGCCGTGCAGTCCTCGGTCTGGCCTTCGGGGTAGTTGTCGATCACCAGCTTGAGCGGGTCGAGCACGGCCACGGTGCGCGGCGCCTTCTCGTCCAGGTCGTCGCGCAGCGCGCCTTCCAGCACGCCCATGTCGATCCAGGAATCGACCTTGGTCACGCCGATGCGCTCGCAGAACAGCAGCAGGCTCTCGGGCGTGAAGCCGCGGCGACGGATGCCGACGATGGTCGGCATGCGCGGATCGTCCCAGCCGTCCACGTGGTTCTCGGTCACCAGTTGCAGCAGCTTGCGCTTGCTGGTGATCGCGTAGGTCAGGTTCAGGCGCGAGAATTCGATCTGTTGCGGCAGCGGACGCGTGAACACGCCGGCCTCGGCCAGTTCGTTCAGCACCCAGTCGTACAGCGGGCGGTGATCCTCGAACTCGAGCGTGCACAGCGAATGCGTGATGCCTTCCAGCGCGTCCGAGATGCAGTGCGTGTAGTCGTACATCGGGTAGATGCACCACTTGTCGCCCGTGCGGTAATGATGGGCGTAGCGGATCCGGTAGATCACCGGGTCGCGCAGGTTGAAGTTCGGCGAGGCCATGTCGATCTTCGCGCGCAGCACATGGGCGCCTTCGGGGAATTCGCCGGCCTTCATGCGGCGCAGCAGGTCGAGGTTCTCCTCGACCGGGCGCTCGCGGAACGGCGAGTTCGTGCCGGGCTCGGTGGCCGAGCCGCGGTTGGCGCGCATTTCCTCGGCGCTCTGGCTGTCCACGTAGGCCTTGCCGCGCGTGATCAGCAGCTCGGCGTATTCGTAGAGCCTGTCGTAGTAGTCGCTGGCGAAGTACGTGTGATCGCGGCCGTCCTTCTGCCACTCGAAGCCGAGCCATTGCACGGCGTCGACGATCGAGTCCACGTACTCGACGCTTTCCTTTTCCGGGTTGGTGTCGTCGAAGCGCAGGTGGCAGACGCCGCCGTAGTCGCGCGCCACGCCGAAGTTCAGGCAGATGCTCTTCGCATGACCGATGTGCAGATAACCGTTCGGCTCCGGCGGGAAGCGCGTCTCGACGCGCCCGCCCCATTTGCCCGAGCGATTGTCGTCGTCGATGGTGTTGCGAATGAAATTGGATGCCGCGGGGGCGTCGTTGCGTTCGGTGCTCATGCGGGAACAGGAAGAAAGGTGGGCGCGCGCCGGTTGCGCCGCCTGAAACCGTCGATTCTACCTGAGCCGGGCGCCGGGTGAGGAGCGCCGGCCCGGTGCCCGGCCGCCTGTATCAGTCGTAACGGGAGGTAAAACGCGTTGGCGGGCGCCCGGCGGCTTCATAAGATTCGCTCACCCGGTTCCAAGCCGCATGAGCTGAGGAGGGATTCGATATGAACATTCAAATGAAAAAGACGCATTTCCTGGTTCGCACCACCGTGATCGCACTCGTCGTCGCCAGCCTCGGCGCCTGCACCATGACGCGCACCCAGCGCAACGCCGGCATCGGCGCGGCCGCCGGCGGCGCGCTCGGTTATCTCGTGACGGGCGGCCCGATCGGCACCGTGGCCGGCGCGGCCGCAGGCGGCATCGTCGGCGCGAACGTCCATCGTTGATCACGGGCCGGGCCTGGCGGGCGCCTGGGCGCCGCCGGCCCGGCGGATCGATCGCTTCGAGTGATTCCGGCCCGGTGCCCCGAGGGCGCCGGGTCGAATGCAAGGTTTCCAGGCCGCCGCCGCGCGTCGGTCGACGGCCGGGAAACCGTCCATGACGCCAGCAACGGCGGCATGAAGACCATCAGACGGCAAGGTCGAACAGCAGCAACAGGCATCAGGGAGAAACCGGCGGCGACGCCGGGTGATGACACATGACGTCGAGGGAGCGGCCGCTCGCGGTTCGTTCGCCATCGACGCAGCGCGCCGGGACATGCGAATGCATGTCCCGGCGTTTTTCATGGCTGCCTTGGCTGCGCCGCCACCGGCGCCTCAGACGGCTCCCTTGTCGCGCAGCGCCGCGATCGCGGCCTCGTCGTAGCCGAGCAGCTCGCGCAGCACCGCCTCGGTATGCTCGCCCAGCAGCGGCGGCGCGCTGCGCGCCTCGGGCGGCGTGGCGCTCATCTTCACGGGATTGCGCACCAGCTTGACCGGCGCGCCGCTCGGATGCGGCAGCTCCACCTGCAGGTCACGCGCCACCACCTGCTCGTTCTCGAACACCTCGGCCAGGTCGTTGATCGGCCCACAGGGCACGCCGGCCGCCTCCAGCGCGGCGATCCATTCCTGCTTGCCGCGCGTGCGCGTCATCTCGGCGAGGATCGGCACCAGGATTGGCCGATGCCGCACGCGCGCGGGATTGGTGGCGAAGCGCTCGTCGTCGGCCAGCTCGCCGCGCCCGCCGGCCTCCACGAACTTGCGGAACTGCCCGTCGTTGCCGACCGCCACGATGATCCAGCCGTCGCTGGTCTGGAAGGTCTGGTAGGGCACGATGTTGGGGTGCGCATTGCCCCAGCGCACCGGCGGCTGGCCGCTGGCCAGGTAGTTGGTGTTCATGTTGGCGAGCAGGGCCACCTGCACGTCGAGCAGGGCCATGTCGATGTGCTGGCCTTCGCCGGTGCGGTCGCGATGCGTCAGCGCGGCGAGGATCGCCACCGAGGAATAGAGGCCGGTGGCGAGGTCGGCGATCGCCACGCCGGCCTTCTGCGGGCCGCCGCCGGGCTCGCTGTCGCGCTCGCCGGTGATGCTCATGAAGCCGCCCAGGCCCTGGATGATGAAGTCGTAGCCGGCGCGGTGCGCATAGGGGCCGGTCTGGCCGAAGCCCGTCACCGAGCAGTAGATCAGGTCCGGCTTCAGCTCGCGCAGGCTGGCGTAGTCGAGGCCGTATTTCTTCAACTGGCCGGCCTTGTAGTTCTCGATCACCACGTCGCATTGCGCGGCCAGCTCGCGGATCACGCGCTGGCCTTCCGGGCTGGCGATGTCCACCGTCACCGAGCGCTTGTTGCGGTTCGCCGCCAGGTAGTAGGCGGCTTCGCGCGTGTCGCTGCCGTCCGCGGCGCGATGGTAGGGCGGCCCCCAGTGGCGCGTGTCGTCGCCCGCGCCGGGCCGCTCGATCTTGATCACGTCGGCGCCGAAGTCGGCGAGCGTCTGCGCGCACCACGGGCCGGCGAGCACGCGGCTCAGGTCGAGAACGCGGATATGACTCAATGCTCCCATCTGCTGTCTGTCTCCCTCGGAACTGGCAGGGCCCGGGCCTCGGCGCCCGGGCGGCGATCGCTGCATCTTAAAGCGATTCCCGCCCCGGCGGCGTGAAAGCGGGGCCAGGCGAGGGCGCGGCGCCGCTCTGGGCCGCCGCGCGCCGGCAAACGGGGCGCGGCGCCCGCCCCGTCGCGAGGCGCCCGCGGGCCGGCGCCATCCCGGGCCGTGCGCCCGCGCGGGGCCCGCGCGACGCCGTTCCGCCCCCGCCGGCGCGGGCCTGCCGCCCCCGGGTCGCGATCCCGTATAATCGATCGTTTCAGAAACCAGCCGCCGTGCGCCCGATCCCCCCGGCGCACGGCGCCGATAGCCACAGAGCCAGTCTGGCAGGACCGTTCCCGCACGCTATGAAAGCCGCCGAAATCCGCGAGAAATTCCTCAAGTTCTTCGAATCGAAGGGTCATACGATCGTCCGTTCGTCGAGCCTCGTCCCGGGCAACGACCCGACCCTGCTGTTCACCAATTCGGGCATGGTGCAGTTCAAGGACGTGTTCCTCGGCACCGAATCGCGCCCGTACTCGCGCGCGACCACCTCGCAGCGCAGCGTGCGCGCGGGCGGCAAGCACAACGATCTCGAGAACGTCGGCTACACCGCGCGCCATCACACCTTCTTCGAGATGCTGGGCAACTTCTCGTTCGGCGACTACTTCAAGAAGGACGCGATCCACTACAGCTGGGAATTGCTGACGAGCGTCTACGGCCTGCCCAAGGAAAAGCTGTGGGTCACCGTCTACCACGACGATGACGAGGCCTACGACATCTGGGCCAAGGAAGTGGGCGTGCCGACCGAGCGCATCATCCGCATCGGCGACAACAAGGGCGCGCGCTACGCCTCGGACAACTTCTGGCAGATGGGCGACACCGGCCCCTGCGGCCCCTGCTCGGAAATCTTCTACGACCACGGCCCGGACGTCTGGGGCGGCCCGCCGGGATCCCCCGAGGAAGACGGCGACCGCTACATCGAGATCTGGAATCTCGTGTTCATGCAGTTCAACCGCGACGCGCAAGGCAACATGACGCGTCTGCCGAAGCCGTCGATCGACACCGGCATGGGCCTGGAGCGGATCGCGGCGGTGCTGCAGCACGTGCACAGCAACTACGAAATCGACCTGTTCCAGAACCTGATCAAGGCCGCCGCGCGCGAGACGGGCGTGGCCGACCTGACGAACAACTCGCTGAAGGTGATCGCCGATCACATCCGCGCCTGCTCGTTCCTGATCGTCGACGGCGTGATCCCGGGCAACGAGGGCCGCGGCTACGTGCTGCGCCGCATCGTGCGCCGCGCAATCCGCCACGGCTACAAGCTGGGCCGCAAGGGTGCCTTCTTCCACAAGCTGGTGGCCGACCTGGTGGCCGAGATGGGCGGCGCCTATCCGGAACTGAAGGAAGCCGAAGGCCGCGTGACCGATGTGCTGCGCCAGGAAGAGGAGCGCTTCCTCGAGACCATCGAGCACGGCATGACGATCCTCGACGCGGCGCTGGCCGAGCTCGACGCCAAGGGCGCCAAGCAGCTCGACGGCGAACTGGCGTTCAAGCTGCACGACACGTATGGTTTCCCGCTGGACCTGACGGCCGACGTCTGCCGCGAGCGCGGCATGACGGTCGACGAGCCGGCCTTCGACGACGCCATGGCGCGCCAGCGCGAGCAGGCGCGCGCGGCCGGCAAGTTCAAGGCCACCCAGGGCCTCGAATACTCGGGCGCCAAGACCACCTTCCACGGCTACGAGGACATCGCCTTCGACGACGCGAAGATCGTCGCGCTCTACGTGGGCGGCACGGCCGTCCAGCAGGCGCAGGCCGGCGAGCAGGCGGTGGTGGTGCTGGACCACACGCCGTTCTACGCCGAATCGGGCGGCCAGGTCGGCGACCAGGGCGTGCTGGCCAACGCGGCCACGCGTTTCGCGGTCGAGGACACGCTGAAGGTGCAGGCCGATGTGATCGGCCATCACGGCACGGTCGAGCAGGGCACGCTGAAGGTGGGCGACACGCTGCGCGCCGAGATCGACGCCGCGCGCCGCGCCCGCACCGAGCGCAACCACTCGGTCACCCACCTGATGCACAAGGCGCTGCGCGAGGTGCTGGGCAGCCACGTGCAGCAGAAGGGCTCGCTGGTCGACGCCGACAAGACGCGTTTCGACTTCGCGCACAACGCGCCGATGAGCGACGACGAGATCCGCCGTGTCGAGGCGATCGTCAACGCCGAGATCCTCGCCAACTCCCCGGGCATCGTCAGCAACATGTCCTACGACGACGCGGTGAAGGGCGGCGCGATGGCGCTGTTCGGCGAGAAGTACGGTGATGAAGTGCGCGTGCTCGACCTGGGCTTCTCGCGCGAACTCTGCGGCGGCACCCACGTGCGCCGCACCGGCGACATCGGCTTCTTCAAGATCGTGATGGAAGGCGGCGTGGCCGCCGGCATCCGCCGCGTCGAGGCGATCACCGGCGACAACGCCCTGCGCTACGTGCAGGAGCTCGACGCGCGCCTGAACACGGCCGCCTCGATGCTCAAGGCGCAGCCGGCGGAACTGACCCAGCGCATCGGTCAGGTGCAGGACCAGGTCAAGTCGCTCGAGAAGGAGCTGGCCGCGCTGAAGTCGAAGCTGGCCTCCAGCCAGGGCGACGAGCTTGCGCAGCAGGCCGTCGACGTCAAGGGCGTGCAGGTGCTGGCCGCCACGCTGGACGGCGCCGATTCGAAGACGCTGCGCGAAACCGTCGACAAGCTCAAGGACAAGCTCAAGCACGCGGCCGTGGTGCTGGCCGCGGTGGAAGGCGGCAAGGTCAGCCTGATCGCCGGCGTGACGGCCGAGGCGAGCAAGCAGGTCAAGGCCGGCGAACTCGTCAACTTCGTGGCCCAGCAGGTGGGCGGCAAGGGCGGCGGCCGGCCGGACATGGCCCAGGCCGGCGGCACCGAGCCGGCGAACCTGCCGGCCGCGCTGGCGGGCGTGCAGGCCTGGGTGGCCTCGAAGCTCTGAGCTTCAGCTTGGGCGCGGCCGGTTTCGGCGGCTGAAGCCTGAACGACAAAGCCGCGAACCGTGAGGTTCGCGGCTTTTTTCATGGGCGCGCGATATTCAACCCGCCTCCCAAGGCGCGGCCGTCCAATTCTCCGAAAACACCGGCAGCCCGTTCGCGCGCCGTTCCTGCACCAGCTCGATCAGGGCCCTCAAGCGCACCGGCACGAAGCGCCGCCCCGGGTAATACAGCCGCAAGCCGCCGAACGGCTGGCACCAGTCGTCCAGCACCGGCACCAGCGCGCCGCGCGCGAGATCCTCGCTGACGAACCAGTCGCTCAGGAAGCCCAGTCCGAGCCCGGCCAGGGTGGCCTGACGGATCGCGCGCGAGTCGCTGAACACCAGCCGCATCGGCAGGTTGGCGACGAACTTCTGGCCCGCGCGCTCCAGCTCCCAGTGATAGATGCCGCGCCCCAGCCGCATGCTGATCAACTGGTGGTCGACCAGCTCGGCCGGCTCGCGCGGCGTGCCGTGGCGCGCCAGGTAGCCGGGCGCGGCGACCACCCGCATGCGGATCTCGTCGGTCAGCGGCACCGCGATCATGTCCTGCGGCACCGATTCGGCCAGCCGGATTCCCGCGTCGAAGCCGTCGGCGACGATATCGATCAGCCGCAGGTCGCTGACCACGTCGACGCGCACCTGCGGATAACGGCGCAGATACTCGGCCAGCAGCGGCTGCACCAGCATGGTGGCGGTTTCGGGCGGGGCGTTCAGGCGCAGCGTGCCGCTCGGCACGTCGGGCCCGGTGCCGGCTTCCTCGTCGGCGCGGCGGATCTCGGCCAGCGCCGGCGCGACGCGCTCCACGTAGCGCTGGCCGGCATCGGTCAGCGCCACGCTGCGCGTCGAGCGGTTGAACAGGCGCACCTTCAGGCGCGCCTCGAGCCCGGCCACCGCCGCGCTGACGGCCGTGGTCGACATCCCCAGCTCGCGCGAGGCGGCGCGGAAGCTGGCGAGGCGGGCCACGGCCAGCACCACCTCGAGTTCGGTCAGGCCGGTGCGATGCATCGATCGTCCTTTTTTTCGGGATAACCCATGCATGATAGGACGGCTTATCGGAATAGTCCCGAATCCCTACACTCGACTCCATGCAAGACGACGCCGTCCTGGCGGCGTCCAACCAGACGGAGAAGGCAGATGCAAAGGATCGAGCACAGCTACATCAATGGCGAATTCGTGGTGCCCCATGGCGAGGAATGGTTCGACCTGGTCGACCCGAGCAGCGGGCAGGTGAATGGGCAACTGCGCCTTGGCGACGAGGAGGACGCGCGCCGCGCGATCGCCGCGGCCGCCGCGGCCTTCCCGGCCTGGTCGCGCACCACGCGGCAGGAGCGGCTGGCCGCGCTGCGTCGCATCCACACGCAACTGGTGGCGCGCGAGGACGAACTGCTGGAGGCGGTGGTCGGCGAATACGGCGCGCCCTCGTCGCGGGCGCGCTGGATGGCCCGGTACCCGGCGCAGACGGTCCAGCAGGCGATCGAGACGCTGGAGGCCTATCCGTTCGAGGAGCAGGCCGGCGCGGCACGCGTGGTGATGACGCCGGTGGGCGTGGCCGCGCTGATCACGCCCTGGAACAGCAATGCCGGTTTCATCTGCAACAAGCTCGCCACCGCGCTGGCAGCCGGCTGCACGGCGGTGATCAAGCCCAGCGAGATGAGCGGCTGGCAAACCCGCGTGGTGATCGAGGCGCTGCACGCGGCCGAGCTGCCGGCGGGCGTGTTCAACATCGTCAACGGTCGCGGCGAGGTGGTCGGCGAGACCTTCGCGCGCGATCCGCGCGTCGCCAAGATCTCCTTCACGGGTTCGTCGGCGGTCGGCCAGCACTTGGTGGAGGCCGGCGCGGAAGGCATGAAGCGCGTCACGCTGGAGCTGGGCGGCAAGTCGCCCACCATCGTGCTCGACGATGCCGATTTCGCCGAGGTGATGCCGCTGGTGCTGCAGGCCGGCTTCATGAACAGCGGCCAGGCCTGCGTGGCCGGCACGCGGATCCTGGTGCCGCGCGCGCGGCTCGCCGAGTTCGAGCAACTGGCCGCGGCGGCCGTGGCGGGCATCAAGTCAGGCAACCCGCACGAGGCCGATACCGAGATTGGGCCGATGGTGAGCCGCAAGCAATGGGAGCGCGTGCAGGGCTACATCAGGCTCGGCGGCCAGGAGGGCGCGCGCCTGCTGGCGGGCGGCGAGGGTCGCCCCGACGGGCTGGAGGCGGGCTGGTACGTGAAGCCGACGCTGTTCTCGGGCGTGAACAACGCGATGCGCATCGCGCGCGAGGAGATCTTCGGGCCGGTGCTGTCGATCCTCGCCTACGAGGACGAGGAGGACGCGATCGCGATCGCCAACGACACGCGCTACGGCCTGAGCGCGCTGGTGCTCGGCAAGGATCGCGAGCGCTGCGAGCGGGTGGCGCTGCGCATCGACTCGGGCCGGGTGCTGGTCAACACGCTGAACCACGAGCCGCGCGCGCCGTTCGGCGGCTTCAAGCATTCGGGGCTCGGCCGCGAAATGGGCAAGTGGGGGATCGCCGCCTACCTGGAGCCGAAGACGCTGCTGGTGGGATGAGCTCGAGGCTGAAGCTCGCGGCCGGCCGATCCGGCCGCGAATAGCGGGAACGACCGACGTGGAAACGGCGGCGGGGCATCGAGTCCCGTCGCCGTTTTTGTCATGGCGCGATCGTCACGCGATAGCGCGTGTCCTGCCGATAGACCTGGCCGGGGCGCAGCACCACGGCCTCGGCCCGCGGCGAGTTGATCTGGTTCGGGAACGCGCTGGCTTCCAGGCACAGCGCGCCGTGCCGCGCGAACGCGCCCGACAGCCCGTTGCCGGTGTAGAGCTGCAAACCCGGCTGGTCGGTCAGCACGCTCAGCTCGCGGCCGCTGCCGGGTTCGTAGACGCGCGCCACCTCGCGCACGCGCGGCGCGCCCTGCTCGTCGGTCTCGGCGGGGCGCAGCACGAAGCAGTGATCGAAGCCGCCCGCCAGCGCGAGCTGCGCATGCGGCCAGCCGAGCCGCGCGCCGAGCGGCGCGGCGTGGCGGAAATCGAAGGCGGTGCCGGCCACGCCGGCCTCGCGCTGCGGGATCAGGCGCGCATCGACCTCCAGGTAGCGATCGGCGTCGATGCTCAGCACATGCCCGCCGATATCGCCGTGCGGCCGCCCGCTCAGGTTGAAATAGGGATGGCTGGTCAGGTAGAGCGGGGTGGCTGCGTCGGCGCGCGCCTCGTAGCCGATCGACAGCGTGCCGTGGTCGTCGAGCGCGTAGCGCACGCACACCTCCAGGTTGCCGGGAAAGCCGCCTTCGCCTTCCGGCGAGGCGAGCCGCATCAGCAGCGCATCCTCGCGCGGCTCGGCTTCCCACAAGGCCCGATGAAAGCCGCTGAACCCGCCGTGCAGGCACTGCGCGCCGTCGTTGCGGTCGAGCGGGTAGTCAATGCCGTCGAGCGAGAAGCGCGCCTCGGCGATGCGGTTCGCGCAGCGCCCCACCAGCGCGCCGAAATAGGCGTTCGAGGCCAGGTACTCGGCCGGCGTGTCGTGCCTGAGCAGGATCTCGCCGAGCCGGCCGGCGCGGTCGGGCGCCTGCCAGGACACCAAGGTGGCGCCCAGCTCGCTGATCGCCACGCGCATGCCGTGCGCGTTGCGCAGCGTAAACAGGCGCACCGCGTCGCCGCCGGGCAGCCGGCCCCAGGGGCGTTCCGTCAGGCCACGCGCATCCGGCGCATAGGCTCGTTGCGATTCGATCGCGCTCAAGCATGACCTCCCGTCATGGTGCGTTCCTGGTATTCGCGCGGCGTGCAGTCGAGTTCGCGACGAAACACGGCGTACATGTATTGCGGCGAGGTGAAGCCGCAGCGCACCGCCACCTCGGCGGTGGCCAGCTCGCGCGTGGCCAGCAGTTGCTTGGCCGCGTCGAGCTTGTGGCGCAGGATCTCCTGGTGCACGGTGCAGCGCAGCTCGCGGCGGAAATGCTCCTCCAGCGAGGAGCGCGACACGCCCACATAGTCGGCCACCTGCTCGGTGCGGATGCCCTGGCAGGCGTACTGGCGGATGAAATGGCGCGCGCGCATCACGTAGGGGCTGGCCAGCGGCTGGTGGCGCGTCGAGGCCAGCACGTTGATGCCGACCGGCGGCACCAGGATCTGCCGGCCGCCGAAGCGCGCGCCGCCGAGCATCTGGTGCAGCAGGTGGGCGGCGGTGCGGCCCATCTCCACCGTGCCCTGGATCACCGAGGACAGCGGGATGCGGCTGAGCGTGCGCGTGAGCGGATCGTTGTCGATGCCGATGATGGCGATCTCCTCGGGCACCGCCAGCCCGGCCGCCACGCAGGCCTGCAGCAGGTGCCGCGCGCGCGCGTCGGTCACCGCGATCACGCCGACCGGCTTGGGCAGCGCGCGCAGCCAGTCGGTCAACTGGCGCGTGGCGTGATGCCAGGTCGGCGCGCTGGTCGACAGGCCGCGATAGATCTCGGCCTCGATCGGCACGTCGGGCACGTCGTGGCGGCGCAGCCGCGTGTAGACCAGCTCGCGCTGCTGGGCCCAGCGGTTTTCGTCGGCGGGCGGCAGGCTGTACATCGCGAAATGCTCCAGCCCGGCCTCGATCAGGTGCGTGTAGGCCAGCGCCACCAGCTGGCCGTTGTCGGTCGCCACGTAGGGCAGGCTGGGCGGGTAGTGCGCCGCGTCCTCGTAGGACGAGCCCACCGCCACCACCGGCAGGCGGCAGCCGCGCAAAGCCGCGTCCACCGCCGGGTCGTCGAAGTCGGCGATGATGCCGTCGCCGTCGAAGCGCTCGATGCCCTGCACGCGGCAGCGGAAATCGTCCTCGAGGAACAGGTCCCAGCTCACCCGCGTGGAGCGCATGTAGTCGCCGATCCCGGTGATCAGCTCGCGGTCGTACACCTTGTTCGCATTGAACAGCAGCGCGATGCGATGCGCGCGCGCCGGTTGCGGCGAATCGGACGAAGCACGTTGCATGGTCGGTTCGTGTCTCGCGAGGCGTCGTTATGCATCTGGCCGCGGACCTGGGCACGGGTCGCGCGACGCGGCGGGCGCCTCTTGCCCGCGGCCCGCTCATTCTAGTGGCAAGCGGCGGCGCCGGCTGGGCCTTCTCGCGCGGCCCGGCAAGAAATGTTAGGGCGCTTGGGCAATTTCGTAATTGCCGCTGCGCCGCGCCCGCATGCACCATGCCGCTTGTCCTCGGGTCGGGCCGGCCCCGCCGGAGCGCAGCCCGCCCCGCGCGGGCGCTTCGTGCGCCGCAGCATCGAGCGACGCCAGGCGTGAAGACGCCCTACAAGAACCAGACCGAAATGGAGACAGACATGCCCCTGAATCGCCGTCGTTCCGTTCTCGCTTCACTCGTTTCCGGCGCCGTGCTGGCCGGCCTGACGCTGATGGCGCCGCTGGCGCACGCCAGCAAGGATCACCCCGAAATCGGCTTCTGCATCGACGACCTGCGCGTCGAGCGCTGGTCGCGCGATCGCGACTACTTCGTGGCGGCCGCCGAGAAGCTCGGCGCGAAGGTATCGGTGCAGTCGGCCGACGCCAGCGAGGAGCGCCAGATCTCGCAGATCGAGAACCTGATCTCGCGCGGCGTGGACGTGATCGTGATCGTGCCGTTCAATTCGAAGGCGCTGACCAACGTGGTGGCCGAGGCGAAGAAGGCCGGCATCAAGGTGGTGTCCTACGACCGCCTGATCCTCGACGCGGACGTGGACGCCTACATCTCCTTCGATAACGAAAAGGTCGGCGAGCTGCAGGCGCAGGGCGTCCTCAAGGTCAAGCCGAAGGGCCGCTACTTCCTGCTCGGCGGCGCGCCCACCGACAACAACGCGAAGATGCTGCGCCAGGGGCAGATGACGGTGCTCAAGCCCGCCATCGACCGCGGCGACGTCCAGGTGGTGGGCCAGCAATGGGTGCCGGAATGGAGCGCCTCGACCGCGCTCGGCATCATGGAGAACGCGCTGACCGCCAACAACAACCGCATCGACGCGGTGGTGGCCTCCAACGACGGCACCGCCGGCGGCGCGATCCAGGCGCTGGCCGCCCAGCACCTGGCCGGCAAGGTGCCGGTCTCGGGCCAGGATGCCGACCTGGCCGCCGTCAAGCGCCTGGTGGCCGGCACCCAGACCATGACCGTCTACAAGCCGCTCAAGCTGATCGCGAGCGAGGCCGCCAAGCTGGCGGTGACGCTGGCCCAGGGCGGCAAGCCGGCCTACAACGCCCAGTACGACAACGGCCGCAAGAAGGTCGACACGGTGCTGCTGCAGCCCACCTTGCTGACGAAGGACAACGTCGACGTGGTGGTCAAGGACGGCTTCTACACCCAGGCGCAGATCGGCGCGCAGTAAGCGCCAGGCAACCAGACCGAAGAGGACGACGCATGTCGGAACCCCTGCTGGAAATGCGCGGCATCGTGAAGAGCTTCGGCGGCGTGAAGGCGCTCGACGGCATCGACCTGGTGGTGCGCCCGGGCGAATGCGTCGGCTTGTGCGGCGAGAACGGCGCCGGCAAGTCGACGCTGATGAAGGTGCTCTCGGGCGTCTACCCGAGCGGCACCTGGGACGGCGAGATCCGCTGGGAAGGCAAGCCGCTCAACGCCGCCGGGATTCGCGACACCGAGCGCGCCGGCATCGTGATCATCCACCAGGAGCTGATGCTGGTGCCCGAGCTGTCGGTGGCCGAGAACCTGTTCCTCGGCAACGAGATCACGCTGCCGGGCGGGCGCATGCACTACGCGGCCATGTACCGGCGCGCCGACGAGCTGCTGGCCGGGCTCGGCATCGAGGGCATCAACGTGGCGCTGCCGGTGATGCATTACGGCGGCGGCCACCAGCAGCTGATCGAGATCGCCAAGGCGCTCAACAAGCGCGCGCGGCTGCTGATCCTCGACGAGCCTTCGTCCTCGCTGACCGCGGCCGAGACGCGCATCCTGCTCGACATCGTGCGCGACCTGAAGGCGCGCGGCATCGCTTGCGTCTACATCTCGCACAAGCTCGACGAGGTCGAGGCCGTGTGCGACACGATCACCGTGATCCGCGACGGCCGCCACGTCTCGACCCAGCCGATGCGCACGCTGTCGACCGATCGCATCATCGCGCAGATGGTGGGCCGCGAGATCGCCAACCTGTTCCCGCGCGAGCCGCATCCGATCGGCGAGGTGGTGCTGGAGGCGCGCGAGGTCACCTGCCTGGATGTCAACAACCCGCGCCGCAAGCGCGTCGATGCCGTGTCCTTCTCGGTGCGGCGCGGCGAGATCCTCGGCGTGGCGGGGCTGGTCGGCGCCGGGCGCACCGAGCTGATGCAGGCGATCTTCGGCTGCTACCCGGGCGCGAGCCAGGCCGAGCTGCGCCTGGACGGCAAGCCGCTCAGGATCCGCGCGCCGCTCGACGCGATCCGCGCCGGCATCGCGATGGTGCCCGAGGACCGCAAGCGCCACGGCATCGTCCCGCAGCTGAGCGTGGGCCACAACATCACGCTGGCCGTGCTGCAGCGCTACGCGCGCTTCGGCCGGATCGACGCGGCCGCCGAGCACGACGCGATCCGCGTCGAGATGCAGCGCCTGTCGGTGCGCGCGGCGCACCCGATGCTGTCGATCGCGAGCCTGTCGGGCGGCAACCAGCAGAAGGCCGTGCTCACGCGCATGTTGCTCACCGAGCCGCGCGTGCTGATCCTCGACGAGCCCACGCGCGGCGTCGACGTCGGCGCCAAGTACGAGATCTACAAGCTGATCGGCGAACTCGCCAAGCGCGGCATGGCGATCGTGATGGTCTCCTCCGAGCTGCCCGAGGTGCTGGGCATCTCCGATCGCGTGCTGGTGATCGGCGACGGCGAGCTGCGCGGCGATTTCCCCAACGAGGGCCTGACGCAGGAGCAGATCCTCAGCGCGGCGATCCGGCCCGCGCGCTCTTCCACGACTTCGACCGAGGCAAGCCCCGCATGACACCCGAGACGATTTCCCAGGCCGCCGAGCAGACCGGCCGCGCGGCCGGCGCGAGCGGCTCCGCGCAGCAGTTGCGGCGCCTGTTCGCGCGCTACAAGATCCTCGCGCTGCTGGTGGCGGTGGCGGCGATCTGGCTGCTGTTCTCGATCCTCACGCACGGCGCCTTCATCACGCCGCGCAACCTCTCCAACCTGCTGCGGCAGATGTCGATCACCGGCATGCTGGCCTGCGGGATGGTGTTCGTGATCATCGCCGGCGAGATCGACCTGTCGGTGGGCTCGCTGCTGGGCCTGCTCGGCGGCGTGGCGGCGATCCTCGACCAGGTGCTGGGCTGGCCGGTGGCCGCCACCGTGCCCACCGTGATGGCGCTGGGCGTGGCGATCGGCCTGTTCAACGGCTGGTGGTCCACCTATCGCGGCGTGCCCTCGTTCATCGTCGGGCTGGGCGGCATGCTGGCCTATCGCGGCATCCTGCTGGGTCTCACGCACGGCTCGACCATCGCGCCCGTGTCGGACGGTTTCGTCGCGATCGGGCAGGCCTACCTGCCGCCGCGCATCGGCGACGCGCTGGCGGTGCTGATCTTCGCGCTGCTGGTGGCCGTGGCGATCCGCCAGCGCGGCGCGCGGCGCCGCTACCAGCTGGCGGTGCCGCCGCTCTGGCAGGACGTCGCCAAGCTGGTGGCCGCCGGGCTGATCATCGCCGCCTTCGTGGCCACGCTCGACGGCTACGGCGGCATCCCCGTGCCGGTGCTGATCGTGCTGGCCCTGCTCGGCGCGTTCTCCTGGATTGCCACCCAGACCGTGTTCGGCCGGCGCATCTACTCGGTCGGCTCGAACCTGGAGGCCACGCGCCTGTCGGGCATCAACACCGATCGCGTCAAGCTGGCGATCTTCGCGCTGATGGGGCTGATGTGCGCCTTCGCCGGCATCGTCAACACCGCGCGGCTGGCGGCGGGCTCGCCCTCGGCCGGCAACATGGGTGAGCTCGACGCGATCGCGGCCTGCTTCATCGGCGGCACCTCGATGCGCGGCGGCGCGGGCACCGTGCACGGCGCGCTGATCGGCGCGCTGGTGATGGCCAGCCTCGACAACGGCATGTCGATGCTCGACGTCGACGCCTACTGGCAGATGATCGTCAAGGGCTCGATCCTGGTGCTGGCGGTGTGGATCGACGTGATGTCGCGCGCCGGGCGCCGCTGAGCGGGCCGCCGCAAGCCTTTCCTTTCTTATCAACGTTTTCCTGACCGCTTTTCCGGAACATCCATGACCCATGCCATCTATCCGAGCCTGGCCGGCCGCCATGTCCTCGTCACCGGCGGCGGCAGCGGCATCGGCGCGGCCATCGTCGCGGCCTTCGTGGCGCAGGGCGCGCGCGTGAGCTTCGTCGACGTCGCGCGCGAGGCCTCCGAGGCGCTCGCGGCCTCGCTCGCCGGCGCCGCGCATCCGCCCGTGTTCCGCCATTGCGACCTGCGCGACATCGAGGCGCTGAACGCGGCCTTAGCCGAGATCGAGGCCGAGGCGGGGCCCGTCGAGGTGCTCGTCAACAATGCCGCCAACGACGATCGCCACGAGATCGGCGCGGTGAGCGCCGACTACTGGGACCGCCGCATGGAGGTGAACCTGCGCCACCAGTTCTTCTGCGCGCAGGCGGTGCTGCCCGGCATGAAGCGGCTCGGGCGCGGCGTGATCCTCAATCTCGGCTCGATCTCCTGGCATATCGCCGAGCGCGGGCTGTCGATCTACATGACCGCCAAGGCCGGCATCGAGGGGCTCACGCGGGGGCTGGCGCGCGACCTCGGCGAGTTCGGCATCCGCGTGAACTGCATCGTGCCCGGCGCGGTGAGGACGCCGCGCCAGATGCAGCTGTGGCAGTCGCCCGAGAGCGAGGCGCGGCTGGTGGATGCGCAGTGCCTGCACCTGCGCGTGGAGCCGGAGCACGTGGCGAGCATGGCGCTGTTCCTCGCCTCCGACGACGCGGCGCGCTGCACCGCGCGCGAGTATTACGTCGATGCGGGGTGGTTCGGCGGTTGAGCGGGGCGGGTTTCGTTTCGTCTTGACGACGCGCGGGAGGCGCCGCCGCGTTCAGGCCGCCGCCGCGCTCGCTCGCTTGCGCCTCGTGCGGCTGGGCTTGCCGGCGACAGCCTCGCCGGTCGTCGTCACCCGGGCCTGGTCGTCGGTTCCGCCGGCCTGTGCGAGCAGCGCGTCGCGCAGCGCCAGCAAGGCGGCCGAGCCGTGGCCGCGCCGCCATACCAGCAAGGTGTCGACAGGCGCGATGTCGGCCACCGCGTGGATCGACATCGCCGCCGACATCGGCGAGCCGTCCAGCACGTTGCGCGGCGCGATCGCCACCCCCGCGCCGGCCGCCACGCAGGCCAGGATCGCGTGGTAGGAACCCAGTTCGAGCACGCGCGAGGGCTGGCATTCGGCGGCCGCGTACCAGCGCTCGACATAACCGCGATAGGCGCAGCCGCGCTCGAAGGCCACCAGGGTCGGCACGCGCAGGTCGCGCGCGGTGACGATGCGCGGATGGCCGCGCGGCGCGATCAGCGCCAGCGGCTCGTGATAGACGCTCACCTGCTCGAACACGGCCGGGTCGAGCAGCTCGGGCTGCGGCGGCGTGGCGAGCAGGGCGGCGTCGAGCTCGAAATCGCGGACCTGCTCGATCAACCGCCGGGTCACGCCCGTCACCAATTCCAGGCCGACCTCGGGCCAGCGCTGGTGATAACGCGCGAGCACCTCGGGCAGGCGCGCCGCGGCCGTGCTCTCCATGGTGCCGAGCCGCAGCCGTCCGTGAGGATGATCCTCGCGCACCGCGTGCCGCGCCTCGTCGGCCAGCGCCAGCAGGCGCTCGGCATAGGGCAGCAGGGTCTCGCCGGCCGGGGTCAGCACCAGGCGGCGGCCGTCGCGCGCGAACAGCGCGGTGCCGAGCGCCGCCTCCAACTGGCGGATGCGCGTGGTCACGTTCGACTGCACGCGGTTGAGCTTGGCCGCCGCGCGCGTGACGCCGTTTTCGCGCACCACGGCGCGGAAGATCGCCAATGCCGCCAGATCCATGATTCTCTCCTGGAGAACAATTGCTTCTCGATTATTCATTTTTCGAGATCAAGTGGGCAGGCTAGCATGAAATGACGCGTCGGATGGCCGGCGCGCCCTTTCGCCGACCCGGAGCCGCATGACTCGCCCGCTTGCCCCGCCAGCCCCGTCTTCCTTCGATTCGACTGTTTCGGCCGCATCGGTGACTTCGATCGCTTCGAGTGCCTCGACCGCTTCGGGCGCCACGGCCGGTTCCACGGCAACCGACCCGGCCGCCGCGCGCGGTCCCGGCCCGCTGCGCATCGCGCTGGCCTGCGCCGCCGTGCTGGCCGTCGCGCTCGGCGTGGGCCGCTTCGCCTTCACGCCCTTGCTGCCCTTGATGCTGGCCCAGGGCGCGCTCGACATCCGCCACGGCGGCTGGCTGGCCTCGGTGAACTACGCCGGTTATTTCGTCGGCGCCCTGAGCTGCGCGGCGATCCGGATCGACGAGGCGCGCATGGTGCGCGGCGGCCTGCTGGCCACCATCGCGCTGACCGCCGCGATGGGCCTGCTGCCCGGCTTCGCGTTCTGGCTGCCGGTGCGTTTCCTGGCCGGCGTGGTGAGCGCCTGGACCTTCGTGTTCGCCGCGCAATGGGGGATGCGCCGGCTCGCCGAGCAGGACGCGCTGCAATGGGGCGGGGTGATCTTCACCGGAGCGGGCTTCGGTATCGTGGTGACGGGCCTGGTCGGTGCCGCCCTGGCCGGCCGGCACGCCGAGCCCGGCTGGCTCGGCTTCGCCTTGCTCGCGGTGCTGCTGGCGGCGCCGATCTGGCGCATGTTCGCGCCGAGGGCGGGGGCGCGGGCGAGGGCAGGGAAGATGCGGCGGCCCGAGTCTTCCGGCCGGCCGGGCCTGCATGCCGTGGCACGTCGCGATGCGCGCCGGCTGGTGCTGCTCTATGGCGCGCCCGGTTTCGGCTACATCATCACGGCCACCTTCCTGCCGGTGATCGCGCGCGGCGCGCTGCCGATCGGCTCGCCCTGGCCCGATCGCTTCTGGCCGATGTTCGGCGCGGCGCAGATGCTGGGCGCGGTGTTCGGCTCGCGGCTGCCCGCGCGCTGGGACAATCGCCTGTTGCTGGCCTTGTGCTACGCGCTGCAGGCGCTGGCGATCGTGCTCGGCATCGTCTGGCCGAGCGCGGCCGGATTCGCCCTGGGCAGCGCGCTGCTGGGCCTGCCGTTCACGGCGATCACGCTGTTCGCGATGCGCGAGGCGCGCCGCCTGCACGGCGACGACGCGGCGGGCCTGATGGGTTACGCCACGGCCTGCTACGGGCTCGGGCAGATCGCCGGGCCGCTGGTCGCAGCGCCCGTGGTGGCACGCGCCGGCTCGTTCACGCCGGCGCTGTGGATCGCGGTAGCGGTGCTGCTGGCGGGAGCGGCCGGTTTCGCGGCCTGGGGGCTGGCGGCGCGCGGCCGGGCGATCGAGCGGGGCGGGCAGGGCGTTTGATGCGGCGTGGGCGGCAGGAGCAGCAGGAGCAGCAGGAGCAGCAAAGGGCAGCAAAGGGCAGCAAAGGGCAGCAAAGGGCAGCAAAGGCCGGCGGCGGCGCGGCCGGGACAATCGGGGCGACTCGCTGCCGCTCGCGTTCCGGAGCCGCTGGCGAGACCGGCGCGTGCCGGGCCGACGAGGCGGCGGCGCGGCCCTTCGGCCAGGGCGAACCGGCGGCCGATGCGCAAGCGCCAAACTCGCTAGAATGAGCGCTTCGCCGATTCCTCGAACGACGGCGCGCCTGGCGGTTCAAGGCCGCGCCGCATGCGCTCCCCTCCGATGACCACTGCCGAGTACCGTTTCTGCCCGCGCTGCGCGAGCCCGCTCACGACCCGCGCCGATTCGCCCGAGGAGGGCGGCCGCACGCGCCAGGCCTGTCCCGACGTCGAATGCGGTTATGTCCACTGGAACAACCCCTTGCCGGTGGTGGCCGCGATCGTCGAGATCGACGGCAAGGTGCTGCTGGCGCGCAATGCCGCCTGGCCCGAAGGCATGTTCGCGCTGATCACCGGTTTCCTCGAGAACGGCGAGACGCCGGAAGAAGGGATCGCGCGCGAGGTGCTGGAGGAGACCGCCTTGCGGGCCGACACGGTCGAGCTAGTGGGCGTCTATGAATTCATCCGCAAGAACGAGCTGATCATCGCCTATCACGTGCGTGCCTCGGGCGAGGTGCGGCTCTCGCCGGAGCTGCTCGAATACCGCCTGGTCGAGCCGCCGAAGCTGCGCCCCTGGCGCGCCGGCACCGGCTACGCGGTGGCGGACTGGATGCGCGCGCGCGGCCTCGAGGTGAGCTTCGTCGACCGGCCGGGGCAATAAACCAGTCGACCGAACCGGCGGCAAACATACGAAGGCCGCGCGGGCATCGACCCGCGCGGCCTTCTTGCTTTCCTGTTTCCCGCGGCGCCGCCGCCGCCGCTCAGCCGGCCGCGGCCGGCACCACGCGCACGGCCGTGCCGTAGCAGAGCACCTCGGTGATGCCCGAGCCGATCTCGGTGGCGTCGTAGCGCATGCCGATGATGGCGTTGGCGCCGAGCCCGGCGGCCTGGGCCAGCATCTTGTCGTAGGCTTCCTGCCGGGCGCGCTCGCACAACGAGGTATAGAGAGAGATATTGCCGCCGAAGATCGTCTGGATCGCGGCGCCGAACGAGCCTACGATCGAGCGCGAGCGCACCACGATGCCGCGCGCGATGCCGAGCGAGGCCTCGATGCGCTGGCCGGGCAGTTCGAAGGCGGTGGTGATCAGGTGGGAAGCGGGCATGGAATCCTCGTCGCGCAGGTGGTCGATATCGCGAGATTGTCATCTCGATGTCAGGTTTCGACGAGCCCGCCCGGCGCGAATTCCCGGGACATCGTGTCTTTTCGTGTCGCCGCCCGGCTGGTCAGTACCCCGACGCTCCCATAGAATCGCCGGCATCGTCACGAATTCGAGCACGCGAGCGAGACATGGATCCTTACTGGTTCCCGGCGAAAACCCATGGCTGGGGCTGGGGTGCACCCGCCACCTGGCAGGGCTGGCTGGTCCTGCTGGCCTATGTCGCGCTGATGTCGGGCGCCGCCTTCGTCTACCCGCCCAAGCGCGGGCAGGGGCGCTTCCTGCTGGCGGTGCTGGTCCTGAGCGCGGTGTTTCTCGCCGTGGTCTGGGCCACCGGCGAGACGCCGCGCTGGCGTGCCTGAGCAAGCTTGCGATCATCCACCCAACGGAGCGCGTTTCCCATGAATCAATCCGTCGGCAAACCCGCGCCGCTCGGCCGCGAGGCCTACCGCCATTTCCTCGCCATCCCGACGCGCTGGATGGACAACGACGTCTATGGCCACGTCAACAACGTCGTCTACTACAGCTACTTCGACACGGTGGTCAACGACTACCTGATTGCGCGCGGCGTGCTCGATTTCGAGCGCGGCGAGACCATCGGCCTGGTGGTCGAGACGCAGTGCAACTACTACGCCTCGCTGTCCTTCCCGCAGCGCGTCGAGGCCGGCCTGCGCGTGGCGCGGCTCGGCAGCTCGAGCGTGCGCTACGAGATCGGCCTGTTCGCCGAGGGCGAGGCGGCGCCCGCCGCGCAGGGTCATTTCGTGCACGTCTACGTGGGCCGCGAGAGCCGGCGCCCGGTACCGCTGCCCGAGGCGCTGCGCGCCGCGCTCGCGCCGCTGGCGGGCTGACGCGCGCGTGCAGTCCTTCCTGGTCAACCTGCTGACGGGCCTCGGTTACGGGCTCCTGCTGTTCATGCTGTCGGCGGGGCTGACGCTGATCTTCAGCCTGCTGGGCGTGCTCAATTTCGCGCATGCCAGCTTCTACCTGCTCGGCGCCTACTTCGGCGTGCTGCTGGCGGCGCGGCTCGATCCCTGGGCGGCCTTCGTGCTGGCGCCGCTGCTGGTGGGCGGGCTCGGCGCGCTGGTCGAGCGCCTGCTGCTGCGCCGCGTGCGCGCGCAGGGGCATCTCGGCGAGATGCTGCTGACCTTCGGGCTGGCCTACCTGATCGCGGAGGGCGCGAAGCTGGCCTGGGGCGCCGCGCCGCTCGCCGCCACCGTGCCCGCCGGGCTCGACGGCACCTGGTTCACGCTCTACGGCGCGGCCTTCCCGCGTTATCGCGGTTTCGTGATGCTGGTCTCGGTGGCCATGCTGCTGGCGCTGGGCCTGCTGCTGCGCGTCTCGCAGACGGGCCGCATCGTGCGCGCGGCGCTCACCCATCGCGCCGCGGTCGAGGCGCTCGGCCACGACGTGCCGCGCCTGACCACCCTGGTGTTCGCGGCCGGCACGGCGCTGGCCGCGCTGGCCGGGGCGATCGGCGCGCCGCTGACGGTGGTCGAGCCGTCGATGGCCGGCACGGTGGGCTCGGTGGTGTTCGCGGTGGTGGTGATCGGCGGGCTCGGCTCGCTGGGCGGGGCCTTTCTCGCCTCGCTGCTGGTGGGCTGCGCGCAGACCTTCGCGGTGGCCAGCACGGCCTCGCTCGGCAGCCTGGCCGACGCGCTGGGCGCGACCTTGCCCGAGGCCTGGCGCGCGCTGAGCGTGGCCCAGTGCGCGCCGCTGGTGCCCTACCTGCTGCTGGTGGCGGTGCTGGTGAGCCGCGCGCGCGGCTTGTTCGGGGAGCGCGAGGATGCCTGAGGCGCGCCGCTCGCGCGAAGCGGCCGGCTGGCTCGCGCTGGTCGGCCTGCTGGTGCTGCCGGCGTTGATCTGGCCGCAGGGCGCGGTGCTGGCCTGGCTCGCGCAGACAGCGGCGCTGGTGGTGCTGGCGCTGTCCTACAACCTGCTGCTCGGCAGCACCGGGCTGCTGTCCTTCTGTCACGCGGCCTTCGCCGGCCTGGGCGCCTTCGTCGCCGCGCATGCCTTCAACCGCTTCGGGTTCGCGCTGCCCTGGCTGCCGCTGGCCGGTGGCCTGGGCGGCGCCGGCTTCGGCCTGCTGTTCGGCGCGATCGCCACGCGCCGCGCCGGCACCGCCTTCGCGATGATCACGCTGGGCCTGGGCGAGCTGATCGCGGCGGCGGCCTGGAGCGTGCCGGACTGGTTCGGCGGCGCCGGCGGCCTCGCGATCGATCGCGCCGCGGGCGCGCCGCTCGGCGCCTGGCGCTTCGGCGACGATCGCGAGGCCTATGCGCTGATCGCCGCGTGGTGCCTGTTGTCGGCCTTGGCGATGCGCGTCGTGCTGGCCACCCCGTTCGCGCGGCTGGCTCGCGCCGTGCGCGACAAGCCGCGCCGCGTCGCCGCGCTCGGCACCGATCCGTGCCGGCTGCGGCTGCTGATGATGGTGATCGCCGCGTTCTTCGCCGGCGTGGCCGGCACGCTGACCTTGATCGACGTCGAGTTGGCCTCCTCGGACAGCGTCTCGATGCTGCGCTCGGCCACGGTGCTGTTCGCGACCGTGATCGGCGGCAGCGGCGGCTTCTTCGGGCCGGTGCTCGGCGCGGCGGTGATGGCTGCGTTCGGCAGCTTCGTGGCGGGGCTGTCGCGCGCCTGGTTGTTTTATCTCGGCCTGCTGTTCGTGGCGGTGGTGGTGGCCGCGCCGGGCGGCTTGCTGGGCGCGCTGGCCGCGCAGGCGGCGGCCTGGCGCGGCGCCGGCCGGGAAGCGCGGCTGCGCCAGTTGTCCAGGCTGGCGGCGTGGCTGGCGGCGGTGCTGGCGATCGTGTTCGGCGTCGAGCTCGGCTACGCGCTGCAGCTAGGCGACGGCGAGGGCGGGCAGCGGCTCGCCAGCATCGGCGTTTGGCAATTCGATGCGGGCTCGGCGCCGGGCTGGGTGATCGCGATCGCGTTGGCGCTGGCCGCGACGGCGCTGGGTCGGCTCGGGCGACGCCGGCCTGTCGGCGGCGTGGCTGCGGCGCCGAAGCAGGGCACGAGGGCCGCTGCGACGAACGATCGGGCCATGCGCCATCCGGCGATGAGCAGCTTGGCCGCGAGTCATCCGGCGGTGAGCAGCCTGACGACGAGCGGCTTTGCCGTGAGCGACCCGGCCGCGAGCAGATCGACCGAGAACAACCCGGTCGTGAGCAAGCCAGCCGCGATCGACTCAACTGCGAGCAATCCAACTGCGATCGACTCAACTGAGAGCGACCCAGCCTCGCGCAGCAGCCCAGCCACGGGCAAGCCAGCCGCGATCACTCCCACCACGCCCCTCGCCGCCCTCGAACTGCGCGGCATCGCGAAGCGTTTCGGCGCGACGCGGGTGCTGCAGGGCGTCGACCTGCGCGTCGAGCCCGGCGAGCGCCACGCGCTGATCGGCCCGAACGGCGCCGGCAAGTCGACGCTGTTCGAGCTGATCGCGGGCGGCAGCCGGCCCACGCGCGGCTCGATCCGCCTGCATGGGCGGGAGATCGCCGGCCGCGCGCCCTACGCGATCGCGCGGCGTGGGCTGGCGCGCGGTTTCCAGCAGACCAGCGTGTTCGAGCGCCTGTCGGTGCTCGACAACCTGCGCTGCGCGGCCATGCACGCGCCCGCGCAACGCCGCGGGCCATTGCGCTGGTGTCGCGATCCCGCCGCGCTCGACGGCGCCGCTCGGCAGACACTCGAGGCGATCGGCCTGGGCACGCGCGGCGAGGTGCCGGCCGGCGAACTCGACTATGCCGAGCAGCGCGCGCTCGATCTCGGCATCGCCCTGGCCGGCGGCGCCTCGGTGTTCCTGTTCGACGAACCGACCGCCGGCATGAACCGCGAGCAGGCGCGCGCCACGCTGGCGCTGATCCGCGCGGCCACGGCCGGCTGCACGGTGCTGATGATCGAGCACGACATCGATGCCGTGTTCGGCTTCGCGGACCGCATCTCCGTGCTGGTGCGCGGCGAGCGAATCGCCACCGGCACGCCGGCCGAGATTCGCGCGAACGCCGCGGTGCGCGCGGCCTACCTTGGCACGGACGATCTCGACAACCGCGGTGATCGCGTCGGCGCGGGAGCTCGGCCATGACCGCGCCCCTGCTCGAACTGCACGGCGTGAGCGCGGCCTATGGTGCCTTGCCCGTGCTCGACGGCGTCGATCTCAGGCTCGGCCGCGGCGAGGTGCTGGCGTTGCTGGGCCGCAACGGCTCGGGCCGCTCGACGCTGGCCAGGGCGGTGATGGGCATGATCGCGTCGAGCGGTTCGATCCGCATCGACGGCGTGGAAGTGGCGGGACGGCCGACCTTCGAGATCGCGCGCCGCGGCGTCGGTTACGTGGCCGAGCGGCGCGACGTGTTCGGGCTGCTGAGCGTCGAGGACAACCTGCGGCTGGGCTGGCGCGAAGGCCCGCGCGCGGCGCGCGAGCGGGCCTTCGACGAAGTGAGGGCGCTGTTCCCGGCGCTGGCCGAGCGCTGGCGCGCCAAGGCGGCCGTGCTGTCGGGCGGCGAGCAGCAGATGCTGGCGCTGGCGCGCGCGATGGTGGGCGCGCCGCGCTTGATGATCGTCGACGAGCCCACCGAGGGCCTGGCGCCGCAGGTCGCGCGCGTGGTGGGCGCGGCGCTGGCGCGGCTGGGCGAGGCCGGCGTCGCGATCCTGCTGATCGAGCAGCGTCGCCAGTTGGCGGCCACGCTGGCGACGCGGATCGCCGTGATGGAGCGCGGCCGGATCGTCCATGACGGCGCGCCGGGGACACTGACGCGCGAGGACGAGGCGCGCTGGCTCGGCGCCGGTTGAGGCCTCGACCGGAAAAACGCAACGGCGGCCGACGATGGCACGGCTCGCTTGCCGCTTCATCGTCCGCCGCCGTGCTGCGCCTTCGACGTTGCCGCCGCGACGTCTCAGCCCGCCTTGGCCGCCGCTGCCGCCGCGTCGCGCTTGGCGATCCAGTCGTGTTCGGGATCGTTCTTGAAGTGCCAGACGCGGGTCGGCCCGGCCATCACGTTCAGGTAGTAGGAATCGTAGCCATAAGGCACCACCACCGGGTGATATCCACGCGGCACCATCACCACGTCGTGGTTCGACACGGCCATCGACTGGTCGATGTCGCGCTCGTCGGTATAGACGCGCTGGAACACGAAACCCTGCGGCGGGTTCACGCGATGGTAGTAGGTCTCCTCCAGGAAGCTCTCGACCGGCACGTTGTCGGTATCGTGCTTGTGCGGCGGGTAGCTCGAGGCGTGTCCCGAGGGCGTGCGCACCTCGACCACCAGCAGCGATTCGGCCGGCTCGGTCTGGGGGAGGATGTCGCAGACGTAGCGCGTGTTCGCGCCGATGCCGCGCACCGAGCGCTTCATCTCGCCCGGCTCGATGCGGCGCGGCGGGAAGCGGCCGGTGCCCGGCGCGCTGGCCACGCCCAGCTCGGTATCGCGCGTGGCGGTGACCGTCACGCGCCGGTCGGGCGGCAGGTAGAGCGCGGCGGGCGCGCTGTCCTCGAACACGCTGTCGCGCGAGCCCAGCGCGTCCCAGCGCGTGCCGTCGGCATCGACGATGTCGACGCGGCCCGCCATCACCACGATGCAGGTCTCGCGCGCGGCCTCGTGCAGCGCCATCGATTCGCCGGCCTTCAGCCGATAGGCGGCGAAGCCCACGTGGTTCCAGCGCGCCGATTCCGGCGTGACGGTGGCGATCGAGCGGCCGCTGGCGGCGGCCTTGACCAGCAGGTCCTGCGAATGTCCGGGCTTGGCGGTATTCATCACGCGGCCTCCTTGCGAGCGGGTTCGAGCGGGGCGTCCACCAGCGCGCGCAGCGTGCGGTAGCCCTTCTCGGCATAGGCGTAGCTCGGCGCGATCACCGGGTCCTGCTCGGCCTCGACCACGAACCAGCCGCGATAACCATGACGCTTGAGCCGCTCGATGACGGACGGGAAATCCACCGCGCCGTCGCCGGGCACCGTGAAGGCGCCGTTGATCACCGATTGCAGGAAGCTCCAGTTGCGGTTGCGCGCGAGCCGGATCACCTCGGGGCGCACGTCCTTGCAGTGGACGTGGCAGACGCGGCCGATGTGCTTGTCGAGCACGGCGAGCGGATCGCCGCCGCCGAAGGTGACGTGGCCGGTGTCGAACAGCAGGCCGACGGCCTCGCTGGTGGCGGCCATCAGCCGGTCGATGTCGGCCGGCGCCTCGACATAGGCGCCCATGTGGTGATGATAGGCGGTGCGCACGCCGTGGCTGAGCGTGAAGCGCGCGAACTCGTCGAGCCGCCGCGCGTACTGCTCCCATTGCGCCTCGCTGACGAAGCGCGGGCGCTGGTAGAGCGGCACCTCGGCCGAGCCCTGGATCGAGGCGGCCACCTCGCCGTAGACCATCACCGTCGCGCCGTTCTTCGCCAGCAGTTCGAGATGCGGGCCGACGGCGTCGATCTCCTCCTGCGCGCCGCGCTCGGCCAGCCGTCCCGAGTACCAGCCCGAGACCAGCGCCAGCTGGTACTCGGCCAGCAGCGCCTTGAGCGCCTGCGGCTCGCGCGGGAACTTGTTGCCGAGCTCGAAGCCCTCGTAGCCGATCTGCCGGCCTTCGGTCAGCGCGACCGACAGCGGGGTTTCGCCGCCCAGCGAGGGCAGGTCGTCGTTCATCCAGGACAGCGGGTTGATGCCGATGCGGATCTGGTAGTCGCTCATGTCGATGCTTCCGGAGTATGGGGTTCGGGCTTGCCGGCGCGCTCGGCCAGTTGCCGTTCGTAGCTCGCGCGCGCCTCGCGCACGGCCGGGCGCGAGGACACCTCGGGCACCGCCACCTCCCACCACCAGCCGCCCTCGGCGGTGGTGCGGGTGGCATCGGTGTCGATGCAGATCAGGTAGCTG
This sequence comes from Burkholderia gladioli, assembly GCF_000959725.1. Taxonomy (NCBI): domain Bacteria; kingdom Pseudomonadati; phylum Pseudomonadota; class Betaproteobacteria; order Burkholderiales; family Burkholderiaceae; genus Burkholderia; species Burkholderia gladioli. The sequence goes on from NZ_CP009323.1 coordinate 3,266,693, forward strand.
CGATCGGCGGCGCGTGCGCGTTCGAGCGCGGCGTCCAGCGCGGCGACGTCGTCGACGTGCTCGGCCAGCGCGCCCAGCGCGCGCGCATGCGCGGCGAAGTCGATCTCGGGCGCGCCGAGCGGGCCCTGCACGCAGTCCTCGATCATGTTGTTGAAGGGCGCGCCGCCGCAGGCCTGCTGCAGGCGGTTGATGCAGCCGTAGCCGCGGTTGTCGAGCACCACCACGATCAGCTTGGCGCCCAGCATCACCGAGGTGGCCAGCTCGCTGTTCATCATCAGGTAGCTGCCGTCGCCGACGAACACGATCACCTCGCGCTCGGGCCGCGCCAGCTTGGCGCCCAGGCCGCCGGCGATCTCGTAGCCCATGCACGAATAGCCGTATTCGACGTGGTAGCCGCCCGGCACCGCCGCGCGCCACAGCTTGTGCAGCTCGGCGGGCAGCGTGCCGGCCGCGCACACCGCGATGTCGCCGGCGGCCGAGGCATCCAGCTTGCGCTGCACGGCGCCGATCACGTCGGCGTCGTAGGGCAGGGTGCCCGGCTGGGCGGGCGCGTTGGTCAGCGTCTGCACCGTGTCGCGCCAGGCCGCGGCCAGCGACTGCGCGCGCGTGGTCCAGCCGTCCTCGGCCCGCCAGCCGGCCAGGCGCGCGTCGAGCGCATCGAGGGCGAGCCGCGCATCGGCCTCCACGGCCAGCGCGCGATGCTTGAGCGCGTCGAAGGCATTGGCGTTGATGCCGATCACGGCGGTATTCGCGAACAGCGTGTTCGAGCCGGTGGTGAAATCCTGCAGGCGCGTGCCGACGGCGATCACGCAATCGGCGTCGGCGGCCAGCGCGTTGGCGGCGGGCGAGCCGGTCACGCCGAGCGCGCCGGCGTTGAGCGGGTGGTTCCAGGGCAGGCTGCTCTTGCCGGCCTGCGTCTCGGCCACGGGGATGCCGTGACGGTCCGCGAAGGCGCGCAGCGCGGCGCTGCCGCCCGCGCTGTAGAGCGCGCCGCCGCCGGCCACCAGCAGCGGCCGGCGTGCCTCGCGCAGCGCCGCGAGCGCGGCGGCCAGCTCGGTCTCGACAGGCGCCGGGGCATGGAAGGACACCACGCGCGGCGCGAAGAACGACAGCGGGTAGTCATGGGCCATGGCCTGCACGTCCTGCGGCAGCGCCAGCGTGACGGGGCCGCACAGCGCCGCGTCGGTCAGCACGCGCAGCGCGCGCGGCAGGGCGTTGAGCAGTTGCGCCGGGTGCACGATCCGGTCGAAATAGCGCGACACGGGCTTGAGCGCGTCGTTGGCGGAGATCCCGCCGTCGTGGAAATCTTCGACCTGCTGCAGCACCGGATCGGGCGCGCGCGAGACGAAGATGTCGCCGGGCAGCAGCAGCACCGGCAGGCGGTTCACATGGGCCAGCGCGGCGGCGGTCACCAGGTTGGTGGCGCCCGGGCCGATCGAGCTGGTGACGGCCATCATGCGACGGCGAAAATGCGCCTTCGCATAGGCGATCGCGCTGTGCGCCATCGCCTGCTCGTTGTGGGCGCGGTAGGTGGGCAGCACCTCGCGCGCCTGGTACAGGGCCTCGCCGAGCCCGGCCACGTTGCCGTGGCCGAAGATCGCGAACACCCCGCCGAACAGCGGCTCGGTGCGGCCGCTGCCGTCCTCGGCGGCCACCTGCTGGGCGGCCAGGTAGCGCACCAGGGCCTGGGCCGCGGTCAGGCGCACGGTGCCGGTCGCCTCGGCGGTGGCCTCGCCCGGCCAGGGCGCGGCGGATTCGATCGCTCTATGGTTCATGGTCGGCTCTCCTAGGCGACGCGGCGGGCCGCGACCTCGCCGGCGCGCGCGCTGCGCCAGGCGCCGATCAGGGTCTCGAAGATCTCGCGCACGCGGGCGATCACGCCGGCATCGTCGAGCTCGCCGGCCAGCCAGGCGCGGCTCGGCTCCCAGAAGATGGTGCGCCCGACCGTGAAGCCGCGGCAGCTGTTCGAGGCGGCTGCGGCGGCGAACCCGCCGATCAACTGCTCGACCGGCGCGGACAGGCCCAGCAGCACCACGCCGCGGCAATGCGGGTCGCGCTCGGCGATCAGCTGGTCGACCGCGCGCCACTGCTCGGCGTCCAGCGGTTCGAGCTTCCACCATTCCGGGTAGATGTCGAGGTTGTAGAGGCGCTTGAGCGCGCGATAGACCACGTCGGGGCCCGCGGGCAGGTCGGCGCGATGCGGCGGGATCACCTCCAGCAGCAGTTCGTGGCCGCTGGCCTGCACCGCGTCGTAGAGCGTGCGCAGCTGGGTTTCCTGCTCGAGCCGCGTTTCCAGTGCCTCGTCGGGGTGATAGCGCACCAGGCACTTGGCGACGTGCTCGGCCGGCCAGGTCTCGAGCGTGGTGCCGATCGAGCGGCCATGGTCGAATTCGAGCGGCAGCGAGCCGGGCAGCTCGGTCGGGCGGCCCACCCACCAGCCGCGGCCGGTGGCGTCGTTGAGCGCGTCCTGGCCGTAGCGGTCGTCGATCAGCACGCCGATCTGGCCTTGCAGGCCCAGTTGCGACTCGGTCTGCGCGACCGCCTCGACGAACAGGCGCTTCAATCGCGGAATCCGCTCCAGCGGCGCGCCGGCCTGCTGCGCCAGCTCGAAGAACTGGTTGCGGTGATCGAAGGCGAAGCCGAGCACCTGCTCCCACTGTTTGCGCGGCGGCGTGACGCGATGCAGGCGCGCCAGCGTCGCATCGAGATCGGGGCGGCGCATGCGCTGCGGGTCGCGCGCGGCTTCCTGCAGGAAGTAGCTCAGCTCGGCCGGCGTCGGCATGGCAGGCGAGCAGCCGTGGCGCGACACCACCAGCGCGCCGCAGGCGTTGGCCGCGCGCGCGGCCGCCTCCAGCGTGCCGCCGCGCAGCCATTGCGAGAGGAAGCCGGAGGCGAAGGCATCGCCCGCGCCCAGCACGTTGAGCACCTCGACCTCGACGCCGCCCACCAGCTTGAGCGCATCGAGCGATTTCGGCACGGCGGACTCGACGATCGAGCAGCCGAGCGGGCCGCGCTTGACCACCAGGGTCGCGCTGCTCACGCGACGCACCATCTCCAGCGCGTCGAGCAGGTTGTCCTTGCCGCCGGCGATGCGGAATTCCTCCTCGGTGCCGATCACCAGGTCGAACAGCGGCAGGATCCGTTGCAGATGCGCGGTCACGCCCTCGTTGGCGATGAAGCGGGTCTCGCCGTCGGCCTTGCCGGTCAGCCCCCACAGCACCGGGCGATAGTCGATGTCGAGCACGGTGCGCACCTGGTGGCGGCGCGCGTAGTCGAGCGCGCGGCGGCTGGCGCGGTTGACCTTGTCGGTCGAGAAGTGCGTGCCGGTGATCAGCAGCGCCTTCGAGGAGGCGATGAAGTCCTCGTCGATGTCGCCCTCGTCGATCGCCATGTCGGCGCAGTTCTCGCGATGGAACACCAGCGGGAAGGTATCGCGGTCCTTCAGGCCGAGCAGCACCAGGGCGGTGAGCCGCTCCGGGTCGGTCAGCAACTGGCGGGTGTCGCAGCCCTCGCGCTCCAGCGTGTCGCGCACGAAACGGCCCATGTGGTCGTTGCCGACGCGCGCCAGCATGGCGGATTTCAGGCCCAGGCGCGCGGCGCCGAAGGCGATGTTGCCGGACGAGCCGCCCAGGTATTTGGCGAAGCTGGTCGCGTCCTCGAGACGGGCGCCGATCTGCTCCGCGTACAGGTCGACCGCGACGCGGCCGATGCAGATCACGTCGAGCGGGCGGTTCGGCGCGAAGGGAAAGGGGGAGTGAGCCATATCGGTTCCTGGTTAGATCACGGCGCCGTCGAGTTCGGCGACCATCTTCTGCATTTCGGCGCCGCCCGCCATCATGTCCAGCACCTCGTCCTTGCTGATGGTGTCCTTGGTGAAGGTGCCGAGCGAGCGGCCGCGGTTGAGCAGCGTGAACGAATCGCCGATCGGGTAGGCGTGGTGGACGTTGTGGGTGATGAAGATCACCGAGATGCCCTTGGCGCGCGCGGTGTGGATCAGCTTGAGCACGTTGAAGCTCTGCTTGACGCCGAGCGCGGCGGTGGGCTCGTCGAGGATCAGCACGCGCGCGCCGAAGTGGATCGCGCGGGCGATCGCCAGGCACTGGCGCTCGCCGCCCGACATGGTGCCGATCGGCTGGTGCGCGTCGCGCACGTTGATGCCCATCTCGGCGAGCTTGGCGCGGGCGATCTCGGCGCTGGTGTCGAGGTCCATCACGTTGATGAAGCCGAACAGCCTCTTCTTCGGCTCGCGGCCCATGAAGAAATTGCGCGCCACCGAGAGCAGCGGCACCAGGGCGAGATCCTGGTAGACGGTGGCGATGCCCAGGTCGAGCGCGTCCTTGGGCGACTCGAAGCTGACCGGCTGGCCGTCGACCAGGTAGCGGCCCTCGGAGGGCGAGTGCACGCCGGCCAGGGTCTTGATCAGGGTGGACTTGCCGGCGCCGTTGTCGCCGAGCAGGCAATGCACCTCGCCGCGCCGCAGCTTCAGGTTGATGCCGGACAGCGCGATCACCTTGCCGAAGAACTTGCTGACGTTGTCGAGTTCGAGAATCGTGTCGTGCGTGGAGGGCGTGGACATGGTTCGGCTCCTCAGGATTGCGCCACGCGACGGCGCACGTAGTGGTTGAACAGCACGGCGATCAGCAGCATCACGCCGAGGAACACGCGGAACCAGTCGGAGCTGATGTTGGTGTAGGTGATGCCGATCTGCACCACGCCGAAGATCAGCGCGCCGAACGCGGCGCCCACCACCGAGCCGTAGCCGCCCGTGAGCAGGGTGCCGCCGATCACCGCGGCGATGATCGCCTCGAATTCCTTCTGCAGCCCGCGGTCGGCCGCGGCCGAGCCGATGTCGGCCACCTGCAGCACGGCGAACAGGCAGGCGCAGAAGGCGGTCAGCACGAACAGCAGGATCTTCACGCGGCGCACCGGCACGCCGACGTTCTTGGCCGCGTTGGCGTCACCGCCCACCGCCAGGATCCAGTTGCCCCAGCGCGTCTTGGCCAGCACGAAGGCGCCGATCACGGTGACCGCCAGCCACCAGAGGATCACCTTGGGGATGCCGGGCACCAGCGGGTCGCCGTTGTCGAGCACACCACCGATGCCGGCATGGGCCAGCCAGCGGAACAGGCCGTGGAAGGCCACGCCCTGGAACAGCAGGTGGGTGACCGGGTCGGCATGGGCGTAGTCGCCCAGGCCCGAGATGATGGTGCGGTCGGCGAACATCACCGAGAGCGCGAGCGTGAGGCCGCGCAGGATGAACATGAAGGCCAGCGTGACGATGAAGGAGGGCAGCCTGGTGCGCATCACCAGGTAGCCGTTGAGCGCGCCGAGCGCCATCGAGCCGGCGAAGGCGAAGATCACCGCGGCCCAGATCGGCCAGTGGAAATACGCGGTCGGGATCGCCACCATCATGCCGGCGAAGCCGATCATCGAACCGATCGAGAGATCGAACTCGCCGGCCACCATCAGCAGGCAGGCGCCCACCGCGAGGATGCCGAGATAGGCCGCCACCTGCGACCAGTTCATGATCCCGTCGAGATTGAACATGCCCGAGCCGCCCGCGCCGATCGCGAAGATCGCGAACACCAGCACGGTGCCGGAAATCGCGGCGAATTCGGGGCGGTTGAGAAAGCGCGAGAACCAGGCCTCGCCGCGCAGCCGTTCGTCGGCGCGCGTGCCGGGCGGCGGGGTTTGCTGGGACTGCGCTGTCAGATGCTTGCCGGCTACACCCATGATGTCTCCTTGATGCCCGGCGCGCGGGGCCAGCCCGCGGCGCCGGTGAACAGGCGCGGCCTCGCGCCGCGCGGTGAACGATGCCCTGTGCTGCTTTTAGCGGTACTGGCCTGCGTACTTCACGACCTTGTCGAGGTTGTCCTTGGTGATGAAACCCGGGCCCGAGCGGATGTTCTTCGGGCCGTAGGAGGGCTGCAGCCCGTAGGCGGCCAGGCGCGCCTGGAATTTCGGGTTGGCCTCGAGGATCTGGCGGATCTTCACCGGGTCGGTGGTCTTGTCCTTCTTCACGATCGCCAGCACGGCCACCGGGATGTAGCCCTGCAGGTAGGGCTGCTGGTCGATCGCGAACTGGATCGTGCCGGCGCGGATCGCCTTGGCGATATCGTCTGAGAAATCGAAGGTCGCGAAGTAGACCTTGCCCGACAGGCCCATCTGCTGCAGCGCCTTGAGCGTGGCGGCGGCCGGCACCGGGCCGAGCGTCAGCACGGCCTGGGTCTTGGGATGGTTGCGCAGGTAGGCGCTGACCTTCGACTGGATCTCGGTCGGGTCGGTGCCGGCATCGATGGTGGAGGACTTCATGTCGGCGCCGATCGCGTCGGCGAAGCCGCGGCAGCGCTCGAAGGACACCGGGTTGGTGGCCAGGTGGTTCACGCACAGGAAGGACTTCACGCCGGCGGCCTTGGCCTTCTCGCCGGCCGCCTGGCCCGCCACGTACTCGGGCTGGCCGACGTGCATGATCGCGCCGAGCTGGGCGCTCTGTTCCTCGGTGCCGGAATTGATGGTGATCAGCGGGATCTTCTTGGCGGTGACCTTGCCGATCGAGTTCTTCAGCACGTCGAAGTCGGCGATGGTGGTGATCACGCCGTCGTAGTCGCGGGCCGCGGCCTGTTCGATCAGGCGCGACATGTCGGCGATGTCGCCGTTGGGGGGATTGCGGTAGTCGGTCGTGACGTTGAAATCCTCGTCCGCCTGCTTGATCGCGTTCTTGATGGTGTTCCACCAGGAATCGGAATCGGGTGCGTGGCTGATCAGCACGAATCGGGCATCGGCCGCCTGCGCGGGCAGCGCGGCGGCGCCCAGCCCGGCCGCGACGGCCAGCGTCGCGACCACGCCCCGAAGACCCGCCTTGATTCCGTGCGTGCGAAAGCCGGCCTTGCCATTGCAAAGTCTCATGTCTCCACCTGTGTCGGTTCTGTTATGGGTCGAACGTTGCCGTTCACGAGCAAGATTAGGTCAACTCGCAGGCGATTGCAAAGAAAATTTTATTTACGTTGGAAATGGAAAATTTGTTCCATTTCGACGGGGGACTGCCTATACTCGGCTCACGACATCAGCATCGAGTCCGGCGCCGCGCGCTTCCCGCGCAGGCGGCGCACGGGCCGCACACCATGGACGAGACATCGCAACCCGACATGCCGGTCGAGGCGCTGCTGCAGCGCATCACCGAGGCTTTCGACACGCTGCCGCGGCAGCTCAAGAGCATTGCCTCGTACATCGACGAGAACCGCTCGAGCGTGATGATGGATCGCACCAGCGACATCGCCGAGCGTTGCGGCGTGCATCCCTCGGCGGTGGTGCGCTTCGCGCAGCGTTTCGGCTTCTCGGGCTTCTCCGATTTGCAGGCGGTGTTCCGCGACGCCTACACGGGCCAGAACCCGAGCGTGCAGAGCTACCAGCAGCGCATCCGCAGCCTGATCGACGACAAGGGCGCCGCCGGTGCGCTGTCGGTGCCGGCCATGGCGCACCAGTTCATCGACGCCTCGCGCGCCGGGCTCGACGAGCTGGCGGCGGGGCTCGACGACGCACAGTTCGACACGGCGGTCTCGATGCTGGAGCGCGCCGACAACATCTACGTGATCGGCGTGCGCCGCTCGTTCCCGGTGGCCAGCTACATCGTCTATGCGCTGCAGCACACGGCCAAGCGCGTGCACCTGGTGTCGGGGCTGGGCGGCATGTACCGCGAGCAGATCCGCAGCGTGAGGAAGGGGGACGTGGTGGTCGCGATCAGCTTCGCGCCCTACGGCAAGGAAACCCAGTACTGCCTGCGCGCGGCGCGTCACAACCATGCGAGCACGCTCGTGATCACGGACAGCCGGCTCTCGCCGCTGGTCCGCGAGGCGAGCGCGCATCTGCTGGTCAAGGAGGGGAGCGCGTTCGCGTTCCGCTCGCTGACCAGCACCATCTGCCTGTGCCAGGCGCTGTTCATCGCGCTCGCGTACCGGCTCGAATTGAACGTGGAAGAAGTGAAGGACACTGGAGGATACGATGACTGAAGCAGTTCCGACGATCGACGTCGCGGTGTTCGGCGCCGGGCGCATCGGCCGCATTCATGCGGCGAATCTCGCGCGCCAGCCGGGCGTGCGCCTGAAGTACGTGATCGACGTCGACGCGGGCGCCGCCGCGGCGCTGGCCGCCGAGCACGGCGCGCGGGTCGCCGACGTGGAAGGAGCCCTGGGCGATGCGGCGATCGGCGCGAGCGTGATCTGCTCGAGCACCGACACGCATGCCGACCTGATCGAGCGCTCGGCCGCGGCGGGCAAGCACGTGTTCTGCGAGAAGCCGGTCGATCTCGCGCTGGCGCGCGCGCGAGCCTGCGAGCAGGCGGTGGCGAAGGCCGGCGTGGTCTGCATGATCGGTTTCCAGCGCCGCTTCGATCCCACCTTCGAGGCCGTCAAGGCGCGCATCGAGGCGGGCGAGGTGGGCACCCCCGAGATGCTGGTGGTGACCAGCCGCGATCCGGGCGCGCCGCCGGTCAGCTATATCCAGCGTTCGGGCGGCATCTTCAAGGACATGCTGATCCACGATTTCGACATCTTCCGCTGGATCCTCGACGACGAGGCCGACACCCTGCATGCCACCGGCAGTTGCCTGACCGACCCGGCCATCGCCGAGGCCGGCGACGTCGATGCGACCGCCGTGACGATCCGCACCAAGGCGGGCCGGCTCTGCCAGATCAACACCTCGCGGCGCGCCGCCTACGGCTACGACCAGCGCTTCGAGCTGCTCGGCAGCGCCGGCATGCTGCAGGCCGGCAACGTGCGGCCCACCGAGGTGACCGCCTACAGTGCCAGGGCCGTGTCGAGCGACCTGCCGGAAGCCTTTTTCCTGGAGCGCTACCGCATCGCCTATGCACGCGAGATCGCGCATTTCTTCGCGGCCGTGACGCGCGGCGAGCCGGTGCGCACCACCATCGCCGACGGCGTGAAGGCGCTGGAGCTGGCCGAGGCCGCCACGCGCTCCTGGCGCGAGGGCCGCGCGGTGCGGCTCGGCGAAGCGGTGGCCTGAGGAGACGGCGATGCCTGAGCAGACTTCCCCGGCCAAGGTCCGGATCGGTATCGCGGGGCTCGGCCGGCTGGGCCGCCGCCACGCGGAGAATCTCGCGCGCCGGGTGGCCGGCGCCGAGCTGGCGGCCGCCTGCAGCCCGCTGGGCGAGGAGCTGGCCTGGGCCCGCGACACGCTCGGCGTGCCGCGCCTGTACGAGGACTTCGAGGCGCTGGTGGCCGATCCGGCGCTCGACGCGCTGTGGCTCGTCACGCCCTCGTCGCTGCACGCGCAGCAGATCATCGCCGCGCTGCGCGCCGGCAAGCACGTGTTCTGCGAGAAGCCGCTGTCGCTCGACATCGCCGAATGCGAGCGCGTGATCGCCGAGGCGAACGCGCGCCCGCAGCTGCAGGCGACCATCGGCTTCATGCGCCGCTTCGACCCGAGCTACCGCGAGGCCTTCGAGCGGGTGGCCGAAGGCGGCATCGGCCGGCCCTTCCTGGTGCGCTCGCAGACCACCGACCAGAACGACCCGGACGGCTTCTTCGTGCGTTTCGCGCCGAGCTCGGGCGGCATCTTCCTCGACTGCTCGGTGCACGACATCGACGTGGCGCGCTGGCTGCTCGGCAAGCCGCGCGCCACGCGCGTGTTCGCGGCCGGCACCATCGCGCTGCACCCGGGCCTGGCCGAGTGCGGCGACGTCGACAACGGCGTGGCGATCTGCGAGTTCGAGGGCGGCGCGCTGGCGATGTTCTATGCCTCGCGCACCATGGCGCACGGCAACGACTCGCATTCGGAGGTGATCGGCACGGCCGGCGCGCTGAGCATCGGCCGCAACCCGCGCGCCAATCGTGTCGAGATCTATGACGCGAGCGGGATCCGCAATACCTGCACGCCGACCTTCTTCGACCGGTTCGAGGCGGCCTTCCTGGTGGAGGCGCAGGCCTTCGTCGACGCGGTGCGCGGGCTGGGTGAGTCGGGCGGCGCGACGCTGGCCGACGCGCTGGAGGCCACCCGCATCGGCCATGCGATGCGCGAGGCGCTGCACACGGGGCGGGCCGTCGAGCTGTAGGCGGGCATGTGTGGAGGTGGGCGGGCGGGGCGGCGGCTTGGCAGCTTGCCAGCCGCCGACTCCGCCGTTCATGCCTGCCCACGCGAGCGGGCCGCCTGCGGTAAAATCTCGCCTTCACTCCGCGCCTTGCCGGCGCGTCACTCGAAGGTCGAAAGCCGATGGAAGTTCACAAGGAAGTGGATGCGCGCGGGCTCAACTGCCCGCTGCCGATCCTGCGCGCGAAAAAGGCGCTCGCCGACATGGAGAGCGGCCAGGTTCTCAAGGTCCTCGCGACCGATCCCGGTTCGCAACGCGATTTCGCCGCGTTCGCCAAGCAGACCGGTAACGAAATCGTCGAATCGTCGGTGCACGACAAGATCTTCACCTTCCTGATGCGCCGCCGCTGAACACGCGACATGGGCCGGCTTCGGCCGGTCGTGTCGGCATGCCGCCCGGGCTCCTGGCCCCGGCGGCATTTTTTTCGCCGGCGGCCTTTCGTTTCGATATCGAGCGCTTATACTTAGCCGCATGGCTAACTATTCGGCATCTCAGCCGGCTTCCGTTCCCGCCTCGCGGCCGGCTTCGATCAGCGAGCTGTTCCAGGCGCTGGCCGATCCCACGCGCTGCGCGATCGTGCGCGCGCTGGCGGACGGCGCGCAGACGGTTTCGGTGCTGGCCGAGCCCTTCGAGATGGCCTTGCCCTCGTTCATGAAGCACCTCGGGGTGCTGGAGCGCTCGGGGCTGGTGCGCAGCAGCAAGAGCGGCCGCACGCGCCGCTGCGAGCTGGTGCCGGCGCGGCTCGCCCAGGCCGAGCAGTGGCTGGCCGAGAAGCGCGCGATGTGGGAGGCGCGCTCGGACCGGATGGTGGCCTTCGTCGAACGACTACACCAGGAGGAGCAAGCCCATGTCAAAGCCCGCCGCCGCACCGATTGATTCCCGCGACCTCGTCATCAGCCGGGTGCTGCGCGCGCCGCGCGCGGCCTTGTGGCGAGCCTGGAGCGAACCCGCGCTGCTCGCTCAGTGGTGGTGCCCGACACCCTGGACCACCGAGGTGGTCGCCTTCGACCTGCGCCCCGGCGGCGCCTTCCATACCACCATGCGCGGCCCCGACGGCGGCGTGAGCGACAATCCCGGCAGCTTCCTCGAGGTGGTGCCGCAGGCGCGCCTGGTGTTCAGCTCGCTGCTGACGGCGGGCTGGCGGCCCGCCAAGCCGTGGCTCGGCTTCACGGCCGTGATCGACATGGAAGACGATCCCGCTGGCTGCCGCTACACGGCCCGCGTCATGCACCTGGATGAGGCGGCGCGCGAGCAGCACGAGCAGCTCGGTTTCTTCGACGGCTGGAACACGGTGATCAGCCAGCTCGAGGCGTTCGCCGCCACGCTGGCCTGAGGACGGGGTGCCGGACGCGCGTCGCACGCCCGGCATGGCCGATTCGCGTTTTATACAAAATCCGTACAGGAAAACGACAAATCGACACAGCAGGCGAGCGGCTTTATCGGCAGGCTCCCGATCCGGCCGCCGACGGTTTTCAAAACGCCGGCGCGCCCAGGCTCGCCGATTTCACCTTTCCTCACCTCGACGAATTGACGATTGTCGAGCCCGGCTTGACGATTCGCGCTGAAACAAAATGGCGGATGCCCGCCCGGATGTCGCGCCGGGCACGCGATCGCGGCCAGCGCGGTGAGGTAGAAAATCGGCCGAAATGCCTAAAATGCAGGCAGTATTCGAGACATCTTCAAAGAATCGAATCGAATCACCGGCTTTTTATCATCGATTATTTACGATCTGACAATTCTTAAACGACAGTCGCCCGGGTGCTCCTTATACTGCGCTGCAACGGCAGGCGTGCGCATTTTGTCGCGGGGCGGTATCGTATTTCGCCGCGACGCGAATGGGCATCGGCCGCACCAGGGAGAAATCATGTTCTTGAGGCCCGGAACGGTCCGGATACCGTTCGCTTCGCGCGGCAAGGCGCGCGAGCGCGCGCGGGCGATGCAGCGCGTCGAGCTCGACCCGGCGCGCGATCCTCACGCGCGCGCCGCGCTCGAAGCCTATGCGGATGCCTGCGCGGCCGACATGCCGTGGCTGGCCGAATGGCTGCGCGACACGCTCGGCACGCCGCAGGCGGAGCTCACGCGCTGCGCGCCGACCCTCGCGCGGGTGTTCGACCTGGCGCAGGCCTGGGCCGCCGAGCAGCCCGACTATGCGCGCACCGCATGGGAGCATGTGCGCGGGCAATTGCATGCCGCGCTCGCGCGGCAGGTGCAGGACGAGGCCGGCGACGATGCCGGTCGCGGCGACGGCCGGCAGGACGGCGGTCGCCGCGCGGCGGCGCAAACCGACGCCGGACCTGAATCGCGAGACCCGCGGGATGCGGGCTCGTCTTCCGGCGGTGACAAGGCGCGGCGCCTGTCGCCCGGATCGATCTGAAAGACGTTCGCCCGGCCGTTCGACGGTCGGGCGGCGGCGGTCGCGGCGGGTGCCGATGCCAGCCCCGCTCGCGGTCCCTTGGGTAGTAGGCGACCCGATTTTGAGAAAAGCGGCGCTCCGGACACAATAGCGTCCGGAGCGCCGCCAGCGCGGCGATGCCTGCCGGCCCGAGGCCACGGGCCGGCACCGGGCACGCGCGATCGGGCGTGGAACGCGGGACGGCTTCCTGCCGTCGCCGCATTGCGGGGTGTTATGAGAATTGCTGTATTGGACGACGACGAGGCGCAGACGGACTTCGTCAGCCAGACGCTGACGGCGGTTGGTCACACGTGTTATGCGTTCAGCGAAGGCAAGGTGCTCAAGAAGCGCCTGCAGCGCGAGACCTTCGACCTGCTGGTGCTCGACTGGAACGTGCCCGACCTGTCGGGCGAAGAGTTGATGAAGTGGGTGCGCGAGAACCAGACCGAACATCGCCTGCCGATCATCTTCATGACCAGCCGCGACGACGAGGCCGGCATCACCGAGATCCTCAACGCGGGCGCCGACGACTACGTGGTCAAGCCGGTATCGGCGCCGATCCTGCGCGCGCGCATCGGCTCGCTGCTGCGCCGCGCCTATCCCGCCAACACCGATTCGGTGATGCGTGAATTCGACAGCTACCGCTTCGACACCAACCTGAAGCAGGCCTTCGTCGGCGACCAGGCGGTCAGTCTCACGCAGAAGGAATTCGATCTCGCGCTGCTGCTGTTCCAGCACGTCGACCAGCCGCTCTCTCGCGCGCACATCCTCGACCTGGTCTGGAAGCAGGCGACCGACATCCCCTCGCGGACCATGGACACGCATATCTCGATGCTGCGCACCAAGCTCGCGCTGCGGCCCGAGAACGGCTACCGGCTCGCGCCGATCTACGGCTACGGCTATCGCCTCGAGCGGCTGCCGCAAGGGGCCGCCGAGTGAGCGCCGCGCCGGGTTACCCGCGCGGCCTGCGCCGCGCGATCGCGGCCGCCTGCCTGGCGCTCGCCGCCGGCGGTTGGGTCGGCACGGGCAGCGCCTGGGCGCAGGCCGCCTCGGCCCCCTCGCTGGCGAGCATGACGCGGCCCTCGTCGGAACGCGTCGCGGGCGGCATCGTCACCTATGTGACGCGCGACGGCGACACGCTCTACGAGATTTCGCGGCAGTATCTGCAGGGCGCCGACGACTGGCGCCTGGTGGCGAAGATGAACGGCGTGCCGGCGCCCAAGCGCCTGCAGCGCGGCATCGAGATCCGCCTGCCGGCCGCGCGCCTGCGCAAGGAGCCGCTGACCGCGCGCGTGGTCGCCAGCCACGGCACGGTCGAGCGCGCCGGGCGCGATGCCGCGTTCGTGGCGCTCACGCCGAATGCCACGCTCGGCGAGGGCGATCGCCTGCGCACCGGCACCGACGGCTTCGTCACGCTGGAGCTGGCCGACGGCACGCACCTGAGCCTGCCGCCGGGCAGCCAGATCGACGTGGCCGCGCTGCGCCGCACCGTGCTGACCGGCACCCTGGAGCGCGTGATCGACCTCAGGCGCGGCTCGGTCGACAGCGACGTGAGCCACATGAAGAAGCCGGACGACCGCTTCCAGATCCGCTCGCCCTCGGTGGTGGCCGGCGTGCGCGGCACCCGCTTTCGCGTCAACTACGATGCCGACGGGCAGGCGCTGACGCGCGTCGAGGTGCTGGACGGCACGGTCGGCGTCGCGCCGGGGCGTAGCCGCGCCGACGCGACCCTGGTGCAGGCCAACTTCGGCAGCGTGGCGGGCGCCGACGGGCAGGTGGGCGCGCCGGTGCCGTTGCTGGCGCCGCCGAGCCTGGTCAAGCCGGGCCGCGTGCAGGACGAGGCGCAGGTGAGCTTCGAGCTGGTGCCGCAGGAGGGCGCGCGCAGTTGGCACGTGGAACTCGCCAGCGATGCGGGCTTCCTCGACCTGATCCGCGAGACGCGAGTCGACACGCCGCGCGCGAGCTTCGATGCGCTGCCCGACGACAGCTATTTCGTGCGCATCGCCGCGATCGACGCGAACGGCCTGGAAGGCCAGCCGCGCACCTACGGCTTCGAGCGCCGCCGCTTCGGCCTGCGCAGCGAGGCCGGGCCGGCCGCGGGCGGTTACGCGTTCCGCTGGATGCCGAGCGGCGCGCAGGGCGAGGCGGCCACCCATTACCGCTTCGTGCTGTCGGCCGCGCGCGACCTGTCGAACCCGATCGTCGACCAGCCGGGCCTGACCGACACGCGGCTGGTGCTCTCGCACCTGCCGCCCGGCGACTACTACTGGCGCGTGATCGCCGAGCAGTTCTCGAACGGCCGGTTCTACGACAAGGCTGGCGCCGTCAGCAGCTTCACGCTCGCGCGCTGACGCCCGCCGATGAAGCCTGAATCCGGCTCCCGGCGGCGCCGGCCACTCGGCCGGCGCTTCCTGGTCGAGTGGCTCGCGATCGGCTGCCTGGGCGTGGCGGCGATCTGCGCAGGCGTGTTCTGGCAGGCCACCGCGAGCGTCGATCGCCTGATCTACGACCATCTGCTCGGCGTGCGCCATCTCGCGCTCGATCCCGACATCGTGGTGGTGCAGATCGACAACGCCAGCGTCGACCGGCTCGGCCGCTGGCCCTGGCCGCGCAGCGTCCATGCGCGCCTGCTCGACGAGCTGGCGCGCGCGCGGCCGGCCGCGGTGGTCTACGACGTGCTGTTCATCGAAGCTTCCCCCGACGATGCCGAACTCGGCCAGGCGCTCGCCCGCGTGCCCGCCTGGCTGCCGGTGCTGCTGAGCCCCGAGGCCGCCGACGGCACGCGCGAGGTGAGCCCGCCCGTGCCCGAGCTGGCCGCGCGGCTGGCCGGCACTGGTCATATCAATTTCGAGGTCGATCCGGACGGCATCGTGCGCAGCGTGGCGCTTGCCGAGAGCGACGGCCGGCACGACTGGCCGCAACTGATGCTGTCGGTGGCGCGCGCGCTGGATGCGCCGGCGGGCGGGGCAGGGCAGGGCGCGCTCGACGCGGCTTCGGCGGCCTCGGCGGCATCGTCGATCGCCGCTTCGACCGCCTCGACCGCTTCGACTTCGGCCTCCACCGCCTCGACTTCCCCGGCCGCCGCAGCGCCGGCCGCCTTCGCCTCGGCGGTCGTGTCGCGCCTGGTGAAGGCGGCCTTGCCCGCGCCCGGGCGCTACCTGATCCCGTTCAGCCGCTCGACGCTCGACTACCCGGCCTATTCGCTGTCCGACGTGCTGGCCGGCAAGGTGCCCGAGGCGGCGCTGCGCGGCAAGATCGTGGTGGTCGGGGTGACCGCCGCGGGTCTCTACGATCGCTTCGCCACGCCGATCTCGGGCGACTTCGGCACCCTGCCGGGCGTCTACCTGCATGCCAGCGTGCTCGACATGCTGCTGACCGGCCGCGCCATCACGCTGGCCTCGCCGGGCTGGCTGCTGCTCGCCTCGCTGCCGGTGCTGGCCGCGCTGCTGACCGGCATCCTGCTGCTCTCGCCGCTGCGCGCGCTGCTGCTGGCGGCCTCGCTGACCGTGCTGGCGGTGGCCGGCAGCGCCGCGCTGCTGTTCGGCGGGCGCTGCTGGGGTTCGCCCGCGCCCGCCATCCTCGGCCTGATCGTGGTCTACCTGCTGTGGAACTGGCGGCGGCTGGAGATGACCATGACCTACCTGCGCGGCGAGCTCGAGCGGCTCGCCGCCGAGCCGCACCTGCTGCCCGAGGCGCCGCGCGATCCGGCCCAGCGCGCCGAGTTCGGCGGCGACGTGCTGGAGCGGCAGATGAACCTGATGGCGCAGGCCGCGCGCCGCGTGCAGGACATGAAGCGCTTCGTGTGGGACAGCCTGGACAGCATGCCCGAGCCGATCTTCGTGACCGACGTGAAGGGCACGGTGCTGATCGCCAACCACGCGGCCAAGCGCTATTGCGCGCGGGTCGGCGTCAACGCGCCGGAGGGGCGCTCGCTGCAGGGGGCGCTCGGCGCGCTCGAATTCGTCAAGACGGTGGCGCATCCCGAGCGCGAGCCGGAGCTGCGCGCGGCCTGGCCGGCCGCGCTCGATCCGACCCGCGGCGAGGCGCCGGCGCTGCTGGTCAGCGGCCTGGAAGTGCGCGATGCCGACGGGCTCGACCATCTGCTACGCTACGCGCCGTGCACCAATGCCGAGGGCCGCGCGATCGGCTGGATCGCGGGCCTGGTCGACGTCACGGCGCTGCACGCGGCGGAGCGCCAGCGCGAGGAGGCGCTGCACCTGCTGTCGCACGACATGCGCTCGCCGCAGGCCTCGATCCTCGCGCTGGTGCAGATCGAGCGCCAGCGCGGCGATGCCTCGGCGCCGCAGCGCGAGCTGTTCGGCCGCATCGAGCGGCACGCGCAGCGCGCGCTGACGCTGGCCGACGAATTCGTCCAGCTCGCGCGCGCCGAATCGCAGACCTACCGGATCGACACGGCCAGCTTCGCCGACCTGCTGATCGACGCCAGCGACGAGGTCTGGCCGCAGGCGCAGGCCAAGCGCATCCGCATCGACACGGCGCTCGGCGGCGAGCCCTACTGGATCGGCGCGGATCGCTCGCTGATGGCGCGCGCGCTGGTGAACCTGCTGAACAACGCGGTCAAGTACAGCCCGGCCGATACGCTGATCAGCTGTAGCTTCGCCACCGAGGAGGGGCCGCCGCGCGTGACCTGCACGATCCGCGACCAGGGTTACGGGATCGCGCCCGAGGACCAGGCGCATTTGTTCGAGCGGTTCCGGCGCTTCCATGCCAGCGAGCGCCCGGAGGTGAGCGGCACCGGGCTCGGCATGGTGTTCGTGAAGACCGTGGTGACGCGGCATGGCGGCAGCATCGCGGTGGACAGCGCGGTCGGCGCCGGCACCGCGATCTCGATCACGCTGCCGCGCCTGGACGAGCCCGCGGCCTGAGCGGGACCCTATCAATCGCAGGCTCGTGCGTCCGTGCCAGGCGCGCGGGACTGAATTCGCCGGACAACGGCATGCAGGGGAGAGTTCTCATGAAGACGATCGGGACAGGGGCCGCCATCGCCCTCGCGCTGGCGCTGCTGGGCGGTTGCGCGGCGCCGACCACGGGCGTGAGTGTCGCGGGCCGGGCGGCCGGTTTCGGCGCGGATGCCCGGAACTACGCGTTCGCGCGCACCGAGTCGCAGGACGGCGACGGCCAGGACGACGACGCGACGCGGCAATACCGGCGCGTCGAATCGCTGGTGCGCGACGAGCTGGCCCGGCAGGGTTATCACGAGCAGCCGGACGGCGCGCCCTACCGGCTGGCGATCGCCTATGCCACCCAGCCGGGCGCGCTCGCGCTCGGCGCGGGCGCCGCGTCGGGCGCGTCCGCCACGTCGGGCGCCGCGTCGCCGGGCGTGCGCGTGGACGGCTCCGCGCCGCTCGCCTTGCCGTTCGCGGGGCCGGTCTACCGGCACCTGCTGACGCTGCGTTTCGTCGACTCGCGCAACGGCGAGACGGCCTACCAGGTCACGGCATCCTCGCGCGACCGGCAGGCCGATCCGCTCGCGGCGATGCCGAACCTGGTGCGCAGCGCGCTGGCGAAGCTGCCTTACCAGGGCGGCACCGGCTGGCTGGTGCGGACCCGGCCGGATGCGGCGGGCGGCATGCCGGGGGTGGTATCGGTGAAACCCGCCGAGCCGAAGTAGCCAGCGAGCCGGGCCAATGCGCCGGCACAGCAAAAAGCGCCGCATGAAGCGGCGCTTTTTGGATTCCCGCCGGTGGAGCGGGCAGGGCGCGAGCCCCGATTGATTACACCGACTGCGAGGTGCCGCGTTCGCGCAGATACTGCTCGAACTCGTCGCGCACTTCCGGGTGGCGCAGCGCGAACTCGACGGTCGCCTTCAGGTAGCCGAGCTTGCTGCCGCAGTCGAAGCGCGTGCCTTCGTACTTGTAGGCCAGCACCTGTTCGTCGGCCAGCAGGGCCTGGATCGCGTCGGTCAGCTGGATCTCGCCGCCGGCGCCGGGCTTGATCGCGCGCAGGTGCTCGAAGATGCGCGGCTTCAGGATGTAGCGGCCGACCACGCCGAGGTTCGAGGGCGCATCCTCGGGCGCCGGCTTCTCGACGATGCCCGAGAGCTTGACGATCGACTCCTCCCACTCCTTGCCGTCGACGATCCCGTAGGACTTGGTGTCCGAGGCGGGGATCTCCTCCACGCCGATGATCGAGCTGTGGTAGTGGTCGAAGGTATCGACCATCTGCTTCATGACGGGCGGCTGCCCGTCGAGCAGATCGTCGGCAAGGATCACGGCGAAGGGATTGTCGCCGACCAGCTTCTCGGCGCAGAGCACGGCGTGGCCGAGGCCGAGCGCCTCGGGCTGGCGCACGTAGAAGCAGTCGACATTGGCGGGCTTGATGCTGCGCACCAGCTCGAGCAGCTTCTCCTTGCCGCGTGCCTCGAGTTCGGCCTCGACTTCGTAGGACTTGTCGAAGTGATCCTCGATGGCGCGCTTGCTGCGCCCGGTGACGAAGATCATCTCGGTGATGCCGGCCGCGATCGCCTCCTCGACGGCATACTGGATCAAGGGCTTGTCGACGACGGGCAGCATTTCTTTCGGGCTTGCCTTCGTCGCCGGCAGGAAGCGGGTGCCGAGACCGGCAACCGGAAATACCGCCTTAGTGACTTTCAGCATGTGATCGACCTTTCATCCTTGGATTGATTCATTCGTGCCGCCCATGGTGATTGGGCTGGCACGGTCCGTGCAAGCGAGCTTACCCTTTGTTACGCCGGCCATTGCGCCTGCAAATGGCCGGAAAACGTCCTCTTATGCCGGCAAACGGGCCAACTGCGCGGCCAGCTTGTCGAGCGTGCCGCGGAATTCGGCGATCCGCTTCTGCTCCTGTTCGACCACCGCCGGCGGGGCCTTGGCCACGAAGGCCTCGTTGCCGAGCTTGGCCTCGCACTTGCGGATCTCGTTCTCGAGCCGCGCGACTTCCTTCGACAGGCGCTCGCGTTCGGCCTTCACGTCGATCTCGACCTTCAGCACCAGCTTGTTCGCGCCGACGATGGCGATCGGCGCGCCCTGCGCCTCGCTGTCGAGCGCGGCCTCGTCGGCCACGATGGTGACGTCCGACAGGCGCGCCAGCGCCTTCAGGTAGGGCGCGAAGCTGGTGAGGCGCTCCAGTTCGCCGGTGGCCAGCAGCGGCACGCGGGTGGCCGGCGACAGGTTCATCTCGCCGCGCAGGTTGCGGCAGGCGTCGACCACCGCCTTCAGCTCGAGCGCCCATTGCTCGGATTGCTCGTCGAGCTTGGCGAGGTCCGCCACCGGGTAGGCCTGCACCATCAGCGAGGCCTCGCCCTCGGCCGCGCCGGCCGGGTAGCGGCCCGCCAGCGGCGCGACCTTCTGCCAGAGCGCCTCGGTGATGAACGGGATCACCGGGTGCGCCAGGCGCAGCACCGTCTCCAGCACGCGCAGCAGGGTGCGCCGCGTGGCGCGCTGCTGCTCGGGCGTGCCGTTCTGGATCTGCACCTTGGCCAGCTCGACGTACCAGTCGCAGTACTCGTCCCAGACGAACTTGTAGATGCTGTTGGCGATGTTGTCGAAGCGGTAGTCGTCGAAGCCCTTGGCGATGTCGGCTTCCACGCGTTGCAGCAGCGAGACGATCCAGCGGTCGGCCGCCGAGAAGTCCAGGTAGCCGCCGGGGCCGCAGTCGCCGGCGCCGCAAAGCTCCGGCTTGGCGGTGCCGCAATCGTGGCCCTCGCAGTTCATCAGCACGAAGCGCGTGGCGTTCCAGAGCTTGTTGCAGAAGTTGCGGTAGCCCTCGCAGCGCGCCAGGTCGAAGTTGACGTTGCGCCCGAGCGTGGCCATCGAGGCCATCGTGAAGCGCAGCGCGTCGGTGCCGAAGGCGGGGATGCCGTCGGCGAATTCCTTGCGCGTCTTCTTCTCGATCGAGGCCGCCTGCTTCGGGTTCATCAGGCCCGTGGTGCGCTTGGCGACCAACTCCTCCAGGCCGATGCCGTCGATGATGTCGATCGGGTCGAGCGTGTTGCCCTTGCTCTTCGACATCTTCTGGCCTTCCGCGTCACGCACCAGCCCATGCATGTAGACGGTGTGGAACGGCACCTTGCCGGTGAAATGCGTCGTCATCATGACCATCCGGGCGACCCAGAAGAAAATGATGTCGAAGCCGCTGACCAGCACCGAGGAGGGCAGGAAGTGCTTCAGCTCGGGCGTCTCGCTGGGCCAGCCGAGCGAGGAGAACGGCACCAGGGCCGAGGAGAACCAGGTGTCGAGCACGTCCTCGTCGCGCTTGAGCGCGCCGGCGTAGCCGGCCGCGTCGGCCTTGGCGCGCGCGCCGGCCTCGTCGCGGGCGACGAAGATCTCGCCGTTCTCGCCGTACCAGGCCGGGATCTGGTGGCCCCACCAGAGCTGACGCGAGATGCACCAGTCCTGGATGTTTTCCAGCCACTGGTAGTAGGTGGTGGTCCAGTTCTCCGGCACGAACTTGATCTGGCCGTCGCGCACCACCTCGAGCGACACCTCGGTGATCGACTTGCCCGGGTGGAAGCTGCCTTCCGGCGCCGGCTTGGTCATCGCCACGAACCACTGGTCGGTCAGCATCGGCTCGATCACCACGCCGGTGCGGTCGCCGCGCGGCACCATCAGCTTGTGCGGCTTGACCGAGTCGAGCGCGCCGGCCGCTTCCAGGTCGGCCACCACGCGCTTGCGCGCCTCGAAGCGGTCCAGGCCGCGATAGGCCTCGGGCGCGTTGTCGTTGATCTTCGCGTCGAGCGTGAGGATCTCGATCTGCGGCAACTGGTGGCGCTGGCCGACCTGGTAGTCGTTGAGGTCGTGCGCGGGCGTGACCTTGACCACGCCGGTGCCGAACTCGCGATCGACGTAGTCGTCGGCGATGATCGGGATCTCGCGGTTCGACAGCGGCAGGCGCACCGACTGGCCGATCAGGTGGCGATAGCGCTCGTCTTCCGGGTGCACCATCACGGCGACGTCGCCGAGCATGGTTTCCGGGCGCGTGGTGGCCACCGTCAGGTGGCCCTCGCCCGAGACCAGCGGGTAGTTGATGTGCCAGAGGCTGCCGTCCTCTTCTTCGCTCACCACCTCCAGGTCGGAGACGGCCGTCATCAGCACCGGGTCCCAGTTGACCAGGCGCTTGCCGCGATAGATCAGGCCTTGCTCGTAGAGCTGCACGAACACCTCGCGCACCACGCTCGAGAGCTTGTCGTCCATCGTGAAGTATTCGCGGCTCCAGTCGGTGGAGGCGCCGAGCCGGCGCACCTGGCCGGTGATCGTCGAGCCCGATTTCTCCTTCCACTCCCAGACGCGCTCGACGAACTTCTCGCGGCCCAGGTCGTGGCGCGAGATCTTCTGCGCGTCGAGCTGGCGCTCCACCACGATCTGCGTGGCGATGCCGGCGTGGTCGGTGCCGGGCACCCACAGCGTGTTGTCGCCGCGCATGCGGTGGTAGCGCGTCAGGCCGTCCATGATGGTCTGGTTGAACGCGTGCCCCATGTGCAGCGTGCCGGTGACGTTCGGCGGCGGGAGCTGGATCGCGAAATCCGGCTTGGCCGGATCGATCTTCGGGGCGGCGTAGCCGCGCTTTTCCCACTCCGGCCCCCAATGGGATTCGATGGTCTGGGGCTCGAAACTCTTCGCCAGCGTGCTGTCGCTCATGGTCGGAAATGCCTGAAAGAATGCGTGATTGATGCGGAAACCGGCAATTATAAATGGATGCGCATCGCGCCGGGGCCGGCGCGGCGTCGGGCCGGGCGCGCGCGGCGGTGGCGGGGCGGGTCGAGGGGCCTGCTTGCAGGGGCGATCGCGGGGTCGATTGCGAGCTCGCGCCGGGCCCGGGTCGTGCCTGGATGGTGCCTGGCTCGTGCCCGGATCGGGCGCGGCCCGGCGGCCCGCGAACCGCTCGCCGCGGCGGCCCGATCGTGCCGGCGCGACCGTTCTATAATGGCGGCCCTGGCGCTTCACCTCCCTTCTTCCGTCCCGCTCGATACCCGCTTCTTCATGCCCGATCTGCTCGCCAACCTGAACCCCGAACAATACGCTGCCGTCACGCTGCCGAACGAGCCGGCGCTGATCCTCGCTGGTGCGGGCAGCGGCAAGACGCGCGTGCTGATCACGCGGATCGCCTGGCTGATCCAGCAGGGTTTCGCCTCGCCGCCCACCGTGCTGGCCGTGACCTTCACCAACAAGGCCGCGCGCGAGATGCTCTCGCGCCTGTCGGCGATGATGCCGATCGACACGCGCGGCATGTGGATCGGCACCTTCCACGGCCTCTGCAACCGCATGCTGCGCGCGCACTATCGCGACGCCGGCCTGCCGCAGACCTTCCAGATCCTCGACACGGCCGACCAGCTCTCGGCGATCAAGCGCCTGATGAAGGCCTCGAACATCGACGACGAGAAGTACCCGTCGAAGAACGTCCAGTACTTCATCAACAATGCCAAGGAGCAAGGCCTGCGCCCGGACAAGGTGGACGCCACCGACAACTTCAACCGGATGTTCGTCGAGCTCTACCAGGCCTACGACCAGCAATGCCAGCGCGAGGGCGTGGTCGACTTCCCCGAGCTGCTGCTGCGCTGCTACGAGCTGCTGAGCCTGAACGCGCCGCTGCGCGCGCATTACCAGGCGCGCTTCCGACACATCCTGGTCGACGAGTTCCAGGATACGAACAAGCTGCAGTACGCCTGGCTCAAGCTGCTGGCGGGCGGCCAGAACGCGATCTTCGCGGTGGGCGACGACGACCAGTCGATCTACGCCTTTCGCGGCGCGAACGTCGGCAACATGCGCGACTTCGAGGACGAGTTCCGGGTGCGCAACCTGATCAAGCTGGAGCAGAACTACCGCTCGCACGGCAACATCCTCGATGCGGCCAACCACCTGATCTCGCACAATTCGCATCGGCTCGGCAAGAACCTGCGCACCGACGCGGGGCACGGCGAGCCGGTGCGCGTCTACGAGGCGGCCACCGATTCGCAGGAAGCGGGCTGGATCGTCGAGGAGATTCGCTCGCTGATCAACGGCGGCATGGCGCGCAGCGAGGTGGCGGTGCTCTATCGCAGCAACGCGCAGTCGCGCGCGATCGAGCACACCCTGATGACGGCGGGGATTGCCTATCGCGTCTATGGCGGCCTGCGC
Organism: Burkholderia gladioli; assembly: GCF_000959725.1. NCBI lineage: Bacteria > Pseudomonadati > Pseudomonadota > Betaproteobacteria > Burkholderiales > Burkholderiaceae > Burkholderia > Burkholderia gladioli. The sequence goes on from NZ_CP009323.1 coordinate 3,290,280, forward strand.
TTCTTCGAGCGCCAGGAAATCAAGCACGCGCTGGCCTACCTGCGCCTGATCGACAATCCGAGCGACGACACCGCCTTCGCGCGAGTGGTCAACTTCCCCACGCGCGGGATCGGCGCGCGCTCGATCGAGCAACTGGCCGACGCCGCGCGCCTCTACAACTGCGCGATGGCGGCGGCGATTCCCTACGTGACGGGCAAGGCCGGCACCAGCCTGGGCACCTTCGCCAACCTGATCGCGAAGATGCGCGCCGAGACCGCGCAGATGAGCCTGCCGGAAACCGTCGAATACGTGGTGCGCGCCAGCGGCCTGGCCGATTTCTACCAGGGCGAGCGCGAAGGGCAGGACCGCCTGGAGAACCTGCAGGAACTGGTCAACGCGGCCACCGCCTTCGTCAGCGAGGAAGGCTACGGGCTCGATACGCCGGCGCGCTCGATCCCGCTGCGCCCCGGCGCGATCGCGGCGCCCGAGATCACGCTGGACGGCGGCGCCGATGAGGTGCTGGCGCCGGCCGAGCTGGGCGACCCGGCCCAGAACCCCGACACCATGACGCCGCTGGCCGGCTTCCTCTCGCATGCCTCGCTGGAGGCCGGCGACAACCAGGCCCAGGCCGGCCAGGATGCCGTGCAGCTGATGACGGTGCACGCCGCCAAGGGGCTCGAATTCGCGGCGGTGTTCATTACCGGGCTGGAAGAGGGCCTGTTCCCGCACGAGAACAGCGCGCTCGAATCGGACGGCCTGGAGGAGGAGCGCCGGCTGATGTACGTGGCGATCACGCGCGCCAAGGAGCGGCTCTACCTGTCCTTCGCGCAGAGCCGGATGCTGCATGGCCAGACGCGCTACAACATCCGCTCGCGCTTCTTCGACGAGCTGCCGCAGCAGGTGCTGAAGTGGCTGACGCCGCAGGTCGAGGCCGGCAGCCGCTGGGGCGGCCGCGCCGACAACGCCGGCTGGGGGCGCAACTGGTTCTCGCGGCCCGGCGGCGGCAATGGCGGCGGCTTGCGCGAGAGCGTGGTCGACGCGGCCGTGTCGGCGCCGCTGCCGGCCTTCGCCAACGCGCAGCGCGCGAGCGGCAGCGGTTTCAAGGTCGGCCAGCCGGTGTTCCATACCAAGTTCGGCGAGGGCACGGTGACGGCCCTCGAGGGGGAAGGCGCGGACGCGAAGGCCCAGGTCCGTTTCAAGCGGCACGGCGAGAAATGGCTGGCGCTGGCGGTGGCAAAACTCCAGGCGGTGGAATGATCATGCAATTCGATAGAAAAAGGCCGCTCGGCATCCTCGCCGCGCTGCCCCAGGAACTCGGCGACCTGCTCGCCGCGATGCAGGCCGAGGGCGCCGTCGAGACGGTCACGCTCGGCCAGCGCGAGTACCATCTCGGCACCGCCCACGGCGTGCCCTGCGTGGTCACGCTGGCGCGGGTGGGCAAGGTGGCGGCGGCCACCACCACCACCGCGCTGATCCACCGCTTCAACGTGCGGGCCGTGGTGTTCGCGGGCGTGGCCGGCGGCGTGGCGCGCGAGATCGCGGTGGGCGACATCGTGGTGGCGCGCGCGCTGATGCAGCACGATCTCGATGCCTCGCCGATCTTCCCGCGCCACGAGGTGCCGCTGCTCGGCATCACGCGCTTCGCGGCCGACGCGGCCTTGTCGGCCGCGCTACAGGCGGCTTGCGAGGCCTTCGTGGCCGAGCAGGGGGAGGCGCTCAAGGAACGCTTCCGGCTGCGCGGGGCGCGCGTGCACGCGGGGCTAATCATCAGCGGCGACCGTTTCGTGTCGAGCGAGCCGGAAGTGGTCGCCTTGCGCGAGATGCTGCCCGACGCGCTGGCCGTCGAGATGGAGGGCGCGGCGCTGGCCCAGGTCTGCCACGAATACGGCGTGCCCTGCGCGGTGGTGCGCACCGTGTCGGACACGGCCGACGATCACGCCACCGCCTCGTTCACCAATTTCCTGACCGAGATCGCCAGCAGCTATTCCTCGGGGATCCTGCAGCGCTTCCTGCTGGCGCTGGCCGGCGCGGCGGCGCCGAGCACGGCGGGCAGCGCGAGCGCGGCGGACGGCGTGCCGGCCTGAGCGACGCGTTTGCCGACGGCATGAAAAAACGCCCGGATCGTCACGATCCGGGCGTTTTGTCTTGGGCGAGGCATCGCCCGCCGCGCGCTCAGGCGGCGGCGCGCTGCTTGGCTGCCTTCTTGCCCTCGACGTCGGGCAGGAACACCGTCAGCACGCCGATCAGCGGCAGGAAGGCGCAGATCTGGTAGACGAAGGCCACGCTGGTGGCATCGGCGATATCGCCGAGCACGGCCGCGCCCACGCCGCCCATGCCGAAGGCGAGGCCGAAGAACAGGCCGGCCACCATCCCCACCTTGCCGGGGATCAGCTCCTGGGCATAGACGATGATCGCCGAGAAGGCCGAGGCCAGCACCACGCCGATGATCACGCTAAGCACGCTGGTCCAGAACAGGTTCGCGTGCGGCAGGGCCAGCGTGAAGGGCGCCACGCCGAGGATCGACACCCAGATCACCCACTTGCGGCCGATGCGGTCGCCGATCGGCCCGCCGATCACGGTGCCGGCCGCCACCGCGGCGAGGAAGATGAACAGGTGCAGCTGCGCGGCCTGCACGCCGAGGTGGAACTTGTCGATCAGGTAGAAGGTGAAGTAGCTGGTGATGCTGGCCAGGTAGAAGTACTTCGAGAACACCAGCAGCATCAGCACGCCGAGCGCGAGCCAGACCTGGCGGCGGCTCAGCGTGGCATGGCGCTCGCCGGCCGACTTCTTCCTCGGCGCGGGCTGGCGCTGGTACCAGCGGCCGATCTGGGCCAGCACCACGATCGCCACCAGCGCGGCCACCGACACCCAGGCGATGCTGTGCTGGCCATGGGGGATGATCACCAGCGCGGCCAGCAGTGGCCCGAGCGAGGAACCGGCATTGCCGCCCACCTGGAACAGCGACTGGGCCAGACCGTGGCGGCCGCCCGAGGCCATGCGCGCCACCCGCGAGGATTCCGGGTGGAACACCGAGGAGCCGCAGCCGACCAGCGCGGCGGCCACCAGCAGCACGCCGAAACTGGGCGCGGCCGACATCAGCAGCAGCCCCGACAGCGTGAAGCCCATCCCGACCGGCAGCGAGAACGGCAGCGGCCGCTTGTCGGTGTAGAGGCCGATCAGCGGCTGCAGCAGCGAGGCGGTGATCTGGTAGGTCAGCGTGATCAGGCCGATCTGCGCGAAGGACAGCGCGAAATTGGCCTTCAGCATCGGATAGATGGCGAGGATCAACGACTGGATCATGTCGTTGAGCAGGTGCGAGAAGCTGATCGCGCCGAGCACCGGGTAGTTGGTGCGGGCCGGCGCCGTCGCGGGGGCGGCCGCGGCGGATATCGTCTGGCGGTTGTCGAGGCTGGTTTGCATGGTGAGCGGCGTTGGGGCGGTGCTGGGACCGCAGCGTCATTGGAATTCGGGATAGCGTCACCGGAGTGTAAAGTGGCTCACTCGAATTGTCAGGCCAACTTTTGTCGTGATTCGGTCACGACTGGGCTATGAATGGCCAGGTTTTGGTCGAGACCGATCGAGGCTTCGGACAAGTCGCGAGTTTCCTGACGATTGGCCTACGGGGCACGATCGTCGCGTGCGCACAACTGGGTGCGATCCCGACTCAAGAAAAAAATCATTGCTGCCGACAAGCCCTTATCCGTGACCACACGCGCGGAGTGGGCCGTGCCGCAGATCCGCGGCGGGCGGCCGTACGGTGAGTGCCGGAGCCGACGTTTCCGGCAGCAAAAGAAGTACGGGGGAATCGATGATGGGAATTTCGCTGCGGGCCAGGCCGGCAACCGAGGGCATGGTGGCGGCCGCCGCGCTGCCGGCCGCCTCGGGCGGCGCCGGACGCGCCACGCGCCGTGCCGGCGGCAAGCCGTCGCGAGCATGGTCGGTGCGCGCGACGCTGTATGCCGCCTTCGCCGTGCTGTTGATCGGCACGCTCGCGATCGGCCTGTTCTCGCTCTGGCAGATCAGCCGGCTCGACGAGTCGATCCGCTCGGTCTACGAGCAGGGCCACGTGGCCAGCCATGCGGCCGAATCGGTGCGCGGCCACGTGCTGCGCGCAAGCCGCGCGCAGAAGATGCTGCTCACGGCGACCACCGCCAAGGAGCGCGACGACCTCGGCAGCGATATCGAGAGCGACCTCAACGGCATCACCAGCGACCTCAAGACGCTCGACGGCTACAGCGACGCCGGCGATCGCGCCATGCTCGATGCCTTCACCAAGTCGGTCGCCGGCTGGAGCGCGCACCTGCGCGACTTCGTGGCGCTGATCAAGCAGCAGCCGCTGGACCTGTCGCAGATGAACTGGCAGGTCGGCACCCAGGACGTCGGCTTGCTGGTGGAAACCGGCAAGCTCGAGAAGCAGGTCGACGCGCTGGTGGCCTCGCGCGGCGAGGCGGCCAGGCAGACGCGAGATGCCTCGACGGCGCGCTTCCACGCCTCGCTGGCGATGATCGCCGTGATGACCGCCGCGCTGATCGTGCTGGCGATCCTGATCGCCTCCTGGGTGGTGCGCCGGATCGGCGCGCAGCTCGGCGGCGAGCCCGCCACCGCGAAGACGATCGCCGCGGGCATCGCCAGCGGCGACCTGACCCAGCCGGTCAGGCTGGCCAGGCGCGACCGCGGCAGCGTGCTCTACGCGCTCGACGAGATGCAGCGCCAGCTCGCCGGCACGGTGCGCGAGATCGCGGCCAGTGCCGAGGCGATCGCCTCGGCCTCGGGCGAGATCTCGACCGGCAACCTCGACCTCTCGCAGCGCACCGAGCAGCAGGCGGTGGCGCTGGAGCGCACCTCGTCGAGCATGTCGCAGCTGACCTCGACGGTCCACCAGAACGCCGAGAACGCGCGGCAGGCCAGCGCGCTGGCGCAGAACGCCTCGGACGTGGCCGAGCAGGGCGGCGAGGTGGTGGGCCGCGTGGTGGCGACCATGAACCAGATCGACGAGAGCGCCAAGAGCATCCGCGACATCATCGGCACGATCGAGGGCATCGCCTTCCAGACCAATATCCTGGCGCTCAACGCGGCGGTCGAGGCGGCCCGCGCGGGCGAGAACGGGCGCGGCTTCTCGGTGGTGGCCAGCGAGGTGCGCACCCTGGCGCAGCGCTCGGCTACCGCGGCCAAGGAGATCCGCCAGCTGATCGGCGCCTCGGTCGAGCGCGTCGCCAACGGCGCGCAGCTCGCCAGCGACGCGGGACGCACCATGGAGGAGGTGGTGCGCGCGGTGCGTCGCGTGACCGACATCATCGGCGAGATCTCGGCGGCCTCCACCGAGCAGAGCGCTGGCATCGACGAGATCGGCCGCGCGGTCGAGCAGATGGACGACGGCACGCAGCAGAACGCGGCCCTGGTCGAGCAGGCCGCGGCCGCTGCGCGCTCGCTCGACGAGCAGGCCCAGGCGCTCAAGGCGCTGGTCGGGCACTTCCGGGTGAACGCGCAGGCTTGAGCGTGAGGGCGGCGCCGCGCGCGTCGTCTCCGCCATGAAGATCGGCCCGCGATGCAGGGCGCATCGCGGGCCGATTTCGTTCTGGGGCGCCGGCCGCTCGCCGTTCGGGCGACCGACGCGATCAGGACTTGGCGGGTGCCGGCGTCGCGGCCGTGCGCTCCTTGCCCTCGTCGACGATCACCGTGCAGGTGGTGCCGGCCGACAGCACCAGGCCCTCGGGCACCTCGTCGATATGGATGCGCACCGGCACGCGCTGGGCCAGCCGTACCCAGTTGAAGGTCGGGTTGACGTCGGCCACCAGGTCGCGGCTCTGCGGGTTGTCGCGGTCGTAGATGCCGCGCGAGATGCTGTCGACGTGGCCTTTCAGCACGCCGCCGCTCATCAGCCGCATCTCGGCCGGCGCGCCCAGCTTCACGCGCGGCAGCTTGGTTTCCTCGAAGTAGCCGTAGACCCAGAACGAATGGCTGTCGATGATCGCCAGCTTGGCGTTGCCGGCGGTGGCGTAGTCGCCGCGGAACACGTTCAGGTTGGTGATGTAGCCGTCCACCGGCGCGACCACCCGGGTGCGCGCCAGGTTCAACTGGGCGGCGTCCAGCGCGGCCAGCGCCTGCTGGTACTGGGCGGCGGCGCCCGAGGCGGTCTGCGAGGCGTTCTCGCGGTTCTCGCGCGAGACCACGGCGGCGTCCAGGTCGGCGCGACGCGCGGCATCGGCGCGGCGCATCGCCAGCTCGGCGGCGCGCGCGGCCACCGCGGCCTTGGCCTGCTCGACCGCGATCGCGTAGTGGGAAGGATCGATCTGCATGATCAGGTCGCCCTTGTGGACGAACTGGTTGTCGCGCACCGGCAGTTCGACCACCGCGCCCGACACGTCGGGCGCGACGTTGACGATCTCGGCGCGCACCCGGCCGTCGCGGGTCCAGGGCTCGTCCATGTAGTGGACCCACAGCCGGTGGCCGATCAGGATCGCGATCACGAGGATGACGGCCGTCGCGACGAAGCCGAAGAGTTTTCTGAGGAGCATGGTTCGATTCATTTCAACGATAGACGGCAAGGCCCAGGCCGCCGCAGATGCACACCAGCAGGCTGGCGCGGAACAGCGAGGGATGCCAGACGAGGCGGTACAGGCCGGTGGCGGCCAGCAGCCGGTCGACCATCCAGGTGAGCAGGGCGCCTAGCACGAACATCAGCACGACGGTCGGCATGTAGGCGTCGAAGACGGCGATTTCACGCGGCATCATGACGGGTTTCCCGGGGTGGGGCGCGCCGTGCCGCCGTCGAGCGACGCCAGCGGCGATTCGCGATCGAGCAGCGCGGTGCGCACGAAATGCAGGTGACTGAGGATGCGTTGCAGCTGGTGGCGTTCCTCGGCGGGCGGCGCGAAGGTCTCCAGCGCCTGCCGGGTCGCGACGATCGCGTCGATGGTGGCGGCCAGCGCGGCATCGAAGCGGGCCGGGCGGGGACGCGCGAACAGCGCGGTGACGCTGCGCCGCATCGCGCGGATCGCCTGGCGCCAGGGCATCGAGGCGGCGTAGCGCGGGTCCTTCGGCAGCGCCGCCAGCTCGTGGCGCAGGTCGATGATCGCGTTGCCGACCTCCAGCACCGCGAACATCCAGCGCAGCGCGTCGCGCTGCACGCCGGGCTGGTCGGCCGACAGCGTGTGGGCCTGGAACATCAGGTCGCGCGCGCCGCTCTCGAAGCGCGTGCGCAGCCCGCCCAGGCGGTCCTGGCAGGCCATCACCACCTGCCGGCGCAGGTCGGCGAACAGGCGGCGCTTGAGCCAGGGCGAGCTGGGCGGCACCAGCACCGCGAAGGCGAGCGCCGAGACCAGCATCGACAGCACGATCGCCAGGCCGTTGTTGAGGAAGTCGGTCGGGTCGTAGTGCGTGACGTTGTCGGGGCCCGCCAGGAAGCTGAAGAAGATCAGGTAGCCCATGCCGTGCGCGCCCGTCTTCGGTCGCAGCGTCAGCCAGATGCCGATCGACAGAAGCGGGGCCAGCGCCACGCACAGCATCGGGAAGCCGTCGATGCGCGGGTAGACGAAGAACATCAGCAGGGTCCCCATCACCACCCCCAGCGAGGCGCCCATGCCCATCTGCATGGCGGTCGCGCTCGGCCGCGGCGAGGCCGAGGCCAGCGCGCACACGGCCGCCGCGTTGAGCACCAGCATCACGCCGCTGGGCCAGGCGCTGTGGATCCAGAACCAGCCCAGCAGCAGCATCACCACGGCGGTGCGCAGGCCGGCGATCAGCGAGGCGGTCAGGTTGGTCTTCGGCTCGAACTGCTCGATCCAGCGCTCGCGCTCGTGCGTCTCGCTGGCCAGCGACCCGTAGGTGGCGGCGTAGGCGTGCACGTCGCTGATGAAGCGGTAGAGCAGCTCGGCGGCGGTGTCGAAGTCGAGCAGCGGGAAATCGGGGCGCGTCTCCAGCTCGGCGCGGGTGGCGCGGATCCGGCGCGGCAGCGCGTCGCGATAGGCCAGCAGCGGCTCGGCGATGCGCGCCGCGTCGGCCGCGGTGCGCACCGGCTGGCCCTCGGGCTCGAGCAGCGGGGCGATCTCGCGGTAGTAGGGCTCCAGCGCCGCGATCACCACCGTGTCGTGCGCCGCGCGCAGCCGGTTCATCAGCTGGTGCAGCGCGTGGAAGCGGCTCGAGGCGGTCATGAACTCGCTGTTCAGGCGCGCCAGGCGCCCGTTGCGCATGCGCGACTCGTGGTTCTCGAACACCGCCATGCTGCGCGCCGATTCGAAGCCGATCACGTCGGCCACGAAGCGCGTGTGCACACTCTCGATGTGGGCACGGTCGAGCTTGCCCGACAGCGCCGAGGCCACGTAGTCGACGAAGGACGAGAAGCGCCGGCGCACTGTGGTGCGCATCTGCTCGCCGGTGTAGCGCGGGAACAGCAGGGCGCTGACCAGGCCCGCCGAGACGATGCCGACGCAGATCTCGGCCACCCGCGTGAGCGCCGACATGAAGGCGCCGTCGGGCTGCTGCGAGGCGGGCAGGCCGATCAGCGCGGCGGTGTAGCCGGCCAGCAGGAAGCCGTAGCTGCGGAAGTTGCGGTTGCGCGCGGCGCCGGCGTTGCAGATCGCCACCCACAGCGCGACCGCGATCAGGAACAGCCAGGGCTGCTGCGGGAACAGGCCGACGAAGGTCAGGGTGGCGGCCAGGCCGACGAAGGTGCCGGTCAGGCGGTAGAAGCTCTTGGCCAGCACCGCGCCGCTTTGCGGCTGCATCACGATGAACACGGTGGTCATCGCGGTCTTCGGCGCGGGCAGGTCGAGCACCATCGACACGCCGATCGCCAGGAAGGCCGCCGTCAGTGCCTTGAACAGGTAGAGCCAGGCATTGCCGTCGGTGCGCGCCCAGTCGGCGCAGGTCGCGGCAAGCGCGGCTAACGGCGAGCGGGCCGGCGGCGGCGCCGCGGCGGGAGTGGACGAGGGGGCGGACATCGCGGCTTTCCTCACTCGGCGGCCGGCACGGCGGCGCGGTCGGTGTCGGCCAGGGCGGCGCCCGCGGCGACTTGCCGGCGGCGCGTCGGGCGGCCCGATTCGCTGGTCGCGGCGCGGGTGAGCTTGACGGCCGGGGCTGGCGCGGGCGAGGCGGCCGAAGGTCGGGCGGCCGCGGAGGGGGCCGGCGAGGCTAGGGCATCGCTGGCGGTCCGGGGCAGGAGCGAGATCGGTGCCGCCGATGCCGACGCAGCGGCCTTGGCCGGCGCCGGCTGCGTCGCTCCGTTCGGAGAAGCGCCGGCCGCCGGTGTGCCGGCCTTGCCGGGCGCGGCCGCGCCGTCCCGCGGCGCGTCCTCGGGGGCTTCGAGCCCGCCGCCGAGCGCGGCCATCAGCGAGGCATGCGCGGCGAGCCGCTCGGCCTCGACGCGGGTCTGGCTTTCCTGTGCGCGCAGCAGTTGCGACTGCGCCACCAGCACATTCACGTAGTCGGTCAGCCCGCGCTTGAAACCCTGGTGCGAGAGATCGAAGGTGCGGCGCGTGAGCGCCACCGAGCGGGCGGCGTCCTCGCGCTGCGTGTCGAGCGAGCGGATCCGCACCACGTCGTCGGCGATATCCTTGAGCGCCGAGACCAGCGTCTGGTTGTACTGGTCCACGGCCTCGTCGTAGCCGGCCGAGGCGGCGCCCAGCTGCGCGCGCAGGCGCCCGCCCTCGAAGATCGGCAGCGTGATGGCGGGCCCCGCCGACCAGCCGCCGTTCATCGAGCGCAGGAAGCCGGCGAAGGCCGAGCCGACGCCGAAGCCGCCCAGCGAGGCAAGCAGGTCGACATTCGGGTAGAACTGCGCCTTGGCCACGTCGATGCCGCGCGCCTGCGCGTCGACCAGCCAGCGCGCGGCCACCACGTCGGGGCGCCGGCCGATCAGTTCGGCGGGCAACGCGGAGGGCAGGCTGGCCGGGGTATCGAGCGCGAGCTTGGGGCGCGTCAGGGTATCGCCCGCGCCGGGGCCCTTGCCGGCCAGGGCAGCGAGCTGGTGGCGGCCGAGCTGCACCGCCTCCTGATAGCTGTCGATCTGGCGCGAATAGTCGGGCAGCGGCGATTCGGCCTGGCTCAGTTCAAGCTGGGTGCCGATGCCGGCGCGCAGGCGCTTCTGCGCGAGCTGGATCAGCTCGTTCTGGCGGTCGTAGGTCTGCTGCGCGATGTCGAGCAGGGCGAAATTCTTCGCGAAGTCGATATAGGCGCGCACCACGTTGACCTCCAGCTCGAGGCGCGCCGCGCGCTCGTCGGCGGCCTGGGCGCGGGCCGAATCGAGCGCGCGCTCGGCGTTGTTCTTGTCCTTGCCCCAGAGATCGAGGTGGTAGGACAGGTTCAGCGTGCCGCTGTTGTTCCAGCTATTGGTGTTGGCGAGCGTGCCGGGGCCGTAGAAATAGTCGTCGGGCCAGTGCTTGCGCTGCAGGGCCAATTCGCCGTCGAGCTGCGGGAGTTCGTCGGCGTGCGCGATGCGCGCCACCGCCTGCGCCTGGCGCACGCGCGCCTGCGCGGCGGCCAGCGACGGATTGCCGGCCTGGGCGGCCGCGATCCAGCCGTCGAGCTGCGGGTCACCATAGGCGCGCCACCAGTCGGCGCTGGGCCAGCCCGCGTCGCGGTTGGCTGCGCGGATCGCGGCGCCCGCGTCCAGCGTGGCGGGGTCGACGCGCGTTGCTTGCGGTGCAACATTGCCCATGCTCGCGCATCCGGCCATTGTTAATGAGATTGCAAGAACCGCAAGTGCGAGCGTCCCTTTTGTTGCCGGAGACTGCACGATTTTCTCCCGTTCGGATAAAGATGATTCGGAAGCGATTATATTTTTTCGCTTATTGATGGATAAGCCGGTAAGGGTGCAAGGAATCTTTACGTATCTTGAGATAATATTGCCGCGGCTCTGTGCAACAATCTGCCCGCATTGAAGGGGGAATCAGTATGGATACGCTTCAGAACATGCGTGTGTTCATGCGCGTGGTCGATGCGGGCAGTTTCACCGCGGCCGCCCAGCAGCTCAATTCGACGACCGCCTACGCCTCGCGGGCGGTATCGGACCTGGAAGCGCACCTGCGCACGCGCCTCCTGAATCGCACCACGCGGCGCATCGCGCTGACCGAGGCCGGCGAGCGCTACCTGCAGCGCTGCGAGCAGATCCTGGCCTATGTCGACCAGGCCGAGGCCGAGGCGAGCGACGCGCATGCGCGGCCTTCGGGCAAGCTCAAGGTGCACTGCATGACCAGCATGGGCCAGCACTACACGGTGCCGCTCGCGGCGCGCTACCGGCAGCGCTACCCGGAGGTGCAGGTGGACCTGACGCTGGCGCAGCGGCTGCCCGACCTGCTCGACGAGGGTTTCGACGTGTCGATCGTGCTCGGCCGCGAGTTGCCCGATTCGGGGCTGGTGTCGCAGCGGCTCGGCGAGACCTTCAGCGTGGTCTGCGCCTCGCGCGACTACCTGGAGCGGCACGGCGTGCCGCGCCGGCCGAGCGATCTCGACGCCCATACCTGCATGGGCATGGTGGCGCCGGGTTTCCAGTGGGACGAATGGACCCTGCTCGGGCCCGACGGCAACGAAACCCTGTCGGTGGCCTCGCCGCCGTTCAGCGTGAATGTCGCCGAGGCGCTGGCGGTGGCGATCCGCGAGGGCATGGGCATTGGCGTGCTGCCGCTCTATACGGCGATCACCGGCCTGCGCAACGGCGATTTCGTGCGCGTGATGCCCGAATACCGCTCGCACGTGATGAATATCTACGCGCTTTATCCCTCGCGCCAGTATCTCGACGCCAAGATCCGCACCTGGGTCGATTTCATGCGCGAATCGCTGCCTGCCACGCTCGAGGCCGACATCACCGCGCTCGAGCAATTCACCCACGAAACCTGAATAGAGAGGAGCATCGACAACCGAGCGGGCGCGCCTGAACGTCGGCCTGACGTTTCTTTGCAGTGACGCAACATTTTTTTACGCTTGAAACGCGCGGGGTTTGCTACTGTTGAGTCATCGAATCGACGCACTGACTGACGGAGAAAGGCAATGAACGCGCACTGGGTGATGTTGGGTCTCGCGGCCGTGATCGGCTGGGCAGGTATCGTCGCGGCGCGCGGTCTGCTGCGCGAACGGGTGCAGCGCCAGTTGGTGCCGATTCGGGTGCGTCGTGATGCGCAGCGCTTCGATGCGCGTCGGTCGTCGCGCGACTGAGCCGGGCGCGATACCGGTTCGAAGATGTTTCAGGCTGTGACGGCGGCGGGCGGCCTGGAAAATCGGTCGGCCTGAGCGGCGTCGCGGCGGCAGGGTCCTGCCGGATTGGAAAGACGGGCGTGCTTCTCGCACGCCCGTTTGTCGTTTACGGCGCGGCTTCGTCCCTCAGGCTTCCAGCGTCACCACCTTGTCCCAGGCAAAGGCCGGATTCTCGCGCTCGCCCGTCCTGCGCCGGATATAGCCGCGCGGATTGCAGACCACGCGCGTGCCGCTCGCCGCCGTGTAGTCGAAGGACGTATGCGTGTGGCCGTGGATCCACAGATCGACGGGCGGCGCGACCAGGCTTTCCAGATCGGAAATGAAGCCGGCCGAAACGATTTCGTTCGCGTAGCGCTCGGCCAGGCTGGCGCGATGGGGCGCGTGATGGGTGACGACGATGGTCGCGCCGGCCCAGGGCCGGGCCAGTTCCGCCGCCAGCCAGGCGCGCGAGGCGCGATGCAGGTCCAGCGTATCGGCGGGCGTCAGCGCCCGCGAGGCTTGCGTCGCGAGGGCGGCGCCTGCTTCGCCGGCGCCGCTGCCCGGTGCCCAGTCCACCTGGATCGCGCCGTTGAAGTCGAACATCGCGCGGGAGCAGGCGGTCATCGCCTCGGCGCGGCGCGCCTGGTCGCTGCCATATAGCTCGAAATCGGTCCAGAGCGTGGTGCCGAGCACGCGAAAGCGTCCATCCGGCGCGTGGTAGACGCCGCGATTGAGGTAATGGACCTGGTCGAGCGTGCGCGCCGTGTCGCGCATCGCGGCTTCGAGCGCGCCGAAATCGCCGTCGTAATACTCGTGGTTGCCGGGCACGTAGATCACCGGCACCTCGGCGTCGAAGGTTTCGGCGGCCCAGCGCAGGCCTTCCGCGTGATTGTGGATATCGCCGGCCAGCACCACCAGGTCGGCCGCCGCGCCCGGGATCGCCTCGGGGGTATTGCCTTCGAGATGGAGGTCGGACAGCACGCGCACGCGGATCGACATGGGGGCTCCTGGGGACGGTCGCGGTATCGAGGGGGAGGGGGGGCAGGGCGGGGCGCGTCCGGCTGCGCGCGCCGCGCCGCCGCCTGCCGGGTCAGCGCAGTACCTTGCCCGGGTTCAGCAACTGGTGCGGATCGAGCGCGCGCTTGAGCGTCTTCATCAGCTCGATCTCGACCGGCGACTTGTAGCGCTGCGCGTCGTCGATCTTCAACTGCCCGATGCCGTGCTCGGCGCTGATCGTGCCGTGGTGACGATGCACGTTGTCGTAGACGACGCGATTGATCGGCTTCTGGAACTCGGCCAGGAAGGCCTTCGGGTCGCCTCCCTCGGGCGTCTGCACGTTGTAGTGCAGGTTGCCGTCGCCGAGGTGGCCGAAGGTGACCATCCGCGCGCCCGGGGCGACCTGCTGGATCGCCGCGTCGGTTTCGTCGATGAAGCGCGCGATCGAGGAGATCGGCACGGCGATGTCGTGCTTGATGTTGAGCCCCTCGTCGGCCTGCGCGAGCGGGATGTGCTCGCGCAGGTCCCAGAACGCGCGCGACTGCGCCAGGTTTTCCGCCACCACCGCATCGACCACCAGCCCCGCGTCGAAGGCCTCGGCCATCATCGATTCGAACAGCGCGCGCGCGTGTTCCTCGCTCTCGTTGTCGGACAGCTCGAGCAGGACCGTCTGTGCATGGGTGGTCGAGAACGGGTAGCGCAACTGCGGATAATGCTTGCCGACCAGGCGCATGCAGAAATCGGACATCAGCTCGAAGCCGGTCAGCAGCGGGCCGGCGCAACGCTGGGCCAGTGCCAGGAAGTCGAGCGCGGCATGCGGCGATTCGAGCGCGGCGAGCGCCGTGACCTGGGCGGCCGGGCGCGGATGCAGCTTCATCACGGCGGCGGTGATGATGCCCAGCGTGCCCTCGGCGCCGATGTAGAGATCGCGCAGGTCGTAGCCGGTGTTGTCCTTGCGCAGGCCGCGCAGGCCGTGCCAGATCTCGCCCTGCGGCGTGACCACTTCCAGGCCCAGGCACAGCTCGCGCGTGTTGCCGTAGCGCAGCACGGCGGTGCCGCCGGCATTGGTCGAGAGATTGCCGCCGATCGTGCAGCTGCCTTCGGCGGCCAGGCTCAGCGCGAACAGGCGCCCGGCTTCCTGCGCGCGCGCCTGCACCTCGGCGAGGATCACGCCGGCCTCCACCGTGATGGTGTTGTTGTGCGCATCGAGCTCGCGCACGCGATTCAGGCGCGCCAGGCTCAGCACCGCCTGGGTGCCGCTGTCGTCGGGCGTGGCGCCGCCGGCCAGGCCGGTGTTGCCGCCCTGCGGCACGATCGCGACGCGGTGCTCGGCGGCCAGTTTCACGATCGCCGCCACCTCGTCGGTGCTGCCGGGGCGCAGCACCGCGCAGGCCGTGCCGCGGTAGCGCTTGCGCCAGTCGGTCAGGAACGGCGCCGTGTCGTGCGCGTCGCTCAGCACGTGGTCCGCGCCGATCGCGGCGCGGCAGGCATCGAGGAAGGCGGAGGAGGTGGTCATCGCGGGAGTCTCGAAGGGGAGGGGCGCGGCATCAGGGGCGGCGCCGCGCGGATTTGGTATTGTCGCCTGCCTGGGCAGGCCTTGCGCCGGCCTTGGGGCGGGCGGCGCCAGCCGGCGCTTCGGCGGGTGTCGTGCCCTGTCTGGCCGCTTGCTTCGCCGCTCGCTTGAAGGGCGCCACATAGGCCAGCGCGGCCGCGAAGAAGCCGGCCGCCAGCAGCAGCTCCAGCCAGCCGAGCCGCGCCGACAGTCCGCCGTCGGTCATGCCGCGCACGACGCCCTCGGCGACATAGAGCAGGATCAGCATCGACGCCCATTGCAGCGTGTACACGCTGCGCCGCCACACGCCCGGCAGCATCAGCGCGAGCGGCACCGCCTTGAGCATCAGGGCCGAGCCGCCGGGACGCAGCGGCGCGAGCCACAGCTCCCAGGCGATCGACAGCGCGATCAGCGCGACCAGGCAGCCGGCCGCGGCCAGCGCGAAGGCGGGGCGGGCGGCGGCCGGGGCGCTCATTGCGGATCGGCCAGGCGCAGCGCGGCGCGTGCCAGCCGGTTGCCGAGCGCGACGGCCAGCGTCTTTTCGTCGACCGAGATGCCCTGGCGCGAGGCCGGCGCGCCGCTGCGCGCGTGATGCGAGGCGCCGTAGGGCGTGCCGCCGCCGTCGGTGGTGGTCAGTGCGCTTTCGGTATAGGGGATGCCGACGATCAGCATGCCGTGGTGCAGCAGCGGCAGCATCATCGACAGCAAGGTCGATTCCTGGCCGCCGTGCAGGCTGCCGGTGGAGGTGAACACGCAACCGGGCTTGCCGGCCAGCGCGCCCGACAGCCATTGCGGGGTGGTGCCGTCGAGGAAATACTTGAGCGGCGCGGCCATGTTGCCGAAGCGGGTCGGCGAGCCGAGTGCCAGGCCCGCGCATTCCTCCAGGTCGCGCAGCTCCGCGTAGGGCGGGCCGTCGGACGGAATCTCGGGCGACGTTGCCTCGCAGACGGTGGACACGGGCGGCACGGTGCGGATCCGCGCCTGCGCGCCGGGCACCGCGTCGATGCCGGCGGCGATCGCCAGGGCCAGCTCGCGCGTCGCGCCGTGGCGGCTGTAGTAGAGCACCAGGATGTCTTTCATAAGCCTCTTGAGTGAGCGGCTATTATAGGGGGTGCGACCGCCGCGACGCGTGGCGGCACGCCTGCAGCCCGAAGGAGAAAGCCGTTGCCGAAGCTGAGTGTTGATCTGGTCACGATCCGGCGTCTTGCCCGATTCGCCGCGAAGCGCGGCGCCGAGGACCGTATTCCGCAGGTCGCGGGCAGCCTGACCTTCACCACGATCCTCGCGGTGGTGCCGCTGGTGACGGTCGCGTTCGCGCTGTTCACGGCCTTCCCGATGTTCTCCTCGTTCCAGTCCTCGCTGCAGGGCTTCCTGGCCGACCACCTGATGCCGGCCCAGATCAACAACCAGATCTTCAAGTACCTGAACCAGTTCTCGGCCAAGGCCAAGGGCCTGACGACGGCCGGCCTGATCGTGCTGGTGGTCACCTCGGTGATGACGATGATGACCATCGAGTCGGCCTTCAACGTGATCTGGCGCGTGAGGAAGTCGCGGCCCTTCGCGCAGCGCGTGCTGGCCTACTGGGCCTTCATCACGCTGGCGCCATTGCTGTTCGGCATCAGCCTGTCGATCTCCTCCTACCTGTTCACCAAGTCGCTGGCGATCGCCGGCGCACCGGGCGCGACCACCTCGGTCGAATGGCTGCTGACGGCCGCCTCGCTGCCGCTGACGGTGCTGGCCTTCACCCTGCTGTATGTCTATCTGCCGAATTGCACGGTGGCCTGGCGCGATGCCGTGGTGGGCGGGATCTGCGCGGCGATCGCCTTCGAGCTGGCCAAGCGCGGCTTCGGTTATTACGTGCGGCGCATCCCGACCTACACGGCCGTCTATGGCGCCTTCGCGGCGGTGCCGCTGTTCCTGCTGTGGATGTACCTGAGCTGGCTGATCACGCTGGCGGGGGCGATGGTGGCCTCGGCGCTGCCGGTGATCCGGATCGGGCAGTTCCACCGGGTCGCCTATCCGGGCAGCGACCTGCTCGACGCGCTGGCCCTGCTGGCGCGCCTGGCCGACGCGCAGGAGGCCGGCAAGCCGGGCCATTCGGCGGCGCGCCTGGCCGTGATGGTGCGCTGCGGCATGGAAACCGCGCAGCGCTTGCTGGCGGCGATGGAGGATCGAGAGTGGGTGGCGCGGCTGGAGGGCGGCGACATCGCCGTGTCGCGCTACGTGCTGCTGGCCAATCCCGAGCGTTTGACGGTGTCGCAACTGTTCGATGCCTTCGTGGTGGATCGCGACGAGCTGCTGTACCAGGTGCAGCGCGGCCGGCCCTCGATCGACGGCGAGCGGCTGGTGGCGGCGCTCACGGGCGAGCGGCTGGGGGCGACGCTGGCGCAGTTGCTGGTGAAGCGCGGCGAGGCGCTGGCTGAGGAGCGCGGCGAGCAGGCCGGCGCCGCTGCCGCGGCGCCGCCGAAAACGGCCTGAGCGCGGCCTGAAAACTGTCCCGGTTTGCGGCTGGCGGCCGTCGCGGCTGTTGGGAGCCGCGGGAAATGCATACGGCCCGCGATCGACTGCCGGTGCCGCACCCGACCGAGGCGCGGACCTTACAAGGAGATTCGACCCAGGCAGATGTCCTTGAACATCACCCAGTCGCCCATCAGGCTGTAGATCGGGTGCCGGAAGGTGGCCGGGCGATTCTTCTCGAAGAAGAAGTGGCCGACCCAGGCAAAGCCGTAGCCGCAGACGACGGCGGCGGGCAGCCAGCCCCAGTGGCCGGTCGCGACGGCCATCGCGAGGCAGCCGATCACGCCCAGCGAGCCGACGAAATGCAGGCGGCGGGAAACCAGGTTGCGGTGTTCGTTGAGGTAGAACGGGTAGAACTGCGCGAAATTGGCGAAATGTTCGCCCTGGGCGGTCTGGCTCATGGCTGTCTCCCGCGGGCGGCATGCCCGTCGCGACGCAGGCTTCATTGTGCGGCGAGGGCCGCCGGTCCGCAACCGGCCGCCGCATCGCCCGAACCCCTCGCCGCGCGAGATCCTCGACCCGGCGCATCGCCCGCGGCGGCTTGTGCGGCGGGCCGCGCGCTTTCCTTTTGATGGGCTTTCCGCTAGCATCGGAAGCCGGTTAAGTACCATCCAGTTTTTGGGGGCGAGAATGCGCGTCAGCGATATTCTGAAAGTCAAGGGCAACACGCTGTACACGGTGACGCCCGATATGCCGCTGCGCGAGGCAGTCGACACGATGGCCGAGCGCGATATCGGCTCGCTGGTCGTGATGGAGTATGGCGACCTGGTCGGCATCCTGACCTTCCGCGAGATCATCCTGCGGCTGAAGGAAAACGGCGGCGCGATCGGCGACGTGCAGGTCCGCAAGGTCATGGACGATCCGCTCACCTGCACGCCGGAAACGGACGTCAACGAGGTGCGCCGGATGATGCTCGAGCGTCACGCGCGCTACATGCCGGTGCTCGAGAAGCGCGTGCTGATGGGCGTGATCTCGTTCTACGACGTCGCCAAGACGGTGGTGGAAGCGCAGAGCTTCGAGAATCGTATGCTCAAGGCCTATATCCGCGACTGGCCGCCCGAGCCGGACGGCGAGGTTCACCACAAGCCGGTGGCGAGCTGAACTGAATCATCGGCGGCGCGATGGCGTTCGCCGCAAGCCGCAGCGGCGAACCGCGCGGCGCCGACATTCCCGGTGCGCTGGCGAGCCGCGCATCCTTTCACGGCCGGTATGCGCGAGCGTGCCGGCCGTTTTCGATCCGACACTGACCGCGCGTGCGGCGTCGCAGCCGCGCGCCCCGAGCGCATGAGCGATTCAACACACACCAATACCGAACGGCGCAACGAACGCCACGCCCACACCTCGCAGTTCGATCTGCTTCGTCAGCGGCGCTTCGCGCCATTCTTCGCCACGCAGTTCTTCGGCGCGCTGAACGACAACGTCTTCAAGATCGGCTTCACCTCCCTGATCACCTACCAGAGCGCGAAATTCAGCGGCGTCGACCCGAAGACGGCGGCCTTCCTGATCTCGGCGGTGTTCATCCTGCCCTTCATGCTGTTCTCGGCCACCTCGGGCCAGATCGCCGACAAGTACGACAAGGCGCGGCTCACGCGCTTCGTGAAGAGCTTCGAGATCGCGCTGATGCTGGTGGGCGCGGCCGGCTTCGTGACCCATACCGCGGCGCTGCTCTATCTCTGCACCTTCATGATGGGCATGCATTCGACGCTGTTCGGCCCGGTCAAGTATTCCTACCTGCCGCAGCACCTGAGCGACCAGGAGCTGGTGGGCGGCAACGGGCTGGTCGAGATGGGCACCTTCATCGCGATCCTGATCGGCACCATCATCGGCGGCGCGGCGGCCGGCATCGACGGGCGCGGCGAGCTGCTGCTGGCGGTGAGCTGCGTGCTGATCGCGGTGATCGGGCGGGGCGTGGCCTCGGGCGTGCCGCACACGCCGGCGCCGCAGCCCGAGCTGAAGATCAACTGGAACCCGGTTTCCGAAACCTGGCGCAATCTGAAGCTGGCGGGGCAGAACCGCACCGTGTTCCTGAGCCTGCTGGGCATCTCCTGGCTGTGGTTCGTCGGCGCGACCTTCCTGACCTCGTTCTTCGGCTTCGCCAAGGACGTGCTGTCGGCCAATCCCGACGTGGTGACGGTGCTGCTGGCCACCTTCTCGATCGGCATCGGCCTGGGCTCGATCCTCTGCGAGCGGCTCTCGCGGCGGCGCGTCGAGATCGGCCTGGTGCCGCTCGGCTCGATCGGCATCAGCGTGTTCGCGATCGATCTCTATTTCGCCAGCCACGCGCTGCCGGCCCAGACGCACCTGCTCAGCGTCGGCGAATTCCTCGGCCAGGCCGCCCACTGGCGCGTGCTGGCCGACCTGTTCCTGCTCGCGATGTTCGGCGGCTTCTACAGCGTGCCGCTCTATGCGCTGATCCAGAGCCGCAGCGCGCCGACCCACCGCGCGCGGATCATCGCCGCCAACAACATCCTCAATTCGCTGTTCATGGTGGTCTCGGCGCTGATGGCGATGGCGCTGACCCACGCCGGCGTCGGCATCCCGGGCCTGTTCCTGGTCACCGGCCTGCTCAACGTGCTGGTCGCCACCTATATCTACTCGCTGGTGCCTGAATTCCTGCTGCGCTTCGTGGCCTGGGTGCTGGTGCATACCTTCTACCGGATCCGGCTGGTGCATGCCGAGCGGATTCCCGAAACCACCGGGGCGGTGCTGGTCTGCAACCACGTCAGCTATGTCGACGCGCTGGTGATCGCCGCGGCCAGCCCGCGGCCGATCCGCTTCGTGATGGATCACCGGATCTTCCGCGCGCGCTTCGCGAGCTGGGCGTTCCGCCACGCCAAGGCGATCCCGATCGCGCCGCGCCACGAGGACCCGGCCATGCTGGAGCGCGCCTACGCGGCTTGCGAGGCCGCGCTGAAGGAGGGCGAGCTGGTCTGCATCTTCCCCGAGGGCAAGCTGACCAAGACCGGCGACATCAACACCTTCCATCACGGCGTGAGCGAGATCCTGCGCCGCGTCGAGGCGCCCGTGGTGCCGATGGCATTGCGCGGGCTGTGGGGCAGCTGGTTCTCGCGCCATGGCGATGCGCGCTGGCCGCGGCCGATGCGCAAGGGCGCGATGAGCCGGCTGACGCTGGCGGTCGGCGAGCCGATCGCGGCCTCGGCGGCCACGCCCGACATGCTGCAGCAGGCGGTGAGCGAGCTGCGCGGCGCGCGCAAGTAAGGCGGGGCAGGGCCTTGCGTGCCGGCCCGAGTCGCCGCGGGTGAAGGCTTCATGAAAGCTGGGTCGGTCGCGCGGCCGTCCCCGGCGCGGCGCGCCTCCCGCGATGGCCGGGGCGGCTGGCATAATAGCGGTTTCCCCGACTTTTTCTCTGGAACGGCTACCCATGTCCGGCAATACCCTCGGCAAGCTTTTCACTGTCACGACCTTCGGCGAATCGCACGGTCCCGCGATCGGCTGCGTGATCGACGGCTGCCCGCCGGGAATGGAACTGACGGAAGCCGACATCCAGCTCGAACTCGATCGCCGCAAGCCGGGCACCTCGCGCCACGTCACGCAGCGCCAGGAGCCGGATGCGGTCGAGATCCTCTCGGGCGTGTTCGAGGGGCGCACCACCGGCACCCCGATCGCGCTGCTGATCCGCAACACCGACCAGCGCAGCAAGGACTACGGCAATATCGTCGAGACCTTCCGCCCCGGCCATGCCGACTACACCTACTGGCAGAAATACGGCATCCGCGACTATCGCGGCGGCGGCCGTTCCTCGGCGCGCCTGACCGCGCCGATCGTCGGCGCCGGAGCGGTGGCGAAGAAGTGGCTGCGCGAGCGCTTCGGCATCGAGGTGCGCGGCTACATGAGCGCGCTCGGCGCGATCGAGGTGCCGTTCGTCGACTGGTCGCATGTGCGCGAGAACCCGTTCTTCGCGCCGAACGCCGAGATCGTCCCGCAGCTCGAGGACTACATGGACGCGCTGCGCAAGGATGGCGACTCGATCGGCGCGCGCATCGACGTGGTCGCCTCGGGCGTGCCGGTGGGCTGGGGCGAGCCGCTCTACGACCGCCTCGACGCCGATATCGCGCACGCCATGATGGCCATCAACGCGGTGAAGGGCGTGGAGATCGGCGCCGGCTTCGCCAGCGTCGCCCAGCGCGGCTCGGAGCACGGCGACGAGCTGACCCCGCAGGGTTTCGTCGGCAATCACGCGGGCGGCATTCTCGGCGGCATCTCGACCGGCCAGGACCTGACCGTGTCGATCGCCATCAAGCCGACTTCCAGCATTCGCACGCCGCGCCGCTCGATCACCAAGGCCGGCGAGCCGGCCGTGGTCGAGACCTTCGGCCGGCACGACCCCTGCGTGGGCATTCGCGCCACGCCGATCGCCGAATCGATGCTGGCGCTGGTGCTGATCGATCACGCGCTGCGCCATCGTGCGCAATGCGGCGACGTCGTCACCGAGACGCCGAGGATCGCGCCGGAAGCGCCGTAACGGCACAATACACCGGGGCTCGCGCCGGGCAGGGCGCCTGGCACCGGCGACAATGAAAAAAGGGCATCGCGATTCGCTTCGCGATGCCCTTTTCGCTTGCGGCCGGCGCCGAGGCCGGCCGATCCGCTTACATGTTCGGGTAGTTCGGGCCGCCGCCGCCTTCCGGCGTGACCCACACGATGTTCTGCGTCGGGTCCTTGATGTCGCAGGTCTTGCAGTGCACGCAGTTCTGCGCGTTGATCACCAGGCGGTCGCTGCCGTCGTCGTTCTTCGTGAACTCGTAGACGGCGGCCGGGCAGAAGCGCGCCTCGGGCCCGGCATAGGTGTGCAGGTTCACGTTGACCGGCACGCTCGCGTCCTTCAGCGTCAGGTGGGCCGGCTGGTTCTCCTCGTGGTTGGTGTTCGAGATGAACACCGAGGAGAGCCGGTCGAAGGTCAGCTTGCCGTCGGGCTTCGGATAGCTGATCGGCGTGCACTGCGAGGCAGGTTTCAGCATCTCGTGGTCGGCGTGCTGGTGATGCAGGGTCCAGGGCACGTTGCCGCCCAGCACCTTCTGCTCGAGGCCGACCATCAGCGTGCCCAGGTAGAGCCCCTTGGCCATCCATTGCTTGAAGTTGCGCGCCTTGTAGAGCTCGGTGTGCAGCCAGGATTGCTTGAAGGCTTCCGGGTAGGCCACCAGTTCGTCGCGCTCGCGGCCGGCCTGGACCGCCTCGAAGGCCGCGTCGGCGGCCAGCATGCCGGTCTTGATCGCCGCGTGGCTGCCCTTGATGCGCGAGGCGTTCAGGAAGCCCGCGTCGTCGCCGATCAGCGCGCCGCCCGGGAACACCGTCTTGGGCAGCGACACCAGCCCGCCCGCGGTGATCGCGCGCGCGCCGTAGGACACGCGCTTGCCGCCTTCCAGGAACTTGCGGATTTCCGGGTGCGTCTTGTAGCGCTGGAATTCCTCGAACGGCGACAGGTAGGGGTTGCTGTAGCCGAGCCCGACCACGAAACCGACCACCACCTGGTTGTTGTCCATGTGATACAGGAAGGAGCCGCCATAGGTGTCCGAGGCGAGCGGCCAGCCGGCGGTGTGGATCACCAGGCCCGGCTTGTGCTTGGCCGGGTCGATCTCCCACAGCTCCTTGATGCCGATCCCGTAGGCTTGCGGGTCGCTGTTCGCGTCGAGCCGGAACCGGTCGATCAACTGGCGGCCCAGGTGGCCGCGGCAGCCCTCGGCGAACAGCGTGTACTTGGCATGCAGTTCCATGCCGAGCTGGAAGTTCTCGGTCGGCTCGCCGTCCTTGCCGATGCCGAGATTGCCGGTCGCCACGCCCTTCACCGAGCCGTCCTCGTGATAGAGGATTTCCGCGGCGGGGAAGCCTGGGAAGATCTCGACGCCCAGCGCCTCGGCCTGCTGGCCGAGCCAGCGCGTGACGTTGCCCAGGCTGATCACGTAGTTGCCGTGGTTCTTGAAATTGTCGGGCAGGGCCCAGTTCGGCACCGACTTGGCGCCGGTCTCCGAGAGGAACAGGAAGCGATCCTCGCTCACCTCGACGTTGAGCGGCGCGCCTTTTTCCTTCCAGTCGGGGAACAGTTCGCCGATCGCGCGCGGGTCCATCACGGCACCTGACAGGATATGAGCGCCGATTTCCGAGCCCTTCTCGAGCACGCAGACGTTGATCTCGCCGCCTTTCCCGGCCGCCAGCTGCTTCAGGCGGATCGCCGCCGACAGCCCGGCCGGGCCGCCGCCGACGATCACGACGTCGTATTCCATCGATTCTCGTGGACCGTATTGCTCGATGAGGCTTGCGGGGGTCATTGGCGTTCCTCTAACCGTTAGAATGCTTTTTAATTGGGAGCGTATTGTCGGCCAAATAAAACGATTGCCGCAACAGAATGCGGCTAGATTAGCACGATCGTTCTATTTATATGATAAGGTTCACGCCCGGCAGCAAGCTGCGTGCCGGGCCATCCAGCAAGGAGCAGTGATGGGTCGTTCGATCAATCTGGAAGGCAAGGTGGCGATGGTGACGGGCGCGTCCAGCGGCCTGGGCCAGCGTTTCGCGCAGGTATTGTCGGAAGCGGGGGCGAAGATCGTGCTCGCCAGCCGCCGGGTCGAGCGCTTGAAGGAATTACGCGCCCAGATCGAGGCGGCGGGCGGCGCGGCGCATGTGGTCTCGCTCGACGTGACCGATCATCAGAGCATTCGCGCGGCGGTCGCGCATGCCGAGACGGAAGCCGGCACGATCGACATCCTGGTCAACAATTCCGGCGTCTCGACCATGCAGAAGCTGGTCGACGTGACGCCCGAGGATTTCGGCTACGTGTTCGATACCAACACGCGCGGCGCGTTCTTCGTGGCCCAGGAAGTGGCCAAGCGCATGATGATGCGCGGCAATGGCCACGGCAAGCCGCCGTACCGGATCATCAACATCGCCTCGGTGGCGGGCCTGCGGGTGCTGCCGCAGATTGGCCTGTACTCGATGAGCAAGGCCGCGGTGGTGCACATGACGCGCGCCATGGCCAACGAATGGGGGCGCCACGGCATCAACGTGAACGCCATCTGCCCGGGCTACATCGATACCGAAATCAATCATTACCTGTGGGATACCGAGCAGGGCCAGAAGCTGCAGTCGATGCTGCCGCGGCGCCGGGTCGGCAAACCGCAGGATCTCGACGGCCTGCTTTTGCTGCTGGCGGCCGACGAGTCGCAGTTCGTCAACGGCTCGATCATCTCGGCCGACGACGGATTCGGGCTCGCATGAAGCGGTTGTTTGTCTGTCGTGGGAAGCAGTGAGATGAGCGAGTACGTACCCGTTTTCGAAATGTCGATGCCGATCCGCTGGGGTGACATGGACGCGTTCGGCCATGTCAACAACACGGTCTATTTCCGCTACATGGAGCAGGCCCGGATCTCCTGGTTCGAGCAGTTGGGCATCGCAGGCGGCAATGGCGAGGGGCAGGGGCCGGTGATCGTCACCGCCTCGATGGAGTTCCTCAAGCAGCTGCACTACCCGGGCGACGTGATCGCGCGGATGACGGCCGCCAAGCCCGGCCGCAGCAGCTTCGACACCGGCTTCGAGCTGAGCCGCGCCGACGATCCCAGCCAGCTCTACGCGCGCGGCAACGCGCGCTGCGTGTGGGTCGACTACGCGCTGGGCAAGTCCACGCCGCTGCCGGAGCTGCTGCGCGAGACCATCGAATCGGCGCTGCGCCAGCGCGTCGCGTAAGCCGGCGTTCCTTCCTTCCCGCCGTGACGGCGTGCCCGATGCGGCACGCCGGCCGCGGCCTCACTGGCCGAGCAGGCGCTGCATCAGCTCGGCGGTGTTTCCCGTTCCGTACTTGCGCATCAGCCGCGCCCGGTAGATGTCGACCGTGCGCGAGCTGATCTCCAGCACCCGGCCGATCTGCTTGCTGGTCTTGCCGGTGGCCAGCTGCGCGGCGATCTCGCGCTCGCGCGGCGTCAGCTCGACGGACACGCGGCGCGTCGCGCTCAGATCCTCGAAGGTCCAGATGCCGTCGGCCAGCGGCGCGGCGCGGTCGAGCGCGCGCCCGGTCACGTGGCACCAGAACAGGTCGCCGTCGGCGCGCTTCATGATGCGCTCGTCGGCGTAGCTGCCGGTCGCGCCCATCACCTTGGTGATCCGCTCGCCGATGCGCTGGAATTCGTCCGGCGAGGGGTAGAGCACGCGATACGACTGGCCGATCAGGTCGGCGCGCTGGCAGCGGAACATGGCGGCCAGCGCGTCGTTGCAGTCCTCGATCACGCGGTCGCGCGACAGCACGAGCCCGATCGGGGCGAGATGGAAGGCGGTCTGGTAGTCGAGTTCGGGCATCGGGCGGAAGTGGTCGGGCGCGTTCCCCGCGCCTGCGGCGAACGCTTATGTATTTTTGCGTATTGTGCCGCATCGGCCGGCCATCGTACCCTTTCCAGCAGTGACGCCCCCGGTGGCCGGCCTTCAAGGCAGGGTCATCGAGGCCTGTCTAGAATGATGCGGCGGGTTCGTCGCGCATCGCGAACCGGTTCGGCTGGTTTCCATAGAGGAAGGGACAGAAACATGAACAAGATCTACCCAGGCGCGGCTGCCGCGCTCGAGGGCATCGTCGCGGACGGCCAGACCTTCGCGGTCGGCGGCTTCGGCCTGTGCGGCATCCCCGAGGCGCTGATCGCCGCGTTGCGTGACAGCGGCGTGAACGGCATCACCTGCATCAGCAACAATGCCGGCGTCGACGGCTTCGGCCTCGGCCTGCTGCTCGAGACGCGGCAGATCCGCAAGATGATCTCGTCCTACGTGGGCGAGAACAAGGAGTTCGAGCGCCAGTACCTGGCCGGCGAACTCGAGCTGGAATTCACGCCGCAGGGCACCCTGGCCGAGAAGCTGCGCGCCGGCGGCGCCGGGATCCCGGCGTTCTTCACCAATACCGGCTTCGGCACCGTGATCGCCGAAGGCAAGGAAACGCGCCAGTTCGGCGACAAGCACTACGTGCTGGAGCCCTCGCTGACGGCCGACATCGCCCTGGTCAAGGCCTGGAAGGCCGACAAGTCCGGCAACCTGATCTATCGCCGCACCGCGCGCAATTTCAACCCGATGTGCGCGATGGCGGGGCGCATCACGGTGGCGGAAGTCGAGGAGATCGTCGAGAACGGCGAGCTCGATCCGGATCACATCCATACGCCGGGGATCTTCGTGCAGCGCCTGGTGCTGAACGCGACGCCGGAAAAACGCATCGAACAACGCGTGGTGCGCGCAAAAGGAGACTGACATGGCTTGGAATCGTGACCAGATGGCCGCGCGCGCGGCGAAGGAACTGCAGGACGGCTTCTACGTGAACCTCGGCATCGGCCTGCCGACCCTGGTGGCCAACCACGTGCCGGCCGGCGTCGAGGTCTGGCTGCAATCGGAGAACGGCCTGCTCGGCATCGGCCCCTCGCCGACCGAGGAGGAAATCGACGCGGACCTGATCAATGCCGGCAAGCAGACCGTGACGACCCTGCCGGGCTCCTCGATCTTCTCCTCGGCCGATTCGTTCGCGATGATCCGCGGCGGCCACATCAACCTGGCGATCCTCGGCGCGATGCAGGTCAGCAAGCACGGCGACCTGGCGAACTGGATGATCCCCGGCAAGATGATCAAGGGCATGGGCGGCGCGATGGACCTGGTGGCCGGCGTCAAGCGCGTGGTGGTGCTGATGGAGCATGTCGCGAAGGGCGACCAGCACAAGATCCTCGAGGAATGCAACCTGCCGCTCACGGGCGTGGGCGTGGTGGACATCATCATCACCGATCTCGGCGTGATCGAGGTGACCGAGGCCGGCCTCAAGCTGGTCGAACTGGCCGAGGGCGTGAGCGTCGACGAGATCAAGGCCAAGACGGGCGCGCCGCTGGACGTCAGCGCGGTGTCCTGAGCGAAATCAAGGTCGCTCCGGTGTCGCCGCCCGGCGACGCATGCCGGTGAGCAACGCCCCGCGATCGGTTCGACGCGGGGCGTTTTGTTTGGGTTGGCCTTGTGTGTTGCGTGCCGTATGTGCTCGCCGCCGCCACCGAGGCCGCGCCCGGTTCCGGGCGCAAGCCGCGATCGAAGCGGTTTAGAATCGACCCGGTCTGCGCGCGGGCCGTTCCGGGCCCGCCGGTCCGCCGGCTCGGCCGGCCCAACGCGAGGACGCGTCGATGCCCGATTCCCTTCCGCCTTCCGCCACGCCGCGCGAGCGCCATCTGCAATGCGCGAGCCCGGCAGGCCTGCACCGGCTCGCCTATACCGAATGGGGCGATCCCGACAACCCGCGCGTGCTGGTCTGCGTGCATGGACTGACGCGTTCCGGCCGCGATTTCGACCGGCTGGCGCTGGCGCTCGCGGATCGCTATCGCGTGGTCTGCCCCGACGTGGCGGGCCGCGGGCGCTCGGGCTGGCTGGCCGATCCGCGCCTCTATGGCCTGCCGCAATACGTGGCCGACATGGTCACCCTGATCGCGCGGCTCGACGTCGAGCGGGTGGACTGGTTCGGTACCTCGATGGGCGGCCTGATCGGCATGCTGCTCGGCGGGCTGCCCGGCACGCCGATCGCGCGCATGCTGATCAACGACGTCGGCCCGCGCATCGAGCCCGACTCGCTGACGCGGATCGGCGAGTACCTGGGCAAGGACGTCCATTTCGAATCGGAGCAGGCCGGCATCGACCATCTGGCTTCGCTGGCGGCCTCGTTCGGGCCGCTGTCGGGCGAGCAATGGCGCGAGATCAATGCGCCGCTGCTGCGCCCGGATGCCGAGCAGGGCGGCTGGCGCGTGCGCTACGATCCGCGCATCGCCGAGCCGTTCCGCGCCACCACGCCCGAGCAGGCGGCGGCCGGCGAGGCGGTGCTGTGGCGCTCGTTCGAGGCCTTCGCCGGGCCGGTGCTGGTGGTGCGCGGTGCCGAATCGGACCTGCTCTCGGCACGGACCGTCGAGGACATGAAGGCGCGCGGCCAGGCCGTGTCGAGCGTCGAGATTCCCGGCGTCGGCCACGCGCCGGCCTTCCTCGATCCGGCACAGATTACGATCGCCTGCCGTTTTTTCGACCAGGACGCGTCATAATATGCAGTTCGGCCGCAGCGCCCCGGGCGAATCCCGCCCGAGGCGCCGGCCGCCTTCCTTTACCACTTTCCGGGAATTCCCATGGCAGTCATCCGTCACCACGTCGGTCCCCGTCTTTCCGAAACCGCGGTCTACAACGGCACCGTCTACCTCGCCGGCCAGATCGCCGAGGACACGAGCCAGGACATCAAGGGCCAGACGCAGGAAGTGCTGGGCCATATCGACCGCCTGCTGGCCGAAGTGAACAGCGACAAGGCCAACCTGCTGTCGGTGCAGATCTACATCACCGACATGGCCAATTTCCCGGCCATGAACGAAGTCTGGGAAGGCTGGGTGGTGCAGGGCGCCACGCCGCCGCGCGCGACCGTCGAGGCCAAGCTCGCGAACCCGGCCTGCCTGGTCGAGGTGGTGGTGGTCGCCGCGCAGAAGAGCTGAGCCGTTTCGTGATTTCCCTGCCGGTCCGTCGATGAATCTCGATTCCGTTTCCGCGGCCACCGCGTCGCCCGAGTTCGAGGACGTGCTCGCCTTCGTGCGCGAGCACGCGGGCGAGGCCTGCCTGTCCTCGGGCGAGCGGCTCGTCGATCACGCGGCCGGCACGGTGGCGCTGATGCGCACCCTCAACGTCGATCCGCAGGCGGTGCGCGCCGCCGCGCTGTTCGCGCTGACGCCGCACCTGAGCGATCCCGAAACCGAGATCGCGCAGCGTTTCGGCGAGGAGGTCGCCCGGCTGGTGACCGACGTGCGCAAGCTGCTGCGACTCGGCACGGTCAGCCTGATGGCCGCCAAGCAGGTGCCCGAGGGCAACCGCGACGCGCAGGCCGAGCGCCGCGCGCAGATCGAGGCGCTGCGCAAGATGCTGCTGGCCTTCGCCCAGGACATCCGGGTGGTGGTGATCCGGCTCGCCTCGCGCCTGCAGTCGCTGCGCTATTACGCGGCCGCCAAGATCGAGCCGCCGCCCGACGTGGCGCGCGAGACGCTCGAGATCTACGCGCCGCTGGCCAACCGGCTCGGCATCTGGCAACTGAAGTGGGAGCTCGAGGATCTCGCGTTCCGCTTCGAGGATCCGGTGACCTACAAGCGCATCGCCAAGCTGCTCGACGAGAAGCGCGTCGAGCGCGAAGCCTATGTCACGCAGGCGATCGCGCGGCTCGAGCAGGAGCTCGCCGCCGCGCAGATCCCGGCCGAAGTCAGCGGCCGGCCGAAACACATCTACAGCATCTGGCGCAAGATGCGCGGCAAGGAGCTCGATTTCTCCGAGCTCTACGACGTGCGCGCGTTTCGCGTGATCGTCCCCGACATCAAGGATTGCTATGCGGTGCTGGGCATCGTCCATCACCTGTGGCAACCGGTGCCGCGCGAGTTCGACGACTACATCTCGCGCCCCAAGCCGAACGGCTACAAGTCGCTACATACGGTGGTGATCGGCGACGACGGCCGTGCCTTCGAGGTGCAGATCCGCACCCAGGAGATGCACCGCTTCGCCGAGTACGGCGTGGCCGCGCACTGGCGCTACAAGGAGGCCGGCACGCGCGGTTACGGCGGCCAGTTCTCGGCCAGCGACAAGTACGACGAGAAGATCGCCTGGCTGCGGCAGTTGCTGGCCTGGAAGGACGAGATCGCCGACGGCTCACCCGAGAGCGCCGGCAACGAGGCCTGGGCGCAATTGCGCGAGACCTCGCTCGACGACGACCACATCTACGTGCTGACGCCGCAGGCGCGCGTGATCGCGCTGCCGCACGGCGCGACGGCCGTCGATTTCGCCTATCACCTGCACAGCGAGCTGGGGCACCGCTGCCGCGGCGCGCGCGTCGACGGCGCGATGGTGCCGCTCAACACGCCGCTGGCGAACGGGCAGACGGTGGAGATCGTCGCGGTCAAGGAGGGCGGGCCCTCGCGCGACTGGTTGAACCCGCAGCTCGGCTACCTGCAGAGCGGCCGGGCGCGGCAGAAGGTGCGTGCCTGGTTCAACCTGATCGACCAGCAGGAAATCATCACGCGCGGCCGCGCGCAGGTGGAAAAGACCTTGCAGCGCGAGGGCAAGACCTCGGTGAGCCTCGACAGCCTGGCCGCGCGGCTTGGGTTCAAGGCGCCCGAGGAGCTGTTCGCGGCGGTCGGCAAGGAAGAGTTCAGCCTGCGCAATATCGAGCAGGCGCTGTCCGATGCGCCGCCGCCCGAGCCCGAGATCGAGGTGCCCGAGCAGTTCGAGAAGCGCAGCAGCGGCGCCAGCGTGGCGCATGGTGCCTCGACGGGCGTGCTGGTGGTCGGCGTCGACGCGCTGCTGACCCAGCTCGCGCGCTGCTGCCGGCCGGCGCCGCCCGATCCGATCAGCGGCTTCGTCACGCGCGGCAAGGGCATGTCGATCCATCGCAGCGATTGTGCGACGTTTCGCCGCATGTCTGAGCGCGCGCCCGAACGCGTGTTGCAGACCACCTGGTCGGCCGATGTGTTGGGCGGGCGCGGCGCCTCGGTCTACCCGGTCGATCTGATGATCGACGCGAGCGATCGGCAGGGGTTGCTGCGCGACATTTCGGAAGTGTTCGCGCGCGAGAAGATGAACGTGATCGGCGTGAAGACGCAGAGCCGGCGCAATGCGGCGGTCATGCAGTTCACCGTCGAGGTTTCGAATTCGGCGCAGGTGCAGCGTGCCTGCACGCTGCTCGGCGAGGTGCCGGGCGTGGTGCGGGCCTCGCGCAAGACTTGAGGGCGGCATGAAGGCGGGGCGGCGTGGCTGGTCTGCCGCTTTGCACAAAAAGCTTGCCTGCCCGGAAAAAGGTCCATATAATCTCGTTTCTCCAGGCTCGTAGCTCAGTTGGTTAGAGCGCCACCTTGACATGGTGGGGGTCGTTGGTTCGAATCCAATCGAGCCTACCAACGACAATCGGCTCCAGCGAAGTTTCATGCGCTGGGGTGGCGGTAGACACTTCTCTACGCACAAGGCGAATACGGTTATGACACCGCGAACGTTGACCGAAGGCATTTCGGAGCGGCGCTAGTCGAGGAACGTTTTCGCCTGTGGTTTGGATGCACCGGAATGCGGCCCCTCGAAAGCGGGGCCGCATTTTTTTTGGTCGATTTTTAACTCATTGCTGCCGCACCCTACCGGCATCACACGGAGATAGCCATGGTTTCGATACGCCTGCCCGACGGCTCAGTTCGACAATACGAGCATCCGGTGACAGTCGCCGAAGTGGCCGCATCGATCGGCCCCGGCCTCGCGAAGGCCGCGCTCGGAGGCAAGCTCGACGGCGAACTGGTCGATACCTCGGCGCTGATCGATCGCGACGCGTCGCTGGCGATCGTGACCGACAAGGACGCCGACGGCCTCGAGATCATCCGTCACTCGACCGCCCACCTGCTGGCCTACGCCGTCAAGGAGCTGTTCCCTGAGGCGCAGGTCACGATCGGGCCGGTGATCGACAACGGCTTCTACTACGACTTCTCCTACAGCCGGCCGTTTACGCCCGAGGATCTCGAGAAGATCGAGAAGCGCATGCAGGAACTCGCCAAGAAGGACGAGCCGGTGTCGCGCCGCGTGGTGTCGCGCGAGGAGGCGGCCGAGTATTTCCGCGGCATCGGCGAGAAGTACAAGGCCGAGATCATCGAGTCGATCCCGTCGAGCGACGAGATCAAGCTCTATTCGCATGGCGGCTTCACCGACCTCTGCCGCGGCCCGCACGTGCCGTCCACCGGCAAGCTCAAGGTGTTCAAGCTGATGAAGGTGGCGGGCGCCTACTGGCGCGGCGACTCGAAGAACGAGCAGCTGCAGCGCATCTACGGCACGGCCTGGGCGAAGAAGGAAGATCAGGAAGCCTACCTGCACATGCTCGAGGAAGCGGAAAAGCGCGACCATCGCAAGCTCGCCAAGCAGCTCGACCTGTTCCACATGCAGGAGGAGTCGCCGGGCATGGTGTTCTGGCACCCGAAGGGCTGGACGCTCTGGCAGCAGGTCGAGCAGTACATGCGCCGTCGCGTGAACGAGGCCGGTTATCTCGAGATCAAGACGCCGATGATCATGGATCGCTCGCTGTGGGAGGCCTCGGGCCACTGGCAGAACTATCGCGAGAACATGTTCACCACCGAATCGGAGAAGCGCGACTACGCGATCAAGCCGATGAACTGCCCGGGCCACGTCCAGGTGTTCAACCACGGCCTGCGCTCGTACCGCGACCTGCCGCTGCGCTATGCCGAGTTCGGCTCGTGCCACCGCAACGAAGCCTCGGGTGCGCTGCATGGCCTGATGCGTGTGCGCGGCTTCGTGCAGGACGATGCGCACATCTTCTGTACCGAGGACCAGTTCATCTCCGAGTCGATCGCGTTCAACGAACTCGCGATGAGCGTCTACAAGGACTTCGGGTTCGATCAGATCTCGATCAAGCTGTCGCTGCGCCCTGACCAGCGCGCCGGCACGGACGAGACCTGGGACCGTGCCGAGCAGGGCCTGCGCGACGCGCTGACCGCCTGCGGCCTGGAATGGGAAGAATTGCCGGGCGAGGGCGCTTTCTACGGCCCGAAGATCGAGTACCACATCAAGGACGCGCTCGGTCGCTCCTGGCAGTGCGGCACGCTGCAGCTGGACATGGTTCTGCCGGAGCGGCTCGGCGCCGAGTATGTCGCCGAGGACAACAGCCGCCGCCGGCCTGTCATGCTGCACCGCGCGATCGTCGGCTCGATGGAGCGTTTCCTCGGGATCCTGATCGAGCACCATGCCGGCGCGATGCCGTCCTGGCTGGCTCCGGTGCAGGTCGTGGTGATGAATATTGCGGAAAATCAAGCCGAATATGTACGGTCGCTGAGCCAATCGTTGCAAAAACAAGGGCTTAGGGTTGAGGCCGATTTGCGCAACGAGAAGATTAGCTATAAAATACGCGAGCACACGCTCGAAAAAGTGCCGTACCTGCTGGTGGCAGGCGACAAGGAGCGTGAAGCACAAACGGTAGCCGTGCGTGCCCGTGGCGGCGTCGATCTTGGCGTAATGCCGGTCGAAGCCTTCGTTGAGCGTCTGCAGCAGGATCTGCGGGCGTTCAAGTAACCGCCCTGGCAGCGCGGCTCGTTTTTTTAATTTTTAGAGGAAACGTAACATCGCTACTGATAAGTCGTCGCATCGCATCAACGGTGAAATCAATGCGCCGGAAGTGCGTCTGGTCGGAGTCGATGGGGAACCCATCGGCATCGTGAAACTCGCCGATGCCTTCCGCAAGTCGGAAGAGCTGGATGTTGATCTGGTGGAGATCGCGCCGCAGGCCGTCCCCCCCGTTTGCCGTCTGATGGATTACGGCAAGTTCAAGTACCAGGAATCGAAGAAGCAGCACGAGGCGAAGCTGAAACAGAAGGTCATCCAGGTCAAGGAAGTCAAGTTCCGCCCGGGTACCGACGACGGTGACTACAACGTCAAGCTTCGCAACCTGACGCGCTTCCTCGAGGAAGGCGACAAGACGAAGATCACGTTGCGTTTCCGCGGCCGCGAAATGGCTCACCAGGAAATCGGCATGCGCATGCTTGAGCGCCTGCGCACCGATCTCGACGAGTTCGGCCAGGTCGAGCAGATGCCGAAGATGGAAGGGCGCCAGATGATCATGGTGCTCGCTCCGAAGAAGAAGAAGTGATCGCGAGGCTGCCGTGCCCGGCACGGCGGCCAGCACGAAGTTCGGCGGGTGGCCCGGCAGGGCGGCTCGCCAACATGACGGCGCGCGGGCAGTGTGCGCGTCGTACACAAGTGGACTGGGTTTCAAAGGGCGGAGCCAGGGCGCAAGCCAGCCGCACACCCACCTCCATCTAATAAACTGGAGTTGTTATGCCTAAGATGAAGACCAAGAAGAGCGCTGCGAAGCGCTTCGTGGTGCGTCCGGGCGGTACCGTCAAGCGCGGTCAAGCCTTCAAGCGTCACATCCTGACCAAGAAAACCACGAAGAACAAGCGTCACCTGCGCGGCGCAACGGCAGTTCATGATTCCGATCTGAACTCCGTCCGCGCGATGCTCCCGTTCGCGTAACCCCTAACTGATACTCCAAGGAGAGAAACATGCCTCGAGTCAAACGTGGGGTAACCGCGCGGGCCCGTCACAAGAAGATCATCAACCTGGCCAAGGGTTATCGCGGTCGCCGCAATAACGTCTACCGCATCGCCAAGCAGGCGGTGATGCGTGCCGGTCAGTACGCTTATCGCGACCGTCGCAACAAGAAGCGTGTGTTCCGCGCACTGTGGATCACGCGTATCAATGCGGCAGTCCGTCAGCACGACATGACCTACAGCGTGTTCATCAACGGCCTGAAGAAGGCTTCGATCGAACTCGACCGTAAGGTGCTGGCCGATATGGCGGTGTTCGACAAGGCTGCTTTTGCCGCGATCGTCAAGCAGGTGAAAGCCGCCGTTGCAGCCTAATTGCGAAATTAGCACTGCGTGGTCAGTTGCAGCGAGGATCCGGTAGTCACGGCCGCTGCAGCGAAAACGGGGCTCATCCGAGCCCCGTTTTTGTTGGATCGAGCGATTCGCTCGCCGAGAACGATTGACGTTGGAAATGATGGGATCAATGGATCTGGACCAGATTGTCGCTGACGCGAAGCAGGCCTTCGAGCAGGCTGCCGATATCACCACGCTCGAAAACGAGAAGGCACGCTTTCTCGGCAAGTCGGGCGCGCTGACCGAGCTGTTGAAAGGGCTCGGCAAGCTCGATCCCGAAGCGCGCAAGACCGAGGGCGCGCGCATCAATGTCGCCAAGCAGCAAGTGGAAGGCGCGCTCACCGCGCGACGCCAGGCGCTTGCCGACGCGCTGCTCAACCAGCGCCTCGCCTCCGAGGCGATCGACGTCACGCTGCCGGGCCGCGGCGCCGGTGCGGGCAGCCTGCACCCGGTGATGCGCACCTGGGAACGCGTCGAACAGATTTTCCGCTCGATCGGCTTCGATGTCGCCGATGGTCCCGAGATCGAAACCGACTGGTACAACTTCACCGCACTGAACAGCCCCGAGAATCATCCGGCGCGTTCGATGCAGGACACCTTCTACGTCGACGGCAAGGATGCGCAGGGGCGCCAGTTGCTGCTGCGCACCCACACCAGCCCGATGCAGGTGCGCTACGCGCGCATGAACAAGCCGCCCATCAAGGTGATCGCCCCGGGCCGCACCTATCGCGTCGACAGCGATGCGACCCATTCGCCGATGTTCAACCAGGTCGAAGGCCTGTGGATCGAGGAGAACGTCAGCTTCGCCGATCTCAAGGGCGTCTACACCGACTTCCTGAAGAAATTCTTCGAGCGCGACGACATCCTGGTGCGTTTCCGCCCCTCGTATTTCCCGTTCACCGAGCCCTCGGCCGAGATCGACATGATGTTCGAGCACGGCAAGAACGCGGGCAGGTGGCTCGAGATCTCGGGCTCCGGCCAGGTGCACCCGACGGTGATCCGCAACATGGGTCTGGACCCGGAGCGCTATATCGGCTTCGCGTTCGGCAGCGGCCTCGAGCGTCTCACGATGCTGCGCTACGGCGTGCAGGACCTGCGCCTGTTCTTCGAGAACGATCTGCGCTTCCTTCGCCAGTTCGCGTGAGCCCGGCGCGTGGCGCGCGTCGGTCGACGCGAGCCGCGCCGCGCTGTATCGATCTAACCTGTTTCGAACGTAGACACCCATGCAATTCCCTGAATCCTGGTTGAGAACCTTTGTTGATCCGCAACTGACGACCGACGAGCTGTCGCATGCGCTGACGATGGCCGGCCTCGAGGTCGAGTCGCTGCGCGCCGCCGCGCCGCCGACCTCGCGGATCGTCGTCGGCCGCGTGCTCGAGGTGGTCAAGCACCCGGACGCGGACAAGCTGAACGTCTGCCAGGTCGATGCCGGCACCGGCACGACGCTGAACATCGTCTGCGGCGCTCCGAACGTGGCGCCCGGCATCAAGGTGCCGGTCGCGCTGGTCGGCGCGGAGCTGCCGCCCGCCGAAGAGGGCGGCAAGCCTTTCCTGATCAAGCTCTCGAAGCTGCGCGGCGTCGAAAGCCAGGGCATGCTCTGCTCGGCTCGCGAGCTGAAGCTGTCCGAGGATCACAGCGGCCTGCTGGTGCTGCCCGAGGACACGCCGATCGGCCAGGACATCCGCGACACGCTGAACCTGAACGACACGATCTTCGAGATCAAGCTGACGCCGAACAAGGCGGACTGCCTGTCGGTGTACGGCATCGCGCGCGAAACCGCCGCGATCACCGGCGCGCCGCTCAAGCCCGTCGCCTTCCCGCCGGCCAAGGTCGAGCTCGATGAGACGCTGCCGGTGCGCATCTCCGCGCCGGATCTGTGCGGCCGCTTCTCGGGCCGGGTGATCCGCGGCGTGAACGCGCGCGCGAAGACGCCGCTGTGGATGGTCGAGCGCCTCGAGCGCGCGGGCCAGCGCAGCGTCTCGGCCCTGGTCGACATCTCGAACTACGTGATGTTCGAGCTGGGCCGGCCCTCGCACGTGTTCGACCTGGACAAGATCCACGGCGGCATCGACGTGCGCTGGGGCAAGCGCGGCGAGACGCTCAAGCTGCTGAACGGCAACACGGTCGAGCTCGACGAGCAGGTGGGCGTGATCGCCGACCAGAGCCAGGTCGAGAGCCTGGCCGGCATCATGGGCGGCGACAGCACGGCCGTCACGCTCGACACCACGAATATCTATCTCGAGGCCGCCTTCTGGTGGCCCGACAGCATCCGCGGCCGCGCGCGCAGGTACAACTTCTCGACCGATGCCGCGCATCGCTTCGAGCGCGGCGTCGACTATTCGACCACCGTCGAGCACATCGAGCGGATCACCCAGCTGATCCTCGATATCTGCGGCGGCCAGGCTGGCCCGGTCGACGACCAGGCGGTGAACCTGCCGTCGCGCGCGCCGGTGACGATGCGCGTGTCGCGCGCCAATCGCATCATCGGCGTGGCGGTGGCGGCCGAGGAGATCGCCAGCATCTTCACGCGCCTGGGCCTGAGCTTCACGCAGGACGGTGACAGCTTCGCGGTGACGCCGCCGCCGCATCGCTTCGACATCGAGATCGAGGAAGACCTGATCGAGGAAGTCGCGCGGATCTACGGCTTCGAGCGGATCCCGGCGCGCCCGCCGGTGGCGACCAGCGAGATGCGCGCGACCAACGAGACGCAGCGCTCGATCCACACGATCCGTCATGCGCTGGCCGCGCGCGACTATGCGGAAACGGTCAACTTCAGCTTCGTCGATGCGGACTGGGAACGCGATTTCGCTGGCAACACCAATCCGGTGCGCCTGCTCAATCCGATCGCCAGCCAGCTCTCGGTGATGCGCACCACGCTGTTCGGCAGCCTGGTCAGCGTGCTGCGCCACAACTTGAACCGCCGCGCCGATCGCGTGCGCGTGTTCGAGACCGGCCGCGTTTATCTGGCCGATGCCGAGGTGGCGGCGGGCGAACTGAGCGTGGAGGGCTACCGGCAGCCCAAGCGGGTCGGCGCGCTGGCCTATGGCCCGCTGCTCGACGAGCAATGGGGCGCGCCGACGCGGCAGGTCGACTTCTTCGATGTGAAGGGCGACCTTGAGGCGCTGCTCGCGCCGGCCGTCGCGCGTTTCGTGAAGGCCGAGCATCCGGCGCTGCACCCGGGCCGCAGCGCGCGCATCGAACTCGATGGTCGCGCGGTGGGCTGGATCGGCGAACTGCATCCGCGCCTGATGCAGCAGTACGAACTGCCTCATGCGCCGGTGATGTTCGAGATCGACGCCGAGGCCTTGATCGCGCGTGCGCTGCCGGCGCCGACCGAGGTGTCGAAGTTCCCGCCGGTGCGTCGCGATATCGCCGTGGTGGTCGACCAGCAGGTCGAGGTGCAAGCCTTGTTCGACGCGATCAAGGGGGCGTTGTCGGGCGAGGCATGCAAGTTCGTCCAGAAGGTTGTACTCTTTGACGAATTTCGTGCAAAATCAAACACTTCCGGTGGATTGGCGGCGCACGAGAAAAGCCTGGCATTCCGCGTCACCCTGCAGGATCCGGCCGGGACGCTGCAGGACGAGACGGTCGATCTCGCGATCCAGGCCCTCGTCGAGAGCATGCGGGTCCACGGCGCGCGACTGCGCGGCTGATACGCGGAAGCCGGCCGGGATGCAGCAGGTTCCGGCCGGTTTTGACCAGGGATAATGCGCAAGTTTTGCAGATATGAATGACATGAACTCGAGTGAATTCGAAGCCCTTCTGACGGCGCAGCGCAGCGCCCTGAACCGCGACGTGGCAGCGGCGCCGTCCGGCGAGACGCCGACGCTGACGAAGGCCGAACTCGCGGAACTGCTGTTCGACAGCGTCGGGCTCAACAAGCGGGAAGCCAAGGACATGGTCGAAGCCTTCTTCGAGGTGATCCGCGACGCGCTCGAGAATGGCGAGAGCGTGAAGCTGTCCGGCTTCGGCAACTTCCAGTTGCGCGACAAGCCGCAACGGCCGGGCCGCAACCCGAAGACGGGCGAGGCGATTCCGATTGCTGCGCGTCGTGTCGTCACCTTCCATGCGAGCCAGAAGCTGAAGGCGCTCGTCGAGAACGGCTCGGACACGCCGATCACACGCTGACCGGCACATTCGTGCCGCCGCGCGGTTTGCCCGCGCTTACCGACGGTTGACTGACGATGACATCGACGGTTGAGAAAGTCGTGTTGCCCCCGATTCCCGCGAAGCGCTACTTCACGATCGGTGAGGTCAGCGAGTTGTGCGGCGTGAAGCCTCATGTGCTGCGCTACTGGGAACAGGAGTTTACGCAGCTGCGTCCGGTCAAGCGTCGCGGCAACCGGCGTTATTACCAGCACCACGAGGTGCTGTTGATCCGGCGAATTCGCGAACTGCTGTACGAGCAGGGCTTCACCATCAATGGCGCGCGCAACCGGCTCGATTCGCATGGTTCCGATCGCGGCATGCCGACCGAGCAGGAAGAGATGTTTCCGGCCGCGCAGGCCGAGGCTGCGTCGGCCGGGCAAGCGATGGATGTCGACCAACTGCGGCGCGCTTTGCTCGACGTGATCGACGTGCTGGAGCGCAAGTAGGCGGCATCGTCGCCGTGCATGCAGGATCTTGTGAAAAAGCCCGCCAGGCTTGTTGCCTGGCGGGCTTTTTTCATCGTCGCGAAGCCGATAAGCAGCGGCGTGCTCAGGGTGCCAGCGGATTCGCGCGCCCGAGATCGACCAGCAGGGTGCCGTCGGCCGCCATGCGCACCGAGCCCTTCGAGACCTGTTCGCGATAGCCGTAGAGATCGAAACGCATCGCCCCTGGCTGCGCGGTGTTCTCGATCAGCGCGCGCAGGTTGGTCTCCAGCACGTTGAACATCTTCATGTCGCCGCCCTCCATCCAGATGTAGCTGCTCGCGTTGGTGCCGGGTTTCGGCAGCGGCGGCGCGTCGGGTGCGCGATGGAAGCTGAGCCGCAGGCCAGCCGGCTCGACGCGCACCTGCGCGAGCTGGCCCTTCAGCACGGGCGGCGGGAACACCGTGTACTGGTCGAGCACCAGCGCGTCGCCGCGCAGTTCCGCGCCGCGCCGGCGCAGCGGCGTCAGCGAGGCCAGCTCGATGCCGAGCGCACGCAGCAGCGTCGCCTGCGGCACGCCGAGCACCGAGACCTGCGAGGGCGTGTAGGCGATATGGCGCCCGTCGAGCACCGAGAGCGTGCCCGTCATCGAGGTCGGCAGCCAGACGCCGGGCGGGACGTGATTCCACAGCCGGATGCCGCCGGTCACGTGCAGCTTGTCGCCGTCGGGCGTGAGCTTCAGGTCGTTGAGCGCGCGCGGCGTGTAGTCGAGCAGGTAGTCGTTGAACAGCGCATTCATGGCCGGCCAGGTCTCGAGCACCGAGCCGCCGAGGATGCGGATTTCGTACTGGTTCGGATCGTCGAGATCGACCGGTTCCCCGGGGCGGCGCGGCACCATCTGCGCGTCGAGCTGGTCGACGTGGAAGCCGATCTGGCCGGCGATGCTGAAATCCACGTTGCGCAGCTGGATCGCGGTGGTGCGGCTCGAGACGTGCCGCTCGTCGGCCGACGCGCCGGTGGCCGCGTTCACGGCCAGCGAGGCGCCGCCGCCGGGCAGGGCTTCGGAGAACCAGCGCTGGCGCGCGTCGCGCAAGGCCGCCTGCTGGGTCTTGACGAAGCTGTCGTTCAGGCGCGCGCCGGCCGAGCCGATCGCATCCGCGGGCGGTTTCGCGCCGGCATAGGACGGGATGTGGATGGTCATCGCGCCGCTCGGCGCGAAGCTGAAGTAACCGGTCGAGACCTGGTCGCGATAGTGGTAGAGATCGAACACGAAGGGCTCGGCCTTCGTCGCGGGCCGGGCCGGGCCGATCAGGATGTCGGCGTTCATCGGCATCGAGCGCATGAACTTCACGTCGCCGCCGCGGATCAGCATGGCCTGCTGCGGCGCGCCCTCGGGCATCGCGAAACCGGCCCCGGTGCCGTCGTCGAAGGCGAGGTCGAGCCCGTCTGGCGTGATGCGCAACGCGACCACCTTCAGCTTCAATTGCGGCGGCGGCATCAGCTTGTCGACCTGCATCACCAGGTCGTCGCCGGACAGCTTCGCCACCGGCGTGTCGATCTTCAGCAGGTCCGCCATCTTCACGTTGGCCGCGCGCATCACGGGGTTCGCGTCCAGCCCCTGCACGCGGACCTCGGTGGGATGGAATACCAGCGCGGTGCCGTCGCGCACCGAGAGCTTGCCGGTCAGCGAGAACGGCACCCAGCCGCCGCGCTGCATCTCGCCCTGCAGATGGATCACGCCGTCGCCGGCCGAGACCTGCAGCTTGCGCAGCGGCGCGCCGCGATAGCCGAACAGGTAGGTATTGAAGACCGCGGTGAGCTTGCTGTCGTCGAGCGTGACGATGCCGCGATGCACGTCGATGCCGAAGCTCGAGGGATCGTCGAAGACGATCGGGGCGCCGGGGCGGGTCGGGCGCAGCGTGGCCGACAACTGGTGGACGTAGAAGCCGAGCTCGCCGACGATGCGGAAATCGACATCGCGCAGCATCGTGATCGCGCCGTCCTGGCCCGAATCGCGCAGGCTGAGCGGCCGCGATCGCGTGACGGGAATCGAGCCGAGCGAGGGCAGGCTGCTCGCGATCTGCTGCTCGCGCCGCAGTTGCTCGGCCTTGTCGCGATCGATTTTCGGCAGGCTGCCGCCCGCGGTCGTGGCCGGATTCGCCGAAGGTTCGGCGCAGCCGGTGGCGAGCAGCGAGGCCGCGAGCGCGAGCGCGGCGAGCACGCGCGTCAGGCCCTGGCCGCGGCTCGCGCGACGCGCTGGCGCGAAACGCGTGAGCCAGGCACGCGATGCCGGTGTTCGCATGATGTTCGTCTCCCTGTCGATCGGTCCGTGATGGCGTCGAGCCGTCCGGCCGTGGTGTCGGTGCGATTCCGACTGCCGGGAAGTCTGGCACGAGGGGCCTAGAGAAGCGTTACCAAACAAACGGTCGGCGTGTTGCGGCGCGGCGGATGACGTTCCGGCGCGAAAGGCGGCGATCGCGCGGATCGAATTCAAACGCGCGAATTCAAACGAACGTATGAGTTGGCGTTAAAAATAGGGCGGAAGTGAAGGTGGAAATCGCCACGAATTTCGTGGTAGATCGCCATTGCGACGTCACGTGCGAGGCGTATCATCGCCGCAATAACGATCAAACAAGATTTCAACGATGCACGTGGGGAATGAAATGAAGGCAGTGTGGAAGCGTTTTCTGGCCGACGAGACGGGTGTGACCGCGGTCGAGTATGGATTGATCGGCGGTTTCGTGGTCGGGGCCGCGGCGCTGGGCGCAACCGCCTTGAGCAATAGCGTGGAAAGCCTGTTTTCGTTCGTCACGAGCTTTTTCAACAGATTCTGACCCGCGGCGCTTTCTCCTGCCGGCCTTCCCGGGCCTGCCGCGCCATCCGCCTCAGGATGGCAGTTCCCGAACCAGTTGCCCGAGCCGTTCGACCGCCGCCTCGATGCGCGAATCGAACGGCATGCCCGCGCTTAGCCGCAGGCAGTGACCAAAGCGGTCGGTATTCGAGAACATCGAGCCGGGGCTGATGCGGATGCCTTCGTGCAGGGCACGATCGAACAGCCGGTCGGTATCGGTTCGCCCGGGCAGCGTCACCCATAGCAGCAGGCCCGCCGTCGGGCGCGTGAGCTCGGTGCCGGCGGGGAAATGCTCGGCGATCGCTTGGGCGAGCAGGGCGCGTTGGCGCGCGAGCTGCGTCTGCATGCGCCGCATCTGGCGATGGAAGGCGCCGCTCGTCAGGTAGTCGGCCACGGCCAGTTGCGGGATCTCCTCGCGGTGGCGCGACACGGCGTACATCAGCATCTCGATCCGGTTCTGCCATTTGCCGCCCGTCAGCCAGCCGATGCGCGCGCCGGGCGACACGGTCTTGTTCAGCGAACTGCAGTGGATCACGTTGCCGGTGCGATCCCAGGACTTGAGCGGGCGCGCATGCGCGGGATTGGGCAGCAGCGCGCCGTAGCTGTCGTCCTCGACGAGCGGGACGCCGCTTCGCTCGCAGGATTCGACCAGCCGCGCCTTGGCATCGTCCGGCATGATGCTGCCGAGCGGATTGTGCAGGGCCGGCGTGCAGATCACGGCCTGCACGCCGCCCGGGCGGCGCAGGGCGATCTCGATGGCTTCCGGCGAGAGGCCGCGTTGCGGATCGGTCGGCAGTTCCAGCGCGCGTAGCCCCAGCGATTCGAGGATCTGCAGGATGCCGAAGTAACAGGGCGATTCGATCGCGACGACGTCGCCCGGCGAGGTGACGGCCCGCAAGGCGAGCGACAGCGCCTCGCTGCAGCCGTGGGTGACGAGCACGGCGCCGGGGTCGAGGGCCAGCCCGCGCGTGATCGAGACGCGCGCGATCGCCTCCTTCAAGCGGGAGACGCCGCCGGGATCGGGGCTGGCATCGTAGAGACTCGGGCGGGCGCGCAGGATGCGCAGCGCATGATTCTTCAGGGCCGCGCCCGGATACATCGCCGGCGCGCAGACCGCCCGCGCCAGGTCGACCTCGGGCGCGCGTTGCATGGCGCGCGCGAGCATCACCGAAATGCGCTCGTGGACGCCCACGTAATCGGCCGCATCGATACGCGGCTCGTCGGGTTCCGCTGCGCGGCCGGGTTGGCCTGCGTGACGCGCCGCGGATCGCTTGGGATGACGAACGAAGTAGCCGGCCCTGGGCCGGGCCTCGACATAACCCTGCCGCTCCAGCAGGCGGCAGGCTTCGACCGTGGTCGCGAGCGAGACGCGATGCAGGTCGGCCAATTCGCGCAGCGAGGGCAGGCGCTCTCCGACGGGCAGCAGGCCGGTCTCGATCGCCCGGCTGTAGTGCGCGGCGATGGTGCGGTATTTGTGGGTCATGTCTCGGGCGGGAAGCCGGGTGCGGGCGGAAATTGTAGCAACGCGGCCGTGTTTCGAGCGGCTCGCTATACCGGTCGATTTTCCGTTTTTCTGTATGTGTCGCGCGCGGCGGGCATGCGCGAAGATGGGCTTCGACTCGTGTCGCCCATGGCCTGGTTCCGTGGCGCCGAGCCCCAGCCACTGCGGCGCACGCCGCGATCGACGGAAATCCGCCTTGAAACCCAGCCTGCCCATGTCCCGCGTCTTGCCCGGGGAGTCGACCGACAGCTATCGCTGGACCGTGCTCGGCGTCGCCGCCCTGGCACAGACCACCGCGTCGATCACGGCGCAGGGCCTCTATACGCTGATGCCTTCGCTGCAGGTGGCGTTTCACCTGTCGGAGGCGGCCGGCGCGCTGGCGATC
This sequence comes from Burkholderia gladioli, assembly GCF_000959725.1. Lineage (NCBI taxonomy): Bacteria > Pseudomonadati > Pseudomonadota > Betaproteobacteria > Burkholderiales > Burkholderiaceae > Burkholderia > Burkholderia gladioli. Next base: position 3,334,226 of record NZ_CP009323.1, read on the forward strand.
AGCGCCTTGAACGGCGGCCAGGTCGTGACCATGCTGATGCTCGGTTGGCTGATCGACCGCTTCGGCGAACGCCGCGTGGTTGCATCGACGATGAGCATGATGGGCCTGGCCGCCATGCTCGGCGCCTGGATGGCGCCGTCCTTTCCGGTACTGCTGGTGTTCATCGCGATGATCGGCGCCACCTACGCCTCGGTGCAGCCCGGCGGCACGCGCGCCATCGTCCGCTGGTTCCCGCCGTGGGAGCGCGGCATGGCGACGGGCGTCAGGCAGGCCGGCTTGCCGCTCGGCACCGCGCTGGCGGCCATGGCGCTGCCGCTGCTGGCAGCGACCCAGGGCTGGCGCCTCGCGCTGGTCGTGCAGGGGGCGATCGGCCTGGCCGGCGGCGCGCTGTTCGCGCTGCTGCATCGCGACGAACGCAAGGCGCCGGGCCTGCCGTCGGCCGCGCCGCCGGGGCTGCTGACATCGATCCGGCTGGTGGCCGGCCACACCGTGCTCTGGCCGGTGATGGCGGCGGGCGCCGCGATGGTCGCGTTCCAGTACACCTTCGCGACGCATGCGATCCCGTTCGTCGCCGCGCGTTTCCATTACCCGCTGGTGGCCGCGGCCTTGCTGTTCTCGCTGTCGCAATGGTTCGGGATCCTGGGGCGCGTCGGGCTCGCCTGGCTCAGCGACCGCTGGTGGCCGGGGCGCCGGCTGCGTTCGCTGGGCATGTGCATGGCGATCTGCATCGCCGTCGCGCTCGGCCTGCCGCTGTTGCCGGCCGAGACGCCGAAGCTGGTGCTGGCCGTGATCTTCGGTGTCGTCGGGCTGGTCGGTGTCGGCTGGTATCCGCTCTATCTGCTGCAGGTCGCCGAGATGGCGCCGAGCAGCGTGGTGGCCTCGACGCTCAGTTTCTCGATGACGCTCAACATGCTCGCGATCAGCATCCTGCCGCCGCTGTTCGGCGTGCTTGTCGACCGCTTTCATTACGGCGCGGCGTGGAGCGCGCTGGCTTGTCTGGTGCTGCTGGGGGGCTTGGTGTTGTGGCGCGGAGCGAGCTTGTCGGGACGTGAATCACGGGCGCCGAAGGCATGAGAAGGAGAGGTGCGGAAGCCCCCGATGAAAAAGTGCACGATGGTGGTTCTATCCTGGCAAACTGTCTGATATACTCTTTTTCTTTCGGGGCGTAGCGCAGCCTGGTAGCGTACCTGCATGGGGTGCAGGTGGTCGGAGGTTCAAATCCTCTCGCCCCGACCAGAATAAAGCCCGCACAATCAATCGGTTGTGCGGGCTTTTTCATTGCCGTCCTCGGCGCGGAAAACGGCCATTTTGGAAGACTTCCAAAATCATGCGGCCGGCAGCGCCATCCTGACCGTGGACACCGGCACGTCGCGCGACTTGATGTAGATCTCGGTGGTGTTGCGATCCGAGTGCGCCGCGGCCACCTGCAGGGCGTCGATATCGTAGCCGGCGCGCCGGGCGTCGGTCATGGCCTTCGCGCGGATATCTTTCACGGTGTAAGGCGCTTTGCTCAGTCCCGCGCGTCGCTTCGCATCGCGCCAGGCGTCGCGACAGGCCGCCATGGTCTTCTGCGCGCCGTTCTCGTCGCGCACCACATATCGCTGCCCGAATCTCGGCTCGAGCGCGCGGGCGCGGGCCAACACGGCCTGGATCTCCGGGGTGATCGGCCAGTCCACCACCTCGCCGCTGGAGTCCTCGGTCTTCGACGGGACGAAGTGGATAACGCCGGCGTTCTCGTCCACCCAGCTGCAGCCGAACGGGTCGGCCGGATCCTGCTTCCACTGCAGCTCGCGGATCTCGGTCGCGCGCTGGATCGTCAGATAGCAGAGGTCCACGAACACCTGCATCATCGGCCCGGTGGGCACCTTCGCCTCGATCGTCCGCTTCTGCCCCTTGATCTTCTTCTCGTAGCTGTACACGGCCAGCGCCGTGCGGATCGCCAGGAAGTGATCGTTCGGGATGTAGACGGTGCGCTTCTTCGGCTTCTTGACCTGGATCTCGCGGCACGGATTTCCGCTCGCGTAGCGCTTCACGGTCGCCCAGGCGAAGAATTTCGACAGCCAGGCGTGCATCGCCTGGAATGTCGGCAGCTTGTCGCCCCAGTTGTCGTGCAGGAAGTCGTAGATCGCGCCGGCGTCGACCTGCTGGATGTCGAACTTCGAGAACCCCGTCTTCACTGTCTCGCCGCGGCGGCGCCACTCGTCACGGAAGGATTCGGCGTATTTCTTCTCGTGCGTCTCCATATAGACGTCGACCAGGCGCGGGATGTTGCCGGCGTTCGGGTCGATCTCGATCTTGCGCTTCTCTTCCGCGAGCCGCTCGAGCATGCGGGTTTCGCCATCTTCCAGCCGGCAGAGCTTGACCCACTGCTCGTCGGTGGGCCGCACCCACCAGAACGTGTTCGAGCGCAGATATACCCGGCGCGGCCATGGCACGTCCTTTTTTCTTCGCCGCGCTGCGTTCAAGCGATCCTCCGGATGGGGGTGAGGCTCGGCCGCGGGCCCGCGGCCGCCCGCGCCTCGCCGATGCCGGCGCGCTTGGCCTGAAGGCCTTCGAACGCCGCCCAGGTGATGATGATGCGGCCGTCGGCGCTCTGCACGGGCGTGAGGCCGAAATGCCGCTGGAACCAAGCGGCCTGCGCGCTGTGGCGCTTCTTGCCTGTGACGTGCTGCAGATCCTCTTCGGACATGAGGCGTTCGTTCATTTCACGTCCTCCGCACGGGTGCATCCCAATGGGAATCCGTTGTGCTCGACGCCGTCGAGCAGCCGGCCGGCGGCGCGCTTGCCGACGCGGCCGACGCACTGCCGGCCGTCGATGTCGCCGTCAGCGGAGTCGGCCGCCAGCGGGTAGCCGATGTCGGCCCACCGGTCGCCAATCCATTCCATGGTTTGGAAGCGGGTTTGCTCGGGGCGATCGTCGATGCACGCGCTACGGAAGTGCGTCCACGGCAAGTACTCGCCCCATTGCTTGAACAGGAACGGTACGCCGGCCTCGGAGCATTGGTCGCGTAGCGAGCGGAGCCAGTCGGGGTGCGCGGCCCGCGCGCGGGTGCCGCTTTCGCCGCCGGCAATGATCCAATCGATTCCCCAATCGGTGTCGATGCCCGTGAAGTCGCAGCGGCTGCAGCACTCGTGAGCCCCTGTTTCAGGATCCATCAATAGGCCGTCCACCGAGTTCGGGCACGCTTTGCAAGCAATGATTCTCAGATCGACCGGGCCGAGCATTGGCTCGATCGACAGGAACCGGACAGCCGCCGGCGTGGCGAGCAGCTTCGGGACGTCGCGATCTGCCTCGGCCTGGTTGACGACCGTGGCGCCGAGCCAGACGTGATCCGGCGTGCCGGCCGGGAACATGTCGACCAGCATCGCGGCCGCGTTGCCGATGCGCTTCGTCAGCAGCAGCCAGTCGAGCGCCGGCGTCGCCTCGATCAGCGCCGCCAGTTCGCGGCGCCATGCCGCCGGCACCGCGTTGTCGAACACGTCGGCCAGCGATGCGCAGAAGACTCGCTGGCGTCGACCATGTGCGGCGAAGAACTCTTCATGCCGCACGTTCCAGCGCACCGGCTCGCGCCAGTTCGCGGCCGACGTGCGCCGGCGCGCCGCGCCGGGCCCCCAGTTGACCGCCGTGCCGCCGGCGAAGCGCGCGTTGCGCGCCTCCGCGTAGCAGTGGTCACAGCCAGGTCCGACCTTCTGGCATCCCTCCCAGGGGTTGAACGTATGGTCCGTCCATTCGATCTTGCTGTTCTCGCTCAAGATTTCGCTCCCCCGCGTGTGGCCGGCTTTCTTCGTCCAAGCTCGCCGCGCGCGAAGTGCTTGAACCCTGCAAGCTCCCACTCCTCGGGCTCGATGTTCGCTGCGTACTGCAGCAGCTCATCCACGCCGCACGCTTTCACGATGTCTTTCCAGATCACACCTTGGTCATGCGCAGTGAGAACCTGCAGTGCGACGCAAACGCCCGCGAAGAACCCATCGTCGCGGGCTGACCGCTCGCCGGGCACGGTCGAGTACAGCGCGACGCGCAGTCGTGCGACCTCGGCCTCGAGCTCGCGGGCGAGAGGCGCGAGGTGCTGGTGGACCTCTTCGTAGTAGCGAGCTTGCGCGGCCCGGCTTTCGCCGGGGAATCGCTTCATCACGTCCGTGATCAGCTTGTCGACGCGTGGGGATGTTGAGATTGGATCGAGGCTCACGTCTCACTCCCATCTCGTTCGCGCAGCCGCACAACCGCTGCCTTGTATTCCGGCGCGCCGGGCCCATACGCAATCGAGTGATCGATGCGATAGCAGCCGATCTGGCCGTGTTCGTCGATCCACCGCTTGATCGCAAGAGACAGCAGCTTTGTCTCCGTTTCCTCATATGGTCCGATCACGTCGGCCACCTCCCCGACCTGGTCGAATGCCTGCTCCTGGATCCGCTCGATCACCTCTTCAGCGAGCGAGTCATAATCGATATCGATCGGCTGGTTCTGGCCGACCCAGATGACGCGGCCGCGCTCGCCGGCGTCGTCCAGATCGGAGAGGGCTTCCGCAAGCGCTCCCACGATGGAGTCGAATGATCCGCTCCACCTCTCGGCATGCTGGCTGAGCGCATAGCTGAATTCGATGGCCGCCGGCGCGGCCTGGCGCGGCGGCGCGGGAAGCCGGGTCCAGTGGGTAACCGCTTCCGTGATGTCCTCGCCCGGGCAGCCGTCGTAGAAGTGCGTGAAGGCCTGCGGCATGTGCTTGTACGCGCCGAATTCAACCTGGATGGGCGTGTCGCTCATGAGCTCCCAATCGTTGTCGGGCGCGAGCATGACGAGATACCAGCCGGGCGCGGCGGGAAGTGCATCGACTTTCGACACCCACTCGTCAACGGCCACCGGCGCGCCGAGCGCGGCGGCGCGCGCGAGCAGATCCGCCGACAGCGCCGGGTGCGTGGTCGAGCAGGAGCGCGCATAGGCTGCCAGCGACGCGCCCGCGTGGGCGTCATGCTGCAGATCGAGCACGAAGTATTCACAGCCGTGATGCTTTCCGCCGGGCGCGCTGCTGCCGTCGAGCCTGCGCACGTCGAATTTGCGGTACAGCCCGCGCCCGGCGGCGCAGTCACACGGTCCCCGTGGCATGGCCGGCTCATTGTGGACTGCGCAGTCGCTAGCATGCGCGGCGCCACCGCTGCAGGCCGGGCACTGACAGTGCGCCGGTGGCGCGCTGGTCGAGACAGCCGGGGCCGGCAGGGCGAGCAGGGCGGCGGCGCGCTCGTGCCAGTCTTCGTCGAGCTGCATCATTGCGAATTCGCTGGCGTGGGCGAGCAACTGGCGCGCTTCGGCGAGCTGCGTGGCGTTGTCGTCGGCCGGCGATACTGCTGCGCCGTCGCGCACTGCCGCCATGAGTTCGGCCGCACGAGCAATGCGCCGAGCCTCGTTATCGGGCGTCTGCATGAAGTCGAAATGCCGCTGCGCGGCGCCGATGACCGTCGACCACTTCACGCCTTTCCCGAAGCGCGTTCCACCGACTTGAGCCGGGTTGTCGAGGCGCGGCTCGTCCTGTCGTGACGCATCAGCGGCGACAGCCCCGTTAACCGCCGCTTCGTACTCGGCGAGGCATTCCGGCGAGTGGCTGATGCCATCCGTCGCGCCGCAGTTCTTGCCTTTGCAGGCGCCCTGCGCCACGCCAGCGGCGACCAGCGTGGAAGGCGCGGCTTCCACCTTGGCGAACGAGGCCAAGCCATGGACCATGCCGAGCGCCAGGATGCTTTTCGCGGCCACCGCGTCGCGGAGTACTTCGCACGCATTCGCGAGCGACGGCGACTCGGCCGCTGCGACCGGGGTGGTGGGAGCGGCGTCGAGCTTCCCGAGGCACGCGCGGATTTCTTTCGCAGCGGCATGCGGATCGCAGCCGCCTTCCAGCCATCGCGCAGTCGATTCCATCGAAAAGCGCACGTGGGGCGGTACGCCTGCAGCTGGCGGCACAGCGTTGCGCACAAGTGGCGCGATGTTCTGGTCGATCCAGCGCTGCACGTCGCCGCCGCTCCACATCTTCCGCAGCATGGTGGGGAACGGGGGAAGCTCGGCGCCGGCGGCGCTCGAGGCGGCGAGCGCACATTCCACCGCGTCGGCGATGGTCGGCGCGATGGCCTGCTCGATCAGTTCGTCGATTTTCGACACGTCGAAGTAGTCGAACTCGCGGATCAGGGCGCCATCGGCATCCAGCGTGCTGAACCAGTTGGTGATCAGGGAACTGAGCGCCGCGCGGCGCTCGTCGGTCAGTGGCGTGGTCATGGAATTCTCGGTCAGAAGAGTTCGCCCTGCGCCGGCTTGCCGCCGCTCGAGGCAGCAAGGTGGGTAGGGCAGAAATGCACGTCCGGGCCGACCTGGTGCGCGTGGACCGCGCAGAGGTGTCGATCGCAGGTCTTCCCCGACTTCGTGTTGAAATCGCACTGGAAAGCGCTGGGCGCGGAGCAGTCCGGTACCGAGCAGCGCGGCGCGCGGCCGCGCCCGCGGGTGCAGATGAATCCTGAGCCGCCGCCAGGCAGGCGGAAGGGCGTGCAGGGCATCGCTGCTACTGCTCGCGACGCGTGGTGATCGCGAAGCCCGATATCGCCGGCAAGCCGTCGACCAGGACGCGCAACGCGAACCGAAGCTCGGCACGACCTTCGGGCGCGACGATCCCGGTGGTGCAGTTGAGAGTCGGATCGGCCTCGGTCGGGATTGCGAACGAGGCCACGAAGTCGATTTTGTGTTCCTGGGCGATCGCGATGATCTCGTTCATCAGCGGCCTGATTTCTTCGTCGTATATCTGTTCTTTGTCCATGGGAACCTCGAGAGTGGGATGGAAGGATTCGTGCGCGCCCGTCGGCGCGCACCGGTGCTACGGGCGGTCGGATTTCGGGAAGGGCCACGCGGCCCGGGGATCGAGACCGGGCTTGAGCGGCGCGGGAGTGCTGTCAGAAGGGGGTTCAGCCTGCTCGGCCGGCTTCGCGGGCCGGCGGCGGCTGCGCTTCTTCGGCTCGGCCGCCTCGGTCGCCTTGGCCGCTGGCGGGGCCGCGCGCGCGGCGGCGTTCATGGAGTAGTGCGGCCCGCGCAGCGGTCCCGGAAGCCAGCCGCTGTCGCGCAGTTCGTCCTCGGCGAGCTCGGCCGCCTGGGCCTTCTTCGCGGCGCCGACGGCTTTGCGCGCTGCGTCGCTCGCGCCGGCTTCCTCGAGGGCGGTCTGGATGATCGCCTTCGGCACCTGGTCGAGGAACGTCTCGCGCGTCGGTTGCCACCAATCGGAGACATCCAGGCCGATCGCGTTTTCGACAGCCGCGAGCGGCCGGCTCGCCGCTTCGCTGCTGGTGATCGCATTCAGCGCCGTCGACGTGCAGAAGCAAAGGATCTCCATGACGTCGATCGGGGTCTGCTGGCCGAGCCACGCGAACAGTTCGCCCGGGTGCTCGGGAATGCGCGCCTGGATCTCGGCGCGCTTCTGCTCGATCGTGATCCACGCTTTGCTGTTCTCGATCGGCGCGCCTCCGGCGTTGCGCAGGGCGCCTTGCTGGTCATGCAACTGGATCTGCACGCCGGCCGCGCCGTAGTAGCCGCCACGGTAGAGCGTCTGCATCGCGAGCTGCGTGCAGAGCAGATCGAGCGCGACGCGCGGGCATTCGAGCAGGTGCGCGGCGAGGGCGGCAGTGCGGTTCGCCGTCAGCTTGCGCATGAGGGCTTCGCTGAAGCCGGCCGGCTCCGGCTCGCCGCGCTCGACGGCGGCGGCGCGCGCGGCCTCTTTCTCCTTCGCCTTTTGCACCTTGGGGTCGGGCGGCGCGATCATGCCGCGGTGGATCTCGACGAGGCCGTTCTGGCCGATCCCTACCAGTGCGCCGGCCTTCTTCTTCTGGCGATCGCTGTACGTCTCGACGGACGAGCGGATTGCCTCGATGCGCGCCTGCGCCGTGGCGATCGCATGCTCAAGCTGCTCGGTGTCGCCGTCGGTCAGATCGTCGTCTTCGTCGACGCGCTCCTGATTCGCCGCGCACTCGGTTTCGAGGCGATCGATTTCCTGCTGTTCGTCCTCGGTGAGCTCGCGGCGCGTCGGCTTGCTGCGGCCATACGGATGCGTGTCGCTCCAGCCGATCTCGGGCACGACCTTCACGAACGCCCAGCCTTCGTCGCGCAGCTGCTGCGCGATCGCCTCGAGCTTTTCGACGGCCAGGCGCTGCATCAGCTCGTCGTCGGCGATATAGCCGCTATCCGGACCGCCGAACAGGTCGCGCACGACGGTGCCCCCGGCCGCCTCGTAGGCGTCGAGCCCGACGAAGCGCGCGGCGCGATCATTGCTGGTGGATTTCGCGCCCTTCGTCAGCGCAGCGCGCAGGCTGGCCGGGTGCCGCTGGTAGGAGGGTGCGTTGTTCCAGACCTTCTCCTGCAGGGCGTGTTTGTCGGTGAGCGTGAACGCCTGCAGCTGCTCGAGGTTCATTTCGCCGGCGCGGTATAGCGCGATCAGCTTGGGCGAGACTTTCGCGAGCAGCAGCCGTCGGCGCACCACCAGCGGCGTCACGCCGAACTGCGCGGCGACATCCTCGATCGGCTTGCCGCCGTCGACCAGTCCCTTGAACGCGTCGAACTCGTCGGCCGGGTGCATCGGCTCGCGGCCCGAGTTGGCAGCCACGCTGGCCGCGAGCGCGCTGGCCGTGCTGTCGATGACCAGGCACCAGACCGGCAGGTCGGGCTTCGTGTGGCCGAGCTGGACGTTCAGATTGAACGCGCGCAGGCGCCGGCCGCCCTCGGCAACGGCATAGCCCTCGCCGTACTCGTGCACGACCAGGTTCTGCAGCTGATTTTGCGAGCGCAGGAGCGCGGCGAGCTCGGTCACGTCGGAGGTGTCGTTCGGCCGCGCGTTGTGCGGGGAAATGCGAAGCTGGTTCAGCGGGACCGCGATGATGCGGCCCACCGGGGACGATTTAGCCATGTCGGATCCGGGGAGGAGGGAGGGACCGGCGCTCACGCGCCGGCGGTGATGCGGTCGATGTTGATCGCGTCGAGGAACTTGATCAGCCGCTCCGCTTCGTCGTGCGTGAGCCTGATTTCCTTCGAGCCCTTCGCGATCGATAGCGCGCCATCGGAGAAAAAGCCGAACGTGAAATCGCCGGGCGCCGCGGCCGGCGTGCGGGGAGCACGCTTCATTGCGTCCGGGTTCAGGCCGCCGCCCTCATTGACGAGCGACTGCGAGGGGAAGTAGATCCACACGTCGCGGTTCTCGAGCTTCTTCTTCTCACGCTTCACGTGCTCGCTGGTGATGTATTTCCCGAGGCGGGACTGAACGTCCGTCGCGGCGGTTTCCAGTTCATCGGCGATTTCGGCCGCCGTCAGGCCAGGCCGATCCACGATCAGTTTCAGGATGCTTTCGGTAGAGGCCATGCGGCAGCTCCAGGTTGTAAAAAAAGCAGGATCGGGAGGACTCCTGCGGAAACCGCGCGGTCAGGCGCGGCAGGGGATAGTGATTCAGTCGAAATCGTTGGCGGCGCGGGATTTCGCGTCCACCACGCGGCGCGGCGACTCGTTCGCCTCGCGCGCGGCCCGTGCCCGGGCGCCGGCCTCCAGTGCGCGGCGCACCGCGGGATTCGTGATCGCGTCGACGGCCGAGCCCGGCCGGTGCTGGAGGCGAAACTCGCGAGCGATATCGAATTCGGAAACTGGAGGCAGTGGCATGTCAGACCCCGCGCATGAAAGCCGCCGCGGCGGGCGGAGCGTCGCCGGCCAGCTGCTCGAGCGACGCGACGACGAGTGCCGCTGCCAGCAGGAGGGCGATAGCTTTGAGCCAGAGGACCAGGAGCGCTTTCATTTCGCGATCCCGAGCAGGAACTCGACGGGCGGCGCGATCGCGCTGGCGGCGAGCCAGAGCGCGAACAGCACGACGAGGGGGAACCAGTCGCGGCGGCGCATCAGTGGACCTCCTCGGAATCGAGGAAATCCAGCGCGGCGAAGATCGTCGGCCAGTTCAGCAGCCAACGGGGTGCGTCGAGAGGAAGGAGGTGAATCTCCGTTCCGAAATCATCGATCACCACGCCTGCCATGTGCAGGGAGGGGATCCCTTGGGCGAAGTGGTGCGTCACCATGATCAGTGCGCCGTCCGGCGTGCGATGGTGATGTCCGGGAGGTCCTGGCCGCGCGCCGCCGCCTGCACCTGCATCGTTTTGATGCCGAGGTCCAGCTCATAGAGCAGCTGGCCGAAGGCGATCGCATGGCCGCCGCGCGCTGCGAACTCGCGCAGGACATCGCGCGCGCCGCACGCGGCGCAGTACGAACCAAAGAGCTCCAGGTCGCTCAGGGCTGCCAGCGTGGCCGCCATTTCTTCGGGGGTGTATTGGGTGATGAACTCGGGCACGGTTGCCTCGGTGTCGGGTGACAGTGAGGCGAGTTTAGAAAACTATCCTGTATAGGTCAAGCGTTCTAAACCGACTGGCCGAAAAAAATCCCGCGCGTGGCGGGATCCTCTGGCCCAGGTGAGCCCTATCTCGAAATTTGCAGATCGTATGTCTGGCCGTCGTCTGTGAGGCATGCCCCGGTCCCCGACTGGGACCAACCGCTGAAAGTGAACACGCACCGGAGATTGTGGCCGTCCGGGGAGCTCGCCAAAACATTTCCGTTACCGACGACGCTTGTGCTTATCGAGTTGCCCGTCGCGGTATAGGCGCCGGCGAAAGCCGTTGCGAGGGTGAAGGAGCCACCTTGCACGTAGACGTAGCGCCCAGCATATGTGCGACCGTCAATCGTGATTGAAACCGATTTATCGATCTGCTTCGCTTCTCCGTGCGCCAGCTTGCCCGGGCCGCGCGGCATCAGCGAGAGGTCATATGTGGCGCATCCACATAAAACGGTAGCCGCGAGCGCTCCGATAAACAGATGCTTCATTGATATCCCCGAAAGTGGGCGTTCGCCCGTTGTCATTTTTTCCGATATCGCCGGTGCTCGACCATCACCGCAATGATCGTCACGGGCTCGTGTTCACTGTTGATTGTTGGATAGTCGGGATTCAGCGGCACGAGCTCGAATACCTCCTGGCCAGCTGCATTTATGCCGCGCACGCGGTACCGCTTGAACGTGGCTTCTTCATGCCCATTTTTCGCGACTACACAGTCTCCCGGGCGCGGCGTAAGGGCCGGTTCCACGATAACGCGATCGCCTGGATTGAATTCGGGAGCCATCGATAGGCCATCGATCTCGAGCGCGAACGCGCCATCGGACAGATCAAGGTCAGTGAGCAAATACTCGAACGCAGCCCCAGGCGGAAAGGGATTGACGGCCTCGCTCATTTTGCCGGCCTGGACGTAGCTGATCAGCGGAACGCGCCGAGAACCGATCTCTGCTCCGCGCACGTTGGAAAAGCCCGACGACTTCTTCTTGCCTTGGCCCATCACGATCCAGACGGGGTTATAGCCCCAGCGCTTCTGGATGCCGACGGCATATTCCAGTTTGATCGACTTGATCTTGCCGTCGAGCCACTGTGTCACCGTGCCTTTCGTCACCCCAGCAGCTTCCGCAAGCTCGATCTGCTCGGCCTGCGTTTCGTGAAGGATCGTCCGGATCCGGTCTTCGAGAGCTTTCATGGGTTAGAAATCTAAACGAAGCACGGTTTAGTATGCTTTCCAAAGTCAGTATAGGGTTCTATACTGTCGGCGAATCCCTTCGGAGCCGACGCATGAACCTCACCAAACAGCAGGCCACCGCCATCTTTGGCAGCGGTGCTGCGCTCGCCCGTGCATTGGGCATCACCAGGGGCGCCGTTTCGCAGTGGCCCGACAAGCTGGATCAGCAGCGCACCGCAATGGTCATCGGTGCTGCCGTGCAGAGCGGCCGTGCGCTTCCTCCTGGTTTCATCGTTCCGGTCGACGAATCCGACACTCCGGCGGCCGCATGACGCGCCGCCCGACATTCGAGCAGGTCCAGGCCCGGCGCCGCGAGCGCGCCGCCGCCCGCAATTTTCGCGAGCTGATGAAGGAGGCCGCGGAGGCCGAGCTCGCTCATCGTCTGAGAGGGGATTTCCCTGTCATCGGACATCCGCAACTGAGCTCGTTTCCGTGGATTCCCTTCAGGTGACCCACACCTTACCCATCCTTCTCCTCAACATCATTCAGAAGTTTTTGCTACGGGTTGAACGACCATGAGCACAGTTGAATTCGTCAGGAAAAAGCCCTCGATGCAGCAGGCGTTTCGCGAGGCACTGACCGACCCGGACAAGCGCGGCCCGGTGCAGACGGCACTCAAGTGGGACGACACGCAGGTGAGTCGCTTCCTGGGCGGGAGCCTGGGTATCACGATCGATCGCATCGACACCGCGATCCAGCAGCTGGATCTCCGCGTGGTGTCGCGGCGCTACCTCGAGGCGCACGCGACGCTCGCGCAAACGGGCCTGAACTGCGCCTGCGCGCGCGAGGGATACGGCGACTGCGGTATCGGCGGGTAGCCAGATGGGTATCGTGATCTTGCTCTACGTCGCCGGCTTCGGCTGTATTTGCGGTGGCCTTGTATGGGCACTAAAGGGTCGCCTATGAAGCCATGGACTTGGCGCCATGCCATCATCAATTCGACGCTGCCGCCTACGACGCGGCACGTTCTGCTTACGCTGTCGTGCCATGTGAACGATGCGGGTGAGCCTGTCTATCCGTCGACGCTGCTGCTCGCAGATGAGACGGGCCTGTCGGAACGGGCCGTGATCACGCATCTGCGCGCCGCCGCGAAGGCCGGCTGGCTCGTCACTGAGAAACACGGTTACGGCGGCCAGAAGTGGGCGCGCAATCAATACCATCCGCTCATCCCTGAGAACTTCCAACTTCCTGACCGCGATGCGAAACGTACTGAACGTGCTTCAGTGCCTCGGAAAACGGGGCGGAAAATCGAGGCACTGAACTACGTTCAGCAGCTTGTGGATAACGGCACTGAAGGACGTTCAGTGCCTTCACCCGAGGCACTGAACGTCGTTCCGGAAGGCACTGAACCTAACGACACGAAGGCACTGAAGGAGGTTCAGTCTAATACTGCAGTTAACCCTGCAGTAAACAGCAGCAACGCGCGCGCCGCCGATCCGGCTGCAGCTGCTGCTCAAAAAATAAGCATCCCTCAACCCGACGCCGAGGCGACGCTCACCGATCTCCTGATCGAGCTGGAGCGCGAACGCGGTAAGGCGCTGCAGGTGAACCGCGGCACCGACCGCGCCGTGGTGCTGACCTGGATCGGCAAGGGCGTGACGGTCGAGCAGCTGCGCGAGGCGCACGCGGCCGCCGTGAAGGCCCGCGATCGCGACAGCGACGCCAGACCGACCTACGTTGCCTTTGTCGACACCTTCCTTGGCGCGGCGCCGGCGGCGCGTGGCGGCGCGGGCGTGGCCGATGCGCGCTGGTTCGACTCCCCCGCCGGCGTCGACGCGAAGGGCTTCGAGCTCGGCGTGCGGATCCGGAAAGCCGACGAGGACTGGCGCTACTACCGCGTCCTGGTCGCGCGCGCCGCTCGAGAGCCGGCCGCCATCGAGGCGGTACTGAAAGACGCCCAGCGCTTCAACGCCAGTGACCTCTACCAATTCGCGCGGACCACGTTCGGGGACGCGCTGATGCCTGTTGACGATTTCCCATCGTGAGGAATGCATGATGAAAGAAAAGCAAATGAGTTTGCTTGCGCGCCGCGTCTGCGAATGCCTGGCCGAGGCACCCGGGCTGACGGCCACGCAGGTCGCGGTGCGGCTCGATGCAAAGCTCGATTCGGTCAAGCATGCGTCGCTGCGCCTTGTCCTTGACGGATACGTTGCTCGTGGCCACCGCGGCCCGGGCGGCCACGCGATGACGCTAACCGGGAAGGAGTTTCCCAGGTCGGCCGATTTCATCGCGACGCCGGAGGCCGAGCGCGCCGCGCGGCTCGAGCGTGAGCTTGTCGATACCGTTCGGCTTGTCGTGCCGGCGTTCCATGCAATGTGCGCGATGGGGAGGGCCGCCGCATGATCGCCCGGTCTTTGAAGCCGCGCGTGCGACGGGTCACGACGTTCCGCATCGATGAGGGCGGCGCGATCGCGGCCGAGCCTGCATGGATGGTGCGCTTCATCGGTGCGAACATGCGTTTCGTGGATCCCTCGCTCGACGAAGCACTTGCGATGGCGCTCGAGTGGTGCATTGCTACCGCCGTGCTCCCAGGGTCGGAGGCGTCTGCGTGAGCCACCGTGCGAACAAGCGCGAGCGCGAGCACATGGGCCGCGTCGCGAAGATGGCTTGTATTTGCTGCACGCTGCTCGGCCGGACGCAGCTTTCAAAGACCGATGTGCACCACGTACGCGTCGGGCATGGCGGCGCGCAGCGCGCCGGCGACTTCTGCACGGTGCCGCTGTGTCATGACGATTGCCACCAGGGGCGCAACGGTGTCCACGGCGACCAGCATTACCTTCACATCCTGAAGATGACGCAGATCGACCTTCTGAACGCCACGCTTGAGAGGCTGTACGGATGAGACTGCTGGTTCACATGATCGTACCGCTTGGCGCCGCACGCGGCTCGTCGTCTGAGATCTTCGAGAGCCGAGTCGTGCGGCTGCATGGACCCGTGCTCCAGGGCCGCGGCCGCACCGGGAAGTTCGAGCCCTACATCGTCGTCGACGTTGAGCTTCCCGAGCGTTTGAGCGGTCTGGCGGCGCGCCGCCAGTTCAACCGGGATGGCACTTATCGAGTCGACGCATATTTGTCCGAGAACCGAAAGTCGCTTGCTGGCTTCATTGCCAGCGGCGCGCTCGAGCTGTATGTGGGAGACGAGCCGTGACGGCGCACGCATACATCCTGCGAGAAGACGTGCCGTCGGCGGTTTCGCGGGCCGTCAGGTATTGCGAATCAATTGAAGAGCCCGTGTGGTCTTTCAGCGTCTGTCGGTTCACCGCGCGGCCGCACACCGATGACGAGCTCGAATTTGTCGTTCCGCGCGACTGGACCGCGCGCCGCGAGCTTTTCGAATGGTTCGAATACTTCGGTATTCCTTACCGAGTTTTGCCGTGATGGAGGAGAGGGATGAAGGTCAATGCACTCGCCCGTAACCTGAGACCGCGCTTCAAATGGTCGGCGTTCAAACGCGACGGTGGGAAGCTGCAGCGGCGTCGGCGCTCGCCGTTTTATAGCCGTCGAATCGATCGGCTCAGCGCCGAGATCCATAGACAAATGCTCGCGATGGCTTGCGACGAAAAGGATTCACCACCAGCGGCCGTCGGCCGCGCAACCAGGAGTAGGACCATGAACGACAACGATATCGAACGCGAGATCAGGGCCAAGGGAAAGACGGCGGCGCGCGTGACACCGACGGACATCGAGGCGTCGATTGAGCACGAGGTCTATTTCACGGCGGCGGAGGGCGTAGCAGGTGAGTCCATCGGGAAGCCGTCTTGGATTTCTCCGCCTTCCTTGGCGCTGCTGACCTTCTGCGTGCTCGTTTTGCGCAACGGCTTCACCGTGACCGGCGAGTCGGCCTGCGCGAGTCCCGAAAACTTCGACGCTGAGATCGGCCGCAAGATCGCGCGGCAGAACGCCGTCGCAAAAATCTGGCGCCTCGAGGGCTATTTGCTCAAGCAACGTCTCTACGAGGGACGCTGAACCGCCAGTTTGCGAAATTTCGCAATTCGCTGTACGGCTCGCCTGAGCCACGCTACGCCGATGCGCACTCGGCCGCTTGCTCCTGCGATTCGGGCGTGATGCCACGGGGATGGACATGGATTTGCATGAATTGGAGCCTCGGCTCGACAATTGGGGAGCGGTTCAGCGCTCCTCCGGATATTCCCCTGGAACGGCTGGATCGGCCGAGGGCATGCACCGATCGGGCTATCGCGTGTCGTGCGATGGCCCGATCGCGCGCGACCTGCAGGACGCCCGCAAGGTCAACGAGGCCTGGAAGCGGCTGATGCCGCTCGATAAGGATGTGCTCCTGTTGCACTACGTCTGGCGTGCCCATTCCTCGTTTATCTGCCGGCGCCTGAAGCTGAAGCAAGGCCGGCAACACGGCCATATCTGGGATTTCGCGCTGTTTCATGCCCAGGAGGCGATTTGGCGGCGATTGGGGAAAACTAACGTACTTGTTGACGCTGAAAATTGCACCTATAATCCGCCCAGATTACTGATTCCGGCATAGTCCGAGTGAATTGGCCCGCAGGCAGGGGCCAGTTCGCTCTCAGCCGACCGAAGCCCGCAGGCGCAAGCCTCGCGGGCTTTTTGCATTTCCAACCTGGAGAACGTCATGGACGAACCGAACCAAGCCCCCTCGGCCGAAATCACGCAGGCCGTGGCCGATTCCAACGCAGCGGCCGTCGCGTCGCTTTCCACCTCGATCAGCGGCCCCGAGGCCAATGCCGGCGCGGTTTCCGCTTCGGCGGACACCGTGCCGCTCAGCACCAGCGTGAGCTCGGCGCAGGAGGCGCCGGCGGTGTCGAGGGAGGTTGGATTGGCCGCACTGGAGCAAACCGGTGCGACCGATGCAGCATCGATCTCGACTTCTACGGCTGATTTTGCCACGCCGAGCTCGTCGACTGTCCCGCCTGCGGCGACGGCAGCGAATGCGACGGCGGATGCGACTGCATCCGCGACGAGCCAACCGAGCGACCCGGGCCATGGTGGTGATGCGCCGGCGGTCCCACCGGTGGGCGAGCCGGTCGCGGTCGCGCCCTCGGCGATCTCGGGCGACGGCACCGTGAATACGTCGGGCTCGGGCACTGGCGCCCTTGCTCCGGATTCTTCCTTGCCGGCGACGGCGCCCTTTTCGACGGCTGCGGAGGATACTGGCTCGACGCGCTTCCCGTTGTTCCCGACAACGGTGGATCAGCTTTCCTCCCGTGCTGACGCGACGCTCGCGGATGCCGGAGGCATTCCGGCGGCGTCGCCGGCCGCCGTGCCGCCCGAAACGCTGCTTGCGCGGCTGCATGCCGATCTCGAAGCGCTCGAGCGCAAGATCGAGCTCGGGATCCACGTGTTCGCCCATGAAGTCGCTGCGATCCGTGATCAGGTCAAGTCGCTGATCTGACTGCGCGATGTCCAAGCAGCTCACGCCGAAGCAGCAGCGGTTCGTCGAGGAGTATTTGCTCGACCTGAACGGCTCGGCTGCTGCTCGCCGCGCGGGTTATAGCGAACGGACCGCCAACGAACAGGCGGTCCGTCTGTTAGCAAATGTTAGCGTTCAGTCAGCGATCGCCGCCGCCATGGCCGCGCGCAGCGAACGGACGAAGATCGACCAGGACCGGATCGTTCAGGAGCTCTGGAACGTAGTCACGGCCGATGCGAACGGCCTGATCGAGTTCCGGCGGACGTGCTGCCGTCACTGCTACGGGATCGATCACGCCTATCAGTGGGTGAGCGAGCGCGAATTCGCTCTCGCGATGAGGAGCCATCAGCGTGCCCTCGCTCTCGCGAAGAAGGCGCGCACGCCGGTTGCCGCGCGCCCGTCCGCGCCCGATCCGTCTGGTGGTTTCGGTTTCGATCCTCGGCGATCGCCCGTGGCTGATTGCCCCGATTGCTTTGGCGAGGGAGTCGCCGACGTGTTCTTGAAGGACACGCGCGACCTTTCCCCCGAGCTGCGCAGCCTCTATGCCGGCGTGAAGCGCACCAAGGATGGGATCGAGGTGAAGATGCACGACAAGCAGGGTTTCGCCCAGTTGCTCATGCGCCACCTCGGGATGCTGAAAGAGACGGTGGAGCACACGGGCAAGGATGGCGGCCCGATCCAGTATCAGCGCATCACGCGTCGCATCGTCGACCCAGCCGCACCGGCCGCCGCCCCCGCGCCGAAGGAGCGCAAGTCATGAGCGACCTGGTGATCGAGACGCCGCGCGCATTCGCGCCGCTGCTGGCGAACGAGATGCCGGACGGCCGGCCGGTGCGCTACAAGGGAGCGCACGGCGGCCGCGGCTCGGGCAAGTCGCACTTCTTCGGCGACCTCTGGCTCGAGGAGAACGTCAGCGACAAGTATGACTTCGTGTGCCTGCGCCAGACGCTGAAGTCGCTGGAGTTCTCGGTGAAGAAGCTGCTGGAATCGAAGATCGAGGTGTTCAACGCTGGCGATTACTTCGACGTGCAGGATCGCCGCATCCTGTCGCGCAACGGTGGCACGACGATTTTCGAGGGGATGCAGAACCACACGGCCGAGTCGATCAAGTCGCTGGAGGGGTTCGATCGAGCCTGGTTCGCCGAGGCGCAGAACGCGACCGCGAACAGCCTCAAGATCCTGCGCCCGACGATCCGCAAGGACCGCTCGCAGATCTGGTTCGATTGGAACCCGAACAAGGCCACCGACCCCGTCGACGATCTGATGCGCGGTGATCACCCCCCGCCCGATTCGATCGTCGTCGAGGCGAACTACATGGACAACCCGTGGCTGCCGGACGTGCTGCAGGTCGAAATGGAGTACGACAAACGGCGCGACCCCGACAAGTATGCGCACGTGTGGCTCGGCAAGTACCAGCAGCGCAGCGAGGCGCGCGTCTTCAAGAACTGGGCGATCGAGGAGTTCGAGCGGCCGGCCGGCACGATCCATCGCCTGGGTGCTGACTGGGGCTTCGCGAGTGATCCCTCGGTGCTGGTCCGCTGCGACATCGAAGGCAACCGCCTGTATGTCGACTATGAGGCATACCAGGTCGGCTGCGAGATCGTGAACCTGCCCGAGCTGTTCATGGGCGTGCCGGATGCCGAGAACTGGCCGATCACGGCTGACTCGGCTCGACCGGAGACGATCAGCCACATGCGCAACCACGGCTTCCCGAAGATCCGGGCGGCCATCAAGGGCGCGCGGTCGCTGGAAGAGGGCGTCGAGTTCCTGCAGTCGTTCGACATCGTGGTGCATCCGCGCTGCATCCACGTGATCGATGAGCTGACGCTCTACAAGTACAAGGAGGACCCGCTCACGGGCCTCGTGCTGCCGATCCTCGAAGACAAGCACAACCACGTCATCGACGCCCTGCGCTACGCATGCGAGGGCGCCCGCCGGGCCATGAAGGCCTCCAAGCCCAAAGCGAAACCTGTTGTGCGCCGTGTCGTGTCGACGGCGCATGGCTGGATGGGAAAGTGATATGGCACGCAAGCCGAAAGAAGAATCGAATCCGCACGACAAGATCGTCGCCGAGGCGAAGGAGCGTTTCGCCCGGTGCGAGGAGTACGAGTCGGACTTCCGCAAGCTGTTCGTCGAGGACCTGCGCTTTGCGAACGGCGATTCCGACAACAACTGGCAGTGGCCGGATACGATCCTGAACGCACGTGGCGATCGCCCGGCTTTGACCGTCAACAAGGTCCGTCAACACAATCTCCAGATCGTCAACGACGCGAAGCAGAACAAGCCGAGCGTGAAGACGTTGCCCGTTGACGGGGAGGCCGATATCGAGATCGCGAAGATCCTCGACGGCATGGTCCGGCACATCGAATACAACTCGCACGCCGAGATCGTCTACGACACGGGCACCGAATTTCAGGTGCAAGGCGGCCTCGGGTATTGGCGCATCGTCTGCGAATACGCGCATGATGGCTCGTTCGACCAGGAGATCTTCCTACGGCGGGTGAAAGACCCGCTCACCATCTACCTCGATTGCGATATCGAATCGGCCGACGGCGCCGATGCGAAGTTCGGCTTCGTGTTCGAGGAGATGAGCAAGACCGAATTCGAGGCGAAATACCCGAGCGAAGAAGCGCGCAGCGTGGTGTTCGGAGACGACACTTCGACGCATGGCGGTTGGATCAGCAAGGACCGCATTCGGGTCTGCGAGTACTTCCGCAAGACCATGAAGACCACCGACATGCTCGTGAACCATCCGGAGCGCGGCCCGGTGCGCCTGTCGTCGATCGAGGACCCCGAAGAGCGCGCGGTGATCGAGCGCGACAAGACCGTGCAGAAGCGCGAGATCAGCGAGCCCGAAATCACCTGGTATCTGATCGCTGGTGACAAGGTCATCGACGAGCGCCCATGGGCGGGCCGCTACATTCCGATCGTGCGTGTCGTCGGCGAGGAAATGGTCATCAATGGCAAGGTCGAGCGCAAGGGCCATACGCGCTCAATGAAGGATGCCCAGCGCATGTACAACTACATGACCTCGGCGAACGTCGAGTTCATCGCGCTGCAGACCAAGACGCCCTACGTGGCGCCGGCCGAGGCCATCGAGGAGTATGAGGATGAATGGCAGCGTGCGAACGACGACAACCTGCCGTATCTGCCCTACAACAGCCTGCGCGAGGATGGCTCGCAGATCCCTCGCCCGCAGCGTGAGCAGCCGCCTGTCGGCGCCAGCGCATACCTGACCGGCATGCAGACCGCCCAGCAGGAATTGATGATGGCGAGCGGCCAGTATCAGGAGCAGTTTGGCCAGCCGTCGAACGCGCAGGCCGGTGTCGCGATCCAGGCGCGTCAGCGTCAGGGCGACCGCGCCACGTACCACTTCATCGACAACGTTGCGCGCGCGATCCGCTACACCGGCCGCGTGCTGATCGACCTGATCCCGAAGATCTACGACACGGCGCGCGTGGTGCGCATCGTCGGCGAGGACGGCACCGAGACGTTCGCGAAGATCGATCCGAACCAGCAGCAGCCGCTCACGCAGCAGCCGCACCCGACGATCGCCGACGAGGTGCAACTGATCTTCAACCCGGGCATCGGCCGCTATGACGTGACGGTCGAGGTGGGCCCGAACTACGAGACGCGCCGTCAGGAGGCATTCAACGCGCTGACACAGATCATGGGCCAGGACCAGCAGTTGATGAAGGTGGCCGGAGATCTGCTGTTCAAGGCGGCCGACTTCCCGATGGCCGACGAGGTGGCCGAACGCCTGCACCGGACGATTCCGCCGCAGATCCTCGGCGAGGGGCCGTCGCCGCAAGAGCAGGACATGCAGCAGAAGATGGCGCAGATGGGGCAGATGATCGAGCACCTGACGACGCTGCTCCAGCAGGCTCGCCAGGGCCGCGAGCAGCAGGAGGTCGAGATCAAGGCTTACGACGCCGAGACGAAGCGCCTGCAGGCTCTCGGCCAGCCGCTCGATCCGCAGGTCGTCGCGCACGTCGCAACCCAGGTCGTCATGCAGATGATGCGGCAGGGCATGCCGGCCGGGGCTGACACGCCACCACCTGATCCCGCTGCCGCCCCGCAATCCCAACCGAACCCGCCGAGTGCGGGTTTTTTTACGCCCGCACCGCAAGGACAGTGACATGAGCTACCTCGGCATTCTCCAGGACCTTGGGTCCACGGCCCCGATCCAGGGCATCTACCGCATCACGCAGACGCTCGCGCCGGCCCAGGTCGCAGCGAACACGAGCGCCGAGCAGACATTCACGGTGCCCGGGCTGCAGGTCGGCGACTCGATCGACGTGAACAAGCCGTCGCACCAGGTTGGTTTGTCGATCGGCAATGTGCGCGTCTCCGCGGCGAACACGCTGGCGATCCAATACGTGAACACGACGGCGAGCCCGATCACGCCGGCGGCCGAGCAATACATCATCGGCGGCCAGCGCTAACGCCTGGCCGTCACGCTTCCCGCAGGCCCGCATCCGAGAGGAGAGGGCCTTTTGCATTCCGTACCGGCGCGGCATCACCGGGCAAACATTCTTGGATACGTCCATGCAAACCGCTGAAAACGCAGCACCCGAAGGCACCAACGCCACGCCGGCGAGCCAACCCGAAACGGCGCATCAGCCCGCAGAAACGAGCACGGTACCGGGCACCGAGCAAACCCCCGCGGCAGCTGCACCCGAAGCACCGGCTGCACCCAAGAACGACTGGGTGCAGCGGCGTATCGACCAGTTGACGCGGGAGAAGCATGAGGCCATCCGCCGAGCCGAAGCCGCAGAAGCGCGCGGCCGTCAGCCCGACGGTGGACAGCCCGCAGCCTCGGCGCCGGCAGGCAGCGCGTCATCGAACCTCACGCCCGACCAGATTCGCGAAGAAGCGCGGCGCCTGGTCGAGCAGGACAAGTTCAACGACGCCTGCAATCGCGTGTTCGATGCCGGCAAGGCCGAATTCGGCGCCGCGTGGGATTCGTCGCTTCGCACCTTCCAGCTGCTCGGGGGCGCGTCGCAAGAATTCCTCGAGGCGGTGACGGCGATGGATGGCGGCCACAAGGTGCTCCAGCACCTGGGCCAGAACCCCGACGTCGCCGAGCGCGTGCTGTCCCTGTCTCCGCTTCGCATGGCGCTTGAGCTGGCCCGTCTGGAAACGACGGTCGGCCAGGCGAAACCCGCTCCTGTCTCGCAAGCGCCCGCGCCGATCAACCCTGTTGGTGGCAGGTCCGCCCCCGTCGAACCCGATGAATACGCGACGACGGCGGACTACATTGCGGCGCGCAAGCGGGCCCGTAATAACCGCTCATGAGGTCGTAAATGGCAAACAATCTTCTCACTCCGGTGAAGATCCTCGACGAGTCGCTGATGATTCTCGAGAACAACCTGGCGTTCACGTCGCGCTCGAATCGCGACTACTCGGACGAGTTCGCTCAGTCCGGCGCGAAGGTCGGCGCAACGGTCAACGCGCGCAAGCCGAATCGGTTCGTCGGTACCACCGGCCCGAACCTGAACATCGAGGGCGTGAACGAAAACTCGGTGCCGGTCACCCTGACGACGCAGTTCCACGTCGACTTCACTTTCAGCTCGCAGGAGCTCACGCTGATCGTGGACGAGTTCGCGGACCGCTATCTCAAGCCGGCCATGGCGACCATCGCCAACAAGATCGACTTCGACGGTCTCGGCCTGGCCGCGAACGTGGCGAACAATGTCGGGACGGCCGGCACCGTGCCGAACGATATCTCGGTGCTGCTCAACGCCGGTGCGAAGCTCGACAACGAGGCCGCACCGCGCGACGGCATGCGTCAGGCGGTGTGGGATCCCACCACCAATGCGTCGATGGTCAAGTCGGCGGCCGGCCTGTTCAACCCGGGCCCGGCGATCGGCGAGCAGTATGAAAGCGGCATCTTCAGGCCCGCAAGCCTGGGTCTGGATATCGGCATGGACCAGAACGTCAACGTGTTCACCACGGGCACGCGCACGAACGCCACGGTGTCGGGTGCCGGCCAGACCGGCAATAGCCTGGTGGTGACGGGCCTGGGCGCTGGCGGGACGGTCGCGAAGGGCGACACCTTCACGCTCGGCGGCGTCTTCGCGGTGAACCCGCAGAACCGCCAGTCGGTCGGCTACCTCCGGCAGTTCACCGTGCTGGCGGCGGCCACGGCCGACGGCTCGGGCAACGCCACGCTGTCGATCTTCCCGCCCATCAACACCGCCGCGTCGAACCAGCAGTACCAGACCGTCACGGCCGGCCCGGCGAACGCGGCGCCGTTGACGTGGGATGTCGCCGCGTCGACGCAGTACAGCGCCAATCTGGCCTACCACCGCAACGCCTTCACGCTGGCTACGGCCGACCTGGAGGATGTCAACAAGTTCGGTGCGTGGGGCGCTCGCCGCGTCCACAAGGGCATCTCCATGCGCATCGCGCGCCAGTATGCGATCGGCTCGGACACCGTGCCTTGCCGGATCGACGTGCTGTATGGCTGGTCGGCGATCTATCCGGAGCTTGCGTGCCGGATTCTGCGCTGATGGGCGCGCTGCTGTCGCAATCGACCCCCGCTTCGGCGGGGGTTTTTCTTTCTGGAGGGACCATGTTCCAAGAATTCCCGATGTGGGTGACGAACGACGCTGGCGAATCGCGCCTGGTCGAAACCGACGACGCATTCATCGCGCTCGGCAAGGGCTGGAAGAAGCCGGAGCGCGCGAAGCCCGTGCCGCGCGAGAAGCAAGCCGGCTTCCTCGACTATCCGAAGTGGGTGGGCGGCCAGATCGTCCATTCGGCCGAAGAAGAGGCCGCGCTCGAGCCCACGCTCGAGCAGATGTGCGTGGCGATTCGTGACTCGCTTCCGGATTCACGGCCTGATTCGAGCGAAGTCGACGAGCGCGCAGCGCTGCTCCAGATCGCCGGCGAGAAAGGCCTGAAGGTCGACAAGCGCTGGTCGAACGCGAAGATCCGGAACGCGTTGGAGGCGGCGTGACCACCGCGGTGGACCTGATCACGCTCGCGCTGAAGGATATCGGCGCGCTCGGGGTGGGGCAACCGATCTCGCCCGAGGATACGATGGATGCGCTGGCGACGCTCAACATGATGCTCGGCCAGTGGCAGGGCGAGCGCCTGAGCGTCTACCACCTGGTCGACACGGCCATCCAGTCGACGGGCGCGCAGTCGTACACGGTGGGCGTGGGCGGCGATTTCAACGTGCCTTGGGTCTACACGATCAACGCTGCCTACGCGCGCCTGAGCAACGGCACCGCCAATCCGATCGACTACGACCTCACCATCATCAAGGCGCGTGAGGAATATGCGCGCATTGCGCTCAAGCAGCTCGCCTCCTTCCCGTCGTTCGCGTTCTACGACTCAGCGTGGCCGCTCGGCAACCTGATCATGTATCCGGTCCCGAACAACACGTTCGAACTGCACATCGTGACGCTGCAGCAGCTGCCGCAGTTCGCGACTCCGGCGGATGACGTTAATCTGCCGCCCGAGTACATGGCCGCGATCCGCTACGGTCTCGCCTGCTATGCCGCGCCGTCGTACCAGCTCGAACCGACGGCGGCGCTTGTGCGTCTCGCGATGAACGCGAAACGGGTGGTGAAGCGCATGAATGTGCAGATCCAGTCGATGCGCATGCCGCGGGGCCTGATGTCGAAGCAGCGCTACAACATCTACTCGGATCGGCCCTACTGATGCGTGTGCCTCTCACCCTTGGCGCCTACGCCACGAAGAGCCTGATCGCCGAGGCGCAGCGATGCGTCAATCTGTTCGGCGAGCAGAACCCGAAGGACGCACCGGTTCCGTTCACCTACTACCCGACGCCGGGCCTCACGCTTGTTTCGAGGCCGCCGGTGCCGGGCGAGTCGCGTGGGATCTATACCGCGACAACCGGCAAGCGCTACGAGGTGGCGGGCTCGACGGTCTACTACGTGGACGCCGGGAACACTTACAAAAAGCTCGGGACACTGAATTCCATCAGCGGCCCGGTGTCGATGGTCGACAACACGTTCCACGTCTTCATCGTGGACGGGACGCCTACGGGCTTCACGATCGACATGTCGACGAATACGCTTGCACAGTGCACGGATCCAGCGTTCTACGGCGCCGACAAGGTCGATTACGTCGACGGGTATTTCGTGTTCAACAAGCCCGGCACGCAGCAGTTCTATATCTCGCGTTATGCCGATATCACGTTCGACTCGCTCGATATCGCATCGAAGTCGACATACTCGGACAACCTGGTGACGCACGCCGTCATGCATCGCGAGATCTGGCTGTTCGGAGAGGTGACCACCGAGGTCTGGTACAACACCGGCGCCTCGGATTTCACGTTCGGCCGCCTGCCTGGCGTCTATATCGAGCATGGATGCGCTGCAAAGCACTCGGTCGCGAAGATCGACCTGGCGCTGTTCTGGCTCGGCAAAGACCTGCAGGGGCAGGCCGTGGTGTTCGCCGGCCGGAATTACGAGGCCGTGCGCATCTCGACTCACGCGCTCGAGCAGGAGATGAGCGGCTACGCGGCGATCAACGACGCGATCGGCTTCTCCTACATGCAGAACGGCCACGCCTTCTACATGCTGACGTTCCCGACGGCCAACAAGACGTGGGGCTACGACATCACCACCGAGCAGTGGCACCAGCGCGCGTTCTTGATGCCGGACGGTACGCTCGCGCGACACCGCATGAACTGCCATTCCGTCAATGCCGGCAGGAACCTGGTGGGCGACTGGCAGACGGGCGCCGTCTATGCGCTCGATCCGAACGCATATACCGACAACGGGCAGCCGATCCAGCGCATCCGGTCTTTCCCGCACCTCGCTGGCTCGGACGGCAACCGCGTGCTGTTCCGGCAGTTCATCGCGGACATGCAGGTCGGCTCCGGCATGCCGGACGGCACCAGGGATCCGCTGCTGAGCCTGCGATGGTCCGATGACCGCGGTGCGACGTGGGGCAATCGCGTCACGGCCTCGATGGGACGCCGCGGTGAATTCCGCACTTCGATCCAGTATCAGCGGCTCGGCTACGCGCGTGATCGCGTGTTCGAACTGTCATGGTCCGAGCCGATCGCGACCGCCTTGAATGGAGCCTGGATCGATGTTTCGAGGGCACGCACATGAGCACGCCGAACAACTCTCCATCGCTCAACGCCAATATCCCGCCGCCGAACGTGCCGTTCATCGATGGTACCGGGCGCGTCAATCCCGTGTGGTGGATGTTCTTGCTGCAGTTGTTCCGTCGCACCGGCGACCAATCGGGTGGTGATGGGCAGATCACGATCGGCGACATCCTGAGCCTGGAAACCGACATCCCCGTGCCAGTGGATATCGGCGCTCAGGTCGCGCAGTTGAGCACGGCCCTTGGGCAGGCATTCGCCGCGATCGCGGTGTTGCAGCAGTCGATTCCTGGCTTCGGCGAGGTGTTCGCGCAGACGGCGCCGAGCGGCCTCGCTGAGCAGATTTTCGCGACTCCATCCGGCATCGACTCGATGGCCGACATGACCTTTGCGAGGGTGTGATGCCGATCACCGATGCCCTCGCCGAGATGGTTTTCCCGCCGGCTGGCGATTCGGGCGGCGCGCAGTCAGCCGCATCGCTGACGCCGACCGCTTCACCGTTCAAGTACGTGGCGACGTCGCGCCAGGCCTTACATATCACGGGCGGAGTGATCAATACCGTGTCCTATGCGCGCGGATCGCTGCTGCTCGCCCTCGCGGTCGCCACGGGGGGCCAGCTCATCGAAATGAACACCGGCGACGCCGTGACGATCACATATGCCACGGCGCCCACCCTCACCATCATCCCGAGGTAACCATGCAACGAATTCCGAAGGCTATCCCGCCCGCGCAGTTGGGAACGGCCGCGGCGCCGCTCTACACCGCGCCGTCGAGCACTACGGCCACCGTCAATAATTTCTCGCTGACCAACACGACGGGCAGCCCGGTTCCGGTGACGCTCTACGTGGTGCCGAGCGGCGGCGTTGCTGGCGCGGCGAATACGATCCTGTCCGCCTTCTCGCTTTCGGCCGGTCAGTCCTATGTGCCGCCGCAGACTATTGGCCTGCAGCTCGCGCCGGGCTCGTCGCTCCAGGCCCTTGCTGGCACCGCAACGGCGGTGACGGCCGCCGGCGGCGTCTACGAGACTTCGGGGAGCTGACATGCGCAACTTCCAGAAGATTGCCGAAGGCGCGAACGTCGTGCCGCTGCTCAACGCTCTGTATCGCAAGCCTGAACTCTGGCTGGCCGATGACTTTCTCCGGAAGTTCCCACAGGGGCCGTTCGGGGAAACGGACACCGTCTACCTGCGCTTTCAGGATCATGTGCCGGTCGAGACCGAGGCGGATCTCGAGCTGTACCAGCAGAACCGCCTCGCTGGCCACGATCTGCATGAATGCCCGTGGCGGCCGGAGATCGACGCGTTGCCAGAGGCGCGCGCGCACATCATGGCGCTCGTTACGGCGCTGGGCGCGACGCGGCTCGGCCGTTGCATGATCAACCGCGTGAAGGCTGGCGGCCGCATTTTCCCGCATGCCGACTCGCACTGGCATGCCTCCTATTGGGACCGCTATCACCTGGTGCTCCAGTCCGAGCCCGGGAACGTGTTCAGGTGCGGCGACGAACAGGTGTGGATGCGCCAGGGCGAGATTTGGTGGTTCCAGAACGCGATCGAGCACGAGGTGACGAACAACAGCGCCGACGATCGAATCCACCTCATCATGGATCTGAGGTTCGCATGATCACGTTCAACATCGAGCGCTTTTCCGAGGTCTATGGGGAAATGCTGCCGCTGCTGCATGAGCATTACGGCGAGATCTCCACGCACAAGGACCATGGCGTGCCGCTCGAGCCGCAGGTCGAGGCGTATCGCGCGCGCGAGGCCGACGGCACGCTGCTGATGGTGATCGGCCGCAGCGAGGGCGCGATCGTCGCCTACTTCGTCGGTTTCGTTGCGCCGGCGCTCCATTACCGCTCATGCTTGACCTGCACTCCCGACATCTTCTTCGTGGAGCAGACGCGTCGCGGCGCGATGATCGGTGCGCAGATGTTCCGATTCGTGGAGCAGGCGCTGCGTCGACGTGGCGTGAAGCGCTGGGCAGTGGGCTGCAAGGTGGCGCACGATGCCAGCGCGCTGTTTCGCCATCTCGACTTCGAGCCGGTCGAAATGACGTTCGAAAAATGGCTGTGAGGGGATCGATATGGTCGCAGCAGCAATCGGTGTAGGCGCGGCAACCGGGCTTGCCGGTGCCGCGGTGAGTTCCAGCGCGGCGAGCAGCGCGGCAGACACGCAAGCGGACGCCGCGAACCGGGCGGCCGATCTCCAGAACCAGCAATGGCAGCAGACCCAGGCCAATCTCAAGCCGTATCTGCAGCTGGGCACGTCGGCCATCAGTCCGCTGCTGGCCGCGATGGGCTACAACGTCACGCAGAACGGGGACGGCTCCTATTCGTTCAACGGCACGAACCCCAACAATCCGCTGCAGCAGACGTTCAGCTACGGAGCCTTCACGGCGCCGACGGCGGCGCAGGCTCAGGCCACGCCGGGCTATCAGTTCACGTTGGGGCAGGGCCTGAAGTCGGTCCAGAACAGTGCCGCGGCGCGTGGCCTCGGCACCTCCGGCGCGGCGCTCAAGGGTGCCTCGAACTATGCGACCGGCCTGGCCGACTCGACCTATAACGACGTGTTCAATCGCGCGCTGAGCGCCTACAACGCCAATTTCGGCACGGCGCAGGGGGTGTTCAACACGAACTACAACACGGCGGCGAACAACGTCAATCGCCTGACGGGACTCGTCAACAGCGGCCAGAACGCGGCTGCGACGAACGGGTCGCTGGGCGCGGCGACGGCGGGCAATATCGGCAACACGCTGACGAGCGGGGCCAATGCGATCGCCTCGGGGACGGTCGGCTCGTCGAACGCACTGACCAATGCGCTCAGCGGTATCGGAAGCAACGCGCTGACCTATGGACTGCTCACCAACAATGCCGGCGGCAATGGCTCGACCGGCGCTATCGGCATTCCGGGCTGGACCCCGGCGGGTAGTTAAGGGAGATACGAATGGCACTCGATACCTCGATCCCGCTCCAAGCGAAGGCGCCAGCCAGCAACCCGCTGCAGACGGCTCTCCAGGCTGCGCAGTTTCGGATGGCGAACGCGCAAGGCAATGCGCTGCAGCAGCAGATCGGCGCGAACCAGGCTGTGTCGCAAGCGATCCAGGCACATACGGACCCCCAAGGAGCGACCGACTGGAACGCCGTGAAAGGTGACCTTGCAGCGAATCCGGCTGGCGCGTACAACCTCCCGGCGCTGACGAAAAGCCTGATCGACAACCAGCAGGCGCAGACCACGCTTCAGACCGGACAGCTCGAGCAATCGATCAAAGCGCAGTCGGGTTTGCGGCAGGGCTTGGGCAGCCTGCTCGCGAAGCCGGATCTTTCGCCGAACGACGTCATCAACTTCGCTGGCACGCAGCTGCAGGCCGGCGCGATCACGCCGCAGGTGTATCAGGCGGAATTGCAGTCCATGCCGCAGGATCCGCAAGCGTTGCGCGGGTGGGTGCAGCAGCATTACATGTCCGCGCTGAATGGCGAGACGCAGCTCAATGCAATGATGCCGAAGTACGCGCAGATCAACACCGGCCCGGCCACGGTGGCCGTCAACCAGAACCCGCTCGCGGCCGGCGGCGGCGTCGGCACGGTCGGATACACCGTGCAGAACGGACTCTCGCCGAGCGACGCGCTTTCGCAAGGCATCACGATCAACCAGAACGGCCAGCCTACGACGTACACGAAAGGGCAGATGGCGGGCGGCCAGGTTCCGCAGCAGCCGGGCGGCGGCTACGCCACCGGCGCGCCGCTCGGCGCCGGCGACATCGCCTCGGGCGCGGCGACCCGCTACAACACGCTGCAGACGGCCGCGGCGCAGGCCAAGCCGATGATGCAGACCTACGATCTCGCGAGCCAAGCTCTGAATGGCGCCATCACGGCAGGGAAGGGTGCCGCCCCGATCGCGAGCGCCGGCGGCGTCGTGCAGACGCTGGCGAACGCCGTCGGGCTCGGCAGCAAGGTGACGGGCGACAGCGTGAAGGACTACCAGTTGCTGACGAGCTACCTGAACAGCGCGGCAGACCAGGCGGCGCAGTCGCTCGGCCTGTCGGGCAGCGATGCGCGCGTGGCCGCGGCCAAGGCTGGTCAGCCCGACCCGAGCAACATGAACCTGCCGGCCCTGCAGGAGTCGATCGCGCACGCGCGCGGCCTGCAACAGGCGCTGCTCGACCGCCAGCAGGCGGCCACCACCTTCCTCGGCCAGAACGGTAACAACACCAGCCAGCTGCCGCAGTTCGAGGCAAAGTGGAACCAGGCGTTCAATCCGGATGTGTCCTACATCCGCTCGCTGCCTGATCCGCAAGCCCAGCAGGCAGCCATGCAGAAGCTGCAGGCCGAGGGCAAGCTGCAGTCTTGGGTGCAGGACTATCAGGCCATGAAAGCGCTGGGGGCATTCTGATGGCCGACATTCTCGGTTTCGTCCAGCAATACGCACCGGTGGCCGCCGCCGTCGGCCAGCGCATCGGGGTCTCGCCGGACGTGCTGCTCGGCCAGTGGGGCCTCGAAACGGGGTGGGGGAAGTCGCTGGTCCCCGGCACCAACAACCTCGGCAACATCAAGGGCGCCGGGGTCGCGGCGACCGACAACCAGACGGGCAGCACGGACCAGTATCGAGCGTATGCCACGCCGGCCGCCTTCGGGAGCGACTTCGCGAACCTGATCACCGGCCGCTACCAGGATGCGCTCGGCACCGGCTCGGATGCGGCGGCCTATGGCAAGGCGCTCCAGTCCGGCGGCTACGCCGAGGATTCGAAGTATGCGAGCAAGCTGTCCGGCGCTGTCGATATGGTGAGGAAGTTCGGGAGCGCGATCGCATCCGCGCTGTCCGGCAGCGCGAGCGCTTCGGAACTGACGCCGGCCCAGCAGGGCGCGGCGCCGGTTATCTCGCCGACGGGGCAGCAGATCAACCCGGCATCCCCAGGCGCGGCCCCAGCATCCCCGGGATTTTCCGGTGCACCCGCATCGTCCGGTTCGAGTGGTGATCCGCTTCTGGACATGGCGAGCGGCGTGATGTCGGGCAAGCCGGTTGCAGCCGCGGCGCCAGCTCAACCGGCAGCTACGGGGGCCACGCCGCAGACCAGCTCGCCGACGGCGCCCGGGCCGGCCGCAGCACCGGGTGATGATCCGCTGCTCGCCATGGCAAACAGCGTGATGTCGTCGAAGGCAGCCGCCGCGGCGCCGGCGGCTGCCGCGTCTGCGCCGGATTCTTCGGCACCGCCAGCGGCCGCCGCATCCTGGCCTGGCGGCGAGCTCGGCCGTCAACTTGGCCTGACGGCGCGCGCGGCCGGGCACGGGATTGCCGATGCGGTAGATCTGTTCGGCGCGCCGCTGAACGCGACGATCAATACGCTGTTCGGTGCACACCTCCACAATCCCGGCGACGCGATCCGGGGCGCCACCGATGCCATCACGCCGGCGCCGCAGAACGCCCTCGAGCGCGTCATCAATGCCGGTGCGGCCGGCATGGCCGGCGCCGGGCCGCTCGCGAAAGCTGGCACCCTTGTTGCCGATGTGGCGAACCCGATCATCCGGGCGATCGGCACCGAATTGGCCGCGGCGCCTGGCTCTCAGATCATCGGTGGCGCGACGGGCGCGATGTCCAGCCAAGCGGCGGCGCAGGCCGGTGCGAACCCGCTCGTGCAGATGCTGGCCGGCGCTGTGGGGGGCGGCGCGGGTTTCGCGGGCGCCCGTGGTGCGGCTGCAGGCATCGATCGCGCGCTGGCTGCCGGCGCGCCGGCGGCCGAGACTCCGGCCGCGGCACGCGTCGAGCCGAGCATGCCGCAGCCTGGCGCCGCGCCCGGCGGCGGCGCTGCCTCGGCCGCGCCCGAGGCGCAGCCCGGGTCGATCTTCTATACGGACTCGCAGGGCAACACCTCGACGGCGGCGCCGACAGGCGCCACCGCGAATACTCAGGCCTCCTCGCTCCGCGGCGTTGGCGCGGCACAGACCGATCTCAACCCGTATGCCGGCCAGCTGACGGGCGAAGAAGCTGCCCGCGGCGGGAGTTCGGCATTCCCGCAGGTGAAGGTGGTCAAAGGTTCCGGAGACGTGTCTCCGGCTGAGCAGGCGGTTCGCGCACAGATCGCCAACGAGGTGCTGGGTCCGGAGAACGACGCGGTGCGCACCGGCGTGATCACCGGCAACGAGGACGCACTGCGCAGCGAATACACGCTTTCGCGCAGCTCCGACAATACGCCCGAGCAGGTCGCACTGCGCGCGCAGATCGCGCGCGAGCAACAGGCGCTGTCGAACTATGCGCAGGACCGCATTGCTGCGACGGGAGCGAACCCGAACCTGATCAATAACGAGCAACGCGGCCAGGTCATCAACGACGCCTTCTTCGGGCCCGACAGCCTGAACGACTATTTCCAGCAGGCGAAGAACCAGATCTACGACCAGGCGCGGATCGAGTCTGGCGGCAACCCGATCCGATCAACGCATGTCGATGACCTGCTGTCCGATCCCCAGTTTCTTGCTGAAGCGGAACGAAGTGGTAACAGCCGGGTGATTTCCGGGATCTCGCGACTGATCGATCTCGCGCGCTCGACAGGATTCCGCGATCCGATCACCGGCGAAACAACGGCGCCTGGCAGTGTCGCGGCGTGGGATGCGGTGCGCAAGTCCAACAACGCAGACTGGAACGACGGAAACGCCAGGACGCTCGGCGCGATCAACCGAGCGATCGATCAGGACATTGCCGCGGCCGCTGGCTCGGATGCCTACAAAATGGGTGACGCGCTCCACCAGGCACAGCAGACGATCACCGGCGCGCGCGGTTTTCGACAGGCGTTCGGGGATGCCGATCCGAACGGGGTGAAAACCGGAGCGGCGCTCGAGCAGATTCCCGCGCGCCTGAACAACATGCCCTTGGATCAGTGGCGGCATATCTACAACACGCTCGACGATCTATCGCGCGGCCGCATCAGTGGTGCCCCAGAAGGCATTCCCGCCGTTCCTGTCGAGCTGCAGCAGCAGGCCGCGGCGGCGCGCGACGAAATGTCCGGAGCGCTCGCGCGCGAGGTGTACGAGCAGGGCGCGGGGAAGTCGGGCGTGTGGAACCAGAACAGCGCGAACAAGACGCTCAATTCGGTGGTGGGGCAGAAGATCCTCGAGACGTTTCCGCCGGATGAGATCCAGCGCTTTCACGCTCTCAACTATGCCGGCCAGATCATGCCGGGCGTGCATTCCTACGAGGGGGCCGGGCTTCAGACGCAGCGCCTTGCGAAAGGTAGCCTGTTCGAGCGCCATGCGCAGAAAGTTGCAACGTCTATCGGCGGTGGGATTGGAGGAGCGGTGGGCGGCCCGGCGGGCGCAACGCTCGGCGGCTCGGCTGGCAGCTGGGCAGGCAACAAGCTGGCCCAGGGCGCGGCTGCCACTCGCCTTCAGGGCGATGCAAACCGATTGCTTGATGCTATGCGCGCGAACTCAAAAAAAGGTCGATAGGTTTGACGATTTCGTAGAGCCAGCGCCATACCCAATTTGTTTCGTCGCCGTCGCACACGATGGTGTAGATGCTCAAGGGAAACCAGGCGCCGGTAACGATCACCAGAACGAGCGCTGCGACTTTCAATAGCCATTTAACGGTTTTCATGAAGTACCCCGAACCCCGCCCAGTGCGGGGTTTTTCGATTATAGGCCGCCTCCGGGCGGCCTTTTTGTTTTGGAGCGGCAATGGCATCCATCCTTCCGAACGGACGGGTCCAGTTCATCGATCAGAACGGAAAGCCTCTGGTGGGCGGATCCGTCACATTCTACGAACCGGGGACCACTACCAAAAAAGACACGTATCAGGACTCGGCCATGACCGAGCCCAATACGAACCCGGTTGTGCTCGACTCTCGCGGGCAAGCAACGATCTGGGGTAGCGGGACTTATCGCCAGGTCGTGCAGGACGTGTTCGACGTGACGATCTGGGACCAGGTCGTCTCCTCGTCAGCGTCTTCGGATGACCTGGCTGGCACGGACGGCGCGGGCATGATCGGGCTGCCAGACGGCACCACGTTGGCTCAGGCCGTTAAATCCGGTCTGAACAAGAACGTCACCTCGATCGCGATGCTGCGCACGCTCTCGTCGTTGATCTTCACGATGGCGTTTGCGACCGGCTACTACGGATCGCACGACGGCGGAGGCGGCCCATATCAGCTCGATCCGAACGACACTTCGAGTCTCGACAACGGTGGCACCGTCATCGTCGCCAACGACGGCGGCCGATGGAAACTGCAGCTGATCGACACGGTATCGATCATGCAGTTCGGCGCGCGCCGCGGCGAAGTGGCCGATGGGATCGACGTGGGCGACAACACCGCGCGCATCCAGGCGTGCTTGAACTGCGGCCTCGCGATATGGGAAGTTCCCGAGGGACGGTTCGTCCATAGCGACCTCGTGATTCCCCAGGTGACGAATCACGTGCTGTTCGGCTCGGGACCGGCGAGCACTTTCGTGCAGACGGGTGGCGGATTGCATTACCCGAGCATGGCGGAGAACTGCTTCAATTCGCACGGCACGATTCGCAATCTGAATTTCGATGGAACGGCTGGCACGGCCAACACGCTCGACACGACCTATTGCCAGACGCTGGATATCCTCGACGTATCGTTCAACAACACGCCGGCTACTCTCAGCTCGCTGAAGCTCGACGGTAACCCGACCTCGAGCACCTATGCGCACGACGTGCGCGTGATGAATATCCGGATCTACTCGACGACGGCTGGAAATGCCGGGATCGCGCTTGGCGCATGGCATTCCGACTCGTCTATCGACAACTTCCAGATGGACGGGCAGTTCCAGGTCAACTACTGCTTGTTTGCCGAGATCAACGCCCAGACCACCTATATCTCGAATTCGCATCCCTACAACGCGAAGATCAACGTTGTTCGTCTCGATGGCAACAACACGCACTTCCGCTGGACGAACGTCACCTTCGACAACGCGTTGCAGCACACGTTCTATCAGCTCAACTCGGTGAACGGGCAGTTTTCGAACTGCTATTTCCAGAGCACCAACGTGGGCTGGTGCGCCGTCATCCTCGACCACTCGTTCAACAACAACTTCACGAACATCAAGTTCGAGTCTCCGTTCGGCGTCGCGAACACGTGCTTCCAGGAGCTCAACGGGTCGGATGGGAACAAGCTCGTCGTGTGGCAGATCGACGATCCCGCTCACTGGACTGCACTGGTCAATCTCACCGGCAGCAACAGCATTGCGAAGGGCTGCGAGTTCTACGGCAAGTTCGACACGGTCTATCCGTTGGCTGGCGTAGCGAGGGCCGCGCAGGCGCCAAACACTGCGCTCGATTACGGCGCGAATGGCGGTGTCGGCGGCCTGACGAATGAGGGATGGTGCGCGCCGCTCGATGGATTCATTCGCCGACTTGTCGTGTTCTTCGACAACGCGCCGGCGTCGGGCCAGACCTTCACGTTCAACCTTCGCAAGAACGGCGTCGCCGTAGCAGGCGCGATTGTGCCGGCCGGTCAGTTCGGCGTGACGATCGAACCGAGCCCGCCGACGGCTGTTCTTGCGGGCGATCAGATCAGCGTCCAGTCCGTGTTCTCGCCTGGCGCGAATTCGGCCTCGCCGCGGTATTCCGTTGTCTTCATCGGTTGAGGTCTGTACATGAGCACATCCCCCAGCGGCGGTAAGCGGTTCCTGGATATGACGGTCAACGTTCAGTCGCTCGTGATGGCGATCTTGGGCGGCGTCATCTCGATCGTGTTGGCCTATTTCGCGGTGATCTCGCGCGTCGACAAGGTCGAGGCACATGCGCAGGCCCAGGACGATCGGATGACGCGTATCGAGCAGACGCAGATTCAGCAGAAGTCGGACACGAACCAGCAGCTGCGCGATATCAGCAGCGACGTCAGCTACATCCGCAATTACTTGCTCAACAATGCGGCCGGCGGCCGCGAGGATACCCGGAGGTGGTCGAAGTGAAAATTCGTCTCGTCGAAGATTGGAAAGAGGCGTGGAAGTGGAGCGAGATGCGGCTGCTGGCGATCGGCGCCGCTGTCTTGGCCGCCATGCCGCACTTGTTCTCCCTCCTCTCGGACAACTGGCCGTCGATCGCGCCTTGGGTGATGACCTACTTCCCAAAGGCGCCGGCCACGATCGTCCCGGTGATCGGCCTGGTGATCACGATGATTGCCCGCGTGCTCGAGGTGAGCCGTCATGATCAATGATCTGATCGCCGCAGTGCTCGCGCTATTCCGGCGCCCGGCGGCGCGGCCCACATTGCCCGAGGCGAGCCCCCAAGTAGCCCCGGGCGCCCCGGCGCATCCGGATGCCGTGCAGCTCGCGCAACCGCCGGTGCGCCAGGTGCCGCCGGACCTCTTGCCGCCCGCGACACCCATGCAAGTATCGCAGCCGGAAACGCCCATCCAGCAAGCCTCGCCGGGCGGGCCGGGGCTCGATTGGCTCGCCCTCTGCCGCCCGCTGTCTCAGCACTTCGAGAGCTGCTACCTGACCGCATATCCGGATCCGGCCTCGCCGCTTGGCAAGGCCCTGCAGGCGCGCGGCATCTGGTATCAGGTGCTGGGCGGCATGCCGATCCCCGCCGACCCGGCGCTGCGAGCGCTCTCCGGCGCGCCGTGGACGTGCGGCTGGGGTTCGACCGGGCCTGACGTGCGCGAAGGCACCACGTGGACGCAGGCCACCGCCGACGCGCGCCACGATGCGAACCTTGAGCAGGCGGCAGAGCTGGTCGACCGCGCCGTCACCGTGGTGCTGGCGCCGCACGAAAAGGCTGCCATGGTCAGCATCATGAACAACGTCGGACCGGGCCGGGCGCGGCGCGCCGGCGATCCCGGTCGGGACGGCATCGTGGTGCTGACGAGCGGCGCGCCGTCGACGCTGCTGCGCATGCTCAACGCCGGCGCGCGCCCGGCGGCAGCTGACCAGTTCCTCGTCTGGAACCGCGCCGGCGGCGTGGTGAGCGATGGCCTGAAGCGCCGGCGCGCGGCGGAGAGAGAACTTTTCCTGACTGGTGAATGGAGCTGATATGCGAACCCTTGCAGACGACCATCCGATCGCTGCCGTGATGTCCGCCAACCGCAACGCCGAACGCTTCTTCGCGCGCGAACGTAGGCGTGTCGAGATCGAATACGACGAGAGCGAAAAGCGCAAGCGCGGCATTAAGCCCCAAAAGAAGCGTGCCAGCCCCGCCAAGCGCATTGCGGAGCGGCAGCGCCTCAGGAACCTGGCCGCGAAGGGAGGCCGTAAATGATCGCCGCCTTCCTTGCCGCGCATGCTGGCGCGCTGATTGGTTTGATCGCCGGCGCGGCCGGCATCATCTTCGGCCTGTTCCGCCACCAGCAGGCCAAAGCGACGACAGCCGCGGCCGATCAGAAGGTGGCCGAGGCGCACGCGCAGGTGGTGCAGCAGCAGACGGCTGACGCACAGGCCAACTCCACCGCGGCGCAGGCCGGGAGTGACGCCGCGGCGGCGCGCACCGCAACCGATAGCGCCGTATCCGGCATGACAACCGAGGAGGTGAAAGATGCGCTGGATTCTTGGACTCGCAAGTAGCCTGGTGCTGGCTGGATGCCCGGCGCCGGTGCAACAGCCCGTGCAGGTGGAAACTCGTACCAAGGTGATCGACACGGCCTGCAGTTGGACGAAACCGATCTACCTCGACAAGGCGGACGTGCTGACCGATGCCACGGCGCGCGCCATCCTCGAGCACAACCAGACGGGCGCGAAGAATTGCGGCTGGAAGCCCTTGGCGCCGTCGAAATAACCGGAGCTCCTGATGACCACCACCAATATGCCGGCGATCGACATGCAAGATCCCGGCTCTTCCACCGGAGCGCGCTCCCTCGGTACTTCGATCAGTGTTGCGAATGCACCACAGGCCGGAGACATCTTCATAGGCCCGACGATTCCGGATGGTGCCGCGCTGGAGAACGTGACGGTATCCATCGGGGGCATCGACGGGTCGAGGGAGCCAGCATTCGAATATGCGTTGACCTGCGACGGTCTTCCGGTGATTTCGGCCGGGCAAGTCGGCTATGTGATGGCGTCGAACGTCGGGTTCGGTCCGACGCGGATGTCCGGTCCGGTGTCGCTCACCGTGACCAAGGCGCCGGCCGCGTTCGCCGCCGGGTCGATCACGTTGATGGTCTACTTCACGCCGACACCCCCTTCCGCGACCTGATTTCTTCCAAAAAGATAGGCTGTGCTGCCGGCAAACCGGCGCCAATTGATGCCTAAAAATTACTCATAATTTTGGAAGGGAGCGCGGCAATTCGACGCCGGCCGTGCCATTGGGGCCGAATCTCACCCTGCATGGGGTGCAGGTGGTCGGAGGTTCAAATCCTCTCGCCCCGACCAGAATAAAACCCGCATCGGTGAAAGCCGATGCGGGTTTTTTCGTTATGCGCTGCAGCTCAACTCGGCCCTATCTGCGCGATTTCCCTTTATCCGGGTCGTCCCCGGTATAAACGACAGCCTGCTTTTTGCACTTGACGGCGCGAGCCCGGTAAAATGCGCGGTTGATCCACGGAAAAGTGCCCGTGGCCTCTAAGCCGGAAGGATTCCCTGAACATGTCTGATCTTCGTCTTACCAAGCGGTTTGCGGTTGTGCTGGCAACCGGCGCGTTCGTGGCAGGGTGCAGCTCGCCGTCGCCCACGAAAATCGACTACAAGAGCGATTCCCGGGTCAAGGAGGCGTCGCTCGCGGTGCCGCCGAACATGATGGATGAAACGGCCGACCAGCGTTCGCTGCCGCCGGTCAACGGCGAAACCTCGCTGTCGAGCCTGCAGCAGACGCAGCAGGTCGCGCCGCAGTCCGATACGGCCGTGGTCCCCGTCACGCCGGGCATGCACCTGCAACGCGACGGCACCGAGAGCTGGCTCGTCATCGACGACCAGGCGCCCGCCGCGGTCTGGCCGCAGATCCGCCGTTTCTGGCAGGAGCAGGGTTTCCTGCTCGTGATCGACCAGCGCGACAAGGGCGTGATGGAAACCGACTGGAACGAGACGCATCCGTCGGTCAACCAGGGCCTGATCCGCGGCGTGATCACCAAGGCGATGGGCAATTCCTACGTGACGGCCGAGCGCAACAAGTACCGCACGCGGCTCGACGCCGCGCCCAATGGCGGCACCTACGTGTTCATCAGCCAGAAGGGCATGCGCGAGGCCCTGACCGGTACGAACAACGATTCGAGCAAGTGGGAAACCCGGCCGAACGATCCGGCGCTCGAGACCGAATACCTGAAGCGCCTGATGGCCGTGCTGGCGCAGAACGACGCGCGGGCCAAGGCCGGCGGTACCACGGCTGCAGCCGTGGCGGCACCGGCCGCCGCGCCTGCCGATGCGAAGAAGGGCGGCGATGCAGCGGCAGCGGCGGTGGCCGCACAGAACGTCGCCAACTCGGCGGCGCCGGCTCGCTCCTCCGGCCGCGTCGTCAGCGGCGACGTGCCCGACGTGCCGTCGGAGCTCACGCTCGGCGAGCCCTATGACCGTTCCTGGCTGCGTGTCGGGCTCGCGCTCGATCGCGCCAATTTCACGGTCGACGATCGCGATCGCACCAAGGGGCTCTATTACGTCAGCTACGTCGATCCGAAGGACCTGACCGCGGCCGAGCAGGGCTTCTGGAGCCAGCTGTTCCACGGCAAGAAGGAAAAGACCGCGAAACAGTACCTCGTCAACGTCAAGGCGCTGACGCAGGACCAGACGCGCATCGCCATCGTCGACGCCAGCGGCAACATCGACTCGACCGGCCCGGCCCGCCAGATCATGGCCTTGCTGGCGAACCAGTTGCGCTGATCCGGTTCTCCGCCGCTCTCGAAAGCCCGCCATTCGGCGGGCTTTTTCTTTGATGCGCGCGAAACGATACGACGTTACGTAACGTTACCCGGTAACGAAACCGGTCAACGCCCGTTTAATTTCGATGTGCATGATTGTGAATTCAATTAAATCAACGAGTTAGGATGAAATTTTCGCCTGGCACGGAAGCTGCTGTTATCTATCGGAATGATGTTGCCCCGACACATCATTCGCGAGGCGGAACGGCATGGCGCCGGATCCGCCGTCGCGAATCGTTCGATGGCCCGATGCGCCTTGAGCATCGGCCCGGCTTGATGGCCCGTGCGCGAGCATGGGCCTCGTTGGCCCCGTCGCCTATCCTCGTAGGGCGACGGTTTTGCCCGCGCTTCGAAGGAAGCGCGGGCAATTTTTTTTGTGGGGCTGGAATCCTCGCGTCACGGCCGAGCCGCGAGGATTCGTGTACGCTGCCCATTTTCTTGACGGGAGTTCAGAGATGTCGGAAATCGCAGTGGTGGCCACGATCATCGCCAAGCCGGGGATGGAGGACAAGCTGCTGGAACAGGTCGGGACCATCGTCGGGCCGACGCGCCTCGAGGCCGGGGCGCTGCAATACGATCTGCACCGCGATCGCGACGATCCGCGGCGCTTCGTGTTCTTCGAGCGTTGGGAAAGCGAGGCGGCGCTGGCGGCGCACGCCCAGTCTGCGCATATCCTGGCCTACCGGAAGGCCGCGGCGGACTTCATCGACAGCGCGGAGATCCGCGTGATGCAGCGGATCGCCTGAAGGCGGGCAATAGCGGGGCGGCGCGATGCCGCCCGCTTTCAATGTGATGCCTCAGTGCGCGTTCGGCACGTCGAGGATCAGGATGATGGTCCAGTCGGCGTCGCCGTCATGGTGATACTGCCGTTCGACCACGATGAACGGCTGCTGCTTGCCTTGCGGCCCCAGGAACAGCACATCGCCTTCCATCGGCAGGCACTCGATCGGCGGCAGGGCGAGATACGCCTCGTCGGAGCCGCGCGGCATCAGTTGCTTGATCTTGTGCGTTGCCGCTTCGGTCCATTCGATGTCTAGCTGGATATTGCTCATTCTGTCCTCCGCACCGGAGTGCGCACGGGTGGAAAAGTCGGGTGCGCGACTTTAGCACAGCGTGCGCGATGTGCCGTGCCATGAAAAAAGCCGAACCCGGATCGACCGGATTCGGCTCGTGGCGGCCGCGCTGCCCGACAGGCTGTGCGGGGTAGGCGCTTACTGGCTGGCCGCCTCTGCCTTGGCGGCCTTCTTGCCGGCATGATGCTTCTTGCCCATATGGTGCTTCTCGTGCATCGGCTGCTCTTCACGCGCGGCACGCTGGGCGTCCTGCTGCTGTTGCAGAGCTTGAGCCCGCTGCTCGATTTCGGCGATCTTGGCCGGGTCGGTGATCGTCGTGATCGTCGTGCTTTCTTGCGCATAGGCCGCGCCAGCCAGAGCCGACATCGAAACCAGAATAGCCAGGGACATTTTCTTCATTGCTCTACCTCCGCTAAGTGGTGATGGACCCGAGTTTGCCGATCCGTCCGGCACTGCAACCGAGTGAGCCGAGTGTAGCAAAAGTGACGGATCAATGCACTTTCGGGCATCCTGAACGATCCGGCGTGTCGCGGTCGCGACAGTGGCGCGTGCCGACATGCGCGCGCCACGGACCTATGGACGGGCCGATTGATGCCTGTGGCTTGATGATGTGGCGGCGCCGTGACATCAGAACCAGCCGAGCCGCCGATACGCGTAAAATTGCACGATTCCGGCGATCTCGTGCAGGGCGCGCGAGGCCGCGACGAAATTGTGCCAGACCGGGCGCCAGCCGAGAATCGGCCGCAACTGGTTCGCGTAGACGGGCTGCGGCTCGATATCGAAGCGCGCGAAATCGAGCAGGGCGCGGCGCATCTGGTATGAGGATGTCACGAGAATTGTCGCGTCGTAATGTTGGGCGAGTAGGATGGGTGCCGTGTACTTCGCGTTTTCGTAGGTCGTGCGGCTGCGCGTCTCGAGAATCAGGTCGCGCTCGGCGACGCCACGCTCGCGCAGCAGCGGCGCGTAGAGTTGGGCCTCGCTGATACCATGGTGATGCGGATCGCCGCCTGTCACGACGATGTCGCATTGCGATGCGATTGCTTGGCATACCGAATGGAGTTCGGCGGCGCGGACGATGCGCGAAAGCGCGTCGTCGGGCGGCACCAGTTCCCCGTGGCGGTGCTCGATGCCGCCGCCGAGCAGGATGATGGCAGTGTGCCCGCGCATCGCAGGCGCTTCGACCGGTTCGACCCCGGATTCGGCCAGGGCGACCAGCGGCGCGGCCAGCCAGCCGGTGCCGATCGCCAGCAGCAGGGCGAGGCCGGTGGCGGCGATCGCGAAACGGCGCTTGCGCCAGAGGGCGGCTGCTACGAAGAGCAGCACAAATGAATCGAACAGAATCAATTTGAATGGGGTAAGGTAACTTTTTGCCCGCTCGGGTTCGACCGGTTCCGGGTGCTGCGAAATGTGGCGCGGAACCGGTAGGGAAGGCGCAGGTGGATCATGGGTAGCGTCCGCCTGTCGTTGCGTGGCGGTGTCGGCCGGAGCAGCCCCGGGCCGGCGAGGCCGCCAGCAGGATCGCTGTACTTTGAGAAAGAGTCCAGATGGCCACGTATTCCAACGAAGCAGTGCTTGATGCCTTGAGGCGCGTGCAATACCGGCAAGTCCCCTGGGCGCGGCGCCCTAACGTCTTCGGATACCTTCGCAGCCTGGGACTGATGGATACGGTGCGCCAGAAGACGGTCGCGCCGGCCCCGGGCTTCCATGCTCCCGTCGACATCGCCGTGCTGACCGATACCGGCCGCGCCGAATTCGCCAGGCTGGAACATGACGAAAAGCAACTGAGCTGGACCGATCGTCGTATCGACGACTACGTGCTGAGCGACGCGAGCGCGGTGTCGATCCTGGAGAGCCGCCTCTAGCATAGGGACTAGTCAAAAAAACGCCCGTATCGCGAGATACGGGCGGTACCGGGTACATTGCTGCTGCCAGGCTGTGCTCATGGCATTCGTTGTGACTGCCGGCCTCGCCCGCAGTTCCCGGTTTTCTGGATATTTGCCGCGGGGCCTAGCGTCGTGGCAGCACGCCGGACGAGCACGGCGGCGGAGCGCCGTGGATCCGGGCATTGCTGGCGATATCGCCGCGCAGGTCGCCGCGCGGTACCACGGCGGGCCGGTCTGACGGCGGCGCCGGTGGCGGATGTGCATGACCGGCATGCCCCGCCTGGCCGGGCGGCGTTCTCGCTGGCTGGTCGGCCAGTGCACGCGGGGCGAGCGCCAGGGCAAGCACCATGCTCGCGGTAGCGAGCAGTAAGTGGCTTGGCATGGTTCGGGCTCCCTTCAAGCCGTCATCGCGGCCTGTTTTACCTGACCTTACGGTAGGGGTGGGAGCGCCTGCACGCTGTAAGCAATGGTAAAGAGATGTTTCGCGCACGCCGCCATCGGGCGATGGCGGGCGGCGGCGAATCGGCCGCGCGGGCGGAGCGATCTGCCCGGCGTCGTTGGTCGGATCAGGCCATCTTCACAGGGGCGCGCCAGGATTCCGGATTGGTCCAGAATGCACCCCGCAGGCGATCGCGGCTCGGCGGCGCCGGCGGCTTCACGGCGCTGGCACCGATCCGGCCGCGCAGCGAAACCTGGCGGCCGCTGGTGCCGAGGCGTTTCACGACTTCGGCGAGGGTGCCGTCGGCCTGCCACTCGTCGAAGCGCCGACGGCAGGTCGGCGGCGACGGATAGCGCCCGGGCAGCTTCGACCAACCCTCGCCCGTCGACAGTACCCAAAGAACGGCGTTCACGACCGAACGTGCTTCCACGCGGGGACGGCCACGACGCTCACTGCGTGTGGGTTCCGCGCAGAAAAGTCCTTCGACCAGCGCCCATTCGTTATCCTTCAAATCGTCGAACAGCATCATGTCCTCACCTCAGCGAAGCTAACTCCGGTGCGCTGCCCTGCGCCGCGCACTCTTCAAGCACCCGATCCACGTCGGGTGCCGGGTGGGGGTGCCGTATTCCTTCTTCCGCCGAACGTATCGCCGTGCATCCGAAGGTTCCCGCGACCCTGTACGCGACTTGATGCACGAAGCGTGCCATGTCGGCGGCAATCCCCGTGAAAGCCGCATCGCACCGGGCCGACGGCCAAGTCAGCTAGGGGCGTATAAGACGCCAAAATGACCCCGCGGCAAATCGGGACAATCACCAATCTTGTGCAATCGAGCCCGCGCGGCGTGCGCCGCGGGCCCTGCTGCACCGCACCGACTCATCGCGAGCCGTTCCTCGGCGAAGGCCCTACAATCGCGCATCGAAGCGTGAGATTGATGAGGGCATTCAATGAATATCACCCTGCGCCAACTGAGGGTGTTTATCGAAGTCTCCCGGCTGCGCAGCTTCAGCCGGGCCGGCGACGAGATCGGGCTCACGCAGTCCGCCGTCAGCCGCTGCGTGCGCGAACTCGAGGGCGAGATCGGCCTCAAGCTGATCGATCGCACCACGCGCGACGTGCAGTTGACCGATGCGGGGTCGAATCTGATCTCCAGCGTGTCGCGCCTCCTGGTGGACCTCGACGATGCCCTGCGCGAGATTCGCGAGATCGGCGAACAGCGGCGCGGCCGCGTGGTGGTGGCGGCCAGCCCGACCATCGCCTGCCGTTTGATGCCTCGCGTGGTGGCGGCCGCCGAACGGCAGTTCCCGTTCGTCACGCTCGGGCTGCGCG
This sequence comes from Burkholderia gladioli, assembly GCF_000959725.1. NCBI lineage: Bacteria > Pseudomonadati > Pseudomonadota > Betaproteobacteria > Burkholderiales > Burkholderiaceae > Burkholderia > Burkholderia gladioli. Next base: position 3,378,817 of record NZ_CP009323.1, read on the forward strand.
ACGATGTGCAGAGCGACGTGCTGCGCAAGGTGAAGTCGGGCGAGGTCGATTTCGGCGTGGTGATCGGGCCGCTGGCGGTGGTCGACCTGGTCTGCGAACCGCTCATGACCGATTCGTTCTGCCTGGTCGCGCGCGCCGATCATCGGCTCGCGGCGGCCGAGAGCGTGCCCTGGAGCGCCCTGGACGGCGAGCGGCTGGTGCTGCTCGACTACGCCTCGGGCAGCCGGCCGCTGATCGACGCGGCACTGAGCCTGCATCGCGTCGGCGCGTCGGTGGTGCAGGAGCTCGGCCATTCGGCGACGGTGTTCGGCCTGATCGAGGCAGGGGTCGGCGTGAGCGTGCTGCCCTGGCTGTCCCTGCCCTTGCCGGCGGGGTCCTCGCTGGTGGCGCGCCCCCTGTCGCCGCGCACCGAGCGCACCGTGGAGCTGGTGCGACGGCGCGACCGTTCGCTGTCGCCGGCCGCCGAGGCGATCTGGGGACTGGTGAGGGACATGCCGGCGCGGGCCGAGGATCTCGCCTGAAGGCGGGCGCCGCGACGCCTGGCACCAGAATCGGGCGCGGCCCGCTACACTGGCGACGATCATCATGGGAGAGTCGGGCTTGGATGCTTTCGTCAACACCTCGGGACCTGCACCGGATGTGCGCGTGGCGGTCGAATCGCTGCGGCCTTCGCTGATCCGCGAAGTCGCCAATGCCGGATTCGGCCTCGACGGCGTACTGCCGTTCTGGTTCGGCGAATCGGACCGGGTCACGCCGGCCTTCATCCGCGATGCGGCCAGCGCGGCGCTCGCCCACGGCGAGACCTTCTACACCCACAATCTCGGCGCGGCGCCGCTGCGCGAGGCGTTGGCCGACTACGTTTCGTCCCGCCACGGCCCGACGCGGGCCGCCCAGATCGCCGTCACCAGCGCCGGCGTCAGCGCGCTGATGCTGGCCGCGCAGTTGCTGGTCGGCGCAGGCGACCGCGTGGTGGCGATCACGCCGCTGTGGCCCAACCTGGTCGAGATTCCCAAGATTCTCGGCGCGCGGGTCGAATGCGTGCCGCTGGCGTTCGACGAGGCGGGTTGGCGGCTCGATCTCGAACGGCTGCTGGCGGCGCTGACGCCGGACACGCGCATGCTGTTTGTCAATTCGCCCAACAATCCCACCGGCTGGACTCTTTCGACGGCCGAGCAGGCCGCTATCCTCGCGCATTGTCGGCGACACGGCATCTGGATCGTGGCCGACGAAGTCTACGAACGGCTCGGTTTTGGCGAGGGCGGCGCGCCCTCGTTCCTCGATCTGGCCAGCCGCGACGAGCGCGTGATCGTGGTCAATTCCTTCTCGAAGGCCTGGGCGATGACGGGCTGGCGGCTCGGCTGGCTGGTGGCGCCCGAGCGCACCATGGACGCCCTGTCCAAGCTGGTCGAGTACAACACCTCGTGCGCGCCGGGCTTCGTGCAGGCCGCGGGCGTGGCGGCGGTGCGCGAGGGCGAACCGTTCGTCGCCGAGTTTGTCGCGTCGCTGCGCGCCGCCCGCGATCACCTGGTGGCCGCGCTCAACGGCTTGCCCGGTGTGCATGTCGAGGCGCCGGACGGCGCCATGTACCTGTTCCTGCGCCTGCCGGGCGCGGCCGACAGCCTGACGTTCTGCAAGCGCCTGGTGCGCGAGGCGGGGCTAGGGCTGGCACCGGGACGCGCCTTCGGTGACGAGGGAGAGGGTTTCGTGCGCTGGTGTTATGCCTGTGACGTGGCCCGGCTCGACGCAGGCGTCGAGCGCCTGAAAGCCTTTTTGCAGGGAGCGGGCGGTTGAGGGCGAAGGCGGGCTGGTCGGCATGGCGATTGAAAACCATTGCCCGAAAAAGCGTGGCATCGATCTAATGGCCGGCTTTACGCGTCGTCGGAATGTGCGTAAGATGGCGTCCAGTCACGCGATTCCATCATGGTTTCGTGCTGTTCCGTCCGGTCAGGGTCAGGCAATACGCTGGTTTCGCCACCCCCGGTTCGTGCTCCCATCAATATGACCGATCAGAATCGGGCGAGCGCGTCTTCTGTTCCTTATCGTCTGTTTCGTATATTGATCCGGTTCGTTTGACCAGAGGGTCTGGCCTAGCTGCATGAATACCCAAGAGGCGAAGATCGTCCTCGAGACTGCCTTGATCTGCGCGCAGGAACCGCTCAAATTGGGCGATCTGCGGCAGCTCTTTGCCGACACCGTGTCGGCGGATACAGTCCGAACGTTGCTCGAAGAATTGAAGGAAGCGTGGTCCGGCCGCGGCGTGGAGCTTGTCGCGCTGGCGACGGGCTGGCGCTTTCAGAGCAAGCCGGCGATGCGCGTCTATCTGGATCGGCTGCATCCGGAAAAGCCGCCGAAATATTCGCGCGCGGTGCTCGAGACGCTGGCGATCATCGCTTATCGCCAGCCGGTCACGCGCGGCGATATCGAGGAGATTCGCGGCGTCACGGTGAATACGCAGGTCGTGAAGCAACTCGAGGATCGCGGCTGGATCGAGGTGATCGGCCATCGTGACGTGCCGGGCCGTCCGGCGCTCTATGCGACGACGAAACAGTTTCTCGACGATCTCGGGCTGAAGGCGCTCGACGATCTGCCGGCGCTCGAAGAGCCCGCCGCGCATCTCGAGGCGAGCCTGCTGGCGCAGGCATCGATGGAATTCAACGAAGGCGAGGCCGGTCTCGACGTGGCTGATCCCGCGGCATCGAGCGAGTCGCTCCAGGCGAATGCCGGGGGCGAGCCGGTGCCGGGCGCGAGCGGCGATGCTGCCGACCTGTCGCTGGGGGAGAGCCAGGCCGCAGGTGGCGAGGTGCGCGGTCCCATCGGCTTGGATTTGGCCGGCTCGGTCGAGCCGGTCGAAGCAAAGGATGCCTCGGAGCAAGTCGAGCCGGCCGCCGAAACTGTCATCGAACAGCAGGAATCGCAGCCTGTCGAGGCGAGCGCCGAGCCGGCGGAGACGGAACCCGCCCGGCCGCTCGCGGTCGAGCATGAAGCAGGACAAGGCCCCGTGCCTGGTGCCGAGATCGACGACGAGTCGGCCCGCCACCACGATGCGCAAGCCAGCCGCAACCCGGCGGACGCAGTACCACACGATATCGACGCGGCCCCGGCCTACCGGCACGGCGACGCAACCGGTTCAGCGGAAGACACCGGCTCGGGCGATGCCTCGCCCGACGAGGACGAGCCCGCGCAACGCCGCGCTTGATTGCGGCCATATAGAGATTGCCGCGCCCGCGACGGGCGCGAGACCTGACATTTCGAGGTTGTTTTGACTGATACCCACGACACTGATTCGTCCGAATCCGCGCACGCCCAGGCTTCGCGCGCCGAGGACGCTCCCGAGCAGACCGGCCAGGACGCGGGCGGCGAAGACCGTCCGCGCCGCGGTCTGCGTCGCGGCCCGCGCAGCCTGATCGCGCGTCGTCGCGCGGCGGCGAAATCGAAGAATGCCGATCCGGCGGCAGAAGGCGCGGAAGCCGCGCCGGCCGAGGCAGCCGAAGAGGGTGCGCCGGCCGAGGCCCCCGCGCCGCGCGCTGCGCGCAGCAAGGACGGCGCCGCGAAGGCGCCGCGCAAGACGGCCGCCAAGCGCGAAGGCGCGGCAGCGCAACCGCGGCAGGGCAAGCGCGGCGCGGCAGCCGCTGCGCCGGCCGCGGAGGCTCCCTCAGGCGGCGGCAGCGCCGGGCAGGACGACATCTTCTCCTACGTGACCTCGCCGGCCTTCGATGCCGACAACTCCGGCGGCGGCAATGGCGTGCGCGCCCCGATGCTGCGCCGTGGCCGCCAGGCGCCCAAGCGCGTGCTTGCACCGGAAGACGACGCGCCGAAGCTGCACAAGGTGCTGGCCGAAGCCGGCATGGGTTCGCGTCGCGAGATGGAAGAGCTGATCGTCGCCGGCCGCGTGTCGGTGAACGGCGAGCCGGCTCACATTGGCCAGCGTATCCTGCCGACCGACCAGGTCCGGATCAACGGCAAGCCGGTCAAGCGCAAGCTGGCGAACAAGCCGCCGCGCGTGCTGCTGTATCACAAGCCGACCGGCGAAATCGTCAGTCATGCCGATCCGGAAGGCCGCGCCTCGGTGTTCGATCGCCTGCCGCCGATGAAGACGGCGAAATGGCTCGCGGTCGGCCGGCTCGACTTCAATACCGAAGGTCTGCTGATGCTGACCACCTCGGGCGACCTGGCGAACCGCTTCATGCACCCGCGCTATAGCGTGGAGCGCGAATACGCGGTGCGCGTGGTCGGCGAGCTCAACGAGGCCTCGCGCCAGAAGCTGCTGCACGGCGTCGAACTCGAGGACGGCCCGGCGAACTTCCTGCGGATCCGCGACGGCGGCGGCGAAGGCACCAATCACTGGTACCACGTGGCGCTGGCCGAAGGCCGCAACCGCGAGGTGCGTCGCATGTTCGAGGCGGTCGGCCTGATGGTGAGCCGGCTGATCCGCACGCGTCACGGCTCGATCCCGCTGCCGCGCGGCCTCAAGCGCGGCCGCTGGGAAGAACTCGACGAGGCGCAGGTCCGCAAGCTGATGGCGACCGTCGGCCTGAAGGTCGCCGCCGACGAGAAAGGCAAGCGCGGCGGGGCCGGCCAGGCCGAGCGCCGCCAGCCCGATCCGATGCAGACCTCGATGGGCTTCCTCAATCGCGAACCGGTGCTGACCACCCATGGCCAGCTCGACCAACCGCGTCGCGGCGGCCGTCGCGGCGCTCAGGGCGGCGGTTTCGGTGCCGGCTTTGGCGGTGGCGGCGCGGCGGCCGGCGGCTTTGGCGGTAACGCCAACGGCAACCGTCGCGGCGGTGGCGATGTCGACGGTAATCGCTTGTCGTATGGCGCGAACAACGGCAACAAGCGCGGCGGCGGCAAGAGCCAGGGCCCGCGCGGTGCCAGCGGCAATCGCGCGGACGGCGGCGGCAATGCCGGCGGCAACGCGCGCGGCGGCCAGCGCCCGCAGCAGCAGCGCAACCGCGCTCGCGGCCGCTGAACCTCGGTCGCTGCACCGATCAATCGGAAAACGATGGGGAAACCGGCCTTTCAGGCCGGTTTCATGGGCGATGCTTTGCGTTTGGGTTAAAAAACGCTATAATCGCAAAGTCGCTGGGCGTACGGGTTTAATGTGCGGCCTAGATGCGACCACCAGAGTAAGAAGATGGGCGTTTCGCCCATTTTTTTTTGCTGAAACGGTTGGGCATCTCGGGTAGCGCTTCCTGCGCCGGCAAGGCGCGCGTCTGCGGGTGAATCGCGAACGGCGGGCGCGAACACCTGAGAGGACACTGTGCAACTGACGGAACTGATAGAAACCACGGTCACCGGGCTCGGTTACGAGCTGGTCGATCTCGAGCGCACCGGGCGCGGCATGCTCTGCGTCTACATCGATCAGCCGGCGGGCATCTCGATCGACGATTGCGAAAAGGTCACGCGTCAGCTCCAGCACGTATTGACGGTCGAAAACATCGATTACGAACGGCTCGAGGTTTCGTCGCCCGGCCTGGACCGTCCGCTGAAGAAGCTGGCCGACTTTGAACGGTTCGCCGGAAACGAAATCTCCGTCACCCTGAAAAAGCCGCTGGAAGGCCGCAAGACCTACCGCGGCATTCTGCATGCGCCGAACGGCGAAACGATCGGTTTGGAATTCGAGAGGAAGAAGGGCGAGGCGGCCATGCTGGATTTCACGCTGGCCGACATCGACAAAGCCCGCCTGATTCCGCAAGTTGACTTTAGGAGCCGCAAACAATGAGTCGCGAAGTGTTGATGCTGGTGGATGCGCTGGCACGCGAGAAAAACGTCGACAAGGATATCGTGCTGGGCGCGCTCGAAGCCGCGCTCGCCTCGGCCTCCAAGAAGCTGTTCGACGAAGGCGCCGAAATCCGTGTCCATATCGATCGTGAAAGCGGCGAGCACGAAACCTACCGGCGCTGGCTGGTGGTGCCGGACGAAGCCGGCCTCCAGGAGCCGGATCGCGAGATCCTGTTGTTCGAGGCGCGCGAACAGAAGGCCGAGATCGAGGTCGGCGACTACATCGAGGAATCGGTGCCGTCGATCGAGTTCGGCCGGATCGGCGCGCAGGCCGCCAAGCAGGTGATTCTGCAGAAGGTTCGCGACGCGGAGCGCGAGCAGATCCTGAACGACTACCTCGAGCGCGGCGAGAAGATCATGACCGGCACGGTCAAGCGTCTCGACAAGGGCAACTTCATCGTCGAGTCGGGCCGTGTCGAGGCGCTGCTGCGCCGTGATCAGCTGATTCCGAAGGAAAACCTGCGCGTGGGCGACCGCGTGCGCGCCTATATCGCCAAGGTCGATCGCACCGCGCGCGGTCCGCAGATCGAGCTGTCGCGCACGGCGCCCGAATTCCTGATGAAGCTGTTCGAGATGGAAGTGCCGGAAATCGAGCAGGGCCTGCTCGAGATCAAGGCGGCAGCGCGCGATCCCGGCGTTCGTGCGAAGATCGGCGTGGTCGCCTACGACAAGCGGATCGATCCGATCGGCACCTGCGTCGGCATCCGCGGTTCGCGCGTGCAGGCCGTGCGCAACGAGCTCGGTGGCGAAAACATCGACATCGTGCTATGGTCCGACGATCCCGCCCAGTTCGTGATCGGCGCGCTCGCGCCGGCAGCCGTGCAATCGATCGTCGTCGATGAAGAAAAGCACTCGATGGACGTCGTCGTCGATGAAAGCGAGCTGGCTGTCGCGATCGGCCGGAGCGGCCAGAACGTGCGCCTTGCCAGCGAACTGACCGGCTGGCAGATCAACATCATGACGCCGGACGAATCCGCCCTGAAGCAAGGTGAAGAGCGTGACCGTCTGCGCAGCCTGTTCATGGCGCGCCTCGATGTCGACGAGGAAGTGGCTGACATCCTGATCGACGAAGGTTTCACCAGCCTCGAAGAAATCGCCTATGTCCCGCTGAACGAAATGCTCGAGATCGAGGCGTTCGACGAGGAGACCGTGCACGAGCTGCGCAACCGCGCGCGCGATGCCCTGTTGACGATGGCGATCGCCAACGAGGAAAAGGTGGAAAATGCTGCGCTCGACCTGAAGAGCCTCGACGGCATCACGCCGGAGTTGCTCGCGAAGCTGGCGGAACATAGCGTGGCGACGCGCGACGATCTCGCCGAGCTGGCTGTCGACGAACTGGTCGAGATGACCGGAGTGGAAGAGGAAGCCGCGAAAGCGCTGATCATGAAAGCACGTGAACACTGGTTCCAGTGAGAAATGACCATGGCGCACTGATATTTGGCGGCCGGAAGGCCGCATGACCCGATGCTAACCGCAAGGAATCGGTCCTTGCACTAAGAGGAATGAATGGCGAGTAACAACGTAGCCCAATTTGCCGCGGAACTGAAAATGCCTGCTGGTGTGCTGCTCGAACAGCTGCAGGCAGCGGGCGTCCAGAAAGCGAGTGAAGACGATGCGCTGTCGGAAACCGACAAGGCGCGTCTGCTCGATCATTTGCGTAAATCGCACGGCTCGTCCGACGCCGACAAGCGCAAGATCACGCTGACCCGCCGGCACACGTCGGAAATCAAGCAATCCGATGCAACGGGTAAGGCTCGCACCATTCAGGTCGAGGTGCGCAAGAAGCGGACGTTCGTGAAACGCGACGATGTCGCGGAGAACGGCGCCGATGTGGGCCAGGACCAGGCGGACGATGCGGCGGCCGAGGCCGATCTGAAGCGTCGCGAGGAAGAAGCGCGCCACGAGGCCGAGCTGCTCGAGAAGCAGGCGCAGGAGCTGCGCGAGCGCCAGGAGCGTCTCGAACGCGAGGAAGCCGATCGTCGGGCTCGTGAGGAAGCGGCCGAGGCCGAGCGTCGCCGCGCCGAGGAAGAAGCGGCCAGCAAGCGCGCGGCGGCGGCCCAGGCGCAAGCCCAGGCCCAGCAGCAGGCTGCCGCGCAGCAGGCCGCGGCCGAGCAGGAAGCCGCGCGTGCGCAGGAAACCCAGAACGCGCAGCAGTCGGCCCAGGACGAAGAGCGTGCGGCGGCCGAACGTGCCGCCCAGCGCGAAGCGGCCAAGAAGGCCGAGGACGCTGCCCGCGAGGCGGCCGACAAGGCGCGTGCCGAGCAGGAGGAAATCCGCAAGCGTCGCGAGAAGGCCGAGGCCGAGGCGCGTGCGATCCGCGAAATGATGGCGACCCCGCGCCGTGCGCAGGTCAAGGCTGTCGAGCCGCCGAAGCCGGCCGAGCCGCCCAAGGCGGCCGAGGCCAAGGGCACGCTGCACAAGCCGGCCAAGCCGGCGGGTGAAGCGGGCGCGCGTCCGGCCAATGCGGCAGCGGCGAAGAAGCCCGCCACCGCGGCGCCGGCGAACGCCAATGCCAATACCAGCGCACCGGGCGCGGCCGATCGCAACAAGAAGCCGGCCGGCAAGGGTGGTTGGCAGGACGACGCATCGAAGCGTCGTGGCATCAAGACGCGCGGCGATTCCAGCGGCGGCGTCGATCGCGGCTGGCGCGGCGGCCCGAAGGGGCGCGGCCGTCACCAGGACAGCGCTTCGTCGTTCCAGGCGCCGAGCGAGCCGATCGTGCGCGAAGTGCACGTGCCGGAGACGATTTCCGTCGCCGATCTCGCGCACAAGATGTCGGTGAAGGCGTCCGAAGTCATCAAGATCATGATGAAGCTCGGCCAGATGGTCACCATCAACCAGGTGCTGGACCAGGAAACGGCGATGATCATCGTCGAGGAACTGGGTCATCGCGCCGTGGCCGCCAAGCTCGACGATCCGGAAGCGCTGCTGGTCGAGGGCGAGGTCGGCGTCGATGCGGAGCAACTGCCGCGTCCGCCGGTCGTTACGGTGATGGGTCACGTCGACCACGGCAAGACCTCGCTGCTGGACTACATTCGTCGCGCCAAGGTGGCGGCGGGCGAAGCGGGCGGCATTACGCAGCATATCGGCGCTTACCACGTCGAGACGCCGCGCGGCGTCGTCACCTTCCTCGATACGCCGGGTCACGAGGCCTTCACGGCCATGCGTGCACGCGGCGCGAAGGCGACCGACATCGTGGTGCTGGTGGTGGCCGCCGATGACGGCGTGATGCCGCAGACCAAGGAAGCCATCTCGCACGCCAAGGCGGGCGGGGTGCCGATCGTGGTCGCGATCAACAAGATCGACAAGCCGGATGCGAATCCGGATCGCGTCAAGCAGGAACTGGTTGCCGAAGGCGTGGTGCCGGAAGAGTACGGCGGTGATTCGCCGTTCGTGGCGGTGTCGGCCAAGACCGGTTCGGGCATCGACGACCTGCTCGAGAACGTGCTGCTGCAGGCCGAAGTGCTGGAACTGAAGGCACCGGTCGAGGCGCCGGCCAAGGGCATCGTGATCGAAGCGAAGCTCGACAAGGGCAAGGGCCCGGTGGCGACGGTGCTGGTGCAATCCGGCACGCTGTCGCGCGGCGACGTGGTGCTGGCCGGCACGGCCTATGGCCGCGTGCGGGCGATGCTCGACGAGAACGGCAAGCCGACCAAGTCGGCCGGCCCGTCGATCCCGGTGGAAATCCAGGGCCTGTCGGAAGTGCCGGGCGCCGGCGAGGAAGTGATCGTGCTGCCGGACGAGCGCAAGGCGCGCGAAATCGCGCTGTTCCGCCAGGGCAAGTTCCGCGATGTCAAGCTGGCCAAGCAACAGGCGGCCAAGCTCGAAAGCATGCTCGAACAGATGGGCGAAGGCGAAGTGCAGAACCTGCCGCTCATCATCAAGGCCGACGTGCAGGGTTCGCAGGAAGCGCTGGTGCAGTCGCTGCTCAAGCTGTCGACCGACGAAGTGCGCGTGCAGATCGTGCATAGCGCGGTGGGTGGCATCAGCGAAAGCGACGTCAACCTGGCCACGGCCTCGAAGGCGGTCATCATCGGCTTCAACACGCGCGCTGATGCCCAGGCCCGCAAGCTGGCCGAGTCGAACGGCATCGACATCCGCTACTACAACATCATCTACGACGCCGTGGATGAGGTGAAGGCGGCAATGTCGGGCATGCTCGCGCCGGAAAAGCGCGAAATCATCACCGGCATGGTCGAGGTGCGCCAGGTCATCAAGGTACCGAAGGTCGGCCTGGTGGCGGGTTGTATGGTCACGGACGGTGTGGTCAAGCGCTCCTCGTCGGTGCGCGTGCTGCGCAACAACGTGGTCATCTTCACGGGCGAGCTCGATTCGCTCAAGCGCTTCAAGGACGACGTGAAGGAAGTGAAGCAAGGCTTCGAGTGCGGTATGTCGATCAAGAACTTCAACGATATCGTCGAAGGCGATCAGTTCGAAGTGTTCGAGGTCACGGAAGTCGCTCGGACGCTGTAAGGCCGGCGTGAACGCTGATGGGCGGGGCAGGCGTGGGCCTGTCCCGCCCATTTTCATGGCGACGGCGATATGTGTCGTCGCCCGTTCGATGAACGGAATGACGGAAATACCATGACGAAGAAACGTACCTCTCCCAATCGCAACGTGCAGATTGCCGACCAGATCCAGCGCGATCTGTCCGAGCTGATCATGCGCGAGGTGAAGGACCCGCGGATCGGCATCGTGACGATCCAGAGCGTCGAGCTGACGCCCGACTACGCGCATGCGAAGGTCTATTTCACGGCGCTCACCGGCGACCCGCTGCAGACCCAGGACGCGCTGAACCACGCCGCGGGCCACCTGCACAACCTGCTGTTCAAGCGCCTGCATATCCATACCGTGCCGACGCTGCATTTCCATTACGACCAGACGATCGAGAAGGCTGTCGAGATGTCGCGCCTGATTGAACAGGCGAATTCGACGCGGGCCAAGGACGACTGAGCCGCCTCGCCGATCCCGATCTTGCCATGACGACTGCTCCTCAACGCCCGCGCGTGCCACGCCGGCTGCTCGACGGCGTGCTGCTGCTGGACAAGCCGATCGGCCTGTCCAGCAACGACGCGCTGATCCGCGCGAAACGCCTCTACCTCGCCAAGAAGGCCGGCCACACCGGCACGCTCGATCCACTCGCCTCGGGCCTGCTGCCGCTCTGTTTCGGCGAGGCGACCAAGTTCTCCCAGGATCTGCTCGAAGCCGACAAGACCTACGAGGCCACCATGCGCCTCGGCATTCGCACCACCACGGGCGACGCCGAGGGCGAGGCGATCGAGACGCGCGAGGTGCGTGCCGATCGTGCGGCGATCGAGGCCGTGCTGCCGCGTTTTCTCGGCGAGATCGTGCAGGTGCCGCCGATGTATTCGGCGCTCAAGCGTGACGGCAAGCCGCTCTACGAATATGCGCGCGCCGGCCAGACCGTCGAGCGCGAAGGGCGCCAGGTGACCATCCATCTGCTCGAACTGCTCGACTGCGCCTTGCCGGACGTGAGTTTTCGCGTGACCTGCAGCAAGGGCACCTACGTGCGCACCCTGGCCGAGGATATCGGCGAGGCGCTCGGCTGCGGCGCGCACCTGGTTGCGTTGCGCCGTACCGGCGTCGGTGCGCTGACGCTGGAGCATGCCGTCACGCTCGATGCGTTGTCCGATGCCGAGGCGGCCGAGCGCGATCGCTGGCTGCAGCCCGTCGACGCACTGCTGTCGACCTTCGTGCGTGTCCAGCTCACGGCCGAGGAGGCGAAGCGTTTCCGTCATGGGCAGCGCTTGCGGCTCGCCTCGGTGGCCGAGCTGGGCGTCCAGGATGGCGACCGCCTGCGTGTGTATGACGAGGCCGAATGCCTGCTCGGCGTGGCTCGCCTGAGCGAGGGTGTGCTGGCCCCGGAGCGCCTGGTAGTGAGCGGCGAGCCGCAATGACGCCGGCCTGAAGCGCTGGCGGATACGAAAATGCCCGGTCAATCGGTTTGACCGGGCATTTTCCTTTCTGCGCGACCAGCGAGGCGAGCCGCTTGCCTCAGTGTGCCGCCGAAGCCGCGGCGCTCGAATCGCCGCCGCCGCTGTTGGCCTTTTCCGGCTTGGTGATCCAGATCAGGCCGATCAGCACCACGAAGATCGCGGCCGACAGGTAGAACAGGTCGTTGACGCCGAGCTGCGCGGCCTGCTGGGTTGCCATCTGGTTGATCAGGCCGTTGGCCTGCTGCTCGCTCAAGCCCAGGTTGCCCATCTGCGTGACGGTCTGGTTGAAGATCGGGTTGTAGACGTTGGCCTGCTCGACGATCTGCGCGTGATGGAAGTTGTTGCGATGGTCCCAGGCGGTCTGGAAGATCGAGGTGCCGATCCCGCCGCACATGATCCGCACGAAGTTCGACAGGCCCGAGGCGGCCGGGATCCGGTGGCCCGGCAACCCCGACAGGGTGATCGACACCAGCGGGATGAAGAAGCCCGCCATCGCGATGCCCTGCACGAAGGTCGGCGCCATCAACGACCATTCGTCCACGCCCGTGGTATAGCGCGAGCGCATCCAGAAGCACAGCGCGAACACCAGGAACGCGGCCGTCGCGATATAGCGCGGATCGGTGCGCGGCAGGAACTTGCCGGTCAGGGGCGAGAGCAGGATCGCGAAGAAGCCGACCGGCGCCAGCACCAGCCCGGCGTCGGTCGCCGTGTAGCCGATCTGGGTCTGCAGCCACAGCGGCAGCAGCACCAGGTTGCCGAAATAGAGCCCGTAGCCGATCGCCAGCGAGATCGTGCCGCCGGTGAAGTTGCGTTGCCGGAACAGCGACAGGTCGACCACCGGATGCTCGGCCGTCAGCTCCCAGATCACGAAGAACGCGAAGGCGATGATGGCGGTCAGCGCCAGCACCACGATGGTGGTCGAGGCGAACCAGTCGAGGTCCTTGCCCTTGTCGAGCATGACCTGCAGCGAGCCCACCCAGATCACCAGCAGGGCCAAGCCGACGCCGTCGATCGGCGCTTGGCGCGTCTGCGATTCGCGGCTGCGGTAGATCATCCAGGTGACGATCGCGGCGGCGATACCGACCGGGATGTTGACGTAGAAGATCCACGGCCAGGAGTAGTTGTCCGAGATCCAGCCGCCGAGAATCGGGCCGGCCACCGGCGCGATCAGCGTTGTCATCGACCACAGCGCGAGCGCCATCGGCGCGCGTGCGCGTGGATAGCTCGACAGCAGCAGCGATTGCGAGAGCGGGATCATCGGGCCGGCTACCGCGCCCTGGATCACGCGCGATACCAGCAGGAAGGGCAGGCTCGGCGCCAGGCCGCAGAGCCAGGACGAGATCACGAACAGGATGATCGAGGCCAGGAACAGGCGCACCTGGCCGATCCGGTCGGTCAGCCAGCCGGTCAGCGGCACCGAGATCGCATTGGCCACCGCGAACGAGGTGATCACCCAGGTGCCCTGGTCCGAGGACACGCCGAGGTCGCCCGAGATGGTCGGGATCGCCACGTTCGCGATCGAGGTGTCGAGCACGTTCATGAACACCGCGAGCGACACCGCGATCGTGCCGAGCACGAGCTGGCCGCCTTGCAGCGGCGGGTGGGGAGCGGGTGGTTGGGGCTGGGCCATGAGCGCTCCGCGCTTACATCAGGTTCGGCGCCGGGCGCGCGGCCGGCCTGGCCGAAGCGGGCGAGGCGGCACCGCGCGAGGACGTGGCGCCGGCGGCATTCTGCGCGATGATGCGGGCGATCTCGGCGTCGGCCTCGTCGCCGTACTTGGCGAACACGTCGGTCTGGTAGACCGTGTTCGGCACGTTGCCGAGCTGGCCGCCGTGATCGTCCTTGATGTCGACGTCGACCTGCATCGAAAGGCCGATGCGCAACGGATGCTGCTCGAGCTCCTTCGGATCGATCACGATGCGCACCGGCAGGCGCTGCACCACCTTGATCCAGTTGCCGGTGGCGTTCTGCGCCGGCAGCAGCGAGAAGGCCGAGCCGGTGCCGGCCGAGAAGCCGACCACCTTGCCGTGGTACTTGACCGAGGAGCCGTAGATGTCGGCCGTCAGCTCGACCGGCTGGCCGATCCGCATGTGCGTGAGCTGGACTTCCTTGAAGTTGGCATCGACCCACACCGCGTTGAGCGGCACCACCGACATCAGCGGCGAGCCCGGCGCGACGCGCTGGCCGACCTGCACCGAGCGCTTGGCGACGTAGCCCGTGACCGGCGCGGGCAGCGTGTTGCGCGCGTTGTTCAGGTAGGCGTCGCGCACCTTGGCGGCGGCGGCGAGCACGTTCGGGTGATCGGCGATGGTGGTGTTCGCGGTCAGCGCGCGGTTCGAGGCGAGCTGCTGCTGGGCGGCATCGACCGAGGCCTGCGCGGCCTTCACGGCGTCACGCGCGTGCGAGATCTCTTCCTGCGAGACCGCGCCGGTCTGTGCCACCGCGAGGCGCCGGCGCAGGTCGTCCTGCGCCTTCGACAGATCCGATTCGCGCAGCGCGACCTGGGCGCGATACTGGTCGTCGTTGACGAACAGGCCACGCACCTGGCGCACGGTCTGCGCCAGGTTGGCCTCGGCCTGCTGCAGCGCGACCTGCGCGTCGGCCGGGTCGAGCACCACCAGCGGCGCGCCGGCCGTGACGGTCTGCGTATCGTCGGCGTTCACGGCGATCACGGTGCCGGTGACCTGCGGCGTGATCTGCACCACGTTGCCGTTCACGTAGGCGTCATCGGTGCTCTCCCGGAAGCGCGCGACCAGGAAGTAGTAGAGCCCGTAGGCGATCGCGGCGATCAGGATGATGACGGCCAGCAGGGTCATCATCCGTTTGCGTTTCGCGTTGTTCGGCCGGGCGGCGGCGTTTTGCTGAGGGTCGCTCATGGCGAGGTTCTCCGTCGATTCTTGTCGGTGGTGCGAGTGGTGTCAGGCAGGTGCGGACGATGCGGCCGGCATCAGTTCGCGGCCTGTTGCTGCGTGGCGGTCGCGGCCGGTGGCGGCGCATGTGCCGTCGTCGCGTCCCGGGCTGCCGCGTCCGCCGGTTTCTCCGGGGCGGCCGCGAGCGGTGTGCCGGTCGCGTCGAAGCCGCCGCCCAGCGACTTGATCAGGCCGATCTGCATGTCGCGGCGGCGCATCACCAGGTTGGTGACGGTCTGCTCGGCGCTCAGGCGGTTGATGTCGGCACTGAGCACCTGCAGTTGCGGCGAGAGGCCGGCCTTGTAGCGGATCACGGCGAGTTCGTAGGCGCGCGTCGACGCGTCGAGCGCGCGCTGCGCATCGCCCATCTGCTTGTCGACGGCGCGGATCGTGGCGACCTGGGTGGCCACGTCGTTGAGCGCGCCGATCAGCGTCTGGTTGTAGTTCGCCACGCTCAGGTCGTAGTCGGCGTAGCTGCCGCGCAACTGCGCGCGCAGGGCGCCGCCGTAGAAGATCGGCAGGTGCACGGCCGGGCCGAACTGCGCCTGGCGACTCGCGAACTTCAGGAACTGGCCCCAGCCGAAGGCATCGAAACCGAAGCCCGCCGCGAGATTCACGTCGGGGAAGAACTCGGCCTTGGTTTCCTTCACGTCGGCGATGCGTGCCTCGACCTGCCAGCGCGCCGCGACGATGTCGGGGCGGCGCGAGACCAGGTCGGCGGGGATGTTGCCGGGCAGGTCGATGGCGCCGCCCGGCTTCAGCACCGGCATGGCGATCTGCAGGCCGCGGTCGGGCCCCTTGCCGAGCAGGGCGGCGAGCTGGTAGCGCACCGTGGTGATCTGGCCGTCCAGTTCGGACAGCGAGGACTGGCTGGTCGCCACGTTGCCGCGCGCGGTCTGCCGTTCGACATTGGTATCGAGCCCGGCGCCGACGCGGCCCTCGGTGATCTTGCCGACCGTCTCGCGATTGCCGATCTCGCGCTGGGCGATATCGCGCAGCGCATAGAGTTGGGCGAGCTGGTTGTAGGTGCGCGCGATCGAGGTGGCGAGCGTGATGCGCGCCTGCTGGAACTCCGCCTGCGCGGCCTTCTGCTGCGAGACCGCCGATTTCAGCTTTTCACGGTTCTTGCCCCAGAGGTCGAGCTCCCACGAGGCGCTGAGCAGTGCGTTGTTCTCGCTGAACCAGCTGCCGCCATAGGGGGGCGGAAACAGTCCGTTTCCCGAGTAGAGTTCGCGGGTCCAGGAATAGCTGCCCTCGACCTTCGGGAACAGGGTGGCGCGCGAGGACTGGATATAGGCCGAGGCCTTGGCCAGGCGCGCCTGGGCCTGGGCGATGCTCGGATTGTCCTCGAGCGCCTCGTCGATCAGCTTCGGCAATTGCGGATCGCCGAACTGGCTCGCCCAGTCGAGCGCCGGCCAGTGGCCGCCTTCGGCGGGCAGGCTCTGGGTGCTGTCGAATTGCGATTCGGGCGCGATCCGCTTGTCGCTGTGGATGCCCATGTAGTTGGCGCAGCCGGCCAGCGCGATGGCGGCGATGGCCGCCGCCAGCGTGCCGCGCATCGGCCGGACAGCGGCCCCCGACCCTGGATGAATGGTGGACATTGCAAGGATTTCCTTATGTCGATCCATTGAAAATTATTGTTATGGCACGGTTTATTGGGCGGAGCCGGCCGGGTTGCCGGTGCCGCCGTCGCCGCAGTAATTGCTGAGAATCCGCCGCAGCATGCTTTTCAGGAAGCCGACTTCCTCCGGCGTGAAGCCGTTCAGCAACTGGTCGAGCACGCTGATGAAGATCTCCGGCATCCGCTCGGCCAGCTCGCGCCCTTCGTCGGTCAATTCGAGCCGCACCACCCGGCGGTCCTCGTGGCTGCGCACGCGCGACAGCAGCCCGCGCTTCTCGACACGGTCGAGCAGCCGTGTGACGGCGCTGGCATCGATCGCGTATTCACGCGCCAGCTCGGCGGCCGTCGAGCATTTTCCAACCGCCAGCATGAACAGCATGCTGGCCTGGGTGCCGGTGATGCCGAGCTCGGTCTGGGTGCGCTGCGTGACGAGGTTGGTCATCAGCGAGCGCACGCGCGACAGCAGGTAGCCGACGCTGTCGTTGATCGGATAGGCCGACAGCGACAGGCCGCGGGCGGAGGAAGAGGTGGAATCCGGCATAGTCTCTGATTCTGCAATAGTTGACTAGGCAGCAGTATAGGCGTGCTTGATTGCCGCGGCAAATAATGAACCGCCGTGACGACGCGGGCAATCGGGGCCGATACGTAGACGGGCGGCCGGCGAATCGGGGAAGGGCGGCGATCGAGGGGCCGGAATGGCGCCGGCGCGACAGTCAGTGTGCACCGCAGCGAAAGCTCGGTTCGCGACATCCCGGCGTGCTATAATCCCAGGCTTTCCAGGATGCAATAAGCAGCAGCGCGCGTGAGGCACGACCATCCACGCGCGTTTTTGCGTGTCCGATCATCAGGTTTCGATTTCAGGTTTCTATGACCCGCGCCCTTCGCAATATCGCCATCATCGCCCACGTCGACCACGGCAAGACCACGCTCGTCGACCAACTGCTGCGCCAGTCCGGCACCTTCCGCGAGAACCAGCAGATGGTCGAGCGGGTGATGGACTCGAACGACATCGAAAAAGAGCGCGGGATCACGATTCTCGCGAAGAACTGCGCGGTCGAATACGAAGGCACCCACATCAACATCGTCGACACCCCGGGCCACGCCGACTTCGGCGGCGAAGTCGAGCGCGTGCTGTCGATGGTCGACTCGGTGCTGCTGCTGGTGGATGCCGTCGAAGGCCCGATGCCGCAGACCCGCTTCGTGACCAAGAAGGCACTGGCGCTGGGCCTCAAGCCGATCGTGGTGGTCAACAAGATCGACCGCCCGGGCGCGCGGATCGACTGGGTGATCAACCAGACCTTCGACCTGTTCGACAAGCTCGGCGCGACCGAGGAGCAACTGGACTTCCCGATCGTCTACGCGTCGGGCCTGAATGGTTATGCCTCGCTCGATTCGTCGGCGCGCGACGGCGACATGCGTCCGCTGTTCGAGGCGATCCTCCAGCACGTGCCGGTGCGCCCGGCCGACCCGGACGCGCCGCTGCAACTGCAGATCACCTCGCTCGACTACTCGACCTACGTCGGCCGGATCGGCGTGGGCCGCATCACGCGCGGCCGCATCAAGCCGGGCCAGCCGGTGGTGATGCGCTTCGGCCCGGAAGGCGAGGTGCTGAGCCGCAAGATCAACCAGGTGCTGTCGTTCAAGGGCCTGGAGCGCGTTCAGGTGGAGTCGGCCGAGGCCGGTGACATCGTGCTGATCAACGGTATCGAGGATGTCGGCATCGGCGCGACGATCTGCGCCGTCGACACGCCGGAAGCGCTGCCGATGATCACGGTCGACGAGCCGACGCTGACCATGAACTTCCTGGTCAACTCCTCGCCGCTGGCCGGTCGTGAAGGCAAGTTCGTGACGAGCCGCCAGATCCGCGATCGCCTGATGAAGGAACTGAACCACAACGTGGCGCTGCGCGTGCGCGACACCGGCGACGAAACCGTGTTCGAGGTTTCGGGCCGCGGCGAACTGCACCTGACCATCCTGGTCGAGAACATGCGTCGCGAGGGCTACGAGCTGGCCGTGTCGCGTCCGCGCGTGGTGCTGCAGGAAGTCGACGGCGTCAAGCAGGAGCCGTACGAGCAACTGACCATCGACGTCGAGGACGAGCACCAGGGCGGCGTGATGGAAGAGCTGGGCCGCCGCAAGGGCGAAATGCTCGACATGGCCTCGGACGGCCGCGGCCGCACACGTCTCGAGTACAAGATCTCCGCGCGGGGCCTGATCGGCTTCCAGAGCGAGTTCCTGACGCTCACGCGCGGCACGGGCCTGATGAGCCACATCTTCGACTCCTACGCACCGGTCAAGGAAGGCTCGGTCGGCGAGCGCCGCAACGGCGTGCTGATCTCGCAGGACGACGGCGCGGCCGTGGCCTACGCACTCTGGAAGCTGCAGGATCGCGGCCGCATGTTCGTGAAGCCGGGCGACGCGCTCTACGAGGGCATGATCATCGGCATCCACAGCCGCGACAACGACCTGGTGGTGAACCCGATCAAGGGCAAGCAACTGACCAACGTGCGCGCCTCGGGTACCGACGAAGCCGTGCGCCTGGTGCCGCCGATCCAGATGTCGCTCGAATACGCGGTCGAATTCATCGACGACGACGAACTGGTCGAAGTGACGCCGCAGTCGATCCGCCTGCGCAAGCGCCACCTGAAGGAGCACGAGCGTCGCCGCGCCAGCCGCGAAGCCGAGTAAGCCTTTCTCTAGCCCTGGCCCTGCCTCGGAAAGAATCCAGAAAAGCCGCCTCCGGGCGGCTTTTTTGCGTCCTGCCGACCGCGCCTCGTAAAACACTATTACGAGTCCTGTCAAAATCGGGGCCATTTGTCGCGAAAGCCCGCCGCGACGGGCTTCGAGGGTGCGACATTGTGACCTTCGTTGGTGCGTATTGTGATATGCTGCGCGCACGCAAGTTTTAGGTCCTTCCAAGCAAGACTTGATTCGCGCAATCCGCTAAACGGTCAGGCCGTGTCGCGGAAGGTTGAGTAACCCGCTATTTCTCGAGAAGCTCGAAGAAAGGTGAGCGTAAAATGTCAGATGTAATGAAGCAGTTCCAGCTGAACTCCTATCTGTTCGGCGGCAATGCTTCGTATGTAGAAGAACTGTACGAAGCCTACCTGGACAACCCGGCATCGGTGCCGGACAACTGGCGCGAGTATTTCGACGCGCTGCAGAACGTGCCGGCTACGGATGGTTCGAACGCGAACGACGTCGCCCACTTTCCGATCGTCGAATCCTTTGCCCAGCGCGCCAAGGCCAATGCCTTCATCCCGCGCGACAGCGGCAATGCCGGCAATCTGGCCACCGCGCGCAAGCAGGTGCACGTCCAGACCCTGATCAGCGCCTATCGCTTCCTCGGCTCGCAATGGGCCAATCTCGATCCCCTGAAGCGTCGCGAGCGCCCCGCGATCCCCGAGCTCGAACCCGCGTTCTACGACTTCTCCGAGGCCGACCTCGACCAGACGTTCAGCGCCAGCAACCTGTATTTCGGTTTCGAGCAGGCTTCGCTGCGTGACATCGTCAAGTCGCTGCGCGACACGTATTGCGGCACGATCGGCGCCGAGTACATGTACATCGGCGATCCGGAGCAGAAGCGCTGGTGGCAGGAGCGTCTCGAGTCGACGCGCGCCACGCCGAACTTCACGGCCGACAAGAAGAAGCACGTGCTGAACCGCCTGACGGCCGCCGAAGGCCTCGAGCGCTACCTGCACACCAAGTACGTCGGCCAGAAGCGCTTCTCGCTCGAAGGCGGCGAAAGCTTCATCGCGGCGATGGACGAAGTGGTCCAGCATTCGGGTTCGAAGGGCGTGCAGGAAATCGTCATCGGCATGGCCCACCGTGGCCGCCTGAACGTGCTGGTCAATACGCTCGGCAAGATGCCGGCCGACCTGTTCGCCGAATTCGAAGGCAAGCACGTCGACGACCTGCCGGCCGGCGACGTGAAGTACCACAAGGGCTTCTCGTCGGACATCGCCACCGAAGGCGGCCCGGTCCACCTGTCGCTCGCGTTCAACCCCTCGCACCTGGAAATCGTCAACCCGGTGGTCGAAGGTTCGGCCAAGGCCCGGATGGACCGTCGCGGCGACGCCGACGGCCTGCAGGTGCTGCCGGTGCAGATCCACGGCGACGCGGCCTTCGCGGGCCAGGGCGTGGTGATGGAAACGCTGAACCTGGCGCAGACGCGCGGTTACGGCACGCACGGCACGCTGCACATCGTCATCAACAACCAGATCGGCTTCACCACCTCGGACCCGCGCGACGCGCGTTCGACGCTGTACTGCACCGACGTGGTCAAGATGATCGAGGCGCCGGTGCTGCACGTGAACGGCGACGATCCGGAAGCGGTGGTGCTCGCGGTGCAGATCGCGATCGACTATCGCATGCAGTTCCACAAGGATGTCGTGATCGACATCGTCTGCTTCCGCAAGCTCGGCCACAACGAGCAGGACACGCCGGCGGTCACGCAGCCGCTGATGTACAAGAAGATCGCGCAGCACCCGGGTACCCGCGCGCTGTACGCCGAGAAGCTGGTGCAGCAGGGCGTGATCACCGCCGAGCAGGGCGACGAGTTCGTCAAGGCCTATCGCAAGGCGATGGACGACGGCCACCACACGGTCGATCCGGTGCTCTCGAACTACAAGAGCAAGTACGCGGTCGACTGGGTGCCGTTCCTGAACCGCAAGTGGACCGACGCGGCCGACACGGCCGTGCCGCTGGCCGAGCTGAAGCGTCTCGGCGAGCGCATCACCACGGTGCCGGAGAACTTCAAGGTCCACCCGCTGGTCGAGCGCGTGATCAACGACCGCCGCAAGATGGCCCAGGGCGATCAACCGCTCGACTGGGGCATGGGCGAGCACCTCGCGTTCGCCTCGCTGGTCGCATCGGGCTACGCCGTGCGACTGACCGGCCAGGATTCGGGCCGGGGCACCTTCACGCACCGCCACGCGGTGCTGCACGACCAGAACCGCGAGCGCTGGAACGACGGCACCTACGTGCCGCTGCAGAACATCTCGGAAGGCCAGGCGAACTTCACGGTGATCGACTCGGTGCTGTCGGAAGAAGCGGTGCTCGGCTTCGAGTACGGCTACTCGACCGCCGAACCGAACACGCTGGTGCTGTGGGAAGCGCAGTTCGGCGACTTCGTGAATGGCGCGCAGGTGGTGATCGACCAGTTCATCTCCTCGGGTGAAGTGAAGTGGGGCCGCGTCTCGGGCCTGACGATGCTGCTGCCGCACGGCTACGAAGGCCAGGGTCCGGAGCACTCGTCCACGCGTATCGAGCGTTTCCTGCAGATGTGCGCGGATCACAACATGCAGGTGGTCCAGCCGACCACCCCCGCGCAGATCTTCCACCTGCTGCGTCGCCAGATGATCCGCCTGTTCCGCAAGCCGCTGATCGTCGCCACGCCGAAGTCGCTGCTGCGCCACAAGGAAGCGGTCTCGGACCTGTCGGAACTGGCCAAGGGTTCGTTCCAACCGGTACTCGGCGAAACCGACCAGTCGATCGACGCGAAGAAGGTCAAGCGCGTGCTGGCCTGCTCGGGCCGCGTGTATTACGACCTGGTCGCGCATCGCCGCGAAGCGAAGGCGAACGACGTGGCGATTATCCGGATCGAGCAACTCTATCCGTTCGCGCACAAGCAGTTCGAAGCGGAACTGAAGAAGTACGACAACGCGACCGAAGTGGTCTGGGTGCAGGACGAGCCGCAGAATCAGGGCCCGTGGTTCTACATCGAACACCACCTGAAGGAAGGCATGAAGGAAGGGCAGAAGCTCGCGTACAGCGGCCGCCCGGCTTCCGCCTCGCCGGCGGTCGGTTACTACGCGAAGCACTACGAGCAGCAGAAGGCCCTGATCGAAGGGGCATTCGGCCGCCTGAAGAGCGCGTCGATCGCAAAATAAGCGGACCTCACGAACCGGGAGCGCGCCAGGCGCGTTCCCGGTTTGTCTCGTCGCGCGCGGCAACGCGAGCGCGAGCCAGGCCGCAGGATCCCGACATTACCCAGATCAAGCATCCAGGAATCAAGTCATGGCTATCGTAGAAGTCAAAGTCCCCCAGCTTTCCGAATCGGTTTCGGAAGCCACCATGCTGCAGTGGAAGAAGAAGCCCGGCGAGGCGGTCGCGCAGGATGAAATCCTGATCGAACTCGAGACCGACAAGGTCGTGCTGGAAGTGCCGGCACCGGCAGCCGGCGTGCTGTCGCAAGTGCTGCAGAACGACGGCGACACGGTCGTCGCCGACCAGGTGATCGCCACCATCGACACCGAGGCGAAGGCCGGTGCCGTGGCCGCCGCCGCCGGCGAAGCCGAAGTGCGTCCGGCCCCGGCGCCGGTCGCGGTGGAAGCCGCGCCGGCCGCGCAAGCGGCTGCCGCCTCGGGCTCGAGCAACACCACGGCTTCGCCGGCCGCAGCCAAGCTGCTGGCCGAGAAGGGCGTCGATCCGAGCCAGGTCTCGGGCACCGGCCGCGACGGCCGCATCACCAAGGGCGACGCGCTGGGCGCCAACGCCACGCCGGTGAAGGCTGCCTCGGCGCCGGCCGCCGCGCCGAAGAAGGCCGCCGCGCTGCCGGACGTCAAGGTGCCGGCCTCGGCCACCACCTGGCTGAACGATCGTCCGGAACAACGCGTGCCGATGTCGCGCCTGCGCGCGCGTATCGCCGAGCGTCTGCTCGAGTCGCAGCAGACCAACGCGATCCTGACGACCTTCAACGAAGTCAACATGCAGCCGGTCATGGACCTGCGCGCGAAGTACAAGGACAAGTTCGAGAAGGAACACGGCGTGAAGCTCGGCTTCATGTCCTTCTTCGTCAAGGCGGCGGTCCACGCGCTGAAGAAGTTCCCGCTGGTGAACGCGTCGATCGACGGCAACGACATCGTCTATCACGGCTACTTCGACATCGGTATCGCGGTCGGTTCGCCGCGCGGCCTGGTGGTGCCGATCCTGCGCAATGCCGATCAGCTGAGCCTGGCCGACATCGAGAAGAAGATCGCCGAATTCGGTCAGAAGGCCAAGGACGGCAAGCTGTCGATCGAGGAAATGACGGGCGGTACCTTCTCGATCTCGAACGGCGGCGTGTTCGGCTCGATGCTGTCGACGCCGATCATCAACCCGCCGCAGTCGGCGATCCTCGGCGTGCACGCCACCAAGGAGCGCCCGGTGGTCGAGAACGGCCAGATCGTGATTCGCCCGATCAACTACCTCGCGCTGTCGTATGACCACCGGATCATCGACGGCCGCGAAGCGGTGCTTTCGCTGGTCGCCATGAAGGACGCGCTGGAAGATCCGGCGCGCCTGCTGCTCGACCTGTAAGCCCAGCCTTTCCCGCATTGAATCGCCCAGGTCGCGCGGCGCACGCAGGACGTGCCGCCGCGCGCGGGGCAACAGAGAAGGATAGTCATGTCCAAGGAATTTGACGTCGTCGTGATCGGCGCCGGCCCCGGCGGCTACATCGCCGCGGTGCGCGCCGCGCAACTCGGCAAGACGGTTGCCTGTATCGAGAAGTGGAAGAACCCGGCCGGGGCGCTCAAGCTCGGCGGTACCTGCCTGAACGTCGGCTGCATCCCGTCGAAGGCGCTGCTGGCCTCCTCGGAAGAGTTCGAGAAGACCTCGCACCACCTGGCCGACCACGGCATCACGGTGGGCGACGTGAAGATCGACACCGCCAAGATGCTGGCCCGCAAGGACGCCATCGTCGAGAAGATGACGGGCGGCATCGAGTACCTGTTCAAGAAGAACAAGATCACCTGGCTCAAGGGCCATGGCAAGTTCACCGGCAAGACCGACGCCGGCGTGCAGATCGAGGTCAGCGGCGAAGGCGAGACCGAAGTCGTGACGGCCAGGAACGTGATCATCGCGACCGGTTCGAAGGCACGCCACCTGCCGAACCTGCCGGTCGACGGCAAGATCGTCGCCGACAACGAGGGCGCGCTGACCTTCGAGGCGGTGCCCAAGAAGCTGGCCGTGATCGGCGCCGGCGTGATCGGCCTGGAGCTCGGTTCGGTGTGGCGCCGCCTGGGCGCCGAAGTGACGGTGCTCGAAGCGCTGCCGGCGTTCCTCGCCGCGGCCGACGAAGCCGTCGCCAAGGAAGCCGCCAAGCTGTTCAAGAAGCAAGGCCTGGACATCAACCTCGGCGTGAAGATCGGCGAGGTGAAGACCTCGGACGCGGGCGTGTCGATCGCCTACACGGACAAGGACGGCGCGGCCAAGACGCTGGAAGCCGACCGCCTGATCGTGTCGATCGGCCGCGTGCCGAACACCGACAACCTCGGCCTCGAATCGATCGGCCTGAAGGCCAACGAGCGCGGCTTCATCGACGTCGACGACCACTGCCGTACCGCGGTGCCGAACGTCTACGCGATCGGCGACGTGGTGCGCGGCCCGATGCTCGCGCACAAGGCCGAGGACGAAGGCGTGCTGGTCGCGGAAGTGATCGACGGCCAGAAGCCGCATATCGACTACAACTGCATTCCGTGGGTGATCTACACCTCGCCGGAAATCGCCTGGGTCGGCAAGACCGAGCAGCAGTTGAAGGCCGAGGGCCGCGAGATCAAGGCGGGCAAGTTCCCGTTCTCGATCAACGGCCGCGCGCTGGGCATGAACGCGCCGGAAGGCTTCGCCAAGGTGATCGCCGACGCGAAGACCGACGAAGTGCTGGGCGTGCACATCATCTCGGCCAACGCCTCGGACCTGATCGCCGAAGCCGTGGTGGCGATGGAGTTCAAGGCGGCGTCGGAAGACATCGCCCGGATCTGCCACGCGCACCCGTCGCTGTCGGAAGTGCTGCGCGAAGCGGCCCTGGCCGCCGACAAGCGTTCGCTGAACAGCTGATCGAGGCGGCCTTCGGGCCGCCACGGCGCCGCGCCTGCCCTGCTGGCCGGCCGGCCGGCGCTGCCGTTTGATGCCGAAGGCGGGCGGGAGTTTTCCGCTCGCCTTTGGTTTTTCCGGTTTGCATGATGAACGTCACCGAATACTACGAGCGCGAACTGGGCGCGCGCGGCTACCAGGCCGATACCGCGCAGCGTGTCGCAATCACGCGCCTGCAGCAATGCTTCGACGAATGGGTCGCCTACAAGGCGCGTCGCTCGAACGCGTTCAAGAAGCTCGTGATCCGGCCGGAACTGCCCAAGGGCGTCTACATGTGGGGTGGCGTGGGCCGTGGCAAGAGCTTCCTGATGGACAGCTTCTACGCCGTGGTGCCGGTGCAGCGCAAGACGCGCCTGCATTTCCACGAATTCATGCGCGAGGTACATCGCGAGCTCGAGGAATTGAAAGGGCAGGCCGATCCGCTCGACGAACTCGCGCGCCGCATCGCCAAGCGCTACCGCCTGATCTGCTTCGACGAGTTCCATGTCTCGGACATCGCCGACGCGATGATCCTCTACCGCCTGCTGGACCGGCTGTTCACCAACGGCGTGCAGTTCGTGATGACCTCGAACTACGATCCGGACCTGCTCTACCCGGACGGCCTGCATCGCGACCGCATGCTGCCCGCGATCGCGCTGATCAAGCAGAAGCTCGACGTGATGAACGTCGATGCCGGCGTCGACTACCGCCAGCGCACGCTGACCCAGGTGAAGATGTATCACACGCCGCTCGGCGCCGAGGCCGACCGCGAGTTGCGCAGCGCCTTCGCCAGGCTCGCGGCGGTGCCCGACGAGAGCCCGCTGCTGCATATCGAGAAGCGCGAGCTGAAGGCGCTGCGCAAGGCCGATGGGGTGGTCTGGTTCGACTTCGCGACGCTGTGCGGCGGCCCGCGTTCGCAGAACGACTATCTCGAGCTGGCCTCGCGCTTCCATGCGATCGTGCTCTCCGAGGTGCCGCAGATGTCGCCGCGCATGGCCTCCGAGGCACGCCGCTTCACCTGGCTGATCGACGTGCTCTACGACCACAAGGTGAAGCTGCTGATGTCGGCCGCGGTGCCGGCCGAGGATCTCTACGTGGAAGGGCCGATGGCCAACGAATTCAGCCGTACCGTCTCGCGCATCGTCGAGATGCAGTCGCTGGAATATCTGGAGACGCCGCGGCGCGTGGTCGATACCTCGCTGACCTGAGCCTCGGTGCGGGCGCCGTCCCGCCGTCCGGGCACCTCGCCGGCTGCGTCGGATTGATCCGGAGCGCCCTGCAATTTTCGGAATCGTCCAATATTCATTGCGATTCCGGCTCGATATCTTGGTCCTGTTCCCGTAATCGGAGGGGTGACATGAGGCCGTATCGAGACATCACCGACAGCGAGTGGCAACGTGTTGCCCGCTTGCTGCCTGAATTGCGCCCGCGCAAGGAGCTGCGCGGGCGTCCTCTTGCCGACGCACGCGACGTACTCAACGGCGTGCTCTGGGTGATATTCAGTTGCGCATCATGGTCGGCGATTCCTCGCCGTTATCCGGCTTACCAAACCTGCCATCGCCGTTTCATGCTCTGGTACGAATCGGGCACGCTGCACGCGGTGCTGAACGAACTGTTCGGGCCGGATTGCGACGATCTCTACGAAACCGTCACCGTGCGCATGCGCAAGCACGTCCATTCGCGCGCTGCCGAAATCCGTCATGCCCTCGTGCCTAACCGGATCCACGTAGCCTGCACGGAACCACGCCCGGAAGTGAAGCCGCGCCTGGAGCCGCGCATGCCGTCCCCATCCGATCCTCATTCCAGCGCCTGAGCGCGGCGCGGTCTCCCTTCGAAATCCGCGCGGCGACTTCTCATCCACGTGCCGCATCATGCGATACGCTAGGTGTCGCACCCATCGGCTTTTATTGCTGGCGCACCCAGGTCTGCGAACGACCGAGCAGCGAGACGCCGATATAGCCGCGCACCACCAGCTTCTGGCCTCCATCCTCCAGCGTCATCTTGCACTTGTAGACCTTGCCGTTCTCCGGATCGAGGATGTTGCCGCCGTCCCAGTGATCGCCATCCTTCTGCATGTCCTTGATGATCGTCATACCCTTGATCAACTGATCCTTGCGCTCGTCCGTGCAGGCGGTGCACCGGCGGTCGGGCGTGTCGTTCGCGCCCAGGCCCTTGGTCACCACGCCGGAGAGCGTGCCGTTGCTGTCCTGCGAGATCTGCACCAGGGCCTTCGGGTTGCCGGTGTGATCGTCGATCGTCTGCCAGGTGCCGATCGGGCTGTCGGCCTGGGCGAAGGCGCTGCATGCGGCCGCCAGCAGGGCACCGCCGACGGCGAGCTTGCGCAGCGAAAGAGTGAAATGGCGCATTGTCTTCCTCCTTGGATAGCTTGTCTTTTTCGTGGGATTTCTCGGCGCCGGCCCGTCCTGCATCGAGGTCGGGCCTGCCGGAAAGCTCTTTGGAGAATACGTCAAAGCCACTGCCGCGTCTGATAGAGGTGCCTCTAATCGAGACGGCCCGCGTGTGTATCGAGAGCGCGGGCTGGCGGCCGGGGTCAGTTCAGTTGGTAGGAGAACGACGCATTGATGCGCGGGCTGCGTGAAGCGCTTTCGATTGGGGCGTCGCCGATCGCTTTCGCCACGTTCAGGTCGAGGTTGTAGTGCTGGCCGTCCGACACGCGAATGCCGATGCCGACCGAGGACAGGCGATTCGGCAGGGGCGTGCCCGCGTGCAGGTAGACGCGCGCCATGTCGTAGGCGATATACGGCGTGATCGACTTCAGGTACGCATAGCCGACCGAGAACTGCCGGTTGATCTCGGCCGACATGCCCCAGCCCGAATCGCCGGAGGTTTCGCCGGGCTCGTAGCCGAGCGCGAAACGCTGCGCGCCGAACGCGATCTGTTCGGTGGTCGGCAGCGACACGGGGCTGAACTGGCCGGTCAGCTGCACGGTCGTGCCGATCTTGAACGGCCACTGGTTGCTCTGCACGACGGTGCCGCCGGTGCGCACGAATGTGATCGAGGCCGGGTTGTTCTGGACCGTGCCGGGGATGTTGGTCTCGCCCGATTTCGAGGCGCCCAGGATGTCGAACGCCTTCGCCACATTGAAGCTCAGCTTGGTGACCGAACTCGTCCGCACGGCGGTGTAGTCCATCTGCGCCTGCAGCACGCGCACCTGGGAGCGCAGGCCGATGAACTGTCCGCCGAGCTGGTTCTGGTAGTTGTCCTCGCTGTGCGAGGCATAACCGGACACGGTGGCCAGCAGGCTACGCTGGTTGTTGAGCAGGATCGGGTAGGAGGTCGAGATACCGATCTTGTCGTTGACCACGGTGCGCTTCACGTAGGACGGCAGGCCCGGGTTGTCGCTGGGATTGCCGCGATAGTGGGTGGCATCGACACGCGCGGTCCAGCCATTGCTGCCGATCGGCACCGCGGCACTGGCCGCCACGTAGGTGACGTTGTTCGGCCCCTTGGGCGCGAGCGCCGAGATGCTCAACTGCTCGCCCAGCGAGGTGAGGCCGCTCTCGGTGACGGTGAACACGCCCTGCACGCCGGGATTGGTGGTGGCGATGCCGCTGCTGATGTTGATCGGCTTGCGCGTCACGTCCAGCGTCATGGTGGTGGCGCCGTCGGTGTTCTGCGGCGGCGGCACGTTGGCCTTCACGGTGATGCCGGGCAGCAGGCCGAAGGTATTCACGTAGCGCTCGAAAGTATCCTTGCGCAGCGGCCGGTCGGCCGTGATGTGGGCCGCCACCGCGCGCAGCTTCGACTCCATCGCGCCGGGCTTGCCGGTGATCTGCACGTCGGAGACGAAGCCCTCGACCACCGTGATCCGCACCACGCCGTCCTCGAAGGTCTGCGCCGGCACGAAGGCGAACGACAGCGCATAACCGCGTTCCTGGTAGAGCTTGGTCACGCCGTTGGCGGTCTCGATCAACTGGCCGATCGTGACGTCCTTGCCGACCAGCGGCGTGAAGCGGGCGGACACGAGATCGAAGGGAATCGACTTGACGCCCTCGATGCGGATCGTCGAGGGCGTGAGATGGCGGGCCAGCAGCTCCTGCACCTGTTGCGCCTGCGGTTCGACCTGGACGGTCACCGTCGAGCGCTGCGGGGCGTTGATCTGCGGCAGCGATTCGAGCGGGTTGCCGGCGGGGCGGCTCTGGGCATGCGCGGGACCGGCGGTTGTCGCGGCAAGCGCGAACAGCATCGTCCAAACCTGGTGAGTGGATCTCATTATGGGTAAGTCCTCGTAGGCCAGCTTTTAGTTTTCTACTGCGAACGGGCGGCATCGCGATGCCGCCCGTTCCGTGCAACTGGTGATGACCGTGCGTGCCTCCCGCCGGCACGCACGGATGCTGCCTTACTTGCCGACGCTGCCCAGCGTGCCGAGCAGGCCCGTCACCGGCGCGAGCAGGCCGGTGGAGCCGCCGCTGGCGCCCGAGGTGGCCGAGCCCAGCGTCGAGGTCAGCGAACCGACCAGGGTGGTGACCGGCGAGAGCAGCGAGCCGGCGGCGCCGCTGCCCGAGGTGCTGGCCCCGCCCGTCGCGCTGCCGAGCGTCCCGGTGACAGTATTCAGCAATCCCGTGACCGGCGCGAGCGGATTCGCGCTGCCTGTGCCGCCCGCGCCACTGGTGGCCGAGCCGAGCGCGCCGGTGAGCGAGGAGACCACGCCCGTGACCGGCGCGAGCAGGCCGCCCGCACCCGTGCCACCGGTGGCGCCGCCCAGTGAGCCGAGCAGGCCGGTGAGCGGATTGCTCGCGGGGCTGCCGCTCGACGAACCGTTGGCGACCGTCACGCTGGAGCTGCCCACCAGGCTGGTGATGAGCCCCGAGATCGGGTTCGCGCCATTCGGGCCCGAGGCGTTGACCAGGCCGCCGGCATTGCTGACGGTATTGCCGATCGACGAGACCAGGGTGCCGACGTCGCCGACCAGCGGCTGCGAGGAAGTGCTGCCGATCTTGGTGCCGACCGAGGCGACCGCGCCGCCCAGTTGCTGCAGCAGGCCCGAGACCGGGGCCCCGAGGCCGGTGGCCGCGCCCACCGTCTGGGTGGTCTGGCCGACCGTGGTGACGATCGGCGTGATGGCCGAGCTGATCGGTTGCGTGACGGCCGTGACCGGGCCCGAGGAGAGCACCGTGCCGAGCGTCATGCCGCCGGCCTGCACGCCGTTGGCGACCGTGTTGAGCAGGGTGCCCAGCGGCGTGGTGATCGGCGAGAGCGCCGACAGCTGGCCGGTGCCGAGCGAGGTCACGGTCTGGCCGAGGCCGGCCACCGTGGTGCCGGCGGCGCTGACCACGTTGCCCAGGCCGGCGACCGTGGTGCCCACCGGGTTGGCGGTCGTGCCGATCTGGCCGAGGCCGTTGGACAGTGCATCGGCGGCCGCGCCGACCACCGTGCCGACGCCCGACACGCTGTTGCCGAGGCCTTGCGTGACGCCGCTGCTCAGGCCGGGGATGCTGACCGAGCCGATGGTGTTGCCGAGGTCGCTGACGGTCTTGCCGGTGGTGCTCAACAGGCCCGTGGTGCCGCTGCTCGAGGACGAGCTGGTGCCGCTGGTGGTGGTGCCGCCGCTGGTGCCCTGCGGCGTGTTGTTGCCGCCGCCTGCGGTGGTCACGTCGCTGCCGCCGCAGGCCGCGAGCGCGGACAGGGTGGCGGCCGCGATCACGGTCAGGGCAAGGCGTGCGACGCGCAGCGCCGACGGGGTCGAGTGGATCGAGTTCATGGTTGGGCTCCTAACGCTATTTGGTCTATGTGGTCGATGCTTAGTGCTTGCCGCCGCCGAGCAGGCCGCCGACCAGCGAGGTCACGGGCGAGAGCAGGCCGCCGCCCGAACCGCTGGTGCTGGTGGTGCTGCTCGAGCCGCTCAACCCGGCCACCGTGGTGCCGGTGCCCGAGGTGGCCGCGCCGCCGGTCGCCGCGCCGGCTGCCGAGCCGAGCGCGCCGGTCAGGCCCGACACGAGGCCGGTGACGGGCGCCAGCAAGCCGCCCGCGCCGCCGGCGGAGCCGCTGCTGCCGCCAGCCGCGCCGCTGAGCGCGCCCGTGACGCCCGACACCAGGCCCGTGACCGGTGCCAGCAGGCCGCCCGCGGCACCGCCGCCGGTGGCGCCGCCCGTGGCGCTGCCGAGCGCACCCGTGACGCCCGACACCAGGCCCGTGACCGGGGCCAGCAGGCCGCCCGCGGCACCGCCGCCGGTGGCACCGCCCGTGGCGCTGCCGAGCGCACCCGTGACCGAGGAGACCAGGCCCGTGACCGGGGCCAGCAGGCCGCCTGCGCCGCTGCCGCTGGTACCGCCGGCGGCCCCGCTGAGCGTGCCGGTGACCGAGGAGAGCAGGCCGGTGACCGGTGCCAGCAGGCCGCCCGCGCCGCCGCCGGCCGAGCTGCCGCCGAGGCTGCCGAGCGCGCCGGTGACGGTCGACACGAGGCCGGTGATCGGGGCGAGCGGGCCGCTCGAACCGCTGCCGGAGCTGCCGCCGAGGCCGCCCAGCGCGCCCGTCAGGCTGCCCAGCGCGCCGGTGATCGGCGCCAGCGGGTTGGAGCCGTTGCCGCCCGTGAGCAGGCCGCCGAGCGAGGCGACCGTGGTGCCGGTGGCCGATACCGTCGAGCCCAGGCCCTTGGTGATGGCATTGCCGCCGCCGGTCGACGAGATCAGGTTGCCGGCCTGGTTCAGGCCGCCGCCGATGGTGCCGAGCAGCGTGTTGACCGGCGCGCCGAGCCCGGTGGCGCTGCCGATCGTCTGCGTGGTGTTGGCGATCACCGAGGTGATCGGCGTGATCGCCGAGCTGACGGTCTGCGTGATCTGCTGGACCGGGCCGGTGGTCAGGACCGTGCCGAGTGTGGTGCCGCCGTTGGCCACCGCGGTGCCGAGCGTCGAGACCAGGCCGCCGACCACCGAGGTGACCGGCGCGAGCGGCGAGAGCGGGCCGCTGCCGAGGCTGCTGACCAGTTGGCCGGTGCCGGTGACGGCGTTGCCGAGCTGCGATACCACGTTGCCGGTCGAGCCGAGCGTGGTGCCCAGCGGGTTGGTCGAGGCGCCGAGCTGGCCGAGGCCGCCGGCCAGGCCGTTGCCGAGCGCGCTGACCGCGCCGCCCAGGCTGTTCACCACGCCGCCGAGGGCCTGCGTCTGCGCGTTGCCGAGGCCGGGCAGGGACTGGCTGGCGATCGTCGAGCCGATGCCGGACACCGCCGTGCCCGCGTTCGAGACCACGTTGCCGGTATTGGCGACCACCGTGCCGAGCGCGTTGACCGAGGAGGTGCCGCTGCTGGTGCCGGAGCTGCTACCCGAGGAGGTACCGCTGCTGGTACCGGAGGACGTGCCGGAGCTGGTGCCCGACGAGGTGCCGCTGCTGGTACCTGAGGACGTACCGGAGCTGGTGCCCGAGGAGGTGCCGCTGCTGGTACCTGAGGACGTACCGGAACTGGTGCCGGAGGACGTGCCGCTGCTGGTACCGGACGAAGTGCCCGAGGACGTGCCGCTGGTGCCTTGCGGCGTGTTGTTGCCGCCGCTGGAGCCGCCCGTGCCCTGGCTCAGGGTGCCGGAGCCGCCGCAGGCGGAGAGGGAAAGCATGGCTGCCACGGTGGCCGCGATCAAAGTCGTCCGGAGCGTGCCCTGCATGATCGGTTGAGTGTCCATTTCGTCCTCGCAGTGGTGTTGTGTGATCTGTGTTACCGCGACGAAGACTCTGCAACACTCGTGCCACGCGATTCGAATGCCTCTCGAAGACGATTCACGGCGCCTCGGAAAGCCTTGTTCCATCTAGGTTTAACGATTGCCGAAAACGATTTTTAATCGTTTCGAAACGATCGTCTGGAGCCCGATATTTGGGGTTCCGTAACGTAACGTCACAGGATTTCCGTTACGCCGCTCTCGTAACGTGGTGCGGCGCGATACGGTTCACTCGAACGATTGTTTTACTGGTGGATTAGACAGGGTGATCTAACCTATCGTTAGCCCTTATGGGGCTGCCGCCGAAAGATAGTAAAAATTGTGATGCCGGGGGAACCGCCGATCGCGAAATTCATAAAAAAAGTTGGAAAGAAAAGATCTTCGGATTAAGATTCGTCCGTGCATGCCCACGAATGCACTGCAACACCAAAGTGGAGGTGCCTATCGAAAGCATTGCAAAAGTGTTAACTGGCATCGAAATATGTTAAGAGCTCCTGGAAAAACGAGCTATAAAGAAATGGCCGGAGCCGGACGTCGAAGCCGGTGAAGGTGGGACGGCCAGAATGCGAGGCGCATAAGGCCAACGAAACTCAAGGCACGAGGATTACCATGAACGCACTTATCAATCGCTTCCTCAAGGAAGAAGACGGGGTTACCGCTGTCGAATACGGCCTCATTGCAGGCCTCATGGCAGCCGCGCTGGTCATTGGTCTGGGGGTTCTCACCGGGGGCATCAACGCCGCCTTCAACTTCATCGCGGGGCACCTGAACGCACTCGGCAACTGATCGGGCGATTCCGTTGTCGTTTTCCGTTCCAGGATGTGCGGGTGCCGATTCGGCGCCCGCACTGATTACGCGCGCCTTCGAGAATCTGGATGATTCTGCTTCTGAGTGTCGGGGTATTCCTGGCCTGGGCGGCGATGGTTGTGGTCGGCGATTGTCGTTATCGGCGTATTCCCAATTCCTTGGTAGTGACGGGGTTGATATGCGCCATTGCATCGGTTGCGGCCGGGCATAACCCATTCGGTATAACGCGAGTCGACGCAATAATCGGTGCTGTGGTTGGATTCGTCGGATTGTTTCCATTTTTTGCATGGCGAATGATGGGGGCGGCTGACGTCAAGGTATTTCTGGTGCTGGGTGCCTGGTGCGGCGTTCGTGGCCTGTTCTGGTGCTGGATTCTCGCCAGCCTGGTGGCCCTGATTCACGTACTCGGCATTTTGTACCTGACCCGTACCCCGGTCAGTGCGTTATGGCAACGGAGTGCGCCGGCATTTTCGCTGGGTGGGCGCCGTGGTTCGCCATATGCGGCGTTTCTCGTAATACCAGCCGCGGCATGGCTGATCGTTCAGATTGTTACGGGGAATATGCGATGAAACCGATTCTTCGCGCGCCGAGGCGGCGTGGCGAACGCGGCTCGATGTCGGTGGAGTTCGCGCTGATGCTGCCTGCATTCTTCATGGTGCTGTACGCGGTCGTGACCTATGGCCTGATCTTTGCCGCGCAGCAGAACCTGACCCTTGCCGCGACCGAGGGTGCCCGGGCGGCACTCAATTACCAGGTGAGCGCCAGCGCCCAGGCGGCATTGACCGCGCGCGCCACGGCGGCCTGCACGGCTGCCACCAACCTGACGGCCTGGATCAAGGGCGCGACCTGCACGACCACCTCGGGCGGGACTTGTTCCTACGATGCGACGATGTACTGCATCAAGGTCACGCTGACCTATCCCTATGCCACCAGTCCGCTGATCGCGCCGCTACCTCTGGTGGGTTTCCTGTTGCCGGTGCCGACCGCCCTGACGGGTACGGCGACGGTCCAGATCAGCCCGGTGAACATCATCTAGCGGGGAGGAACGTGCATGAGATTGCACCGGCTGACGGGGCCCGAGTGCAGGTAGGCAAGCGCCAATCATTTCATGGATTGCAAGTTCGCATAACAACACCATGGCCAATAATTTGACGAAGGTTCTCGCGGTAGTGCTGATCGGGATTGCGCTGCTGCTCGGAATTTATGCATGGGTGCTGGGACGTCGCCCGGCGCCCGTGGTAAACCAGACGCAGCAGGCGGCGCCCGCCAAGCTGTTTCCGGTGGTGGTGGCCGCGCATCCGCTCAAGGCGGGCCAGCCGATTCCGGCCGACGGTCTCAAGGTGCAGCAGGCGGCGGGGCTGCCCGAAGGCGCGTTCGCCGATCCGGTGCAGATCATCGGACGCGTGCCGATCGCCGATATTCCGGAGCAGGCCGCGGTGGTCGAGAGTTCGCTGTCTTCCGGCGTGGCCGACCAGATCCAGGCCGGCGAGCGCGCGGTGGCCGTCAAGGTCGACGAGACCAACGCGGTCGGCAACCGGGTGCGGCCCGGCAATTTCGTCGACGTGTTCGTCAACCTGAAGCGGGATCAATCCGCAGGTGGCCTGCCGGGCAATGGTTCGAGTGGCCCGGAAATCACCAAGACCCAGGCCAAGCTGCTGCTCTCGAAAATCCGGGTACTTGCCTTCGGCGATGCCACCACCGCGCGCGATCCCTCCAATGGCGTGGGCGGCGCGGTGCGCACCGCGGTGCTCGCCGTGCCGACCGATCAGATCGACGCGCTGACGCTGGCCGAGGCCGCCGGCGCCTTGACGCTGGCGCTGCGCAGCCCGCGCGACGAGGAGGTGGCCACCGACACGGCCGCGATGCGCGTGAGCGCCAACCTGGCGGGCAAGGACCCGTCCGCACGCGCGGCGCTCGGCCTGTCGCTGTCGGAATTGTCGCGAGGCGTGGCCGACACGGCGCCGCCCCCGCCGCGCAGGCCGGCGCGAGTGGTGGCGCGCAATCCGGAGGGCGGCAGCATCGAAGTGATACGGGGTGGGCGCGTCGATTCGGCGTCCTATTGAGTCAACGGCAGCAGGCAGCAGGTCGTAACCGACACGGAGAGGTCCGGCTGCGGACCTCCGACACAATGAAAAAGAATCTGATTGCATTGGCCATTGCATTGAGTGCCTTGACGCTGTCGTCCGTGGCAAGCGCAGCCGGCCCAGACGCGAGCGTCGACATCGCCGTGGGCGCGCAGCGCCAGATCGCGGCCGGGCGCAGCCTGCAGCGCGTCGCGGTCGGCGATCCGGCCGTCGCCGACGTGCTGGTCGTGAAGGGCGGCGGCGTGCTGCTGATCGGCAAGAGCGCGGGTACCACCAACGTGATGGTCTGGGAGCGCGGCCGGGCCGATCCCGCCGTCTACACGGTGCATGTGACGAGCGGAGCGGCGAACGCCTTGCTCGACGAGAACACGCCGCGGGTCAGTACCTATGGGGATACCACCGTGATTTCGGGTTCGGCGAGCACGCTCGAGGCGCATCAGCGCGCGGTCGATGTCGCGACCGCGGCCGCGGCGGCGCGCACGGCCGCCAAGCAGTCGAGCGGCGCGCAAGGGGGCGGTGCGGGGGGCGGCCGTGGCGGTGGTGGCGGTGGCGCCTTCGGCGCGGGTGCCGGCCAGGCGGGCGGCGGCGCAACGCCCGGCGTGGTCGATGCGTCGACCATCAGCGGCAAGAACGTGGTGCAGGTCGACGTACGCGTGGTGGAATTCAGCCGCTCGGTGGCCAAGCAGGCCGGTCTCAACCTGTTCAAGACTAACAACGGTTTCTCGTTCGGCAGTTTCGCGCCGAGCTCGCTGCAGTCCTCGAGCTACACCCCGTCGAACGGCATGACGGTCTCCGCGACTACCCCGATCGCCTCGGCGTTCAACCTGGTGGTCGGCTCGACCACGCGCGGCATCGCCGCCAACCTGTCGGTGCTGGAGCAGAACAACCTGGCGCGGATCCTCGCGCAGCCGACCCTGGTGGCGCTGTCGGGGCAGAGCGCAAGCTTCCTCGCCGGCGGCGAGATCCCGGTGCCGGTGCCGCAGTCGCTCGGCACCATCTCGATCGAATGGAAGCCGTACGGCATCGGGCTGACGGTCACGCCGACCGTGCTCGGGCCGAACCGGATCGCGCTGAAGGTCGCGCCGGAGGCGAGCCAGCTCGACTTCCTCAACGCGATCACGATCGACAGCATCACGGTGCCGGCGCTGACCACGCGTCGCGCGGACACCACGGTCGAGCTCGGCGACGGGGAAAGCTACGTGATCGGCGGGCTGGTCGACCGCGAGACCACCTCGAACCTGAGCAAGGTGCCGTTCCTCGGCGATCTGCCGATCATCGGCGCCTTCTTCAAGAGCCTGAGCTATTCGCAGAGCGACAAGGAACTCGTGATCATCGTGACGCCGCACCTGGTGTCGCCGATCGCGGCCGGCACCAAGCTGCCGAGCACGCCGGGCGAATTGTCGGAACAGCACGACGGGCCGGTATGGCGCTCGTACCTGGGCGGCATGCTGGTGCCGGATACGGCTCCGGGGTTCTCGAAATGAGAGCGCCGGACCATGGGGTAGTGAGCGGCCGGATGCGGTGCACGTTCACGCGCCGCTCTACGGGGAGTGTTCCACATGAACGCGAGAACTCAATCGTTGGCTGAGCCTGCCGTCACCGATCATTTCATCTGCGCTTCCACGCGTGTCGAGCATG
The DNA here is from genome assembly GCF_000959725.1 of Burkholderia gladioli. Taxonomy (NCBI): domain Bacteria; kingdom Pseudomonadati; phylum Pseudomonadota; class Betaproteobacteria; order Burkholderiales; family Burkholderiaceae; genus Burkholderia; species Burkholderia gladioli. The sequence continues at coordinate 3,416,110 of NZ_CP009323.1, forward strand.
TGCGCTGGCTGGCGCAGACGCTCGTCTCGACGGGCGCGGTCGAGTCGTCGCCGCTCGAGGCGGCCGCGCTCACGCAGCGCATCGGTGGCCTGAACCCGGCCCTGGTCTTCATCGACTTCGCGGGCGACCAGGCCGCCGCCAGCACGGCCGTGGCGGCCGTGCGCACGGCCTATCCGGGCCTGCCGGTGGTGGCGCTGGGCACCCTGGTCGAGCCGGAGAGCGCCTTGTCCGCGCTGCGCGCGGGCGTGCGCGATTTCGTCGACCTCTCGGCGCCGGCCGAGGAGGCCCTGCGCATCACGCGCGGCCTGCTCGACAACCTCGGCGAACCGACCAGCCGCCACGGCAAGGTGCTGTCGCTGCTCGGGGCGCGCCCAGGGATGGGTGTCAGCACGCTGGCGGCGAACCTCGCGGTGCTGCTGCAGCGCAAGGCGGCCGCGCAAAGCCGCCGTACCGCGCTGATCGACCTGGGCCTGCCGGCCGGCGACGGCGCGCTGTTCCTCAACACGCGCTGCGAACTCCATTTCGTCGAGGCGGTGCGCAACCTGCGCCGGTTCGACCGGACCTTCGTCAATACCGCCTTCGCCCATCACGCGAGCGGTGTCGCGCTGACCACCCTGCCGCCCAACCTGGCCGACCTGCGCGAAGTGTCCGCGGCCGCCTGCACGGGGCTGTTCAATCGCCTGCGCGCCTTCGTCGACCAGCAGGTGGTCGATCTCGGCGGTTTCACCAACCGCGAATTCATCTCGCAGATCGTCTCCCTGAGCGACGAGGTCTGGCTGGTCTGCGACCAGGGCGTGGCCTCGGTCGTGTCGGCCGTCGAGCTGCTCGGCGACCTGCGCGAGAAGGGCATCAACCTGGAGCGCGTCAAGCTGGTGGTGAACCAGTACGACGCGGCGATCGGCCTGTTGCCGGCGCAGATCGCCGAGCGGCTGGAGATCCCGCTGCTCTCGACGCTGCCGTCGCGGCGCGTGTCGATCGGACATGCGGCGAACCAGGGGCGGCTGATCGTCGAGGCCGCCGAGCGCGACCCTTACGTGAAGGCGCTCGATGCGCTGAGCGAGCGGCTCACGGCCGGCGTGCCGAGCCTGCCCGGCGCGCTGCCGCCAGCCCAGGCGCCGGCCGGCGGGCTGTCGGCGTTGAAACGATTCATCCACTCCACCACGAAGCGGTCGTAAGCGATGGCACACGACGACATCCAATTTGCCGACGGCGCCGCGCCGTTCTCCCAGACGCAGCAGTTCCACGACATCAAGAACGCCGCGCACGAGCACCTGCTGACCCGCATCGAGGAGCTCGGTTCGGAGTTCGGCCGCTGGTCGCGCCAGGCGATCAACCAGTTCGTCGATCTCGAGATCGACAGCTTCGTGCGGCTGCGCCGGATCCCGCTCAACGAGAGCGAGGTGCGCGAGATCGCCGAGGCGCTGACCAAGGAACTGGCCGGCTTCGGCCCGATCGAGGACCTGCTCGGCGATCCGCTGGTGGAGGACATCCTGATCAACGGCTACAACGACATCTACGTGTCGCGCCGCGGGATCCTCGCCAAGCTGCCGATCCGCTTCACCGACAACGCCCACCTGCTGCGCATCGTGCGCCGCATCCTCGCGCCGGTCGGCCGCCGGCTCGACGAATCGAACCCGATGGTCGACGCGCGGCTGCCCGACGGCGGGCGCGTCAACGTGGTGATCGAGCCGCTGTCGCTGGACGGCCCGGTGGTGTCGATCCGCAAGTTCCGCAAGGATCCGCTCAAGCCCTCGGACCTGCTCGAGAACGGCACCTACAACGACGAGATCTCGGTGCTGCTGGAGGCTGCCGTGCAGGCACGCTGCAACATCCTGGTATCGGGCGGCACCAGCTCGGGCAAGACCTCGCTGCTCAACGCGCTGGCCTTCCACGTGCCCGAGACCGAGCGCGTGGTCACCATCGAGGACACCGCCGAGCTGTCGCTGAACCACCCGCACGTGGTGCGGCTCGAAAGCCGCCCGGGCGGCTTCGACGGCACTGGCGTGGTGAGCATCCGCGACCTGCTGCGCAACACCCTGCGGATGCGCCCGGACCGCATCATCGTCGGCGAAGTCCGCGGCGGCGAGGTGCTCGAGATGCTGCAGGCGATGAACACCGGCCACGACGGCTCGATGGGCACGATCCACGCGAGCTCGCCGCGCGAATGCCTGTATCGCCTCGAGATGCTGGCCGGCTTCGCCGGTTTCCAGGGCACCGAGTCGAGCCTGCGCCGCCAGATCGCCAACGCGATCGACTTCATCGTGCAGATCGGCCGGCTCTCGAACGGTCGCCGCCGGATCCTCTCGATTACCGAGGTGACGGGCATGTCCGACAACATCGTGGCGACCCAGGAGCTCTATCGCTACGACGCGCGCGTCACGCCCGAGGGCGAGGAAATCGACAACTGGGAAGCGCTCGGCATCCATCCGCATTCGCCGAAGCTCGCGCGTTTCCGCAACGTGCTGATCGGCAACATGAGCGCGGCAGGCGGCTTCGGGCGCAGCGGGGGCTTCAATGTCTAGCGGCGTGCTCTGGGCCCTGTCGTTCGCGCTGATTCTCGCTGCCGCCGGCGTCTGGCTCTGGCGCGGCAGCCAGATGCGCGAGGAGAGCGCCCATACGCGGCGTTTCTTCGACAGCCGGCTCGAGCAGGCCACGCGCGCCGCGGGTGCGGGAGTCGTGCCGGGCGGCGCGGCAGCCGGCTCGACGGCACGCGGGGCGTCGAGCGCGGCGGTTCAGCCCGGGCAGGCCGCGACGCCTGCCGTCGGGCTGGCGGCGTGGCGGGCCCGGGCTGAGGCGGTGTTGCGAGGCATCAACGACCGGGCCGGGCTCGACGAGGTGCGCGGACTTTTTCGCATGCTGCTCGGCATCGTCGCGCTGGTGACGCTGCTGGCCGGCCTGCGCAGCGGCTGGGTGGCGGCCGTCGCGGCGCTGATCGGCAGCAGCACACTGCTGGCACTGTGGGTACTGCGCCGGATTTCGGCGCGCCGCCTGAAGATCGTGCGGCAACTGCCTTCGTTCCTCGACGGCGTGGTGCGTCTCGTGACGCTCGGCAACAGCGTGCCGGCGGCGTTCCAGGGGGCGCTGGGTACCACCGAGATGCCCCTGCGCTATTGCCTGGACCAGGTGTCGCGCATGCTGCGCACCGGCGTCGAGATCGATCGCGCCATGCTGCATATCGCCAAGGAATACCGGATCCGCGAATTCGAGCTGGTGGGCTCGGTGCTGCGGCTGTCGGTCAAGTACGGCGGTCGGGCGGACGTGATGCTTGAGCGCATGGCGACCTTCATGCGCGATCTCGAGCAGGCCGAGCGCGAGCTGCATGCGATGTCGGCGGAGACGCGCCTGTCCGCGTGGGTACTGGGCCTGCTGCCGATCGCGGTCGGCAGTTTCGTCATCTCGACCAATCCCGCGTATTTCACGGCGATGTGGACCAACGACTCGGGACGCTCGGTGCTGTACGTCGCCTTCGGGCTGCAGGTCTTCGGTGGTTTCCTGCTGTACCGGATGGCGCGGCTCAGGTAGAGGAAGCGGAATGGATGCAAATCGTTTGGGGGCGATGGCGCTGGTGCTGGGGGCGGCGGGGGTGCTGCTGCTGGCCGGCCTGGCGATCGTGCGCAGCCTGCTGGTACAGCGCAGCGAACGGGCCTTGATGAAGGCGCTCGACCAGCGGGTGGCGGCCAGCCACGCCGCGGCCGCGCGTGCCGGGCGGGCTGCCGAGATCAAGCCGGTCGAGGCGCCGCCGACGGGCTTCGCCGCCTGGCGCGCACGCGCCGAACAGCTCGGGATGCGCTGGATGGAAACCGGGTTCGGCCGTCAGCTGGTTGCCGACGAGGACCGGCAACTGCTCGAGCAATGCGGCTTCGTCGAGGCCCGCTCGCGGGGCCTGTTCCTGACGGCGCGCCTGCTTTGCGCGGTCGTGCTGCCCCTGGTCGCGCTGCCGTTCGCCGCGCGTGTCTCGGCGGGCGGCTCGCTGTTCGTGGTGCTGTTCGCGATCGCCGTCGGCTTCATGGTCCCGAAGATCTATATTCGCCGCCGCGCGACGGCACGGCGTGAAAGCGTCACCGACGAGATGCCCCTGTTCGTCGACATGCTGCGCCTGCTGCAGGGCGTCGGCCTGTCGCTCGACCAGAGCATGCAGGTGATCACGCACGACTTCACGACCATGATGCCGGTGCTGTCCTGGGAGCTGGGCGTGGCCCAGCGGCAGTTCGCGGCGGGACGCACGCGCGAGCAGTCGCTGGCGCGCCTGACCAACAGCTTCGACAACGAGGATCTGCGCTCGATCGTGCGGCTGCTGATCCAGGTGGACAAGCACGGCGGCGCGGTGCAGGAACCGCTGCGGCTGTTCGGCGATCGCCTGCGCGACGGGCGGCGCGCGACGCTGCGCGAGCGCATCGGCAAGCTGACCGTGAAGATGACCGGCGTGATGATCGTCACGCTGCTGCCCGCGCTGCTGATCGTGACGGCCGGGCCCGGGATCATGACCGTCGTGTCCGCGCTGGCGAACATGAGGCATTGACGCGATACGACGAAGGAGTGGAGCGAGATGAATCGATCGAATTGGCGCGTCATGCTGGCCGGCGTGCTGGTCGGCGCCCTGGCGAGCGGCTGTTCGCTGTTCAAGGAGTCCAACTACGGGATCGGTGCGCAGGCCGAGCGCGCGGCGCTGATGCAGGCGGCCGACAAACCGGATCCGCCCGACACGCCGGGCATGTACCTGGGGCTGATCGACCGGATGCAGCAGCAGGGACTGTTCTATGCCTCGCTGGCGCATATCGACGAATACGAGAAGCTGTACGGCTCGACGCCGGACACCAAGCTGCTGCGCGCCGACGCCTTGCGCTCGACCGGGCAGTACGAGGCGAGCGAGCAGGTCTACACGCAATTGCTGAATACCACGCTGGCGGCGCGCGCCTATCGCGGCATCGGCCTGATCGCGGGCACGCGCGGCGATTTCACGCGCGCGGCTAAGCTGCTCGACCAGGCCACGCTGCTGGCGCCGACCGACGCCTCGACCTTGTCCGATCTCGCCTATGCGCGCATGCGCACCGGCGATCTCGCGCTGGCGCGCGTGCCCCTCATGAAGGCGGCCGAACTCGACCAGAAGAATGCGCGGATCCTCAGCAATGTCGCGCTGTTCCTGGTGGCGACGGGCCACGACGGCGACGCGCAGGGGTTGATGGACCAGCAGCGCATGTCCCAACCATTGCGCAACGAGATCCGCGATGACGCGGCGCGCGTGACGGCCGCCCAGCGCATGCGCCAACTGACGGTGGTGCCGGCGCCGGCGCCGGCGCGCGCCGGCGCGACCGCTAGCGGCGACGTGGGCGCCCAGCCGATCGCCAGCAATGACGGCTTCGACCTGGCTGCGCCGCTGTTGCAGCGCTTCTCGCAAAAATGACGAACCACACGGAGTCGACGATGCGACATTTCCCATCCCATCCGCGCGCCAACCCGCGACGCATCGGGTTCGCGCTGGCGGTGCTGGCCGGCGTGCTCGGCGCCACGGTGGCGCGGGCGCAGGCCGTGGATCCGGCGCTCGCGCAATTGCAGCAACAACTGCAACCGATCTCGGGTGCCCAGTTGCAGCCGCAACTGCTGGCGCCCGCCGATGCCGCGCCTGCGCCGCAGGCGGCGGTGCAGCAGGTGCAGGGTTCATCGCAGCCCTTGCCGGCGGTCGCGCCGTCGACGCAGGTCCAGGCAGCCCAGCCGCAGCCGGTGGCGCTCCAGCAGCAGGCGGCACCGCAGGACGTGGCGCCGCCTCGGCCGGCGGTCGCGGCCCAGCCGGTGCCCGCGCCGGTCGAGGTGGCGATGCAGCCGGCCCCAGCGCCGCCCGCTGCGATGGAGCCGGCCCGTCGGCGCTCCGACGTCGGCCCGAGCACCGAGGCCTGGCTCGATCTGCAACGTAGCAATCGCGCCGCGTCGTCCGAGCCGCATCCGTTCGAGGGCGCGGCCGCGTCGTATGCCTATCAGCGCTACCTGCAGTCGTTCAACTCGCCGATCCCGACCTGGTTCACCTCGGTCCAGCAGGGTTCGGGCGGCGGCGGCAGTGGCGGCTCGTCGTTCGGCGGCGGCTCGCAGTCGCAATAATCGTCGAGGCAGAGGCAATCATGAAACCCGCTCAATCCCGCCGTATCGGCTTGTCGATCCCCGGACGCACGATCGTCGGCCGACGCCGGGAGCGCGGTGCGTTCGCGGTGATGACGCTGATCTTCCTGGCGGCCACCATCTCGATCCTCGGCGTCATCGATATCGGCAACGCGTTCTTCGAGCGCCGCGACCTGCAGCGCATCGCCGACATGGCCGCGCTGGCGGGGGCGCAACGGCTCGACAACGCCTGTGCCCAGGCACCGGTCACCGCCACGGCCGCGGCGACCAAGAACGGCTTGAACACCGGCACCGGCGATACCATCACGGTCGGCTGCGGGCGCTGGGATCCGAGCGTCAACGCCGCGCCGAGCTACTACGTGCCGGCCGCCAATGTCGGCACCGGCTCGTCGAACCCGAATGCGCTGCAGCTCAACGGGGTGCAGGTGAAGCTGACGCGGCAGGTGCGGCACTTCTTCGTGGGACCGACGCAGACCGTGCGTGCCAGCTCGACCGCGCGCGCCACCGCGATCGACGTGTTCTCGGTCGGCGCGACGCTGGCGCAGCTCGGCGGTACCAGCTGCTCGGGCACGCCGGCCTCGTCGTCGGCGAATCCGGGTTTGGTCAACGGCCTGCTCGGCGCGCTGCTCGGCTCGAAGTCGGGGCTCAACCTGAGCCTGGTGTCCTACCAGGCGCTGGCCTGCACCAACGTGCGGCTCGCCGATATCGCGACCTCGGCCGGGGTCGGCACGATCGACCAGTTGCTCGCGCTGAATCTCTCGCTGTCGCAGTTCCTCAAGCTGATCGCCAATGCGCTGCAGCAGACCAGCGTGGTCAATGCCAACCTGCAGGCCAGCCTCGGCGCGCTACAGGCGATGATCTCGGCCAACGTGAACGGCGGCAATCTCAACCTCGGCGGCCCGAACGGCCTGCTGAACATCGCCCTGGCCAATACCCAGTCGGCCGCCACCGCCACCGTCAGCCTGCTCGACCTGATCATGGTCGGCGCCGAGGTGGCGAACTCGAACAACGCGGTGGCCGTCAACATCCCGTCGGTGGCGCTAGGTGGGCTGACCGGCACCCAGCTGCAGGTGCAGATCATCAGCCCGCCGTCGATCGGGATCGGCGAAGGCGGCATCAATCCGGCCACCGGGCAGTGGCGCACCCAGGCCTCGACGGCGGCCGTCGGGTTGTACCTGGTGGTCGATCTCGGCCTCAAGCAGGTGCCGATCGTAGGGCCTCTGCTGCAACTAGTCGGCGTCAATGTCGACGTGACGCTGCCGCTCTATCTGCAGGTCGGTACCGGCAAGGCCGTGCTCAACTCGACTCAGTGCGCGCAAACAGCCGCCGCGAGTACCGCCACCATCACGGCCACACCGGGCGTCGCGAACCTCTGCATCGGCACGCCACCGCTCAATTCGAAAGGCATGATCAGCCTGTCGTCGACCTACAGCTGCAAGTCGCCAGCGCAGATCATCAACGCGCAGATCGCGCCGTTTGGCATTCTCAATCTGCTGCAATTGACCGTTTCGGTCTCGAATATTTCGGTACAGGTCCAGGGGGCGGCGCAGACCCATACCTTCAGCGGTGTAGCCGGCCTCGATTCCGACTATTGGACGGTCAACTCGAACGCGCTCGGCTCGGCGCTCGCCAATGCGCTGGCCCAGCTCGCCACCGCGCAGATTTCGCCGAATCTGGGCCTGCTTGGGAACCTGATCTCGGTTGCCCTGCCCTCCAACTTCGTCGGGACCATCCTCGGCATCCTGCAGCCGGTCCTGGGCCCGCTGCTGTCCGCCCTCGACGCGGTTATCGTTCCGCTCCTGAACCTGCTCGGCGTGCAGGTCGGCGCGGCCACCGTGCACCAGATCTCGCTGACCTGCGGGGTCGCGCAGACGGTCTATTGAACGCATTGACTGGTATTGGCATCCGATGAGAAACACACCTGCAATCGAAGGGCTCGACCTCTATGTCTGGGAAGGCAAGGCGGACATCGTCGACCGTGTCGCCCGCTGCATGGCCAGCTTCGACGTGGAGGTGATCCGGGCCGACAACGTGGTGCTGTCGGCCGAGCGCGCGGCCGCGCGTGCGTCGCTGGCGATCATCAGCGTCAGCATGATCGAGAGCGGCGCGGCCTTCCTCAGCGAATGGCAAGCCAATATCGGCATGCCGGTGGTCTGGGTGGGCGCCGCGCGCGGCGGTGGCGACGCCGCCAGCTATCCGCCCGAGTACTCGCACATTCTTCCGCTCGACTTCACCTGCGCCGAGCTGCGCGGGCTGGTTTCGAAGCTGGTCGCGCAACTGCGCGCGCACGCCGCGCAGACCTCCGAGCCGGCCATGCTGGTGGCGCATTCCGAGCCGATGCAGGCCCTGCTGCTGGAGGTCGACACCTTCGCCGACTGCGATACCAACGTGCTGCTGCACGGCGAGACCGGCGTCGGCAAGGAGCGCATCGCGCAACTGCTGCACGAGAAGCACTCGCGCTACCGGCACGGCGAATTCGTGCCGGTCAACTGCGGCGCGATTCCCGACGGCCTGTTCGAATCGTTGTTCTTCGGCCATGCCAAGGGATCGTTCACCGGCGCGGTGGTGGCGCACAAGGGCTATTTCGAGCAGGCCGCGGGCGGCACGCTGTTCCTCGACGAAGTCGGCGACTTGCCGCTCTACCAGCAGGTCAAGCTGCTGCGCGTGCTGGAGGACGGCACGGTGCTGCGGGTCGGCGCCTCCGCGCCCCTGAAGGTCGATTTCCGGCTGGTGGCGGCGAGCAACAAGAAGCTGCCGCAGCTCGTCAAGGAAGGATCGTTCCGCGCCGACCTCTACTACCGGCTGGCCGTGATCGAGCTGGGCATTCCCTCGCTCGAGGAACGCGGCGCGGTCGACAAGATCGCGCTGTTCAAGTCCTTCGTGGCGCAGGTGGTGGGCGAGGAGCGGCTGGCGGCCTTGCCGGACCTGCCTTACTGGCTGGCCGACGCGGTGGCGGATACCTATTTCCCCGGCAACGTGCGCGAGTTGCGCAACCTGGCCGAGCGCGTCGGCGTGACGGTACGCCAGACCGGCGCCTGGGACGCGGCGCGGCTGCAGCGCCTGGTGGCCCATGCGCGCGCCGCGCAGCCGGTGCCGGTGGAAAGCGCGGCCGAGGTCTATGTGGATCGCAGCAAGTGGGACATGGGCGAGCGCAATCGCGTGATCGCGGCCCTTGACGCCAACGGCTGGCGCCGCCAGGATACCGCCCAGCATCTGGGCATCAGCCGCAAGGTGTTGTGGGAAAAGATGCGCAAATACCAGATTTTCGACGAAGAGCCCGAAGCGCGTGAAAGTGAGGGATAATGCGAGGATTGCGGTCAGAATTACAACTAATCTGTGCAGGAATCTCTACATGAGCCATAAACGGGTTTTGGGGCGGACATTTATTGCAGGATTGGTGGTGGCGGGCGGGTTTCAGGTGGCACAGGCTCAAGGCCTGGCGGGTAGCGACAACGCGGCGCCCGCGGTTTCTCCTGCTGCGCAGTCCTCGGGCGGCGTGGTGAATTCGGCGCCGGCCGCGCCGAGCGCCTTGCCGCAGGCCGCCCAGCCGACGGCGGGCGATGGCGCGGGTACCACGCAGAGCACCATCGACGAACTCCAGCAGCAGATCCAGTCCCACGCGCTGACCGAAATGCGGACCGCGTACAACGGCAGCTATGGCGCGAGCCTGCTGTTCAACATCAAGGACGGCACCTATTACGTCGCGCTGTTCCAGCAGAAGGCGTTCTGGCGCGTGATCAAGACCAGCAACGAGGCGCGCGCCGAGGCGGTATTCCGCGATTTCTCGAAGCAGGCCGAATCGCTGGCCGCCTCGGAACTGCAGGCGGCACGCCTGGAAGCGCAGAAGGCACAGACCGACAAGCAGATCGCGGTGGTCCAGGATCGCGCCAACCGGCTGCAGGCCGATCTGCAGATCGCACGCGAGCAGCAGGCGGCGGTCAACAACCGCCAGAAGGCCACGCGTAGCGAGACGGCTTCGCTGCAGGCCCAGCGCGATGCGCTGCAGGCCCAGTTGCGGCAGTTGCAGATGCAGGTTCGTTCGCTGCAGCGCCAGGCTGACGCCGGGTTGCCGGGCAACCAGTAAGCGCGGGCAGGGCGCTGCCGGGCGAGATTTGCTGCTTGGCGCGCCGGATCGTTGGAAGGCTCGCGGCAACACGTGCCGGAAGGAAAAAGGGCAAGCCAGTTGGCTTGCCCTTTTTGCGTTTACTCGTTGCCGCCGTTACCGCTGCCGCTGCTGCCGCCCGTCGGTCCGAGCGGCCGGCGACGGCGCGTGACGATCACGGTGGGACTGCCGCTGCGCTCGGACGGCGTGGACACGCCTTCGTGCGATTCGCGGGGATAGTCGCGCGGCGCGCTGTATTCGCGCGGGGCGCCGTATTCACGCGGTTCGCGGGGTTCACGCGGCTCGCGCGGGGGATAACCGCCGCCTTCGCGGCCTTCGCCGCGCGATTCGCGCGAGCCGCCATGCGAGCCGTAGGGGCTGTGGCCGCCACCTTCGCGGGGCGGCCGGCCGCCGCCGTGCCCGCCATGGCCGCCGCCACCACCGGTGCGGGGGCCGCCGCGGCCGCCACCGCCGCCGGGGCGCGAACCGCCCATGTCGAGCTGGATCGTCGAGATCGCGCGTTTGTAGATGCCTTGCAAACCGACGGGCGTGCGCAGCATCACCAGGTACTGGTCGAACGACTCGATGCAGCCCGTCAGACGGATACCGTTGACGAGGTAGATTTCCACGCGCTTGCGTTCCTTGCGCGCTGCGTTGATGAAGTCGTTTTGCGGATGGGATTCTGCAGGATTGGCCATTGAGAAGCGGCTTGAGCCGGCGTCAGATGAGGGTTTTGCTTGGATGCGCCGCGCTATCTGGCGGAGCGCTTGAGCGGGATTCTACCCTGTTCGTTTGAGAAGCGTACGTGGACCTTTGTGTCGAACCGTTACCCACTATAGACGTTTTGGCGCGGGAAGTGCGAGCCGGCCGGACGGCCAGGCGGCTTTGCACTGGGACGGGGAGCGGCCTGAAGTTGAGGCCGGAATCCCCGCCATGCGCTGCACCTTGACGGTGCCGAACAGCGGAAATTGGGGTGGCGATGCGAAAAATCAAGGGCTGGGGCCAGCCGTTCGACGTGACGAACTGTCGCGGTGGTGCTCTCCGGCGGGGAGGTTGCCGGCACGGCCGGATGGAGGTGGCATGCCATCGGGCCGTGCGGATCGCTTCGATCAGTATTTGTAGTCGGGGTTCTTCGGATCGAAGGCGGAATCGTCGAAGCTGGTCGGCGTGATCTTCTGGAATACGATCCGCTCGAAGATCCGGCCGTCGTTGTCATAGGACTCGACGGTGCGGAAATACGGGTGGCGCAGGTCCAGGCCCAGCGTTTCCTTCTTGGCATAGAACTGCGGGCGGCCGGTCGGCGTCTCGTAGGTCAGGGCCACCACGCGCACGCCGTCGATGGTTCTGGCTTCGACGCGGGTCGGCTTGCTCACGCCGGCGGCCTCGTATTTCCTGCCTTCGCTCAGATACAGCCCGGTCACGTACTCGGTGCCGAGATCGCGGATCGTGTGATTCGACTGCGCGCGCGCCAGCGTGCCGGTGATCGAGGTCCACAGCGGGATCTTGCCCAGCAGGCCGCCGAGATGGCCGTACATTTCGTCCTTGCGTTTGGTCTCGTCATAGATCGCTTCCTGGCCCGAATGCGCGCCGTCAGGCAGCCACTTCGCGTAGATGCGCAGCGGTTCGCGCGTGATCTTCACGCTCATGTGATCGGGCTTGTCGGCCCACTTGTCGCCGAGCCGCTCCTGGCGCGTCATGGTGAATTCGTAGGACGGGTAGCCGTTCGGGCCCGCCGCGATGTAGGCGGGCACCGTCATCGGGTCGAGCGCGCTGAACAGGGCGGTGAGCGTCGCGTCGTCGAGCTTCTCGAGCGTGCCGTCGCGCGCGGCCGTCTTGAGCCAGGCGGCCTGCTGCGCGACCGGCTGCTGCGTGACGCGCGCGAGCTCGGGCGGCAGCGCGGCGGCGGTACCGGCCGCGGCGGAGGCTGGCGCGGTGGCCGCCTCCTGCGCGATCGTCGGCGTGGCGGCGCATGCCGCCGCCGTTGCGAGCAGGCCGAGCAGGGCGGCGCGGCGCCAGCGCGGCGAGGGGGAAATTGAAACCATGCCTGTCTCCTGATGTTGTTCGGTAGCCCGAATCATTGCGATGCGGCTGCCTTGAGCCGGGCGAGTTCCTCGTCGCGCAGCGCGCGGCGCAGGATCTTGCCGACATTGGTCTGCGGCAGCGCATCGCGGAATTCGACCGTCTTCGGCATCTTGTAGCCGGTGAGGTTCTTGCGGCAGTGCGCGAGCACCTCCTCGATCGTCAGCGCGGGGTCGCGCCGCACCACGAAGGCCTTGATGCGCTCGCCCTGCGCGGGATCGGGCACGCCGATCGCGGCCGCCTCGCTGATGCCCGGATGCATCACCAGCACTTCCTCGATCTCGTTCGGATAGACGTTGAAACCCGACACCAGGATCATGTCCTTCTTGCGGTCGATCAGGCGCACGAAACCGCGCTCGTCCATCACGCCGATATCGCCGGTCGCGAGCCAGCCCTCGCGGTCGAGCACCTTGGCGGTTTCGTCGGGGCGCTGCCAGTAGCCGCGCATCACCTGCGGGCCGCGTACGCACAGCTCGCCGGCCTCGCCGATGCCGGCCCAGCTGCCGTCCTCGCGGCGAAAGCGCACCAGGGTCGAGGGCGCGGGGATGCCGATCGAGCCGTTGAAGTCGTGCATGTCGTTCAGGTCGACCGGGTTCATGGTGACGATCGGCGAGCATTCGGTCAGGCCGTAGCCTTCCACCACCGGGCAGCCGGTGACCTCCTTGAAGCGATCGGCCACCGCGCGCTGCATCGCCATGCCGCCCGCCATCGCGAGCTTGAGCTTGGAGAAATCGCGGGCGCGGAATTCCGCGTTGTCGAGGAAGGCGTTGTAGAGCGTGTTGATGCCGGTGATGCCGGTGAAGGTCTCGTTGCGCAGGATCTTCATCATCATCTTCGTGTCGCGCGGGTTGGCGATCAGGATGTTGCGCCCGCCCAGGCCCATGAAGATCAGCGCATTCACGGTCAGAGAATAGATGTGATAAAGCGGCAGCGGCGTGAGCACCGTCTCGATCTCGCCCGAGACCTGGTCGGCGATCCACGACTTCGCCTGCAGCAGGTTCGCGATCAGGTTGCCGTGGGTCAGCATCGCGCCCTTCGCCACGCCGGTGGTGCCGCCCGTGTATTGCAGGAAGGCCAGGTCCTCGCGCGTGAGCGTCACCGGCACGGCGCGCCGGCCGGCGCCCTGGGCCAGCGCCGCGCGCAGCCTGACCGCCTGCGGCAGCCGGTAGGCGGGCACCAGCTTCTTGACGCGCTTGAGCACGAAGTTGATGAGGCGGCCCTTGGCGTTGAAGCCATCGGCGAGCAGGTCGCCGAGCGCGGTCACGATCACGTTGCGCACGCGCGTCTCCGGCAGCGCTTCCTCGAGCGTATGGGCGAAGTTCTCGAATACGACGATGGTTTCCGCGCCGCTGTCCTTCAACTGATGCGCGAGCTCGCGCGCCGTGTAGAGCGGGTTGACGTTGACCACCACCGCGCCGGCCTTGAGCGCGCCGAACAGCGTGATCGGATACTGGAACGAGTTCGGCAGCATGATCGCGACGCGATCTCCGGGCTTCACGCCGAGCTGGTGCTGCAGGTAGGACGCGAAGGCTTCGGCCTTGCGCCCGAGCGCGGCATAGCTCAGTTGCGAGCCGGCGCTGAGGTAGGCCACGCGATCGGCGTAGCGCGAGGTGCATTCGTCGAAATACTGGGCGAGCGAGTCGTACTGCGTGAGGTCGATCTCCTGCGGCACGCCGCGCGGATAAGCCGGGAACCAGATGCCGTCGGTATTCGGCGCCGGCGCGCCGACGGGGGCAACGGTGGCGTTCATCGCTGATGTCTCCAGGTTCATTGGAATCGTGATCGGCGGCAAGCGGGCGCCTCGCGCCGGCGAACGGGCGCGAGGGAGTCGACCGCACGCGCCGTCGGGCGTCGCGCCTCAGGAAGCGTGCCGCGCGTGCAGCAGCGTACCGGCCGAGGCGCTGAACGGCCCGGCCTGCAATTCACCACCGCCGGCGACCAGCGGGCTGCCGCGCTGCGCGTCCTCGAGCACCGCGGCGAAGATCGACATCTGCGCCGCGTCGGGCATCGGCGCCTTCAGCGCGGCGACGATCAGCGAGGACAGGCGCGCGATCATCTGCACGTCGTTCATGCTGCGGCCCTGCGAGAAATCGTCGAGCAGGCTGTCGGTTTCCGCGCCCGCCAGGGCGCCGGACAGCGCGCCGATCGCGTAGTGCAGGCGCCAGCCGAGTTCGCTGCGCGGCAGTTGCGGCAGCGCGCGCTGGAACGCCTCGAAGAAGCGTCCCGCGACGCTCGCGTAATGCGCCGACAGGAAGCTGCGCACGAAGGTCGAGGGATCGGTGTAGGCGCGCCCGATCAGCCGCAGGAAGGCGCGGCCGCCGCGCTGGGGATCGCGCGAGGCCTGCAGCGCCGGGATGAACATCGCGCCGAGCACGTGCTCGCAGGTGATGGAGGCGCCGAGCTGCGCCTCGAAGCGATCGAGGATGCGCAGGCGTTCGTCGTTGAGCTGGTCCAGGCGGCGCGAGAGCATCGCGTGGATCAGCGCCTCCTTGCTGCCGAAGTGGTAATTGACCGCCGCGAGATTGACCGCGGCACGCGACGTGATCTGCCGCATCGACATCGCCTCGAAGCCGTGTTCGACGAACAGGTCTTCGGCCGCGTCGAGTATGCGCGCCTTCGTGCCGCCGCTTTGCCGGCTGGCCTGACGAACCGCCATGTGCGCCTCCCTTTTGATCACCGTTTCGTTGCCGAACAGGCGATTCAAATCTGTAATTGAAACAAGCGTTTTTTATTAAGATAAGAAGCGTCGCGGGAGGGCGGCAAGCGTTGTCTGTGGGCGGAATCCTCTAGTGCTGGTGTGCGTTGCAGCATCATCGCGCGGGAATGCGCGCGGCGGCGCGCCTCGCGCGATGATGCGCTGCGGGTGAGGCTCAGTGGGTGGCGGCGGCTTGCGCGGCACTCTGCGTCATGTCGATGCCGCGTCGTTCGCGGCTGAACAGGATCAGCACCGCGATCACCACGGCCACCGTGCCGGCCACGATGGCCAGCGCGTGGCCGTAGTCGTTGCCGTTGTCCACGGCGAGCTGCGCCTGCATGGTGGCATTGCCCGAGGCGAGCAGGTTGCCGAGCTGATAGACGAAACCCGGGAAGGTCGCGCGGATCTCGTCGGGCGAGATCTCGTTGAGGTGGACCGGGATCACGCCCCAGGCGCCCTGCACCGAGATCTGCATCAGGAAGGCGCCGGCCGCCAGCGCGAGCGCGCCGCTCGAGAAGGCCCACAGCGGCAGCACCGGCAGCGCGATCAGCGCGGCGATGAAGATCGCGCGGCGCCGGCCGATCTTTTCGGAGATCGAACCGAAGGCGAGGCCGCCGACGATCGCGCCGATGTTCAGGACGATGGTGATCCACGACACCGTATGCGGGTCGAAGTGATGCTGCTCGCGCAGGAAGGTCGGGTAGAGATCCTGGGTGCCGTGCGAGAAGAAGTTGAAGGCCGTCATCAGCACCACCGCGTAGACCGACAGCTTCCAGTTCTGCTTGAGCGTGGCGACCAGGCTCGGCCGCGGGCGCTTTTCCATCTGCTTCCAGGCGGGCGACTCGGGCACGTGCGAGCGCACGTAGAGCACCAGCAGCGCCGGCACCACCCCGATCATGAACATGCCGCGCCAGCCGATGTACTGGTAGAGCACGCCGAACACCACCGAGGCGAGCAGATAACCGCTCGGATAGCCGGCCTGCAGCAGTCCCGAGACGATGCCGCGCGAATGCGGCGGCACGGTTTCCATGGTCAGCGCGGAGCCGACGCCCCATTCGCCGCCCATCGCGATGCCGAACAGCGCGCGCATCACGAGCAGGGCGCCGAGGCTGGGCGCGAAACCCGAGGCGAGCTCCAGCACCGAATAGCAGGCGATGTTGACCATCAGGGTTGGCCGACGGCCGAAACGGTCGGCGAGACGGCCGAAGATCAGGGCGCCGAGCGGACGCATGGCCAGGGTCAGGGTGACGGCAAAGGCCACCGCCGGGATTTTCGTATTGAATTCCGCGGCGATATCCTTCAGCACGAATACCATCAGGAAGAAATCGAAGGCGTCGAGGGTCCAGCCGAGATAGGCAGCGATCGTTACGTTTCTTTGTTCCCGGGTCCAGCTCATGGGGCAGGTCTCCTTGGTGGCGGCGCCGCGCGGCGGCAAGGCCCGCCCAGCGCGGCGCCGGGCGCGGACGGCCGGTTCAGTGTACGCCGAGGAATAAGGATCGCGTTCCGTTTGATTTCAGGCTCGGGATTAATCCCTAGTCGATTTTCGCGGGTAAATGGCAGAATGCGCAGGATTGAATTGAATATGAAAGACATGTATTGGAATTGAATGCATGTCGTTTCAATTTTCGTAATCCGATTATTGATCGGAATCCTGCCCGGAGCGTTCATGACGGATGCCTGCCATCGACCCGGAAACGGGGTGCCGCCGTTGCGGACCGAGCGACTGATCCTGCGTGCGCGCACGCTCGACGATCTCGAGGCCTGCCTGGCGATGGACCGCGATCCGGAGGTCACCCGCCATATCCCGGGGCCGTGGGGCGATCCGCTCGCGCATCGGCGCTTCGTGCTCGATCGCATCACGCGCGGCTATCCGCCGGGGCATGGCTACTGGGTGCTGGCCGAGGCGCGCGAGCCGGCGCGTTTCCTCGGCTGGGTCCTGCTGCTGCCCGTCGAGGGCAGCGAGGCGCCCGAGATCGGCTGGCGCCTGGTACGCGATGCCTGGGGGCAGGGTTATGCGAGCGAGGCGGCGGCCTGCGTGATCCGGCATGCCTTCGATGCCGTGCAGGTCTCGGCGCTGATCGCCGACATCGCCGTCGACAATGCCGCCTCGCTGAAGCTGGCGCGCAAGCTGGGCATGCGAGCGCTCGACGTCGTCGAGGACGAATCCGGCTCGTGGCTGCGGCACCGGCTCGATGCCCCGGGCGCGGCCTGTTCGCCCTGAACCGCGAGGCGCGAGTTCGAGGTTCGCCCGAGGGGCGTGCCGAACGGCACGACCGCGGCTCGCGAGGGTATCGTGGCGGATATTTCCCTGGGAGACCGACCATGGCACTGGGCCGCGATGTCCATCTGATTCCCGCCAGGCTGGCGGCGCTGAAACCCACGCAAATGACGATCGGCTTTCGCGAGGTCGAGGCCAAGCGCAAGCACTGGCAGTCGCTGGGCAAGAAGGCGCGCCGTGAGGCGATCGACCTGCACTGGTTTCCGGCCGTGCTCGGCCCGGGGCAGGCGCTGTTCATCGTCGATCACCATCATCTCGGCCGTGCCTTGCTGGAAGAGGGCGTGACCGATGTGAAGGCGATGCTGCTGAAGGACCTGTCCTGGCTCGACGACACGATCTTCTGGCGGATGATGGAGCACAACCAGTGGGTGCATCCCTTCGGTCCCGACGGTTCGCGTCACGACTACGACCGCCTGCCGGGCGTGCTGACGGCGCTGCGCGACGATCCCTATCGCAGCCTGGCCGGCGAGCTGCGCACCGCCGGCGGTTACGCCAAGGACACCACGCCGTTCAGCGAATTCCTGTGGGCCGACTACCTGCGCGGCAAGATTCCGGTCGAGCGGATCCGCAAGCATTTCGCCAAGGCGCTCAAGGAGGCGCTGGCCCATGCGCATGCGCTGGATGCGCGCTACCTGCCGGGCTGGACCGGCGTATTCGAGCCGAGGCCCTGAGATGGCGGTGGGACGCAAGCCGGCGGGAGCGATGCCCGTGCAGCCGGTGCCCGACGTGGCGCCGCGTGATCCCGCGCACTTCGCGGCCATCGCCGCGCCGGCGATGCCGCGTGGCGAGCGCAACTGGCGCGATGCGCTGGCCGGCGTGTCGATCGCGGGCCTGTTGATCCCCGAGGCGGTGGCCTACGCGGGACTCGCGAACCTGCCGCCGCAGGCCGGCCTGATCGCCTTGCTGGTCGGCCTGGTGGTCTACGCGGTGCTCGGCAGCAGCCGTTTCGCGATCGTCTCGTCGACCTCGTCCTCGGCGGCCGTGCTGGCCGCCACCGTGTTGTCGGAAACGGGCGCCACGGCCGCCGCGCAACTGGCCCTGGCCGCCGCCCTGGTGGCCACCACCGGCGTGCTGTTCCTGATCGCCGGGGCCGCGAGGCTGGGCGGCATCTCGGACTTCATCGCCCGGCCGGTGCTGCGCGGATTCACCTTCGGCCTGGCCCTGACGATCGTGATCAAGCAGTTGCCGAAGATCCTCGTGGTGCCGGTCCATCACAGCGACACGCCGCATGTGTTCCTCGATCTGCTGCGCGGGCTGCCGCAGGCGAATCCGTCCAGCGTCGTGGTCGGGGCCGTCGCGCTCGCGATCCTGTTCCTGCTCGGCAATCGCTCGCGCGCTCCGGCGACGCTGATCGTGATCGTGCTTGGCATCGCCGCCGGTTACGGGATCGACTGGCGCGTGCACGGGGTGGCCGTGGTCGGCCGGATCGATCTGCAGCATGTGGCGCTCGGCCTGCCTTCGCTCGATCGCACGGCCTGGACCCAGACCATCGAGCTGGGCTTCGCGCTGATGCTGATCCTGTACGCGGAGTCCTATGGTTCGATCCGCAACTTCGCGTTGAAGCATGGCGACACGGTCTCGCCGAATCGCGATCTGGTCGCGCTCGGCTGCGCCAACCTGGTGTCGGGGCTGCTGCATGGCATGCCGGTCGGCGCGGGTTATTCGGCCAGTTCGGCGAACGAGGCGGCCGGCGCGCAGAGCCGGCTCTCGGGCGCCTGCGCGGCGCTCGTGATCGCGCTGATCGTCTGGCTGCTGCTGCCGCAACTGGCGCGCACGCCGGAGCCGGTGCTGGCCGCGATCGTGATCTTCGCGGTCAGCCATTCGCTGCATCCGGCCGCGTTCGGGCCTTACTGGCGCTGGCATCGCGACCGCCTGCTGGTGGTCGCGGCGATCCTGGCGGTACTCGTGCTGGGCGTGCTCAACGGCTTGCTGGTGTCGATCGCGATGAGCCTGCTGTTTACCGTGCGCAAGCTGTCCGAGCCCAAGATCAGTGAGTTGGGGCGCTTGCGCGACAGCCGTGATTTCGTCGACGTGTCGATCCATGCCGATGCGACGCCGGTGCCCGGCATGCTGATCGTGCGGCCGGAAGGGCCGTTGTTCTTCGCGAACGCCGAGCGTGTGCTGGCGCGTGTGCGGCAACTCGCGCATGCGGCCGGGGCCCTGACGACGATCGTCCTGAGCCTGGAGGAATCGCCGGATCTCGACGGAACGGCGATCGAGGCCTTGAAGACCTTTGCTGCCGAGTGCGAGGCGCGGGGCTGGCGTTTGCGGCTGGTGCGGCTGAAGCCCGAGGTGCTCGAGGTGCTGCGGCGAGCCAGTGACGACGGGCTGCGGGAGGAGGCGCTGTCGGAGCTGAGTGTGGATGACGCGGTGGCGCGCTGTGGGTGAGGGCGCTGGAAATGAACGCTTGAAATGAAAAAAGGCCGGCATAAAGCCGACCTTTTTATAACTTGTGGTGCCCAGGAGAGGACTCGAACCTCCACGGTGTTGCCACCGCTAGGACCTGAACCTAGTGCGTCTACCAATTCCGCCACCTGGGCACAAGCTGCATCTCAAGCAAGAATGCGATTATAGAGGAGCCGGATCCCTTGTCAACGGTTTTTCGGGACGAATCGAAATTTTTTTCGTTGAGCATGTTCATCGCGGGAAACGGCGCTTCTTGCTTGCGCTTGGCTTGAAATGAAAAAAGGCCGGCATAAAGCCGACCTTTTTAGAACTTGTGGTGCCCAGGAGAGGACTCGAACCTCCACGGTGTTGCCACCGCTAGGACCTGAACCTAGTGCGTCTACCAATTCCGCCACCTGGGCACAAGCTGCATCTCAAGCAAGAATGCGATTATAGCGTGCCCAAGAGCGCTGTCAATACTTTTTGAAGCGCGTCGTCCATTTTCCCTCGGCATGCCCCATGATCGCGATAGCCATCGTGCCGCGAGCACGAAGCCTGCCTCGCCATTCCTCCAACCAAGATCCCCGAGGTTATTCGATGCCCACGTCAGCCCTGTTCCGCGACGATCCTTATCTGCGCCAATGCACCACCCGCGTCACGCATATCGACGAATCCGGTCTCACGCTGGAGCGCACCGTGTTCTACCCGCATGGCGGCGGTCAGCTCGGCGACACGGGTGTCATCACGCTGGGCGACGGCAGCCGCCTCGCGATCGCCGATGCGCGCAAGAGCCAGCTCCCCGGCGCCACGCCGGATGATGTGCTCCACGTACCCGCGCCGGACCAGCTTGCCGTGCTGTCGAAGCTCGCCGTCGGCGATGAAGTCGCGATCGAGATCGACTGGGCACGGCGCAACCGGATGATGCGCCTGCACACAGCATCGCACCTGATGTGCGGCGCGCTGCCGTATCCCGTCGATGGTTGCAGCATCACGCCCGATTACGCGCGACTCGATTTCGTGACCAGCGAGCCGCTGGCGCGCGAGGAGATCGACGCGACCCTGGCGAAGTGGGTGGAGGCCGCGCGCGCCGTGACGATCGAGCAGATCAGCGACGAGGCGCTGCAGGCCAATCCCGACCTGGTGCGCACCATGAGCGTCAAGCCGCCGAGCGGTTTCGGCACGGTGCGCCTGGTGCGCATCGACGGCATCGACCTGCAGCCCTGCGGCGGCACGCATGTCGCCAACACGGCCGAGATCGGGCCGATCCACGTGACCAAGATGGAGAAGAAAACCGCGCGCACGCGCCGCGTCGTGCTCGGTTTCATCGAGTGAGGCCGGCGCGGGCAGGGCGAGCCGGCTCGCCGCGAGGCCGCAGGCCGGGCGCCGCTCAGGCCTCGAACAGGTCCCGCGCTTCCTCGAAGCGCCGCGTCAGGTAGTCGACCACGGTTCGGATCGGCAGGTCCTTGCGGTCCGGTCGCCGGATCAGCAGCCAGATGTCACGCGAGGGCCGCACCGGGCTCAGCGCGCAGGCGCGCAACTCGGGCAACTGGCGCCCCACGTAGTGCGGCAGCATCGCCAGCCCGACGCCCGCGCAGGCCGCGGTGGCCTGTGCGACGTGGTTGTTGGCGCGAAACGCGATCCGCGCCTGCGGATAGTGCTGGCCGAGCCAGCTCGCATCCGGCATATGGCTGTTCGCTTCGTCGAAACCCACCAGGATCGGTGCCTCGCCGCCTTCCACGCGCTCGCAGACGGCCGGCGTGCCATAAAAACCGAAATCTATCGACCCGACCGGCTTGGCGATGAAGTCGCCATCCTCGGGTTTGTCGATGCGCACCGCGATGTCGGCCTCGTGCCGCTCGAGACTGATCGAGCGCAGGTCTGTCGCCAGGTCGATGTCGAGCCCGGGGAACAGGATCGGCACCTCGGCCAGACGGCGCGTCAGGAAGGCCTGCGAGAGCGCCGGCGGTGCATTCACGCGCACGATGCCCTTCGGCGCATCGTCGGTACCGCCGCGTCCCAGCGTCTGCACCGCCGTCTCCATGTCGCTTGCCACGCTCAGGGCGCGCGTGCCGGCCGGCGTCAGCACATAACCTTCCGGCCGGCGTTCCGCCAGCTTCTCGCCGAGCGTGGCCTCCAGCGACTGGATTCGTCGCGAAATCGTCGCGTGGTTGACCCCCAGTGCGCGGGCGGCCGCCGACAGGCTCCCGTGCCGCCCCAATGCCAGGAACACGCGAACATCCTGCCAATCGACCTCTGTGCGTTTTTTCTCAGCCATTGAGAGAGGATAGCGGATTTTTCGGAGGCGGCAAGCGGCTTACGCTTGCGTCCATGCCATGCAACACGGTGCTTCCGATGCCATCCGCAACCACCAAGCTCAGCGCGCTCGAGGGCGTCGTCATCCGGATCGAGATCGATTCGATGCGGATGCTGGTGATTCCCGAGTGGCGAGACGGCCCGGCGGCGCTGCGGCACGCGGCGGCCGGTGCCGCCGGCATCGGCGAGCTCGATGCGGTGCTGCTCGGCGGCGGCGGCGTGTGGAGCGGCAAACGCGAGGCAGGCTTGCCGGCCGCTCGACGCGTCTACGCGAGCAAGCCGGTGGCGGCATGCCTTGGCTGCGGCGCGGTCGGGCTCGCAGCGTACGAGACCGGCACGCTCTGCCGCGATGGCCTGACGCGCCTGTTGGTCACGGCCACGCCGGCCGGCAGCGCGGGCGACGCGGGGATCGGATTCGTGCTGGGGTCGGTGCGGCCGGGCGACCTGCTGTACCTGCCGGGCGTTGGGGTATCGCCCGAAGGCGTGACCGACGTCGCCGACCGCTTCGCGCCACGAGCGGTGCTGCTGGGTGCGACCTGGTTCGTTCGTCGATGCGGGCCGGGCAGCCGTGACCACGACCTGGCGTGGATGGTGGCGCGGGCGTTTCCGGATGCCGTGCTGCTAGCGGGCGATGGATGGCCCGAGGCAGGCCGATCGCCCTTGGCCGGACGTGCGCGCCCCGATCTGGCCGGGCGCTTGACATTCTTCAGGAAGGGCAGGCCGCTCACGATCACGTGACAGCCTGAAGCTGGACCCGCGATGGATGCCCGAACGGACATCCTGGTAGTTAGTCAACCTAATCAGTGGAGCAGAATCATGAGCAATCAACAGAAAGTCGCCATCGTGACGGGCGCATCGCAAGGCATCGGCGCCGGCATCGTCGAGGCCTATCGCAGGCAGGGTTACGCGGTGGTCGCGAATTCGCGAAACATCCGCCAGGGCGACGACGCGGGCGTGGTGGCGGTGCCGGGCAACATCAGCGATCGCGAGGTCGCGCAGCAGGTGGTGAAGACGGCGCTCGATCGCTTCGGCCGCATCGATACGCTGATCAACAATGCCGGCATCTTCATCGGCAAGCCGTTCACCGAATACACGCCCGAGGAGTTCACGCGGGTGCTGAGCGTGAACCTGGGCGGCTTCTTCCACGTCACCCAGCTGGCGCTCGAGCCGATGCTCGCGCAGCGTCACGGCCACGTCGTGCAGATCACCACCACGCTGGTGCGCCAGGCGATCAGCGGCGCGCCCTCGGGGCTCGCCACGCTGACCAAGGGCGGCCTCGACGCGGTCACGCGCGGCCTGGCGATCGAGTACGCGAAGAGCGGCGTGCGCGTGAACGCGGTGGCGCCCGGCATCATCAAGACGCCGATGCATCCGGCCGAAACCCATGCCTTCCTCGACAACCTGCATCCGATGGGCCGCATGGGCGAGGTGTCCGAGATCGTCGACGCGGTGATGTACCTCGAGCGCGCCGGCTTCGTGACCGGCGAGACGCTCAGTGTCGACGGCGGCCAGCACGCCGGCCGCTGGTAAGCACCGCGCGAGGGCCGGCGTTGTCACCGCCGGCCCTCGCCGTCCTGGACATCCGAACAAGGAGAAGCACCATGCCGTACGTCAATATCAAGGTCACCCGCGAGGGCACCGCACCCGGCGCCAGCGCCACCACGCCCGAGCAGAAGAAGGCGCTGATCAAGGGCGTCAGCGACCTGCTGTTCGAGGTGATGGGCAAGCCGCATCACACCACCTTTGTGGTGATCGACGAGGTCGAGCTCGACAGTTGGGGCGTGGGCGGCGTCACGACTCCCGAATGGCGCGAGCAGCAGCGCGCCGCCGCCAAGGCCGGCGGCGACGCTTGAGGCGCGAAGCGCCGGAACCACGAAGCGCGCGGGCTGCGGGCGGCAGATGGCGAGCCGGATGCCGAACGCGCCGCTGAGGTAGGATGGCGCGCGTCGACGACCGGCGCGTTTCGCGAAGCAGGCGGCGCGCGATGAGCGGCATCGCCGCAGGGAGAACGCAAGCATGGGCAACTGGCAAGACAATCGAATTCTCGACCTGTTCGGCATCGAACTGCCGATCATCCAGGCGCCGATGGCCGGGGCGACCACGCCCGAGATGGTGATCGCCACCAGCGAGGCGGGCGGGCTCGGCTCGCTGCCGGGCGCGATGCTGTCGGTCGAGCAGATGAAGGCGGCGCTCGACCGGATTCGCGGCGCCACCACCCGGCCGATCAACCTCAATTTCTTCGCGCATACCGATCCCGCGCCGGATCCGGCCGGGCAGCTCGCTTGGCGGGCGGCGCTGGCGCGCTACTACGTCGAGCTCGGGCTCGATCCGGCCGAGCCGGTGCCGTCGGCCGGGCGCGCGCCCTTCAATACCGCCTATTGCGAGGTGGTGGAGGCCTATCGGCCCGAGGTCGTCAGCTTCCATTTCGGCCTGCCGGAAGCCGCCTTGCTGGCGCGCGTCAAGCGGGCCGGCGCGCGCGTGATCGCCTCGGCCACCACGGTCAGGGAAGCGCGCTGGCTGGTCGAGCGCGGCGTCGACGCGGTGATCGCGATGGGCTACGAGGCCGGCGGCCATCGCGGCAATTTCCTCTCGGACGACATGTCGACCCAGGTCGGTACGCTGGCCCTGGTGCCGCAGATCGTCGACGCGGTGCCGGTGCCGGTGATCGCCGCCGGCGGCATCGCCGATCCGCGCGGCGTGCGGGCCGCCTTCGCGCTCGGCGCCTCGGCCGTGCAGGTCGGCACGGCCTATCTGCTGACGCCCGAAGCCAAGGTGAGCGCCTTCCACCGCGATGCGCTGCGTACCGCCGGCGAGGACGAGACCGCGCTGACCAACCTGTTTACCGGGCGGCCCGCGCGCGGTATCGCGAATCGGCTGATGCGCGAGATCGGCCCGATGTCCAAGGTGGCGCCGGCGTTCCCGACCGCCGGCGGCGCGCTGGCGCCGCTGCGCGCGGTGACCGAGAAGACGGGGCGTTCCGATTTCAGCAACATGTGGTCGGGGCAGGCGGCGCGGCTGGCGCGCGAGATGTCCTCGGCCGCGCTGACGCGTTACCTGGT
The DNA here is from genome assembly GCF_000959725.1 of Burkholderia gladioli. NCBI lineage: Bacteria > Pseudomonadati > Pseudomonadota > Betaproteobacteria > Burkholderiales > Burkholderiaceae > Burkholderia > Burkholderia gladioli. Next base: position 3,441,129 of record NZ_CP009323.1, read on the forward strand.
CGAGGCCGATGCGTCCTGAGCGCCGCTTGCGGACTTGAGCGGGCCGCCCGCCCGCGGCGGGTTTCGTGTGAGATAGTGAGCAGTCGCGTGGCGACGGATCGAGATCCGGTGTCACGCGCTGTTTTTTTCCGCAACGAAACCCGCGTCATTGCCCGATGAGCACGATCCCGAAGAAGGCCACGAAACCCCAGGCAGCCCGACCCGTCGAGGTCGTCGTCGGCGAGGATGGACTCGCGCGCCCGCCTTGGGCCGCGGTCGATCCGCTGCTCAAGCACTATTACGACACCGAGTGGGGCATGCCGGTGCGCGACGAGCAGGGCCTGTTCGAGCGGCTGAGCCTGGAAGCATTCCAGTCGGGCTTGTCCTGGCTGACCATCCTGCGCAAGCGCGAGGCCTTCCGCGACGCATTTCGCGGTTTCGTCCCGGAGCAGGTGGCTGCCTTCGGCGAGCGCGATGTCGAGCGGCTGCTGGCAGACGAGCGGATCATCCGCAACCGCTCGAAGATCCTCGCGGCGATCAACAACGCGGCGGCGACGATCCGCCTGCGCGAGGAGGGCGGCCTGGCCGAGTTCATCTGGTCGTTCCGGCCGGACAAGACGCCCGAGCCGCGCACGGTGGACGAGATTCCGACCACGTCGCCCGAATCGGAGGCGCTGAGCAAGGGGCTGCGCAAGCGCGGTTTCGTGTTCGTCGGGCCGACCACCATGTTCGCGCTGATGGAGGCGACGGGGATCGTGGATACGCATCTGATGGCGAGCCATCGGCGCGGGTGCTCGGGAGTGTGGGAGCGGTAGGGCGCGAGGGCGAGCCGGAAATGAAAAAAGGCCGGCATAAAGCCGACCTTTTTAGAACTTGTGGTGCCCAGGAGAGGACTCGGTCACGCCGGCGCGACCCCGGCCTGGCTTGCAAGCCAGGCCTTTCGAGTCCTCCCGCAAAGCGCGCAGGCGCTTTGCTTCCTGGGCTTGAAATGAAAAAAGGCCGGCATAAAGCCGACCTTTTTAGAACTTGTGGTGCCCAGGAGAGGACTCGAACCTCCACGGTGTTGCCACCGCTAGGACCTGAACCTAGTGCGTCTACCAATTCCGCCACCTGGGCACAAGCTGCATCAAGCAAGACCGCAATCTTAGCATGATGAATGGGCGTGTCAACAAGTTTTTGCATCACCGCGCCGGACGGGCCGCTCGCGGCGGGCCGTCCGCGCTTCGCGGTTTTTGGCGCGGCCACGGGTGATAGAATGGCCCGCAACCTGGCGTCCGATCGTTCGAACCGGACAGGTAAGTCCACGCAACGAGAACAACCATCGACAAGCCCTTGAGCAAGTATCCGTATCCCATTCCGAGCCGCGAGGAAATTCTCGGCGTGCTGCGTACGAGCGACGCACCGCTGGCCGCGAACGACATCGCCGAGGCGCTGTCGATCAAGCGCCAGGAACGCGAGGGTTTCTTCCGGCGCGTCGCCGCCATGGAACGCGACGGCCAGATCCGGCTCGACAAGCGCGGGCATTATCAACTGACCCATCCTTCGAACTTCGTCGCGGGCCGCGTGCAGGGCCATCGCGACGGCTACGGCTTCCTGATCCGCGACGACGGCCAGGACGACCTGTTCCTGCCCAGCGGCGAGATGCAGAAGGTCATGCACAACGATCGCGTGCTCGCGCGGATCGTCGGCTACGACCGTCGCGGCCGCCCGGAAGGGCATGTGGTCGAGGTCACCGATCGCGCCAACAAGCGCGTGATCGGCCGCCTGCTCAACGAGAACGGCGCGCTGATCGTGGCCCCCGAGGACAAGCGGATCGGCCACGACATCCTGATCTCGCAGAACGCCAAGAAGGCCAAGGTCGGCCAGGTGGTGGTGGTCGAGTTGACCGATTTCCCCAGCCGTCATTCGCAGCCGCTCGGCCGCGTGACCGAGGTGCTCGGCGATATCGACGATCCCGGCATGGAGATCGAGATCGCGGTGCGCAAGTACGGCGTGCCGCACGAGTTCAGCCCGGCGGCCCTGGCCGCCTCGGCCGCGCTGCCCGACAAGGTTCGCCCGATCGACCTGCGCTACCGCGTGGACCTGCGCGACGTGCCGCTGGTCACGATCGACGGCGAGGACGCGCGCGACTTCGACGATGCCGTCTACTGCGAGCCGATGAAGGTCGGCCGCGGCGATGGCTACCGCCTGATCGTCGCCATCGCCGACGTCTCGCACTACGTGAAGCCGGGCGAGGCGCTCGACGTCGACGCGCTGGAGCGCAGCACCTCGGTGTACTTCCCGCGCCGCGTGATCCCGATGCTGCCCGAGAAGCTGTCCAACGGCCTGTGTTCGCTGAACCCGGCGGTGGACCGCTGCACCCTGGTTTGCGACATGGTGGTGACCGCGCGCGGCGAGGTGAAGGGCTACCAGTTCTACCCGGCCGTGATCCACTCGGCCGCGCGGCTCACCTACACCGAAGTGGCGGCCGTGCTCGGCAACACCAAGGGCCCCGAGGCCGCGCGCCGCGCCGAGCTGCTGCCCTACCTGCAGAATCTCTACGGCGTGTTCAAGGCGCTGTTCGCGGCACGCCAGAAGCGCGGTGCGATCGACTTCGACACCACCGAGACCTACATCGTCTGCAATGCGCAGGGCAAGATCGAGCAGATCCTGCCGCGCCAGCGCAACGACGCGCACAAGCTGATCGAGGAATGCATGCTGGCCGCCAACGTCTGCGCGGCCGACTTCATGAAGCGTCACAAGCAGCCGGGCCTGTACCGCATCCACGCGGGCCCGACCGCCGAGAAGCTCGAGAACCTGCGTTCCTTCCTGCGCGGCATGGGGCTCACGCTGGGCGGCGGCGATACCCCGCACGCCAGCGACTATGCCGCGCTGATGGCGAAGATCCGCGACCGGCCCGATGCGCAGATGCTGCAGCCGATGCTGCTGCGCTCGATGCAGCAGGCCGTCTACAGCCCGGACAATATCGGCCACTTCGGTCTCGCCTACGATGCCTACGCGCATTTCACGAGCCCGATCCGCCGCTATCCCGACCTGCTCACGCACCGCGCGATCTACGCGATCCTGTCGGGCCAGAAGTACACGCCCAAGGCGCCCGAGGGCGTCGAGCTGAACACGGCGATCTCGCCGCGAGCCCGCGCGATGCAGAAGGACGACGACGCCGCGCGCAATCGCACCCGCAGCAACAACGCGATCTGGGAAGAACTCGGCCTGCATTGCTCGGCCAACGAGCGCCGCGCCGACGAAGCCTCGCGCGACGTCGAGGCCTGGCTCAAGTGCTATTTCATGCGCGACAAGCTCGGCGAGGAATACGGCGGGATGGTCAACGGCGTGACGCCGTTCGGCATCTTCGTGCAGCTCGACACGCTGTTCATCGAAGGGCTGGTGCACGTCACCGAGCTCGGCTCCGACTACTTCCAGTACGACGAGATCAAGAACGAGCTGCGCGGCGAGCGCACCGGCATCCGCTACCGGCTCTCGGATCGCGTGCGCGTGCAGGTCAGCCGCGTCGATCTCGATGCACGCAAGATCGACTTCCGCCTGGTGCGCGACACACCCGTGAAGACGCCGCGCGGGCCGGCACCGACGCCGGCCGCGGCCGAGCGCGGCGGCGCGCGCGTGCGGGCGATGCCGGGCATCACCGCGAGCGAGGACGAACTGCCGGCACGCCGCAAGAAGCCCGTCGCGAGCCCGGGCGCGCCGGCCGCCAAGGAAGCGCGTCCCGCGCATCCCGCCGCGAAGAAGAAGGGCGGTGGGCCGGCCTCGAAGTCGCCGGCCAAGAAGGCGCGACCGCGCAAGAAATATTGATGCCGCGGCCGGCGCCACGAGGTGCCGGCCCGTCGAGCCGAAGCCCAGAAGACGCCGCGTTGTCCGGCCCGCCGCCGGTCACGCGGCGCTTGCGTTTTACCATTGCGCGATGCGCGCCGTGCGCGCCGTGCCCAGATGAAGGTAGCTCCAGTCATGTCACGTTTGAAGGTTCTCTACGGTTTTCACGCGGTCACCGCGCGGCTGCGCCACGATGCGTCGACGGTCGCCGAGGTCTTGTACGACCAGACGCGGCGCGATCGCCGCATGACCGATTTCCTCGCCACCGCGAAGGAGGCCGGGGTCCGGCTGATCGCGGCCGACGAGACGCGCCTCTGGGGGCTCGCGCATACCGAGCGCCACCAGGGCGTGGTGGCGCGCGTCGAGGACCTGCCGCTCGCGCAGAACCTGGCCGAGCTGCTCGACGGCATCCAGGGCCCGGCGCTGCTGCTGGTGCTCGACGGCGTGACCGATCCGCATAATCTCGGCGCCTGCCTGCGGGTGGCCGACGCGGCCGGCGCGCATGCCATCATCGCGCCGCGCGACCGCGCGGTCGGCCTCAACGCGACGGCGGCCAAGGTCGCCAGCGGCGCCGCCGACACGGTGCCCTACATCACCGTCACCAACTTGGCGCGCGCGCTGCGCGAGCTCAAGGATGCCGGCGTGTGGGTGATCGGCACCGCCGACGACGCCGGCGCGAGTCTCTACGAGACCAAGCTGGACGGCCCGGTCGCGCTGGTGATGGGCGCCGAGGGCGAGGGCATGCGCCGTCTCACGCGCGACACCTGCGACGACGTGATGAACATCCCGATGGCCGGTAGCGTCGAGAGCCTGAACGTCTCGGTGGCCAGCGGCGTGTGTCTGTACGAGGCGGTGCGCCAGCGTCGCGCGGCGCTCGCGAAGTAGGCACGGCGGCGAGGAGCGCGCGCGATGATGAAATCGCCTGCCCCGATCGCCACGGTGGCGCGGCTCGCTCGCGTGGCCGGCGCGCCGGCCGCATTCGCCTCGCGGGTGCTGGTGTTCGGCTGCGCGGCTGCCTTGCTCGCCGCCTGCGCCTCGCCGACGCTGGTCGATCGCGATGGTTACGTCGCCGATACGAGCCACCCGGCGCGCGGCACCGATTCGCGCGTGCGCTTCCTGGTGCTGCACTACACGGAGTCGGACGACCAGCGCGCGTTGTTCGTGCTGACCCACAACGAGGTCAGCGCGCACTACCTGGTGCCGAGCCATCCGCCGCGCCGCAACGGCGAGCCGGTGGTGCTGCAACTGGTGCCCGAGAACCAGCGCGCCTGGCATGCTGGCGTCAGCGACTGGCAGGGCACCACCGAACTCAACGCGGCCTCGATCGGCATCGAGATCGTCAACGCCGGCCCGCTCGACGCACCGACCAATCGTCATTGGCAGCCTTATGCGCCGGACCAGATCGAGGCCGTGGTGAAGCTGGCGAAGGACATCGTCACGCGCTATGGCATCCCGCCCACGCGCGTGGTCGCCCATAGCGACATCGCCCCGCAGCGCAAGATCGATCCGGGCCCGGCCTTCCCGTGGCAGGCGCTGGCGCGCGCCGGCATCGGCGCCTGGCCCGACGACGCGACCGTGGCGGCCAGGATGGCCGGGCGTGCGCCGGGCGACCCGGTCGACGTGCGCGGCCTGCAACTGAAGCTGGCGCGCTACGGCTACGAGGTGGCCACCGACGGCGTGCTCGACGCGCGCACGCGGCGCGTGTTCGCGGCCTTCCAGATGCATTTCCGTCCGGCCGACTATTCGGGCAACCCGGACGCGCAGACCGATGCGATCGCGCAGGCCCTGCTCGACAAGTATTTTCCCGGCGCGGCACCCTCGGCCGGCATCACGCCCCCCGCGTCGGCACCGGCATCCGCGCCGGCCGGCGTCGAACCCGAGGCGCCCTGATTCAAGGTAGCGCGAGCAGCGGGCTGCCGTGCCTGTCGCGCCGATGCCGCGCGGCGGACGAAAATCGACGCCGCGTCGGACGACTCCGGTAAACTCGCGTCTTTTCGCAATCAGCGCTTTACCTCCCCATGACTCAAGACGAACTCAAACGCCTGGTCGGCCAGGCCGCCGCCGATTACGTGCTGGAAAACGTGCCGGAAGGCTCGGTGATCGGTGTCGGCACCGGTTCCACCGCGAACTGCTTCATCGACGCCCTGGCCGCGATCAAGACGCGCTACCGCGGTGCCGTGTCGAGCTCGATCGCCACCACGCAGCGCCTGGAATCGCACGGCATCCGCGTGTTCGACCTGAACGAGATCGAGGGCCTGCAGGTGTATGTGGACGGCGCCGACGAGATCGACGCGAGCGGCGCGATGATCAAGGGCGGCGGCGGGGCGCTGACGCGCGAGAAGATCGTTGCCTCGGTATCTGAAACCTTCGTGTGCATCGCCGACGCCAGCAAGCGGGTGGCCACGCTCGGTGCCTTCCCGCTGCCGGTCGAGGTGGTGCCGATGGCGCGCACCGCGATCGGCCGCCGCCTGACGGCGCTCGGCGGCGTGCCGGTGCTGCGCGTGACGAAGGACGGCGCGCCGTTCCTGACCGACAACGGCAACGAGATCCTCGACGTGAAGGGCCTCGCGATCAGCGAGCCCCGCGCGCTGGAGGCGACCATCAACGGCTGGCCCGGCGTGGTGACGGTGGGCCTGTTCGCCGAGCGCGGCGCCGACCTCTGCCTGCTCGGCGGCGAAACCGGCGTGGAAACGATCGATTACCGCTCGCGTTAAACAGGGATTTAAAAACCTCGGGGCGCGGCGCGATTCCACAAAACAACGAATCGCCGGCGCCCTGAAACCCGCAAACGTTTTGCGATCCTGATAAATCGCCCGACGGCCTTTTCCAGGCCTGTCGGGCTTTTTTTTGCTATAGGATGTCTAATCGAAATCGTAAGAGGGATTACCCTGTCAGGTGTTTACCAGATAGCGTTGTGATCGCGAACTCAGCAACGTATCGAACATAAGAACAATCGGATTCGCGAGCAGTTTTTGATCGAGAGAGTAAATGGGGCCGGGCCGGACTGCGGGGGCAGCACGCCAACACAGATACGTCGTAACGGGGAGGTCTCGTATGGAACAGCCAAAAGACAAAGAAAGGTCGCTCGTCAGCAAGGTCATGGACGGGCTCGTGACAGGGATAGTGGAGGACAAGTACGGCGGAATCCTGCCGCCGCAGGACGTGCTGTCGAAGGATTTCGACGTCAGCCGGACGGTGATGCGGGAAGCGCTCTCGATGCTGCTCGCGCGCGACATGCTCGACGTGCGGCCCAAGGTCGGCACGCGGGTGCGGCCGATGCGCGACTGGCGCATGATCGACGAGGACGTGGTGGACTGGCGCTTTCGCGCCAAGCCCGATCCGCAGTTCATGCGCGACGTGCTCGAGTTCCGCATGCTGATCGAACCGCGCGCGGCCGGGCAGGCGGCCGAGCGTGCCAATGCGGCCGAGATCGCCGGCATTCGCGAGGCCTTCGAGGCCTTCCGCTCGCTGCAGGCGGGCGAGGCCGGTTACGACGAGGCCGACGAGCGGCTGCATGCCCGCATCGTCCACGCCAGCGGCAACCAGTTCTATCAGCAGATGAGCGCGATCATCGTCGGTGCCTTGCGGCTGGTGCGCCAGCAGGTGGCGGCCCACGAGGGCGCGCACGATCGCTTGCTGGAACTGCACGGGCGCATCGTCAGCGCGATCGAGCAGCGTGACGCGCGCGCGGCGGAAAGCGCCTCGCGCGAGCTGATCGACATGACCACCGAGGCGCCGGCCGGCGTCGCGCTCGAGGCGCGCGCGCACGGCTGAGTCGGAACGGGAGGAAGGCGGGCTGCCGTGCAAGGCGGCGGCCCGTTATCATGACGGCTCGCCGCCGGCCCGGCCGGCGTGGCAGTTCCGTCTGGCAGTCCCGCTTCCTTCCGATTCCCATGAGCCTTTCTTCCCCTCAATCGAACCACGCGATCCGCACGATTCGTTTCGGCATCGTCGGTGCCGGCGCGATCGCGCGTCGCTTCGCGCAATCGCTGCAGCACGTGGCGGGCGCCACGCTCACCCATGTCTGGGCGCGCCGCGCCGAAGCGGCCGCCGGCTTCTGCGCCGAGCTCGGCGGCTCGCCGGTGGCGAGTTTCGAGGCGCTCTGCGCATCCGATCTCGACGCAATCTACATCGCCACTCACAACGACAGCCATGCCGCCTATGCGCTGGCCGCGCTCGCGGCCGGCAAGGCCGTGCTCTGCGAGAAGCCGGCCACCGTCAACGCGCGCGAGCTCGACGCGGTGCTGGCGGCCGCGAAGTCGGCCGGGCTGCTGTTCATGGAGGCGATGAAGCCGCCGTTCTATCCGCTGTACCGGCGCCTGCGCGAGCACCTGGCGCAGGATCCGGTCGGCCCGATCCGGCTGGTGCGGGCCGGCTGCTCGATCGCGACGGTGCCGGCCGATCATCCCAGCTTCAGCTTCGAGGGCGCGGGCGGCGCGCTGCTCGATATCGGCATCTACGAGATGTTCCTGGCGGTCGACTGGCTCGGCGAGCCGCTCGAGGTGCAGACGCTGGGCCGGCTCGGCGCGACCGGCGTCGACCTGTTCGCGAGCCTGAACAGCCGCCACGAGCATGGCATCGCGCAATTGTTCTGCGGGCTGGACCTTGCGGGGCGCGGCGACGCGCTGCTGGCCGCCGAGGGCGGCACCGTGACGATCCACGAGAATTGGTGGAACCCGGCCAAGGCGACGATCCGCTATGTCGACGGCCGGGTGGTCGAGCTCGACGAGCCGTTTTCGGGCGGCGGCCTCAACTACGAGACCGAGCACTTCTGCGCGCTGCTGCGCGAGGGGCTGACCGAAAGCCCGGTGATGACGCACGCGCATTCGCGTCGCATGATCGCGATGACCGATGCCGCGCGCGCGGCGCTCGGCGTGCGTTTCGCGGCGGACCGGGATTCCGGCGCGGCTTGAGCGAGAGGGTGAACGAAGGGGCGAGCGAGCCCGGCTCGCTCGCGCGACTTCAGTGGCGAGTCGGCAGGGCGAGCCGGCGTTCCCACCAGCGCTGCACCCATTCGAGCACCTGGCAGAGCACCCAGTAGACGGCAGCCGCGGCCAGGTAGAGCGGCAGCGGCTGGTAGGTCGAGGCGATGATTTCCTGGGCGCTGCGCAGCAGCTCGGTGACGGTGATCACCGATACCAGCGAGGTGTCCTTGATCAGGCTGATCAGGCTGTTCGACAGGCTCGGCACGGCGATGCGCAGCGCCTGCGGGCCGATCACGTAGCGCAGCGTCTGCCCCCAGGACAGGCCCAGGCTGTACGAGGCGAGCCACTGGCCGCTCTCGATGCCGAGGATCGCGCCACGCATGCTTTCGGACATGTAGGCCGCGACGTTGGCCGACAGCGCGATCACGCCGGCCGGCGTCGGATCGAGCGAGATGCCCAGGCTCGGCAGGCCGTAGTAGATCACGAAGATCTGCACCAGCAGCGGCGTGCCGCGCATCAGGCTCACGTAGACGCGCGCGATCGCGTTCAGCACGCGGTTGCGGGCGATGCCCATCAGCGCCAGCACCATGGCGAGGACGAGGCCGAACACCATCGACAGGACGGCGAACTTGACGGTCAGGACCGCGCCCTGCGCAAGCACGGGCAGCGAATCGACGAGCAGGGATGGGATCGACATGTGGGGCGGTTGGGGCGGGCGCGAAAAGCGCAATAATAAACCGAGCGGAAACAAAACGAAGGGCGGCATCGTCACCGATGCCGCCCTTCGTCGTCACGCGTGCCGCTTTACTTGAGCGGCTTCGAGACGTCGATGCCGAACCACTTGTCCGAGATCTTCGTGAAGGTGCCGTCGGCCTCGAGCTGGGTCATCGCGTCGTCGATCGCCTTGGCGAACTTCGGATTGCCCTTCTTGAACGGGATCGCCGAAGGCTGGCCGGCTTCCAGCGTCGCGCCGGTGCGCAGCGGCAGCTGCGAGTTCTTCAGCAGGTAGGCCAGCATCAGGCGGTCGTTGAGCGCCGCGTCCAGGCGGCCAGCGGCCAGGTCGCGCAGGTACTCGGGCGCGCCCGGGTAGGTCTTGACGTCGATGCCGGGTACCGACTTGGCCATGTCCATGTAGTTGGTGCCGAGGCCCACGCCGAGCTTCTTGCCCTTCAGATCGTCGAGCGACTTGAAGTTGCGCGTGTCGTCCTTGCGCTGGATCAGCTGCGCGGCCGAGTAGGTATAGGCCGGCGAGAAGTCCAGCACTTCCTTGCGCTTGTCGGTCACGCCCACCTGGTTCACGATCACGTCGAACTTGCCCGCCTGCAGGCCGGCGATGATGCCGCTCCATTCGGTGGTGACGAATTCCGGCTTGAGGCCGAGCTTGGCGGCCACGGCCTTGGCGATGTCGACGTCGTAGCCGACCAGCTCGCCCGACGGCGCCTTCGAGTTGAACGGCGGGAAGGTGCCCTCCAGGCCGATGCGCAGCGTGCCGCGCTGCTTGGCCTCGTCGAGCAGGTCGGCCGCGTGGGAGGTGGCGGCGACGAACGAGGCGCCGATCAGGGCGGCGGTCAGGAGCTTCTTCAGCGACACAATCTTCATTCTTTACCCTGTAATGCCCGCAGCGGGCGTTGACGACAGGCAGGCATCATAGCGACGAGGCAATCGATGTCTAACTATCGTTTGTCTATTTCTATATAACCGGTTTCAGCCGCGCGCGATCGCCTTCACGCAATCGGCCACCAGCGGCGGGCCACGATAGATGAAGCCCGTGTAGAGCTGCACCAGCGCGGCACCGGCGGCGAGTTTCGCACGCGCGTCCTCGCCCGAAAAGATGCCGCCAACCCCAATGATCGGCACCGCCGCGCCGAGTTCGGCGTGCAGCTTGCGGATCACCTCGTTGGACGCCTCGAACACCGGGCGGCCCGACAGGCCGCCGGTTTCCTCGGCATGCGGCAGGCCCTGCACGGCGCTGCGCGAGAGCGTGGTGTTGGTGGCGATCACCGCCTCGATCCGGTGGCGCAGCAGCAGCGCGGCGATTTCCTTGACCTGCTCGTCGTCGAGATCGGGGGCGATCTTCAGCGCGAGCGGCACCAGCTTGCCGTGCAGGTCGGCCAGGCGCGCCTGCTTGTCCTTGAGCGCGGCGAGCAGCGCGTCGAGCTCGTTGGTGCCCTGCAACTGGCGCAGGTTCTTGGTGTTCGGCGAGGAGATGTTGATCGTCACGTAGCTCGCGAACGGATAGACGCGCTCGAGGCAGTAGAGATAGTCCTCGGCCGCGCGCTCGATCGGCGTATCGGCGTTCTTGCCGATGTTCAGGCCCAGCACGCCGCGATAGCGGGCCGCCTGCACGTTCTTCACGAACTGGTCGACACCGTGGTTGTTGAAGCCCATCCGGTTGATCACCGCGTTCGCCTCGGGCAGGCGGAAGATGCGCGGGCGCGGATTGCCCGGCTGCGCGCGCGGCGTGACCGTGCCGACCTCGATGAAGCCGAAACCGAGCGCGGCCAGGCCGTCGATGCAGGCGCCGTCCTTGTCGAGTCCCGCCGCGAGCCCGACCGGGTTGCGGAACGTGAGGCCCATCACGGTGCGCGGCACGTCCGGCACGCTGGGCGCGAGCAGGCTCGCGAGGCCGGTGCGGCCGGCGGCGCCGAGCATGCGCAGCGTCAGGTGGTGGGCATCTTCGGCGTCCATCTTGAACAGGGACGCGCGGGCGAGCGGATAAAGGGAACTGAACACGACGAGGGGGCCGGGGCCTGAAAATGGATAACCCGGCATTTTAACCGAACGCGACCGGCGTTCGGCCAGCCCATGCCTCAGCGCTGGCCGCCGATGCCGCCGGGCAAGGGCGCGCGGGCCAGCGCCGCGTCGACGGGGGGCAGGTTCACGGTGGCCGGATCGAGCGCCCGCCAGCGCCCGTCGACCAGGCCCTCGAGCGGACGGAAGTTCGCCTTGTAGGCCATCTTCTGGCTCTCGCGGATCCAGTAGCCGAGATAGACGTAGGGCAGGCGCAGGCTGCGTGCCTGCTCGATCTGCCAGAGGATGTTGTAGGTGCCGTAGCTGCGGCGCGGGTCTTCCGGCTCGAAGAAGGTGTAGACCGAGGACAGCCCGTCGCCGAGGATGTCGATCATGCTGATCATGCGCAGCGTGCCGGGCGCGTCGGCCGGCTGGCCGTCGCGGTCCGCCGTCTCGGCGGGGCTCGCGTCGCGGAATTCGACCAGCCGCGAATTGATCCGGCTCTGCAGCAGGAACTGCTCGTACTGGTCGCGACTGTCGCGATCCATGCCGCCGCCCGCGTGCCGCGCCGACTGGTAGCGCATGTAGAGCGCGTAGTGTTCCTCGTCGTAGTGCAGCGGCGAGACGGTCGCCACCAGGCCGCGATGCCGGCTCCACATCTTGCGCTGGGTGCGATTCGGCTCGAAGGCGTCGACCGGCACGCGCACCGGGATGCAGGCGCGGCAGCCGTCGCAGTAGGGGCGATAGGTGAACACGCCCGAGCGGCGAAAGCCGGCCTTGACGAGTTCGGTGTAGATGTCGGAATTGATCAGGTGGCTGGGCGTGGCGACCTGCGAGCGGGCCACGCGGCCATCGAGATAACTGCAGGGGTAGGGCGCCGTTGCATAGAACTGCAGGGCCGAAAGCGGTGAAAGCGGCAACTCGGTGGGATGAGTCATGGGCAGCTCTCGAGGCGGAGGTTCGCGTCAGCGGGCCCGGCGCAGATCGCCGGACCGCAGTGCGTGCCGAGCCGGGCCCGAACGGATCCCGCAGGCGGGCCCGGCGCGGCGGCTCACGACGCGCGAGGCGCGTGCGGCAACCGACGCGGGACGCGGCGCGAACGGGGGACGAATCGTCAGGGTGGGCATCGGATGTCTTGTCGGATGGTGCCGGCCTCGGCGAGCGCCGGCCGGTCGGATGACGACAAAGGTAACATGAAAAATACCGCCGTGAGGAGGGGGCGGCGCGGGCTTCGGCGGCATTGTCGCGAGCAGGCTTGCTGCGGGTTGCGGGCGGTGTCCGGCGCCTGTTGCGCTGTAGTGCGACGGCGCGAGGCGGGAACGTTAATAGATCGGGGCGGCGGCCGAACTCGCGCGTTGCGCGCGGCGGGTCAGTCCTGGGCGGCGGAGCCGGTCAGTCGCGTGAGCACCTGCTTGTCGAAGCGCCAGGGGATCGGCTCGCGGCCGACGTTGTCTCTCACATGCGCGACGAACTCGCGGCGATCGATCTCGCGGCCGCCGAGCGAAGCCAGGTGTGCGGTGTTCTGCTGGCAGTCGATCATCGTCACCTGGTGCGCGAGCAGGTGCGCGACCAGGCCGGCGAGCGCGATCTTCGAGGCGTCGCTGGCCTTCGCGAACATCGACTCGCCGAAGAACATGGTGCCGAAGGCCACGCCATAGAGCCCGCCGACGCGTTCGCCGTCGTGCCAGGTCTCGATGCTGTGGGCGTGCCCATCGCGATGCAGCGCGCTGTAGGCGGCGACGATCTCGTCGGTGATCCAGGTGCCGCGCTGGCCTTCGCGCGGTGCCTGCGCGCAGGCACGCATCACGGCGGGGAAATCATGGTCGACGCGGATCTCCCAGCGCGTGTCGCGCAGCACGCGGCGCAGCGTCTTGCGAAACGTGACGGAGACGCGGAACTCGGCCGGCGCCAGGATCATGCGCGGATCGGGGCTCCACCACAGCACGGGCTGGCCGTCGGAATACCAGGGGAAGATGCCGCGATGATAGGCCTCGGCCACGCGCTCGGGCCGCAGCTCGGCGCTCGCGGCGAGCAGGCCCGGTGCGCCGCTGGCGGGGCCGAGGGCCTGTTCGACGCTCGGGAAGGGATCGTCGGCCGCGAGCCAGGGAACCATGCGGCGCCCGTCAGCCGTTGCGCAGCGAGCGGAAGATGTCGCCGGTGTGAACGCCGAAGCTGCCGGCGGCGCGGTCGGCGAAGAACAGGCGCAGGGTCTGGCTGACGGTCGGGAAGGCGATGTCGTCCCAGGGAATCTCGGACTCGTCGAACAGGCGCACCTCCAGGCTTTCCTCGCCGGCCTCGTACTCGGGGCCGGTCAGGCGCGCCAGGTAGAACAGATGGACCTGGTGCACGTGCGGCACGTTCAGCAGCGTGAACAGGTTCTGCACCTCGACGTGCGCGCCCGCTTCCTCGAGCGTCTCGCGCGCGGCGGCCTCGGAGGTCGTCTCGCCCATCTCCATGAAGCCCGCCGGCAGCGTCCAGTAGCCGTGGCGCGGCTCGATCGCGCGCCGGCACAGCAGCACCTGATCGCCCCACACCGGCACCGTGCCGACCACGTTGCGCGGATTCTGGTAGTGGATCGTGCCGCATTGGTCGCAGACGAAGCGTTCGCGGTTGTCGCCGGAAGGGATGCGCGAGATGACTTCGTGGCCGCAGACTGAGCAGAATTTCATAGGGATGGGGAGCGAAAAGGTGATGCGAGTGTATCACCGGGCGGGGGCATTCTCGAACGCTCGGACGGCGCCGCGAAGCGCGTCGGCGCGATGTCCTCGAGGCGGTTCGTGCCGGTCGGTCGCTGCGACGGACGAACCGCCGAGGATAGCGGAAGGGACGCCGAAAAAGAAAATGGGCCACCAGCCTCAAGTGCCGTGACCCATCATCTGTCCAACTTGGTTGCGGGGGTAGGATTTGAACCTACGACCTTCGGGTTATGAGCCCGACGAGCTGCCAGACTGCTCCACCCCGCGTCCGTCAGAAGAATTAAATTATATGGACTTCTCGAAGATCGTGCAAGCGTTTTATCTGTCCCCGTCATCTCGCCGTTGGCGAGGGACGCTGGGCTAGAATCTCCCGGAGGTTTCCGATCCTTCCCATCACGTGGCGGGGCAGCGTGCGCCGATGCGCGCAGCTCACGATGCCTGCCCATCTCGACGCCTGCTTATGGACTTCGCACACGATCTGCAATCGATCCTGGTTCAGGAACACACCCTGGTCTTTCCCCGATTCGACACGGCCCGCGCCTGCGCGAGATGGCAGTGGCGCGCGGCCACGCTGTGGCCATCGAGATCGCCGGCTTCGGCTTGCCGCTATTCTTCGCGGCGCTCGAGGGCGCCACGCCCGACAACGTCGCCTGGGTCGCGCGCAAGCGCAACACGGTCGCGCACTTCCGGCGCAGTTCCTACGCGATCGGCCTGCGCATGAAGCAGGCCGGCACCACGCTGGCCGAGAAGCACGGCCTGCCCGATACCGAATACGCCTCGCATGGCGGCGCGTTTCCGCTGACGGTGGCGGGCGCCGGCGTGATCGGCACGATCACCGTCTCGGGGCTGCCGCAGCGCGCCGATCACGAGTTGGTGGTCGAGGCCTTGTGCGCCGAGCTCGGCCATGACTATGCCGCGCTCGCGCTGGCCGGGGAGTAATCGATCATGAAGCTGCCCGCCTATGCCTGGCTCGCCATCGCGATCGTCGCCGAGGTGATCGGCACCTCCGCCTTGCGCGCTTCCGAAGGGTTCACCCGCCTGCTGCCGACCGTGATCGTGATCGCCGGTTACGGCGTCGCGTTCTATGGGCTGTCGCTCACGCTCAAGAGCATGCCGGTCGGCATCGTCTACGCGATCTGGTCCGGCGCCGGCATCGTGCTGATCACGCTGGTGGCGATCGTGCTGTATCGTCAGGTGCCCGACCTGCCGGCCGTGATCGGCCTCGCGTTGATCATCGCCGGCGTGGTGGTGCTGAACCTGTTCTCGAAGATGCAGGCGCACTGATCGGGAGCTTTTGGAGTTCCTGGTCCGTCGATACGCATCCGCTGCGTGATCGAGCCGTGTGGCCAGGAGAGAGAAGATAACGGTGCAGGAGAGAGCAGGGCGGCGCGGCCGGCATGATCATCCTGCGTGCCGCGCCCGGGGGCGAGCGAGCGGCGTGCCGCTCAGTCCTCGTAATCGTCGTCCGACATGAAGGCGCGCATGAACACCAGCGCTCCCCAGCCCCAGATCGCATTGGCCGCGAAGCCCACCGCCAGCGGCGAGAGCATGTTGCCGGCCGGCCAGATGCCGCGCAGCGGATCGATCGCGAACACGCGCGCCGCGGTCGGCACGATGCCGCCGAACACCAGCGCCTGGATCCACGGCGCGCGCCGCTCGGGCGCGACGCGCAGCAGCCAGGCCATCAGGATCGCCCAGCACGCGCTGATCAGCGCGTTGACGATGAACTCCGGCATGCCGAACGGCAGGAACGGCTCGACCGAGAAGCCGGCCGTGTCGATCAGCCCGGCCGCGTGCAGCAGGGCGAGCGTCGCTTCGCGGAAGAACAGGGCGGCGAGGAAGCCGGACAGGAACGGCAGGATGACTTTCTGCATCGGAGCGAGCTTGGGCGCGAACGGCGCCGGGCCGGGTGCGCGGGTTGGTCGGATTCGGGTTCGCCATTATAGAGGGGTGAGTCGGGGTCCGACCGTCCACGCGCCGCGATATTCGCTGCAGCAGCGCGCAAATCACGAAAGCGGAAAACCTAAGCTCAAAAAAATCGTTCCTAAACGATGCCCCCCTCCCTAGACTGATTTCCCAGAGACGGTAAAGCCCGTCTTCCCGTGCACGGCGAGCTCGGCCGCCGCGCGCTTCGATCCGGTTTCGATCCGGCGAGACCCATTCCCGGCAGACGATCCTGTTCGGTGCCCAATTGGCGCCGAGGGCCTCGCTTTGCCCGAATTTTTGCAAGAACAGTCAGGCAGGAGCAGCAGATGAATGTGTTCTGGTTTATTCCGACGCACGGCGACAGCCGCTACCTCGGTACCTCCGAAGGCGCGCGCGCGGCCGATTACGATTACTTCAGGCAGGTCGCCGTGGCGGCCGACACGCTCGGCTACGAAGGCGTGCTGCTGCCGACCGGCCGTTCCTGCGAGGACGCGTGGGTGGTCGCCTCGAGCCTGATCCCGGCCACCAAGCGCCTGAAGTTCCTGGTCGCGGTGCGGCCCGGGCTGTCCTCGCCGGGGCTGTCGGCGCGCATGGCCTCGACCTTCGACCGGCTCTCGGAAGGGCGCCTGCTGATCAACGTGGTGACCGGCGGCGACACCGCCGAGCTCGAGGGCGACGGCGTGTTCGTCGACCACGATACGCGCTATCAGATCACCGACGAATTCCTGCATATCTGGCGCGAGCTGCTGGCGAAATCGCACCAGGACGGCACGGTCGATTTCGACGGCAAGCACCTGCAGTCGAAGGGCGGCAAGCTGCTCTATCCGCCGGTCCAGGACCCGCATCCGCCGCTGTGGTTCGGCGGTTCCTCGCCGGCGGCGCACCAGATCGCGGCCGACCATATCGATACCTACCTGACCTGGGGCGAGCCGCCCGAGGCGGTGGCGAAGAAGATCGCCGACATTCGGGCGCGTGCCGAGGCGCGCGGCCGCAAGATCAAGTTCGGGATTCGCCTGCACGTGATCGTGCGCGAGACCGAGGAAGAGGCCTGGGCCGATGCCGACAAGCTGATCAGCCGCCTCGACGACGCCACCATCGCGCGGGCCCAACAGGCCTTCGCGAAGATGGACTCGGAAGGGCAGCGCCGGATGGCCGCGCTGCACGGCGGCAAGCGCGGTTCGCGCCAGGACCTGGAGGTCTATCCGAACCTGTGGGCCGGCGTCGGTCTGGTGCGCGGCGGCGCCGGCACGGCCCTGGTCGGCAGCGCCGAGCAGGTGGCCGAGCGCATGCGCGAGTACCAGGCGCTCGGCATCGAGACTTTCATCCTGTCGGGCTACCCGCATCTCGAGGAGTCTTATCGTTTTGCCGAGCTGGTGTTCCCGCTGATCAAGGGCGAGAGCGCCACGCGCCGCAGCGGGCCGTTGTCGGGGCCGTTCGGCGAGGTGGTCGGCAATCATTACGCGCCCAAGGCGAGCCAGAGCTGAGGGAGGCGCGCATGGCAACTCCTGCACTGCAGACTCAGGCCCGGTCCCGCTCGATCGGCCGCGGCGTGGCACGACGCGGCTGGCGCGCGATCGCCCCCTGGCTGGTACCGATCGGCCTGATCGTGGCCTGGGAACTGGCCGCGCGTACCGGCGCGCTGTCCACCCGCGTGCTGCCCGAACCGCTCGCGGTGGTGCGCGCGGCCTGGTCGCTGATCGAATCGGGCGACATGTGGGCCAACGTCAAGGTCAGCACCTGGCGCGCGCTGGTCGGCTTCGCGATCGGCGGCGGCGTGGGCCTCGTGCTCGGCCTCGCCACCGGGCTGTCGAAGGCCGCCGAGGTCGCGCTCGATTCGACCATCCAGATGATCCGCAACATTCCCGCGCTGGCGATGATCCCACTGGTGATCCTGTGGTTCGGCATCGACGAGAAGGCCAAGCTGTTCCTGGTCTCGCTCGGCGTGTTCTTCCCGATCTACATCAACACCTACCACGGGATCCGCTCGGTCGACGCGAACCTGATCGAGATGGCCAAGAGCTATGGCGTGAAGGGTTTCGCGCTCTATCGCGACGTGATCCTGCCCGGCGCGCTGCCGTCGATCCTGGTCGGCGTGCGTTTCGCGCTCGGCCTGATGTGGGTGATGCTGATCGTGGCCGAGACGATCTCGGCGCAATCGGGCATCGGCTACATGACGATGAACGCGCGCGAATTCCTGCAAACCGATGTGGTGGTGGTCGGCATCCTGCTGTACGCGATCCTCGGCAAGCTCGCCGACGTGCTCGCCAAGTGGCTCGAACGCGCGACGCTGCGCTGGCACCCCGCGTATCAACCGGGAGCCAAGTCATGAATGCGAGCACCCTGAACCCCGGCCACGGCCCGATCGCCGGCGCCGATCTCGATACCGAACTCGCCCAGGCGCGCATTAGCGACGGCGACCGCCAGGCGGCGGCCGTGCTCGAACACGATGCCGGCGCGCACGTGGTGCCGCTCGCGCGGCGCCGCGAGGCGGCGGTGGCGGGCGCGAGCGCACGTAGCGCCGACCATTCGATCGAGCTGCGCCAGGTCGGCAAGCGCTATGGCGAGCGTGCGGTATTGAGCGACTTCAACCTGTCGATCGAGCGCGGCAGCTTCGTCGCCATCGTCGGGCGCAGCGGTTGCGGCAAGTCCACGCTGTTGCGCCTGATCGCCGAACTCGAGAAGCCGAGCGACGGGGCGCTGGTGAAGCGCAGCGAGACCGGCGAGGCGCTCGACACGCGGATCATGTTCCAGGACGCGCGCCTGCTGCCCTGGAAGACCGTGCTGCAGAACGTGATGCTCGGCCTCGGCCGCCGTTCGCGTGAGGACGCGCGCGCCGTGCTCGACGAGGTGGGCCTGCTCGAACGCGCCAACGACTGGCCGGCGCAATTGTCGGGCGGCCAGCGCCAGCGCGTGGCCCTGGCGCGCGCGCTGGTGCATCGTCCGCAGCTGCTGCTGCTCGACGAGCCGCTCGGCGCGCTCGACGCGCTCACCCGCATCGAGATGCATGCGCTGATCGAGCGTCTCTGGCGCGAGCATCGCTTCACCGCGCTGCTGGTCACGCATGACGTGCAGGAAGCTGTCGCGCTCGGCGACCGGATCCTGCTGATCGAGTCGGGAAAGATCGCGCTCGACCAGCCGGTGCCGCTCGAACGACCGCGCGCGCGGGCCTCGGCGGCCTTCGCCGCGCTCGAGGATCGCGTGCTGCGACGCGTGCTCGAGGGCGGCCCCGTGGTCGACGCGCCCGACGCCTTCGAGGCGCCGGCCCCCGCAACCCGTATCCGCTGGGCTGTCTGACGCCGCCCGGCCCCGTTTCACCGAACCTATCGGAGCCAATCAATGAGCATCATCGCCATCAACGTACGCAACCAGTTCAAGGGCAAGGTCAAGGAAATCATCCGTGGGCCGGTGGTATCCGAGGTCGACGTCGACACGCCCTTCGGCATCGTCACCTCGGTGATCACCACGCGCTCGGTGGACGAGCTCGAACTGAAGGTCGGCGCCGAAGTGGTCGCGCTGGTGAAGTCGACCGAGGTGTCGATCGCGCGTCTCTGAGGCCGTGCGCGGGCGGCTAGTCCGCTGCCGGCGAGGGGCTGTCATGCGAAGAAGGGACGGGGCACGCGCTTTGCGGCCCCGTTTTTCGTTTTATCAGTCGCGGTGCTTCATATTGAGGTGCTAGGATGAAATCTCCTTCACGGCGGAGATTTCGATGCTGCCCTCACTCAGTCCTGACGCGATCGACGCGTTGAAATGGATCGACCGGTTCGGCGCCGCGCGGCCCGTGCCGATCGAATATGTCCCCGTGATCGATGCGCTGCTCAACGACGGCTATGTGTACCAGGGCCGTCATGGGCATGCCGAACTGACCGACGACGGCCTGGCCGTGCTGTCGGAATCATCGGAATGACCGGTTTTCGATCGAGGAGGCTCGGGAGAATGAAGATGGATATCACAGGGCGAGACCTCGGCGGCTATGTCGAGGCGTACAAGGGCTACCGGCTGGAGGTGAAGACCGAGCAGGTCTGGGTCGGCGAGAAGGCCCATTACCGCGTGCTGCTCGGCGAGGCCGAGGTGATCGGCTGGCGGCTGGTGCATGTCGACGGCGTGTGGCTCAGCGAGCGCAGCGTGGTCGACCAGGTGCTGGCGCTGGCGCGCGGGGCGGTGGATCGGGAGTTGTCGGGCGGGGCGCAGGCGGCCTGAACCAGCCCGGTGTGATCTGAAAACAAAAACGGCGCCAATCTTTCGATTGGCGCCGCCTTCAACTAGACCCACTTCTGAATTCTTTGGGGTGGCTGATGGGACTCGAACCCACGACGACAGGAATCACAATCCTAGCCAAGAACTTATAATAATCAAAGGCTTAGGCTGAAACCTTGGAATATCGAGACATCTGCGAAGCGCGCGCAGTATAGCGCACTTTTCGCATCTTCCAACATTTTTATCGGGTCGCGCGCACCTTGCGCTGCCGGCGCCGGTCATACACCTGCCGCACCATCCGGTCGTCGGCGTGGCCGGTTGCGTCCACGATCCGGTCGTCCCCCTCATCCATCCGATCCGTCGTTGCGGTGGGCCGCATGTCGGCCAGCGTGAACCGCTCGAACGCGATTTCTCGCTTCTTCGCCTCGGCCTCGCAGTAGGTCATCAGCCGATTCCAGTTCGTGGTCCAGCCGCTCCGGGTATAGGGCTGCCCGGATGTGTTGCCAAAAACATACAGGCTGGCTAGGCGTTGCAGGCTGAGCGCCTCGGTGATCACGGCGCGCAGCTCGGGCGAATACTCCACCAGCTTCTCGCGCGCCATCTGGCCGCGCTTGCGCTTCCCGATCGGCACGGTGATGCCGTGCTCACCGACGGCCTGGCGCCGCAACTCTCGCATCTCCGTCGGCCGGCTGACGGTCAAGTAGGCCGCCATCGCGCAAAGCGCCTGCGTGACGTAGGCCGAGGCGTCGGCGTTCTTGTCGGATGCCGGGCGCGAGCGCGCGACCTCGAGCGCGAATTCCAGGTCGGCCAGCCGCACGACCTTCTGCCGGGGCTTCGTCGGGTTGTACTTGATCCCGCGGCACGGGTTAGTTTCGAGCTCGCCGCGCCGGCGCCCGTATTCGAGGACCGCCGACAAAAGCGCGATTTCCTTATTGGCCTTCGCCGGCGCTCCTTTCTCGGCGCGCTTGTCGAGGTATCCGTACACGTGCTTGGGCTTGATGTCCGCCGGCGCGAGTTTCCCGAACACCTTGATCAGCGACAGCGATTCGCGCCGGTTCTCGTCCAGCGTGATCTGCGCTTTTCGCATCTCGCTGCCCTTGGGCATGCTCTCCTGCCACTTGAAGTAGCGGGCGATCAGGGCCTCGCAGGTTCCGGGCTCGACGGCATCGCCGTTGAGGATCTCGGCACGCTCGATCGCTTCCTTCCGGATTGCTGCGATCGCTTCCCTGTTGCCGGCCGGCGCCGATAGGCGGAACGCCCAGGTCCCGTCAGGTAGCTTGTATCCGAAGCTGACCTTGTGCTTGCCATGGCGCGCGTAGAGTCGGAACGGAAGGCCGTCCGGCGTTTTTCTTCTTCCGATCATCTGTCGAGGGCAGCGAAGTCAGGTTCGGGCGACGTGTTGGATTCAGCCGCCGGCGGCAGACGGCCGGTCATCCGGTCGACGAAATACTGGCGCGCGACGCGCGGCACGCCGGCGCGTGTCGTCGAGTATGGCCAGTGGTTGCGCTCGAGCCACCGGCACATGCACGAGATGCTGCGGGGCGAGCAGTCGACCAGCTCGGCGAGCTCGTCGCGCGTGAGGTATAGGCCGGTGCTCACTTGCCGTCCTCCGTGGTGATGCGCCGAAACTCGATGACCCAGACCCAGGGGTTCGCTTCCCACCCGTGGCCGCGCGCTTCGTTAAGGCCGTCCCAAAGCGACGCGAACGAGTCGCGCGCACGCGCCGCGTGAAAGTGACGGCCTTCGTCGACGCTGAATCCGTCGGATGTATGCTCGATGCCTTCAGCGATCGCGTCAGCTTCGCTGATGTCCTGTAACCGCTCGACGCGCACGCTGGTGATTTCGAGCGTGATGCGCGAGGCCCAGCGCGGCATGTGAATCGCAGGGCGAGCGGTTCCCTTCGGGAAATCTTTGGCAACCCCGTATGCGATGATTGGCCATGGGCCATCGCGAAGGTCGTGCGGTTTGCCGGGGTGCATGCCGTCCGCGTCAAATGCCGCCCATGTCTCGCGCACCCACAGTCGGTCGCCGGGCTGGCCGTGCGGACACGGGATCTGATTGCTGTCAACGGCGCAACTGGGCGCGAGCGTCCACCATTGGGCCGTGTTCGGGTCTTCGAATCCATAGCAGCTCGGATCGCCGCGGTCTCCGGAACCGCCGACGAACTCAATCGGCCACGCGCGCGATGACTTCACGATGCTCCGCGTCTGCGTCTTCCGTCCGTCGAGGATCGCGCGCACCATCGGCGCGCTGAAAAGAATCGGGCGCTCTTTCATGATTCGCTTCCAAGATTGGGGACGCCTGAAGGAGGGAAGCCATTGTGCTCGACGCCGTCGAGCAGCCGGCCGGCGGCGCGCTTGCCGATGCGGTGGACGAGCGCCCAGCCGTCAGCGCTGGATGCGCCGGCGGGGTAGCCCTGCGCATGGTAGCCACCAGGCACGATGCGGCCGTCGAACGCGACGGCTGCGGTCGCAAATCGGCCTGCGCCGAAGTCGCCCGAGCCAGGCGCCCACTCGCCGTGCTGCTTGAACAGGAACGGCACGCCCGCTTTGGCGCACTGGTCACGAAGCGCTCGAGGCCAGTCCGGATGCGCGGGCCGCGCGCCCGGGCCGCTTTCGCCGCCGGCGATGACCCACGAGATGGAGGGGCGCGGGACCTCGCGAAGTGCCGGCAAATAGCGCCCAGGGCAGCGGCCACCCACCGCTGCCTCCCCATGCCACGCGCGGCCCAGGTCCACCGGCCCCAGCATCGGCTCGATCGACAGGAAGCGCACGTGCGCCCGCGTGGCCAGCAGCTTCGGGACGTCGCGATCGGCCTCGGCCTGGTTGACGACCGTGGCGCCGAGCCAGACGTGGTCCGGCGTGCCGGCCGGGAACATGTCGACCAGCATCGCAGCGGCGTTGCCGATGCGCTTCGTCAGCAGCAGCCAGTCGAGCGCCGGCGTCGCCTCGATCAGCGCAGCCAGGTCGCGGCGCCATGCCGCCGGCACCGCGTTGTCGAACACGTCGGCCAGCGACGAGCAGAAAACGCGCTGGCGCCGGCCGTGCGCGGCGAAGAACTCCTCGTGCCTCGCGTTCCAGCGGATCGGCTCGCGCCAGTTTGCGGCCGACGTCCGGATGCGCTGCCCGCGTGGGCCCCACTGCACCTTGTGCAAACGCGTATCCATCATCGCCTCGGCGTAGCAGTTATCGCAGCCGGGCGAGATCTTCGTGCAGCCCATCCAGGGCGTAAATGTGTGGTCCGTCCACTCGATTTTGCTGTTCTCGCTCATAGTTCGATATCCACGTATTGGGTGGTGACGCGCACGTTCTCGCTGTGGTGGCGGCGGTAGACGATGACGATTCCGTCGCCGAGGTTCAGCGGCCGGCCTCGGCCGTTGTCGTCGTTCAGTTCGGCCTGGTGGTCGCAGCAGACCGAACGCAGCGTGACGGCCAATTGCAGGGGATCGTCGAGCAGCCTCTGGAGGTAGTCGTGGTTGATCTCGATGATGGTGCGGGTGCTCATGACTTGGAGGCCTCCGCAGCGGCGCGGGCACGCTTCTCCTGGCCGCGCTGCTCGATGAACGCGCGCATCCATTCAACCGCGTCCTCCGGTGATCCGAGCTGCCCGGTCACCCGGCGCCGCTTGTTCATCGCGCCGCATTCCTGGTAGGTGATCGCGACGGCGCCGGCGGCGATGGCGGCCGCGCGCTTCACGAGCGCGATATCGAAATGCTCGTCGCGCGTGCCCGGATGCTGGATCCAGCGACGGTTGACGCCGATCTCGTCGACCATGGCGAGCAGCTCGTCGGTCGTGTCGGCGATCAGGTGCGACATCTTCATGTTGCCGAATCGGCCGACCTGGTAGCGGTACATGTCGTCGACGTAGACGGTCATGACTTCTCTCCCTTGCGTGCGGCGTCGATAGCCCGTTGAAGCAACGGCGCAGTTCTCGGCAGCTCGTGGCTTTCGAAGAAGTCCGAGGTGGCCTTGACCTGCTCTGGAGTGATCGGTCGCCGTCCGAATTCGATTGCCGAGAGTTCGGCTGACGAAACGCCCATTGCGCGCGCCATGTCACCCAGAAGCGTGCCGGTCACGACTCGGAGCGAGCGCACGAGCGATCCGAACGGCGTCAGCGGAGAATCGAAGCGCGCGATCGCAACCTCGCTTTCCGAGATAGCCGGCGCAGCCTTGAGGGCGCGGATGCGTGCGGCCGCCTCTCGCGACAGCGAGCCCCACAGGCTGCTGTTGACCCACTCGCGGCCGGCGCGCTGATGATCCTCGACGGCTGCCGCAGCAGCTTCCAGCGCAGCGTCCCGAATTGCCACCGCATCGACGGCAGGGATAGCCGGCGCAGGCGAGGCGGCGCGATTGTTCCAGATCGCGACGGCGTTGGCACGCAGTCGCGCGTTCTCGGCCTCCAGCTCGCGCGCGAGAGGTGCGAGGTGTTGATGCACTTCTTCGTAGTAGCGAGCCTGTGCCGAGGCACTGACGCCAGGGAATCGCTTCATGACGCCCGTAATCAGTTCATCGACGCGGGGCGATGTCGAGGCGGGATCGAAGTACAGTTCGCTCAGCTTGTCGCTCATCGGGTGTCTCCCGCAATTGCGCGAGCAGCGCGCAGCATCCGCGACGGGTCTCCGAGATTCGGGCCGACCCATACCGCGCCATGCTCGCCCCATGTCGTGAAGTGATCGCATACAAGACGGCAGAGCGATTCCCACGCGGTTTCTTCGCTCCATTCGCGCTCGTAATACCCCTCCATCGAGCCAACCATTACCGTCCCCTTGAGGGGATGACGCGGCGGCCGCATGACGATCCAATACTCGCCGCTGGCCGGTCGGTATTTGATGTCGCGCTCGAATGGGTAACGCACGCGATGGCGTTCCCAGTGCTTCAGGTCATGGCCGCCCGTCGACGTGTAGCACTCGCCCTTCTCGGCAGGAAATTGCTTACGGCGATCGCCGAGCAGCGGAAGCAGCGGCGCAGCCTGTTTCGACAGCTTCTTGAGGATGCGGAGATTCACGCTTCGCCTCCCTTCCCACCCTGCGCGCCCTGAGACTCTTTGGCCGCACGCACGAGCGCCGGTTGCGTATCGACAATCCCTCTTTCGGAGAAAAATTGCGATGCGAGCGTGGCGTTATCAAACGAGACGGGACGCCGGCCGAATTCCAATGACGACAGGAAGGCCGGCGAAACATTCATAGCCGTCGACATGTCCATCAGCGTCGTGCCGGCGACGATCCGAAGCGCGCGCACGAGCATCCCGTAGGGCGTCAGGGGATTCTCGATGCTAGCCGCCTCTCCCGCATCAGCAGGGACGCCGTAGACAGCCATCTTCCAGCCAGCGCGCTCGTATCCCTCCGGCTTGGAAACCTTGGGATTCCAGACGTAGTGACCATCGTCGTGCAGGGTAGCGACCGGCTCGCGCGCATCAGTAGAGGAGAGAGCGCCGAGCACCTTTCCGTCACGCACGCCGGCCGCGTAGCCGCGGTTCGACGCCTGAATCAGTTCATGATCGAAGCGCTCGCGCGCCTCGGCCGGTGCGCCGTTCAGTATCGCAATGGCCTGATCCACGATATCCATGTCCCCGACGAGTTTCGAGTACGCCGGGACCGCGCGAACATGTCGAGCCAGACCGATGAGGCCCGAAGCTACGACGGAGGACTCGCGCACCTCGGCCGGTGCGGCGACGAGCGCGTCGAGGTGGCGCAGCGCGGCAGTGAGCTTGTGCGTGTAGCCTCGTGCATGCGAGCCCAGTGGTCCGACACGCCGCTCGATTGCAGACAGGCCCTCCATGATTCGATGCGCGCCGGTCAGCGTGGCTTTGATTTCGTCGTAGTGCTCTTGAGCGTCGGGCGTGGCCGGGGATACTGCTGCGCGCGCGGGGATCATGGCGCGGACGTGGTGCTGAATTGCCTTGGCCTCGTCCTTGCCTGCCAAGTCGAAATCGATCAAGTCATCGTCTCCGGCTCCGGCGCGCCATCCCGCACGCCAGATCGCTTCGTGGAACTTGGCGAGCAGCACATCGAGTTGCAGCAGATCGTCCATGGGCTCCCCATCAGCGGCGACAGCCTGAGCGGCCGGCTGGTTATGACCGATCCAGGGCGCTTCCTTGGTCCACGTATCGGCCTTGCCGCTCGTCTCGATCGCCTCGACGCCAACCGTTGCAACGTCGGCCGGCCGCCATACGATCCCGCATGCGTGGCAGAGGTGCGAACGGTGCGGCGGGTTGCTCCAGACGCGCATGCGCCCTTGTTCGATATCGTGCGGATCGTCGGCCCATTCCTCGGCGTCGATGTGCTGCGTACCGCACCGCGGGCAGAACAGCAGCATCGGGATCGGAGCGGCTTCGGCGACCGGGGCGGCGGGAGCGGCGTCGAGCATGGCGCGATGGGCGGCATCGAGAGCGTCGTCGCGATCGTTGGTTTCCTTTTCGGTTGTATTGAACGCGAGCAACGCCTTGACTCGCATGTCGTAGGAGCGCTCGATCGGCACCAGCTTCCACCCGTCCGGTGCGGGCACTGCTGCTCGCGGGGAGGTGAGAAGGGCGCGTTCGAGGGCGCGGGCGAACGGGAGAATGTGACTGGACTCGCGTTCGTCCTCCTGAGTGTAGAAGTCGTCATAGATCTCGACGATCTGCTCGTCCGTCAGCGCGGGTGCGGTGGTGTTGTTCGTCATGGTGTCCTCAGATCAGCGTTATGCGCCCTTGACACAAAGGACCTGCTTCAACACGTGCACGACTTCAACGAGGTCACGCTGGTTATCCATCACCGTGTCGATATCCTTGTACGCGCCCGGGATCTCGTCGAGCACTGCGTCGTCCTTGCGGCACTCGACGCCTTCGGTTTGTGCTACCAGGTCGGCAAGTTGGAAGCGGCGGCGCGCCTCGGAGCGGCTCATCTGCCGGCCGGCACCATGCGAGCAGGAACAGTACGACTCGGCGCTGCCCTTGCCGCGCACGATGTAGCTGCGCTGGCCCATCGAACCGGGGATGATGCCCAGGTCGTCTTTCCGCGCGCGGATCGCCCCTTTGCGGGTGACCCACAGGTTCTTCCCGAAATGGCTCTCGCGCGCGACGTAGTTGTGGTGGCAGTTGATTGCTTCTTGCGTGATCGTGAATTCGATCGGCATATGCCGGCGCAGCGCAGCGATGACCGCGTCCATCATGACGCGGCGGTTTTCGAGCGCGTAGTCCTGCGCCCACTGCACCGCCTCGACGTAATCGTTGAAGTCGTCGGTGTCCTCGGGGAAGTAGGCCAGGTCGCCGTCGGGCAGGCTGATGAAATACTGCTCCATCCGGCGCTTGGCCTTCTCGATGAAGTAGCGGCCGATCAGGTTGCCGATGCCGCGCGAGCCCGAATGCAGCATGACCCATACGTCCTGCGCCTCGTCGATGCACAGTTCGATGAAGTGGTTGCCGCTGCCCAGCGAGCCCAGTTGACGCTCGGCGTGGTTCTTCGCCAGCACGGGATGCTTGTCGATCAGGGCCTGCAGGCCGCGCCACGTCTCCGCGTTCGACGCAGGCAGGCGCCTCGAATCATGTGCGCCGCCAGCACCGAGCGGCACGTCGCGCTCGATCTGGCGGCGGATGGCTATCAGGCTGTCGGGCAGCGCGCTCGCCTTCAGCGACAGCCGCACAGCGTTCATGCCGCATCCGATGTCGACACCGACTGCCGCCGGGATGATCGCCTTGTCTGTTGCGATGACGCTGCCGACGGTCGCGCCGATACCTGCATGGACGTCCGGCATCGCGGCAACGCCGTTGCCTGAGATGAAAGGGAGGCGGGCCAGATTCTTGAGTTGCTGAAGCGCCGAGTCTTCGACCTCGTCGGTCCATATCTTGATTGGCCGGGCACCCTCTTGATGGATTACTTTCTTCATGGTGGTCAAGTCTCAGTAGGTCAGTGCGCCGCGTTCGTGAATGGCATCGGCGCGCCGGGCGCCGGTAAAAATCAGAAAAGTTCGCCCTGCGTAGGCTTCCGGCCGCTCGTGGTAGCCAGGTGCGCGGGGCAGAAATGCACGTCCGGGCCGACCTGGTGTGCGTGGGCCGCGCAGAGGTGTCGGTCGCAGGTCTTTCCCGATCTCGTGTTGAAATCGCACTGGAAAGCGCTGGGCGCGGAGCAGTCTGGTACCGAGCAGCGGGGCGTGCGGCCACGCCCGCGGGTGCAGATGAATCCGGAGCCGCCACCAGGCAGGCGGAAGGGCGTGCATGGCATGGCGTGCCTCAGTCGCCGCGGCCGGGGTAGTAGGTATCGATCTCGTCGGCTTCGCGATCGATGACGAGCTTCGTGCCCGCATGGAACATCTGAAGGATGGAGCGCTCGAAGCCATGGGGGTCGAGGAACAACGTTTCTTCAGCCTTGCGTTTGCCGAGGCGTAGACCGAACAAACGCCCATCGCGATCGCTCACTGCGAATTGGATTTCGCATTCGTATTGGGATTTGCGGCTGTCTTTGTCGAGGCTGATCCAGCGGGAACCATAGTCGGTGCCCGCGACGTGCAACGTGATGCGATCCGGTGCATCGCACGAGCAGCCGTAGCGGTCTTCATTGCCTTTGATGAACTGGGCAACGAGATCGGAAAGCTTGATTTCGGCGGGCGCCGGCGCAAGGAGCGATGTGAGTTGCGCCTCGACCTGCTGGGCGATGGCATTTTCGGTGAGCGCGGACACCTTGGCTCGCACAACCTTCAAGACGAAGTCGTTGTAGCTCGGCAGCCCGAGCCTGGTCAGATCGACCTGCATGGCCACCTTGACCTGCTCGGACAACTGCTTGCCGAATTCGGAATATCCCTGCAACTCGTGCTCGACGATCGAGGTAATGGTTTTGGTGAGCTTTTCCTCGATAGCCCTTTCGATCACACCGGAAGCCACGATGTTCGAGAAAGCGGTCGACACAGCCTGTTCAAGTTCTTTCATGATGGAATCCGATGGTAAAAAGGCGGGGCGCTATGCGAGCCGCCCGCGTCAAAGTCGCCGCGCTCCGAGACATAAAATGTTTGCGCGACGGCCGGGGGATCGGAACTACTGACCTGACTGCTTGAGGGCGTAAATCTCGCGGCTCAAAGCGATAATTCTTTCTGCTGCGGCGCGCATCAGTGCTGCATCGCAATCCTCAAACTGGAGTGCGGCGCGGTTCTTGAGTTGCCTGGCAATGTCGTCGTCGGCTTGGTCGGGTGCACGCGTATATGCATCGCCGAATCTCCGCAACGCCGATACCGGGCCGGTCACGCTTTGGTATTGCTGACGCCCAATGACGCCATCGGTCACGACGGTCAAGCCTGCGTCACGGGCGAGTTTGATAATGTCCATGCGTGTCACCTCGCAGAAGCTGCGGCGCGTGCCGCGCGTATATGTGCCTTGATGAGGCGATATCCGTCGTCGATGCTGATCGAGTGCTGCTCGACATCGTTTAAGATTTGCCAGACAGACGGAAGGTGAGGAGCGAAATCCTCGAACACCGTCGACTTACTAAGGCGAGGGTCATTGGAAGCGACACCCGCATGCTGTTGTTTCGACGTGGTACTGCCGTTCGCGTGTTGAGCCCGGTCGCGCGCTGCGAACTTCGCGGCCACGCGGCCGAACAGCACGGTGCCCAGGAACGTCATGACGAGGTAGCTGATCTTGGACATCGCTAATCCTCATCGGAATCGCCGGATGCGAGACGTTTGCGGTCGACCTCGTCACTCTTCCTGGTCGAACCGGCCGGCGACTTATGCGCGTTCGCGCGACGTCGCGACAGATAGTTGCGCGGCTCGATTTGCGCGCGCACGGCTGCCTGGACGGCAGCACGCACAGCAGGATTCGAAAGTGCTTCGTCCGCCGGGCCGTCTATCAAACGTTGGCACTCGGGGACAAGCAACTCATCGGGAAGGTGAGAAGGTACGGGACGCATGTCATGCACCTCGAGGCCGAACACCGTTGTTGAGATCGGAAAGGCCGGCGGCATCTGCGAGCGCGATAGCGATCTCAGGGTGGTCGTGAACTATCCAACCGTGCAGGCACGCGATCACGCTTTCCGGCCGCTTGTGCGGAGGCTGCCGGTCGGCGAACTGAGCCGCGATCTTCACTCCCTGGAGGAGCTTGGCGGCGTCGATCAAGGGGAGCATGCTTTCCGCCTCACATGCACCGCGCGAATGCGCACGCGAGTTGCGAAGCCGCTTGCTGATCCATGTATTGCGCATAGCCGAGGATCAGGAAGTAAAGGAAGATGCCGCCGAGGATTTCGAGCGCGACCCGGAGGAAACGCCAAGCTATGGCGATAGCGTTGCGGAGTCGAGCGAATCGCTGTTTCGAGTTGAGAACGCGCTTCAATCGCGGCTTCAAATCCCAAGTAAATCGAGCTTGCATTATTAATCTCCACATAGAGAAATCGAGCACTTAGAGGGGACGCCTGATACAGCTAACGGTGAGCGTTTACGGGCTATTTAAAGTCGCCTCGACGACTTCCAGGCGTCCCGTCTGAGTGTTCTGTTGAGTTACTTGTCCCGGCGATGTTGATCTCGACGCAGCGCACTCATGCCCGAATAGCAGATCAGGCCGAATGCAATGCCGATTAACGTCAGCGCGCCGAAAACCGCTAGTGCTTCGTCCATGTCAGTACCCTATTGCGAGCCGATTGGCGGGGCTTATCAGTGAGTGGGTCACATGCATACGCCGGGATTCCGGCGTATGCGCCTTGGATTACAGCTTCGACAAGTCGGGGGCCGGCGCGAGGGCGCCTTCGTTCCACCAGGCTTCGGTTGCGCACCCGTCAGCCGTCGTATAGCGAACGAGGTAGCCGTTATGCGCTTCCGTGTATTCAGCACGGCCGATCACTTCGCCTTTTTCCCCGCTCGCAGCGATCGAAACCTTGTCGTTGAGGTTGAGCTTGAACGTCATTCGAAAATCTCCCGAAAGTTGATTGGAGGAAGACTCCTTCGCAGATAATTGATTTGCCGGACCTTCCCGGGTAATGGCAAACCAACAATCCTTTTTGCAAAGGAGCCTTCCGATGAACTTCACTACTGGGCCGAGCTTCCACGTACCGACGAGACCGCAGCCGACTGAAGTGCCACCGCGTCCCGATCCGATTCAGCCCATCCGATCGCAGGCGTAGTCAGCCCTGCCATTCGCCGGGCATCGTCTATCTAGGTGCCCGGCTCCCGGCGCTCCGAACCTTGCCGACCGGTGTTGCTGGTCGCGGGTGGCGCTGCGTTGAGTAGAAGTATAACCATGGTTATGGTGATGTCAATAACAAAAGTTATCGGTCGATCGGAAATTTGTAACAGCGCTCCGGGATGATCGATGTGAGGAAGAAGGTGGATGAGTAGAATGCGGAAGGCAGCGCGCGGGGCGCTGAGCGGAAAAATGACAAGCGAGAGAGATATGGCTACGACATCAAGGCGATGCGGCGAGGGTAAGTTGCTGGCATTCGTTTTCGCCGCTTCCTTATCGGTCTGCTCTGGATGCGCGACAAAGGTCGACCTTCCCTATAACCGGTCGAGCGCAGAGGTGCCGATGGTTCTTCTAAAGCCTGCGTCAGACGTGGAGACTGCGTGCCATGGCTTTGCGCTCAGCGGGGTGAGATGTGTCTTTCCTCGCGAGAACTGGGCGCCGGACGATGCATCTCGGGGAGGACTGCTCCTATCGCCGTCCGATTATTCACTGTTAGACATCGGGCAAACCATTAGAGTGAGTGGTTTCCTGCTGCTTTCCGAAAGGAAAAGCCCGGCCGGCAACCCGTACTACACCGCGACGGCAAAAGTCTACAAATTTGGATATTGGGGGAATAAGTCCGGGGTGCAAACAGATTCATATAACGATGAGTTCTGGCGAGAGGTAGCAACCGGCGTCAAATATGCACCGGAGAGCAGCGATATCGCGGACAATTTCATCGGAAGGATGGATAGGCTGGCGGCGGCAGCTCGGGAGGATGAGACCAGAAAGCAAGCGATTGTGGCGGCCGAAAAGAAAAGGCAGGCAGAAGATGCAGCGTTGAAAGTTTCTCCGGCCTATATCAAATCGCAAGCCGTTGCAAGGGTGGATGGGTGCAGAAAGCAGATCGCCATCGCTCGCGCTGCGATCGCGAAAGATGAAAGAGTCGCCCAAATTTCGGGGTATGAAAACAAATTACTTCGCGAAAGCGCTGCGCAGACCATCGTCAACTGCCAGGACACGATCGCCCGAGGAGGCTACTTGCAAAGTGAAAGGATTGAGCGCGAGGCCAATCCGAACATGCCCACCGTGGTCCACTACAGACTTGACGGCATAGAGTAGCGGCGGAAAGACTCGGCGAATTCCGCCCAGGAGTTGACCATGTCACCCGAAGATGTGCTGACGATTTTCGAGCGCTTGAATGTAGAAGGTCGCGCGACGGTTGACCTGGAATACACGTGCGCGGGATTCGCTGGATGGCTGGCCCGCGCGTGGGACCGCCTTGACGATGAAGACATCGCGATCCTGACGTCAGTAGGGGCGACGCTCTGGCGAGAGGGGTTCGAGGCGCGCAATAAATGAAAAGCCCCGCTCGAGGCGGGGCTTTCGGCGTACGGCGGCCGGAGTCAATGTACGTACTTCGCGACGAAATATGCTGCGGTGACAAGGGCAGTACCGAATCCGCAGACGAACTTCACGAGCTTCCAAGTCTGAGCACTGATCTCTCGGTGCAAATCTTCCTTAGTAGCTACACCCTCAAGACGAGTCTCGATCCTCGCGAGTCGATCGCGAGTTTCAAGGTTGGCGGCTTCAAGCGCTGCAATTCGGGCTTCCATAGGCGGATCATCCGGCGGCCGGCCCGACCTGTCAACCTTGCCTGGGAATTGGATCAATTTTCCTTCAGCCATTGCTCGTCGCCTCCGTGTCGAACGCCTCGACGTAGCCGCACTTGGGGCATCGGAACAATTTCACCATATAGACGGTTCCGTCGAACGAAGTGCTCGTCAATGGCTCGCCGACAGGGTGTCCTGCCGTGAAGCTCACTACGTTCACGCCGACGAAGGCCCAATGATGATCAGTGCCGGGGCGCTCAATCAGCTCGAGCGCGCCGTGACCATACCTGCATTCAGGGGTCGTGTTCATGTTCACGATTGTTTTCCGTTACCGATGCTGATCCGTCTAGCGAACTTCTGACCGGTCTGATACTGTACACATATACAGTGTTCTGCCACGACGAGAGGGTGGAGATGCCAAGCGACAACGAACAACGGACAATGCTCCGGTGCAAGCCGGGGGGCTTGGCGCGGGTATTGGACTCGACGATCGAGATTCTCATTGGGACCGTGGTCGTCGTAGACGAACTTCGAGCTGACGGCAGTTGGAATGTGACGCTGGAATTCCCTGTTTTCGGTTTTACGTCGCGTGGCGGGCGGCCGGTAGTCACGCGAAATTTTTCGTTCCTCGATGAATCATTAGAGCCGCTCAGCCGCGAAGCGCACGACTCTTGTTCTTCCGCAGGTCGCCTGTTGGGCGATCATCATCAACAGAGTGTTTGTCTACGGATTGGGCCAGCAGTCCGCTGATAAATGCCTCGGTCTTCGCCTTCCCTGCCTCGTCTAATCGGCTCCATCCAGCGGGACCCTGGATTTCGACCGTCACGCCAAATTCGAGCCACTCGAGCGTCGTATCCAATGCGGCGGCAAGGGCGAAGCCATTTGTGGTTGTCGTAGAGCCGCCGCGCTCAATTTTCACAATGGCCGGTTGCGAGATTCCCACTAAGTCAGCTACAGCCTTCTGTGACAGACCCAGAAGCTCGCGACGCTCCCTCGCTCTTCGTCCGAATTCGTGATTTTCCATGGGGTCGATCTTATAACCGTGGTTGTAGTGCGGCAAATAACCAAAGTTCTTGACGAAGAATAACTTTGGTTATAGATTGGCGACATGAAACCGCCCAATCCGTCCGTTCCTGCCCTGACCCAAGCGATCCAGATCGCCGGATCGCAATCGGCCCTTGCACGTTTGATCGGGAAGAAGCAGCCACATGTTCATAAGTGGCTTCACTCGACGCAGCCGATGCGGCCTGAGAACTGCGTACTTGTTGGTAGCGCCACGGGTATTCCCTATAGGGAATTCAGGCCGGACGACTGGTCGTCGATCTGGCCCGAGCTCGCAACTGAGGAGGCTCGCTGACATGAAGGCCATCATCCGTTTCATCGCTAAACAGTACCGACCCGGTGGCAACTTCGTGCTCGGGCTGTTGTTCATTTGTATCTTCTGGGCGGCAGTCTTCCCCTTCGTCGCCTGCGTGTTCATGTGGCTCATGTACGTATTGCCGTTCCCGCCGGCGGCGCGCTGATTTGCGTCTTGATTCGATGTTTCTGCCGTTCGCGGGCACGTTCCCTTGAGTGGCCTGTAAGTAGCAGCCGTAGAGAGAAAACCAGAAAAAGGTAATTGCCATGAGTAGGCGTCCTGAATTTCGCAACGAGGTGAAAACGCGTCTGACCGATGAGGAATATGACGCGATGCAGGCCTTCAAAGCGGTTTATGGAATCGAGTCGGACTCGGCGGCGTTGAAGCGTATTGCTCGACTGCTGCTGCTTGGGTTTTCCAACACTGTGCCGACTCGCTTGGTTGGTGTCAGTGCCGACATGGGACGAAACGGGCCGGCGGTGCGCGCATGAATGACGACCGCGTCGAGCAGCCTGTAAGGCTTCCGTTGGCGGAATCGGCCGATTTGGCGATGAAAGCGGCTGCAACGGGGGTGTCGCTGCCGGATTACCTCGGTATTCAGGTGCTGAAGGGGCATTACGGCGTTCTGCACAAGGATGTTGTCGAGTTCGAAACGCGGCCTGGTCAGGGACAAATTGGGACGCGAAACGGGGGGGGCGAAAAGTGATCTGGAAAGCGTTGATCTGCTGGATCGCGTTCGGCGCGGCATGCGCCGGCGTGCTCATGCTCATCCTGCGGGGGCGCGCATGAAGCGCGACCTGTCCTCCTACACGCTCGACCTCGGCAGCGAGCTGATCGTCGACAACTTCGCCGGCGGCGGCGGCGCTTCGACTGGCCTTGAGCGGGCGTTTGGCCGCCCGGTCGATGTCGCGATCAACCACGATGCCGAAGCGCTCGCGATGCACGCCGCGAACCACCCGCGCACCGCCCACTATTGCGAAAGCGTGTTCGACGTCGATCCCGTCGCGATCACCGGCAACCAGCCGGTGGGGCTCGTCTGGCTCTCGCCGGACTGCAAGCACTTCAGCAAGGCGAAGGGCGGCAAGCCCGTGTCGAAGAAGATCCGCGGCCTGGCCTGGATCGCGCTGCGCTGGGCGGCCACCGTCAAGCCGCGCATCATCATGCTGGAGAACGTCGAGGAATTCGTGACGTGGGGGCCGCTCGGCGCCGATGGCCGGCCGTGCCCGAAGCACCGCGGCCGCACGTTCCGCTCGTTCGTGAACGCGCTGCAGCGCCAGGGCTACACCGTCGACCATCGCGAGCTGCGCGCGTGCGACTTCGGCGCGCCGACCATCCGCAAACGCTTCTTCCTTGTCGCGCGCCGCGACGGGCTGCCGATCGTGTGGCCGACGCCGACGCATGGCGACCCGAAGGGCGCGGCCGTGCGCGCCGGCAAGTTGGCGCCCTGGCGCACGGCTGCCGACTGCATCGATTGGACGATCCCGTGCCCGTCGATCTTCGAGCGCGAGCGTCCGCTGAAGGACGCCACGATGCGCCGCATCGCGCGCGGCATCATGAAATTCGTCGTGAACAGCGCCGATCCGTTCATCGTCAAGTTTGCGCAGAACAGCACCGGCCAGGCGCTCGATGAGCCGGCGCACACGGTCATGGCCGGCGCCGCACGCTTCGGCGTCGTCGTGCCCACGGTCATGCACATCACCCATCAGGGCGACGATCGCACGCGGCCGGCCGGCGCGCCGCTCGCCACCATCACGACGGCGAAGCGCGGCGAGCAGGCGCTCGTCGCGGCCACGCTCATCCAGACCAGCTACGGCGAGCGACCCGGCCAGGCGCCGCGCGTGCCCGGCCTCGGCAAGCCGCTGGGCACTGTCGTTGCCGGCGGCACGAAGCATGCCGTCGTCGCGGCGTTCCTCGCGAAGCACTACGGCGGGCATGAATCGCCCGGCGCGCCGCTCGAAAAGCCGGTGAGCACCATCACCACGCAGGACCACCACCACCTCGTCACCGCGCAGCTGGTCGGCTGCGGCGGCCGCGCCGCGCAATCGCGCCCGCGCGACGCCGGCGAGCCTGCCGCGACGATTACCAGCAAGGCCGACACCGCCGTGGCCGTGTCGCACCTCGTGAAGCTGCGCGGCACCTGTCGCGATGGCCAGCCGACGGACCAACCGCTGCACACCATCAGCGCCGGCGGTACGCACCACGCCGAGGTGCGCGCGTTCCTGGTGAAGTACTACGGCACCGCGGACGGCGCGCCGCTGGCCGAGCCGCTGCATACCGTGCCGACGCACGACCGTTCCGGGCTGGTGACGATCCACGGCGAGGACTACGCGATTGTCGACATCGGCATGCGCATGCTCACGCCGCGCGAGCTCGCCCGCGCGCAGGGCTTCCCGGACAGTTACGTGCTGGCGCCCGAGGTCGACGGCAAGCCGCTGTCGAAGTCGTCCCAGGTCCGGATGATCGGCAACAGCGTCTGCCCGGACGTCGCCGAAGCACTGATTCGCGCGAACTTCGCGCACGAGGCGCAACTGCAACGGGCGGTCGCATGAACTGGACCCACAACGCCCTGGCCGAGGATCTTGCCGCCCACCTGCGCGGCGCGTCCGACCGCCTCGTCTGGACCGACATGCAGCTCGGCCCGGCCGGCTCGCCGCGGCCCGACGTCTACTCGGTGCCGTGCTCGTTCGCGCGGTTCCAGCCGGTCGCCTACGAATGCAAGATCAGCGTGGCCGACTTCCGCCGCGACGTCACGGCGGGGAAGTGGACCTCCTACCTGCGCTTCGCCGCCGGCGTGATCTTCGCCGCGCCGGCCGGCCTGCTCAAGAAGGACGACATCCCGGCCGGCTGCGGCCTTATTGTGCGTGGGCCCGATGGCTGGCGCACGCTGAAGGGCCCGACGCTGAAGAACATGGAGAACCTCCCGCGCGACGCGTGGGTGAAGCTGACCATCGATGGCCTGCCGCGGGAGATCGAGCGGGCTAAGCGCGAAGGTCGCGCCGCGATCGTGAGCGAATGGAAGCTCACCCACCTGCTGCGCGCGAAGCTCGGCGACCTGGTCGCCGAGGCGGTGCGCGATCGGCTCTCGGCGGAGCATCGCCTGCACGACGCAACCGAGGCACTGAAAACGGCCGCGAAAGAGGCGGAGGACGAGCGGCAGCTGATCCTGTCCCGCTCGCGCGAGCGCGCGCAGCGCGATGCCACGCTGATCGACGATGCGCGCGCCAAGTTGGCGACCGCGCTCGGCCTGCGCCGCAATGCGGATGCCATGGTGATCGCCCAGGCCTGCCACGAGGCGGCGCGCCGGTTGAACGCAGATCGCGAGATCCAGCGGCTGCGCGCCCAACTCGAGCGCGTGCAGGCGGCGCTTGAAACGGCGGCGGAGCCACTGCCGGCGATCGCGCGGGAGGCCTCGTGATCTGGCTCGACCGGTCCCACTGCGGCGACTGCCGCGACTTGATGCGCACCATGATCGCCGACGGCGTGCGCGTTCAGACGATCGTCACCAGCCCGCCGTACTGGGGCCTGCGCTCGTATCTGTCCGACGGCCACCCCGACAAGGCGCGCGAGATCGGCCAGGAGCCGACTCTGCGCGAGTTCATCGCGACGCTCGTCGAGGTGTTCGACCTCGCGCGCCAGCTGCTCGCCGACGACGGCACCTGCTGGGTCAACATGGGCGACAGCTACGCGGGCGGACGCCGAGGCGGCAATATCGGGAACGATTCGTCCACGCTTCAGGGCAGTCAGGCAACGCAGGAGGCCTGTCGCGTCGCGGCTAAGCCGATGACGGCGAGCCGCCGGCGCGACGACGCACCGGTGCCGCGCTCCGAC
The DNA here is from genome assembly GCF_000959725.1 of Burkholderia gladioli. NCBI lineage: Bacteria > Pseudomonadati > Pseudomonadota > Betaproteobacteria > Burkholderiales > Burkholderiaceae > Burkholderia > Burkholderia gladioli. The sequence goes on from NZ_CP009323.1 coordinate 3,479,317, forward strand.
GTGCGCGTCGAAGGCCTGAAGCCGAAGGATCTCGTCGGCCAGCCGTGGCGCCTGGCGTTCGCGCTGCAGGATGCCGGCTGGTACCTGCGTCAGGACATCGTTTGGCACAAGCCGAATCCGATGCCTGAGTCGGTGCGTGATCGCTGCACCAAGGCGCACGAATACCTGTTCCTGCCGAGCAAGAGCGAGCAGTACTACTTCGACCAGACTGCCATCCTCGAGCCAGTCAGCCCGAACACGCATGCGCGCCTGTCGCAGAACGTGCAGGCGCAGATCGGCAGCGAGCGTGCAAACGGCGGCGCGAAGACGAACGGCAACATGAAGGCCGTCGGCCGCAAGGTCTATCCGGGCACTGGTGTTGGGTTCGGCCACGGTTTCGACGCATCGCCGAAGGCCCGTGTGAAGAACAACGCGAGCTTCGACGAGGCGATGGCGATCATGCCGACCGAGCGTAACCGCCGGAGCGTCTGGACGATCCCAACCCAGTCATACAACGGCGCGCACTTCGCGACCTTCCCCGAGGCGCTCGTCGAGCCCTGCGTGCTCGCCGGCAGCCGGCCGGGCGACGTCGTCTTCGATCCGTTCTTCGGCAGCGGCACCGTCGGCCAGGTCGCGCAGCGGCTCGGCCGGCGCTTCCTCGGCTGCGAGCTCAACCCCGACTACGAGCCGCTGCAGCGCGATCGCCTGCGGCAGCCCGGCCTGATGCTGGAGGTCTCGTGACCGATCGCCAGACCCTCCACGTCGTCTCGCTGTCCGGCGGCAAGGACAGCACCGCGACGCTGCTCGTCGCGCTCGAGCTGCACGGCCGCGAGAGCGTGCGCGCCGTGTTCGCGGACACCGGCAACGAGCACGAGGCCACCTACGCCTACGCGCTCGACTACCTGCCCGGCGCGCTCGGCATCACCGTCGACGTGGTGCGGGCCGACTTTGCTGACGAGTTCGCGACGAAGCGCGCGAACCTGGCGCGGCTCGCCGCCGGCGAGCCCGAGTCGTCAGTCTATGGCAATCGCGAGTTCATGTACGCCTGGACGCCCGAGGCGGCGGCGCGGGCCTTGGAGCTGCTGCATCCGACGGGGAACCCGTTCCTTGACCTCTGCATGGTGCGTGGCGGTTTTCCGTCGCGCAAGCGTCAGTTCTGCACCGAATACCTGAAGCGCAACCCCCTGACCGAATATGCGATCGGCCTGATCGATGCCGGATTCTTCGTCGAGTCGTGGCAAGGCGTGCGCTCTGACGAGAGCGAGGCACGCCGCTGGCTGCCGCACTACGAATGGCGCGGCGGCCACTACGCGGTGTTCCGGCCGATCCTGCGCTGGCACGTCGCCGACGTGTTCGAGGCACACGCGGCGGCCGGTATCGCGCCGAACCCGCTGTACCGCGAGGGCATGTCCCGCGTCGGCTGCATGCCCTGCATCAACGCGCAGAAAGCGGAGATCCGCGAGATCGCGCGGCGCTTTCCCGAGCACGTCGAGCGCATCGCCGCGTGGGAGCGGCTTGTGTCCGAGGTTTGCCGCCCGCGCAGTCCCGTCTCGTTCTTTCACCTTGGCACGCAGTCGCACTCTGGCCAGGGCAGCACGATCGAGGCTGTTGTCGAATGGTCGAAGACCACGCGCGGCGGCCGCCAATACGACTTACTCGCGGACGCGGAGCCGGCCACGGCGTGCTCGTCTGCCTACGGTTTGTGTGAGTGATCCAACTGAGAAGGAGAGGTAAATGGCGAAGAATTCGATCGATGCATACGGCGCGAAGGGGAAGGGCAACCTGCTCACGTTCGACCCGGACGACCTGACGCTCGTTACCGATGAGACACACCCGCTGTACGACGAGCGTGTCCACTGGCCGCTCAATGAGGCCATGGTGCGCAACATCGACTTCCAGGGCGTGCTTCAGCCGATCGAGGTGACGAAGAACCCGGAAACCGGAGCGATCGAAGTGGTGATGGGGCGCCAGCGCGTGAAGAATGCCCGCGAGGCCAATCGTCGCCGGCGCGATCGTGGCGACGAGCCGCGCCTGATCCCCGCGTTTGTGCGCAAGTTTGAGCCCAAGGAGCGGAACAAGAAGCTATCCGGCGCGGTGGCCAGCGAGAACGCCATGAGGCAGGCCGAGACCCCGATGTCGCGCGCGGGGAAAATGGCGCGCAACCTCGAGTACTACACCGAGGCTGAAGTAGCGATGCTCTTCGGTTGCTCGGTGCAGGCCGTTCGCGATTCGCTCAGCCTGCTCGAATGCTGCGCCGACGTACAGAAGGCTGTCGAGTCCGACCAGATCAACCTGACGCACGCGAAGGCGCTTGCGAAGATGGACCCGGCGGAGCAGCGCGTCAAGGTGAAGGAACTGGTCGCGGCGGGAGACGGCGTCAAGGGCCACGCCAAGGCCCGCGCGCAACGTGCTGTGATCGACGGCGGCGCGCCGCGGATGCGATCGCGCAAGCAGATCGAGCAGGCCGCCGCAGCGGCGCGGGGTGATGTTGCCGCCACGCTCCGTTGGGTGCTCGGGCAAGAGGAAGTCGCGCCTTGGGAGACGGTGGTGCAGGAATCGGACCCGCGCCAGCTCTCGATCGTGGGGGCCGTGTAATGTCCTTCCACATCCAGAATCTGGCATGGGACGTCGAGGTTCGATCGAATCAGAAGATCGTGCTGCTGGCGCTTTCGCACCTCGCAGTCCAATCCACCGGCGAATGCACGCCCACCGTGCGGAAGCTCGCTTACATGTGCGGCCTGTCCGAAAGCAGCGTCCGCGATCAGCTGAAGCACCTGATGGACGACGGCTTGGTCGAGTACGCGATGATCGAGGGTGCGGCGGGTTACCGCGTCAAGCTGCCGGTGGAGACGAAGTGAGAGTCACGGACCTTCTTCGCGATATCGGCCGGCCTGTCGCGTATTACCCGGGCCTTGCGCGCTTCCTTGGCGGCGTCAAGGCCACGGTGTTTTTCTGCCAGGTCTTTTACTGGCAGGACAAGGCCGAAAGCGCGCTTGGCGTGCATAAGACGTCTGAAGAGCTCGAGGCCGAGACCGGGCTGACCTATGAGGAGCAGCGGGCGGCGCGCAAGGCGTTGAAGGCGTCTGGCGTGCTGGTGGAGACCGAGAAACGCATCGAGCACAAGATCTATTTCCGCATCGACGAGGACGCGCTCGAGCGCTTGGTCGAGGCCGGTTCGTCCGAAGTGGGAAAAGTCCAACCCCCGAACACGGAAAAGTCCATTTCCCGAAATGGGAAAAGTCCAGTTCGGGAAATGGGAAAAGTCCAGTCCGCGAAGTCGGAAAACCCCAGTTCGCCATCTGGTCAAACCCTTGCCCCCGAACCGGCCAAACCCCATTCCGTTAACGGTACAGAGACTACTTCACAGACTACTTCACAGAAGAACCCCCTTACCCCCTTGTCGCCGGCTTCGCCGCCGACGGCTGTGTCGAACCCCGTTGACAAAAAGCTGACCCCGTTTGAGCAGTGGTGGAGCGTCTGGCCGCGTACTGATCGGCAGGTCGCCAAGGCGGAATGCGAGAAGCGGTGGAAGCGCCGGGGATTGGACGAGCAGGCGCACGTGATCATCGCCCACACGCAGGCCATGAAGTTGACGACGCCTTGGAAGAACGGTTACGAGCCGGCGCCGCTGACCTACCTGAATCAGAAGCGCTGGGAGGACCCACTGCCGCCTTCGGATGCCGAACGTGTCGAGCAGGCTGTCGCCGCGGAGTGGTGGCTTTCGGCCGATGCCGTCGAGGCGCATGCGGCCAAGATCGGGTTCCGCCCGCGACAGAAAGATGAGCCGTCGCCGACCTACCGCGTGCTGGTTGCGGTCGCATGCGGCCGCGGCCCGTGGATCGACTACGTGCTGAAGCACGCCGAGAAAACCGGTGCGGAGCGGTTCTACGCTTGGGTCCGTGAACAGATCGGCGAGGCGCTCATGCCTGCCGACTATGGCGTGTGAGGCGGCCATGAAGGCGACGATTCGTGCCGATGGCACGCTTTTTATCGAGGCGGAGACTGGTCTGGAGGCCTTCGCCCTCAACGCGTGGTGCAAGGCCAATCTGGACTATTCGAACGCCCACGCACCGTGGCCGCGAATGATCGTCAGCTTTGCTGGGTTTGCGGAAGCGAGCGCCCAGCTGGTCCCCGACACTGGGCGCGCCGATGCGTAAGAGTGCACTCCATTTCCCCGGCAGCGCTGTCTCGGATGGGCGCATTGGCACTGCGCGTATCCGTGACCAGGTTGCCGGTGCGGCGGCGCGGTTGGCGTCCAGCGGCCCCGTAGGCCTTGATCGCGCGCTGGGCGCGCTTGTCGGCGGCGCGCCTGCGTCACCGGTTGAGCGCATGCGGGCGTTAGGCCGCCAGCCGCGTGGCCAGATGAACAAGACCGAGAGCGCTTACGCGCAGCTGCTCGACGCTGAGCTTGCCGCCGGCCTGATTCTCTGGTTCCGGTTCGAGGCACTCAAGCTGCGCCTGGCTGACAACACCTTCTACACGCCCGACTTTCCGGTCATCACCGCGTCGGGCTCTCTCGAATTTCGCGAAGTGAAAGGGCGTTGGACTGACGACGCGCGCGTGAAGATCAAGGTCGCCGCGACGCAGTACCCGTTCCGTTTCCTCGCGATCCAGCGCGCCGGCAGTGGCTGGCGTACCGAAGACCTGACCAGCCGCACATGGTGACGATCTGATGAAGCTCTATCTTGCCGGACCGATGACCGGGATTCCCGACCTGAACTTCCCTCTGTTCCACGCCGAGGCATCGCGCCTGCGTGGTCTTGGCTTCGAGATTGTCAATCCGGCCGAAATCAATGCGGACAAGTCGAGATGCTGGCGCGACTGCATGAAGGCCGATATCCGCGAGTTGGTGCTGTGCGACGGGATCGTGATGCTGCCCGACTGGGAGCGTTCGAAGGGTGCCCGACTGGAGCACCACATCGCGCTGACGCTGTCGCTGCCGATTTTCATCGCCGCTGACCTGGTGCAATTTATGGAGCGCCAGCAACAGCAATGCGCCTGACATTCATCATCCCGGCCGATTTCACAGTCTACGGCGTGCCCCAGCGCGAGCGGCCGCCATGTGTGATCGAGTTGCAGGTCGTGGAGTTGATCCGTATGACCACGAAGACGCGTTCACCGTGGTCGCACCGGTTCACCAGGCGCACGAAGCCGTGGATCTCATTCATGGCCTACGCGCACTTGCCCGGCTGGATCTCCGCGCCTGAGCGCTGGCGGCGCGCGCCCGGCGGCGCGGTGCTGCTCGACGTGCCGGTCCATTTCAACCGTCGGGTGACCTTCCCGGAGTTCCCGGAAAGCGGCCGCCTGTCATTCGAATCAAATGGGGAGGACAAATGAACTGCAAGCCTGGGGATATGGCGATCGTCGTGGTGCCGTCGTCATGGCCGCGCAAAACACTCGATGGGAAGATCGTCGAGGTGGTGCGCTTCGTGCCGCCTCGTGGGACGGGCGCCGAATGGGATCAGCGCCCGATATGGTGGTGTGTGTTCCAGACGGCATGGTTCAACGATCACGGCCGGATGTTCACAGAAGGCCCGATGCTCGATTCATGGCTGCGCCCGATCAGCGGTGTGCCTGTGACAGATGACATCGAGGGCGAGGTGACGGCATGAAGGTCGCTGAACTGTCGGGCACGCTCCTCGATTACTGGGCGTGTCGCGCGCTGCTGGCGGAGTTCGAGGGGAAGAAGTTGACGCCTGAGCTGGTCGAGCATGTGAAAAACAGGATCGGCTCGATTCCGTTCCATCCCTCGACCGATTGGGCGCAGGGCGGCCCGATCATCGCGCGCGAGCGTATTGCGGTGTTTTGGGATGTCGACGAGTGGGTCGCTTTGTGGAACGCCGAAAGTAGCGCGAGCGGCACATTGCACGCTCGCGGCGCGACGGCCGTTGGCGCAACTGCGCTCATCGCTGCGATGCGTGTCTTCGTGTCGGAGCGCTTCGGCGCTACGGTGCCCGACGAGGTGGTGGCATGAAGCGCCTACTCGCTGCCGGCGCCGAGCACCAGAAATTCCTCTGGGTGCTCGCAGGGTGCGCCGTGATGGCTGCGCCGCCGTTTCTGCTCATGGATCGACATGCATCGCCTAGCCGCGACATCGCTCCCCCCTACGTCGTGAAGGCGATCACCGCCGAGAACGGTGTCCCGTGTGTGATGGTGCTGGCCGGCGCGACCAGCGTTGCGATCTCCTGCGATTGGGGCAGCTACGACGCGCCGAGCGATACCGCGGCGTTCCGCAGTTGGCACCACTCCGGCAAGGTGCCGTCATGAAGCGCTCCGGATTCAAGCGCAAGCCGGGCTCGCCCTTCAGCAGCCTGACGCGCACCTCTACGCTCAAGCGCCAGAAGGCGATCGTGAAGCGGATCAAGAAGCCGACGGTAGGCGAGGGCTCGAAGTACCTTGCGGCCTGCCGAGGCGAACCCTGTTACCTGCGCGTGCCTGGTATCTGCCCGCTCAACCCGATGGACGAGACCGTCGTGCCATGCCATGAAAACAGCCTGTCGGCCGGCAAGGGCATGGGCATCAAGGCGAGGCACGATCGCACGGTGCCTGGATGTTTTCGGTGCCACCAATGGCTCGATCAAGGGCCGGCGGCGCGAGAGCACAAGAAACTGATTCATTCGAACGCGCTGGACGCATGGATTCCCGTGCGCGCTCGCAAAATGGGTCTTGAACAGGGGGCGGCTCGTGGCTAATCACAAGGGATCGGGACCTGCGTGGCCCGAAGAAGAGGAGCGGCTGCTGCGCGAACACTGGGCGAATCCGGCGCCGATCAAGACCTTCGCACACCTCTTTCCAAAGCGGACGATCGGCGCCATTGAGCGGCACGCGCACGACATGGGACTGCCAAGCCGGCGCGCGCTCCGCCGCGAATTCTCTGCCCTGACGACGATGGCGCGCATCAAGGCTTGTATGCAGGAGAAGCCTGGCACCGTGGCCGACCTCGCTGAGCGCGCGATCGTGTCGCCGCATACGGTCAGGCGCTTTATTTCCGATTTTCGCTCGGACATCTACATCCGCAGGTATGCGCCCCGGGCGGCAAGCGGATATCGAGCTGCCGTTTGGGCGGTGGGGAAAAGGCCGGATGCGCCCAAGCCCGGGCCGGAACCACGTGGCGCTGCTGCTGCTCGGTATTACCGCCGCAAGGCAAAAGACCCTGTATGGATGGCTGACATGGCGGCGCGCTTGAGAAAGAGCTACGCGCGTAAGCGCGGCACCAAGATCCGAAGAGACGCAGCGGCAATCGCGCTCTTCGGCAAGCCGGGGGAGGTGGCCACCACTTCATGAGCGACCTCAGACGATGGGAATACGGGGATCCCCTTCGGGTTCTGGAGCGGCGTGAAGGCCAGAACTGTACGGGATGCGCACACAGCCACGCTCGACCAGATCCATTCGGAGGCGTGCATATGGTGTGCAAAAAGGGAAGGAAACACGGGAAGCGCTGCCGGCGCTATGAGGAAAAGCGAAATGACCGAAACGATTGAAAAACTCTTCCGCACGCCGGAAGCCGCGATCATCTTCGCGTTCAATTACAGCATGCAGCAGCAGGATCGGCCCGCCATGAACCGGTTGGCGTTTCCCGCCGGTCGCAACGGGCTTGGTCTCTCCGGGATGGATGGGGCGGGACAGGGCGGCATGATTCTCCGCGAGCTCACAGCGCTGACCGACGCCGAAATGGCGGCGTTATTGGGCCGATACGCGCCCCGGTCGATTCCCTGTCCTTGCGATCGACCGTGCTGTTCGGGGCACAGGCCCAATCCCGATTGGGAGGGGGCGATCCGCTATCTCGAGCAGGTCGCCGTCGGCCTGTTTTCGGGCCACATTGTGCATTACCGGCTGCGCCGCAAACTCGTTGAGAAGGCGCTTGGCGTGAAGGTAGAGTTGTCGGCGCTCGCGAAAGAGTGCGGGATCAGCGAGAACACCGCCGGCGCTCATTGGAAGGTCATTCGAAGGTGGATTGATGGTGCGCCGGCAAGAAAGGTCGGCAAGACGGCGGCGCGGGGCCGTGGGGAATACGCTGACGTGGGAGGCGACATATTGCCCGACCAGTCATGTGACGGTCTGCTCTCGTCGGCGCGGAAGAAGGCGGACTCGATTTTGACGGCGCTTCCCTTCATCGGAGTGTGACGCAGCAGGAACTTGTTGACACTTGGGATTTTCGACCTCAATATAGCGACCAATCTGACACTGTGTATTGGTGCGACCAGAGCCCCGGCGGGTAACCGCGCGGGGCTTTTTCATTGGTTCGCCCGGTTTCTCCACGTGTCTTTGAGAACGAATATTCGCGCCGGCGGCGCGCTCCAGTAAGGTGTGCGATGAGCAGATCCAGGTCGAAGGCCGTGGCCTCACAGGAGCCGCGGCTCAGTACGAACGTGATCGTGCGATCACCGTTTTTTCCGAAACCTGTCGCTGGCTTGATCGTCGAAGTGTTCGACGATGATGAGGATGAAGTCGCGGTCTATGTATTTCCTCCCGGTCGCGAGCCAATGTCGATTCCCGCGATTCTTTTCTTCGCTCAAGAGCCCGACGCCGATGTTCGTTCGGCTGCGTGGCCGGCATGATGTCGATTAGCGTTCGCTCGAACGTGAAAGAGTTTGAGCGCGAAATCGATAGGCGTTTCCGCAAGCAAATGCCGTTTGCCGTTGCGACGGCCCTCAACAAGACCGCGGCTCGAGTAGGCGAAGCGGAGACGGAGAACATCCGTCAGACTTTTGAACATCCGACACCCTTTACGCAGAAGTCAGTCGGCGTGCGTCGCGCGCGCAAGTCCGCGCCAATCGCGATCGTATTCATGAAAGACATTGCCGCCTCGTATTTACTGCCTTACGAAGTAGGTGGTGTCCACAAGCTGAACAGCCGAGCGCTGCTTAACCCGAAAGACATCAAGCTAAACCAATACGGTCAGCTTTCACGCGGAACGCTTGCGGCCCTGCGCAATCGTCCGGACATATTCATCGGCGCAGTGAAAACGGCCAACGGCACGATCAATGGCGTGTGGCAACGCCCGACCGACACGAAGCGCGTGACGTATCTCAATGCGCGTGGGAAGCGGCTTGGCAAGCTCAATAAAGTAGGCCCTGATGGGCGAGGTCACCTCAAGCTACTGATCCGCTTCGGTGACGCTCTTCCGGTGAAGAAGCATTTGAATTGGGGACGCACGGCCTCGCAGGTCGTCTCTCGCTGGTTCGACCGCGATCTCGCCGAGGCCTTCGCCGCTGCGAAGTTGACAGCTAGGTGAAAGGAAAGTGACGGATCGGGGGCCGGGCCGGTCCTGCACCGGAATGGTGCGGGTCCTTCCTGAGGGGGGGCGAAAACGCGGGCATTGCGCGCGCCCGTTTTTCCCGTTCCATTGAGTAAAAAAAAACCGTTACACGTTACACCTATGGCGGCATCAAACGCAGCGCAAAGCCCCGCAGCGTCTGGGAAGCGTGGTGTAACGACGGGAGGCGGAAAAACGCGCGGGAAGGCGCAAGCCGTTACACCGGTGGGCAGCGACGGGATGATCGGGAAGGCGGCGCTTTGCGAAGCGTTGGGCTGGACGCGGCCGAAGTTGGATCGTCGGCTCGAGAGCGACGAGAAGTTTCCGATCGCGCAGCGCGGCACGCGCGCCGGCGGATGGGCTTTCGATCTCGCTACAGTGCGCGCTTATCTGGAAAGCGGATCGCGCACTCCGGCGGCGACATCGGTGCCGGCGGTGCCCTCGCACTTTGATCAGCGCAGCGATCCGCACGCCTCAGGCAATCCGTACCCCGGAGCGAAATACTCTGTTGTGCCGCCACCCGGCGTTGAGCCAGTCGTGCACTCAGGCGAACAGACCGCGCGCCAGCGGCGCGACATGGTGCAGGCCGAGATCCTCGAGGACAAGCTGCGCCGTGATCGCGGCGAGCTTGTGCAGGCCGAGGTAATGCGCCAGGTGATCACGAAGATGCTGGTGCACCTCGGCAAGGGCCTCGACCGCCTGGCCGACCAGGTAGTCGACAAGCTCGGGCTGCCGGAGTCGAATGCGGATGAAATCCGCGATCTGACGGACGACCTTCGCGCGACGATGGTCGACGAACTGAACGTGTTGCTGGGCCCCGATGCTTGAGAACGCTTACGCAGACGCCTACCAGATCGCGCGCGAGGCGCTAGCGGCATTTATCCCGCCAAAGCGTGAAACAGTGGCGCAATACGCAGCGATGAATCGCCGCTTGTCGAATCAAGGTGGTGGGTTCGTTGGGCGCTGGCACCACGAGAAAGCGCCGTATCTCGTCGCTCCGATGGAGATGCTGACGCGGCTCGACTATCTGACGACCGTCGTCGTTGGTCCGGGCCAGTCTGGTAAGACGGAGATCGCGCAGAACTGGCTTCTCAAGGCGGTTGCCAACGATCCAGGCGACATGCTCTGGTACATGCAGACGGATCCTGGGGTAGAGGCGTTCGTCAAGAGCCGGATCAACATGCAGATCAGAAGTCACGCCGAGATGGCGATGAAGCTCGGGTCGAGGCCGGTCGATGATTCGCTTCACTTCAAGATGTTCGATGCGATGCGCGTCGAGTTTCTTTCGGCTAATGACAACAATCTGATCAATAAGTCGGCGCCACGCATCGTTGCCGACGAGGTCGACGCATATCCGGAGTCTCTCGGCGACATCAAGGCCGTGCTGGACGTTCGGCGCCAGACGTTCGGGCGTCAATCGATGCTGCTCGCGATGAGTCACCCTGACCGCGCGCGCGGGATGGTGCCGGAGCGTGACTGGACCGCCGGCATCATGGCACTGTACGGCGACAGCGACAGGCGTGTCTGGTACTGGCCGTGTCCGCACTGCGGTGCATGGTCGAGCCCGGTACCGATCGCCGCGCGATACATGGTTCTGCATTATCAGGACGACTGGAGCCTCGACGAGATTCAAGAAAAGGCTCGCTTGGTCTGTCCGGTGAACGGGTGCCTGATCGAAGACCGCGAGCGCCGTGCGATGAACCTCGCCGCGTATCGGTCACCGTTCGGCGGTTGGGTAGGCGACGGACAGGAGATATCGCAGGAAGGTGTCGTGACCGGCGAGCTGGTGGCGCGCGACAGTGCCGGCTTTTGGATCGTCGGCGCCATGTCGCCATTCATTCTCGGCGGCATTGGCGGCCTCGCCCGCGCGAAAGCGAAAGCCGAGCGCGAGTATGAGGTCGACGGCGACGACAAGACTCTCCGTCAGGTCATCGCCAAGCAATGGGGATTTCTGTACACGCCCAAGCGTGGTACGGGCTCGATCGACGCGAACGTGCTCGCCGAGCGCGCCGAGGCGGCGCTCAAGCTGGCAGAAGTGCCAGAAGGCGTTCGCTTCTTGACCGCCGGCGTCGACGCGAATGGCGGCCGCTTCGAGTGGCTGGTTCGCGGTTGGGGCGTCAACGGTGAGAGTTGGGTGATCGATAAAGGCCGGCTGCTTGGCGATCCCGCGACGAATGCTGACGACTGGGACCAACTCCTCGAGCTTATCAATCGAACCTACCCACTGTCGGACGGTAGCCGTCGACGCATGCCGATACGTGCTTTCGGTTTCGATAGCGGTGGTGAAGCGGGGGTTACGCAGCAGGCGTATTCCGCGTGGCGCCGCTGGAGGAAGATCGACGGCGTTGTGCGGCTGATCGGCAAGATCGCCGGGCGCGACGCGTGGACGGTTTTGCCGACGAAGGGCGCGAGCGCGCTGCTCGCGCAAAGGCTGGTCGTGACATACCCGGACACTGCGCGTAAATCGAACCGCGCGGCAGCCGGCGGCACCGTTCCCGTAGCTCAGTTCAATCCGAACAGCTTCAAGGACGATCTATCCGGCCAGTTGCAAAAAGCAGACGTCGGCGAGTGGTATGTGCACTTCCCGTATGCATTGCGGTCTCCCGAAGAACCTCACCTCTGGTTCGAGCAGTTGACTGCTGAGACCCGCATGAAGAACGGTAGGTGGGAAAAATCCATCAAGAGCCGGCGTAACGAAGCGCTCGACCTGATGGTGCTCACGCACGTGATGGCGCACCTGCATGGTCTTGCCCAGATCGACTGGGCCAAGCCGCCATCATGGGCGGCCCCCTGGGACACGAATTCAACGCTCATCGCGGGACCCCCCGCTGTTGCGCCTGGCGCGCCACTGGCGGCGCCTACGCCCGGCACCGCGTCGCAGAAGTCGAAATCAGCAGTTCACCGTTTCCGCTAAATCCTATGGCCACTACCGATCTAAGCTCGCCGTATTACGGCATGAGCGACGCGCAGCTGCAGGCCGCGCTCGTCGCTGCGCAGCAGGCCTATATCGATCTGCGAACGGGGAAGAAGTTGGTCACCGTCTCCTACGCTCAGGGCGGCGGCGCGCGTAGCGCGACATTCCAGCAAACCGACATGGCGAACCTGCGCATGCTTATCGCCGAGCTGCAGCAGGCGCTCAATCCTGGCGTGCGCCTGAATCGCCGTCGCTACATCACGCCGGTATTCTGATGAGCAAAGAGATCACGCTCGTCGACGCCGGTGGCAACCCGATCCGTCGTGCACGTGCCGACTACCCCGACGGCATGCCGCTGCGAAGCCAGGTCGGTGCGTCGTTCTTCCCCTACCAGGCTGCGGAATGGCAGACGCAGGAGATGGGGGCATGGCTGCCATGGATTCGCTCGCCGGATGCTGAGATCACCCAATTCCGCGACCGGATGGTTGCGCGTTCGCGCGATCAGGTGCGCAACGACGGTCGGTCGAGCGGCGGCATTACCCGGATCCTCGATAGCGCGATCGGTGCTTCGCTCCGCCTATCCGCAGCCCCCGACTATCGGGCATTGCGCCTCATCAGCGGGGCAAACTTCGATATCCAGTGGGCTAAGGAATTCGCCAGCGCCGCGGAGGCGCGCTGGCGCATGTTCTCGAACGACCTTGGCCGCTACAACGACGTGTCGAGACAGCTTACTGTTTCCCAGCAGTTGCGCCTTGCACTTCGTCACAAACTGATCGATGGTGAAGACCTGGTCGTGAACTACTGGAAGCCCGAGCGCGTCGGCCGCGGTGCTGCCCAATACGCGACCTGCTTTCTCGTCGTGGATCCGGATCGCCTGTCGAATCCGATGCAGATGCTGGATACGAAGCATCTGCGAGGCGGGGTGGAGGTAGACGACGACGGCGTGCCGATCGCGTATCACATTCGCCGGGCGCACCAGAACGACTGGTACAACGCAGTCGAAAGCATGGAATGGGAGCGCGTCGAAAGGGAAGACGATGACGGCTGGCGTCGGGTGATTCACGACTATGACCGTGATCGCGCGGGACAGAACCGCGGAATAGGCGTGTTCATTCCCGTGCTTGCGCACGCGAAGATGCTCGCGCGCTACTACGGCATCGAGTTGCAGGCCGCGGCCCTTGCTGCATCGATCGGCACATACGTAACCAGTCCGTATGACCCCGCTGAAGTTCAGGATGCAGTCGCCGGCGATCATGAGCTCAAGTTCTACCAGAGCTTGCGAAAAGAGTGGAACGACGAGCGGCCGGCTATGTTCAACGGCGTGCGCGTGCCGGCGCTTGCCCCCGGCGAGAAAATCGAGGCAGTTGCGTCTGACCATCCTCATAACGGCTTTACGGAATTCGTCCACGAGATGCAGGGATGCGTGGCATCCGCCCTCGGCGTCCCGATCGAGCAGGTGACGCAGGATTGGTCGAGGAGCAACTATTCGAACATGCGCGGCTCGATGCTCGAGGGATGGAAGACGTTGATCCGCCGGCGGCTCGACTTTTCCGCCGGGACTGCGACACCGATGTATGCAGTGTGGCTCCGGGAGTCGATGGAGAACGATGAACTGCCGCTGCCGAAGGGCGCGCCGGACTTTATCGAGGCCGCCACTGCCTACGCTGCCTGTTCATGGCTCGGGCCCGCACGTGGCTGGGTGGATCCAGTAAAAGAGCCGCAGGGTTCCATCCTCAAGATGGACGCGGCGCTTACGACGCTCAAGCAGGAAGCCGCCGAACAAGGGCTGGACTGGGAAGAAGTAATCGACCAGCGGCAGATCGAAATTGAAGCTTTCAAGAAACGCGGCATGCCTCTGCCCGAATGGGGCGGCGGCGAAGTTGCGTCGCGCACCGATGAACCTCCCGAAGAGCCGAAGGCTGCATGATTAACTATCCCCATCTGGCCACGCGACTTTTCAATGTGCCGATTGCGATCCTGCCGCACAAGGCTGAAGTCGTCATGGCGGCGCTTGCTGACCGCTTCGGCATCTCGCATCTCTTTCGCGGTGATGGATCGGCGCTTGAGCTGGCGAACGGCGGCGCGCGTGCCTTTCTCGACGAAGAGGACGACAGCGAGGAAGCGCAATACAAGCCCTACGACGTAGCGCAAGGCGTTGCGCGAATCCCGATTGAAGGAACGCTCGTGCACAAGCTCGGGACGCTCGAACCATATTCCGGCATGACTGGGTATGACGGGATCCGCGCGCTGCTGAGCATGGCACTTGGCGATCCGGACGTGCGCGCGATCATGCTCGATATCGATTCGCCAGGCGGCGAGGTGGCGGGATGCTTCGACTTGGTCGACGCGATCTACAACGCACGTGGACGTAAGCCGATTTGGGCTGTGCTCACCGAGAGCGCCTATTCGGCCGCCTACGCGATCGCGAGTGCGGCAGATAGGATCATCGTGCCGCGCACTGGTGGCACTGGCAGCGTCGGCGTGATCTGCATGCACGTCGACATGTCGCAAGCGCTTTCGAAGGCAGGGATCAATGTCACACTCATCCACTACGGCGCGAAGAAAGCCGATGGCAATGAGTTCAATCCGCTGTCGAAGGACGCGTTGTCCCGCTTCCAATCCGACGTCGACAAAATGGGCGAGATCTTCGTCAAGACCGTCGCCCGCAACCGCGATCTCAAGACGGCCCTCGTGCGCGACACGGAGGCCGGCACTTTCCTCGGCGCTGCTGGCGTCGAAATTGGTTTCGCCGATGCTGTCATGGCACCGGACGAGGCCTTCGCTTCCCTGCTCGACGAGCTGGGCTGATTCTTCCCACCATCAGGGTAAATCCAATGAGCAATACGTTACGCAACCTCATGTCACGAGGTGGGTTGAGCTTTGCCCATCTCGCCCGCGGTTCTCGCGCATCCGACGATCGTCCGGAGGACGACGACAGCGGCAAGGGCAAACGCGGCAAGCGCGCATCGGAAGACGATGACGACGAGCAGCAGGATCGCGAAGACGGCAACAGCAAGAGCGGCAAGCGCGCATCCACCGACGACGATGAAGACGAAGACGAGGAGGACGACCAGCGCGATAGCGGCAAGGGCAAGCGCAGCAAGCGCGCGTCGGAAGACGATGACGACGAACGTGCAGACGAGGATGACGACGACGAGGAAGAGATGCGCGGCAATAGCGCAGCTGCTCGTGCGCGTCGCCGCGAGCGCGCACGTTGCGCAGCAATCTTTGCCAGTAAAGGTGCGGGTCGAAATCCGGTTCTCGCCTGCAAGTTGGCGTTCAATTCGTCCATGCCGCGCAGCGAGGCGATCGAGGTTCTCGACAGCGCGCCGGCACCGGAAGGCAGTCGCGGCCGGCGGCAGAACCCGAACCTCGGCATCGATGGCGATCGCAGCATGAGTAGCGAGCAGTCGATCGCGGCCAGTTGGGACGTCGCGTTCCAGAAGGCCGGTGCAAAACGACGCCGCTAGGCAGCGGTAGCACGTTCCTCTCTCTAACTCTGGAATCCGATCATGGCTCAGACACCTCTTCTCGAAAACCGGCACGACGGTGGCTTTCTCGTGTCCGAAGCGCGCGGCCACCGATCGCGCGATGCGATGACGTTCAGCGGTGCAGTGAAACATCTCCCAGGCGAAGTGGTTGCGAAAAAGGCGGCCGGCACCGCCGCCGCGGCTGCGAAGGCCGGCAATACGGGCAACGGCGTGTTCACGCTCGACGCCTCGACTCCGGTGTTGCCGAATGCACAGGCGGGCGTCTACGTCGTGCGCTGCACGATCGCCGCCGCGAACGGCGGCACGTTCCGGGTGTTCGATCCTACCGGCGATGTCATTGGCGACGTCGTCGTCGGCCAGACGTTCTCCGACCAGATCAAGTTCGCGGTCGCAGACGGTGCAACGGACTTCGTCGTGGGTGACGAATTCGATGTCACGGTCTCGCTCCTCTCGGCGTCGCTGGTGCCGCTGAACCCGACCGCAACCGACGGTACGCAAATCGCGGCTGGCATCGGATTCGGTACATACGATGCCACCTTGGCAGACGTGCCCGGGCTCGCAGTGGTTCGCGATGCCGAGGTGAACGGCGGTGAGCTGATCTGGCCGCCCGGCATCACGACAGCTCAGATGAACGCCGCAAAGGGGCAGCTCGCCGCACTCGGGATCATCACCCGCTAACTCGACGCATTCAGTTTCGTCGCTTGTCAATTGGCCGCGTTCGCGGCCATTATTATTTCTGGAGCCAAATAATGGCCAGTTTGAACGTGTTCCAACAGGATGCTTTCTCGACCATCCAGCTCACCGCGGCGGTCGACAAATATCCATACCAGCCGGTGGGGCTCGGCGATCTGGATATCTTCGAGGACGAGCCGATCCGCAATACCGTGTTGGCTGTCGAACAGCGTCAAGGGCAATTGATTCTGATTCCGACGACGCCGCGCGGTGCGGAAGGCACGCAGCGTGTCACGGAGACTCGCGCGGCGCGATACTTCAAAGTGCCGCGGCTGATGCACGACGACACGATCTACGCGAACGAAATTCAGGACATCCGCGCCTTTGGTACGGAATCCGAGCTCATGCAACTCCAGGCCGAACTCGCGCGCCGGGTCAGCGGCCCGACAGGCATTCTGCGAAACATCGAGTACACGTGGGAATTCCACCGGGTCGGCGCGGTGCAAGGGCTGCTCCTCGACGCGTCGGGGTCGGTGATCTACAACTTCTTCGACGAATTCGGCATCACGCCCGCGCAGGAAGTTCCTTTCAACCTTGCCGCGGGCACGCCCAATAGCATCCGGCCGATTTGCAATACCATCCGCCGCGCAATGATGCGCAAGGCCCAGGGCGCGTGGCTGCCGACGACCCGGATCTACGCAATGTGCGGCGACCAGTTCTACGACGATTTCGTCAACCATCCCGACGTGATCCGGACGTTCTTGAACTGGTCGGCGGCCGCGGATCTGCGCGACGATAGCCAGGGTGCAGCGTTCGACACTTTCAAGTTCGCCGGCATCTACTGGATGAACTATCGCGGGTCGGACGACAACACCAGCATCAAAATTCCGGACGACAAGGTCAAGTTCTTCCCGGTCGGTGCGCCCGGTGTATTCCGCCGCGCACTGGCGCCCGGCGAGTCGTTCGAGTGGGTCAATACCCCGGGCAAACCGATGTACATGATTCCGATCATGGATCGCGACCGCAATGCGTGGTGGAAGGTCGAGGGCTACTCGTATCCCCTTCACATCTGCACCCGCCCCGAAATGCTGCAAAGCGGGCGCCTGGAAGCCTGACGTGATCGACTTCGACGGAACGCTGAACGCCGCGATCAGTGCGGCGCTCGGCGATCAGGTTCCAATCATCTATCTCCCGCAGTCGGGCACCAGCGTGCCGGTGCTCGGCATCTTCACTCTCATCACCGATCACACGTTCGGGGAGGACGGTACGGCGGACGCCAACATCACTGTCGCGACGCTCGGCCTGCAGGTCTCTCAACTCCCGTCGGCACCACAGCAAAGCGACAGGGCACAGGTGGGCGCGGTTACCTACGTGGTGAAGGACGTTGCGCACGATGGTCTCGAATGGGCCTATCTCGATCTAGGTCTGATATGACAACTTCCCGCGATCTGCGCGAGCTGGCGGTAAGCGGGCTGCTCGCCGACGGCGCTACATCTGCCGGCTCGAACGTCTTTTCACCCCGTACATGGGCGACCTGGGACAACACCTATCCGGTACTGCTCGTGCAGACGCCGAACGAGAGCGGGCAGGGTTGGGGGGCGAACGGCGCGCCGGCCTTCACGGTGACGACGAGCCTTCGTGTTACGGCGCGCGCGCAGTCAGCGGCAAAAACCGACGATGCGGCTGCGGCTGATGTCGAGGAACAACTCGAGGTGCTTCGGGAGCAGATCAAGAAGGCACTGATCAACTTCCCGCCGATCATGACTTTGATCCAGCAGTACCCGTCTTTCCGTTCGACCATCAACGTGTCCCGAGAGGGGCAATCGCCCATCGGCGAACTCGTGTTCGATCTGGATCTCGAGTTCGTGCAGGACGCGTGCCAATTCTACCCATCAGCGTCTACGCCGCTCGAGGGCATTGACGTGACGGTGGCCATGCCGGATGGCACGGTCGCCCCAGCGTTCTCAATCCCGTTTCAACAACCCATTTCGTAGGAGCGCCGCATGCGCGTGAAACCTGCCCCGGGTCTGCAAGTGCGCGACCCCTTCACGAAGAAGCTGCTGTCCGCCGATGGCATCGAGGTGCCCGACGACAGCCCGGTTTGGAACCGGATCCTCAACGACGGCGACGTCGTGCGCGTGGAGCAGCCCGCAGCGGCCGCGCCGGCGCCGGCCCGCGCCGTAACCGGAGACGACAAGGCATGAGCACCATCCCGTTCAATGTCATCCCGCAGAACTATCGGCTGCCGGGTGCCGTCTTCGAGCTCGACAACTCGCAGGCGAACACTGGTGCGAGCACGCAACGCGCGCTCGTCATCGGCCAGATCACCGCGGCCGGCACCGCGACGCCGAATGTGCCCATCATCTGTGGCAGCATCGGCGACGCGCAGGCGGCCGGCGGCCCGAACTCCATGCTGGCGAACATGGTCGCCAAATACCGCCTGAACGATTCGTTCGGCGAGGTGTGGATGCTGCCGGTCTCCGACGCCGCGGGGGCCACCGCGGCCACCGGCTCGATCACGTTCACGGCATCGCCATCGGTGAACGGCACGCTGTCGCTCTATGTCGGAGACCAGCTCGTGACGGTTCCCGTTTCGGCCGGCGATACGGTCGCGACCCTCGCCACCGAGGTGGCGGCGGCCATCAATGCCGTGGCTGGCATCCCGGTTACCGCTTCGGCCGCCGCTGGTGTCGTTACCGTCACTGCCGTGAACAAGGGTGCGTGCGGCAATGAGATCGCGCTCCAGTTCAACTACCGCGGCACGGTCGCCGGCGAGGTGCTCCCGGCCGGCCTGGCATACACGATCGCGGCGATGACGGGCGGCGCGACGAATCCGTCGCTGACGACGGCCTTGGCGAACCTCGGCATGACATCGTTCGACTTCATCGCGAACCCTTACAACGACGTCACGTCGCTGGACGCTGTGAAGGCGCTGCTGAACGACCAGACTGGCCGCTGGAGCTACCAGGAGCAGATCTACGGCCATTCGTTCGGCGGTTTCTCGGGAACGTTCGGCGCGTCGACGACGCTCGGCCTGACGCGAAACAATCAGCACGAGACGTTGCTCCCTGCTGACAGCAGCCCGTCGCCGAGCTGGCTCTGGGCGGCGGCGCTGGCTGGCCAGGCGGCTGTGAGCGTGCGAGCCGATCCCGGTGTCCCGCTGCAGTCGCTGCCCCTGAACGGCATTCTGCCGCCGCCAGTGCCGAAGCGTTGGCAACCGTCCCTGCGCAATACGCTGCTATTCGACGGCATGTCGACATTCACGGTGGCCGACGACGGCACCGTGATGACCGAGAACATCGTCACGACCTACCAGAAGAACGCGCAGGGCGTTGCGGACGACAGCTATCTGGAAGTCGAGACGATGTACCAGTTGATGCTGGAGATCCGAACAATGCAAGCGATGCTCTCGTCGAAGTATGCCCGGAGCAAGCTGGCCGACGATGGATCGCGGCCGCCGGCGGGCTCGAACCTCGTCACGCCGAGCACGATCAAGGCGGACATCATCGCCCTTTACAACGAGCGCGTTGACGCCGGATTCGTGCAGGGCAAGGCAGCATTCGCGGCAGCGCTCGTGGTGCAGAAAAACACGGTCAACCCGAACACGGTCGACATTCTCTGGCCCGGCACGCCGGTCAACCAGATGCGGACGTTCCGGACGCTGGTGCAGTTCCGACTGCAGTAACGCTGCCCGCAGCGCAGAGACGGCCACCCCTCGGGGCGGCCTTTCCATTTTCAGGAGAAACACATGTCGGGTAGCCAAGTGCTCGCCGGGATCACCAACGCGAAGATCGACGGCGTGACGTACCAGCTCGAAGGCAAGGCGCGCTACAGCGTAGCGAAGGTCAAGCGCGACTCGCTGATCGGCCAAGATGGCTTTCATGGCTTCAAAGAGATGCCGCGCGCTGGCTCGATCAAGATGTCGCTGCGCGATTCGGGCGGCCTGTCGATCGCTGACTTCAACGCGATGCGTAACTCCACCGTCGTGCTCGAGCTGGCAAACGGCAAGATCGTCACCGGCCGCAACATGGGGACCGTCGAGGCCGAAGAAGTCGACACCGAGGAAGCTACGTTCGAAGTGTCGTTCGAAGGCCCGGAAGTCACCGAGCAAACCGCGTAACGAGGAAGTCATGACGGAAGAAACCAAACAGCGCAAGCGGCCGCCGGTCAGCATCGAAATCCCGCTCTCGGAGAACATCACAATCAAGGGCGGCAAGGATGGCGACGAGGTGCACACGGAGCTGAATTTGCGGCAGCCGAACCTGCGCCAGATTCGCTCGTTCATCAAGCTTGCCACGACGAAGGATGCGCTCGAGGCAATGCAGTCGCTGATCAGCGAGCAGTCCGGTATCCCGATGAAGGGACTCGACAACCTCGCCGCAACCGATTTCTACAAGGCGCAGGAGTATCTGCTGTTCTTCCTGACGCCGCAGGAACCGGATGAGGATGACCCCGAGGGAAACTCGTAGGGCTCCCTGTCGACTGGGAGCACCAGGTCAAGGTAGTCGAACGGTGGTGGCGCTGGCAGCCGAGCGAGACGATGGCGCTTACGTGGAGCGAGGTGTGTGAGTACGCGTACCACGCTGCAATGATGCTGAAGAAGGAAAAGGGCGATGTCTGAAGATTTCGTTATCAGGATCCGGGCAGACGACGCCGCCACTGCGACGATCAAGAAGATCCAGGATGCGCTCGGCAAGGTGACGGCGCCCGTCGACAAGGCGCAGAAGCGGTTTGCGAACATCGGTGCCGTCGGCCAGCGCAGCGTCGAGAAACTGACGAAGGGGCTCAACTCGGCGGCGCGCGCGGCCCACACGCTCGTCGACAAGGTGGTCGAACTCGTGCCCGGCCTCGCCGCGATCGGCGCCGCCGGCACGGTTGCCGGCATCGTCGGGCTGACGTCGCGATTCGGCGCCTTCGGTTTCTCGCTGAACAAGACGTCGAAGTTGATCGGCATGAATGCCCAGGACCTCGCTGCCTGGCACGTTGCTGCGAAGCGCGCCGGCGTGTCGGCGGGCGAGTTCGATTCCGCAATCACGTCCTCGCAGGATGCTATCCGGGCGGCAGCAAACGGCGCAAATCCGGCTGCTCTGGTGCTGATGCAAAAGATGGGCGTGCAGATCCAGCGCAACAAGGACGGCTCGGTCGATTATTACAGCACGCAGATGCGCCTCATGCGTGCCATCGCGGGCCAGCGCAGCGCTGTGACGCAGCGGGCGGCCGCCGATGCTGTCGGCATGGGCGGCCTGCTACCGATGCTGCAGCAAGGTACCTATGGCGCAGACCGGTCGCGCGCCGTGTTGAAGGGACTTGTTCCGACCGCCGAGGAGCTGACGCGCGCGACCCGCTTCAAGGAAGACATCAACGACCTCGAGGACTCCGTATCCGGGCTCGGGAACAGCATCGGCGCTCGCCTGGTCCCGATCCTCGATCCCGTAGTCAACGCCTTTGCGGCGTGGCTTGACAAGAACCGATCGGACATCGCGGACAAGCTTGCCGAGGCGGTCCAGAAGTTCGTTACGTGGCTGTCGAAAATCGACTGGAACGACGTGTCGAAGAAGGCGAAAGAGGTCTGGGACAACATCGGCGGTCTGAAAACGGTGCTGATCGCGATCGCTGGCATCAACCTGGTGACTCCGATCGCCGCGGTCGTCAGTCTGATCACGAATCTCGCTACGCTCACCACGGCGACGATTCCGGCTGCCGTCACGGCGCTCGGGACGTTGGGCGCTGCCGGCGTCGCGGCCTGGGCCGCGCTGAAGGTCGCCAAGATCGTCGGGCTGCCAGACGTCAACCAGAATGAGGGCGTGAACGACGTCCGCAACGGAGACTGGTTGATGGCGTCGATGCATCTGGCTGCCGGCGACTTCGCGCGCGCCATGGCTGCTCGGATGCAGGGGAAGTCGAACGAGGAAATTGCGACCTGGCTTGCCGCTGGCGAAAACCCATCCGACAACGCCAACAAGCGCCTGCCCCTGGGCATCCGCAGCAACAATCCGCTCAACATTCTGCATGACGGAAATGAGCGTACATATACCTCGCCCGAGGAAGGCATCACGGCCGCTGTTCGGAATCTCCAGCGTAATTACCGAGGCCTGACGCTGACCGGCGTTATGGACAAGTGGACCGGCGGAGCGCGGACGGGCAACACGCCTCAGCAGATGGCGAACTACGTGGGCCTGCTATCGAACGCGACCGGCCTTGGAGCGAATGACGTTCCCGACCTCAGCGACTCGTCGGTCGTCGCGAAGCTGATCAAGGGCGGAATCCGCGCCGAGAACGGCATGCAGCCCTATACCGATGCGCAGATAGCCGGCGCGGTGGGTGCTGGAATGGCCGGGGCGCCCGCAGGCGTGCCCGGTGCTGCTGGCAATCCTGCCGCGCAAAACCAGACGGTAAAAATATCCGTCGATATGAAGGGCGTGCCGCAAGGCGCGCGCGCAGAAGCGAAAGCGGATGACGGTAGCTATCTGCCGACCCGGGTGGAGTACCGGCTCGACGGCATCTAAAGGAAGAGGGTTCAGTGGCATCGACGACAACCAACGCGCTCAGCGTGGTCGGTAGTATCGGAGGTCTGGCCTCGGCTGCCGACAGCATCGCGTCGCTGCTGACCGGGGACTGGTTCTCCACGCTGAAGACCGCCAGCTTCGGCGGCGTGCCGTTCGGCGTGTTCGAGATTCGGAATTCGGCAGGCCAGAACAAGGCCGTCCATACCTACCCGTTTCGCGACGATGTCTGGCCCGAAGACCTTGGCAAGAAGCCGCGCGCATTCGAAGTGATCGGGTTCCTGCTCGAAGGCGATTTGAAGACTGGCGCCGGATCGGTCATCGAGCAGCGTGACAATCTGTTTGCAGTCTGCGAAGACCCGGGCAATGCCACCCTCGTGCATCCAACCTTCGGCACGATCGACAGCGTGGCGTGCCTTGGCGTCGAGGCGATCGAGCGCGCCGATCTCGGCCCAGTGTTCGAAATTCGCCTCACGCTGATCAAGTCGGGCCCGCGCAAATTCCCTGTGGCCACAGTATCAACGGCCGACGACAGTGCGAATCAGGCGGCAAACTTGAAGAAAAAGGGACTGCTCGATTACGCGAAGGAGGTCGCGACCGACATTCGCAACGGCGCTGCCGTGGTGCAGAAAGGAGTCTCGACCGTCGTCGGCTGGTACCAGCTCGGCGTGACGGCCGTGAATGACGTCAAGCGCGTGATCGGCGCCGTATCAACGCTGTCTGGTAACTTCGGGCGGCTGTTCGGTGGTGGCAATTCCGGGTATTCGTCGAGCAATGCGAAGGCATCTACCAGCACTACGCCGGCTGATCTGCTCGCGGTGTCGGCCGCCAGCCGCACTGCAGTGGTATCCGCTGGAGCTGCGATGCAAGCCGCGGCGGCGAACCCATCGGATGCTGCGACGCTGGGCGCCACCATCGATGCGTTTGTGTCGGCCGTGGCCGCCTCGGCGAACGACCCGGCCGACGCGGTGCGGCTCGTCACCGGCCTGGTGCAGTACACGCCGGACGACGTAGTCGTACCCGGCCAGATCGGCGCCTCTATGGGTGCGGTGCAGGTCGCGACGGCGGCGCTGCTTCGGCGGTACGCGCTGGCGCAGCTCGCCGTGACGCTCACGACATATCAGCCGTCGTCCGAACCAGATGCGGCGGCTGTGCTGTCGAGCGCGCTGGCGCTGTACGACAGCGAGATCGATGTGGCCGGCGACTCGGGCGACGACGACACGTTCATAGCATTGCGCGCGCTGCGTCGCGCGGTGTACGCGGACCTGACTGCTCGCGGGGCGAACCTCGCGACGAATGCGTCGTTCTCGTTCAACGCGCCGCTGCCGTCGCTCGTGCTGGCCAAGCGTATCTATGACGACGTGACGCGAGAGCCGCAATTGCTCCAGCAAATCGACCCGATCCATCCGGCATTTTGTCCGATTGCGTTTCAGGCTCTCGCAAAATGAACGACGACGTCACGTTGAATGTTGCCAGCTGCACGCCGAACCCCTTGGCGCCATATGGTGCCGAGACGTTCTGGAAGTCGAATAGTCGGACAATTACCGGTTGGACCGATGTGATTGTGTCGAGGGGCATCGAGCGGTGCCCGTCTGGCTTCGAAGTCAGCTACACCGAACCTTATCCGGCCGTTGGCGACATCCTCGCGCAGCCCGGCGATTGGGTTCAGGTAAAACTCGGTGATGATCTGGTCCTGACCGGGTTCGTAGATCGCTACATGCCGTCGTACAGCGGCAACCAGCATACGGTACGCATCACCGGCCGTAGCAAGTGTCAGGATCTCGTCGACTGCGCCGCGTACATCAACGGCAATCAGCTGTTGAACATGACCGTCGACAAGATCGCGGAGGCGCTGTGTGCTCCCTACGGAATCGGAGTGAGCGTCACGGCGGGCACTGACGTCGGGAAGCCGATCGAGCAGGTGAACGTGCTGGTCGGCGAAACGTCGTATTCCGTTCTCGAGCTGCTCTGCCGATACCGCGCGCTGCTGCTGTACGACACACCGGCTGGCGACCTGGAACTCGCGGCAGGCGGCAACGCCAACCAATCCGGGCCGGTAGCGATCGGCACGCGCGTGGCGTCGAGCGGGTTCACCGAAGGGATCAACGTCGCATCGGCGTCTCTGCTGCTGGCGATGGATGGCCGGTTCTCTCAATACGACGCGGCGTATCAGGGGCTAGACACGCTGCGCGATATCGGCGACGGCGGCAACATCATCGCGCACACCTACGATACGACGGTGCCGCGGTTCCGCTATCGCGCGATCATCTCCGAAAATGTGACGGGCGGCGTCGATATTGCACTGCAGCGCGCACAGTGGGAGAAGGCTTATCGCCTTGGCCGATCGTTTCAGGTCCGTCTTGTGACCGACTCTTGGCGAGACTCAGCGGGCAGCCTGTACGAGCCCAACGTGCTTGTCGACATCGATCTGCCGTCGCTGAAACTGTCGCCGCGTCGTTGGCTTATCTCCGAGGTGACGTATAAAAAGGGTCCTAAGGGTACTTCGGCCGAGCTGACGATCATGCCGCAGCAGGCGTTCTACCAAGAGCCGATCATCCTCAATCCTGTCGGGCCAGATATCACGCAGGTTTCGCAATGACGGGAATTTTGGATCGAATCCGCAACCTGTTCGGGCGCGGTCGCGTCACGCTGGTGGACGACAGCGGCCCGGTGCAAATCGTGCAGCTGCGCATGAATGGCCTCGAGGTGCCGGCCGGTCGCTTCCGCGTCCCCGAGTTCGGGTTCTCGTCGAATCCGCCAGACGGCTCGGACGCGCTGGCGCTGCATGTCGCCGGCGACCGATCGGCCGGCGCGGTGATCGGCACGAACCATCAGGAATCGAGGCCGCGGAACCTTGCTCCCGGCGAGTCGATCCTGTACAGCCAGGACGGAAAGAGCGTGTACCTGAAGGACGGCATCATCGTCGTCGAGGCGAAGGGGCAGGACGTCGTCGTGAACGATGCTGCGAATATCACGCTGAACTGCTCCGGCGACTGCACGATGAATATCGGCGGCAAGCTCGATGTGATCGCTCCTGGCGGTGTGAACTTCACGACTCCACTGGTGGGGGCGACCGGGGACATGCAGGACAACACCAAGACCAACAACGAGACGATGAAGGGCATGCGCGAGCTGTACGACATGCACACGCACAATGTCCAGGAAGTGCAGGGTGGCGAGTCGACAGTTACCTCGAACGTCCCGAACCAGCAAATGTAGCGCGGCCGTGCGCCGCAATCATAGATGCCCGCTCCGGCGGGCTTTTTTTCGTCCGGACACATGCCTGACCTGACTCTCACATGGGATTCTGCGACCGCGCACGCCGACTGGGTGCTGGCAGGTGCTGACCTCGCCACGGGCAATGACCTCGCGAGCGCCGTGCTGATCAGCATCTTCACCGACCGCGAGGCGAGCGCCGACGACGTCATCCCCGACGGCTCGACGGATCGACGAGGATGGTGGGCCGACGACGAGGTGCCGATCGGCTCGCGGATGTGGCTGCTGAAGCGCGCCAAGCAGACGACGCAGACGGCGCAAAGGGCTTACGACTATCTCGCCGAGGCGCTGCAGTGGTTGATCGATGACGGCGTGGCAGGTCGGGTCGAGATCACGACGCAGTGGGTGCGCCGCGGCGTGCTCGGCGCGTGGATCGTGGTGATCAAGAACGGCACCGTGCTGCTCGACGGGCAATACACCTGGGCGTGGGAAGGAATTAACTGATGCCGTATCTTCGACCGACACTTTCCGAGCTGAAAGCCCAGGTGGCCGCCGATATCCAGAGCGGCCTTCCGGGTACTGACCCGCTGCTGCGCTTTTCCAGCTTCGGCGTCATCGGCCGCGCGCTGGCCGGCCTGGCGCAACTGCAATACGGCTATACCGATTACATCTCCAAGCAGTCGAATCCGTTCACCGCGACCGACGAGTTCCTCGAGGCGTGGGCGGCGCTCAAGGCGGTCTACCGGGAAGCGGCCACCCAGGCTGGTTCGGTGACGCCGGGGCAGATTCAGTTCGCTGCGGTGGCCACCGCAGATCCTATCCCGGCCGGGACCTCGATCAGCCGTAGTGACGGCGTCGGCTACACGACAACGAGCGAGGGCACGGTCGCCAACGGTGTCGTAACGGTCGACGCCGTCGCGAATGCCGACCCGAGCGGGCTGACAGGCGCGTTCGGGAACTGTCCGGTCGGTACGGCGATGACGCTGGGCGTGTCGATCGCAGGCGTCACGTCGACCGGAACGGTGTCCGTTGCATTTACCGGTGGTGCCGATATCGAATCGGACGATAGCTTGCGCTCGCGCATGCTGCTCGCCTACCAGAAGCCCACGCAGGGCGGATCGCCGTCCGACTACGTCAAGTGGGCGCGGGAGGTCAGCGGCGTGACGCGGGCCTGGTGCAATCCGGTCGGGTTCGGCCCCGGAACCGTCGTCGTCTACGTGATGCTCGACCAAGCGGAGAGCGACACCGACGGCTTTCCGGTCGGGTCGGATGGTGTGGCCACCGACGAGAAGCGCGGCACGGTGGCGACCGGCGATCAACTGACGGTCGCGAACTGGATCTATCCGTTGCGGCCCGTCACGGCCTTGGTGTTCGTCTGCTCGCCAATCCGGACGCCGATCGACTTCACGATCACGGGCTCAGCCAACTTCACCACTGCGCAAAAGGCAGCGATCGAGGCGGCGATCGAGGGGATCTTCGTGCTGTACGGATCGCCGGTCGGGCCGGGCAACCTGAACGGAGCGGTCGATATGTCCTACATAAACTCGGCGATCGGTGCAATTACCGGGACGCAGGGCTTCGTCATCACCGCGCCGCTGCAGAACATCCAGGGCACGACCGGCCAATTGCCGGTGCTCGGCAACATCACCTGGCTCGCATAAATGGCTGCACCGAACTATTCGCCGTCCGACTTCGCGTCGGCGCTGAGTGCGCTATTCCCGCGCGGCTTGGCGTGGCCACGTTCCCCTGACGCTGTGATGCAGCAGGTGATTACTGCCCTGTCGCCGGTCTGGGCGCGCCACGTCGCGGACAACAACTACCTGCTCGTCGATGCATTTCCCTCGACGACAGTCGAGCTGCTGCCGGAGTGGGAGGCGTCGCTCGGACTACCGGATCCCTGCGCCGGCGAGTCGCCGTCGCTGGCTGTGCGCCAGGCGCAGGTGGTGGCGCGCTTCACCAACACCGGTGGCCAGTCGATCGCCTTCTTCACCGACTACGCGAAGAACCTCGGATTCACCATCAGCGTGAGCGAGTTCACGCCGTTCCGAGCTGGCCAGCAGGCGGCAGGTGACTCCTGTGGTGACGAAGGCTGGGCGCATACCTGGCGCATCAATGCGCCTCAGACAACGATCAACTATTTCCGGGCCGGTGCCTCAGCTGCCGGGGAGCCGCTTGCTTCGTGGGGCAACGCGGTCTTGCTGTGCGAGATGAATACGCTCAAGCCGGCACACACGCTCGTCATCGTTGCGAACCCTGGTTTCCTCGATATCGATTTCCGACTCGACATAACGACGCTCGCGTAACTGGAGAAAAGATGTTTCGCATTGACCAAACGACAGCGGTAACGGCGCTGCCGGCGCCGTCGGCCGCCGGTACGCCCGGCTATTTCACTGGCGGCAATCCGGCGACGGGGCAGGCGGCCACGATCGTTTCAGCTGATTGGCTGAACCTCGTTCAAGAGGAACTGATGTCGTTCCTCACGGAGGCGGGAATCGTGCCGTCCAAGACCTCATACGGGCAGGTCCTGCAGGCGATGCAGCATCTGTTTGCCGCGTCGGCCGGCGACCCGACCAAGCTGTTTGAGGTCGAGACGCCTCCAACTGGCGACAACAGCAACAACGCTGCGTCGACTGCGTTCGTGCAGGGCTTCGCCGGCGGCCGGAAGGTGGTCATCGTATCGATAACTGGTTGGACGGTACCCGCCGGCGTGACAGATATCTGGGTTTCCGGGTGTGCTGGGGCTGGAGGTAGCGCAGGCGCGCCGAACATTCCGGCCAACAACATTGTCGCTGGGGGCGGCGGCGGCGCGGCTGGGCAATTCGTGTTGCGCTACCACATGTCGGTGACGCCAGGGCAGGTGCTGTCGTGTGTCCCAGGTGCGGGAGGTGTGGCGGGCGCCGTCGGCGGCCCCGGTGGAAACGGAAGCAACACCGTCATCGGAAGCCTGACGCTCACAGCAGGGGCCGGTGGCCAGGTGGGCAGCAGCGGCGCACCCACCCAGGCATGGCCCGGGCAGCCCGGCGGAAATGGATTTCCGAACGGCGAGTATGGCCAAGACACGTCGCAGTACGGGCCGGGTGCCACAGGCGGCCGAGGTGGTGGTGGCCCATTTGGTGCGAGTGGCGCGCCGGGCCGCGGCGCTATAGGCGGCGTCGCCAATCTGATCCCGCCATCTCCGTCCTACGGCTACGGGGTCGGCGGCTCGGGGGCGGGTGGCTGTTATGGCCCGACTACCGCTTCGGGGACCACGTCGGGCACCGTCGGCGCGGCCGGCATGCCTGGGTTGATCATCATCGAATACTGAGGAGCAACACATGGCGCGCTACGCCTATTTCGACAAGCAGGTCAAAGCAGTGCTGGGGTGGATCGACACCGTCGCATACGGCTACGCCGAGGATCCGACAAAGGCGTTTCCGGCCGACCAGATGCTGCCGATCACAGACGACGCCGACTGGCATGCCAACGATGGGCGGAGTTGGTATGTCGTCGACTCGCAATTGACCACGACGGCGCCGGAACCGTCCTCCCCCTCGAGCAACTGATCGCTGGCGAACATGAAAATCGATATCAAGAAGATTGCCGGCGCACTGCTGCTCGCTGCCGCCTGCATTTCGAATGCCGCTTTCGCGCAATGGGTGCCTGGCCAACTGGTGACGGCGCAACTGCTGAACTCCGCATTCGCCGCCGTCGCCGCGAACGCGTTGCCGGTGGCCGGCGGCACGCTGACCGGGCCGCTGCAGGGCACCGCGGCGACGTTCAACTCGGGGAGCTTCGCGAGCCTCGCGAGCAGCGGCCCGGTGACGTTCTCGACGCCCCTGGCGTTCGCTTCAGGGGGCACCGGCGCGACCACGGCGCTCGGCGCGACCAGCAATCTGCAGTTCCAAGCGTCGCTCTCCGGCGCGGGCGGCCGCTCGGTCGCAAGCAAGCTGAGCGACGTGGTGAGCATCCTCGACTTCCCGGGCTGCGACAAAACCGGGGTGGCCGATAGCACGGCCTGCATCCAGGCCGCGTTGAACTCGGGAGCGAAGACCGTCTACATTCCGGCCGGCCAGTATCGCGAGAGCGGCCTCACGCTGCCCCAGATTCAGGGCTTCACGCTCTACGGCGACGGCCCGAACAGCGTCCTGATCCAGACCGGCGGATCGATCAGCTATCCGGCGATCGCGGGCGCATTCACGTTCGACTCGCACTCGACGATCCGAGACCTGAAATTCGATGGCACGGCCGGCACCGCAAACACGCTCGATACCACGTTCGCGCAGACGCTCGACCTGCTGAACCTGGCGTTCAACAACGTCCCGGTCGGGTATTCGTCGATCAAGATCGACGGCAACCCGACGACGTCGGTCTACATGCACGACGTGCGGCTGAAGAACATCCGCATCTACTCGACGACGGCGGGCAAGGCCGGAATCGAGCTGGGGGCATTCGCATCCGACTCGACGATCGACGGCTTCATCATGAACGGCGGGTTCGTCGTGAACTACTGCATCTACGCCAATGCTAGCGCGCAGACCACGATGATCCAGAATTCGCACCCGTACAACGCTTCGATCAACGTGGTCAGGTTGGCCGGCAACAACAACGACTTCGGTTTCGCAGGCAACACGATCGACAATGCGCTCGGCGACGTGTTCTACATCAAGAACTCCTCGCACACGCGCATCTCGTCGACGTGGATCGAGTCGATCAACAGCTTTCAGCGCGGCCTAGTGCTCGATGGCTCGTCGAATAACACGGCGATGGGGCTGAGCTGTCAGACCTACGGCGTCTCGAATGCAACGTCGTGTGTTGCTGAAATCAACGGTGCCTCCGGCAACCAGATCTTCGGCGCGCAGCTCGACAGTGCATCGAACTACTCGACGCCGTTCAATCTCACGGGAGCCAGCAGCTTCTACCAGTCGGTGAACAGCGGCAATTCGCTGAGCCCGATGAGCGCGGCGGCCGGCTCGTCACCGGCGCTGGCCGCCATCGGCTCCGATGCCACCATCCCGGTCACGCTGAGCCCGAAGGGCGGCGGCGCGGTGCTGATGAAGCTAAGCAACTCCGCCACGGCGAGCCTCTATTCCGACACCGCTTCGGAGCTCGCAGTCGAGGCGTACAACTCGGCGTCGGCGGGGACGAAATTCAACATCAACCTCACGAAATACGGCGGCCGCTTGCTCGTCGGCGGCACGGACGACGGCGCGAACAAGCTGCAAGTCGGCGGCTCCGCCGCGGTCTACGGGAACCTGGCCGCGACCGGCACCGGCGCGCTGCCGTTGTACTCCACGGCCGGCGCCGGCGTGAGCGCGCCGCACATGGTGAAGGGGACGGCGACGCTTGCCTCGGGCGCGGCCACGGTCACGCTCACGGGCGCCGCCGCCTATACCTCGTCGACCAGCTATGCATGCACGGCCACCGACACGACGGCGGCCAACGCGGTGCGTGTCTCGCAAACCTCCGGGACCTCGTTCGCTTTGAGCGGCACGGGGACCGACGTAGTGCAGTTCCTGTGCGCCGGTAACTAATTACAAGCTGGTCCAGCAAAAAGCCGCCTTCGGGCGGCTTTTCATTTTCCGGGGGAAGGATGGATGAATCGATGGTTTCTGGCGAATCCATTGCAGTGCTGGTCGAGCGCATCAGCGGCGTGGTCGACGACATCAAGGAGATGAAGGGAAAGGTCGACGCGATGCATGTCGTGCATACGCGTGTGGCCAACCTCGAGCGAGATGTTGTTGCAGTCGATCGCAAGGCTGAAGTAGCTCTTGGCAAAACGGACCGGATCGACGAAGCGCTCGACGAGTTGCGGAAGGTGGAGCTCGAGCCGATAAAGGTGGAGATCGCGGGCGCTCGGCGTGCCTGGAAATGGGTCGCCAGCTTGGGAAGCCTCCTATTTCTCGCCGCCGGCGGCCTGTACTCGCAATGGCATCCGTGGGCCGACGATATCGCGAAAGCGAAGGATGCCCGGGATGCGCAGCTCGCGCGTTTGCAAGACAAGGCGGCGACCGACCAGCAGAGCAATGATCGGCGCCTGACGGTGCTGGAGTTCCGCGTAGGCGGCCTCGACGGGAAGACCAACAAATGACCCCCGACATCCTTGCGAGCGCGCTTCAGATTCCGCTTGAGCGCGCGACGCCGTGGGCCGATCCGCTTTCGGCCGCGATGGCGCTCTATGCGATCGACTCGCCGGCGCGCCAGGCTGCCTTTCTAGCGCAGTGCGGCCATGAGTGTGGCCGCTTCCTCTGGCTTCGCGAGATCTGGGGGCCGACGCCCGCCCAACGTGCGTATGACCCGCCGGCCGCAAAGGCGGCCGAGCTGGGCAACACGCAGCCAGGCGACGGGTTCCGTTACCGCGGCGGTGGCCTGCTGCAGATCACCGGCCGCTACAACTTCCGTGTCATGGGCCAGAAGATCGGCGTCGACCTGGAAGGCAACCCGGACCAGATAAGCTCGCCGTCGGTCGCCGTGCTCGCAGCGGCCCAGTTCTGGGCGGACAACGCGCTCAGCGCTTTCGCCGACACCGGCGATTTCCTCTCGATCAGCCGCGCAATCAACCTGGGCAATCCACGCTCAGTTGCCACGCCGAACGGCATGGCCGACCGCCTGGCGCTTTGGGATAGCTGTAAAGCTGCCCTCGGCGCCTCAACTTGACCCGCCGCGACTGCGGCATTTCTGGAGGTAGTTCCACATGAACCCGTGGATGAAGTTCCTTGCGGCCGTCCTGCTCTTCGGTGCATGGCTGGCGCTCGTGCTGCTGCATTTCGTGCCGGCGCAATCCCTGGTCGATGCGATCGGCTACACCCTGGCTGGCCTCGGCATCTACCACGCGACGACCGGCCCAGTTGCAAAGCCGATGATCGCAGCCCTGGTCGAAGGCGACGCCACCCCGACAATGGCCGCCGCATCCGTGGATACGGTACCGCGCGCCGAGGTGCAACCTGCGCCGGTTTCGGCTGCTCAGCAGGCGGCGCCGGCGCCGACGATCCAGTGATCCGTCGCGCGTTTCTGCTCGCCGCGTGGCTGGCGCTGGCCGGCTGCTCGTCGCTCGAGTATGCCGGCATCGCACGCTATGAGATCGGGCCCACCACCGACCCGGGCGGCACGCCGACAGGTTGCTGCGTGCTGCGAGTCTGGAACGGCAAGCAGATGGCCACCGTCGACGCCAAGTTCCAGCACACGTCGCCCGACACCTACAGCATCACGCTCCACGAGACCGACGTTCAGGCCTTCGCGGGGCAAGCCACCGCGGCGGCTGCCGCATCCGACGCCGTCGGCGCTGCCGCAACAGCGGCCGCTGCGGCACTGAAGACCCTCCCGTAAGGAAACCACCTCATGAAGATGAAAATGCTGCTCGCGGCAGGCGTTGCCGCGTCCATGCTCCTGCTCGCCGCGTGCGGGACCGTTCCGAAACAGACGCCGGCACAGGTCGCGGCCAACGTCTGCCCGCTGCTGACCGCCGAGCTCGACACGCTGTCGACGGCCGGGCTGTTCACCGGGGGCGCTGCAGACACGCTGAACCAAAAGGTCGGGCCGGCCGTCGACGCCGTCTGCCAGGCCGGCGCGACGGTGACGCAGGTCAACGTGCAGACGATCTCGTCGGCGGCCGCGCCGCTGCTGATCCAGATCGTGAAGGCTTCGAGCCTGCCGGCCGACCAGAAGACGACGGCGATCCTGGCGATCGGGACCGTGAAGGGGCTGATCGATACGGCCTTCCCGCCGGCGGTGGCCACCACGCCGGTCAGTTCGGCGTCCGCCGCCGCGAGCGCGCCGCAATGAAGCCGCTCCGTGTCGCGCTGAGCGGCTCGGGCTTCCGCCTCGGCGCGCACGTCGGCGCGCTGCAGGCGATCGTGGACGCGGGCTACACCGTCATCGAGATCGCCGGCACGTCCGGCGGTTCGATCGTCGCGGCGCTGTTCGCCGCCGGCGTGCCGCTTTCCGACATGCGCCGCCTGGCGATGGAAACCGACTGGTCGCCGATGATGCGCTTTTCGGCCTGGTCGATGCTGCGGCACCGGGCGCTGTGCAGTGGTGATCGTCTTCTGGCGTTCCTGACCGAGGTCACGGGCGGCCTCACGTTCGCGCAGCTCGACGTCGACCTGAAGGTCATCGCGTCCGACTTGCTGACCGAGCGGGAATTTCAGTTCTCGCGCGATCGCACGTCCGATGTGCCGATTGCGCTGGCCGCGCGA
Source organism: Burkholderia gladioli (assembly GCF_000959725.1). Taxonomy (NCBI): domain Bacteria; kingdom Pseudomonadati; phylum Pseudomonadota; class Betaproteobacteria; order Burkholderiales; family Burkholderiaceae; genus Burkholderia; species Burkholderia gladioli. The sequence continues at coordinate 3,513,519 of NZ_CP009323.1, forward strand.
GCCAGCGCATCGATCCCGTTCGTTTTCGCACCGGTCGAGGCTGGCGGCGCGCTGCTGGTCGATGGCGGCACGACCGACAACATGCCGGTCAGCGACCTGGTCGTCGATCGGGTTCCGCGTTTCGGTGTCTTCCTGAGATCTGACGATAAGGATCTGCCGCCCGGGGTCAACTACGGGCTGCGCGTGCTGGCGCCTCGGATCATCGACCTGATGCTGGCGTCGAACGAAACTGCTCGGATGGCGGCGGACCGGCAGAGCGGGGCGACGATCGTCGACGTGCCGACTGGCTATGCAAGCTCGTTCGACCGCGACATGGCGCTGGCCACGCGCCAGCGCCTCTACGACGACGGCTACTCGGTCGTCCGCACCGCTCTGGAAGTCCGCACCGCGGCATCGGCTTCCTGATCGGTCATGCCGTCGAGGCCGGGCGAGAGCGACCAGTAGACGCAGCCGTGCATAGGGTTGCCGCCGACGAGCGGTCGCCCAGGGTCTCGCAAGCATGTGCAATGGCATCCGGCGATGACATTGCCGGCCCAGTGCTCACAGCGCCAGCAGGAACCCTTCGTTCCTGGCGGCGGTGTCAACTTGATCATCGGGGCTGCCACGATCGCCTCGCACTGTATGGTTATACAGTGTACCAGTGATCGGCAGGGAGGCAGGAAAGCAAAAAGCCCGCACAGAGCGGGCTTTTATCTTCCAAATTTTGGAACCTCAAGTTCCAAAACCTGTAACACGTCGGCTTGAATCTACCGCAAGTGCTTGAATTTGTTGGGGTGGCTGATGGGACTCGAACCCACGACGACAGGAATCACAATCCTGGACTCTACCAACTGAGCTACAGCCACCACTGTTTCGTTGCCGTTGTTTTGTTTCAGCAGCGAAGAACAAGATTATATGGACAGGTTTTCGCCTTGTCTAGTCCCTTTTTAAAAATTTTCTGCCGGGGCGGGTTCGAAGCGAGTTTCGAACGGCGCGCTCAGGTGCGCGCGCGCCTCGGCGAAGATCGCCGCGACGTCGCCGCGCGCCAGGCGCTTGCTGTCTGACAGCACCCGACGCCAGCCGCGCGCGCCGTGCACGCCGCGGTAGAGGCCGAGCGCGTGGCGCACGATTGCGCCCAGGTAGTTGCCGCGCGCGACTTCGTCGATGCAATAGGCGATCAGCCGATCCTCGATTTCCTCGCGCGTCGGCGCCGGGCCGGCGGCGCCGTAGAAACGCGCGTCGACCTCGGCCAGCACGAAGGGGTTGTGATAGGCCTCGCGGCCCAGCATCACGCCGTCGACGTGCTGCAGGTGCGTCTCGACTTCGTCCAGCGTGGTGATGCCGCCATTGATGAGGATCTCGAGATCGGGGAAATCCTGCTTGAGGCGGTAGGCGTAGTCGTACTTGAGCGGCGGGATCTCGCGGTTTTCCTTCGGCGAGAGCCCCTTCAGGATCGCGTTGCGCGCATGGACGATGAATACCTCGCAGCCTGCTTCGGCGACCGTGCCGACGAAATCGCGCACGAACGCGTAATCCTCGACCGCGTCGACGCCGATCCGATGCTTGACCGTCACCGGGATCGACACGGCGTCGCGCATCGCCTTCACGCAATCGGCCACCAGCGCCGGTTCGTTCATCAGACAGGCGCCGAACGCGCCGCGCTGCACGCGCTCGGAAGGGCAGCCGCAGTTGAGGTTGATTTCGTCGTAACCCCAGTTCTCGCCTAGCCGGGCCGATTTCGCCAGGTCCTCGGGTTCGCTGCCGCCCAATTGCAGGGCGACCGGCGCCTCCTCGGGCGTGAACGCGAGATGGCGCGCGACGTCGCCGTGCAGCAGGGCGCCGGTCGTCACCATTTCGGTATAGAGCCAGGTATGGCGCGAAATCGACCGGTGCAGCGACCGGCAATGACGGTCGGTCCAATCCATCATCGGTGCAACCGACAGGCGCCGAGGTGTAGCTTTCATTGAATCTTCCTGCTTTCCAACTGAATCCAGTCGAGTGAATCGGGGTGGTGCGCGGCCGTGTATTGCTTTGCCGCCGGACGGGGTCTCGCGGTGGCTTATCGCGCAATGAGGCGCGAAGGCGACATTATAAGGCGACGAGAAAACGACGTTCCGAGCCGTTTCCAGCTCGTCGCGATGCGCTCGAATGTCCCGATGGCCCGACTCGAAACAGCACATCCCCCGAACCCCTGCACGCCCAAGCGAACTTCCGCGCCTCGAAATTGATTTCCCGCAAATTCTCGCGGAATAGGGCAAAGGATTTTGCGTGACTTGCCGCTATCCTTCATCACGTAGCTGACTTGCCTCGGCTGCTTTGAGTTTGGCCCGCTTCGTCAAAACCGAAGCGGGCTTTTTTATGCGCGTCGTCAGGGTCGCCAGCGTCGTCTCGTACGCATGCCGGCGCCCGAAATGGTGAAAGCCCCGAACCGCGAAGCGGCCGGGGCTTTCTTTGCGATCGATCCTTTGGCACGAGGAGACGACGCTCAGACAGTATAGGTGACGTGCCAACGGCACCTCGCGTTTCGATTGTGCATATTTGTATCGATTGTTAATTCCTCGGATTTAATCCCCGCGCGGCGCTTGCCTGGCCAGCAGGGCAGCCCGATCGACGTCCCGATTGCCCGCGCGCAAAGCCGCTCAATGTGTCTCACCGACCGGCGTCAACTGCAGGCCCGGGCCCGGCAAGGGCTCGATTTCGCGCGGATCGAGCGGTTCCCCGCATTCCGAGCAGACCATCACCGGCTTGACGAGATGGCCGCAACTGCGATGCCGCAGCAGGACCGGCGGCCCCGCGCCTTCGTCCTTCCAGCGATCGCCCCAGGCGGTCAGCGCCAGCAGCACCGGGTACAGGTCGCGCCCCTTCTCGGAGAGCTTGTATTCATATCGCGGTGGGCGTTCCTGGTAGCGCAGCTTGACGAAGATGCCCTCGTCGACGAGCCGCGCCAGCCGCTCGGCCAGCACATGCCTGGTAACGCCGAGCTGGGCCTGGAAGGCATCGAAGCGCCGCACGCCGAAGAAGGCGTTGCGCAGCACCAGCATGGTCCAGCGATCGCCCAGCACGGCCAGTGTGCGCGCCACCGAGCACGGAATCTCGCCCACCTCGTCCCATTTCATACCTGCTCCGATCGACTGCAAAAGTGAGTTCGATTATAGAACGGACACTCGAACCGGTAATCCCCGCGTTGACACTGCCAAACCTGCAAAGAATAATGCGTTCTGTTTTGGAACTAACTACGGCATTGTTCCCGCCGGACCACGAGGAGAAACGCCATGAAACCGCTCGATTTTTCCGGTATCGACCTGCTGCGCGCCGCCCAGGCCGGGAATGTGCCCGCGCCGTCGATCACCGAGACGATGCCGATGCAGATCGATTCGGTCGAACTCGGTTATGTCCGGATGACCGCGCGCGCCGACGAGCGGCACCTGAATCCGCTGGGCGGCGTGCATGGCGGCTTCGCGGCCACGGTGCTCGATTCGGTGACGGGTTGCGCGGTGCATTCGATGCTCGACCAGGGCGTGGGTTACGGCACGGTCGACCTGCATGTGAAGATGCTGCGCCCGGTGCCGCGCGATGTCGAGCTGATCGCCGAGGGGCGCGTCACGCATCTGTCGCGCACGCTCGGCGTCGCCGAAGGCACGATCAAGACGCCCGACGACAAGATCGTTGCCCAGGGTTCGGCAACCTGCTTCATCCAGCGTCCCGAATAAACCCGCCGGCACGACGGGTGTCTCGCGTGTCTTCCGCTTGACTATACTTCGGGCATCTCGCGGCGCGTCCCGGCAGCCGCGGCCTTGATGAGCGGAGCGACGATGCGTCTCGATGACGAAGCCGAAAGCCGGAATGTCGAGGACCGCCGCGGCGGCTTCGGGGGATCGGGGCGGGGCGCGACGATCGGCATCGGTACGATCGTGGTCGCGCTGGCTGCTTCCTACCTGTTCGGCATCGATCCGCGCGTCGTGCTGCAGGGCGCGGCAATGTTGCAAGGCCAGCAGGCGGGCCAGGCGCCGGCGCCTTCCAACCCGCAATCGAATGCCCGGCGCGACGACCCGCGCGCCATCTTCACCCGCAAGGTGCTCGGCAATATCGAACGCACCTGGTCGGGCATCTTCCCGAGTCAGCTCCATCGCGACTATTCCCCGCCCACGCTGGTGATGTTCGAGCACGCCACGCCGACCGCCTGCGGCACCGGCCAGACCGCGATGGGGCCGTTCTACTGCCCGGCGGATCGCAAGGTCTATATCGATCTCGGTTTCTACGACGAACTGCGCCAGAAATTCGGCGCGGGCGGCGATTTCGCGCAGGCCTACGTGATCGCGCACGAGGTTGGCCACCATGTCCAGAAGCTGCTCGGCATCTCGGATCGCGTCGACGCGGCGCGCCAGCGGCTGACCGAGACGCAGGCGAACCGGCTGTCGGTGCGGCTCGAGCTGCAGGCCGACTGTTTCGCCGGCGTGTGGGCCTACAACGCGCAGCAGGCCAACCGGCAACTGATCGAGCCGGGCGAATTCGAACAGGGCCTGAAGACGGCCGCCGCGATCGGCGACGACACGCTGCAGCGCCGCAGCCAGGGTTATGTGGTGCCCGATGCCTTCACGCACGGCACCAGCGAGCAGCGCGTGGCCTGGCTGCGCCGCGGCATGCAACGCGGCGACGTGCGCGACTGCGATACCTTCGCCTCGCGCTGAGCCGCCGCGACGGCTGCCCTGGCCGGGCGGCCGGCGCCGCGGACGCCGTCGACGCATCGCGATCGACATCGATCGCGTCGCAACGTCGCTGGATGCGTGCCGCATGCGATAATCCGCGTTTCGCCGCGCATCCGGTGCAATCGGTGGCCGGCGCCGTCGGGCGCCTGGGCATCATCGCGCGCCGGGCCCCGGCAGGGCGGGCCGAGCGAGCCCGCCATCGACAACGAATCCGCACGCCGCGACGTACATGAACACGAACCGCTCCACCACCACCTCCTCCCCGGCGCTTGGCTGGGTGACGTTCGCGCTGATCGCGATCGTCGGGCTCTTTTACGTGAAGTGGTCGCCGTATTACCACCGCGCCTTCGTCGCGGCCGAGCATCATTCGATCGGGCAATCGATCCTGATGGGCAGCGCCGCCAGCGCGCCCTCGCCGTCGTGGCAGGCCGCGCTCGACTATGCCTGGGCCTACGGCAAGGCGATCTGGCAGGCGATGGTGCTGGGCCTACTGCTCGGCTCGGCGATCCAGGCGCTGCTGCCGGCCCGCGCAATCGCGCGCCTGCTGGGCCGTACCGGTTTCGGCAGCGTGTTGGCGGGCGGCCTGCTGTCCCTGCCGGGCATGATGTGCACCTGCTGCGCGGCGCCGGTGGTGGCCGGCCTGCGCGCGCGCCAGGCCTCGCCGGGCGGCGCGGTGGCGTTCTGGCTCGGCAACACGGTGCTGAACCCGGCCACGCTGGTGTTCATGGGTTTCGTGCTGGGCTGGCAATGGACGGCGCTGCGGATCGTGTTCGGCGTGGCGATGGTGTTCGGCATCGGCTACCTGCTGAACCGCCTGGCTGTCGGCGACGCGCGGCCGGTCGACGAGGCCACGCTGGCGCGACTGGCCGCCGGGCAGCAGGCCGAGGGCAATGCCTTCGTGCGTTGGATCAAGCTGCTGGCCCGCATGACGCTGCGCCTGATCCCGGAGTACATCGTGCTGGTGCTGCTGCTCGGCGCGGCGCGCGCCTGGCTGTTCCCGCACGTGGGCGCCGACGTCGGCAATGCGGTGCTGTGGATCGTCGCCTTCGCGCTGGCCGGGATGCTGTTCGTGATCCCGACCGCCGGCGAGGTGCCGATCGTGCAGGCGATGCTGGCGCTCGGCGTGGGCGTCGGCCCGGCTGCGGCGCTGCTGATGACGCTGCCGCCCGTCAGCGTGCCCTCGCTGGCGATGCTGTGGCGCTCGTTCCCGGCACGTACGTTGCTGCTGGTCGCGGCGCTGGTGGTCGCCTTCGGCATCGCGGGCGGATTCGCGGCCGTGGCGCTCGGTTTCTGACCGGCCGGCAGGTGACGATGGCGGTTTGCGCCATCGCGCCATCCAGCATGAACACGAAGATTCGACCGCCGTCGCGAGCTCGCGGCGGCATTCCCCGAAGCAATCAGGATTACGCATGAAGCAACAGAAGATTCACCCGAAACTCGAACAGGCATTGACGCGGGGCGACCTCGCGATCCGCCAGGCCAATTCCGCGCGCGCGACGGCCGTCCTGAACGCGCTCGGCAAGATGATCATCGAGGCTTCCTCGACGATCGGCGTCGAGGCCAGCATCGACATCCCGCAGGGCGAGCGCATCTATGACCCGGCCAATGGCCTGTGGCCGCAGCGGATGCGCGTCTCGTTCGACGGTCCCGTCGAGGAAGCGGACGAGGAGGAACTGCGCTCGGTGTACCTGATGGCCGACGATCCGGGCACCATGTTCCGCGTCGAATGGCATCGCGCCGACGGCAAGCTCGGCCGCCACGAAGGTGGCCCGATCGCCACCGTGGCTTTCCTGACCGACGTCGAGATGCCCTGGGGCGACGACGACGCCTGAGCGCCGTTGCTGGTGCCCGGCGTCGGCCGCCATGCCGCCGCGCCTGGCGGCGGGCAGGGCGTTCAGCGCATCATGCGCCGCCGGAACAACCAGGCGGAAACCACGAAGCCGCCCAGCGCATAGGCGGCCAGCACGCCCGCATGCAGGGCGACGTCCTCGGCGGGCCGCCCCAGCATCGCGGGGCGGATCAGGTCGACGGCATTGGCCAGCGGCAGCGCGTGCGCGGCATGCCGGGCCAGCGAGGGCAACTGCGAGACGGGGAAGAACACGCCCGAGAGCAGCAGCATCGGCGTGAGCGCCAGCGTCTGGTAGAACATGAAGAAGTCGTAGGACGGCGCGATCGCCGTCACCACCATCGCGATGCTCGCGAACGCGAGCCCCGCGAGCGCGATCACGGGCAGCGCCGCCAGCAGCGACGGAAACGCGGCGTAACCGAGTAGGCTCGCCACCAGCATGATCGCGGTGCCCGACAGCATCGCCTTGCTGGCGGCCCAGACGATCTCGCCGAGCACGATGTCGCCGAGCGCGAGCGGCGTATGCATGATCGCTTCCCAGGTGCGCTGCACGTGCATGCGCGAAAATCCCGAATACATCGCCTCGAAACTGGCCGACATCATCACGCTCGAGCCAACCGTGCCGGCCGCCAGGAAGGCGATGTAGGACACGCCGTCGACATGGCCGACCATCAGGCCGAGCCCCAGCCCCAGCCCGAACAGATAGATCATCGGATCGGCGAGATTGCCGATCATCGAGGCGAAGGCCAGCTTTTTCCAGACCAGGTAGTTGCGGCGCCAGACGGCCATCCAGTTGACGGCATTGGCGGGCAGGGCGATCGCGAAGCGCGAGCCCGGTTGCGGGTTCGCGTGGGTGCCGGTGGCGGCGTGGTGGCGGGTATCCATCGATCGTTCAGTCCTGCATGTCGCGGCCGGTGAGCCGCAGGAACACATCCTCGAGATTGGCGGGCCGGTGCAGGTAGCGCAGCCCGGCGCGGCCGCGCAGGGCCTGGATCAACGGCGCCGGATCGTCGGCATAGCAGAACAGCGTCTCGCCGCTGATCTCGGCGCGCGAGGCGAGCGGCGCCAGCTCCTCGCGCAAGGCTTGCGGATCGGGGCCGTAGATCTCCACCACGTCGCAGCCGATCTCGCTTTCGATCAGCGCCGGCGGCGCGCCCTCGGCGATCTTGCGCCCGGCCTCGATCACGCAGAGCCGGTCGCACAGCCGCTCGGCCTCTTCCATGAAATGGGTGGTCAGCAGGATGGTCTTGCCGCGCGCGAGCAGCGAGCGCAGGCGCTCCCACATCAGGTGCCGCGCCTGCGGATCGAGCCCGGTGGTCGGTTCGTCGAGCACCAGCACGTCGGGATCGTTGACCAGCGCGCGCGCCAGCGTGAGCCGGCGCTTCATGCCGCCCGACAGCTCGCCGACCTTCGCGTCGGCCTTGCTCTCGAGCTTGGCGAATTCGAGCAGCGAGGGCACCAGCGCGCGCGCCTCGCGCGCCGATTGCCCGAAATAACGGCTGAACACCAGCAGGTTCTCGCGCACGCTGAAGTCGGGATCGAGATTGTCGAACTGCGGCACCACGCCGACGCGCTGCCGCGCGTGCCGGGCACGCGACGGCACCGGCTCGCCGCACAGCCGGATCGTGCCCGCGTCGGGCCAGGTGATGCCGAGCAGCATGCGCAGCGTGGTGGTCTTGCCGGCGCCGTTCGGCCCGAGCAGGCCGAAGCACTCGCCGCGCTGCACGTTGAACGACAGGCCGTCGACGACGAGCTTGTCGCCGAAATGTTTTTTGACCTGCTGGAATTCGATCGGGGCGACGGACATGGGCAGGGCGGCGTAAGAGTCGACACGAAGCGGCCATTCTAGTGCATCGAGTCCCGATTTCGGCTCCTGGGCGGCGCCCGGATCGTGCAAGCCTGCACCGCGATGCGGCATCGGCGTGCCGTCGATACGGAAATCGCCTGTGGGTGTTTTCCATCCCTTGCATCCTGAATTGCGGCGCACGATGATGAATCAACGACCCGACGTCGCGATGGAGGCGATCATGGCCAGTTACCAGAAAATCCTGCTGTGCTACGACGGCACGCTCGAGGGCCGCAAGGCCCTGCGCTGCGGCGCGGATCTCGCGCTCGAGCTGAAGGCCGAGACACACCTGCTGTCGGTGGTCGACATGCGCTCGACCATCGCGCAAAGCGCGGGCCTGCTGACCGACGTCGCCTGCGGCCGCTTCGAGGAGACGGCGCGCGAGATCCTGCAGGAAGGGGTGGACTGGCTGACCGAGCGCGGCGTGCAGGCGCAAGGCCATTTCGCCTTCGGTTATCCGATCGAGGAGATCGCGAACCTCGCGAAGGCCTTGAATGTCGACCTGGTGGTGGTCGGCCACCGCTGTCGCAGCGGCCTGTCGCGCTGGTGGATGGGCGCGGGCAATACGCAACTGCTCGACCGCGTGTCCTGCAGCATCCTGGTGGCCTGCTCTTCGTCGGACGAGCAGCGCGAGGAGCGGGCCAAGGAGCGCGAAGCGGCTCTCGCCGGCAGCGGCGCTGCATAGATCAGGGTATCCGTGGACGGGCGGACTAAGCCGCCCGGAACGGCGCCATGCCGGTTGAGGCAACCGGCATGAACGCCATGATTCACTTCCTCGTCGCGCCTGCCGGCGCGACATGCTCAGCGATGCAGATCGATCGCGCTGAGCTTCCATCCGAACAGCCCGCTGCGCCGGAAGATCGCCGCATAGCGCGCGCCATCGACATCCTTCCGATACACGACGACGAATTCGTCGATCCCGTTATAGGCCGCGCTCGCCTGCGGCGCCGCGGGCTTGCCTGCGTTGCTACCGCTGGTGGGTGCCGGTGCTGCCGGGCTCGGCGCGGCCGGCGGCGCGCTGCCCTGGCCGGCAGGCGCGGCGGCCGTGGGCGCGGGCTGGTCGAGCGAGGGCGGATGCTCGCCCGGATCGGCCTTGGGCGGCAGGCCGCTGAGCAGTGCGGCCACGCCTTCGGGCGTCGCATAGGCATCGACCAGCGGCCCGATCAGCGCCGAGCCGATCACCGCGCCCAGCATCGCCAGCGGATTATTGTGCCGCTGCAGGTCGATGCGCCGCATCAACTCCTCGGTCAACTGCTGCTTGAGGCTCGCGCGCAGGGCCGGATAGTCGACATGGCGGCTGATCGCCTCGGCGTCGCGCGTGTCGACGGCCTGTTTCAGCTCGCGCAGCGCGAGATAGGGCGAGGCATAGGCATAAACGATCGTCGCCAGCACCAGCAGCGCGAGGGCGACGACGAGGAGCGGCTTGAACCGGCCGCCGCGGGAGGGGGAGAGGGGCACCAGGCCTCCATGGGATACGGACTCTAGCTAGAGACGTATCAGACGGCCGAACGTTCCTCGGCGATGCATCGATCGATCATGCGGCACACCGCATCGATCGTGCCCACCATGATCAGGCGCGACGGCCCGTGGTAGACGCGCACCGGCGCGCGCCGTGCCGGTTCCGCATGATGCAGCCCCGCGTTGAGCGAGACGCGCGCGAAGGCCGGCAGGGCCGAGGGCAGCAGCGAGGCCTGCTCCGCCACCGCGGCGGCCGGCGCCGGCGCGACGGCGTCGGGCGCGGCGCTGCCGAGCGGTGCGCAGGGCATGCGCCCCCGCAGGTGACGCAGGCGGCCGAATTGACGGAAGGGCAGCAGGCGGGCGAGGCGTTCCATGGCGTTCTCCAGGTCGAGCGGAGGAAACAAGGCAAAGCACAGGACGATGCGCAGCACAACGCGCAGGCAATACTCGGCCAGTGCGCGCACGGCGCACCAGCAGGATGGATGGCGCCGCAGCGCCCGGGATCAGAATTCGCCGGAGCGGATCAGGCCGACGGCGATGCCTTCCAGCGCGAACTCGGCGCTGCCGGCCTTCACGAAGATGTTTTCGTAATCGGGGTTCTCGGCGATCAGTTCGATGCCGGAGGAATGACGCTTGAGGCGCTTGACGGTGACGTCGTCGCCGAGCCGCGCGACGATGATCTGGCCGTCCTTGGCCTCGCTGCGCTTCTGCACGGCGAGCAGGTCGCCGTCGAGGATGCCGGCGTCGCGCATCGACAGCCCGCGCACCTTCAAGAGGTAATCGGGCTTGCTGGAGAACAGCGCGGGATCGCAGGTGTAGTTCTGGGAGATGTGCTCTTGCGCGAGGATCGGGCTACCTGCCGCGACGCGGCCGACCAGCGGCAGCGAGAGCTGCATCAGCGCCGCGTGCGGCAGCGTGAGCTGGTGCGGGGCGTCGTCGCCGAGCAGGCGGATGCCGCGCGAGGCGCCGGCGGCCAGCTCGATCACGCCCTTGCGGGCCAGCGCCCGCAGGTGTTCCTCGGCCGCGTTCGGCGAGCTGAAGCCCAGCTCGGCCGCGATTTCCGCGCGGGTGGGCGGGAAGCCCGAGCGCTCGATCGCGCGACGAATCAAGTCGAACACTTGCTGCTGGCGTGCGGTGAGTTTGGTCATGGTCAACTGTATGGATAGACAGTGATCTGTATTTTTATACAGTAGTTCGGGAATTTCAAGCGTTACTTGAAGTTCGTCGCTATGACGTCGGTTCCGACGCGATCGAGCGACGTCAGAACGGCGGTTTCGATGCCTCAACCGTCCGCCGGGCGGTCTTTACCACTTTTGCTTCTTAAAAAATGAGGAACGATTATTTTTAATGATGAAAGCCGTTCGCTAGACTGCCCTGACATTGCTAATAACGACCCACGAACCTTTGGAGATCATCGGATGGTCAAGCGCAACACGGGGCTGGCTGGCGGCGTCCGCCGCCTGGTCGCAACACTGGCATTCGGCGCGGTGGCGCTGGGCGCCGCCACGCACGCACTGGCGGACACCACGCTGCTGAACGTCTCCTACGATCCGACCCGCGAGTTGTACCAGGACGTCAACCAGGCCTTCGGCAAGGAATGGAAGGCCAAGACCGGCGAGACCGTCAACTTCAAGCAGTCGCACGGCGGCTCGGGCGCGCAGGCGCGCTCGGTGCTCGACGGGCTGCAGGCCGACGTGGTCACGCTGGCGCTGGCCTGGGACATCGACGCGCTGGCCAACAAGGGCCTGGTCGCCAAGGACTGGCAGAAGCGCCTGCCCGACAACGCCTCGCCCTATACCTCGACCATCGTGTTCCTGGTGCGCAAGGGCAATCCGAAGGGCATCAAGGACTGGGACGACCTGATCAAGCCGGGCGTGTCGATCGTCACGCCGAACCCGAAGACCTCGGGCGGCGCGCGCTGGAACTACCTGGCGGCCTGGGCCTATGCGCTGCACAAGCCGGGCGGCAACGAGCAGAGCGCCAAGGATTTCGTCTCCAAGCTCTACAAGAATGCCGGCGTGCTCGATTCGGGCGCACGCGGCGCGACCACCAGCTTCGTGCAGCGTGACATCGGCGACGTGCTGATCGCCTGGGAGAACGAGGCCTTCCTGTCGCTGAAGGAATTCGGCCCGGACAAGTTCCAGATCGTGGTGCCCTCGGTCAGCATCCTGGCCGAGCCGCCGGTGGCGGTGGTCGACAAGGTGGTGGACAAGAAGGGCGACCGCAAGCTGGCCGAGGCCTACCTGAACTTCCTCTACAGCAAGGAAGGCCAGGAGATCGCCGCGCGCAACTACTACCGTCCGCGCTCGAAGGACGTGCCGGCCGAGCTGACCAAGCAGTTCCCGAAGCTCAAGCTCTACACGGTGGACGACACCTTCGGCGGCTGGACCAACGCGCAGAAGACGCACTTCGCCGACGGCGGTGTGTTCGATTCGATCTACAAGCCGCAGTAAGCGCTGCGCACGTGGCTTGAGCGGCGGGCGGCGTGCCGCTGAACGGTGAACCGCCCGGCCGCGGAAGTCGGAAAGACGCAAAGGCAGGACGGCAGTATCGAGGCCGCGCGGCCCGCAACCGGCACGCGCGGCCCGACATAACGACGATCGAACGCGCGGCCGGCCGGATTCTTCCGGCGGCCGCGCATCCCATGTCAACCAAGGAAGCGCATTTCGCATGACGACGTACACCTTCCGCAAGCCGAGCGCGCTGCCCGGCTTCGGCGTGACGCTCGGCATCACGGTGGCCTATCTGAGCCTCGTGGTGCTGATCCCGCTCGCCGCCACCTTCCTGAAGACGGCGACGCTGAGCTGGGACCAGTTCGTGGCCGCCACCACCTCGGCGCGCGTGCTGGCCTCCTACCGGCTGACCTTCCTGTCCGCGCTCGGCGGCGCCGTGATCAATGCCGTGTTCGGCTTCCTGGTCGCCTGGGTGCTGGTGCGCTACCGGTTTCCGCTCAAGCGCCTGGTCGACGCGATCGTCGACCTGCCGTTCGCGCTGCCGACCTCGGTGGCCGGCATCTCGCTGGCCGCCGTCTACGCGCAGAACGGCTGGCTCGGCCAGTATCTCGCGCCGCTCGGCATCAAGGTGGCGTTCACGCCGCTGGGCGTGCTGGTGGCGCTGACCTTCATCGGCCTGCCCTTCGTGGTGCGCACCGTGCAGCCCGTGCTCGAGGATTTCGAGCGCGAGCAGGAGGAGGCCGCCGCCTGCCTGGGCGCCTCGCGCTGGCTGACTTTCCGCCGCGTGGTGCTGCCGGCCGTGCTGCCGGCGCTGCTGACCGGCTTCGCGCTGGCCTTCGCGCGCGCGCTGGGCGAATACGGCTCGGTGATCTTCATCGCCGGCAACGTGCCGATGAAGTCCGAGATCACCTCGCTGCTGATCATCACCAAGCTCGAGCAGTACGACTACGCCGGCGCCACCGCGCTGGCGGTGGTGATGCTGGTGGTGTCCTTCCTGATGCTGCTGCTGATCAATACCCTGCAGTGGCTGCTGCAGCGCCGTACCAGCCGCGGCGCGAGCGGCCCGGCGCCGGTCGTCGCCGCCGCGGGTGCCGTGGCCGGAGGTGCGCAATGAGCCGCGAATCGAGCAGTTCCGCGCTGCCGGCCGCCGCCGCGCCGCGCGCCAGGGCCGCGCGTCGCCAGGATCCGGTGGCCGAATCGCGCCTCACGCGCTGGGTGCTGACCGGCATCGCGCTGCTGTTCCTGGCCGGCTTCCTGGTGGTGCCGCTCGCGGCCGTGTTCGCGCAGGCGCTGGCCAAGGGCATCGGCTTCTATTTCGAGTCGCTGGCCGATCCGGATGCCTGGTCGGCGATCGTGCTGACCGTCACGGTGGCCGCCATCGCGGTGCCGCTGAACCTGGTGTTCGGGGTCTGCGCCTCCTGGGCGATCGCCAAGTTCGAGTTCCGCGGCAAGGCGCTCCTGACCACCCTGATCGACCTGCCGTTCTCGGTCTCGCCGGTGATCTCGGGCCTGGTCTACGTGCTGCTGTTCGGCGCGCAGGGCTGGCTCGGCCCCTGGCTGGAAGCGCACGACGTGCAGATCATCTTCGCCGTGCCCGGCATCGTGCTGGCGACCATCTTCGTGACCTTCCCGTTCGTCGCGCGCGAGCTGATTCCGCTGATGCAGGCGCAGGGCAACGACGAGGAGGAGGCCGCGCGGGTGCTGGGCGCCTCGGGCTGGCAGATCTTCCGCCGCGTGACCCTGCCCAACGTGCGCTGGGGCCTGCTGTACGGCGTGATCCTCTGCAATGCGCGCGCGATGGGCGAGTTCGGCGCGGTATCGGTGGTGTCCGGCCATATCCGCGGCCAGACCGACACCATGCCGCTGCACGTCGAGATTCTCTACAACGAATACAACTTTTCGGCCGCCTTCGCGGTGGCATCGGTGCTGGCCCTGCTCGCGCTGGTGACGCTCGCGCTGAAGCTGCTCGCCGAACGCCGGATGTCGGCCGAACTCGCGGACGCGCGCGCCAGCGCCGCCTCGCATTCCTGAAGAGGCACACCAGATGGGTATCACCGTTCGCAACCTGCACAAGCAATTCGGCGACTTCACGGCGCTCGACGATGTTTCTCTCGATTTCCCGCCCGGCGAGCTGGTCGCGCTGCTGGGGCCGTCCGGCTGCGGCAAGACCACCCTGCTGCGCGTGATCGCCGGCCTGGAACACGCCGACGCGGGCCAGGTCGTGCTGCAGGGGCAGGACGTGGCCGACGTGGGCGCGCGCGAGCGCCAGGTCGGCTTCGTGTTCCAGCACTACGCGCTGTTCCGCCATATGACGGTGTTCGAGAACGTCGCCTTCGGCCTGCGCGTCAAGCCGCGCGGCGAGCGGCCCTCGGAAGCCGTGATCCGCGAGAAGGTGCACGAGCTGCTCAAGCTGGTCCAGCTCGACTGGCTCGCGCCGCGTTATCCGTCCGAGCTCTCGGGCGGCCAGCGCCAGCGCATCGCGCTGGCCCGCGCGCTGGCGGTCGAGCCCAAGGTGCTGCTGCTCGACGAGCCGTTCGGCGCGCTCGACGCCAAGGTGCGCAAGGAGCTGCGCAGCTGGCTGCGCCGCCTGCACGACGACCTGCACATCTCGACCATCTTCGTCACCCACGACCAGGAGGAAGCCCTGGAAGTGGCCGACCGCATCGTGGTGCTGAACCGGGGTCACGTGGAGCAGGTCGGCAGCCCGCAGGACGTGTACGACCATCCGCAAAGCGCCTTCGTCTACGAGTTCCTCGGCGCGGCCAACCGGCTCGACGGCGTGGTGCACGGCGATGGTTTCGTGGCCGACGGCGCGAGCGGCCCGATCGCGGTGGCCGCCGATTTCTCCGGCCGCGCGCACGCCTATGTGCGCCCGCACGACCTGCAGGTGGTGGCGCACGCCGACGCACGCTCGGACGGCATCGCCGTCGACGTGCGACGGGTGGTGCCGCTGGGCGGCTCGGTGCGCATCGAGCTCGCGCCGCGCGCCGGCGGCGCGCTGCTGGAAGCCGAGCTCGATCGCGAAACCTGGCGCGCGCTGGCGCTCGGCGTGGGCGACGGCGCCACCGCGGTGGCCCGCAGCGCGCGCGTGTTCCCGGCGCGCTGAAGTGCCGTCGCATCCTTCCTCATCGATAACGACAACGCCCCTGAGAGGCTGACCCATGAATTTCCAGCAATTGCGCTTCGTCCGGGAAGCGGTACGCCAGAACATGAACCTGACGGAAGTCGCGAACGTGCTCTACACGTCGCAGTCGGGCGTCTCGAAGCAGATCAAGGATCTCGAGGACGAGCTGGGCGTCGACATCTTCATCCGTCGCGGCAAGCGCCTGACCGGCCTCACCGAGCCCGGCAAGGCGGTGCACCAACTGATCGAGCGGATGCTGCTGGACGCCGAGAACCTGCGTCGCGTGGCGCGCCAGTACGCCGACCAGGACAGCGGCCACCTGGTGGTGGCGACCACCCACACGCAGGCGCGCTACGCGCTGCCCAAGGTGATCCGCCAGTTCACCGACGTGTTCCCCAAGGTGCACCTGGCGCTGCGCCAAGGCAGCCCGCAGCAGATCGCGCAGATGATCCTCAGCGGCGAGGCCGACATCGGCATCTCGACCGAGGCGCTGGACCGCTATCCCGACATCGTGACCTTCCCGTGCTATTCCTGGCACCACGTGGTGGTGGTGCCGAAGGACCACCCGCTGGTCGGTCGCGCCAACCTCACCCCCGAGGAGATCGCCGAGTATCCGATCATCACCTACGACCAGGACTTCACCGGCCGCTCGCATATCGACCAGGCCTTCGCCAAGGTGGGCGCGGTGCCCGACGTGGTGCTGACCGCGATCGACGCCGACGTGATCAAGACCTATGTCGAGCTCGGCATGGGCATCGGCGTGGTGGCGGCGATGGCCTACGACGCGCAGCGCGATTCGGGCCTGGTCGCGCTCGACACGCAGCACCTGTTCGAGGCCAGCACGACGCGGGTCGGCCTGCGCAAGGGCGCCTTCCTGCGCTCCTATGCCTACAGGCTGCTGGAGATGTTTGCGCCGCATCTGACCGAGGCCGAGATCGCCGCGCAACTGAAGGAAACCGCCGTCTGAGCGGCGAGGGCGGAGCGGCGCGCCTCGTCCTCGGGTTCGCATCGCTCATCGCGCGAGCCGTTCCGGCTCGCCGCCCACCTGCCGTTCGCCGGGGCCACGTCCTGTCTTGCGCTTGCCTTGCAAGATCCCCACAATCCCGGAATCGGTAAAAACCCCGTTGCGTAATCGGCACGATCGGTACAGCATTGGCGCTTCCCGGTACGAACAAAAACGGACGGGATGCACGAGATGGGTGAAATCGACTGCCGGCAATCGCTCGCGCCTCCTGTTCACGCCGCTTCCAGGGCGTATTTTCCCGATTTGACGCACGTACCACGGCAAACGTTTGCTCAACATGAAAACGACACCCGGGGCAACCGGGCATACACAGTGAGGAGATTTCGCATGGACTTCCAGATTCGCCGCCGTGTTCTCGCCGCCGCGCTCGCCGGCGCCGCCATTGCCGTCGCGCCGCTCGGCGCCCATGCGCAAGCCGCCCACAAGCCCAAGGTCGCGCTGGTGATGAAGTCGCTCGCCAACGAGTTCTTCCTGACCATGGAGAACGGCGCGAAGGAATACCAGCAGCACAACCCGGCGATGTTCGACCTGGTCACCAACGGCATCAAGGACGAGACCGACACCGCCAACCAGATCCGCATCGTCGAGCAGATGATCGTCTCCAAGGTCGATGCGATCGTGCTCGCGCCGGCCGATTCGAAGGCGCTGGTGCCGGTGGTCAAGAAGGCCGTCGACGCCGGCATCATCGTGATCAACATCGACAACCGGCTCGATCCGGACGTGCTGAAGTCGAAGAACCTCAACGTGCCCTTCGTCGGCCCCGACAACCGCAAGGGCGCCCGCAAGATCGGCGACTACCTCGCCAAGAACCTGAAGGCCGGCGACGAGGTCGGCATCATCGAGGGCGTGTCGACCACCACCAACGCGCAGCAGCGCACCGCTGGCTTCCAGGACGCGATGAAGGCGGTGGGCGCCAAGGTGGTCTCGCTGCAGTCGGGCGAGTGGGAGATCGACAAGGGCAACGCGGTGGCCTCGGCCATGCTCAACGAGTACCCGAACCTGAAGGCGCTGCTGTGCGGCAACGACAGCATGGCGATCGGCGCGGTCTCGGCGGTGCGCGCGGCCGGCAAGGCCGGCAAGGTCTACGTGGTCGGCTACGACAACATCAACGCGATCAAGCCGATGCTGCAGGACGGCCGCGTGCTCGCCACGGCCGACCAGTACGCGGCCAAGCAGGCGGTGTTCGGCATCGACACGGCGCTCAAGGCGATCGCCGAGCACAAGAAGCAGGCCGAGCTGTCGGGCACGGTCGAGACGCCGGTCGACCTGGTCGTCAAGAAGTAAGTGACCCGCATGGCGACGATTCCCAGCGGCGCGGCATCCCCGGCCGCGCCGGTGCTCGAGGTCGAGGGCGTCGGCAAGACCTACGCCGAGCCGGTGCTGGCCGGCGTCTCGCTCGCGCTGCACGCGGGCGAGGCGCTGGCCCTGACGGGCGAGAACGGTGCGGGCAAGAGCACCCTGTCGAAGATCGTCGGTGGGCTGGTCACGCCCACCGGCGGCCGCTTGCGGCTGGCCGGCGCCGCCTATGCGCCGGCCAGCCGCAACGAGGCGGAAGCGCTCGGGGTCCGCATGGTGATGCAGGAGCTGAACCTGCTGCCCACCCTGACGGTGGCCGAGAACCTGTTCCTCAACCGCCTGCCGCGCCGCTTCGGCGTGATCGACCGCGGCCGGCTGCGCGCCGACGCGCGCGAGGCGATGGCGCGCGTCGGGCTCGACGCGATCGATCCCGACACGCCGGTGGGCGCGCTCGGCATCGGCCACCAGCAGATGGTCGAGATCGCGCGCAACCTGATCGGCGACTGCCGCGTGCTGATCCTCGACGAACCCACCGCGATGCTGACCGCGCGCGAGGTCGAGCTGCTGTTCGCGCAGATCGACCGCCTCAAGGCGCGCGGCGTGGCGCTGGTCTACATCTCGCACCGCCTCGAGGAGCTGGCGCGGGTGGCCGAGCGCGTGGCCGTGCTGCGCGACGGGCGGCTGGTCCATGTCGGGCCGATGGGCGAGGTCTCGAGCGAGCGGCTGGTGGCCCTGATGGCCGGGCGCGAGGTGGGCGAGCACATCGATCTCGGCGAGCGCCGGATCGGCGCGCCGCGCCTGGCGGTGGCCGGGCTCACGCGCGGCAGCGTGGTGCGCGACGTCTCCTTCGAGGTGCGCGCCGGCGAGATCTTCGGCATTTCCGGCCTGATCGGCGCCGGCCGCACCGAGCTGCTGCGGCTGATCTACGGCGCGGACCGCGCCGATAGCGGCACGGTGTCGATCGGCACGCCGCCGCGGCCGGTGAAGATCCAGTCGCCGTCCGACGCGGTGCGCCAGGGCATCGCGCTGATCACCGAGGACCGCAAGGGCGAGGGCCTGCTGCTGTCGCAGCCGATCGCCGCCAATGTCTCGCTCGGCCAGCTCGGCCGCATCTCGCGGGCCGGCGTGGTCGACACCGCGCGCGAGCACGCGCTCGCGCAGCGCCAGATCGACGCGATGCGGATCCGCACGCGCGGCCCGGCGCAGACGGTGGGCGAGCTCTCGGGCGGCAACCAGCAGAAGGTCGTGATCGGCCGCTGGCTGGCCCACGACATGGCCGTGCTGCTGTTCGACGAACCCACCCGCGGCATCGACGTCGGCGCCAAGTTCGACATCTATGCGCTGATGGGCGCGCTGGCTCGCGAGGGCCGCGCGCTGGTGGTGGTGTCCAGCGACCTGCGCGAGCTGATGCTGATCTGCGATCGCATCGGCGTGATGTCGGCGGGGCGCATGAGCGCCGTGTTCGAGCGCGGCGGCTGGACCCAGGACAGTCTGCTGGCCGCCGCCTTTGCCGGCTTCTCGCGCCGCGATGCCAGCGCCGCGCCCTTGCCGGCCGCAGGCCCGTCCTCCGGGGCGGGTGATTCGACCCCAGGAATTTCTTCATGAACGAACCCATCGTCCCCGGCCGCGAGACGGCCGATTCCACCCCGGCGGCCGCGCCCGACGCGGCCGCGCCGGCCGCCAAGCGCCTGTCCGGCACGCGCCTGGGCCTGTCCAACTACCTGGGCCTGGCCGGCGCGCTGATCGCGATGATCGCGCTGTTCTCGGTGCTCAGCTCGCATTTCCTCACCTACGACACCTTCAGCACCATCGCCAACCAGATTCCCGACCTGGTGGTGATGTCGGTCGGCATGACCTTCGTGCTGATCATCGCCGGCATCGACCTGTCGGTCGGCTCGGTGCTGGCGCTGGCGGCCTCCTTCGTCAGCGTGGCCGCCCTGAAATGGCACTGGGGGCCGCTGCCCTCGGCGCTGCTCGGGATCGCCGCGGCGGCCGTGACCGGCATGCTGACCGGCGCGGTCACGGTGGGCTGGCGGATTCCGTCCTTCATCGTCTCGCTCGGCGTGCTGGAAGGCGCGCGCGGCCTGGCCTACCAGCTCACCAACTCGCGCACCGCCTATATCGGCGACGCCTTCGATTTCCTCTCCAATCCGTTCGCGCTCGGCATCTCGCCGGCCTTCGTGATCGCCGTGCTGGTGATGATCGTGGCCCAGTTCGTGCTGACCCGCACCGTGTTCGGACGCTATCTGGTTGGTATCGGTACCAACGAAGAGGCGGTAAGGCTTGCCGGGGTGAACCCTCGTCCGTATAAAATCATTGTGTTTGCGTTGATGGGCGCGCTCGCGGGGCTTGCGGCGCTGTTCCAGATCTCGCGTCTCGAAGCGGCCGATCCGAATGCCGGCGTCGGGCTCGAACTGCAGGTCATCGCGGCCGTCGTGATCGGCGGCACGAGCCTGATGGGCGGGCGCGGCTCGGTGATCAGCACCTTCTTCGGCGTGTTGATCATCTCGGTGCTGGCCGCGGGGCTGGCGCAGATCGGCGCGAACGAACCGACCAAGCGCATCATTACCGGGGCCGTGATCGTCGTTGCCGTCGTGCTCGACACCTATCGCAGCCGCCGCACGCGCACTTAAAGACAGACCAGAGGGATTCAGAATGGCGACGATCAAGGATGTGGCGGCCATGGCCGGCGTATCGTTCACGACGGTGTCGCACGTGGTGAACAATTCGCGGCCGGTGTCGGCCGACGTGAGGGCCAAGGTGGAGCGGGCGATCGTCCAGCTCAACTACGTCCCGTCGGCCGTGGCGCGATCCCTGAAGGCGCGCTCGACGGCCACCATCGGCCTGGTGGTGCCCAACAGCACCAACCCGTATTTCGCCGAACTGGCGCGCGGCATCGAGGACCAATGCGCGGCGCGCGGTTATTGCGTGTTCTTCTGCAATTCCGACGACGATCCCATCAAGCAGCGAAACTATCTGCGCGTGCTGCAGGAAAAGCGCATCGACGGGCTGATCATCGCCTCGGCCGGCGAGGACACGGTGCTGGCACAGACCCTGGCCGATTCGCGCGAGCCGCTGGTGATCGTCGACCGCAATATCGAGGGGCTGTCCGCCGACCTGGTGCAGATCGACCACGAACGCGGCGCCTACCTGGCCACGCGCCACCTGATCGAGCTCGGCCATTCGCGGATCGGCTGCATCACGGGCCCGGTCGACACGGCGGTGAGCGCGATGCGCGTGCACGGCTTCATCCGCGCGATGGCCGAACGCGGCATCGACATCATCCCGGGCGCGATCGCCGAAAGCGACTTCTCCTGCCTGGGCGGCTATCGCGCGGCGGCCGAGCTGATCGACGCGCTGCATCCCAGCGCGATCTTCGCCGGCAACGACCTGATGGGGATCGGCGCGCTGCGCGCGGCCGCCGAGCGCGGGCTGCGCGTGCCGACCGACTGCTCGATCATCGGCTTCGACGACATCGAGATGTCGAGCTACACCTATCCGGCACTCTCCACGGTCGGCCAGTCGGTGCGTGCGCTCGGCGAGATCGCCGCGCAGACCCTGATCGAGCGGATCTCGGCGGGCGCCTCGGCGCCGGCCAAGCGTCGCCGCGTGGTGTCGCCGCGCCTGGTGCTGCGCGAATCGACCGCGCCCTATGGCGGCGCGTCCGGCGCCGTGCCAGCGGCGGCCGGCGGAGGGCAGGCATGAGCGGTACGCCGGTTTCGACCTCCGCGCGCGGAAACGTTGCCGTGGTCGGCAGCCTCAACATGGACCTGATCGTGCGCGCACCGCGCCTGCCCAAGCCGGGCGAGACGCTGAGCGGGCACGGTTACGCGCAGGCGGCGGGCGGCAAGGGCGGCAACCAGGCCGTGGCGGCCGCCAGGCTCGGCGCGCGCGTGACGATGCTCGGCTGCGTCGGCGACGACGCGAACGGCGCGGCCCTGCGCGGCGCGCTGGAGGCCGAGGGGATCGATTGCGCCGCGCTGGCGACCGCCCGCGAGGGCGTGGCCACCGGCGTGGCGCTGATCGTGGTGGACGACGCGAGCCAGAACGCGATCGTGATCGTGGCGGGCGGCAACGGCGAGGTGACGCCGGCCGGCATCGCCGGGCATGAGGCCATGATCGCGGCCGCCGACGTGCTGGTCTGCCAGCTCGAAACGCCGCTGCCGGCTGTGAAGGCCGCGCTCGAGGCGGGGCGCCGCCATGGCCGCGTGGTGGTGCTCAATCCAGCCCCCGTGCTCGGTCCCTTGCCGGACGGCTGGCTGCCGCTGGTCGACTGGCTGATCCCGAACGAGCTCGAGGCCGCCGCGCTGACGGGCATGACCATCGCGACGCCCGAGGATGCGCAGGCGGCGGCAGGGCAACTGCGGGAAGCCGGCGCGCGCAACGTGATCGTCACGCTCGGCGCGCAAGGCGCGTTCGCCGCGCTGGCGGACGGCACGGCGCGCCACTATCCGGCCCCGAAGGTCGAGGCGGTCGACACCACGGCCGCCGGCGATACCTTCATCGGTGGCTTGTCGGCACGGCTGGCGTCGGGTGATGCGCCCGACGCGGCGATCCGTTTCGCCCAGCGGGCCGCCGCCCTGTCGGTGACGCGCGCGGGCGCCCAGCCCTCGATTCCGAGCTTCGCGGAAGTGCAGGGCTAGCGCCGCCCGCATCGCTCGGCACAATGCCTGTTCCCGAATCCGGCCTCGTGCCGGATTTTTCATGGGCGCGACGATATTTATCGGGGCAGATCGCCGACACGCGTCCCGCGCCTTCACGGTCGCGCATGCCCGTTTTGGGTGCATCCCGTTACCGGCTCGATCCTCGTCACGAGCATGTCCAGCCTCGTTCGACAATCACGCGCGACAGCAGTGGATCGTTCAGCATGACGCGCCAATCATTCGGACGTCGGCGGAGGCAATCCGGAACCCCGGCCACGGCCACGGCCGATCAGTCCGCTTGCGGCGCGTGCCGTCGTGCATGGACGACGGCACAAGCTTTCGTGTGTCACCTTTGTTCACCTTCGTGCGCGAGTCGATGCGAACGCACGCCATGTTCCTGTCGAGGCGCATGCGTGAGCGAGTGAGCGAGAGGGAGCGGGCACATCGCATCGGAGATTTTCCTCATCTCGCGAAGGTGCTGCGTGATGCGCGGCGCAGCGTGACGATGCCGTCATCTGCGCAGGGTCCGGCGCATCGATCGCGCGATCACGCAGCGACGGGCCGAATCGCAAAAAATTGTAACGAAAGCGATCGTTCTGTCGTCCGAAATGCCGGCTCGACCGTATAGGAAAACAGGGGGGAACGTGTCCGATGCAGGAGCGGATTCGTTGCAGCAGGAGAGGGCGCGTGTGCAACGTTGCGAAGATCGGGAGGAACATTGTATGGCAGTCAAAATGCCTCGTCCAAGCGGGGTTTTTCTGAGTGTCGAACAACAACGTTCCGACTGAAGTTTGTTCGTGAAAAAAAAAGCAATTGGGTTTAGGATGAAATTGAACGGTCCTGCTTCGGCGTGATCTCACGAAGGCAAGATCGTCTTCAGACACAGGCGAGGAGGTAGCATGGATATTTACAGCAGCTTCGCGAACCGCTTCGAGAAAACCCGGGAGGAGGAGTTCTCGCTCGAAGAGTATCTCGCGCTCTGCAAGAACGATCCATCGGCGTACGCCACCGCGGGCGAACGCATGTTGGCAGCCATCGGGGAACCGGAGCAGGTCGATACGCGAAACGACCCGCGTCTGTCGCGGATCTTCGCGAACAAGGTCATCAAGGTCTATCCCGCGTTTCGCGAGTTCTACGGGATGGAGGAGGTGATCGAGCAGGTGGTGGCGTACTTCCGCCACTCAGCGCAAGGTCTCGAGGAGAAGAAGCAGATCCTCTACCTGCTCGGGCCGGTGGGCGGCGGCAAGTCGTCGATCGCCGAGCGCCTGAAGCAACTGATGGAACGCGTGCCGTTCTATTCGCTCAAGGGTTCGCCCGTCAACGAATCGCCGCTCGGGCTGTTCGACTACGACGAGGACGGCCCGATCCTGGAAGAGCAGTACGGCATTCCGCGTCGTTACCTCAAGAGCATCCTGAGCCCCTGGGCCGTCAAGCGCCTGCACGAGTACAACGGCGATATCCGCCAGTTCCGCGTGGTGCGCCGCTATCCCTCCATCCTCCGTCAGATCGGCATCGCCAAGACCGAGCCGGGCGACGAGAACAACCAGGACATCTCCTCCCTGGTCGGCAAGGTCGACATCCGCAAGCTCGAACAGTTCGCGCAGGACGATGCCGATGCCTACAGCTACTCGGGCGGCCTGTGCCTGGCCAACCAGGGCCTGCTCGAATTCGTCGAAATGTTCAAGGCACCGATCAAGGTGCTGCATCCGCTGCTGACCGCCACCCAGGAAGGTAACTTCAAGGGCACCGAGGGTTTCGGCGCGATCCCGTTCGACGGCGTGATCCTCGCCCACTCGAACGAGTCGGAGTGGAAGGCCTTCCGCAACAACAAGAACAACGAAGCCCTGCTGGACCGGATCTTCGTCGTCAAGGTGCCGTACTGCCTGCGTGTGTCGGAAGAGATCAAGATCTACGAGAAGCTGATCCGCAACTCCTCGCTGGCCGAAGCCGTCTGCGCGCCCGGCACGCTGAAGATGATGGCGCAGTTCTCGGCGCTCACGCGGCTGCACGAACCGGAAAACTCCAGCCTGTTCTCGAAGATGCAGGTGTATGACGGCGAGAACCTCAAGGACACCGATCCGAAGGCGAAGTCCTACCAGGAGTATCGCGACTACGGCGGCGTCGACGAAGGCATGAACGGCGTGTCCACGCGTTTCGCCTTCAAGATCCTCTCGCGCGTGTTCAACTTCGACACCTCGGAGGTAGCCGCCAATCCGGTGCACCTGATGTACGTGCTCGAACAGCAGATCGAGCGCGAGCAGTTCCCGCCGGAAACCGAGCAGAAATACCTGTCCTTCGTGAAGGACCTGCTGGCCTCGCGTTACGCGGAGTTCATCGGCAAGGAGATCCAGACGGCCTACCTCGAGTCGTATTCCGAGTATGGCCAGAACATCTTCGATCGCTACGTGACCTATGCCGACTTCTGGATCCAGGACCAGGAGTTCCGCGATCACGATACCGGCGAGAGCTTCGACCGCGCGGCCTTGAACGCCGAGCTCGAGAAGATCGAGAAACCGGCCGGCATCAGCAATCCGAAGGACTACCGCAACGAGATCGTGAACTTCGTGTTGCGGGCGCGCGCGGCCAACGGCGGCAAGAACCCGGCCTGGGTCAGCTACGAGAAGCTGCGCGTGGTGATCGAGAAGAAGATGTTCTCGAACACCGAGGAGTTGCTGCCGGTGATCTCCTTCAACGCCAAGGGATCGGCGGAGGAGCAGCGCAAGCACGAGGACTTCGTGAACCGGATGGTCGCCAAGGGCTACACGCCGAAGCAGGTACGGCTCCTGTGCGACTGGTATCTGCGCGTGCGCAAGTCCTCATGACACGCACGATGCATCGCCCGCGCGCCGGCGGCGCGCGGGCACCCTGAGCGACGCGCCGCACGGCGGATCGTGCGGCACGTCCCGGCGTATCGACTTTCGAGCGGGAGACCGGGAGTGCTTCATCAAATCATCGACCGCAGGCTTGCCGGCAAGAACAAGAGCATTGCAAACCGCGAACGCTTTCTGCGTCGCGTCAAGAACTACATTCGCCGCGCGGTGTCCGACGCCGTGCGCGACCGTAGCATCAAGGACATCCAAAGCACCCAGAGCATCACCATTCCGCGCAAGGACATCGCGGAGCCGACCTTCCGTCACACGTCGGGCGGGCGGCGCGAATACGTGCATCCGGGCAATTCCGACTACATCCGCGGCGACAAGATCCCGCGCCCGCCCGGCGGTTCGGGCGGTGGCGGCAGCCAGGCCAGCAACGAGGGCGAAGGGCAGGACGATTTCGTCTTCGAGCTGAGCCGCGACGAGTTCATGCAGTATTTCTTCGACGATCTCGAACTGCCGCGGCTGGTCAAGACGCACCTGCTGACCGTGCCGAGCTGGAAGAGCGTGCGGGCCGGCTGGGCCGCGGAGGGCACGCCGAACAACATCGACGTGGTGCGTTCGCTGCGAAGCGCGCTGGGCCGGCGCATCGCGCTCGGCTCGCCGCTCGTCAACGAGCTGCGTGTGCTGGAGGCGCAGCTCGAGGAGCTGAAGGCAGATACCGCAGATCGCCGCGTCGAGATCGCCGAACTCGAGGCGCAGATCCATCATTTGCGCGGACGGATCTGGCGTATCCCCTTCATCGACCCGTTCGACCTGCGCTACGTGAATCGCGTGAAGCAGCCGCAACCCTCGAGCCAGGCCGTGATGTTCTGCCTGATGGACGTGTCGGGCTCGATGGACGAACAGCGCAAGGATCTCGCCAAGCGCTTCTTCATCCTGCTCTACCTGTTCCTGAAGCGGAACTACGAGCGCATCGAGGTGGTGTTCATCCGCCACCACACGCGCGCCGAGGAAGTCGACGAGGACACCTTCTTCCATTCGACCGAAAGCGGCGGCACGGTGGTGTCGAGCGCGCTGGAGCTGATGCGCAAGGTGATGGACGAGCGCTATTCGCCCAGCGAGTGGAACATCTACGGTGCGCAGGCCTCGGACGGTGACAACTGGACCGACGATTCGCCGAAGTGCCGCAAGATCCTCGAGAACGACATCCTGACCAAGACCCGCTACTTCGCCTATATCCAGGTCACGCCCGAGGAGCAGAACCTCTGGCTCGAATATGCCCAGCTCGCGCTGTCGCAGCCGCATATGGCGATGAAGAAGGTCGAGTCCGCCGCGGACATCTACCCGGTGTTCCGCGAACTGTTCGAAAAGCATGTGGAAACGTAACGCCGTATGACGACACGCCATTTGCACAACGAAGCGCGCGGTTACCAGGCGCGCCACACGGGCGACGATGCGCCCGAACGCCGGCCCGAGGAATCGGACGAGGCGGCCGAGGCATCGTCGCCGCTCCCGGTAATGCCCGAATCCGGGCAGAAGGAAGGGCGCATGAACGTCGCCGAACGCAAGCCGCTGCCGTGCCCGTCGGACTGGACCTTCGAGCTGATCGAGGAGTACGACACGCACATCGCGCAGGTCGCCGAGCAATACGAGCTCGACGTCTATCCGATCCAGCTCGAGCTGATCAGCGCCGAGCAGATGATGGACGCCTACGCGTCCGTCGGGATGCCCGTCAACTACCGCCACTGGTCGTTCGGCAAGCACTTCCTGTCGACCGAGAAGAGCTACCGGCGCGGCCAGATGGGCCTGGCCTACGAGATCGTGATCAACTCCAACCCCTGCATCGCGTATCTGATGGAAGAAAATACGCTGACCATGCAGGCGCTGGTGATCGCGCATGCCGCCTATGGCCACAACTCCTTCTTCAAGGGCAACTACCTGTTCCGGCTGTGGACCGATGCGCACGCCATCATCGACTACCTGGTCTACGCGAAGAACTACGTGGCCGAGTGCGAGGAGCGCTACGGGCTCGACCGGGTCGAGGAACTGCTCGACTCCTGCCACGCGCTGATGAACTACGGCGTCGATCGCTACAAGCGTCCGCAGAAGCCTTCGTTGTCCAAGGAGGCGGCGCTGCGGCGCGAGCGCGAGGCCTACCTGCAGTCGCAGGTCAACGAGCTGTGGCGCACCTTGCCGGGCCGCAAGCCCGAGTTGGCCGACGAGGAGGTGGAGGGCCGCTACCCGCCCGAGCCGCAGGAGAACCTGCTGTATTTCGCCGAGAAGAACGCGCCGCTGCTGGAGCCCTGGGAGCGCGAGGTGATCCGCATCGTGCGCAAGATCGGCCAGTATTTCTATCCGCAGCGGCAGACCCAGGTGATGAACGAGGGTTGGGCCACCTTCTGGCATTACACCCTGCTCAATACGCTCTACCAGCAGGGCAAGCTGGAGGACGGCTTCATGATGGAATTCCTTCACTCGCACAGCAACGTGATCTACCAGCCGCCCGTCACCAAGCCCTACTACAGCGGCATCAACCCGTATGCGCTGGGCTTCTCGATGATGAGCGACATCCGGCGCATCTGCGAGAACCCCACTGACGAGGACCGCCGGTGGTTCCCCGAGCTGGCGGGCAGCCCCTGGCTGCCGGCGCTGCACTACGCGATGCGCAACTTCAAGGACGAGAGCTTCATCGCGCAGTACCTGTCGCCCCACCTGATCCGCGAGATGCGCCTGTTCTCGGTGCTCGACGACGACATGCGCGACTCGCTCGAGGTGTCGGCGATCCACGACGACAGCGGCTACCAGTACGTGCGCCAGGCGCTGTCCCGGCAATACGACATCCACCATCGCGAGCCGAACATCCAGGTCTGGGCCGTCAACACGCGCGGCGACCGCAGCCTCACGCTGCGCCATTTCATGACCGACAACCGGCACCTGTCGAACGACAGCGACGAGGTGCTCAAGCACATGGCGCGGCTCTGGCAGTTCGACGTGTTCCTGGAAAGCGTCGACGAGTCGGGCACGGTGCGCAAGCGCTACGAGTGCCGCTACCGGCCGCCCGAGGTGCGCGTCTGAGTCGGCCGCCTCGACTCCCGCCAAGAAAAAGCCAGCCCGCGGGCTGGTTTTTTCTTGGCCGGTCATTATTGATGGCGGCGACGCAATCCGGCCCTGGAGGGCAATCGTTCGCCATTTGTCGCCCGATCGTCAGGCGGGCGCGAACCTCGGGACAGTCCTGAAGGTGCCGAAGCTTTCATTTCGATAGAATGGCGCCGCGCGACGCCGCATCCTGCCCGCGGGCGCGGCAGGACGCGACCGTCATCGGCACCACAGGCTAATCGAGGAAACAAACCTACATGACCGACCTCACCGATCAGGCCAGCATGGCCCCCCACGACACCCGGCGGCGCGTGCTCGCGATCGTCGGCGCCTCGTCGGGCAATCTCGTCGAGTGGTTCGACTTCTACGTCTATTCATTTTGTGCGCTGTATTTCGCGCATGCCTTCTTTCCCAGCGGCAATCCCACCACGCAGTTGCTGAACACCGCCGGCGTGTTCGCGGCCGGCTTCCTGATGCGCCCGATCGGCGGTTGGCTGTTCGGCCGGATCGCCGACCGGCGCGGCCGGCGCACCGCGATGATGATCTCGGTGCTGATGATGTGCGGCGGCTCGCTGGTGATCGCGGCGATGCCGACCTACGACCAGATCGGCGCGCTGGCGCCGGTGATGCTGCTGATCGCGCGCTTGTTCCAGGGCCTCTCGGTGGGCGGCGAATACGGCACCAGCGCGACCTACATGAGCGAGGTGGCGTTGAAGGGGCGGCGCGGCTTCTTCGCCTCGTTCCAGTACGTGACGCTGATCGGCGGCCAGCTCTGCGCGCTGCTGGTGCTGGTGATCCTGCAGCAGTTCCTGAGCACCGAGGAGCTGCGCGCCTGGGGCTGGCGGATCCCGTTCCTGGTCGGCGCGCTGGCCGCGCTGGTCTCGCTCTGGCTGCGCAAGTCGCTCGACGAGACCTCGACCACCGAGTCGCGCCGCGCGCGCGATGCCGGCACGATCCGCGGCGTGATGCAGCATCGCGGCGCGTTCTTCACCGTGGTCGGCTTCACGGCCGGCGGCTCGCTGATCTTCTACACCTTCACCACCTACATGCAGAAGTACCTGGTCAACACCAGCGGCATGCACGCGAAGACGGCCAGCAACGTGATGACGGCGGCGCTGCTGGTCTACATGCTGTTGCAGCCGCTGTTCGGCGCGCTGTCGGATCGCATCGGCCGGCGTACCTCGATGCTGTTCTTCGGCGGCCTGGCCGTGATCGGCACGGTGCCGCTGATGCATGCGATCGCCGGTACCACGAGCCCGGTGACGGCCTTCGTGCTGATCACGATCGCGCTGGCCATCGTCAGCTTCTACACCTCGATCAGCGGCCTGATCAAGGCCGAGATGTTCCCGCCCGAGGTGCGCGCGATGGGCGTGGGCCTGTCCTACGCGGTGGCCAACGCGCTGTTCGGCGGTACCGCTGAATACGTGGCGCTGTGGTTCAAGCAGGCCGGCAGCGAGTCGACCTTCTACTGGTACGTGACCGCGCTCTGCGCGATTTCCTTCATCGTCTCGTTCCGGATGCGTGAACCGGCCAAGGAAGGCTACCTGCGTCACGAACCCTGAGCCCGGGCGGCATCGGCGACGCGCCGGCGGCACCATGTGCTTAGCGGCCGGCGCGCGATAAGGATATCGAAAATGCTTGGTTGTCCACGCCAGGCGGGCCGCTTACTCTGAGCCCGTAGTTCGTGTGACACCTCCTTGACTGGGATTGATGCCCGCCTTCACGGCGGGCTTTTTTTTCGTCCCGCGAAGCTCGAACTGCGGCCCGTGACGGTTGCTCAGGTGAGGTTGAGGCCGCCGTCCGAGAGCAGGATCTCGCCGGTCAGGTAGTCGGAGGCGACCAGCATGGCCACCGCCTGGGCGATGTCCTCGGGGCTGGCGGCGCGCCGCATCGGCGCGCGCTCCTTCCAGAGCTGCCGGGCCTGGGTCCAGTCGGCCGTCAGCGGCGTGTCGACCAGGCCCGGCGCGACCGCATTCACGCGAATCTCCGGTGCCAGCGACAGCGCGAGCAGGCGCGTGACATGGTTCAGGGCCGCCTTGCTCGCGGCATAGGGAATCGAGGCGCCCTTGGGGCGCACGCCGGCATGCGAGCTGACATTGACCACGCAGCCGGGCCTGCCGCGCGCGGCGGCTTCGCGCAGCGCCGCCTGCGCCTCGCTGACCAGTCGGAACGGCGCGACCACGTTGACTTCGTGCAGCTCCTGCCAGATCGCGGGCGTGGCCGCCGCCAGGTCCGCATGCGGGATCACGCGGCTGATCCCGGCATTGTTGACCAGCACGTCGAGGCGGCCCCAGGCGGCGATCGCCTCGCGCACCAGTCGCACGCGCGCGGCATCGTCGGCCAGGTCGGCCTGTAGGTAGACGGCCGAGCGGAGTTCGCGGGCCAGGGCCTGGCCTGCGGCGGCCGAACCGCGCGAGTGCAGGACGATCGCGTAACCATCCCGCGAGAGCCGGCGGGCGATCGCGGCGCCGATGCCGGAAGTGGAGCCGGTGACGAGGGCGACGGGCGGGGTGGAGGTCATGGCGAGGGGGATTCCGGATTGAGTCGGCCAGCTTGATCGTGGATCGGAGCTGGCGATTGTCGATCGGGAACTGCGCTTCCCACAAGCCTCACGACGCCGACGACACCTGCGGCGTCTGCAACAGCGTGCGCAGCGTCGGATCGAGCGTCGAGAGCCCGGCGCCGGCCGGCGCGGCATCGAGCATCGCGATGCCGACGTTCGGGCCGGCCGCCGCCGCGAACTGCGTGCGCACATCGACCAGGTCGCGCCGGAACGCGTCGAGCTGCATTGGCGAGAGCGTATTGCTCGCGTCGGCCAGCGCGACGATCGGATCGACCGGCGTATCGGCGATGCGCACCTCGAAGTGCAGGTGCGGGCCGGTGGCGGCGCCGGTCATGCCGACCGCGCCGACACGCTGGCCCTGCGCGAGCGTCATGCCGACCTTGAGCCCCGGCGCATAGGCGGACAGGTGCGCATAGAGCGTCGAATAGTGATCGGGATGGTCGATCACGACATAGCGGCCGTAGCCGTGCGGATCCACGCCGACGAAGGCGACCACGCCGTCGGCCGCCGCGTTGACGCGGGTGCCGCGCGGGGCCGCGAGATCGACGCCGGTATGCAGCGAACGCAGGTGCGAGATCGGGTGGATGCGCTCGCCGAACGGCGAGCTGATGCGCGTGGCCAGCACCGGCATGCTCAGCGCCGCCGCCTCCAGCGGTGCTCCGTCGAAGGTGTAGAAGGCGCCGTGCTCGGCGCCGGGCGGTCGGAACCACATCGCGCCGAAGCGCTTGCCGGCGGCGCGCACCTCGATCGCGGTCAGGCGCGGGCCTTCGTGGGTGGTCTCGTAGGCGATCCGGTAGCGGTCGCCGGTCTGCGCGGCCGCGTGGGTGCGCAACTGCGCGGCGACCAGGTCGCCGACCTGGATGCGAACCTCGGGCGGGATATCGAGCTGCTGCAGGGTCTGCGCGAAGGAATGCGTGATGACGCCGGTGCGCAGGCCGGTGGCGAGCGGCGGCTCGCCCATGCCGAACGCGGGCGCGGCGAGCGAGAACAGTTCGCTGCCGTCGCCGAGCAGGCTGCGCCCCGCGGCGAAGCGTGAGGCGAAGCGGCCGGGACGCATGTCGCGCGAGGCGATCGCGGCCTCCAGCTGATCGGTGACGAAGCGCTGCGCGCTCGGGAACGGCGTGGCGGCGAATACCTGCTGCGGGGTCCTGGCCGCGCCGAGCGTGGTCGGCGAGGGCGTGTTCGAGACCGCGGGCAGCGTCACCGCGAGACTGAACGCGGCGATCGCGCCAAGCGCCGCGGCGGCGGGAAGCAGGCGCATGAAGGGGCGCGCGGGAGGATTCGGTGTGGCGGGCCGGCGGGCGTGTCGGTCGCCGGCGACAAGCGAAACTTCGGGAATTGGGCTCAACGGACTCCACATCCTCAAAAAGGCAGGTTCAGGGCAAGGGGTGGGGAAAGGCTGGCTACGCGAAAACCGCGCGACACGGCACGGCCGGCAGCACTCTGGCGTACGACGCCGGGCCGCGCGCGGCGGCCCGATACGTTCCGTTCGGCCCAGGGACGCGGGGTAACACCGCTCCGAACGATGATCCATCGATGCGGGGTGGAACCCTGCGGTGAGAATCGACGCTGAGAAAGATGACAGCACCATGTCGCCAGCGTTCCGACAATTTTTGACTTTTATATGGGGATCGATTTCGGATCGCGGAGGATGCGAGTGGAATCGCCAAACTTGCGTGTTATGCACGGCGCTTGCCGCTTGCCCTCGCTTTGCCCTCGTATAGGACTTCGGATCGTGAAAAATCTCTCGATACGATTGAGAATGATTTGCGTTTGCATTAAATTCAACGCAGTCGATTTTCCCGAACCCACCACGATACGGAGATGCCTGATGTCGGAACCGACCCTCGCCGCATCCGCCCGCATGTCGCCGCGCCTGGCCGCCAGGCACGCGGCGCGCGGCCGCGGTGCGCTCGTCGAGACGCTGGTGTGTCATCGCGCGATGCTGGTCAAGGTCGCGCAGGGGGTGACCGGCTGCGCCAGCCGTGCCGAGGACGTGGTGCACGACGTGCTGCTGCGGCTGGTCGATTTCCCGAACCAGGAGGCGATCCGGCAGCCGCTCGCCTATGTCACGCGCATGGTGCGCAATGCCTCGATCGACGTCTGTCGCCGCCAGTCGCTCGAAACCCACTGGCGTGCCGAGGCGGAGGCGGGGCTCGACGTGCCGTCGCCCGAGCCCACGCCCGAGGCGATCGCGCTGACGCGCGACGCCCTCGAACGGATGCGCGCGGCCCTGACCGAGGTCCCGGTGCGCAGCCGGACCGCCTTCGAGATGGTGCGCGTGCGCGAGGAGACGCTGGCGGCCGCGGCCGACGCGCTCGACGTGTCGCCGACGCTGGTGCATTTCATGGTGCGCGACGTGGTTCGTCATTGCGCCGAATGCCTCGCCGCCCTCGATCGCGGCGTGGCGCCGCCGGCCTTCGCGGCGGCCTCGCGCCGACGCTAGGGGCTGGCGCGCTGCTCCGGGCCGCGTTTCCTCAAGCGGCATCGCGTCGCGCCTGCCCGTGCCCGGCCTGCACGACGACGCGGCAAAGCCTTGCTGCAAGGGGTTGTCCCGGCAAGGGACGAGAATGGCAGGCCATTTGGTCGAATGGACGCAGCGCCGGATTCGCGTTGAAATAGTCCCACTTCGGGACTACCATGGATCCTCACTGCATCCTTATGCGTATCGTTGCCAAGCGCACCCTGCAGGCCTTCGTCATCCGTCATCCGCAGGCGCGCCAGTCGATGCTGGCGTGGTGCGCCGACGCCGACAAGTCGAGATGGACCACGCCGCAACAGATCCGCGCGGCCTATGCCTCGGCGAGCTTCGTCGGGCGCAATCGCGTGGTGTTCAAGCTGCATGGCAACGCCTATCGGCTGATCGTCGCGATTGCCTGGCAGGTCGGCGTCGTCTACGTGAAGTTCGTCGGTACGCACGCGGAATACGACAGGGTGGATGCGGCTACCGTGGAGATGAACTGATGGACATTACGATTCGCCCGATCCGTGGCGAGCAGGACTACGAGGCGGCGCTCGCCGAAGTCTCGGCCCTGGTCGATGCCGATCCCGCGCCCGGCACGCCCGAGGGCGACAAGCTCGAGATCCTGTCGTTCCTGGTCGAGCGCTACGAGGACGCGCGTTTTCGCCTGCACGCGCCCGATCCGATCGCCGCGATCAAGTTCCGCATGGAGCAGGGCGGCCTCACGGTCGCCGACCTCAAGCCTTATATCGGCAATACCAATCGTGTCTACGAAGTGCTGAA
Source organism: Burkholderia gladioli (assembly GCF_000959725.1). Classification (NCBI taxonomy): domain Bacteria; kingdom Pseudomonadati; phylum Pseudomonadota; class Betaproteobacteria; order Burkholderiales; family Burkholderiaceae; genus Burkholderia; species Burkholderia gladioli. The sequence goes on from NZ_CP009323.1 coordinate 3,547,613, forward strand.
CGGCAAGCGCCCGCTGAGCCTGGCGATGATCCGCCGGCTGCACCAGGGGCTGCGGATTCCCGCCGACGTGCTGATCGGCGTCGCCTGAGCGGGTGGCGGCCGGCTCCCGCCTTGCTGCGGGCACGTCGCGCCGGTTTCGGGCGCGACCTTGCACGCCGCGTCGCGCCGGGGCCGGCGAGCGCGCCTAGCCGGCCGCGAGCGCGCTGGCCGGCGGCCACGCCCCGAGCAGCAGGTCGGCCAGCGCCCGCGGATTCGACGGCCAATAGGCATGCATGTAGGTCGCGACGATCGAGCCGTGCCGGTAGACCGCCTCGCCCGGCGCGCCGTCGTCGGGCCGCACGGCGACGGCCGAGGGCGCCAGCGGCGTCTGCAGCCTCGAATAATGGAAGGTATGGCCCGACATCGGCCCGGCGGGCGTGTCGAGCCGCTGCATGCCGAGCGAGGTGAAGCGGCGCTGCATGGTGGCGGCGCCGGGCAACAGGCCCAGCATCGGCGTAACGGTGCCGTCCGCCGTGCCCAGCGTCTCGCAGAGATAGAGCAGGCCGCCGCACTCGGCCAGCACCGGCCGCCCGGCGGCGACATGCGAGGCGATGCCGGCGGCGCTGCGCCGGTTGGCGGCGAGCCGTGCCGCATGCAGCTCCGGATAACCGCCCGGCAGGTACAGCGCGTCGCAATCGGGCAAGGCCTCGTCGGCCAGCGGCGAGAAAAAGTCCAGGCTGGCGCCGAGTGCTTCGAGCAGCGCCAGGTTGGCCGGGTAGAGGAAGGAGAAGGCCGCATCGCGCGCCACCGCCACTCGCAGGCCCTCCAGCCAGCGCGGCAAGGGCGCTGGCTGCGCGGGCGACGCGAATGCCACTTCCGGTGGCAACTCGGCCAGCGAGGTCCGCGCCATGGCATCGGCCGCGCGTTCGAGCCGCGCGTCGAGGTCGGCGATGTCCGCGGCCTGGTGCAGGCCGAGATGCCGTTCCGGCAGCGCGATGCCGGGGTCGGCCGGCAGATGGCCGAGCCAGCGGATGTCCTCGGGCATCGAGGCGCGCAGCAGCGCGGCATGCCGCTCGGAGCCGACCCGATTGGCCAGCACGCCATGGAAGGGCAGCCCCGGCCGGAAACGCGCGAGCCCGAAGGCCAGCGCGCCGAAAGTCTGCGCCACCGATTTCCCCGAGATCACCGCGGCCACCGGCACGCCGAAGCGGCAGGCCAGGTCGGCGCTGCTCGGCGTGCCGTCGAACAGGCCCATCACGCCCTCGATCAGGATCAGGTCGGCCTCGGCGGCGGCCTGCGCCAGCAGCGCGCGGCAGCCGTCCTCGCCGACCATGCCGAGATCGAGCGAATGCACCTCGGCGCCGCTGGCGCGCGCGAGGATCATCGGATCGAGGAAGTCCGGGCCGGTCTTGAACACGCGCACGCGCCGGCCGAGCCGCCGATGCAGCCGCGCCAGCCCCGCGGTGATCGAGGTCTTGCCCTGGCCGGAGCCGCTCGCGCCGATCAGCAGCGCCGGGCAGCGCAGCACGCCTGCGGACACGCTCAGAACTCCACGCCGCGCTGGGCCTTTACGCCCTGCTCGCGATACGGGTGCTTGACCAGCCGCATCTCGGTCACCAGGTCGGCGGCCTCCACCAGCGCGTCGGGCGCATGACGCCCCGTCACCACCACGTGCAGCGCCGCCGGGCGCGCGGCCAGCACGGCCAGCACCTCGTCGAGTGGCAGGTAGTCGTACTTCAGCACCGTGTTCAGCTCGTCGAGGATCACCATCTGGTAGTCGCCGCTCTCGATCATCCGGCGCGCCTCGTCCCAGCCCTTGCGCGCGGTCGCGATATCGGCCTCGCGATCCTGCGTGTTCCAGGTGTAGCCGTCGCCCATCGTCACGAAATCGCAGTCCGCGAAGGTGTTGAGCAGGTCGCGCTCGGCCGTGTGCAGCGCACCCTTGATGAACTGCACCACGCCCAGCTTCATGCCGTGGCCGAGCACGCGCACCGCCATGCCGAAGGCGGCCGTGCTCTTGCCCTTGCCGTTGCCGGTGTTGACGATCAGCAGGCCCTTCTCGACGGTCGCCGCGGCCTGTTTCTTTTCATGGCCGGCGCGGCGGCGTTCGGTCATGCGCTGATGCGATTCGGGATCGGTTTTCATCGGGTCGGAAGTCCTCGGGATACGGGAAAGCGGGCAGGAAAATATCGGGGCATCGGGCAGGGCGGCGGCATGATCGCGCGTTCAGGCGGGCCCGGCGATCGCCACGGTCACGCCGTCGACGATCGTCTTCGGCACCAGCAACCGGCCGTGCGGCGCGGCAGCCAGCGCGCAGGGCTCGCACACGCCCTCGACGCCGAAGCGCGCGAAGGCGGCCGAGCTCGGGGCCGTGCCATCCCCCGGCGGCGCATCGGGGGCGATGGCTTCGCGCGCGATCGCCACCAGCGGCCAGCCATGGCGCGCGCAGCAGGCCACCAGGCCCGGTTCGGCGGCCTTGGCGTCGAGCGTCGCGACGCGGGCGATATCGGCCAGCGCGAGGCCGGGTCGGCGCGCGAGCGCGGCGGCGATGGCGGCCTCGATCGCCTCGGGCGACTTGCCGGCGCGGCAGCCCACCCCGACGACGATGCGCGGCGCGGCGATGCGATCCGGAGCGATGCAGGTCATGCTGGGCGGACGAGTGGTGAACGAGCGAACAAACGTGCAAGCAAACGGGCACACGAGCGGGCAAAAAAACGGCGAACCACGGTGTCGACGACGCTTCGTGCCTCGATGCGGATTTCGCATGGCGCCCGTCCCACGCGGGTGCCATGTCCGGCGAGCCGGGCTCGCCGTCTGCGTCGGCCGGTATCCGGGCTGGCCGCCTGTCATGCCGACGCCTTCCCGCCGCGATCGGCAGTGGCTCGAGTCGGCCTGCGCGTCGCGCTTGCGCGATTCGCCGGCGGCGTACCGTTGCGGGGACAGCACAGGCTGGCGGCGCGCCGCTCCCTGTTTCCCGTTTAACCGCAGTCGCGAATGCGACTGCGGGCACCGAACGCGCGCATACGATAGCACAGCGGACGGGGCCGGAAGGGCGCTCGCCGGGGCTTGCCGGGCAGGCGCGTCGGTGGCGCGGGCGCACAAAAAGAGCGGCGGCGCCGAGCGCGCCCCATCGCGCGCCGCGGCCGGCCGCGCCGCCTTGACGCGTCTGGACGCCGCGCCTACACTCGCACGCGTTTTGGTGCTCGCGTGCGGATTCTCTTGGCACGCAGTTGAACGGGAAACAGGGAAGCTCGCCGCGCCGCGGACGATCTCAACCTGTGCTGCCCCCGCAACGGTAAGCGCATGCATCGCGCAAGCGATGCGAGCCCCGCTTCACCGCGCCCCGAGTCGCTCGGGCGCGCGGCCCGGCCACTGGACGCGAGACGCGTCCGGGAAGGCGAAGCGGCGCTGTCGCCAGCCCGGATACCGGCCAGAACCACGGAAGCGCCAGTCGTGCGCGAGCCCCGGGCCAGGCCCTGCGGCGCGCGGCGGCGAATCCGCAGGGAAGCGTCGCGGGTGGCGGCGCGGGTTCCCGTGCAGCCTCGCGGCCGCGCCCTGGGCGCGTCGGCCGGCCAGTCCATCGTCGATGATCGTCGTCCCCGGGCGGCCGGCATGACGACCGGCAGGCCGCCCGCGCGTCGTGCCGACGCCGCGATGGCATCATCCACCGACTCACCGACAGGCGAATTCCATGCAAATGCGCAAAATCCCCGTGACCGTCGTCACGGGCTTCCTCGGCAGCGGCAAGACCACCTTGCTGCGCCACATCCTCGAAAATGCCTCGGGCCGCCGGATCGCGGTGATCGTCAACGAATTCGGCGAGCTCGGCATCGACGGCGAGATCCTGAAGGGTTGCGGCATCGGCTGCGAGGAAGGCGCGCAAGCGGCCGGCCAGCTCTACGAACTGGCCAACGGCTGCCTGTGCTGCACGGTGCAGGAGGAGTTCTACCCGGTGATGGAGGCGCTGGTGGAGCGCCGCGAGCAGATCGACCACGTGCTGATCGAGACCTCCGGCCTGGCGCTGCCCAAGCCGCTGGTGCAGGCCTTCAACTGGCCGTCGATCAAGAACAGCTTCACCTGCGATGCCGTGATCACGGTGGTCGACGGCCCGGCCGCCGCGGCCGGCCAGTTCGCCGAGGACGTGCAGGCGGTGGACGCGCAGCGCCGCGCCGATCCGAACCTCGACCACGAATCGCCGCTGCACGAACTGTTCGCCGACCAGCTTTCCTCGGCCGACCTGGTGATCGTCAACAAGACCGACCTGCTGGACGCGGCGCAGTTCGCCGCGGTGGAGACGACGATCCGCGAGGAAATCCCGGCGCACGTGAAGATCGTGCGCGCGCAGCGCGGCGAGCTCGACCTGGCCACCCTGATCGGCCTGAACGCGGCCTCCGAGGAAACCATCCACCTGCGTCACGATCATCACGGCTCGGCCGAGGATGCCGACCATCACCACGACGAATTCGATTCGGTGGTGGTCGAGGCGCGCGTGAGCTCGCGCGAGGCGACCATCGCCGCGCTGCGCGCGCTGGTCGATGCGCACACGATCTACCGCGTGAAGGGTTTCGCGGCGCTGCCGGCCACGCCGATGCGGCTGGTGATCCAGGGCGTGGGCGGGCGCTTCGACAGCTACTTCGACCGGCGCCTCACCGAGGCGGACGGCGCCACCAGCCGTTTCGTGCTGATCGGCGAGGACCTCGACGCGGCCGCGCTGCAGGCGGCCTTCCTCGCCGCGCTCGGCGACGCCGTGCAAGCGGCCTGAGGCGCGAAGGCTCCCGATGCATCTGCTGCGCACCACGCCGGGCGGTTTCGTCGACGACACGCAGGGCGTGATCCGCATCGACCAGCGTCCCGCCGAGATCGTGATCCTCAGCTCGGCGGACACCACGCTGTCCCTGCTCGCCAGCGCGGTGCCGCTGCTCGGCGAGGGTTTCCCGAGCCTGCGGCTGGCCAACGTCAGCTTCCTGCGCCAGCCCGCCTCGGTCGACTTCTATATCGACGACGTGCTGCAGCACGCCAGCGTGGTGGTGATCGACCATCTCGGCGGCGAGGCCTACTGGCCTTACGGGATCGAGCAGGCGGTCGCGCTGGCCGAACGGCGCGGCCAGCAGTTGGCGATGTTTTCCGGCGACCTGCAGGAAGATCCGAACCTGGTCGCCAGGAGCACCGTCGACCCGGCGCTGTGTCGGCAGTGGTGGCGCTACCTGCGCGAGGGCGGCGCCTGGAACGCGCAGGCGCTGTTGCGCAGCATCGCCTTCCATGCGCTCGGCGTCGGCGAGGCGCCGTCGCCGCCGCGTCCGCTGCCGGCCGCCGCGCTCTATCACCCGATGCACGAGCCGGCCGTGGTGGAAGACTGGCACGCGCGCTGGACGAGCGGCGCGCCGGTGGTCGCGATCCTGTTCTACAAGGCGCACTGGCAGGCCGCCAACACGGCCGTGTTCGACGCGCTGATCGAGGCGCTCGAGCGCGAGGGGCTCAACCCGCTGCCGATCGCCGTCACCTCGCTGAAGGACGCCGCGAGCCGCGAGGTGATCGCGCGGCTGGTCGCCTCGGAGCGCGTCGCGCTGGTGCTCAACACCACCGCCTTCGCGGCCGGCGCGATCGACGCGCCCTCGGCCGTCGAGCTGGCCGGCGACGCGCCGGTGCTGCAGGTGATCCTCTCGGGCGGCAACCGCGAGGCCTGGCTCGCCGATCCCCAGGGCCTGCACGCGCGCGACATCGCCATGCACGTGGCGCTGCCCGAGGTGGACGGGCGCATCGTCACGCGCGCGGTCAGCTTCAAGGGGCTGGCCTATCGCTGCCCGCACACCGAGGTCGACGTGGTGCGCTACCAGCCCGACGCGGAGCGCATCGCCTTCGTCGCCGAGCTGAGCCGCCGCTGGTGCCGGCTGCGCACCGAGCCGAACGCGGGCAAGCGGCTCGCGCTGGTGCTGGCCAACTACCCGACCAGCGAGGGACGCATCGGCAACGGCGTGGGGCTCGACACGCCGGCCTCGGCGCTCGGCATCCTGGCCGCGCTGGGCGAAGCCGGCTACACGCTGGCCGGCGCGCTGCCCGAGACGGGCGACGCGCTGATCGCGCGGCTCACCGAGGGCGTGACCAACGACCCGACCTCGCAGGCGATCCGCCCGGCCTTCCAGAGCCTCGCGATGGACGCCTACCGGCGCCGTTACGCGCGGCTGCCGGCGGCCGCGCGCGAGGCGATCGAGGCGCGCTGGGGCGAGCCCGAGCAAGACCCGACGCTGCGCCACGGACGTTTCCCGATCGCCGGCTGGCGCGCGGGGCAGGTGTTCGTCGGGATCCAGCCGGCGCGCACGCGCGAGGCGAACGACTACGCGAGCTATCACGATGCCGAGATCGTGCCGCCGCACGCTTATCTGGCCTTCTACTTCTGGCTGCGCGACGCATTCGCGATCGACGCGATCGTGCACGTCGGCAAGCACGGCAATCTCGAATGGCTGCCGGGCAAGAGCGTGGCGCTGTCCGAGGCCTGCTGGCCCGACCTGATCCTCGGGCCGCTGCCGCATCTGTACCCGTTCATCGTCAACGATCCCGGCGAGGGCAGCCAGGCCAAGCGCCGCGCCCAGGCGGTGATCGTCGACCACCTGATGCCGCCGCTCACGCGCGCCGAGAACTACGGCCCGCTGCAGGACCTGGAGCGGCAGGTCGACGAATACTACGACGCGCTGATGGTCGATCCGCGCCGCGCCAAGCTGCTGCGCCGGAGTATCCTCGACACCATCGTCGAGCACCGGCTGCACGAGGAACTGAGCCTGGCCGAGCCCAGCGGCCGCGACGACGAGGACGCGCTGCTCACGCGCGTCGACGCCTGGCTCTGCGAACTGAAGGAAGCGCAGATCCGCGACGGCCTGCATGTCTTCGGCCGCTCGCCCGAGGCGCGCCAGCGCCGCGACACGCTACTCGCGCTGGCGCGTTTTCCGGTCGGCGACGGGCTCGGCGCGAACGCCGGCCTGATCGCCGCGCTCGCGCGCGATCTCCGGCTCGGCGCCGGCTTCGATCCGCTCGCGGCCGACTGGGCCGCGCCCTGGCAGGGGCCGCGCCCGGCCGAGTTGAACGAGGTCGACACGACGCCGTGGCGGCATGCCGGCGACACCCGCGAGCGGCTCGAACTGCTGGCGCAGCGGCTCGTCGCGGGGCTGGCCGGCGAGGGCGGGAGGGGTGAGGGCAATAAGGGCGAAGGCGAGGGCGACCGTGTAGCCGAAGGCTTGGCCCCCCGGCACGCGCCCGACGACGCGGCCGACGTGCTCGCGCTGCGTCGCCTGCGCGCCGAAGCCGGGCGCTGGCCGGCCACGCTGGCCGTGCTCGAACGCGTCGCGCGCGATCTCGCGCCGCGCCTGGACGCCTGCGGCGCCGACGAGTTGCGCCATCTGCTGCGCGGCCTCGACGGCCGTTTCGTGCCGCCCGGGCCGAGCGGCTCGCCCTCGCGCGGCCGCCCCGACGTGCTGCCGACCGGCCGCAACTTCTACTCGGTCGACACGCGCGCCGTGCCGACCCAGGCGGCTTGGTCGCTCGGCATGAAGTCGGCGCACCAACTGGTCGAGCGGCATCTGCAGGAGCATGGCGACTATCCGCGCGCGGTCGGCCTGTCGGTATGGGGCACGGCCACCATGCGCACCGGCGGCGACGACATCGCCCAGGCCTTCGCGCTGATCGGCGTGCGCCCGAAGTGGGCGCACGGCAGCCACCGCGTGACCGACTTCGAGATCCTGCCGATCGAGATCTTCGATCGCCCGCGCATCGACGTGACGCTGCGCGTCTCGGGCTTCTTCCGCGACGCCTTCGCCAACCTGATGCACCTGTTCGACGCGGCCGTGCAGGCGGTCGCCGAGCTCGACGAGCCGGCCCACCTGAACCCGATCCGCGAGCGCGTGCGGCGCGACGCGGCGGCCCTGGTCGAGCGCGGCGCGAGCGCCGAGGAGGCGCGACGCCGCGCCGGCTGGCGCGTGTTCGGCGCGCGGCCGGGCAGCTACGGCGCCGGCCTGCAGGAGCTGATCGACCAGCGCAACTGGCAGAGCGACGCCGACCTGGCCCGGGCCTACCAGTCCTGGGGCGGCTACGCCTACGCGCAGGGCAGTGCCGGCGAGGCCGCGCAGGACGCCTTCGGCGCGCGGCTGGCGAGCATCGACGCAGTGGTGCAGAACCAGGACAACCGCGAGCACGACCTGCTCGACTCCAACGACTACTACCAGTTCCAGGGCGGCATGGCGGTCGCGGTCCGCCATCTGTCGGGGCGCCAGCCGGCGCTCTACCACGGCGACCACAGCCGCCCCGACACGCCGCGCATGAACACGCTCGGCGAGGAGATCGCGCGCGTGATCCGCTCGCGTGTGGTCAACCCGAAGTGGATCGACGGCGTGAAGCGCCACGGCTACAAGGGCGCGGCCGAGCTGGCCGCCACCGTCGATTATCTCTACGGCTACGACGCCACCGCGCGCGTGGTGGCCGATCATCAATACGCGCTGGTCACTGACGCCTACGTCAACGACGCCGACACGCGCGACTTCCTCGAGCGGCACAACCCGCATGCGCTGCACGGCATCTGCGAGCGCCTGCTCGAAGCGATCCAGCGCGGCCTCTGGCAACAACCCGGCGCCTATCGCGAGCAGCTCGAGGCACGCCTGCTCGCCGTCGAACAGCATCTGGAAGGAACCCGGCGATGAACCCGCACGACCCGAGCGGCGGCCTGCCGCCGTTTCCGTTTTCCGCGCTGATCGGCCAGGCCGCGCTGCAGCAGGCATTGCTGCTGGTGGCCGTCGATCCCTCGATCGGCGGCGTGCTGGTGAGCGGGCCGCGCGGCACCGCGAAATCGACGGCGGCGCGCGCGCTGGCCGAGCTGCTGCCGCGGGGCCGCTTCGTGACGCTGCCGCTGGGCGCCGCCGACGAGCACGTGACCGGCACGCTGGACCTGGCCGGCGCGCTCGGCGAGAACGCCGTGCGTTTCTCGCCCGGGCTGCTGGCGCGCGCGCATCTGGGTGTGCTCTATGTGGACGAGATCAACCTGCTGCCCGACGGCCTGGTCGACGTGCTGCTCGACGCGGCCGCGAGCGGCGTCAACACGGTCGAGCGCGACGGCATCTCGCACACGCACGCGGCGCGCTTCGCGCTGGTCGGCACCATGAATCCGGAAGAGGGCGAGTTGCGTCCGCAGTTGCTGGATCGCTTCGGCTTGATGGTGGAACTCGAGAACTGTCGCGACATCGATGAGCGGCAGCGCATCGTCAAGGCGCGGCTGGCCTTCGATCTCGATCCGGCGGGCTTTCGCGCCGGGCATGCCGGGGCACTGGCCGCGCTGGCCGAACGGATCGGCCGCGCGCGCGAGGCGCTGGCGAGCGTGCAGGTCGATGACAGCGTGCACGAGCAGGTTGCCCGGCTCTGCATCGAGGCGGCCGTCGACGGGCTGCGCGCCGACCTGGTGATGTTGCGCGCCGCGCGGGCGCTGGCCGCCTTCGAGGGCGCGGCGGCGGTGAGCGCCGCGCATGTCGAACGCGTGGCCGCCGACGTGCTGCGCCATCGCCGCACGCAGGCGTCGGCCGCCGCCGAGTCGTCGTCACCCACGTCGTCGCCAACCGCGTCGCGGCAAACCGATCAGCCGGCTCGCGGCACCAACCCGCCGCCGCGCGGCGGTGATGCCTCGTCGATCGCGCGAGACGAGGCGCCAGCCGGCGACGGCGGCGCGCGGGACGGCGACTGGGGCTACCTGCCGCCCGTACCGGCCGGCCTCACGGCCGTGAAGGGCGTGATCCCGCTGCCCTCAAAAAAACGCTGAGCCATCGAACGACTGCCCCCGCCGCGCCAGGCAGCGGGGTTCGATGGCGGCACGGCAAGCTTCCCGCCCGGCAGGGCCTGCCCGGCACGCGCATCGCGTGGCCGGCGACGCTGGCCGCCAAGCGCGGCGGCCCGCTCGAGGCCGCGCATCTGCGCTTTCGGCCGCGCTCGGGCGAGCCGCGCGCCTTCCACTGCTTCGTGCTCGACTGTTCGGCCTCGATGCTCGACGGCGCTCGCCTGGCGCTCGCCAAGGGCCTGCTGGTCGCGCTGTTCGACGCGGCGGCGCGCGAGCGTGCCGAGGTGGCGCTGATCGGCTTCGGCGGGCGCGGCGCCGAGCGGCGTTTCGGGCCGGCGGTGCCGCGCTGGTGGAACGAGCGCTGGCTCGAACCGGTGGCGGGCGGTGGCGGCACGCCCTTGTCGGCCGGCATCGCGATGGCGCAATCCCTGCTCGCGCGGATCGCGCGGCGCAGGCCCGGCGCGCCACGCACGCTCTGGCTGCTGAGCGACATGCGCACCGACGAGATGCCTTCGCGGCCGGCCCAGGCCGACGAGATCCACCTCGTCGACTTCGACGATGCCGCCGTGCGGCTGGGCAGGGCGCAGCGTCTGGCGCGCCGGTGGGAGGCTTCGTGCCGCCGGCCCGAGGATTTGATTTCCCGGATCGATCGCAACTAACGGTCTTTCCGAAAGGCCCCTGACAGTTCCACCACGCTTGCTGCGACCTCACCCCATCAAGTTGAACAAGGGGAAGGACGGTAGTCGCCCGATCCCGCGGCATCGTTTCCCGGACTTTCGGACCCTGGCCTCGTCCGTGGTGCGCGGCCGCCGCGAGGGCGAAGGTCCCGTCGTCACAGCCCGCGTGCCACGCGCTGCGCGAGCGTGGTCAGGTCGACCAGCAGCCGCGTCTCGCGCTGCGGCGTGAGCCGGTCGACCGGCACGCTGGTGCTGACGGCGATCCGCTTGCCCGCCGAGGACACCCCCACGAACACGGCCAGGCAGGCCAGCCCCGTGCAGGCCTCCTCGCGCTCGATCGCGTAGGCGCGTTCGCGCACCTCGGCCAGCGCGGCCAGCAGGTCGGCGCGGCGCGTGAGCGAATGCTCGGTCAGCGCGCGCAGCCGCGCCGGCATGATCATCTGCACGGTTTCGTCGTCGAGGCTGGCGAGCAGCGCCTTGCCGAGCGCCGAGCAATGCGCCGGCAGCCGCGAGCCGATGTCGGAAACCAGCCGCACCGCGCGCGACGGATCCTCGCGCGCCAGGTAGACCACCTCGGCGCGATCCAGCACGGCCATCTGCACCGCCTCGTTGTGCTTCGCCACGAACCAGGCGGCCTCGCGGCGGAACGCGTCGAGCGTGAAGTCGGCCAGCAGGTAGGTGCTGCCGATCTCGAACAGGGCCACGCCGATCGCGTAGCCGTCGCCGATCTTGACCAGCCACTGGCGCCGCTCCAGCGCCTCCAGCGTCAGGTACAGCGTGCTGCGCGGCATGCCGGTCAGCGCCAGCAGGTCCTTCGCGGAGGTCGGGCGGCGGCTCGTCTTGAGCGCCTCGAGGATGTCGTGGACCCGCGCGATGGCGGGCACGTCGGTCGGTTTGTCGGGCATCGCGGCCTCGTGGTTGGCGGGCGCCGGCCGGCGGCGCCGGTCGATGTGTCCAGCGGGCTGGATTATACGCCGGCCCCTTGGACAGCCGGGCAGGGGGCTCGTAGCATCGTGCGCATCCCAAACTGGAGACATCGATGAACGCCCCGACCCCCTCGACCCACCCCCACCCGATCGACGCCCTGTTGCCGGCCGATCTCGACGACGCGCTGCTGGTGGGCCGCGTCTGGCGCAAGACCGCGGCCTTCGAGGGCCCCAGCGTGGTGGTGGTGCGCGGCGGCGAGCTGTTCGACATCACGGCGGCGGCGCCGACCACGGCCGACCTGTTCGACCAGGCGGACCCGGCCGGCTTCGCCCGGCAGGCCGAGGGCGAATCGCTCGGTTCGGCGCGCGAGCTGCTGGCCGCGCAGCTGGATGGCGGGGCGTCGCCCGCGCTGCGCCTGCTCGCGCCTTGCGACGTGCAGGCCATCAAGGCCTGTGGCGTGACCTTCGCGGTCAGCCTGGTCGAGCGCGTGATCGAGGAGCAGGCGGCCGGCGACGCGAGCCGCGCCGAGGAAGTGCGCGCCACCATCCAGCACGCGATCGGCACCGACCTGTCGCAGGTCGTGCCGGGTTCCGAGGCGGCCATGAAGCTCAAGCGCGAGCTGCAGGCGCGGGGCGTCTGGTCGCAATACCTGGAGGTCGGCATCGGGCCCGACGCCGAGGTGTTCACCAAGTCGCAGCCGATGTCGGCGGTCGGTTTCGCGAGCGAGGTCGGGCTGCTGCCGATCTCCACCTGGAACAATCCCGAGCCGGAGGTGGTGCTGGCCGTCAATGCGCGCGGCGCGGCGGTGGGCGCCACGCTCGGCAACGACGTCAACCTGCGCGATATCGAGGGCCGCTCGGCGCTGCTGCTGGGCAAGTGCAAGGACAACAACGCCTCCTGCGCGATCGGCCCCTTCGTGCGCCTGTTCGACACGCGCTTCACGATCGACACGGTGCGCCAGGCCTCGGTCGCGCTGCGCATCGAGGGCGAGGACGGCTTCGTGCTCGACGGCGTGAGCCACATGTCCGAGATCAGCCGCGATCCGCTCGACCTGGTCGCGCAGACCTGCGGCACGCACCATCAATACCCGGACGGTTTCATGCTGTTCCTCGGCACCATGTTCTCGCCGATCCAGGACCGCGACCAGCCCGGTGCCGGCTTCACGCACCACCTGGGCGACAGCGTGCGAATCTCGACCGCCTCGCTGGGCGCGCTGGTCAATCGCGTCTCGCTGTGCACCGAGGTCGCGCCCTGGGAATTCGGCACGCGTGCCTTGTTCCGCAATCTCGCCGCGCGTGGCCTGGTGCGCTGAGCCGGCTTTTCCCCGCTTCCTTGTTGGCTTCCCCTCTGGCGGCGGCGCGCGATGCGTGCCGCCGCCTGCCCGGTTCGTCCACGCCGGCACGCCGCACCGGCGCGGTGCAAGCCGGCGCGGACCTCGAACCGCGCCATCCTGCTTCGTCGAAGCCCATCGGTATCCGAAGCATCGCCGATGCCGCGACGATGAGCCGGGCAATCCGCTGACCATTCCCCTCGCTTTCCCCTTGCTTCCCGCCGCGCCTTCCGTCCTCCCTCCTGTCGTCCTTTCCGTTTCGAACCGCTGTTCCGAGTTCTGCCGATCGAGCGGAATAATCGCCGGCTCTCGCGTGTTCAGCATCAGGTACACGCAACAACACCAGCGCGCGACGCTCCCGCAAGGTCGGGCATGGCGCCCGCCGCTGAACGAAGAGACGGAGTCATGGAATGAAGGAAGTGGACAAGCCCCTGCCCGCGGGAGCCAGCCGCAGGATCGCGGTGGTCGGTGCGGGGCAGGCGGGCCTGCAGACCAGCCTGGCGCTGCTCGCGCGCGGGCACGCGGTCACGCTGGTGGCCGAGCGCGATGCGGACGACGTCGAGCGCGGCCGCGTGATGTCGAGCCAGTGCCTGTTCGGCAGCGCCTTGCGGCTCGAGCGCGAGGCCGGCATCGAGCATGGCCGCGACGCCTGTCCGCCGATCAACGCGATCGGCTTCGCGGTGGCCGATCCACACAGCCCGAACGGCAAGGCGATCGCCTGGCGCGGGGCGCTCACACGCGGCGCGGCCGCGATCGACCAGCGCATCAAGTTCGCCGCCGCCTTGCGCAGCGTGCGCGCCAAGGGTGCCGAGGTGCGCATCGCCACCGCCGACGTGGCGATGCTGGAGGAGCTGGCCGCCTCGCACGAGCTGGTGCTGGTGGCCACCGGCAAGGGCGAGCTCGGCCAACTGTTCGAGCGCGACGCGGTGCGCTCGGTGTTCCGCGGGCCGCAGCGCTCGCTCGCGCTGACCTTCCTGCATTGCGACGGCCGCGTCGGTCCCGCCGACGCGGTCAGTTTCAATGTCGTGCCGGGCGCCGGCGAGATTTTCGTGATGCCGGCGCTGACGCATTCCGGGCCCTGCCACGTGGCGGTGTTCGAGGCCATGCCGGGCGGCCCGCTGGACGGCTGGCGCGACGTGCGCTCGGCCACCGCCCACCTGAGCCGTTCGCTCGAGCTGCTGCGGCGCTTCACGCCCTGGGAGCTCGATGCCTGCCGTTATGTCGAGCTGACCGACGCGAACGGCACGCTGACCGGCTCGGTCACGCCCACCGTTCGCCACCCGATCGCCATCCTGCCTTCCGGGCGCGCCGTGCTCGGCATGGGCGACGCGGTGGTGCTGCACGATCCGATCACAGGGCAGGGCGCGAACAGCGCGGCCAAGTGCAGCGCGAGCTACGTGGCCTCGATCAGCGCGCGCGGCAGCCTGCCGTTCGGCCATGACTGGATGCTGTCGACGTTCGCCGCCTACTGGCGCGAGGCCGTCTACACGGTGCAGTGGAGCAATTCCCTGCTGATGGCGCCGGCGCCGCACGTGCTGGGCCTGTTCGGCGCGGCCCAGCGCAACCCGGCGCTGGCCGCGCGCATCGCCGACGGCTTCGACGACCCGTCCAGCCTGTTTCCGGCCTGGACCGATCCCGATGCCTGCGATGCCTTGCGTTATTCGGTGGGGGCCTGACGAGGGCAGGGGCGACGCCGAGCGTCGTCCTCACCCGGCCGCGTAGGCCTCGGTGATGGCCTGGCCCGCCGCGTCGAGATCGACGGGATGCCGCTGCTGCTCGAGCGCGCTGCCGTAGGCGACGATGCTCGCGTGCACGGCGTCCTCGGTCGCGCGCAGGCCGGTGTGGTTCAGGCGCAGCACGCGCGGGGCGATCTCGCCGACGCCGGGCGTGAGCTCGACACCGTGGCGGCGCGCATGCGAGATCAGCAGCGCGCCGTCGATGCCGGGCGGCACCGGCGCGGTGGTGATCAGCGCCGAGGCGGCCTCGTCGCGCGCGATCCAGGGCCTCACGCCGAGCGCGCGCAATGCGTCGCGGCAGGCGCGCGCGGCCCGTGCATGACGCGCGACGGTCTGCGCGATGCCTTCCGCCTCGATCCGGTCGAGCGCGGCTTCCAGTGCATGGAATTCGAGCGGCGCGGGCGTGCCCGGCAGCGCGCCGCGGCCGCGGTCGAGCCAGTCGCGGCGCAGCCCGGCCAGCGACAGGCTGGAAGGCGCCGCATCGGCGGGCGCGGCCAGCCGCTCCCAGGCGCGCGCGTTGAGTGCCACCGCCGAGATGCCGGCCGGCCCGGCCAGCGCCTTCTGCGGGCCGATCACGGCGATATCGACTCCCAGCGCGTCGAGTGCCAGCTCGTGGCCGCCGACCGAGGCCACCGCATCCACCACGCACAGCGCATCGCGCGAACGCGCCAGCGCGGCCAGCGCCGCGAGCGGGTTCAGCGCGCCCGTCGACGATTCGGCATGCACGGCGGCCAGCAGGTCGATGTGCCCGAGCGCCTCGGCGGCCGCCGCCACGGCCTCGATCTCGATCGCCTGTCCCGCTTCGGCCGCGACCTCGTGCACGCTGGCGCCGCCGCGCCGCAGCCACGCGCCGAACCAGGCGCCGTAGGGACTGGTGACGACATTGAGCGCCACCAGACCGGGCCGCGCCAGGCTGGTCGCCACCGCCTCCAGCGCGAGCATCGCCTCGGCCTGGATGAACAGCAGGTCGCCGCGCGTGGCGAGCAGGTGCTTGAGACGATCGGCGAGCCGCGCGTAACCGTGGTCCGGGTAGGGCGGCGGATCGAGCAGCAGATGGGAATCGAGGCGAATCATGGCGAGCGCGAGAGCGGGGCGCGGGCGGCCCGTGATGGACAGGTCCGGCGCGGCACACGCCGGGAATCGATCAGTCTGACACGCCGGGCGCCGCGCTCGAGGCAAGGCGCGCAGCCAGTAGCGTCGATGCGAAGTTGGGGCGTCCTGCGTCGGCGGCGAACTCGCAAGCTGGCAGCGAGTTCGACCCTTCAGGCGCCCGCGTCCATCCACGGTGGATTGTTGTCGCCCGGACAACGTCGGGTGGGCAATCGCGGTGCTACTGGCGTTCGCGCCCGCTGACTACTATCTGTCACGCGCGCTTTCGACAAGCAGGAAAACGAAGCGCGCGACACTCGTGGCCGTGCCGGCGAAGCGTATCGCGCGGTGCAGCGCGGCTCACCGTAACGACTCAACTGGACGATTGAAAATGAGCGAAACAACTCGCAATGTGCGGCCGGTCATCGCCAGGCTCGGCGGGCAAGAGGCAGGCGAGCTCGTGTCTTCCCGCTACGCCGTGCGCGTGGGCGAGCTCGACGTGGTGCTGATCAGCGACGGCGTCCTGCCGCTGCCCACCTCCACCATGTCGACCAACGTCGGCGAAGCCGAGCGCAACGCATGGTTCGACAGCCGTTTCCTGCAGCGTGACATGTTCGATTGGGCGCTGAATATCGCGCTGGTGCGCAGCGGCGACCGGCTGATCCTGATCGACTCCGGCGTGGGCGACGGTTTCGAATATTTCACGCGCGCCGGCCGCGCGGTGATGCGCCTGGAATCGGCCGGTATCGACCTGGCAGCGATTACCGACATCGTGATCACGCACATGCACATGGACCACGTCGGCGGCCTGAACGTTGCCGGCGTCAAGGCCAGGCTGCGCCCGGACGTGCGCATTCACGTGTCGGCCAGGGAAGTGGCGTTCTGGCAGGATCCGGACTTCAGCAAGACGGTGATGCCGGAAACCGTGCCTCCCGCCCTGCGCAAGGCGGCCGCGACCTTCGTGGAGATCTACGGCGAAAACATCGTCCAGTTCGATCAGGCGGTGGAGGTGGCCAAGGGCGTGTCGGCGCGCGTGACGGGGGGGCACACGCCGGGACACTGCGTGGTGGACGTGGCATCCGACGGCGAAAAACTGACGTTCGTCGGCGATGCGATCTTCCAGGTCAACTTCGACCATCCCGACTGGCAGAACGGCTTCGAGCACGATCCCGAAGAGGCGGCGCGGGTGCGCGTCGCGCTACTCGACGAAGCCGCCGAAACCGGCGCCCTGCTGGCCGCCGCGCACGTCGCGTTCCCCTCGATCGGCCACGTGGCCAGGCAGGGCCAGGGCTTCCATTTCGTGCCGGTGGTATGGGACTACTGACCGTGAGACCGAAGGCTTCCCTGTCCGTCATCGCATGCGCGTTCGTTGCGCTGGCGCTGACCCCCGCGGCAGCCCGCGCGGAGTCGTTCACGATCGAGATCGACGGCCTGCGCGACGGGTACTTCTCGAACCAGCAGGTGTATGGAGGTTTCGGCTGTCACGGGGAGAACGTATCGCCACGCATTTCATGGGCTCATGTTCCGCGCGGCACGAAGAGCCTGGTCGTGACGATTTTCGACCCCGATGCGCCGACCGGAGGATTGGGCTGGACGCATTGGGAGGTGGTCAACATCCCGCCTTCCGAATCGTCGCTCGACAGCGGCGCTTCCGGCAATCCGAAGCGTTTGCCGGCGGGCGCGATCGAGACCTTGACGGATTTCGGCGAGTCCGCATACGGTGGACCGTGCCCGCCCAAGGGGGAATCGCATCGATATGTCGTGACGGCGTCCGCGCTCGACGTGGCACGAATCGACGTGGCTCCGGCGGCGAGTCCCGCCGTCGTCGCCTATCAGATGCATGGGAAAGTCATTGCCCAGGCGAAGTACGTGGCCAGGTACCGTCGCGCGCCGACCGGCGATTGAGGACGCTCGACGCTGGCGAATCGCGGCGCTGGTGCGAGCCGGCTACCTCGGCAACACCAGCTCCGCGTCGAGCCCCGCGATCCGCCCGTCTTCCACGCGATTCTTCAGCGCCAGCGTGCCGCCGTGCGCGGTGGCGATGCCGCGCGCGATGGTCAGCCCCAGCCCGGTACCTTCCGGCGCCGGCCGACCTTCGCGGCCGCCCGCCCGGAAGTAAGGCTCGAACACACGCTCCAGCAGCGCCGGATCCGGCAAGCCCGGCCCATGATCCCGAATCACGATGCGCAGCGAGCCGCCGTGCTCGTCGACGTGGATCGAGACGCCGTCCTCGCCGGTGCCGCCATGGCGGATCGCATTGTCCAGCAGGTTCTGCAGGCCGCGCTTCAGGTTGCGCGCGAACCCCGGGTAGGGCGCGCCGGCATGCCCCTCGATACGCACCGCGTGGCCGGCATCGCGCGCGTCCTCGGCCAGCCCCGCCAGCATCGAATCGATGTCGATGCGCTGGCGCGGCTCGGTGATCTCGATGCCCTGCACCGCGTCCAGCGTGGCGCGCACCATCGCCTCCATCTCGTCCAGGTCGCCGCGCAGGCGCTCGCGCCAGCGCGGATCGGGCAGCATCTCGGCGCGCAGCCGCAGGCGCGTGAGCGGCGAGCGCAGGTCGTGCGAGACGGCGCTCAGCAGCCGCGTGCGCTCGCCGAAGCTGTCGATCAGGCGCTGCTGCATCGCGTTGAAGGCCTTCGCGGCGCTGCGCACTTCCTGCGGGCCGTCGACGGCGAGCGGCGCCTGGTAGATGTTGCGGCCGAGCGCCTCGGCGGCCTTCGCGAAGCTGCGCAGGGGCCGCAGCGCGAAGCGCACCGCCACGAAGGCGAGCAGGCAGACTGCCGCGAAGCGCACCAGGTAGAGCCGCAGCAGATAGTCGGCCACCAGCGTGCCCGGCTCGCTGTGCATGCCGGCCTGCCCCTCGTGCGCGACCACGTCGAGCCAGCCCTGGCCCGGCACCTGCAGTTGCAGATGGAAGTCGCCCATCGGCATGCGCGAATCGAACAGGCTCAGGATGCCGCGATGCCGGCCCGCGTCGTCGCGCAGCTCGGCATCGAGCAGCCGCAGCTCGACGTGCTGGCCGAGCCGCCGTTCGATGACGCCCGCGATCAGGCCGCCGGTGGCGCGCAGCACCAGGTTCGGCGCGGCGCGCGCCGGCTCGGGCGTGTCGACCGGGCGCAACTGGTAGCGCGCGTCCGACAGGCGCGCCAGCGTGGCTTCGCGCGTGGCGGCATCGGGCGCGTTCCGGAGCAGGCGGATGGTATCGGCCAGCCGGCTCGCGAACAGCCGCGAGGGGATTTCGAGCGTGCGGTAATCGTGCGTGTCGAACCAGATGGTGCTGGTCAGCAACTGGCCGGCGAACATGCCGGCCGCAAGGGTCACCACGAGACGGCCGAACAGCGAGTCGGGCCACAGGCGCAGGGTCATGGGCGTGACGGACAGAGAGGATCCAGGAAGCAGGCGAGGGCGCCGGCAGGCGCGGCGGCGACGCTGATGCGACCTTACCGCGAACCGCCGCCGCGCGCGAGCGGGATGCCCAGGCCCGCGCGAGCCCGGCAAACGAAGGTTTCGACAGGCGATGCGACAAGGCGCGGAGTGCCAACACATTCCATTACAAAAGCCGCCCGGCGCAACACACCGACATTACAAAGCGTCGCTACAGTGTCGGCCACGCACAAATAGCAATCGTTCTCATTTGAGATGTCAACCATGTCGATTTCCCGCTTCGTCCGCGCGGCCCGCGCCCACCTGAAGCTCGCCGAGCCGGCGCGCCGCGCCGCGAACCTGGCGGCCGCCGCCATCGTGCTGGGCGGTGCCGCCGTCTGCGCCTCGCCGGCCATGGCGCAGGCCCCGGCCGCCGCCACGACCGTCACCGACCTGGCCGGGCGCACGATCCGGATTCCCGCCGCCGACCCGAAGCGCATCCTGCTCGGCGAGAGCCGCACGCTCGAGGCGGTGGCGCTGCTCGAAGGCCAGCATCCGCTGGCGCGCATCGTCGGCTGGCAGGGCGACCTGCCGACCATGGACCCGCAACGCTTCAACGCCTATGCACAGCGCTTCCCCGCGATCCGCGAGATCCCGCTGATCGGCCGCGCCAGCGAGGACAGCATCAGCGACGAGAAGGCGCTCGCGCTCAAGCCCGACGTGGCGATCTTCAGCATCGCGGGCCACGGCCCGAGCCGCTACAACGCGCTGGTCAAGCAACTGGAGGCGACCGGCACCACGGTGGTGTTCATCGACTTCCGCCTGCATCCGATGCAGGACACGCTGCCCAGCATCCGCCTGCTCGGCCAGGTGCTGCATCGCGAGCAGGCCGCCAGCGACTACCTCGCCTTCTACCAGCAGCACCTGGCGCGCGTGCAGCAGGTGGTCGGCGCGATTCCCGAGGCGCAGCGGCCCAAGGTGTTCATCGACATGCTGGCGGGCGTGTGGGATGCCGGCTGCTGCCACACCGCCGGCAAGGGCAACTTCGGAGAATTCATCAGCGCCGCGGGCGGCCGCAATATCGCGGCGGACCTGCTGCCCGGCGTGCTCGGCGACCTGAGCATGGAGCAGATCATCGCCTCGCGGCCCGACGTCTATATCGCCACCGGCTCGCGCACCAAGCCGGGGCTGGCCTCGCTGCGCGTCGGCGCGCAGACCAGCGAGCAGGACGCGCGCGCCAGCCTCGCGCAACTGGTGGCGCGGCCCGGCTTCGACACCATCAAGGCGATCCACGAGGGCCGCGTGCACGGCATCGCCCACGACTACTACGACTCGCCCTACAACATCATCGCGATCGAGGCCTTCGCGAAGTGGTTCTACCCGGATCGCTTCAAGGCGCTCGACGTCAAGGCGACCCAGGCCGAGCTGTACCGGCGCTTCCTGGCGGTGCCGGTGACGGGCACCGAATGGGTCGACACGCCGCTGCCGGCCACCGGCCAGCAGGCGGCGCGATGAGCGCGCCCGCGCCGGGCGCGGCGTCGGCGGCCGCGGCCGGCTCGCAACATCTCGCCGCCGACGCGTCCGTGCCCGACCACGGCGAGGCGCGTCGCGCCTACGCGCGCCTGACGCGGCGCCGCGCGCTGTGCCTGGTGGCGGTGAGCCTGCTGATCGTCGGCTCGCTGCTGTTCGACCTCGGTTCGGGCCCCTCGGGCCTGCCGCTGGCCACGCTGCTGCGCACCGTGTTCGCGCCCGCGCAGGCCGATCCGGCCAACCTCGTGATCGTCTGGCAGATCCGCCTGCCCTACGCGGTGATGGCGCTGGTGGTGGGCGCCGCGCTCGGCCTGTCGGGCGCGGAGATGCAGACCATCCTCAACAATCCGCTGGCCAGCCCCTACACGCTCGGCGTGTCGGCCGCCGCCGCCTTCGGCGCCTCGCTGGCGATCGTGCTCGACTTGACGCTGCCGCACATCCCGCAGACCTGGCTGATCTCGGCCAACGCCTTCGTGTTCGCCTTCGGCTCGGCGATGATGCTGGACCTGGTGGCGCGCTGGCGCGGCATGAGCACGGCCGGCGTGGTGCTGATGGGGATCGCGCTGGTGTTCTCGTTCCATGCGCTGGTCGAGCTGATGCAGTTCATCGCCTCGGCCGATGCGCTGCAGGGCCTGGTGTTCTGGACGCTGGGCTCGCTGGCGCGCGCCGACTGGCAGAAGATCGGCGTGCTCGCGGCGGCGCTGGCCGTGGCGCTGCCGCTGTCGATGCGCAATGCCTGGGCGCTCACCGCGCTACGGCTGGGCGAGGAGCGCGCGGCCAGCTTCGGCATCGACGTGCGGCGCCTGCGGCTCGGCACCCTGCTGCGGGTGGCGGTGCTGTCGGCGCTGGCGGTGTCCTTCGTCGGCACCATCGGCTTCGTCGGCCTGATCGCGCCGCATATCGCGCGCACCGTGTTCGGCGAGGACCATCGCTTCTACCTGCCCGGCAGCCTGCTGTGCGGGGCGCTGATGCTGTCGCTGGCCTCGATCGCCTCCAAGCTGATCGTGCCGGGCGTGCTGATCCCCGTGGGCATCGTCACGGCGCTGGTGGGGATTCCGCTGTTCCTGGCGATCGTGGTGCGTTCGCAGGGAGCCGCGCAATGAAGGGACTCGCGATTCACGGCGTATCGGTGCGCTACGGCCGCCGCGAGGTGCTGCGCGAGCTGTCGGCCGGGCCCTTGCCGCGCGGCATGATCACCGCGCTGCTGGGGCCCAACGGCAGCGGCAAGTCCACTTTGCTGCGGGTGCTGGCCGGGCTCACCACCGCCAGCGCCGGGCGGCTCACGCTGGACGGCGAGACGCTCGCGCTGTCGGCGCGCAGCGCGCGCTCGCACAGCGTGGTCTACCTGCCCCAGGCGCTGCCGGCCGGGGTGCGCCTGCAGGTGCTCGAATCGGTGCTGGTGGCGCGCCGCGCCACGCGCGACGCGGCCTTGCGCGGCCAGCCGCCGGCCGGCGACCTGGCGCTCGCGCACGCGGTGCTGGCGCGGCTCGGGATCGGCGCGCTGGCGGCGCGTTCGCTCGACGAGCTGTCGGGCGGCCAGCGGCAGCTGGTCGGCATCGCGCAGGCGCTGGTGCGCGATCCGCAGGTGCTGCTGCTCGACGAGCCGCTGTCGGCGCTCGACCTCAACCACCAGTTCCATGTGATGCATGTGCTGCGCGAGCTCACGCGCGAACGCGGCATCGCCACCGTGGTGGTGCTGCACGACATCAACGCGGCGATGCGCGCCTGCGATCGCGCCATGCTGCTGCATCGCGGGCGCATCGAGCGCTTCGGCGAACCGGCCGAGGTGGTGACCTCGGAAAGCCTGGCCGAGGTGTTCGGCGTGAGGGCGCGGATCGAGCCCTGCTCGCAGGGGCATCGGCAGGTGATGATCGACGGGCTGGCGCCGGGCGCCTGAGGCGCGCCCCGAAGCCGTCGTGAAAAGCAACGGCCGGCTCCGCATCGCGCGGCGCCGGCCGTTTTTTCATGCCGATCGTTTCAGTCGTAGAAGCGTGGCGTGTAGATCCACTCGCGTTCGGCGCTGGCGAAGCGCCGCGTCTTCGAGGAGCCGACGATCACCATGGTGCGCATGTCGACGTCGGCCGTGCGCAGCTCGCCCAGCGTGAGGCTGCGCAGGCTCGCGCCGGGCCGGCCGACGTCGCGGCCGAGCACCACCACCGTGTCGGCGGCGCGGATCTCGCGCAGGATCTCCAGCGCGCGATCGAGCTGCCAGGGCCGCGCCTTCGAGATCGGGTTGTAGAAGGCCATCACCAGGTCGGCGCGCGCGGCCAGCGCGAGTCGTTCCTCGATCACGCCCCAGGGCTTGAGGTTGTCCGACAGCGAGATCACGCAGAAGTCGTGGCCGAGCGGCGCGCCGGCCTCGGCCGCGGTGGCGAACGCGGCGGATACGCCGGGCACCACCTCCAGCGCGACCTCGTCCCAAGCCGGCTCGCCGGCGCCGTCGAGCGCTTCCAGCACGGCCGCCGCCATCGCGAACACGCCCGGGTCGCCCGAGGACACCATCGCCACGCGGCGCCCCTGCGCGGCCAGCTCGAAGGCATGGCGCGCGCGCTGCAGTTCCTCGCGATTGTCGGTTTCGTGCACGCGCTGGTCGGCGCGGAACGGGCCGGCCATGCGCACGTAGGTGGCGTAGCCGAGGATGTCGGTGGCCTCGGCCAGCGCGAGGCGCGCGGCCGGCGCCAGCAGGTCGGCACGGCCGGGGCCGAGGCCGAGTACCGTCAGCGAGCCGCGCGCCTGGCCGAGACGGTTGGCGTCGACGGGGGCTTCGGCGATCGCGATCGCGAGGGACTTCGAAGGCTTGCCGTCGTCGTCGAGGGCGATTGCCGGGCTCGCGTCGATCGAGCCGGCCGCGAGCGCGGCGTCGAGCAGGGCGGCGGCGGTGTCGGCCGGGTCGGCCTCGCTGGCGACGAAGCGCAGCGGCACGCCGAGCTCGCGCGCGGCTCGCGCCAGCGCCGCCTCGCGCATGCATTGGCGCGGCGCGACCAGCGCCGCCAGCGCGAGCGGCGAGAGATCCGCGGCCGCGAGCGCGTCGAGTATCCGGCGCGCCAGCGGATCGCCGCCGGCTTCGTGATCGGCCGCCTGGGCGGGCGCGGCGAGCGATGCGGCCCGATGCGCGAACCCTTCGGCCAGCGCCACCACCACGCTGCGCGGATGGATCAGCAGCTCTCCCGAGCCGGCGCCGCCGGCGCGCCGGGGCGTGACGCGGATCGCGTGCGAGCCGGCCGCGTCGACCGGCAGCGCGACGCCCTCGAGCCAGGGCGCGGCGCCGTCCACGCGCGTGCTCGCGCCGGCCAGCAGATCGGAAACGAAGCGCTTGCCGGCACCGATATCGGCGAGCGCATAACCTTCGGGCGGATTGAGCACGCAGGCGCCGAAGCGCAGCTCGCCGCTGGTGGTGATGGCCGGCGCGATGCCGAGCGTCTCGGCGATCTCGCGCGCCAGCAGGTTCACGCCGGTCAGCCCGCCCAGCAGCGGCACCACCGCGCTGCCGTCCTCGGCCACCGCCAGCACCGGCGGCTCGACGCCCTTGTCGGCCAGGCAGGGCGCCACGCAGCGGATCACGATGCCGGCCGCGCACAGCGCCACCACCGGGTTGCCGCGCGCATAGAGCGCGCGCAGGTGGGCGCCGAGCTCGCTGAACGCCACGTCGCCCTCGGCGCGGCCCGCCAGCGCGTGGATCGTCGCGCCCTGGTAGCGCGCGCGGATCCGCTCGGCCACCGGCAGCGCGCCCGCGCCGAGCACCACGATCGCGGGTGCCACCGTCAGCCTTGCCATTTTTCCCCCGGCACCACCAGCAGCGAGAAGTAGGGCGAGGCCATCGGATCGACCTCGGCCAGCGGCACGATGCGCTGGCTGGCCATGGTGGCGCGCTCGACGTAGAGTGCGCGGCCGGCCAGGCCCAGCTCGTCTAGCACGCGCCGCACCTTGTCGAAATTGCGGCCCAGCTTCATCACCACCGCCGCGTCGGCCTTGGCCAGCCGCGCGCGCAGCTCGTCCTCGGGCAGCACGCCCGAGAGCACCGAGAGCGTCTGGTTGCGATAGACCAGCGGCACGCCGAGCACGGCCGCGCCGCCCAGCATCGAGCACACGCCGGGCACCACCTCGGTGTCGTAGCGATGCGCGAGCCGGTCGTGCAGGTACATGTAGGAGCCGTAGAAGAACGGGTCGCCCTCGCAGATCACGGCGACATCGCGCCCGGCATCGAGATGCGCGGCCACCACCTCGGCCGCCGTGTCGTAGAAGTCGGCGATCACGCGCTCGTAGCTGAGCGGCGGCTCGAGCGCCTCGGTGGTGACGGGGTAGACCAGCGGCAATTGCAGCTGCGCCTCGTGCAGATGCGCCTCGACGATGCCGTAGGCATTGCCCTTCTTGCCCTTGGCGACGAAGTAGGCCACCACCGGCGCGGCGCGCAGGTGGCGCACCGCCTTCAGGGTCAGCAGCTCCGGGTCGCCGGGGCCGACGCCGATGCCGAACAGGCGGCCGCGCGCGGCGCCCTGCCGGCTCGTTGCGGAGCGAGTCTCGCCGTGGCTCATTCGACCTCCGTCGCCAGGGCATTGACGGCGGCCGCCGCCATCGCGCTGCCGCCGCGGCGGCCGTTCACCACCACGTAGGGCACGCCGCGGCTGTCGGCGGCCAGCGCCGCCTTCGACTCGGCCGCGCCGATGAAGCCGACCGGGAAGCCGAGGATCAGGGCCGGCTTCGGCGCGCCGGCATCGAGCATGTCGAGCAGATGGAACAGCGCGGTGGGCGCATTGCCGATCACCACCACGCTGCCGGCCAGCCAGGGCCGCCACAATTCGAGCGCGGCCGCCGAGCGGGTGTTGCCGAGTTGCGCGGCCAGCGCCGGCACCTCGGCCTCGCCGAGCGTGCAGCGCACCGGGTTGGCGGCCGGCAGGCGCGCGCGCGTGATGCCCTCGGCCACCATGCGCGCATCGCAAAGGATCGGCGCGCCGGCGGCCAGCGCGTCCCGGCCGGCCTGGCCGGCGCCGGCCGAGAAGCGCAGGTCGGCGACGATGTCGACCATGCCGCAGGCATGGATCACGCGCACGGCGAGTTTTTCGAGGTCGGCGGGGATCGCCGAGAGATCGGCTTCCGAGCGGATCGTCGCGAACGATTGCCGGTAGATTTCCTGGCCGTCGCGAAGGTAGTCGAGCATTCGGTTCAGTCCTGATGGCGCGGCGATGCGGCGAGCATCGCGGCGGCTTGGTCGATCGTCAGATGGCGCGCGGCGAGCCGGCCGAAGCCGCTGCCGCCGTCGCGCCGGTAAAGGTCGTAGCGGCCCGGGTCGACCGCGAGGAGGGTCGCGGCGGCGGGCCAGGGCTGCGCGCAGGCGCGCGGGCAGCCGCTCAGGTGGAGTTCCAGCGGCGCGGTGCCGTGTTCGGCCAGGCGCGCGGCCAGGGCCCGCGCATCGGCCTTGGTATCAGCCTGGGCGCGCGCGCAGCCGGTGCTGCCGGCGCAGGCCACCAGGTGCGCCAGCGGCGCGTCGGCGGTGCAGACCACGCCGAGCGCGGCCAGCGAGGCCAGCGCGGCTTCGGCTGCCGGCTCGCGCACGGCCGGCAGCAGCACGCCTTGCCAGGGCGTGAAGCGCAGCGTGCCGTCGCCGTCGCGCTCGGCGAGTGCCGCCAGCGCCTCGAGCATCGCCGCGTCGAGCCGGCCGAGCGGAACCTGGCCGCCGAGCTGGCGCGTGGCGGCATTTATTTCGTCATGGATGCCGAAGCGACGAGCGAGATCGGCCGGCGCGCGGCGCCATTGCCTGAGCGCCGCGTCGTGCCGCGGGGCAGGCGCCAGCCGCGCGGCGGCGTGCGCGAGCAACTGCTCGGGGCCCAGGCTCGCGAGCGCGTCGCGGATCCGCCTGGCCTCCTTCGGCGCCAGTTCGAGGAAGGCCAGCAGCAGCGCATGCGCGCAGTCCACCACCTGTTCGGGCGCGACCGAGGCCAGCGCCGGCGGATCGTCGGCCGCCACCGGCGCATGGCCGGCCAGCCCGAACGCGTAGCGCAGGGCGCCGCTCGCATCGCGATAGGCCGAGAACCACAGGTCGTGCGGATGCGCGAGTTCGGCCAGGGCTTCGCCGCCGTCGATCGACAGCGAGCATTTCGGCGACAGCGCGGCAAAACGCGGTTCGCCCTGCAGTCGGTCGAGCAGGGCGGCGCCGAGCGCGCGCGTGTCCGCCAGCGCGGCCGGATCGCGGCCGGCGGCAGGGCTCAGCATCACGTTGCGGACGTCGTCGCGCAGCGCGGCGGCGGCGAGATCCGGCCGCTGGCCTGCACGGCTGCCGGGGTTCGTGGTGTCGTCCTCGCGCGGGCCCAGCCCCGCCTCGATCAGGGCGGCGGCCAGCGCCGTCTCGTGGCCGGCGCGCACGCCGCGGATCTGCAGGTTGGCGCGGTTGGTCGCGTCGAGCACGCCCGAGCCGTGTTCGCGCGCCGCTGCCGCCAGCGCCCGGGCCGCGGCCGCGTCGAGCCGGCCGCCCGGCAGCCGCACGCGGCACAGGCCGCCGTCGCCGGTCGCCACCACCCGCACCAGGCCCGGGCAGGCGCTCGGACGCGGGCCGGCCGGCGCATCGACGGCGCGCGCGTGCCCGGCCGGCCGATCGGCAGGCAGCGGGGCGGGGGAAAGGGGCGGGCTTTGGGAGGGCAAGGAACGGATAAAAAAGCGCACCGGATCAAATCGCGATGCCGGGCCGGCAAGGGCCGGCGCACTCGCGGCGCGTGCCGGCGGCAGCGCCGCGAGGCACGCCGCGCCTTGCCCGGGCAGCGTGTCGAAAACCGCCGGCGGGCAGGCCATCGGGCTCGTCAGGCTGCTTTCGGGCGGATTGGGCGCCGGCGAACGAGGCTGTATTATGCCTGCTTTCACCTGGCCGAGATACGCCGCGCGCCCCGGCGCGAGGCGGGTCGGGCGTATCGGGGACAGCGATCGGACGAGGGCGGGACAGGCATGGAGAGCAGGGCATGACGGCGTGGCTGACGGTGATCGGCATCGGCGACGACGGTTTCGAGGGGCTCGGCAAGCGGGCCCGGCGCGCGCTGATCGACGCGGCGGTGGTGGTCGGCGGCGAGCGTCATCTGGCGATGCTGCCGGGCTGTCTGCGCGCGCGCCGCGAGCCCTGGCCGAGGCCGTTCGAGATCGCGGCGCTGCTGGCGCGGCGACCCGAGCCCACCTGCGTGCTGGCCAGCGGCGACCCGATGTTCTACGGCATCGGCGCGACGCTGGCGCGGCAACTGCCCGCCGAGGAACTGCGCGTGCTGCCGGCGCCGTCCTCGGTTTCGCTGGCGGCCGCGCGACTGGGCTGGGCGCTGCAGGAGGTGGAGGTGCTGTCCTGCGTGGGCCGGCCGCTGGCCACGCTCATGCGGCAACTGCATCACGGCCGGCGCCTGCTGGTGCTCAGCGCCGACGGCAACACGCCGGCCGCGCTCGCGCGGCTGCTCACCGAGGCAGGTTACGGCGCCACGCGGCTCAGCGTGTTCGAGCACCTGGGCGGCCCGGCCGAACGGCGCATCGACGCGCTTGCCCAGGCCTGGCCCGCCGGGACGGTGGCCACGCTGAACCTGGTGGCGCTCGATTGCGTGCGCGCGGCCGACACGCCGCCGCTGCCGCTCACGCCGGGCCTGCCCGACGAGGCCTATCGACACGACGGACAACTGACCAAGCGCGACATGCGCGCGATCACGCTGGCGCGGCTCGCGCCGACGCCCGGCGAGCTGCTGTGGGATGTCGGTGCCGGCTCGGGCTCGATCGGCATCGAATGGATGCGCGCGCATCCATCTTGCGCGGCGATCGCGATCGAGGCCGATGCCGAGCGCCGCGAGATCATCGCCTTCAATCGCGAGCGGCTCGGCGTGCCGGGCCTGGCGATCGTCGCGGGCCGCGCGCCCGAGGCGCTGGCCGGGCTGGCGGCGCCCGACGCGATCTTCATCGGCGGGGGCGGCAGCGAGGCGGGCGTGCTGGCCGCCTGCTGGGCCGCGCTGAAGCCGGGCGGCAGGCTGGTGGCGAACGCGGTGACCCTGCAGGCCGAGACCGCGCTGCTGGCCTGGCGCGAGCAGCACGGCGGGGCGCTCACGCGTATCGCGCTGGCCAATGCGGCGCCGCTCGGCGGTTTCGATACCTGGCGGCAGGCCTTGCCGGTCACGCTGTACGAGGTCCGCAAGCCAATTGGGGAGGCTGCCTGATGCGCGTGCTGCTGCTGGGCGGCACCGGCGAGGCGCTCAAGCTCGCGCGCACGCTGGCCGCCACCGACGTCTACAGTCTCGCCGGGCTCGGCAAGGTGCCCGAGGACCTGGCCTGCGCGGTGCGCGTGGGCGGCTTCGGCGGCGCCGAGGGGCTGGCTGCCTGGCTGAGCGAGGCCGACATCGGCCTGGTGGTCGACGCGACCCATCCCTATGCGGCGCGCATCAGCGCCAATGCGGCCGAGGCCTGCCGCGCCACCGGCACGCCGTTGTGGGCGCTGTGCCGCGAGGCCTGGCGGGCGCGCGAGGGCGACGACTGGCGCATGGTCAGCGGCTGGGACGCCTTGACGGCCGCGCTGGCGCCGTATCGGCGGCCCTTCTTCACGTTGGGCCGCGAGCCGCTCGCGCATCTCGACGAGATCCCCGCGCATCAGCATTGGGTGATTCGCTGCCTCGACGCGCATCCGGGCAATGCGCGCGCGCGGGTGATCGCGGCGCGCGGCCCGTTCAAGCTCGAGGACGAGCGCGCGCTGTTCGCCCTGCTCGGCGTCGACGTGCTGGTCAGCAAGATGAGCGGCGGCGCGGCCACCGAGGCCAAGCTCGAGGTGGCGCGCGAGCGGCGCCTGCCGGTGCTGATGATCGAGCGCCCCGCGCTGCCCGAGGCCGATCGCGCCTTCGACGATCCCGCCGCGCTGGCGCAGGCGCTCGCCGCGCTGCGCCAGGCATGAATCCAGGCCGGCGCGGCTCGACCGGCGCCGGCGCTGCGACAAGCGAAGGAACCCAAGGAGAAAACCACAGATGACGGTGTATTTCATCGGCGCCGGGCCGGGCGACCCCGAGCTGATCACGGTGAAGGGCCAGCGCCTGGTGCGCAGTTGCCCGGTGATCCTCTACGCGGGCTCGCTGGTGCCCGAGGCCGTGCTCGACGGCCATCAGGCCCACACGGTGGTCAATACCGCCGAGCTCGATCTCGATGCGATCGTCGCGCTGCTGGGCGCGGCGCACGCGCGCGGCGAGCACGTGGCACGCGTGCATTCCGGCGACCCCTCGCTGTACGGCGCGATCGGCGAGCAGATCCGGCGCCTCAAGGCGCTCGGGATTCCCTACGAGATCGTGCCGGGGGTGACGGCCACGGCGGCTTGCGCTGCCACGCTCGGCGTCGAGCTGACCCTGCCCGAGGTGGCGCAGACGGTGATCCTGACGCGCTACGCGGGCAAGACCACCCTGCCCGAGGGCGAGGCGCTGGGCGGGCTGGCCGCGCATCGCGCGACGCTGGCGATCCATCTGGGTGTGCGCCATCTGGCGAGGATCGTCGAGGAAGTGCGCCCGCATTACGGCGACGATTGCCCGGTCGCGGTGGTGTATCGCGCCAGTTGGCCGGACGAGACGCGCGTGACGGGCACGCTGGCCGATATCGTCGGAAAGATTGCCGGCACCGCGATCGAGCGGACCGCGCTGATCCTGATCGGGCGCGTGCTCGACACCGATCGCTTCGCCGATTCGACGCTCTACGCGAAGGCTTCGAAGCCATGATGAAGGGGCGGGCACCGGGCCCGCCCGAAGCGCCGGCCGCCGCCGCGAGCGCGACGGCCGGGCAGGGCGCGTGTCAGTCGCGCGCCGGGATGGTCAGGCCGCGCTGCACGGCCGGCCGCGCCACGAAGGCTTCCAGCGCGCGCGCCACGTTCGGGAAGTGCTCGAACTCCACCAGCTCGCGCGCCTCGTAGAAGCCGATCAGGTTGCGCACCCACGGGAAGGTGGCGATGTCGGCGATGGTGTATTCGTCGCCGGCGATCCAGGTGCTGGTGGCCAGCCGCGTCTCCAGCACGCCGAGCAGCCGCTTCGATTCGCCGACGTAGCGATCGCGCGGGCGCTTGTCCTCGTACTCGCGTCCGGCGAACTTGTGGAAGAAACCGAGCTGGCCGAACATCGGCCCGATCCCGCCCATCTGGAACATCAGCCACTGGATGGTCTGGTAGCGCGCGGCCGGATCGGCCGGCAGCAACTGGCCGGTCTTCTCGGCCAGGTAGAGCAGGATCGCGCCCGATTCGAACAGGCCGAGCGGCTTGCCGCCGGGGCCGTTCGGGTCGATCAGCGCGGGGATCTTGTTGTTCGGGTTCAGCGACAGGAACTCCGGCGAGAACTGGTCGTTCGCGTCGAAGCGCACCAGGTGCGGCTCGTAGGGCAGGCCCAGTTCCTCCAGCGCGATCGAGACCTTGACGCCGTTGGGCGTGGGCAGCGAGTAGAGTTGGATGCGGTCGGGATGCTGCGCCGGCCATTTTTTCGTGATCGGGAAGGCGGACAGGTCGCTCATGGGATGGCTCATGGGGTTTGGTGGTTTCGCGATGGTATACGGAAGCGCGGAGGGTTGCCGGGGAGGACGGGCACCGGCCGACCCCTGGCGCACCGCACAAAAAAGGCGCCGCGGGCAGTGAGCCCGCGGCGCCTTTTTCACCTCGCGACAGCGCCAACCTCACGCCGCACGCGATTCACCCATTCAGGCCTTGACCGTATCGGCCACGTCCTTGAAGTCGGAGATCTGGTCGAAGTTCATGTACTTGTAGATCTGATCGCCATTGGCGTTGAGCACGCCCATGTCGGCCATGTACTCCTCCTTGCTCGGGATCTTGCCCAGGCGCGAGCAGATCGCCGCCAGTTCCGCCGAGCCGAGATACACGTTGGTGTTCTTGCCCAGGCGGTTCGGGAAGTTGCGGGTGGAGGTGGACATCACCGTCGCGCCTTCGCGCACCTGTGCCTGGTTGCCCATGCACAGCGAGCAGCCCGGCATTTCGGTACGCGCGCCGGCGGTGCCGAACACGCCGTAATGGCCTTCCTCGGTCAGCTGCTTTTGGTCCATCTTGGTCGGCGGGGCCACCCACAGCTTGACGGGGATGTCGCGCTTGCCTTCCAGCAGCTTCGAGGCGGCACGGAAGTGACCGATGTTGGTCATGCACGAGCCGATGAACACTTCGTCGATCTTGGCGCCGGCCACGTCCGACAGCGTCTTCACGTCGTCCGGATCGTTCGGGCAGGCCACGATCGGCTCGTGGATGTCGGCCAGGTCGATCTCGATGACGGCGGCGTATTCCGCGTCGGCATCCGGTGCCAGCAGCTGCGGGTCGGCCAGCCACTGCTCCATCGCCGCGATCCGGCGCTGCAGGCTGCGCGGATCCTGGTAGCCCTCGGCGATCATCCACTTCAGCAGCGTGACGTTGCTGTTGAGGTACTCGATGATCGGCGCCTTGTTCAGGTGCACCGTGCAGCCGGCGGCCGAGCGCTCGGCCGAAGCGTCCGACAGCTCGAAGGCTTGCTCGACCTTCAGGTCCGGCAGGCCTTCGATCTCGAGGATGCGGCCCGAGAAGATGTTCTTCTTGCCCTGCTTGGCCACCGTCAGCATGCCCTGCTTGATGGCGTACAGCGGGATCGCGTTGACCAGGTCGCGCAGCGTCACGCCCGGTTGCATCTTGCCCTTGAAGCGGACCAGCACCGATTCCGGCATGTCCAGCGGCATGGTGCCGGTGGCGGCCGCGAAGGCGACCAGGCCCGAACCGGCCGGGAAGCTGATGCCGATCGGGAAGCGCGTGTGCGAATCGCCGCCGGTGCCGACCGTGTCGGGCAGCAGCATGCGGTTCAGCCAGGAGTGGATCACGCCGTCGCCCGGGCGCAGCGCGATGCCGCCGCGGGTGCTGATGAAGTTCGGCAGGGTCTGGTGGGTCTTCACGTCCACCGGCTTCGGATAGGCGGCCGTGTGGCAGAACGACTGCATCACCAGGTCGGCCGAGAAGCCCAGGCAGGCCAGGTCCTTCAGCTCGTCGCGCGTCATCGGGCCGGTGGTGTCCTGCGAGCCCACCGAGGTCATCTTCGGTTCGCAGTAGGTGCCCGGGCGCACGCCCTGGCCTTCCGGCAGGCCGCAGGCGCGGCCGACCATCTTCTGCGCGAGCGAGAAGCCGCGACCGCTGTCGGCCGGCTGCTGCGGCAGGCGGAACAGCGTCGACGGGGCCAGGCCCAACGCCTCGCGCGCCTTGGTGGTCAGGCCGCGTCCGATGATCAGCGGAATCCGGCCGCCGGCGCGCACTTCGTCGAACAGCACTTCGGACTTGACCTGGAATTCGGCGATCACTTCGCCGTTCTTCAAGGCCTTGCCTTCATAGGGGCGCAGCTCGACCACGTCGCCCATCTCCATCTTCGAGACGTCGAGCTCGATCGGCAGCGCGCCGGCATCTTCCATGGTGTTGTAGAAGATCGGGGCGATCTTGCTGCCCAGGCACACGCCGCCGAAGCGCTTGTTCGGGACGTAGGGGATGTCCTCGCCGGTGAACCACAGCACCGAGTTGGTGGCCGACTTGCGCGAGGAGCCGGTGCCGACCACGTCGCCCACGTAGGCAACCAGGTGGCCCTTTTCCTTCAGCGATTCGATGAACTTGACCGGGCCGCGCTTGCCGTCCTCTTCCGGCGTGATGCCGGGGCGGGTGTTCTTCAGCATCGCCAGCGCGTGCATCGGGATGTCGGGGCGGGTGGTGGCGTCCGGGGCCGGCGAGAGATCGTCGGTATTGGTTTCGCCGGTCACCTTGAAGACCGTGATGGTCAGGCTCTGCGGCACTTCCGGGCGGCTGGTGAACCATTCGGCGTCGGCCCAGCTCTGCAGCACGGCCTTGGCGTGCGCGTTGCCCTGGTCGGCCAGTTCCTTGACGTCATGGAACTGGTCGAACATCAGCAGGGTTTTCTTCAGCGCGTCGGCGGCCACGGCGGCGACCGCCTCGTCGGACAGCAGCTCGATCAGCGGCTGGATGTTGTAGCCGCCCAGCATGGTGCCGAGCAGTTCGGTGGCGTGCGCGCGAGAGATCAGCGGGCTGGCGGCCTCGCCCTTGGCGACGGCGGCCAGGAAGCCGGCCTTCACGCGCGCGGCTTCGTCCACGCCGGCAGGCACGCGATGGGTGATCAGCTCGAGCAGGGTCTGCTCTTCGCCGGCCGGCGGGTTGGTCAGCAGTTCCACCAGTTCGGCGGTTTGCTGAGCCGTCAGCGGCAGGGGGGGAATACCGAGCGCGGCGCGGGCGGCCACGTGAGCGCGATAGTTTTCAAGCATGGGGGAACCTGCTGGCATTGTGTTTCAGGGGAAGGCGCGTCAGACGCCCCGAGAACTGCCCCGGGCACGGCTTCGGACGGCATTTTAATCGTCGCATGAGGGTGTGTCAAACATCTTATATCTTATATAAGAGTTGGGAGTCGACGCACGCAGAGGCCGGCCATTCGGCGCGATGCCGACAGGGCACGGCGAAAATCCTTCACATCAGTTGTGAAAACCTATCGTTGGACGAGGCGGCACTCGAAATCCAATACTTCCTCCATGTCGAAGCGATGGATCAGCTGCTCGACACGAGGTTGCGATCCGCTTGGAGATCGCAACATGCGTTCAACCGGAAAAGCAGGATAAGAACATGAGCCACGATATCGATTACAACAAAATTTCCATCAAGACTCCTGAGGAAATCGCGATGCTGCGCGCCGCGGGTCGCATTGCTGCCCAGGTCCTGCAGGATCTCACGCCGCATATCCAGCCGGGCGTGAGCTCGCGCCAGATCAACGACCTGGCCTACGACCTGATCGTCAACAAGTACCACGCGGAAATCGATCGGGAGGATCTCGCCGGCTACGATTCGAGCCAGTACGCCTGCATCTCGATCGCGCATAACGAGAATGCCTTCAGCGGCGAACCGAGCGACTTGCCGCTGAAGAAGGGCGATCTGTTCGGCGTCGACGTCAGCATCAAGAAGGAAGGGTGGTGCGGCGACACCCAGCGCATGTGGATCGTCGGCGAGGAGACCAGCGCCGAGGCGCGGTTGTTGATGGCGGTCGGATACCAGGCCATGTGCCTGGGCATCAGCCTGGTCCGCCCCGGCGCGAAGGTGCAGGATATCGCCCGCCGCGTGCAGGCCTATGTCGAGTCGTTCGGGTTCTCGATGCTGCGCGTGCCGAGCGGAACGGGGCATTCGATCGGCCAGGTCCACGCGGACGGATGGCTGATTCCCTACTACGACTCGTCCATCAACGAAGGGCGGGTGCTGGAGAAGGGCATGGTGATCACGGTCGAGCCGTTCATTTGCGCCGGATCCGGTGCGGGCATCCGCCTGAACAACGTCACGCGTTCGGCACAGACCGCCGACAAGTCGCTGGCCGTCTACTGGGAGCACGTGGTCGCGGTCACCGAATCCGGCTGCGAAGTGCTGGATCTGCGCGACGGCGAGGACGTCACGTTCTACGACGCGCGGCTTCGCGCCTGAAGCGCGGCATGCCCGGCATATCCGTCGGATCGTCGTGCGGTGGCGGCGGTGACGCTTGCCCCGTCTGCTGGATCATGTCCTCCAGCCAGGCGACGAACTGCAGGATGGCGGCCTGCTTGCGCGTGTCTTCGCGCCAGCACAGATGGTAGTCGAGATGGGAGGGGATCCGGGTGTGCCCGACCTGCACCAGTTTTCCCTCCCGCAGGTAAGGATGGATCAAGCGCTCCCTCAGCATGGCGACACCCTGGCCCGCGAGGGCGGCATGCAGCAGCGATGCCGCATCGTCGAACATCGGACCCGATTCGGGGGCGACGGCATCGAGACCGGCGGCAAGAAAAAATTCCTGCCACGAGCGACCGGAGAAGCGCAGCAGCGGAACGCGAACCAGGTCGATGGCCGTCGCCAGTGGCGGGTGCCGGTCGAGGAACCCCGGCGTGCAGACTGCGATCACCCGATCCTCCAGCAGTTTCCGCGACTGGAATCCGTGTCGATCGACGCTCTTGTGCCAGATGCCGATATCGGCTTCCTGCGCGTCCGAAGCATCGCGGGTATGGCGCACCGAGATCGAGAGATCGAGATGCGGGTGCCGGCCGTGGAAGGCCTCGAGCGAGGGGATCAGCCACGCGGTCGCGAAGTCCGCCATGACGCTGAGCTTGAGCGACAGACGCCGCGGCCGGTCGGCCTGTCTTGCCTCCTGCAGTGCCGATTCGATATCGGTCAGCCCCCGGCGCACTCGCTCGGCCAGCCGCGTACAGGCGGTGCTCGGAATCATCCGCGACTGCGTGCGCGTAAACAGTGCCGTCTCCAGCATCGATTCGACCTGCCGGATCTGATGGCTGATCGCACTGTGCGTCAGGCAGAGTTCGTTGGCGGCGGCGGTGAAGCTGTGGCAGCGTTCGGCCGTTTCGAGCGCGCGCAGCGCGGCGAGATTCAGGCGGATTCGTTCGGTCATGGGGAGCCTGGAGCGAGTTGGGGCATGGTGGGCGTGCGTGCTGTTCCTCGGAAATCCCGATCCGCCCGCATCGACTGCTGCATGATGGCGTCCATGCTAGGAGGCCGGCTCGGCCATGGCAAATTCATACTTTTGATGGCCTGATATATATTTCATCAATATCGCCAGGCTCGATCCGATGCCGCGCTCGGGCCTTCGAGGCAAGGCCGTTGCGGCGCAGCCAGGCCCTTCGAGGTTTCCGCCCGTGAGCACATCCATCACCCTGCGCCAGATCGAATACTTCGTGTCCGTCGCCGACACCGGGCAGATTTCCCAGTCGGCGAACCTTTGCGCGGTGTCCCAGTCGTCGATGACGATCGCCTTGAAGAAGCTCGAGGACGCGGTGGGCACGACCCTGCTCCAGCGTCATTCCAGAGGGGTTCGGCTCACCCAGGCGGGCGAGCGCTTTCTGCGTCATGTGCAGCACGCGGCGATCTCGGTCGATCGCGCCGTCGCGGCGGCGCAGGAGGTGCCCGAGCAGGTCGCGGGGCAGGTTCGCATCGGCGTGACCGAAACCATCTCGGCCTACCTGATGCCCTCGCTGATGTCGGCCGTTGCCGAGCGTTTCGGCAAGCTGAACGTGAGCATCGTCGAAAGCGAGCGGGAGACCATCGAGGCGATGCTGGCCGACGATCGCCTCGATATCGCGCTGCTGCTGGTATCGAACACGGCGGAAGTCGAGGGCCTGAGGTACGAGACGATCCTTCGCTACGCCCGCCGCCTGTGGACCCGTCCCGATCATCCGCTGCAGGAGGCGTCGCGCGTCACGCTCGAGGATGTCGCGCGCGAGGACTACCTGCTGCTGGACATGGACGAGCATCTGCGCACGGTCGGCAGGTACTGGGGAAGCTACGGTATCGCGCCCAGGGTCCGGATGCAGAGCCGATCGATCGAAGCGGTCAGGAGCCTGGTCGCGCTCGGACACGGCGTCACGATCCTGTCGGACCTGGTTTATCGCCCCTGGTCGCTGGAGGGCAACCGGATCAGCCGCCGCGAGCTGAGCGTGACGGTGCCGACCATGGATGTCGGCGCGGTCTGGCGGCGGGCAGGGAGCGTGTCGACGCCCTGTCGAGCCTTGCTCGATCTGTTCCGGTCGTGGCGGAAAACGGCACCGTAATGGCGGCCCGGCCCGGCCCGGCTGAGCGCCGTCGGCATCGTCACGTTCGGGCGCTTGCGCCAGCATGAAAAAAAGGCGGCTGCCCCGCGCCGCGTGCCATCACGCCGCTCGGGGCAAGCCGCCCGGAACGCATCGGAACGAAGATGGCCTTCTCGTTCCGACGCCGCGGACCGCTGCCGGCCGGGGCCGACGCCCGAGCTCGCGCCGGCAGCGGCTCCTCAGAGCGCACGCGGCATCGGCCGCCGCTCGCGCGGCGCGCGCCAGCGCGCGTGCCGCAGGCAGTGATGCAGGGCATCGCCGCGCCGTGCCAGGC
Organism: Burkholderia gladioli; assembly: GCF_000959725.1. Lineage (NCBI taxonomy): Bacteria > Pseudomonadati > Pseudomonadota > Betaproteobacteria > Burkholderiales > Burkholderiaceae > Burkholderia > Burkholderia gladioli. The sequence goes on from NZ_CP009323.1 coordinate 3,584,904, forward strand.
CGCGTCGCCGGGCGCCGCGCGCGGCCTGGCTCGCGCCGTCGCGAAACAGGCAGGGCGCGGGGCTCATGCCGGCACCATGCGCCAGTTGGCGCGGCCGGCCCGGCGCTCGCCGCCGTCGAGGCCATCGATGCCGCTCGCCCGTTCCTGCGCGATCCGGAAGGTCGCCACCGTCTCGTCGAGTTGCCGTCCCTGGGTCTCCAGCGACTTCGAGGCCGCCGCGGCCTGCTCGACCAGGGCCGCGTTCTGCTGGGTGGTCTCGTCCATCTGGGTGATGGTCAGGTTGACCTGGTCGATGCCGCGGCTCTGCTCGGAGGAGGCGGCGGCGATCTCGCCCATGATGTCGGTCACGCGCGCCACCGCCTGGGTCACCTCGTTCATGGTCCTGCCGGCCTCGTCGGCGAGCACGGCGCCGTCCTGCACGGTCTGCACCGAGGCCGTGATCAGCTCCTTGATCTCCTTGGCCGCGCCCGAGGAGCGCTGGGCCAGCGCGCGCACCTCGCTGGCCACCACCGCGAAGCCGCGGCCCTGTTCGCCGGCGCGCGCCGCCTCGACCGCCGCGTTGAGCGCGAGGATGTTGGTCTGGAACGCGATGCCCTCGATCATGCCGGTGATCTCGGCGATCTTCGAGGAGCGTTCTCCCAGGTCGTTCATGGTGTCGACCACGCGCCCCACCGCGTGGCTGCCGCGCTGCGCGACCTCGGAGGCGCTGCTGGCCAGCGTGCTGGCCTGCTGGGCGTTTTCCGCGTTCAGGCGCACGGTCGAGGTGAACTGCTCCATGGTGGCCGCGGTTTCCTGCAGCGAGGCCGCCTGTTCCTCGGTGCGCTGGCTCAGGTCGACGTTGCCGGCGGCGATCTCGCCCACCGCCAGCGCGATGCCCGAGCTGCCCTCGCGCACGCGGCTGACGATGCCGGCCAGGCGCGTGTTCATGGTATTGAGCGCGTCGAGCAGGTCGCGCGTCTCGTCGTGGCCGCGCACCTCGATGTGGCTGGTCAGGTCGCCGTCGGCGACGGTGCGCGCCACGCGCACCGCCTCGGACAGTGGCCGCGTGATCGAGCGGGTGATCGCCACCCCGGCCAGCGCGGCCAGCGCGAGGGCCGCCGCGCAGATCCCCAGCATCAGGTTGCGCGCGGTGTCGTAGCGTTCCACGCCGGCCTGCGCGAGCGCGCTCTCGCGTTCGCGCGTGTAGCTCGCGTAGGCGTCGGTGGCGCGCACCAGCTCTGCCAGCAGCGGCCGGCACTTGTCGTCGATCGCGGCGATCGCGTCCTCGCGCTGGCCGGCCAGCGCCTGCTGGACGATCGCCAGCGCCACCGGCCCGTAGCGGCTCTCGACGTTGGCGATGTCGGCGGCGAGTTGGCGCGCCTCGGGCGTGGTGTCGCTCGCACTGGCGAGCAGCGACTGGAGCTGGGCCAGGTAGCGCTGCACGTCGGCATGCGCGCGCTCGACGTCGGCTTTTTCCACGGCGATATCGTCGGGCTTGGTCACCAATACCAGGTTACGCGCCGCGATCGCGCGCCGGTCGACCGCCATGCGGATCTGCGCCGCGGTATTGGCGCGCGCGTTCACGCCAGCCGTGTAGCCGGTGAAGGCGAGATTGGCGTCCGAGAGCGCATGCAGCGCGAATGCCGAGACGCCCACCACGATCGCCGCGAGTATGCCGAAACCGCCGAGCAGTTTATGTTTGATGCCCAGCCTGGGAATTTTCATGGTGGCCTCTTCAATTGGGGTTCGAGACGAAAACGGGCGTGACGAGTGCCTGTCGTAATCGCGTTAACGGGACATTTGTTTCTTTCTTTACCTTCCGGAACCCGAATAGTGTTGACCCCGATCATGAAAATCGCACGGCGATACTAAATAGCTTATTCATAGGCGAAAGTGCTTGATGGTAGAGGAATTCAAGGATGCTTTCTGGAATATTAAAAGCGTGGCCGGGCAGGCAATTTCGGGAGGATGATCAGTCAATCGTTTGCGCACCAATTGTCATACGAGAGATTTCATTCCCGTATTTCAGGTAGTAACGGATGAATATCGGGATCGAAAGCATTTCGGAAAATCGATAGGAGAATATGGAAAACGCCATCGATTATTCATGGATGAAACGATCGATTGATTTTTGCGGGGAAATCGGCGGATTGGCGCGCGGCGCGAATCGTTCCTGGCGAATGCCGCGGCCTTGCCTCGATCGTGCCGGCGCCGAATGGCGCGGCGCGCGGCGGCTGGATCAGCCGCGCGTCGTCCGTGCGCCTGCCGCACCCTGGGCGGGCGCAAGCCACCGGCCGGCGAAGCCGAGCGCGTCGTAGACCAGCACCGCCAGCAGCGCCACGATCACGCCGCCTTGCAGCACGAAGGCGGTGTTCGAGGTCTGCAGGCCGGCGATGATCACGTCGCCGAGCCCCTTGGCGGCCACCGTCGAGCCGATCGTCGCGGTGCCGAGGTTGATCACCACGGCCAGCCGCACGCCGTTGAGGATCACCGGCGCGGCCAGCGGCAACTCGATCGACAGCAGCCGCTGCCGCTCGCTCATGCCCATGCCGCGCGCGGCCTCGAGGGTGGCGGGCGCGATCGAGCCCAGGCCGGCGAGGGTGCTCTCGAACACCGGCAGCAGGCCGTAGAGCGTCAGCGCGAGCAGCACCGGCTTGGCGCCGAAGCCGACCGCCGGCACCGCCAGCGCGAGCACCGCCACCGGCGGGAAGGTCTGGCCGAGGTTGGCGATACTGCGCGCCACCGGCAGGAAATCGGCGCCGGCCGGGCGCGTCACGGCGATCCCGGCCAGCATCGCCAGCGCCGAGCCGATCAGGCTGGAGGCGGCCACGATCGCCAGGTGGGAGAGGGTGAGATCGACCAGGCTCGCGCGGTCGTAGATGGCCGGCGCGCCGTGCTCGGCGAGCGGCGCGAACAGCGGCTGCAGCCAGTCGGGCCGCCCGATCAGCACCAGCAGGGCGGCCAGCGCGGCGAGCCGCGCCAGGGCGGCGAGGGCGCGGCCGCTCATGCGCCGCTGCGCGCGTGCGCCACCAGCGCCGCGAGCGTGATGCGCCGCGCCGGCTCGCCGGGCGGTGCCGTTACCGGCAGCGCGTCGGCGCCGCGCCAGAGCAGCTCGGACAAGGCATCGCGCAGCGAACTCGCGCCGTCGACCGGCGCGCCGCTGGCCTGGCCCGGCTCGGCCAGGCGCGCCACCGGCGTCAAGGCCAGCAGCCGCAGCGGCCGTTCCGCGCCGGCCACCAGGCGCTCCACGAAGCCCGGCGCGGGGCGTGCCAGCAGCTGCGCCGGTGGAGCCGCCTGCAGCAGCTTGCCGCCGTCCATCACGGCGATCTGGTCGCCCAGCCGCAGCGCCTCGTCGATGTCGTGCGTGACCAGCACCACGGTGACCTTCAGGCGCCGCTGCAGGGCCGCCAGGTCGTCCTGGGCCTTGCCGCGGATCAGCGGGTCGAGCGCGCCGAACGGCTCGTCCATCAGCAGGATGGCCGGCTCGGCGGCCAGCGCGCGCGCCACGCCGACACGCTGCTGCTGCCCGCCCGAGAGCTGGTGCGGCAGCTTGTGGCGATACACCGAGGGATCGAGGTCGAACAGGTGCAGCAGTTCGTCGACGCGCTCGGCGATGCGCGACTTCGACCAGCCGGCCAGGGTCGGCACGGTGGCGATATTGCGCGCCACGCTCCAGTGCGGGAACAGCCCGTGGCCCTGGATCACGTAGCCGATGCCGCGCCGCAGCGTCTCGCCGCGCAGCGTGGCGGTGTCGACGCCGTCGATGCGGATGGTGCCGGCGCTCGGCTCGATCAGGCGGTTGATCATGCGCAGCAGGGTGGACTTGCCGCTGCCCGAGGCGCCCACCAGGGCGGTGACGGTGCCGGGCGCGATCTCGAGCGAGACCTGGTCCACCGCGAGCAGCGAGCCGAAGCGGCGGCTCACGCCTTCGATTTCGATCATGCCGGGTTCCGTTGCGTCAGTTGTGTCAGTTGGATCGCGGCGTCGAACAGCACCGAGATCACGAAGGCCAGCGCGATGGTGGGCAGCGCGCCGAGCAGTACCAGGTCGGTGGCGGCCTGGCCGAGCCCCTGGAAGATGAAGGTGCCGAAGCCGCCGCCGCCGATCAGCGCGGCCACCGCGGCGAGCCCGACGTTCTGCACCAGCACGATGCGCAGCCCGGCCAGGATCACCGGCAGGGCCAGCGCCAGCTCGATGTCGAGCACGCGCTGGCGGCGCGTCATGCCCATTGCCGCGGCTGCCTCCACCACGCCGGGATCGACGCGATCGATGCCGACCACCACGCTCGAGACGATCGGCAGCAGCGCGTAGAGGAACAGCGCGACCAGGGCCGGGGCCGGGCCGATGCCGCTGATGCCGAGCGCGGCTGCCAGCGGCAGGTGGGCGGCCAGCAGGCCGAGCGGCACCATCAGGATGCCGAACAGGGCGATGCTGGGGATGGTCTGGACCACGTTGAGCACCGGCATCAGGGTGGCGCGCCAGGCCGGCCGGTGCGCGCAGCCGATGCCCAGCGGCAGCGCCACCGCGAAGGCGGCGAAGGTCGAGCCGGCCACCAGTTCGAGATGGCGCAGCGCCTCGGTCCAGAAGGTATCGGCGCGCACCGCGTATTCCTGCATCACCGACAGGCCGTCCCAGATGCCGCTGGCCAGCGCCGCGCCCACCGCCGCCAGCGCGACCACCAGGGCCAGCACGCGCCGCGCGGGCGACAGGCCGAGCCGCGCCAGCGCGTCGGCGATCAGCACCGCGAAGGCGAACAGCAGCAGCCAGGCGCCGGCGGCCGGCGAGATCCGCGCGATCGCGGCCGAATCGGCATCGACCAGCCGCGCGGGCGCCGCGCCGAGCCAGTAGCCGAGCCAGGCCAGCGCGAGCGCGCCCGCCAGCGCGCGCCGCAGCGGCCGGCCCGGCAGCAGCGCGAGGGCGGCCGCCGCCAGCCAGCCGGCGATCGCCAGCGCCGCGAGCGTGCCGGGGAAGGCGGCGAGCACGCCGAGCCCGTGGCCCGGCACGATCCGGTTGGCGCGGAAGGTCACGAAGGGCAGGGCCAGCGCGCCGAGCACGGCCAGCATGACCAGCACGCCGATCCGGTCGAGGCGCGGGGAGGGGGCAGCGTTCGCCGCGGGCGCGGCGGCCTCGCTCATTGCACGAAGCCCTTGGTCTTGAGGTAGGTGGCGGCGACGTGCGCGGCCGGTTCACCGTTGATCTGGATCCGGCTGTTGAGTGTCTGCAGGGTCTTGAGGTCGAGGCTGGCGAATACCGGCTTGAGCCAGTCGGCGATCTGCGGATGCGCCTTCAGCACCGCCTCGCGGATCACCGGCGCGGGCGCGTAGACGGGCTGCACCTTCTTGTCGTCGTCGAGCAGCACCAGCCCCGAGGCGGCGATCGCGCCGTCGGTGCCGTAGACCATCGCCGCGTTGACGCCGTCGGTCTGCGCGGCGGCCGCGCGGATGGTGGCGGCCGTGTCGCCGCCCGAGAGCACCAGCAACTGGTCGGGCTTGAGCTTGAAGCCGTAGGTCTTCTCGAACGAGGGCAGGGCCGAGGCGCTGTTGACGAACTCGGCCGAGGCGGCCAGCTTGACCTTGCCGCCGCCGGCGATCCAGCGGCCGAACTCGCTGAAGGACTTCAGGTGCTGCTGGCTGGCCAGCGGGCCGAGCACCGCGATGCCCCAGGTGTTGTTGGCCGGCGCCGGCGCGAGCCAGACCAGGTGGTTGGCCGAGTAGTCGAGCCGCTTGGCTTCGGCGTAACCCTTGGCGGCATCCTTCCAGACCGGGTCGTCGGTCTTGTTGAAGAAGAACGCGGCGTTGCCGGTGTATTCGGGATAGATGTCGATCTCGCCTGACGTGAGGGCGCGGCGCACGATCGGCGTGGCGCCCAGGCTGATCTTGTCGACCACGGCCAGGCCGTGCGACTTGAGCACCTGCGCGATCAGGTTGCCGAGCAGGCTGCCTTCGGTATCGATCTTCGAGGCGACGGTGATCGAGTCGGCGGCCTGGGCGTTGCCGGCGGCAAGGCCGGCGCCGAGCGTGACGACGAGCGACAGGGCGGCGGGCAAAGCCGCGACGAGGCGGCGGCGAACGGCGAAATCCATCGTGGTACGGCCTCCGGTGGGGACGGTCGGGAAACGTGGCGCGGGTCGCCAAACGGCGTCCAAGGTACTTGACTGGGGCGGCTTTGGCAAACGGCACGGGGGCAGATCGCCCGCGCTCGCGCCGCGGGCGGGTGGCTGGCGGCGGCGAGGCATGCATCGTGCGACGGCCGGAACACGGCGCGCGACGAACGCGGGATGCCTCGCTCGGGGCCGGACCGCGCGCGAGCCGCGCCGGGCCTAACGCCCGGCTTCCTGGCGCGATTCTCGGGCAATTACCGACGATGACACCGCGAAATCCATAGCGCGATTCAATTTGCGCAACGGATAGCAGCGTCGTTCAATGTGCTTCCCGCCGTCGTCGGGCCCGTTGTCGTTATTGTCCGTCCCTCGTTCGTCCATCCCCTGGAGCGCAACACATGGCCGCGCAGATCAACGTCGAAGAGATCGTCGAATCGATCGCCTCCGAAACCCGCATGCCGAAGGAAACCGTTTCCGAACTCTACGAAAAGACGCTCGCCGAATATCGCGACGGCGCGCGCATCCTCGACTACGTCGCCCTGCTGGCCGCCAAGCGCGTGCGCGACGACCTGCGGCAGCAGAAGCGGCACTGACGGGCCTTCGCCCGTCGCCGCCACCCTGGCCATTCCTCGTCATCCATGAAGTGGAACGCGTGCCCGTCGCGACGGGCGGCGCGCGATGGCCTGCGCGCCGGCATTTCGCGAGCCGGGCCCCGGCTTCGCGTGCCTCGGCTGCATGCGGGGCCAGGCCGGCTTGCCGCCGGCCTCGCGCTCACAGCCCCGTGCCGCGGGCGTTGAGGATCAGGCGCAGCCCCAGCGCGGCGATCGCGCCGGCGGCCAGCCGGTCGATCACGCCACGGGCGCGCAGGTACAACTCGCGCGGCCGGCGCGTCGAGAAGCCGAGCGCGACGATGGTGTACCAGCCCATCTCGATCGCGAACACGGCCGGCGGCAGCACCAGGTAGGCGATGAGCGGCGGATGCGCGGGCAACAGCGCCGCGAAGATGCTGCCGTACCAGATCGCCGTCTTCGGGTTGCTCAGCTGGGTGGTCAGGCCGACGCGCAAGGAGCGCAACGGCTGGCCGCCATGCCGGGCGATATCGGCGTCGAACGCGAAGTCGCGCTTCGCGCCGCGCCAGATCTGCAGCGCCAGGTAGAGCAGGTAGAGCCCGCCCGCCACCTTCAGTCCCACATAGAGCCAGGCCACCGAACGCAGCAGGGTATAGAGGCCCGCCAGCGCGATGCCGGCGAACACCAGGCCGCCGATGCCCATGCCCAGCGCGGTGGCGAGCCCGTCGCGGCGCGACAGCCCGATCGCGTTGCGGGCCACCAGCACGAAGCTCGGCCCGGGAATCATGGCGCCCAGCATCAGCGCGGAAAGAATGGCGACGAATGAAGCGGCAACCTGCATCGAATGACTCCTGGTGGAACGAATGAAGCGGACAAGGGGGGATTCTCGCGCGATTCGGTGGCAATCGGCGAGCGCGGCGCGCGGCCGAGGCGATCAGCGCGAACCGCCCGACTTGCGGCGATGCTTGTCCGCGTACATGCGCGTGTCCGATTCGGCCAGCAACTGCTCGACCGATGGATCCTCGCGCGGGTCGTAGTCGACGTGGCCGACGCTGAAGCGGATAGCGTAATCGAGCGAGGCCTGTTCGGCGCGCGCGTCGAGATTCTCGCGCAGCCGCTCGACGATGCCGGGCGCGTCCACTTCGTGCGAGGTGATCAGCAGGGCCACGAATTCGTCGCCGCCGAGCCGGCCGACCACGTCCATCTCGCGCAGCACGGTGCTCAGCGAGCGCGCGAACAGGGTCAGCGCGCGGTCGCCCTCGGCATGGCCGTAGCGGTCGTTGATCTGCTTGAAGTCGTTGAGGTCGAAGAACAGCAGCGAGGCGCGCCGGCCGCCGCGCTTGCAGGCGTTCAGCGCATGCCGGGCCAGCACCTCGAAGCCGCGCCGGTTCGACAGCGAGGTCAGCGCGTCGAGCGTGGCCATCTGCACCGCCGCCACCTCGCGCTCGGCCAGTCCGGCCAGGTCGCGCAGGTGGGCGAGATCGTCGGGGTCGACCTCGCGCGAGCGCGTGTCGATCAGGCATAGCGTGCCGAGATTGGTGCCGTCGGGCAGGGCCAGCGGATGGCCCGCGTAGAAGCGGATGCCGGGCGCGCCGGTCACCAGCGGGTTGTCGGCGAAGCGCGGGTCGAGCGTGGCGTCGGGGATCACCAGCGTCTGTTGGGACAGGATCGCGTGCGCGCAGAAAGACACGTCGCGCGAGGTCTCCCGCACATCGAGCCCGAAGCAGCTCTTGAACCACTGGCGGTTCTCGTCGACCAGCGAGACCAGGGCGATCGGCACATCGAAGATTCGTCTCGCGAGCCGGGTGATCCGATCGAAGCGTTCCTCGTCCGGGGTGTCGAGCAACTGCAGGCTGCGTAGCTTCGCGAGCCGCGAGGCTTCGTCAGCGGGAAGGGGGGCGCTGGACATGCGATCTCGTCTCCCTGAATGTCGTGGCCGATGCGGGTGCCGATCCGAGCATGCCGCGAGCGTCTCGATGCGTGCCGGAACCCTGTCACACATCGTAGTGCATTCGCCTCGATCCCGGAACGGGGCGGCGGGCGAAACGCTGGCGGGGTTTGCCCCGATTCGCGCGCCGGGGAATCCACCGCTGCCGTCCCGATCTGCCCCGTCCCGCTTCCGAAATACTTCCGAGAAGCCTTCCAATGTCACCCGCCGAGCCCCGCGGGGCTCGGCTTGGCGGGGCTCGAACACCGCGCTGTAACAATCGGTCATTATCGTCACGCGGCGCGCGCAACGTGGGTGAGCGGTGCCGCGTCCCGGACGCGAGCCCGCGTCCGCCGGATATCATTCGACGGAGAAAACCCATGCAGACGCCGGCACTACGGCACCTGATCCTGACCGGCAGGCTCGCGAGCGCGGCGCTGCTCGGCGCATGCAATGGCGACGGCACCTCGTCGGCGCCCGCCACACCGAACGCGCCGCCGCCCAAGGCGGCCTGCGGCAACGGCGCGGTCGCGACCGCCCAGCTGCATTGCCCGCCCGGCTTCACGGCGCCGAAATCCTGAGCGCCGCACCACGACGACCGACATCATCAGGACCCCACATGGTCACCCAATCCCGACGCGATTTCCTGAAGTTCTCCGCCAGCCTGGCGGGCGCCACCGCTGCCACCACGCTGTTGCCCGAATCGATCCGCAAGGCCCTGGCCATCGAGCCGGCCACGGTCACGGGCACCATCCAGGATGTGCAGCACATCGTGGTGTTCATGCAGGAGAACCGCTCCTTCGATCACTACCTCGGCCACCTGAGCGGCGTGCGCGGCTACAACGACCGCTTCCCGGTGACCCTGCCCAACGGCCAGCCGGTCTGGTTCCAGCCTCGCAAGGAAGATCCGACCAAGGTAATTGCGCCGTTCCGCTACGACACCACCAACCCGGCCGTGAACGCGCAGTGCATCGGCGGCCTGCCGCATACCTGGGCGACCACCCACGGCGCGATCAACCACGGCCGCGGCGACCAGTGGGCGGTGCAGAAGACCAACATGACGATGGGCTATCACGTGCGGGACGACATTCCGTTCCACTACGCGCTGGCCGATGCCTTCACCGTCTGCGACCACTACTTCTGCTCGATCCCCGGCAACACGCACCCGAACCGCATGTACCTGATGACGGGCATGGTCGATCCGCTCGCCACCGGCGGCGGCCCGCTGCTCGACAACACGGACTACATCGATAACCAGTTCGACGCGATCCAGCTCCAGCCCTTCTCGTGGACGACCTATCCCGAGCGGCTCGAGAAGGCCGGCATCTCCTGGCAGGTCTACCAGCAGGGCACCGGCTTCGACAACTTCACCGGCAACTACGGCACCAACATGCTGGCGGCGTTCCAGAACATCGTGAACGCGCCGGCCGGCTCCTCGCTGCAGCAGCGCGGCAACAGCACGCGCACGCTGGACCAGCTCAAGGCCGACGTGCAGGCCAACGCGCTGCCGCAGGTGTCCTGGCTGCTGCCGCCGGCGGCCTACTCGGAGCACCCGAAGTTCACGCCGCTGTACGGCGCGAACTACATCTCGACGATCCTCGACGCGCTGACCTCGAACCCCGAGGTGTGGAGCAAGACCGTCCTGTTCATCATGTACGACGAGAACGACGGCCTGTTCGACCACATGGTGCCGCCGCAGCCGCCGACCTTCATCGCCAATCCGCCCGTCAACGTCGGCGCGAGCACGGTGGATGTGTCGCTGGAGCGCCACAACGTGGTGACGGCCACCCAGCAGGGCACCTATACCGCCGACACGCTGCCTTACGGCCTGGGGCCGCGCGTGCCGATGTTCGTGGTCTCGCCCTGGTCGAAAGGCGGCTTCGTCAGCTCGCAGGTGTTCGATCACACCTCGGTGCTGCAATTCATCGAGCAGCGTTTCGGCGTGAAGGAAACCAATATCTCGCCGTGGCGCCGCGCGGTGTGCGGCGACCTGAGCTCGACGCTCGATTTCACCAAGTCGGACGCGAGCTTCCCGAGCCTGCCGAACACCGCGAACTACGTGGCCACGGCCGACCTGCAATGCGCGCTGCCGACCTCGCAGGCGGCACCGGCGGCCACCGCCGCGCCGAGCATCGCCGCGCAGGAGCCCGGCACGCGCCTGGCGCGCGCCACGCCCTACGAACTGCACGTGAACGGCCAGTTGACCAACGCCGGCTACACCATCACCTTCGCCAACGGCGGCACGGCGGGCGCGCACTTCTGGGTCTACACCAACGACGCCACGGCGATGCCGCGCGCCTACACGGTCGAGGCCGGCAAGCAGCTCTCCGACACCTGGGCGCTCGACGCCGGCGGCGGCTACGTGGTGCATGTATATGGCCCGAACGGCTATTTCCGCCGCTTCATCGGCTCGGCCTCGGGCGAGGCCGCCGCGCATCCGGACCTGACGACCTGCTACGACGTGGCCAACGGCAACGTCTACGTGACGTTGGCCAACGGCGGTAGTGCCGCGATGACGGTGACGGCGGTCGACCTGGCCTATGGCCAGGCCCCGCGGACCCTGACGATCCCGGCCGGCAAGAGCGTCGAGTCGCATTGGGACCTGTCGTGCAGTGCCTCGTGGTACGACCTGCAGTTCACGGTGGCCGACAACCCGTCCTGGCTGCGCCGCATCGCCGGCCACGTCGAGACGGGCCGGATCAGCACCACCGATCCGGCCGCCAAGGCGCCGGTGACCAAGGCGATCTGAGCCGGCGCGGCGCGCTCGTCAGGCCGTGGGCCGGGCGGGCCGCCTGCCGCCTCCACGGCGCGAGTCCCGCGAAGGCGGCTCGCGCCGTTTCCGTTTTTGCGCCCTCATTTCCTTCCGGCGGCCGGCGCACCTGCGTGTTGCGTGAAACCGACAGCTCGATGCAACTCCGCGTCCGGCGCGGCCTTGCGCCGCCGCACCCAGCGGGGCGGACGGGCGGCATCGCGAGGCATATGCAGGCCACCCTAGGTGGAAACCCTAGGTAAAAACCCTGAGCTGAGCTAGAATGGCGCCTCAAAGGAGGATTGAGGGATGCCTCACCGTTTCGTCGTACTCGAAAAGATCGCTTTCTCGCTGGTCGTGATGTCAGCAGTTGCCTGCACCGCCTTCATCACCTACGAACGCTGCCCCGACGACGTGCGCGACGCGCTCGACGCGGGCAAGGACATGCTGGCCACCAGCGCGGCTGGTTATTCGATCGCCTGCGCCTCGGCCGATCCGAACGCCTGCATCGGCCTGCCGACCTACTGATCCCGCTTCGGGCGCCGCTTTTCCGTTCCGCTTCGGCCCCGCCTCGGTTCCGTTCCGATCCCGCCCGGTTTTCTCCGCTCGACACGTCCTGCAAGCTCGCTCGTGGCCTGGTCTCAGCGTCCCGGCTGCGAGACCCGCTCCAGCGTATTCGACACTTCCTCGCGCGAGGCGCCGCCCGCGCGCGTCGCGATATCGCCCAGCGAGAGCATGCCCACCAGCCTGCCTTGCCCGTCGACGACGGGCGTCCTGCGAATGCGCGCCTCGGCCATGCGCTGCTGGACCGCGTCGAGATCCTCGTCGTCGCGACAGCAGACCGGCCGCCGCGTGAGCACCTCGCCGATCGCCTGGTCCGGGCCTACCTCGCCGGCCAGCGCGCGCACCGTGAGGTCGCGATCGGTCACGATGCCGACCAGCCGGCCGCGCTCGCAGACCGGCAGCGCGCCGACGTCGTAATACGCCATGTGCTGCGCCGCGTGCCGGATCGTGTCGTGCACGGCGACCGACACGACATCGCGCGACATCACCTCCCTTACCCGAATCATGGTCGAGCCTCCCGGTGGTTCCATGTGGATCGACGTCGAGCGCGCAAGCCGCGTGCCGCGCGAGGCCGGAAGGCGAGTGTGCCGCAGCCGGCACGGCCCTTGCGGCATCGAGAGCAGGGGCGCGAGGCGCCGGCTCGAACCAGGAGGACATCATGGCGATGATCGTGACAGGCAACTTCCACACCTTCAACGACGCCGAGAACGGCCGGCGCCGCCTGCTGGACCGGCAATTCCGGCGCGACGACATCTCGATCTTCTTCCTCAACCCGAGCGGCCAGCACGGGCGCTTTCCGATCGGCGGCGACGTCTATGCCGATTCGGCGGCCAAGCCGGGCGGCCGCGGCGCCATCGCCGGCACGCTGCGCGGCGTCGCGCTCGGGCTGCTGCTGGGGCTGGTCATCTACGCGATCGGGCACACGCCCTGGTGGGTGCCGGTCGCCACCACGCTGGCCGGCGCCTACGTCGGCGCGTTCGGCGGCGCGCTCTCGCGCATGCGTGGGCGGGCCGAGGAGGGCACCGGCACGCTGGAGCGCACCGAGCACGGCGTGGTGCTGGCCGCGCATGTCGACGAGGCCAATGCGGGCGCCGCCGAGGAGATCCTGCGTTCCACCGGCGCCCTGTCGGTCGAGCGTTGCGACGGGGACTGGCAGGATGGCCGCTGGCGCGATTTCGACCCGACGCGACGCCCCGACGAGGCGCCTTGAGGCGCGGGGTCGGAGCAGGGCGCCGGTCCCTGGAAGATTTGCAAACCAGGATGTAGTGGAGGCAGTGGCCACGCGAGACGCCGCCGCCTGGCGGCGTGCCGGCGCGGCATGCGATTTGCGTGATCTGTGGGAGCAGAGCGCGAGGCGCCCGCCATCCGCGGCGCCTCGCGCCGTCCCGCAACCATCGAGCCGAACGCCGGGGGCGTTGCATCCCGGTGATGGCAAGGAGCCCGAATGAAACCGGTCAAATCGAATCCCTATCCGCAGCAACAGCACGAGAAGGTCGGCGAGAGCCCGGTGAAGACGCCGGCCGCCGGCAAGGACCAGCCGGACGCGAGCGCGCAGGCCAGCGGCTTCGCGCGCAACCAGACGCCGGAAACGGTGGCCGGCAAGACGCCGACCGGCCTGCCGCCGATCGAGCGAGGCGAACGCGGCGACCAGCATGCCGACCCGGTGCGCCGCGCGGCGGCGCGCATCACCTCGCTCGACAATGCCAACATGGCGAGCACCGACAATTCCGTCGACGTCGACGGCAAGGGGCAGGAAGCGCGTCGCGAGGCCTCGCCGCTGCAGGACAACGTGATTCATTCGAACGCCTCGCTCGACGACAGCACCGCGCCGCCCGACGAGGGGCTGGGCGGCATCGACAGCCAACCGCGCGCCGAGGTGCTGGCCCGGCCCGGCTGGGCGGTACGCGACCAGGGCATGGTGATGGTCGATCATCGCGAGGGCAACGGCATGCGGCGTGCCGAGCGCCTGTTCAGCTTCGAGCGCGACGGCTCGCACTGAGGAGGCTGAAGCGGCACCGAGGCGGCATCGACGCGCCGGGAATGTGCACCACGATTCGCTTCGCATGACGGTGGTGGCCCGCAAACCATCGCGAGCCTGAACTTCCGCGCGTTCGTCCAGCGTGCCTGCGCCGCCGCCACCATCGCCGCCACCGCCGTTCCGGCCCCGGCCGCGAACGGCGTTTCATGCTACGCTTGCGCCCGGCCTACGCCAGCCTGGGCCCGCCGCCCTCGCATCGATCGCGCGAGGCCGGCCGCCTGGACGGCCCGATCCATCCGATCGGCGCCCCGGCCGATCGAGGCCGCCTGATTCCGCGCGCCGCGATCCCGCCGGCCGCGATCCGCGCCTCGCCGGTCCGCTCGTTCCTCCTCTCACGTTTTCGCCGTATCCGCCCATGTCGACCTTGCCCTCGTCGCCGGCTCCCGCGCCGCGCGCCTTCGATTCCATCAATCCCAAGCCGCTCGGCATCGCGCTGGTGCTGGTGCTGCTCGGCGCGATCTATCTCGCGCAGACCGTCAGCCTGCGCCAGGCCGCGCTCTACCTGGTGGGCGCGCTGCTCGGCATGACGCTCTACCACGCCGCCTTCGGTTTCACCTCGGCCTGGCGCGTGTTCATCGCCGACGGCCGCGGCGCCGGCCTGCGCGCGCAGATGCTGATGCTCGCGATCGGCGTGCTGCTGTTCTTCCCGGCGCTGTCGGCCGGGTCGCTGTTCGGGCAGCCGGTGGTCGGGCTGGTCTCGCCGGCCGGCACCTCGGTGATCGTCGGCGCCTTCATCTTCGGCATCGGCATGCAGCTCGGCGGCGGCTGCGCCTCGGGCACGCTCTACACGGTCGGCGGCGGCAGCACGCGCATGATCGTCACGCTGCTCGCCTTCATCGTCGGCTCGGTGGTGGCCACCGCCCACATGCCGTTCTGGACCTCGATGCCGCAACTCAAGCCGCTCTCGCTGGTGCACGCGCTCGGCGTGGCACCCGCGATCGTGCTGAACCTCGCGGTGTTCGCCGCGATCGCCGCGCTGACCGTGGCCATCGAGAAACGCCGCCACGGCCGCCTGGTCAACGCGCCCGAGCGCGCGCCGCATGCCTCGCCCTGGCTGCACGGTCCCTGGCCGATGCTGGCCGGTGCGGTGGCGCTGGCGGTGCTCAACTTCGCCACGCTCGCGCTGTCGGGCCGCCCCTGGGGCGTGACCTCGGCCTTCGCGCTGTGGGGC